>CAYHPL010000006.1:0-146216 GCA_964358705.1 uncultured Chitinophagales bacterium
TACCACGCACCCTTTTACTTTAACCGCGATGCAGTATGGAAAACAAATATGCCGAAAGTACAAACAGATACTACCGGTTGCCCCTGCGATAGTGACTGGTCGCCGATACATCAGTTATCTTTCAACAATAGTTCATATTTACGACTTGCGGCGCAAGGGGAAAATATTATCCATTGCACATGGTCGGAAACGGATTTTTCTCCTGTTGGAAGAAAAATAATGTATGCGCGCTCTCTGGATGGAGGAATTACGTACGATTCATCGCGCAATATCCTGATGGATAGCATGCTCTATAGAAGCGGAGTTGACGGAGAAAATCTTGTTACCAACGAGAAATATGTGTATCTTTTTTTTGAGGGAGGGGGAAGAAAAGAGAGTCCGTTTTACAGTCCCATCTGGATGATGCGTTCTGCGGATAGCGGAGCGCATTGGGAAAATCCACGACCGATTTTGTACGGCACGGATTCCACGGATTATTTACATCAAGCGGCAATCTCCGGCGATACCATTGCCTTACTATATTCATCCAAAAAGCTGAGAGATAATTTAACGATACTCTATTCCACGAATGCGGGCGAGAATTGGAAACCGACCAAGGCAAAACTCCCGAAAGGCAGCGAGTACCGTATAGGAATAACTCCGGGCTATTTCCATCTTGTATATGTAAAGTATGGAAAAAAGAAATTTGTCGGAGGTGAATTGGTCTATCGCCATTCGAAAAATTTCGGGAAAAGTTGGAAGAAAGAAAATGTTCTTTCGTTACCGGATAGTCATTCATCGTTCAGTTCAAGTATTGCAACATCACGCAATGGTTCGGTATATGTCGTGTGGTTAGACGGAAAATACGGCAGTATTAGTTGGGGACTCAGCGCGATTGAGAGGCACTCCTACGATAACGGAAAGACGTGGAGTCAGGAAAATGTGCTTACGCAACGACCTGATGCAGGATGGCCATATTCGCCATATAAACGAGTGATAGATGCTGAAATTAAAAAGGGAGCGCCTCTTGCATTAACATGGGAATCAGATGTACTTCGCTCTGTTCCCAGCAAAGTCAAAACACGATTATCATTTAATAACGGTTTTTCCTGGTGCTCAGAAAATATTATTTCTTCTCCTGATGCAAACTCACCAGGAAGTTCTACAATAGTAATTACACCCACTGTAATTGTGGTAGCATGGGAAGATAATTTTCCTTCAAAATCAAACTTCTATAAGTACATTCGTTCTTTGAAGTTACCAGTTAAAAAAAGTATGTTTGATAATATGAATGGAAAGAGAGAAGGTGCGTTCAACAATTTATTCTTGAGTAACTATCCCAACCCAGGAAACCCAAATACTAGTATTTCTTTCGTTCTGAAAGAACAATCATATATAACACTGAAAATTTATAACATACTAGGACAAGAAATTTCAACTATTGCAGAAAGTGGATTTATGGAAGCAGGGAGACAAATGATTGAAATAAATTCTGAAAATCTTGCAAGTGGGGTTTATTATTATCGCATCTTTATACGAACAGAAGAGGGAGATGAGTATTTTACAACTAACAAAATGATTTTAATGAAATAGAAAAAACAAGTATAAAAAGCAGGAGACAGTACAGCTACTACTGTCCTCGCCCGGTGAATAACAGGATGCCATTGCTCTTTCTGACTAAAGAGATTGCGATGCGTGCTTTCCCGAAAAAAGGAAATAGTCTGAACATCGAAACTCCAACAGTATTTACGTTGGTAGATGGATTTGAACAAGCAGGTTACAAACAAGTGGAGTTTGATGCATCGCAAATAGCAAGTGGTATATATTTTTATAAAATGCACGCAGGAAGTTTTCAATCTATACGAAAATTTGTGTTGCTGAAATAAGTTTTATCGTATTCGAATTTAAACAAAGGCTTTCTTAAATCGGGAAGCCTTTTTTTATTGAAAAGAATATTTATTCTTTCACAATTTCTCCTTACTTTTTGCCTAATTTCAAATGAAAAGTAAGTTACACTACATCACTGCAATGTTTCTGCTTCTGTGTTTCAGCGCGAAAACACAGGAGCGTTTTTCATTTTTTTCAGCGCCGCTTTCCGATTCGACTGCAAAAGGTCGCACAACTGCGCTTGGTTTTGAACGATTAGCAAATACATTTCGCTGGAATTTTGCAGGAAACTACGAACAATCTTTCCATGGATTTTCTGTTGCATTGAAAGAAAATTTCCGTTCGACGGTAATCCGCGCGCTGAATAATTTTATAAAAGATGAGCAATTGCTGTTTGCAAAAACATCGTACAGATATGCAGAAAAATTTATTCCCGAAATTCAATTCACATCGTTCTTGCTCAATGATAATCAGTCTGTCGGAATAAGCAATGCTTCGTCGCATATTGTGTATGGCGGTGTTCAGTATCAGCCGTTTTCGTTTGTTCAGTTTGAGCCGCTCATCGGTTACCGTTTCGATAATCAGCGTTTGGGATACGATGAAGGAATGTCGTACCATTTCGGATTATCTGCGCCGCTCATTGATGTGGAAGGATTTCAGACAAAAATTGCGGGACAGTTTCAACAGCATAATTTACCTCCGCGTTTTCTGGAAGACCATTTTTTCAATGTTGGGTTGTTGAAAAAATTTGAAGAGAAAACACAGAACAGCGCATCATTTTCTTTTTTAAAAAACCGCAGAGAATTTTATTTACCCAATCAACATGGCATTGATAAGCGGACAGAGCAGGTGTTATCGTTTGCGGACGCGCTTACGTATGAAGTAAGTGAGAATATTCTTTTAGGAATGCAGGGAGGAATATTCAACCGCTCCATACAAAAATCGTCGGGAATTTCCATTGAAGAATTAAAACTTGAAACGAGCGGACAACTGCAATACACGTTTGCTGATTCATTTTATTCCTCAATGCGGCTGCATTATTTTGAGCGCAATGAACAGCACACAAAAAGTACAGATGAAGGAAGTACGAAGTTTAGCAGTATATCTTCGTTGGAAGAGCAGCAAAATAATTTTTCCAAGCGCACAATGTTTAGCGGGGGAATTGCGTTTCCATTTTCCAGTAGCGACCAAATGGAAGTGCAGGCATCCGGCAGTATTTTACGCTACGATACGCCAAGCAAAGAGAACGTGGAAGACCGTGATGAACTTGTGTACGTTGCGAGCGTGGTTACAAAGCACAAGATAAGTCCGTTGCTGCATTTAAAAATTATAACCGACGCAACCGCAACACATCTGGTCTATTTGCTTGCAGAGCGAAGTGCAAATAATTTTTGGAATCGCACGCTGCGGCTTTCTCCCGTTCTGCTGTTCAAACCGCATCAGAAATTTTCTTCTGCCAATCAGTTTGAAGTGCTTGCAAATTACACTGTGTATGATTTTGAAGAGTACTCAACAGGTGAAATCCGCAGTTTTTCATTTCGTCAATTTGGGTTTTTGGATTCTACTTCGCTTTCCATTGCAAAAAATATTTCGCTGGAGTGGTTTTCGTATTTAAAAATGTATGAGCGTGGGGAGTTGCGATGGAAAGAATTTTCAGAGCGTCCGATAAATTCGTTTGAAGAGTTGACGCTTATTCCGCAAATGCAATTTAACAAAGAAAGCGCCGTGCGTCTATCATCGGGCGTGCGTTATTTTCGCAAAATGCAATATGCAGGAAGCGGCGAAAAGAGAAAACACGAGCGTACATTTATCAGCATTGGTCCGCTTGCCGTAATTGAATGGAACGTTGGAGAGCATTCTCAACTTTTTATTAATGGCTGGTACGAATTTCAGTATCAGACAAACACGGAGCGAAGGAGAAACACCAATTTTTCATTGATGCTTAAGTGGAAATTATAAAAAAAATCCCGTCTCTGTTAGAAACGGGATTTTTTTTTCACAATCAAAAAAAGGAATTAAAATCCTAATTTTGCGATGTTCACTTTTACTTCTTCTGCGGATTTTTGAAGTGCGGTTTGTTCGTTTGCAGAAAGAGGAACTTCAATAATTTTTTCCATTCCGTTCTTTCCCAGCACAACAGGCAAACCAGTAAATGTGCCATTCAATCCATATTCGCCCTGACAATATACTGAGCAGGGGAGAACACGTTTTTTATCTTTTACAATTGCTTCCACCATTTGCACCGCGGCTGCAGAAGGTGCGTAATATGCGCTTCCTGTTTTAAGATAATTTACTATTTCAATGCCGCCGTTTGCAGTTCGTTTTATGAGGCGGTCAATGGTTTCCTGATTGCAAAAATGCGTGAGTGGTATTCCGCTGATAGTTGTGTAACTGACAAGAGGCACCATTGAATCGCCGTGTCCGCCAAGAACGAGCGCCTGAATATCTTCAACTGAAACGCCGATTTCCATAGCGATAAATGAACGATATCGAGCAGTATCTAATATTCCCGCCATTCCGATAACGCGATGGCGTTCAAATCCGCTGACTTTCATCGAGGCATACGTCATTACATCTAATGGATTGGAAACAACAATGATAATTGCCTGCGGAGATTTTGCAACAATTTGCTCAGTAACTGCTTTCACAATTCCTGCATTTGTATTCTGTAAATCATCGCGGCTCATGCCGGGTTTGCGTGCGATGCCTGCAGTAATTACTACAATGGATGAACCGACAGTTTCTTCGTAACCATTTGTACCGCGCACTTTTGAATCGAATAATTCAATTGGTGCGGATTCGTACATATCCAAACCCTTGCCCTGAGGAACACCCTCAATAATATCAACAAGGATTACTTCGTTGGCTAATTCTTTTTCTGCTATGCGTTGAGCGGCGGTTGCGCCAACATTTCCCGCTCCGACTACTGTAATTTTCATAGGGATTGTCTTTCTTTAAGTTGGAAATAAAAAACCCGCACTCGATGTGAATGCGGGATGGAGAAAAAATTAGTTTACTTTGACTGCTGGATATACGCTGACCATTTGCTTAGTTTTACTGTACCTTTCAAATTTTACTTTGCCGGTTACGAGAGCAAATAATGTGTCATCATTCCCTTTGCCGACATTATTGCCGACTGCAAATTTTGTTCCGCGTTGCCGAACGATGATACTTCCTGCGTTTACCTGTTCGCCGCCGAATGCTTTCACGCCGAGACGCTGTGCATTACTATCGCGACCATTTTGCGTACTGCCGCCGCCTTTTTTATGAGCCATTGATGATTCCTTCTATAAAACGATATTATTGATTTGAATTTGTGTGTATTGCTGACGGTGTCCACGTGTTACGCGATATCCTTTTCTCTTTTTCTTCTTAAAAACGATAACTTTATCATCTTTAGCGTGTGAAAGGACTGTCGCCTCAATGGATGCGCCTTTTAATGCGGGAGAACCTACTTTTACGGTTGAACCATCGCTTGTGAGTAAAACTTTATTAAAACTGAGTTTTTCGCCGGAATTTTTTTCGAGGAGATTGACATAAATGGTGTCATTCGGACTCACTTTGTATTGCTGTCCGGCAATTTCAACTACTGCAAACATATATATTTTGGTTAAAAAATTAAATTTTGGGGACAAAAGATACTAATTTTCCTTAAATACGAAAATAAAATATGCTCCTGAAATAAACTTTTAGAGCAGAAATTATTTTATCAGCACCATTTTTTCCACCAAATGGAGTGGAAGTGCGTTTATATCAGTTGGAATTGCTGATAATCTGTAGAAATAAATTCCGGAAGAAAGCGTGCCTGCATTGAAATCTATCTGATATGTGCCTTCGGGATATTCTTCATTATTCATTATACGTGCAACTTCCTGCCCGAGAAGATTAAATATTTTAATTGTAACTATGGAAGGCGAAGCAAGTGTATAGTTGAATGTTGTCGAAGGATTAAAAGGATTTGGATAATTTTGCCCCAGGAAAAAATTCTTCGGAATATCATTATCAACAGAATGAACCGTCTCATCCGGCTTTTGAACCAACGATGGTTTAAGAAATGAAATGTCTGCAAGAGGAATTGTTCCTTTAATGAGCAGAGGGTCTGTACTCAACGTATCAATTGCGCCATCAAAAGCGTGATTGATTTTATGCAAAACAGTGTAGACGTCATCATAAGAAAGTGGGGAAGAAATATTTTCTTTTGCATAGGTAAGCAGAGAATCAACCCATCCTGCTTTGTCGAGCGGAGCAATTTCTCTTAAAGTTTTTCCATTGAAATTGTTGTTTGCGCTATTTTCATCATCAAAAATTATTTCTCCCAATCCCGTCGGAATCATTCCAAAATCGCTTGCGGCAATTGCAAGTTTCAAAGCATATAATTCTCCGGCAAGTTTATTATTTACTCTCGTTACGAGCGGATTTTTAATTTCTTTTTTATGGGAGAATGATGCAGCAGAAGAAGTATGCGGCGCAAATTTCTTCTGTGATTTGGAAAGTTTTATCCATCCGAATTCTCTTTGTTTTTCTTTGGAAGCTTGTTCAACGCCAAGAATTATTGCGCCAAGTTTTGGCGTAATATAATTTTTGAAAATGGAATCACGGATATTTGCCATCGTTGGCATTCGCGTCCCGAAAGGATTTGATAATTGTGTTGAACGGAGTGCAAGCGCTTTTCCACCGAGTTTTTCCTGTGAGAATGTTCTGTATTTTTTAAAGAGAGAAACGTAGCTGATAAATTGAATATCAAATTTCTTTCCTCCTCCGATTAGTGAAAATGCAATTGATTTTTTTACTGAGTCGTATGAATTGTTTGTTTCAGTAACATATCCGAGAGAAACAAATCCCGCGCTATCAAAACGGGTAATATAATACGTGCCGTCGCCAAGTGAATCAATATTTGTGTATGCAGAAGAGAGTTCTGCAATTTTTGTTGCGTTGCTTACAGAATCTTTATAGAGAGAAAAATTCCATGGAAACGGTGTGCGGTCATTTGTAGTTGTTGCGTTTCCATCATCATCCGTGAAATGTGAAATCCTAATTGTATTCGGGAGATAACTTATGAATGAAACATCAAAAATATTTCCGCCTTGTAATGTGAAAGCAATCTCATTTGTTCGTTGATAAATCGTCGCGCCGTTAATTGAATACGCTAATGGTTTCCAATGCGGAGCGGTCAATTCAACCAACGTATAATTTCCATTGCCAAGATTATTGAACGCAAATCCTTCGCCTTCCGGTGTTGTGGTAATTAAAAATTCCGGTTCAGGTGGTCCGCTGTACAACGCATAACTTGTAGATTGCAGTTCACGATTTTCATTTGTATATATGTTTCCGTCAGGGTCGCGAAGTTTTTTTACAAGAATTTTATTCGGGAAAAAACTCATCACATCAATCGTTAAAATTTTTCTTTCTTCTAACGTAATTGGAATAAGAGTACTGTTAGAAATTACAACATTGCCATTGATGGAGTAGCCGAGCCGTTTCCAGTTTCCTGTATCTGCAACACTGATAAAATAATTTCCGTCCAAAACATCTGTGAGCAACAGCAGTGAATCATTGAAAGCAGTAGCAATAACCGTGCTATTGGTTGAATCGGTTAATAATTCAATGCGTGAAAGTTTTTTTCTTCTGTCTTTTATTGTTGCTATATCGCCGTCAGTATCCCATACATTATTTATTATCACACTATTGCGGTGATAAGAAATAAATTCAATTTCTGTCGTCATTCCGTTGTCTGCAAACAGGTTCATTGCAGAAGATGGATTCAGTACAAACTGTCCATTGATACGGTAACCAAGATTGTTCCAACCAAAAGAATCTGCCTGACTGACAATATATAATCCGCCTGCAATATCTTCTGCCTGTAAAACAGAATCACTTAGGACTGCACCAATAAGATTTCCGACGGGAGAACCGGAGCGGATTTCCATTTGCCAGGATTTTGCAGTTCTGTCATTTCTCGTTGTACTGTCGCCGTCAAAATCGAAAATCTTTTTTACTTTAATTGTGGCTCCGAATAAAGGATTATCACTATCTGCAAAAGTAAAAAGAGAGAGCGAAGAAATATTATTGATTGTATCCGTATTTATATCTGTATTGCGATGTGTTTTGACGGGATTTTTTTTCCATTTCAAGCCGGATTTCATCCAGATATCAAAACTCTGTTCGTTTTGATTCTGCAATTCTTCTTCATCGTAGTGTAAAACTATTTGCGCATTCAGGTTCTGATTTTCTGTTGGAGTTACAACAAAATAACGCTGAATAGATTGGCTTTCAGGAAAATTTTCGCTGCCGTTCAGTTGCGTTCCTGTATAGCGTGTAATCAAAGTTGGTCCGGGATGCGAGCCATTCACAATAAGTTCAAAACCGATATTGCCAAAATTTTGTGTTTCACCGATTGTAATGGGACGTAGTGAAAATACTTTTCCAATTATTCTATTGCCGGGTGTTTCGGAAAGTGCTGCGTTCATTCCTATTTCAACAAGAGAATTTTCCGTGTGCAAATCGCCGGTACTAATTTTTAAATTATTCAGAATGGTGAGTTGTCCGTTGAGAAAAACTCCGGATGAATTTTCTATTTCAACGTTGTATAATGTAAGAGAAGGGATGAATTGTGGAGTAGAACCATTAAAAATATATGTACTTGTTTCTTCACTAATATTTTGATGAGCAATAACATTGCCGCCGATGTAGTGAGTAAATTCTCCTGAAGAAAATTGAGTACCATTATCCACCGTAAAATTTTTGAGTACAGTTAAATTTCCCAACGCGATTTTATTTCCCGTACCGGAAAAATGCAGGGTGGAAAATTCGGTTGACGAAATTGTTTGCATATCGCCGGCAAAATTTACTTCTCCCTTTGAATTAAATGTGCCCTCGTTTTTCCAATTGCCATAAATTGTGAACAAATAATTATTTCCGGATACTTTCGCATTCGGAAGAATGTGAACATTGCCTCCGATAGAAATATTGCCGGTAATATTTTTTATACCATTACCGGAAAAAATAATAGAATTAAAAGTACTGGACGAAATTGTCTGCCCGTTACCATTGAATTCAATTACTCCGCTCGATAAAAATGTTCCATCGTTGTTCCAGTTTCCAGCAATTGAGTGATGATGAGAACCTCCATCAAAAATTACGCCGTTATTTATTGAAATATCTTTTGTAACGATAATATTTCCCGTCGCCGATTTTGTTCCGTTGCCATTAAATCGTATTGAAGGAAATGTTGAAGAAGAAATTATCTGGTCGCTTCCCTGAAAAATAACTTCGCTGGTGGAAATAAATATTCCGCTGTTATTCCAATTTCCGGTAATTGTAACAGGAAAATATTGTGAGTTTAATGTTGCGCCGCTTGCAATTGTAATTTCATTTGCAATGAGATGAAAAGCAACTAATTTTTCTCCTGAGGAAGCAAAACGTATATGTCCGTATTTCAAATTGGGAATATTCTGCTCACCATCGCGTGCAAATTCGACAATGCTTGATGGAGAAAATAATGTATTGGAAAAATTTCCGAACGAATGTTCTGCTGTTGTTTGTAACAAAGCATAATCGTGCAATTGAAAATTATTCGAAACATTTATAGCAAATTCTTTCGCTCGTAAAGTTCCCTCTACTTCAATATTATCTGCTGAAATATTTTGTTCAAGAATTGTTTCAGCATTTTGTGTGATGCGAATATTATGAAATACAGTTTGCGCTCCCTGTATTGTTGTTTGTTCTCCAGAAAAAATTATTGTCCCTTGAGAATAAAAATCTCCATGTTGATTTATCCAGTTTCCTTTTATTGTTATTTCAGAATTTTTTCCATCTACATCAACATCAAAAATGAAATTAGTATTGACAGTAATATTTTCAGAAATTATTTTTCTATCGAATCCAGTGAGAAGTAAGTTCCCAAATCCGCCGGGAACAGCAGTAATATTTTGCAGTGCACCGCGATATTCAACCGTACTTGCGGGATGAATATAATAATTGTTGTATGGAGCTGGGAATCGCTGTGTGCCGCGCAATTGCAGGGTTGTCTCAGTGTCGAGAGTAAAATTTCCCTGTCCTTCGATGGAGTAATTGCCTAAATCAAATGTTCCTGATTTTATAGTTAAATTTTTTGCACGAACATTATTTTGCAGTTGCAATTTTCCGGAAGAATTAAGTAACAGCGATTCAAAAGCAATTTCTTCTTCTCCTCCGATAAAAGTTTCGCGGTTGCCTGTAAAAATTGACGTGCCGGTAAGATGAAGTTTTGGAAAATTATTTTCCAGATTGCCAAGCATAATAAGTGTGAAATCATTTTCTGCAATTGGAGAATTTATTTTTAAATCACTTTTTACAATGATTGTATCAGTAAAAACCTTCGATGCTTCCCCTCTGAGAATTAAATTTCCGTATCCTTTATTTATTGGCTCGATTGATTGTGCTCCTCCGTTATATATTACAGTGCTTAAAGAGCTGATTTTGTGAATAAATCCAGTTGGAAAACCGTTGATTGAAAAATTTTCTCCTATGACGAGTACAGAATTTTCACCGATGTCAAAAAATTTTCCACTGTTTCCGGCAATAGTATATGAACGTGTTTTCAGCGTTCCTGTAACAAGAGAAATATTGCCTGTAATTTTTTGCGGCGTAATATTTGAATCGAGTGCAATACCATCTGCGCTTGTATTATTGCAAATGACATTGTTAAACTGAATTGAGGGAAATTTTAGTGGAATTGTCTGTGGAAATATGCCGTCAAAAATTACGGTACTTTGCGTACCGGGAAGTAAAGTTCCTTTGGGATTTAAAATAAAATATTTTCCAATATTCATCGAAGCAGAATCTGCAGTCATATCAATAACAGCATTATCTGCAACCCGCGCATTGAAGAAAATATTTCCTTTTACAGAAATGTTCCCTGTTGTGAGAGTGATTTTAGAAATTCTCCCAGAAGAAACAATATTTACTGAATTAAGTGCAATATCTCCGCTAACAAAAATATTTCCGGTTCCTATTGAAAGAAACCTTGTACCGTTATTTGGTTGATTGATGGAGAGTTCATCAGTGAAAAGGGAAGAAGAATCATTAAGAACAACACCGCCACCAGTGCCAGACTTTGCTTTTCCTATAATGAGAACACGACATACTGCAATCGTGTTTACCGGGATTAATACTGTATGGTTTGTATCTGTAGAAGTGACAAACACACTGTCATTTGCGTCTGGTATGCCATCATTGTCTGTCCCAATAACATTCCACGTAGCAGTATTATTCCAGTTTCCTGATGTAACTCTGGACGTAAATATTGCTTGTCCAAAACTTTCTGAAATGAACAGGACTAATGCGAGAGCAACAATTTTATATGTCAGAGAAAGCATTGTACGCATAATGATACAAGACCTTTCTCCATTGGGGATGGAAAATATTTCGACGGTCGAAAAGAATTAAATATTTTCTTTTCCGAAATGGTAAAAAAGTGCGATAGTTAACCTTTCTTTATGTAATACAGTTAGCAAATTTATTTCAAGGGAATTCGTTAAAAAATTCTACACTAATTCTACGAAAATTTATTCAGTTAAAAAAAGGTAAAAAGCACATTCACACAATTATTTTAAAATTGCACGAGAAATAACGATTCTTTGTACTTCTGACGTGCCCTCATAAATCTCTGTAATTTTTGAATCCCGCAACAATCTTTCGACTGGATAATCTTTACAATAACCATATCCGCCGTGGATTTGAATTGCTTCCAACGCACATTCCACTGCAATTTTTGATGCAAATAGTTTCGCTTCTGCGGCTCGTGTACTGAATGACGGGTCATCAGTATCAGTTGATGCCGTATGAAGAACAAGCATTTGTGCGGCATCAATTTTCGTTTGCATATCAGCAATTTTAAATTGAATTGCTTGATGTTCCGCTAAATATTTTCCAAATGATCTTCTCTGCTTTGCATATTTTATTGATTCCTCCAACGCCGCCATAGCAATTCCCATTGCTTGAGATGCAATTCCGACTCTTCCACCGTCAAGCGTTTTCATTGCAAACTTAAACCCAAACCCTTCTTCGCCGATTCTGTTTTCAACGGGAACTTTGCAATCAGTAAACGAAAGTGACACCGTATCCGAACTTCTGATTCCCAATTTTCTTTCTTTCTTCGCTACGGAAAATCCAGGATAATCTTTCTCAACAATAAACGTGCTAATTCCTTTCGGTCCTTTTGTTTTATCAGTTTGTGCCATTACTAAAACAACGTCGGCATTTTTTCCGTTGGTGATAAAATTTTTTGTTCCATTCAAAATATAATGATCGCCTTCACGTACAGCCGTCGTCATTTGATTTGTTGCATCGCTTCCCGCTTCCGGTTCCGAAAGAGCAAACGCACCAAGTTTTTTCCCTTGTGCAAGCGGAACAAGATATTTTTGTTTTTGCTCTTCGTTTCCCCATTTTTCCAAACCATAGCACACAAGCGAATTATTCACCGACATAATAACTCCCGCCGATGCATCTACTTTGGAAATTTCTTCCATCGCGAGAACATAACTGATGGTATCAAGACCCGCGCCGCCGTATTTTTCCGCGACTTTCATTCCCATAAAACCGAGTTCGCCCATTTTTTTTACAGCATCATACGGAAATTCTTCTTTCTCGTCGCGTTCGGCTGCATTTGGTCGTAATTCTGTTTCTGCAAAATCACGAGCGGTTTGTTGTATCATTAATTGCGTTTCGTCAAAAGTAAAGTTCATTTTTCGTTAGTTGGTTAGTTAGTTTGTTGGTTATTATTTTTTTTCAATTTTCTTTTTCTCTTTAGCCGGCGGTAAGAAACTTTCATTGGTTACAACGCTTTTTCCTGTTTTCTTTTCCAATGCTAATCGCGCATTCTTCGCAATTCGTCCGCCTTTTTTACCGGCAACTGCATTTTGCGGTATTCCTTTTGCTTGTTCGGTTTCAGCAATTTGTCGTGTTGAAAGTTCAGCAAGAGCGGTAAAAATCAATTCTGCTTCCGTCATGTGGTCTCGAAGGTTTTGCGTTTTCAAACCTTTCAAGTCTTTATGTTTCTTTACGGTTAATCCTGTCCATTCTTCGTGAATGATGTTCGTGAGAAAAGCAAACGCATCCGATTTTTCTATTCCGCTTTGTTTCCGGTAGTCCGTTAATTTATTGCGCGTTTCCTGTCCCGTCATTCGCTGCTGAATCCATTTCTCGCTTCTTCCCAATCGCTGCCAGTTTTCTCTTGCGCGGTCTAAACTTTGTTCCGGATTCGCTATTTCCTGCATTCGTTCATAGCCAACTTTTGCGAGCCATTGCTTAAATGGTTCTGCCTTCGGCGATGGAATAGATTGAATGATACGAAGCAATGTTTCTGTATCGGCAACATCTGTTTCTCTCATCTTCCCGTCCGAAGATTCCATTTTCAACTGTCCCAATTTCTGGGACACTTCATTTCCTTCGGTTTGCAACTTGGCTTTTAGTGCATTCCAATACTTTCGCGGTCGTGGACTACCAGTTAAAATCTCAATGACATCAATAACCGAAAAGAACCATTGCTCTTTTTCATTATCCCAGTGTGTTCTTACTTTTTTGTTCTCAAATAATTTTATGTTGCTCATAATTATTCGGTTGTGTTAAGAGTGTGTTATTCATAAGCGTGCTAATTTTTCCTTCAAAGTAATTGTGAAATAATTCCGTTCAATCGTGTTTCCAAATCTGTTTTCAGTGTGGTTGCTGTTTCTGTAATAAATTTTGAACTGTTACTAATCGTTGATGCCTTGGTTAGTATTTCTGAAATTCTTTCAGTGAGTTTAACTATTTCATCCAATTCTCTTTTGATTTTTTCCTTATCAATCTCCTTCGCTTCCTGAATTCTGCTTGATGTAATTAACATTACTCTGATAATTTTGTAAGCGGCTTCAAAAAATAAGAGGGGTTCGTTTTTTGCTAATTGCTCTTCGTCCACTGTAATGTAAAAATCATTTCCAAGTTTATGAAAATCGCCAACCTCTGCAGGTTCATAACCTTTAGCAAAAACAAAAATACCTGCATCAGCCTCTCTGTTTTCTTTTGCTTCTTTCAATTCATTAATTGCATCTTTTAATTTATAGTTCTGTTCCTTTTTAACTTCAACTACAATTTTCAAATTTGGAGCACCACTTGTATTTCCCAATGTAAGAACATAATCGCCGACCTTGGCTCTTGGAACTTTTCCAGTGATTGCTCGCACAAATTCTGATGTATCACCTAACTGCCTCGAAACAGAAGCAACAGGTGCATACAAATCCTTTTCAAACTCTCTTCCTTTTTCTGTTCCTTTCTCTGCTTCAGTTTCTCTGCCTTCTTTGATACCCAATGCTTCTTTTAACTCAACAAAAAATAGAGCGTTTGATTTTTGAATTTCTTTTACTTCATCCGACAAAGATTTTTTCAATTTTGAAAGAGCAGAACCATCTTTATCTAAAGAAAATTCATCAACTATTTCTCCAGTCGTAAGTTCAAGATGTGTTTCAATAAAATTTTCAAGTTTAGAAATTACGCTTTCTTTATTGTTGCGGTCAAGATTTTTTGCGAAAGAACTTGAAGGTCCTATTTGATTTTGAAGCAACAATTGGAGTTGTCCTGATTCGGAATTAAAGTATGATTTAAAGATTTGTGAAAGAATACCTGTCTTGCCCAATAAATCTTCTAATTTTCTTGGCACTTCTCCACTTTCTGCTTTAAAATAATTTTCAAGTTTGTCTTTCAACTCACTTTGAAAAGTTTTTAAGTATTCGTCGATGGAAGTTTCAACATCTCTAAATTTTTCTTCAACAATCCTTGTATCAAGAGAGGGGCTGGCAGATTGAATTGCAATTACTCCTACTCGTAGCGCTTCAATTGCTTTTTCTTCTCTGTTCGCTTCATCAAATGAATAGAGATATTTTAAAACTGTTTGTTCAGTTATCTTTAGTAATATTTCTAATACATCATTGTTCTTTGGAATGGTATCAGTTTTTATTTCTTTGTGTATGCTTAAAGTTAAAGGTTGCATAATATTATTAATCAAATAATTGTTGATAGTTTCTTATTCCACCATCTCCACCATCTTCCTCACTGTATTCCAATTGCGTGTTGTTGCGCGAAGGGCAAGTTTTTTTTCGAGATACGTATTGTTGAATTTCGTTTTGCCATATCCTTTTTTATCGCAGAGAATAAATACTTCGCGCCCTATTATTTCGTATGCTTCAACATCGTTCGCGGAATTGAGTAACTCTTTCTTTCTTGCTTCGTCCGGTTCATTGGAGAGAAACGTAACGTAAAGAAATTTTTCTTTGTCTGCTTTTACGTCTTTGAACGGATTCAGTTTTACAATCTCAGCCATTTCGTCAACAGTTCGTATTATCACAGTAACATCGTAACCCAGTGCTTTTTGTAATCCGCTTTCAATTTTTTTCGTGAGCGTTTGTGCGTTTGTTTTCGCAGTTTCAAATAATACGTTGCCGCTTTGGATGTACGTTGTTACATTCTTCAATCCGAAAGAAGAAAACATTTCGCGCAAGTTTTCCATCTTTATAATTTTTTGTCTGCTCACATTTATACCGCGGAGGAAAGCGATGTATTTCAAATTTGTTTATTCGTTAGTTGGTTAGTTCGTTTGCTGGTTTGTTTTTAAACGCAGAGAGCGCAAAGGTTTCGCATAGTATCTCAAAGGAAATTTTCAATCTAAAATCTATATTCTAAAATACTCAAACCAAAATCTCAAATCTTCAATACGAATAAAATCCTTTTCCCGTTTTCTTTCCCAAGTGTCCCGCCGCAACCATTTGTTTCAACAGCGGACACGGACGGTATTTTGAATCGCCAAGTCCATCGTGCAACACATTCATAATCGAAAGACACACATCGAGACCAATAAAATCAGCAAGCTGCAGCGGTCCCATCGGATGATTCATTCCGAGTTTCATCACGGTATCAATCGCTTCCGGTTTTGCAACGCCTTCAAACACGCAGTAAATTGCTTCGTTAATCATCGGCAGCAATACACGATTGGAAACAAATCCGGGATAATCGTTTACTTCCACGGGAGTTTTTTCTAATTTTTCCGATGTTGTTTTTACTGTTTGAAAAGTTTCATCCGATGTTGCAAGTCCGCGAATTATTTCCACAAGTTTCATTAGCGGAACGGGATTCATAAAGTGCATTCCAATGACTTGCGACGGACGTTTTGTAACTGCAGCAATTTCCGTTATTGAAATCGAAGAAGTGTTTGATGCAAGAATTGTTGTCGGTTTGCAACTCGTATCAAGTTTTCGGAAAATTTCTTTTTTTAAATTTCCATCTTCGGGAACTGCTTCAATCACTAAATCCGAATTTGCAACTGCTTCTTCAATCGAAAGAAAAGTTTTAATGTTCGAGAGCGTTTTGCTTTTTTGTTCTTCGGAAAGTGTTCCTTTTTTTACTTGTCTATCGAGATTTCCCGAAATTGTTTTTATTGCTTTATCGAGAAATTCTTGTTTCACATCGTAAAGCGAAACGGGAAAACCGTATTGCGCAAACGTGTGAGCAATGCCATTTCCCATTGTTCCACCGCCAAGAATAGTAATGTTTTTTATTTCGTTCATAGTTTGTTTTAAAAATTTATGTTTTTACTTCACAGTTCTATATACTTCCCGACGATGACGAACATAATGTATCACCACCGTTTTCGATATTGTGTTCACATCATAAACAATACGATAATCTCCCACACGAATACGATAAAGTTTTTCTGCGAAAGATAACTTGATAGAACCAATCGGGAACGGGTTTGATTCTAATTGTTCAATGTGTTCCATTACTCTTTGCAGCATTGAATCGGGAAGTCGGTCGAAATCTTTTTCAACCGAAGGCTTAAAATCAACTTTGTACTTGTCCACGTTTTTTTAGTCGGCGTTTCATTTCAGTAAGCGAAATTGGTTTTTCGTCTCGTCGTTCAGCGACAATTGCCAAGTCGTGCAAATCTTCCATCAATTGTTCATAGTGTTTAATGGAAAACTGAACGGCTTTTTTCTTTCCGTTTGCGTCAACGACAAACTCTTCTTTGAATGTATTCATAGTGATTGTTGTTTAGTGTTCATAAATTATTTGTAACAAAATGTGCTAATAGACTTAGTTGGGATTTGTTTTCCACTTTTTCAACGATTTGATAAATCTGCCAGATAAAAAATCTTTATTCGATGAAAGTATTCGTACAATATTTTGGAAAGTAATAACTTTAAATTCCTCTTTCTTTGTTTTTCGTGGTTGAATGATAATTGTTTCAATATTATAATCTTTGCTTGATACAAAATATTTATTATTGTCCTCTTTAATCCACGCCATTTTTTGTAATTCTGAAATATATCTTGTATACTTTCTCTTTTGTTCTGTCGCACTATAAATATCCAACAACCCTTCAAGAAGTTTGATAAATCCTACTTGTGTCGCTGTTTTTAGATACCAATTTTGTTTTTCTCTCTTTGAATCAACATCAGTCTTAAGTTCAATGAAATAAATTTTCCGACTCTTATTACTAAATGCGATATAATCAATTTTAAATGAAAGATTGATTCTACTTTTTTTATTCTCTTTATTATATAAAGAACCTACTCTAATTGGAAATTCCGGAAGAATATTGTCAACTGTTATTTTGAGATCAGATTCTAAAATTTGTTTTAAGTAAATTGCAAAAAAAATATCTGCACGTCTTTCTAATTGATATGCTGGAAATAATCTCCATTTATCAAGCATATCAAATAGTGTGTTTATTTTTTTCTCTTCTTCTGACATAGTTTCTCCAACAGTAATCTAAAATCTAAAATCTAAAATCTAAAATCTAAAACGCTTCCACAATCATACTACTCGCTTCTCCGCCGCCGATACAAATTCCAGCCATTCCGCGTATTGCATTGTGTTGTTTCATTGCGTGAAGAAGTGTAACCAAAATTCTGCAACCGCTTGCACCAATCGGATGACCAAGTGCAACCGCGCCGCCATGAACATTTGTTTTTTCTATATCCAATCCCAACATTTTATTCACAGCGAGATTTACCACGGCAAATGCTTCATTGATTTCAAATAAATCAATATCGTTTTTTGTAAGATTTGCTTTCACCAAAACTTTTTGAATTGCATCAGCGGGAGCAGTTGTGAACCATTCCGGTTTTTTCGCCGCAGAACCATACGCAATAATTTTTGCAAGTGGTTTGAGTCCTAATTTTTCTGCTTTTGCTTTCGACATAATAAGAACTACTGCAGCGCCGTCATTTATTTTTGAAGCATTCGCCGCTGTAACCGTTCCATCTTTCTGAAAAGCCGGTTTGAGTGTTGGAATTTTATCGAAGCGCGCTTTCTTCGGTTCTTCATCTTCAGAAATAACGAGAGCATCTTTTCCTTTTTGTTCAATCGCAACATTCACAATTTCATCTCTGAAATATCCTTTCGTTTGCGCTTCAATTGCAAGTTTGTAACTGCGAATTGCAAATTCATCTTGCACTTCTCGTGGAACTGCACATTCTTTCGCGCACAACTCCGCCGCATTTCCCATGTGGTAGTTATTGTACACATCCCACAAACCATCTTTAATCATTGCGTCGGTCATTTGCTGATGTCCCATTCGCAAACCGTTTCGCGCGTTTTCCAAAATGTAGGGAACGTTGCTCATACTTTCCATTCCGCCGGCAACAATAATTTCCGCATCGCCGCAGAGAATTGCTTGCGTTCCAAGCATCACTGCTTTCAATCCGCTTCCGCAAACTTTATTGATTGTCATTGTTTCCACCGATTCTGGAAGTCCGGCAAACAATGCTGCTTGTCGCGCAGGCGCTTGTCCTTCTCCCGCAGTTAAAACATTTCCCATTATTACTTCATTGATTTCATTTGGAGAAATGTTTGCGCGTGTAATTGCTTCCTTGATAACAATTGCGCCAAGTTTTGTTGCGGGAATTGATGATAAACTTCCTTGAAATGCGCCGATAGGAGTTCGGACTGCGCTGACGATGACAACTTCATTCATAGTATTTTTAAATTTTCGATTTATAGTTTATAAAAAATCGGGCAAAAGTTACAAAGAAAATGGTGCGGAGGCAAATAAAAAAAGTGGATACGGTTGTCCCAATAGAAAAATATTTTAAGAATTGAGTTGACAACTTGTTGACAACTTCATTTTTTTCTTTTATATTAAAGTTGTCAACTAAAACTTAAAATCATTATGAGAAAAACAATAGATATAAAGTCATTCATTCTTTCTAATCTGAAAAGAAACAATTTTGTTTCAGTGTCAGAAATTGTACGAGCAACAGGATTCTCTCGCGCGTATATTAATCGGTTCTTTCAGGAATTACGGAAAGAAAATAAAATTGATTTAGTAGGAAAAGCAAATCAAGCAAAATATATTCTTGCAACGAAGCGTTCACTTCATTTAGCGAAAAAAGAGCTCAAGGAAGTACATCGCATTCTTAAAAATAAGGCATTGATGGAGGATAAAGTATTGGAAGAGGTTAAATCGAGGTCAGGGATTTTCCATAATCTTCCGAATAATGTCGCACATATTCTTGAATATGCTTTTTTGGAAATGCTGAATAATGCTATTGAACATTCTCAATCACACTTAATCCGATTGCGTATAAAACGCAATGGGGAAATATATTTTTGCATAGTGGACGAAGGCATTGGTATTTTTCAACACATTATGAAAAACAAAAAACTGAACAGTGAATTAGAAGCAATTCAAGATTTATTAAAAGGAAAACAAACAACCGACCCCGAACGACATAGTGGCGAAGGAATATTTTTTACTTCTAAAATTGCAGATATGTTCGTGATTAAAAGTTCGAGTAAAAAACTAACTTACGACAACAAAAAAAATGATGTTTTCATTGAAGAAGTGAAAAAAACTTTTGGCACGCGTGTAGAATTTTGGATTAATAAAAAAACAAAAAAAGAATTGCAAAGCATATTTCAAAAATATGCCGGGGAAGAATTTGAATTCGGAAAAAGCGTAGTGGCGGTGGAACTGTATAAATCAGATGGAAGTCATATTTCTCGTTCTCAAGCACGGAGAATATTGAGTGGATTGGACAAATTCAGAGAAGTAGTATTAGATTTTAATAATGTTAAAACTATTGGGCAGGGATTTGCGGACGAAGTTTTTCGTGTGTGGCAAAAAATTCATCCAGGTATAAAAATTAAAACTATTAATGAAAATGAAAATGTTCGGTTTATGATAAATCATATTGCGAGAAGTTGACGACTTGTTGACAACTTCCAATTACGAAATTGTATTAAAGTTGTCAACTAAAAAATTACGCGTAACTTCCCGCCGCAAATCCAGAACTCCACGCCCATTGAAAATTATATCCGCCAAGCCAGCCGGTAACATCCACCACTTCGCCGATAAAAAATAATCCACGCATACTTTTTGCTTCCATTGTTTTGGAAGAAAGTTCGTTTGTATCAATGCCGCCGCGAGTTACTTCTGCTTTTTCAAATCCTTCTGTTCCAACGGGAAATACTATCCACGATTGAAGAAATTCTGCAAGCGTTTTTAATTCTTTTTCATTCCATTGATACATTGGTTTTGCAAGCGGAAATTGTGCGCACCAAATTTCTATAAATCTTTTGGGCAAAAATTGAGCAAGAAGAGTTCCCAATGAAATTTTATTTTGTTGATTCAGCCATAAAATATTTTCCACACTTTCATTCGGAAAAAGATTGATGGAAAGTGCATCGTTTTTTTTCCAATACGATGATATCTGCAATATCGCAGGTCCGCTCAATCCGCGATGTGTGAAGAGAATATTTTCCTGAAACGATGCGCCATTGCATTGCACGATTGCTTCGAGAGAAACGCCGCTTAAATGGTTGAATGTTTTTTGTTCTTCACTTGAAAATAAGAAAGGGACAAGCGCAGGTTGTGGTTCAATTATTTTTATATCAAATTGCTTCGCAATACGCAATCCAAAATTTGTTGCGCCGATTGTTGGCACTGATAAACCGCCGCTAGCAATCACAACAGTTTCACTTTCAAATATTCCGAAATTTGTTTCAAGAGAAAAAGAAATTTCTTTGGAAATATTTTTTACTGCGCAATTCAAAAGTATGTCAACGCCGGCTTCATTACATTCTGTGAGTAACATTTCTACAATTTGTTTCGCGCTTCCATCGCAAAAAAGTTGTCCGAGTTTTTTTTCGTGGTATGCAATGCTGTGTTTTTCAATGAGATGAATAAAATCAATCGGTGTGTAGCGTGCGAGCGCGGACTTGCAAAAATGCGGATTTGCAGAAATAAAATTTTCTGATGAAACATTGATATTAGTAAAGTTACATCTCCCGCCGCCGGAAATTAAAATCTTTTTTCCGATTTGGTCATTATGTTCAATGAGCAGCACCTTTTTTCCGCGTTTTCCTGCTTCGATTGCACACATCAATCCAGCGGCACCGCCACCGATGATGATAGTGTTGTATGTTGTATTTCGTTTCAAATAGTTCGTTCGTTTGTTTGTTGGCTCGTTGATTCTATTTCAAAATGTTGCCCGCAATTCTGCACGTGCAGTGTGGACTGTTTCGCGTGTTCCTTCTTTTCTTCCGTCGTAGGAAAATGTAGTTTGCAGATATTCTGCGATGCGATAATCACACATTACTTTCCAGAGAAATGTTTTTCCCTGCAATCGCCCGTTGGTGAGTTCGAAAGGAAAGTCAATATTGATTTTATTGAATTGCACTTCTTCACGATGGAGTTCTAACCGCAATTGTCCTTTATCTTCAAATGAAAAAGTAAATCGCATTTCCTGTGTATTCATATCTGCAACGATAATTTGCGCATTATTATTCTGTGCAATTTCCATTTTAAAACCAAATTCAAATTGCTGTTGCGGACGATAAGAAAAATCTGACGAGAGAGCATTGCCGCTGATATTGCGCACGCGGTTTGAAGATACATTCGCGGATAACGTATTTGTAGTATTAATAAACTCCGTCTGGTTACTGATTTCTTTATCGAGTTGTATCCGCATCCTTGCAGAACGTTCGCGGATGTAATTGCGTTCTGTTGCAAGCGCAAATTGGGTGAGTGATTTCTTTTGCTGAAACCGCAAACGCAGAGAAAACAACTCATCAGTTTCATTCCAGAATACATCGTGCGTCATCAACTGACTTCCGGCAATGGTACTGTCATTTAAAAACCTGTTTAATTTCAAAAAATAAATATCGCTTGTATGCGGCGTTGAGTTCTTCTCTTCGATGCGGAAATATGATTCGCTTGATATTTTTGAAAGTACAGGCAATTCTTTTTCAAACAATGCGCCGTATAAAATCTTCACTCGTACATTTGTGCGCAAATCAATAACAGGATACAAAGCTTCCGATGGAAATGACGTAACAATATAATCACCGTCAAAGCGCGTTTGCTCAAAATCTGCGTCATTGCGAATGCCGTTGCTATCGCGGTCGCCAATGTATATGTAATTCCCCGTACCTTGTGGTACTTTCACAAAAATGCGTTCTGCTTTTGCTGAGCGTTGTGTTGTTGCTTCGTAAAGCCAATCTGTTTGTATTGCATTTTCCATTGGCGAATATCTTCCGAGCCAGCGGAAAAGATGCGTCGCATTATCTTTGTTTCCTTTTAATGCAAATACATCAGAATATTTCTTTCGCTGCAGCGTTACATTCAGTGTTGTAGAAAAATTTTGTATTTCATACAGCGTCATTTCATATCGTTGTGTTATTGCCCGCGATGCGTTGGTAAATTGCAGTGCCGCAATGGAATCTTCATTGCGCACTTGTACTTCCGCAGAGATTTGTGTATTCCAAATATGCTGTAGTATAAGTTTCGGTGCAAATTCATTAAAGCGAAAACTGCTTCTGCTCATCTTGTTTTGTATTACATCAAAATCCTTTCTCGTTTCATTAGCATACCGAAAGGACGGGATAGCATTCTTCGTACTCCATTCAGTATTCCCTTGCTGACGTAGAACGGAACTTGTTGACCCGATGTCAAGAGAAGGTGTCATTATGTTCTGTATCTTTTCCATTGCATAATAAAATGATGGAAGATTCTTTTTCGCAAAGAGTATTTTCCCTTCCGTTCTATCTATTGATTCATCATCGCGCATCAGATTGCCTGCTCCTACATTGAATTGAAGAAACTGTGCAGGCATATAACCAATAGTTCCCTCCGAGAGCTCCTCATTGTTATTGTTTGCAGGAGAAAAATTCCATCGTCGTGCATACTCTGCATCATCAATGCGCTCCATTGTAGCAAATCCGCCATCAATGAATCTATTTTTCGCGTTGATGGAAAATCTTCCGATATGTTTTATTTCTTTTGATTGATAGCGCAATGAAAATTTATTTGCAGGATGAAAATTTTCTTCATCATTGCGCGGGGAGAATCTGTTCGCATCGAAATTGCTGGCGGCAAACTCGCTTTCAATCTTTAAACTATCGGTAATATTGACATCTATTTTTATTGTACCTGCTTGATGAAGTTCCGGCATTGGAAGAAATACTTTTGCAACGTAGGAACCGAGATAATTTCCCGCATATTCAAAGTTCCCAATACTTTTTCGTTCGTAATCTCCTTGTCCGTTTCCGACAAATGTAAATGTAATTGTATATTTTTGCACGCCATTTGTGTCTGGCTTGTAAACAAATACACTCTCACTCGCAACAACTGACCACATTCTGATATAATTTCCTAATGAATCACTTCGCCATCCATCTTTTGCAGCAAGTGTGCGATTACTTCCCGCATTGCGCAAAATGTTTTTATCATCATCAGTCAAAGTTACATCAAGCGGAGCATCTGCATCATCACCTTCTCTATAATAGCGAAGAGAAAGCGCAACGGTATTTCCAAACAATTGCGTCGCATTCGCAACACCAAAGAAATTTCTTGCATATTGTCTATCTGTATATTCAAAATCCACCACAATGCGCGATATATTTGAAATTAATCTGCGTGTTGTGAATGTCAGTTCCGCTGTCGCATAATCAATGATATAATCACGATTGTCGCCGCGCACCATTTCTTCGCCATTCACATACACACGCTCGCTTCCTGCAATGATAATGATGGCGCGCTCATTATTCTTTCCATATAAATGATACGGACCTTGTACGCCATCAAGTCCGCTGAATTGATTTGTCGTGAACTTCCCGCGTGATGTTGCGCCTGCAAGCAGAACGGAGTTTGAAATCGAAGAAGATGTAAATGCCGCACTTCCTTTTGCTCCTTGCAGTTTGCGGTTGATGTTGCCAAACTCCGTTCCTTCCGTTTGAAAATCAAAATCGCCAAGCGTTGCAGAGAAATTGGGATGCGTAATTTCCACAAAGATTTTATCAATCTCCGAAAGAGTTTGTGTACTTCCTTCCGGTTGAAGCGGCGTGTTCTCATCCGATAGCGCCGCGAGTATCGAAACATCTTCACTGATGTTGCCTTGCAGTTGCATACGAAATCCGGATTGCAATGAGAAGTCGCGGTTTGTTCCAATGGTGAATCCGCGCGAGATACTGCCGCTCTTTTGCAGATTATCACCGAAAACGTCATCGAGAGAGAACTTCTTTTCCTCTTGCACGAAACCGATTTCTTTTTGCGTAACGGAATCTTTGCGATAAATTAATTCACGATGGAAATAAAAATCTCGGAATCGCAATGGCAGCGAGCGAAATGTTACGATTGCATAATGCGGCAATGAATCAGCAAAGAGATGTTTTACGAAGGTGATGGTTCCTTTGCGTGTATTGAGCGTATAATCAAGTGAATCGTGCAGAAGTTGCACGGAGTCGAGCAACACGCTCTCACTGTTTCTTTCAATGAATTGATACGGCAGCGTGTAGATTGAATCCGCAGACGCAAGCGCAATGCGACACGATGTTTGCGGAAGGAGCGATTGACTCAATGCGTGTTGCATCAATGCGTACATTGCGAGAAACAGAATTACCGCGTTTAAATTTTTCACGAGGAAAATATAAGAAGAAGCGAGTGAAGAAGGAATTTCATTGGCTGTTGGCATTTGGCTATTGGCTTTTAGTGAAATTTGAGAAAATCCTTTCAAGACCGTGAATCCCGAAAGCGTTCGGGACTGAACGAAGAAAGAATCATAAAAGAATCATAAATGATTCTCTCGTTTTATCCCGCTTCAGCGGGGTTTCTTTGCCGCAGCACAACCATTTATGGTTGTGTGAAAAAGAATTGACTGCCAAATGCAAACGGCTAATAGCCAACAGCCATAAGCCAATAGCATTTTCCCTTGACTTTCTCATAGAATTTTCTTAAATTTCGCCCGCAAATTATTTCGATTTACTACAATTACTCTCCGCATTAGTATTATGAAGCATACGTTTGTGAGCATCTCTTTTGTCGTTCTTATATTCTGCACTTCGGTACGCGCAGAAGAAGAGCATTTCCGTTTCGGGTTGGGAACGAATATCAATCAGTTATTCTCTTCATCTTCATCGAGTCCGCTTAGTATCTACGTTCCGCTTGTGTTAAATGAACGCTGGTGTATTGAGCCATCGGTGCAGTTTGACTATACGAATCAAATTCGTAACAATCAGATAGATAACAGATATTATAAAGAAAAAAATACAATAACTCAGGTTACTATATCTATTGGCGGAATGTATCGTACAATGATTGATAGTTCGCTGCTGTGGTATGCAGGTGCGCGTAGCAGTGTAATTGTCAGGTACAGTGATTATAACGAGGAGGGATATAATAGTTATCGAAAGACGCGCAATGTAACGTATGCATGTGGACCTGCTTTAGGAATCGAATATTATATTACACAAAGTTTTTCATTGGGAAGTGAAGCAGATATTGTGTACTCTTATCTTGACCATCCCAAAGATGTTGCTTCTTCGGGTTATACTTTAACCAGTGAATTTACAAATAGACTTAATAGTGAATTTCTGATATTTCTCCGATGGTATGCGAAGTGATGTATAAATTCTTGCATCCGTTATATGAAGTATAGTAACCCGCGCACATATTCACTCATCATTTGCACAATGTTTTGCATACTGTGTATGTATTCCTTTACATTTGCACAGGATTTTAATATCGGGTTCGGAACGAGTATTTATAATGGAGAATCTTTTATCTTCCACTCACGGAAAGATTTATATCTGTCAATGGATTTTAATAACAAATGGCGCATTGAACCAAAAATAAATCTTTATTATCGTAAATATATCCGCCATCGTATATCACGTTCGCGTCCGCGTGATGAATCAATAACCAGTACCTCTCCAATCTTTGAATGTGGTTTCTTCCGCAAATGGGATGATGGAAACAGATTATCAATGTACACCGGGTTGCGTATTGGTTTCTCTTATTCCTATAATTATCAAAAAATAAGTATTAAACCTGTTGTAATAGAAATCACTGCTGTAAAAGAAACCAGTAGATATATTTACACATTTGCTCCTGCATTTGGCATAGAACATCGTTTTATCAAACATTTATCTCTCGGATGCGAAGCGAATATAAATTATGTGTACACAACCGACCCGCTCATTAATGATGAAACAGGACATTCTGAGTCGTACGATAATACGCACTCAATTTCCACACAACTCCTCATCCATCTGCGGTGGTATTGGAAGTAGGGGGTGGCGGTTAGCAATTAGCGGTTAGCATTTAGCGTTTGGCTATTGGCTTTTAGTGAAATTTGGACAATTTGTGAAATAAAGAGAAAACGGAATAGTATCCTTACAATACGGGATACTATCCTGAATATGCGGAATACTATCCTGAACACTCGGAATACTATCCTGAATACTCTGGATACTATCCTGGATACTGTTCTGAAGACACAGAATCCTATTCCGAATGCACATAGAAGCAGAGTGGGAATTTCACAATGCCATCCTTGTCGCAAAAGAACAGGTTATCGGACAATACGGAATAGACAGCAATGAGGCACAGGCGGTTGGTATCAAAAAGAAATCCGAAAGGAAATCGCCTGGAACGAAACCAAAACCTCCCGATAATCCGAACTAAATAAAGACAATCGTGCGGCGTGAATCGTAATCCCTATCCACAAAATACGAAAAACGATTCACGCACCACGATACACTGAAAAAATTTCGGACAAATATTCTCCTCTTTTGTTGAAATTCCCTTCCTTTTTGATATATTTTCCTCGCTTTTTTACGAATTAACAGCAAATTTACTTCCCTTTTTAAAACAAAATGGATACACCAAATGAAGTTCCGGTAATATCACCACCGGCGCCAAAACAAGTTGCAGCAAAGCCCGCCGCAACAGAAGTCCGCAAACCAAAACAAGACCGCCCTCCCGAAGACGACAGAGGCACGTGGCGAATGAACCGTCGCGGCTTCTTTTCAATGGCGGGATGGATGGCATTCTTTTCCTTTATTGCAGCATCAACAATCGGCGCATTGCGGTTTATGTTTCCGCGCGTACTGTACGAGCCGCCCTCAGCATTCAAAGCGGGCTTCCCTTCAGATTACGTTATCGGCGAAGTAAGCGAAAAATACAAAGACCAATACCGCGTCTGGATAATTCGCAGCGCAGATGGATTCATTGCGCTATCAGGAATATGCACGCATCTTGGATGTACGCCGCGTTATCTTGCAACAGATAATAAATTCAAATGTCCCTGCCACGGCAGTGGATTTCGCGGAGCGCCTGATTATGGCATTAACTTCGAGGGACCAGCGCCACGACCATTGGAACGATTAGCAATTTCATTAGCAGATGACGGGCAGATACTTGTTGACCGCAATATAAAATTTCGCTTTGAAACTGGCGAATGGCTCAAGTCGGATTCGTTCCTGAAATGGGGATAAGAATATTTTAGAAGTTAGATTTATGATTTGAGATTGAATGAATATGAAACTCAAATCGCAATTCAATTAGTAGTATGGGAAAATTAAAAGAAAAATTTCAACAGACAGAAGTATATAAATCAATATTCCGTCACGGATACCAAGATACATCCCGCAACCGCGCATTGCAGATTGTGGATAATGTATTTTTGCATTTGCATCCGGTACGCATTTCACGGCACGCCACAAATCCCGGGTACACGTGGGGAATGGGAGGAATTACGTTCCTTCTGTTTCTGGTTCTCACGATAACGGGAGTCATTTTGATGTTCTATTACCGTCCCGCCGCAGAGTATGCGTACGAGGATATGAAATACTTAATGAACGACGTTCCATTCGGACCGCTGATACGCAATATGCACCGATGGGGAGCGCACGCAATGGTTATTACGGTTATGCTGCACATGTTTCGCGTATTTCTTACCGGTTCGTATAAGCCGCCGCGACAGTTTAATTGGGGCGTTGGTGTCGTTCTGCTTGTATTAACGTTTCTTCTCTCATTCACAGGATATTTATTGCCGTGGGACCAACTTGCAATATGGGCAGTAACAGTCGGAACAAATATGGCGCGTGCAACTCCAATAATGGGGCACGAAGGTCCATTCGGTCCTGAACTCGGAATGAAGATAAATAATGATATTCGTTTTATATTACTTGGCGGCACACAAGTCGGACCGCCGACATTACTACGTTTCTATGTTGGGCATTGTATCTTTCTTCCTATTGTCGCCGCAGTATTTATGATTGTGCATTTCTGGAGAATACGCAAGGATGGCGGCATCTCCGGACCTGATACAACAAAGAAAGAGTTTTAATTTCAGAACAAAGTTTCAAAAAAGATTTAGTAATGGATAATTTTTTAGCAATAGTTTTAAAACCCGATAATCTTCCCATTGTCGGACTTCTTCTGAGTGTACTTGGTTACGCCTGGTACTCGTGGACAAAAATGCACCGCAATGATTCGCAGGAAATAACCGAAGAAGCAAAGATGAGTGATAAAATACAAGTGTGGCCTTACCTTGTTAAAGTTGAATTCATTGCAACAATACTTGTAATGGTTATATTAGTCGTGTGGTCAATATTTATCAACGCTCCGCTTGAAGAACCAGCCAATCCGACATTAACGCCAAATCCATCGAAGGCGCCTTGGTATTTTCTTGGTTTGCAGGAAATTCTTGTGTATTTCGATCCGTGGATTGCTGGCGTTATTATTCCTACATTGATAATTATTGGATTGATTGTCATTCCGTACATAGATAATAATGAAAAAGGAAACGGATATTATACATTTAAGGAGAGAAAATTCGCGCTCATCGTATTTGGTGTAGGTTTTATTGTATTATGGGTTGCACTGATTGTATTAGGAACATTTATGCGCGGACCCGGTTGGTATTTTTTCTGGCCATGGGAATATTGGGATACACATCGCGTTGTTGCATTAACCAATGTAGATTTATCGGAACTTTTCGGCATACACACGCGCGATGCAAATGGGAATCTGAATATGATTGCTGTACTTTTTGGAATCGCGATTGTTCTTGGATACTATGCAATCGGCGTATGGTATTGGATGAAAAAGAAAAATACAGAATGGATGAAGGAATATGGATTACTGCGATATAGCATTACAGCGTTTTTGTTTTTAACAATGATGTCTCTTCCGATAAAAATAGTATTGCGGCTTGCACTCAACATCAAATACGTGTTGGTAACTCCGTGGTTTAATATTTAATTCTGCTCAATTATAAAATACAAATTTACGATACAGAAGCCGCACTATGTTGAATTTTTTTAAAAAACGCTACAACACACCAATTGAAATACGCAATTACAGTACAATGTATCTTGTGTTTTCATTGATATTATTTCTCGCTACAATGTATTCAATTGTAGATGAAGTAACCGTTCGCCGTCCGTGGAAAGATTATCAGAACCAGTATCGTACACTTGCGCTTCAGCGATTTATGCAAAAGATGGATGAAGCAAAAGTAATGTTTGATTCTGTTGGGTACATCGAAGCAGAAAAAAACTTTGCACTTGTCGAAGCAAAACTAAAATCAGACGAGTACATAAAAGCAACGACATATTTGGAGCAGGTAAAGGAAGAGTTACTTGATGCGAGCAGAAATTTTACTTTTGCAAAAAGTAAAGGAGACGAAGCGTATTATTTCTATCAGACTGCAAAACATGAAGGAGCAAATGTTGAATCCGCCGAAAAAACATTGCGTGGCTACGAAGAAGAAATGCGTACATACGGTGTAATTGTTTCGCGAATGGAAGCAACGCGGGACTCGTTGCTTAAAATCCGTGATGCAATAGATTTGGAAGTTAAACAAGCAAAGTCATTCGCAGAATCTTTTTTTGCAGATATTGCAAAATGGCAGCAGAAAATTGAGCGAACTGAAGAGATGACTCTTGAAATCAAACAAGTGATGATGAATGATTACGAACGCACAAATTTCGGTACACTGAAAGCGCGTGTGGACAGATGTCAGACTTGTCATCTCGGTTGGAGAGAATATGGAGTAATGGATGACGCACCTCAACCATTTACATCGCATCCGTTTCCGGAACTTTTAGAAAAACACAGTCCGGAAGCATTTGGCTGTACAACGTGTCATCAAGGACAAGGACCAGCGTTGGATGAAGGATTTGCACACAGTAAACATCACGATCCAAAAGGAGACCATTATTGGGAAAAGCCATTACTTGAGAGTAAAGAAACGTACGCTTCTTGCCAAACATGCCATCAGACTGATATATTTTTAAATGGTGCAGCGCCTTACAATCGAGCACGACAGATTTTATTGGAATCTGGTTGTTTTGGTTGCCACGAGATAAAAGGATTTACCGATATACAAAAAATCGGACCAGAATTAAATCAACTTTCTCAGAAAACAAGCGCAGAATGGGTTTACCGATGGGTACGCAATCCGAAAGATTTCAATCCGCATACACGCATGCCGAATTTTAAGTTTTCAGATGAACAAGCAGAAGCATTGACTGCGTTTCTTTGGAATATTTCAAAAGAAAAACCTGATATGAAATTTGTAGAAATTACGAGTGGAATTTATTCTGGTGGAAGTGCAGAAAAAGGAAAACAATATGTAAATGACTTGGGTTGTAAAGGTTGCCATGTTGTAGAGCAAGATTTGCGTGTTCGTGAAATGCGCGGGACAAGTTATGATATTGCGCCCGAACTTACTCGCATAGGAAGCAAAGTTAGTGGCGACTGGCTTTATGATTGGATTCGTAATCCAAAGCATTTCAGACCGGAAACGAGAATGCCAAGTTTGCGGTTAACTGAAAATGAAACGAAAGACATTGTTGCGTATCTCTTAACATTAAAAGAAGAACGAACATTAGAAGAAAAAATATTAGAACTTGATAATCCTGAAAAAATAAAAAAAGGCGATAAACTTGCTCGTGAATATGGATGCAACGGTTGCCACGATATTCGCGGATTAGAAAAAGAAGGAAGAGTTTCAGTTGCATTATCCAATTTCGGAAGAAAAAGAGTAGATGAACTTGATTTTGGCGATACAAAAGTTCATCATACTTGGGACGACTGGATTTTTGGAAAAATAAAAGATGCGCGACAATATACAACTGAACGTATTGTTTCAAAAATGCCTGTTTTCGCTTTTGCAGATTCTGAAATAGTACTTCTGCGTACGATGTTACGAGGAATGACAAAAGATACTGCAGAGGCAATGTACGCTATGAAATACAATAATAGTTTACAAACGGGAAGGAAAATGACTGTACAATATAATTGTATAGGATGCCATTCACTTGAAGGAAATGGCGGTTATGTTAAGGCACTTTTTGAAGACGATGGACTTGCTCCGCCACCAATAACAGGCGAAGGAGCCAAAGTGCAAGAAATGTGGTTAAATAATTTTCTCAATAACCCGACTCCTATTCGTCCTTGGTTAAATTTGAGGATGCCCACATTTGGATTTAGTGACCACAGTATTAGTGATATAACAAAATACTTTCTTGCTGTTTCAAAAAAAGAAATTGAGATACGCAATTATGCGGCAATTGTTCCTGACGAGCATTTACTTCCTGTCGGCAAGCAAATGTTTGACGATTTACAATGTTTAAGTTGTCATTATACAGGAGTTATCCCTGAAGGGAAAGAACCATCCGATTTGGCGCCAAACTTAGTACTTGCAAAAAGTCGGCTAAAGCCAGAATGGATTGTAGATTGGCTACGTAACCCAGATCTAATACAACCAGGAACTCGAATGCCACAATTTCCTTATGGGTCTGCTTTTATCGAGTACCTCGATGGTGATTCAATTAAACAAATGAATTCAATCCGTGATTATGTGTGGACGATAAGTAAATAAAAAAATTTCAATTTTTATTGCAGAAATAAACCCCAATGGAAGTTCTATTGGGGTTATTTTGTCTTTAAGGATTAATGTTTTTCTGTACTTGTTTTTCAGTTAATAAATAACTCCCAAACTCGTTTATACTACAATAGTGATTGTTATCACTGCTAAAAAAATCCCACTGAAAAAGATTTATCTTAAATCCGATATTTTTGTATAATTGAGACACATTAGTTAATAGTCTTACAAACTATTTAGCAAAAAAAAGATAGAAATAGTAAAATACACCTGTACCTTTTACCCCCAAAATTTTTTATAACAAATATATTTTAGAACTCGTATGAAAAAATTCTATAACTCACTCAAAGCATTATTGTTGATATTACTTCCTTTGATTATAACAGAAAATGTGTTTTCTGCTATAATTTCAAGTACGGCAACTGGCGGGAATTGGAGTTCTACTTCTACATGGCAAGGAGGCGTAGTACCCGTATCAAGTGATAATGTAATAATTTCAACAACAGGTGGAAACGCAGTTACAATTAACACGAATACTTCAAATTTGAGTTCTTTGACGATCAGCACAGGTGCATTGCTTATTGGTGGCGGTTCTTATAATCTGAACGTTGGAAAAGGTAGTGGTACTGACTTTATTAATAATGGTACTTTTATTGCTAATTCTGTAACAGTATTTTTAGCATCAAGTTCAACATGGCAGGGCGATGGTAATTGGAATTTGTATTCAATAAATGTTGATGACCGTACATTAACTTTGAATTTTATTACTCTTGATACATTACATCTTTCCGCTGTTACTCCTTTAAATGGTACGGGGACGTTGAATCCTGGGACAAATAGCATCATTGACTTTAATGGAAGTTCATTGCAGATGCTTTCAACAAATACTTCTATTGATTTTAATTCTATTCTAATTTCTAATACAGTCGGTGTTCGTCTTGCTCGAAGTCTTTCTTCATCAGATTTAACGGGTAATTTTATAATCGCTTCAAACGCAGTGGTCTATGCAAGAAATTATACTTTGTCAGGAAATACTGGAAAGTCATTTATATTATCATCCGGGGCAGTGTACAATGATAGCACAACTTTTCCAACGGGTTTCAGTACATATTCATTAAATGCGACAAGTACATTCAAATATATGAGTGTAGGTAGTCAAACGGTATCATCAACTCCGACATATGGACATTTGCAACTTAACGGAGGAGGAACAAAAACTGCGGGTGGTTCACTCAATGTAAATGGAAATTTCACGATTGGAGGTTCGGTAGCATTTAACGCCGGAACATCAATGAGTCATATTTTTGCGGGAAACTGGATTGTAAATACTTCCGCAGGAACTCCCTATTCGTCAAGTTCAACAACAGTAACGTTTGCTACTCCAAGTGTACCTGCGGCGACTTCAATAAGCGGTAGCACTGGTTCAATTATTACCTTTAGTAATTTAACTATAAGCAATACTTCAGGTGTTTCTTCGAGTCTGAATTTTAGTGCCTCGGGTACTCTTTCTGTTAGTTCTAATTCAACATTAACTCCCGATGCAAATGTTTTAGTTAGCGGAAGCGGAACACTAACTGGAAATGGCACTGTAAAAGTAACAAAAATAACGGCAACTGCAGATTTTAGTAATCAATACACAATTACAAATAAAACGCTTACGAATTTAACGGTTGATTATTCTGGTACAGCTACACAGATTATCAGCGCGTTGACATACAATCATTTGACGATTTCAAATGCATCTGTTGCCGGCGTAACTGCTTCGAGTAATTTTACTGTAAATAATACTTTTTCAATAGGAAGCGGAGCAACATTTACGCCATCTGCTGGTGTAGTAGTGAGTGGTACCGGTACTTTAACGGGAACCGGAAAAATATATGTTACACGAACTTCTGTAAATGCAGACTTAATAAGTCAATACACGCTTTCAACTTTAAATTTGAATTCCGGAATAACTGTTGAGTATAGTGCAGCGAGCTCGCAGACGATTAATGCAGTAAATTATTACAATTTAATTTGCAGTGGTGGAGGTGCGCGTACATTATCAAGCAGTGGCACAATTGGAATTTCAGGAACATTTACACCTGGCGGCGGTTCGTATTCTATTACCGGAAGTACGATAGATTATAACGGGACATCGTCGCAAACTATTGCAGCGTTCAATTACAATAATATTACTATTAGCGGTGCACGCACATCAAACAGTGTTACTCTTCAATCAGGAGGAACCATAGGTATTGCTGGCACATTCAGCCCTAATGCAACATTTACTTCAGGTGGTTATATTATTACAAATAATCAGATTGAGTTTAATGGAAGTGGTTCACAAACAATTCCGGCTTTTAACTACTATTATTTAGTTAGCAGCAATTCAGGTGCGCGTACATTGGCATCAAGTGGAACAATTGGCATTGCATCAAGTTTTACACCAGGCTCAAATAGTTATACGATTACAAATAGTACTATTGAGTATAATGGAAGCGGAAGCCAAACAATTGTAGCATTTGATTATAACAATCTTTCAAGTAGCAATACTGGCGCAAGAACTTTGTCCAGTGCTGGTACAATCGGAGTTGCAGGAGCATTTACTCCAGGAAATAATTCATATACCGTTGCTGGAAGTACTATCAATTTTAACAGTACAGAAATTCAGACAATTCCTGCTTTTAATTATCATCACCTCACACGTAGCAATAATGGAATTACTTTCCTTGCGACATCCGGTATAATTGGCATTGCTGGAACTTTTACCCCCGGTGGTAGTGGATATGATTTAACCGGTAGCACAATCGAATTTAATGGTTCTGGTACGCAAACGATTCCGCTTTTTAATTATAATAATTTAAGTTCGAGCAACACGGGTGCAAGAATTTTACAATCAGGCATTATTTCAATAGGTATTGCAGGTGCTTTTTCTCCTGGTAGTAATACTTATACTATTACTGGCAATACCATTGAATTTAATGGCAGCGGTTCACAAACCATTCCTGCGTTTAATTATAATAACCTTACAAGCAGTAATACAGGTGCAAGAACTCTTGCTTCATCCGGAACAATTGGCATTGCAGGAGCATTTACAACAGGAACAAATTCGTACACTGTTACTGGTAATACCATTGATTATAATGGCAGTTCTTCACAAACGATTTCTGCTTTCAATTATAATAATTTGACGAGCAGTTCAACGGGTGCGCGAATACTTGCGTCCAGTGGGACAATCGGTATAGCGGGTGCATTTACTCCAGGGGCGAATTCATATACTGTAACTGGAAGTACCGTTTCATTTAATGGAACGGGTGCACAAAATATTTCGGGAATTACATATAACAATCTTAGTATTGATGGGTCAGGAATTAAAAATGCAACTGGAAACATTACTGTTACAGGCATACTGACTTTGAACAACGATATGGATATGGCTTCAAATATTTTAACTATGTCCACGAGTGCAACAACTTCAGGAGCTAAAGATGTAGCAGGCACAGTAAGACGAAACTCACTTGCTCCAAATGTAGATTATACTTTTGGAAATGCTTACACATCAATAAATTTTTCCAATACAGGTACATTGCCAACACAGATTGATGTGCTTATTACCCGTGGTTCTGTTCCCGCTGGCAAAACAGATGCAATACAGCGCTATTATGATATTTCAGCTACTGGTGGAAGTGGTTATTCATCAACACTTCGATTACATTACACTACATTAGAATTAAACGGAAATTCGGAATCCCTTCTTGATTTATGGCAGTACACAACTTCGTGGACAAATATGGGGCGTACGGGTTCTGTCAATACAGTGAATCGTTATGCAGAGCTATCAGGTGTTACATCATTTCCGATACGCTGGACACTCGGAAGTCCATTTGTGCTCGGTAATTTTGTTTTGTCCTTTGCGTCATCTCAAACAAACGGAATCACTTTTACGGGGACAAATACAATTACTGCAAAAGACCAATACGGAAATGTCTTAACTACATTTGATGCGTCAGCAAATAACGTTACAATTTCTTCTACTCCATCTGACGGAACAATTTCAGGATTAGGAACTGGAGTGAACAATGTACTTAATCAAGCATCAGATTTTGTGAACGGCGTTTGTGATTTAACAAATAAAATGATTTTCATTGGAACAGTTGGTAACCATACTTTTTCTGCTACTTCGCAAACTGCAATTGCAGCAGTCAGCGGAACAGTAAATATTACTGTGGGCGCTGCAAGCAAATTATCTTTTACAACACAACCCGGCAATGGTACTGGAGGCAGTAATTTATCTACACAACCTGCGGTAACAGTGCAGGATATTGGTGGAAATATCATTACAGGCGCAACAAATGCAATTACTATTTCTATCGCTAATAATCCCGGAAGCGGTGTTCTCTCTGCATCGGTAAATCCATTAAATGCCACATCGGGTAATGCTACATTTGCCGGAGTGAAGATAGATAAAATTGGTACAGGGTACACATTTTCAGCAACAGCGGCTGGATTGACTTCTGCAACAAGCGGTGCTTTTAACATAACAGAAGGTTCGGCAGTTCAGCTTTCTTTTTCTACACAACCGGGAAATGGAACAGGTGGAAGCGCTCTTTCTACTCAGCCCATCATTTCAATTTTGGATGCAGGTGGAAATACTGTTACATCTGCAACGAATGCAATTACATTATCTATAGGAATTAATTCAGGTTCTGGGACACTTACAGTTACTGCTAATCCGTTAAATGCAATTGCAGGCGTTGCAACTTTTTCAGGCGTAAGTATTGATAAAATAGGAACTGGCTATACACTCTCTGCAATTTCTGCAGGATTATCTTCAGCGTCGAGTAATGCTTTTAATGTTACTGTTGGCGCTGCATCAAAATTAGTATTTTCTACACAACCGGGAAATGGGACAGGTGGCAATAATCTTTCAATTCAGCCCGCCGTTACTATTCAAGATGCTGGCGGAAATACTGTTACATCTGCTTCAAATGCTATTACAATTGCAATTGCTACAAATCCCGGTAGCGGAACATTATCCGTTGATACGAATCCATTAACTGCAAGTAGTGGTGTATCTTCTTTCAGTGGAGTAAAAATTGACAAAGCGGGAGTTGGTTACACATTAATTGCAAATGCAGCAGGTTTAACTTCTGCAACAAGTAATTCGTTTACCGTAAGTGTAGGTGCAGCAGCACAAGTTGTATTTTCAACACAACCCGGCAATGGCACCGGTGGCACTAATCTTTCAACTCAGCCCGTTATTGAAATTCAGGATGCTGGAGGTAATCTCGTTCCAACTGCTTCAAATAATATTTTGCTTTCTATTGGTACAAATCCAAGTGGAGGAGCATTATCAGTTACTACAAATCCAGTAACTGCAACAAATGGTGTTGCAACTTTTTCAGGCGTAAAAATTGACAAGGCGGGGAATGGTTATACACTCACAGCAAGTTCTGCAGGTCTTGTGCTGGGAACGAGTTCTCCCTTTGATATTGCTGTCGGAGCAGCGACAAAATTAGTTTTTATAACTCAGCCAGGTAATGGAACCGGTGGAAGCAATCTATCAACACAACCTGAAGTTGCAGTTGAAGATGCTGGCGGAAATATTGTTACTTCTGCAATAGAAGATGTTACTTTATCAATTGGAACAAATCCAAGTGGAGGAATTTTAAGTACAGATATAAATCCTTTAGGAGTTACTTCCGGTATTGCATCTTTTTCAGGAGTTAAAATAGATGTTGCGGGAAGCGGATATACATTAGTTGCATCAGCCAGTGGACTTACATCGGCTACAAGTAATACATTTAATATCACAACGGGAATTGCATCGCAACTTGCATTTTTTGTACAGCCCGGGGATGGAACAGGCGGAAGTAATCTTTCTACACAACCTGTCGTAGTTGTGCAGGATGCTGGCGGAAATACTGTCTCATCAGGTTCACATTCTATCACGCTTTCTATTTCAACAAATCCCGGAAGCGGAACTTTAAGCGTAACAACAAACCCGCTAAGTACTTTTGCGGGCGTCGCAACTTTTTCTGGCGTAAAAATTGATAAAGCAGGTGTTGGTTATACACTTCAGGCAACAGCAAGCGGATTAACGGATGCCATAAGTAATTCATTTAATATTACAGTTGGTGCAGCAGTAAAATTAGCATTCACTACTCATCCCGGAAATGGTACAGGAGGAAGCAATCTGTCAACACAACCAATAGTTGAAGTGCAGGATGCAGGAGGAAACACCGTTCCATCTGCAATTGATGCAATTACGCTTGCCATTGGAAATAATCCATCCGGCGGCGTACTATCCGTTGATACAAATCCATTAAATGCAAGCAACGGTGTTTCACCATTCATCGGTGTGAAAATTGATAAAGCCGGAAATAGTTACACCCTCACTGCAACTGCATCTGGATTAACTACAGCGACAAGTAATACATTCAATATTACCGTTGGAACTGCATCAAAACTTGCTTTTACAACACAACCAGGCAATGGAATTATCAATACGAATCTTACTACACAACCTGTTGTAACAATTCAAGACGCAGGAGGAAATACAGTTACATCCGCTTCAGATGATATTACATTAGCAATAGGAAATAATCCCAATAGCGGAACTTTGACGGTTACGGCAAATCCTCTTGCTGCAACAAATGGCGTTGGTTCATTTGCAGGTGTGCAAATAGATAATCCGGGAGTTGGCTATACTCTTGATGCAACGGCAGCGGGATTAACAGGCGCAACAAGCTCATCCTTTAACATTAATAATCCTGTTCCCGTAACAACAGATATTACTCCGACAACCAAAAATGGAGGAGACCCGGGATTCACGTTAACCATAAACGGGAGTAATTTTATTTCTTCCTCTAGTGTTCGCTACTCAGGTTCTGATAGAACGACAACTTTCGTTAATGCAAATCAATTAACTGCAGAAATACCAGCAACTGATTTAGATACGGGCGGCATTTTTTACATTACTGTTTTCAATCCAACCCCTGGCGGCGGAACATCAAATTCGCAGGAGTTTACCGTCGTTGGTATCGGCGGCTCCATTAGTGGAAAAATGTACCACGATTTAAATGGTAATGCTACGTTGGATAATGGTGAACCTGGTTTACAAAACTGGAAAGTGAAAATTTTTGGTACTGAAAACGATTCTGTTCTTACTGATATTAATGGCGATTATGCGTTTAACGAATTAGATGCAGGAAATTATACGGTGATAGAAGTGCAACAAATCGGTTGGGTGCAAACGGTGCCTCCATTGCCGGGGTTTTACAGCGTTAATGTTTCATCAGGTCAGAATATAACAGGAAAAAATTTCGCGAACTATCAGCTTGGAAGCATTAGCGGTGCGGTATTTGAAGATATGGATGGCGATGGTTTAAAAGATAATGGTGAACCCGGTTTAGTAACATGGAAAATAAAAATAACAGGGTCAAGAAACGATTCAATTAATTCAGATGGCAATGGAAATTACGTTTTCACAAATCTTTCTCCCGGAAATTATGTGGTCAGCGAAGTGGTTCAAAATAATTTTGTGCAAACAAAACCTCTTTCCCCGAATACGTACACTATTGGATTAACATCAGGACAAAATTTTACTGCAGTAGATTTTGGAAATTATGAAAAGAGCAGTGTCAGTGGCGTTGTTTATTTAGACAACGATGGCAATGGCACAAAAGATATTGGTGAAAATGGTCTCACTGATTGGAAAATATTGATAAGCGGAACAATGAACGATTCTGTTGCAACTGATGCAGACGGATTATTTGCCTTCTCAACGCTCTCTCCCGGAAATTATACGCTGAGTGAAGAATTGCAAACTTTTTGGGCAAGAACATTTCCGGCAAATCCGGGAACGTATGTTTTTACCATTACGTCAGGCGCTTCACTTGTAGATAAAGATTTTGGTAACTATGAATTGAGTTCTATTTCAGGAGCAGTTTTTCACGACATCAACGGAAACAGCGCTATGGACGTTGGTGAAGGAGGATTGGAAAACTGGAAAATAAAAATTAACGGAACACGCATTGATTCGGTGATTTCAGATGCAAATGGAAATTTTTCATTCGATAGTCTTGCACCCGGAAATTATAACGTGAGCGAATTTCTTCTTCCCAATTGGGCGCAGACCTATCCCGTCGGAGATTCTTATAATATCGTTGTGTTTTCAGGAGAAAATCACGAGGAGAAAGATTTTGGAAATTATGAATATGCAAGCATTAGCGGCGCAATTTTTAACGATGTAAATAGCAACGGCGTGCGTGATATTGGCGAAAGCGGATTATCTGGATGGACTGCATTCGTTACCGGCGCGACTGATGACTCAAGTACAACGGATGGTAATGGTGAGTACACAATTGCTCATTTGCCTCCAGGCGATTATACACTTTCTGAGATAGTGCAAAATGACTGGTTGCTCACATATCCTGCAGGAGGAGAATTTTCACTCTCTCTTATTTCCGGACAAAATGAAGTCGGATACGATTTTGGTAATTTTGAACTTGCACACATTTCAGGTATTGTGTTCCGTGATGCAAATGGAAATGCAGTGAAAGATAATGGAGAAATAGGAATGGCTGATTGGTCGCTTTATCTTAACGGACCCGTTACGGATACAGTTCTGACCGATGAAAATGGAAATTACGAATTTACTATTTCTTTATCTGGAACATATTCTGTTTCTGGCGAACAGTCAATTGAATGGGTGCAGACACTTCCGGTTGCAATTGGCTCGCACACGTTTAATTTCTTTTCAGGAGATAATTTTACCAATAAGGATTTCGGATACTACCGTTTAAGCTCAGCGCGCGGAATTGTTTTTGATGATTTAAACGCAGACAGCACAAAAGATATTGGCGAACCAGGATTGGAAAACTGGACAATGATTCTCTCAGGGGATGTAGATGATACAACTCAATCAGATGTAAACGGTGATTATTTCTTTGAAAATATTCCGCTCGGTGATTACACAGTTAGTTTGCAAAATGAAATCGGATGGTATCAGACTTTGCCTGTCAGTCCGGACTCATACAGTTTTTCTGTAATTTCAGAAGAAGTAAATGGATTGAATTTTGGATTATTCACTTTGGGTTCTGTTACAGGTTTAGTTTTCAATGATTTGAATGGCGATGGTGTAAAGGATGTCGGTGAAACCGGCGTAACGGATTGGAAAGTTAAAATGAACAGCAGCACTTTCAGCGACTCTCTTTTGACGGATGATAATGGCGTTTATCTTTTTGAAGATATTTTTCCTGCCTCATATACCATCAGTTTGGAAATGCAGACAGAGTGGGAGCAAACAGTGCCGCTTTCACCTTCTACATTTACAATTACTATGATATCGGGCGCAAATAGTACCGATAAAAATTTCGGCGTGTTTAAATACGGCAGTGTGAGTGGTTTAGTCTTTGAAGATGTAAATAGCAACGGCACGAAAGAAGTTGATGAGCCAATATTAGAAGGATGGAAATTAAAAATTTCCGGTACTAAGGCAGATTCTACGCTCTCTGGTGTTGATGGCAGTTTCTCTATTGCAAATATGAAACCCGGAAACTATACATTGCAGCAATCGGTGCAAAGCGGTTGGGTGCAGACGTATCCTGTTTCTCCTTCTACGTTTAGTATTACTATGATTTCGGGCGCTAATATGCTTGATAAAAATTTCGGTAATTTTAAATTTGCTGTCGTTACAGGGGTTGTCTATAAAGACCTTGACCGCGATACAACACGCGATTCAACGGAAGGCGGAAGAAGCGGATGGAGTGTCATTTTAACAAGCGATACAACACGAACTACTACGACAAATTCAAACGGTATTTTTTCCTTTACAGGTTTGAAGCCGGGTAATTACTCACTGACATATACACTCAAAAATGCATTTGGCGCTACGCAAAATGCAGGTGGAATAGAGTTGATAATTTCTACTTCCGGTGATACGCTTGATAATAATCTCTTTGGCACGTTTCAAATTGATACAGCGCATTTCCGCACTTTTAATGCAACTTCTGAACTTGCAGGAAAAGCAAAGAAAATGAAATACGATGCTAAGTTGAAAAAAGTTACTCCGGTGCCGAACCTCGCAACCGTACTGGAAAATACATATCGTCGTTTAAAATATTTCCAGACCGCGCCGCTGAATTATACTTTTCTCGGTGTGCCGCAGACGGTTGTTGATTCTGCAAAAAAATATGCATGGATTTATTATAAATCTGCAAAAGATTTAGGAAAATTATTTACCTCCGCGCACACGAATCTTTCCTATCCAATAGATTCAGTGAGAATTGGAAGTAAAAAATCCAAAAAACTTTCGAAAGCAATTAAACCGGATAGAAAAAAATATAATAATGTCGGATGGGAGCAAGGCGTACTTTTCAATTTGAATATCAAAGCGAGCGATTTATCAATTACACCAATTGGCTTTGGCGATTTGGCTCTTGATACCATTGGTGAACTTGCCGGGCGGCAAATGAAAAATTACACATTGCGTCAAGTTGGAAAATATCTTGATTCTGCGATGACTTTTTACAAAGCAAACCGCGTTGATTCAGCAGATGCTTACACCGCATTGGATAATTTTATCAAAACAGTTATTCAGCCGGTGAATGAGCGTTTTGCCATTCCGTTTGATTCCGGAAAATATGTTGTGGATACCAGCAGCGTGCGTTTTGGCGAATCATTGACCGGTGGTACAAAAAATCCCTCTGCAGCACGATTGCAAGGAATAAAAACTGCATCCGAAGCAGGGATTGTGCGCTTTGTATTTACCCGCAATACCGAACTTGTTGCACTCAACACTTCGTTTGAGCAACCCGAAGTATTTTCGCTTGCGCAGAATTATCCCAATCCGTTTAATCCTGTAACAACTATTCGCTATGCAGTTGCATCGCCTTCGATCATTACGCTGAAAGTGTACGATGTTCTCGGGCGCGAAGTTTCTACTTTGATGAATAGAGAAATAGTGGAAGAAGGAAATTTTGAAATTGCTTTTGATGCTTCGCAATTTGCATCGGGCGTCTATTTTTACCGACTGACAGGTACTGCATTTGATGAATACGGCAGTTCCAAAAATTTCAACGAAGTGAAAAAAATGATGCTGATGAAATAATTACATCAACACAGTACACAATGCTGAAGCGGAAGGACGAAAGTTCTTCCGCTTTTTTTATGCGTAAAAAAATAAAGATAAAATTGCTTAACTTTGCTCCGCAATTTTTTTTGAATTACCCGTTTCGTAAAAATTCGTATGAAAAATAACTTCACTGCAATTATTCTTTGTGTTGCGCTTGTACTCCTTTGTTGGTGTGGAGCGTTGCCGTTGTTCAGTCAGTCGCATTTCACTGATAAGGGAGAAATGTTCACCGGCACCGCTGAACATACTGATATTGAACAAGCGCGTTCGTTTGCGTTAAAAAATCTGCTCGAGCAGATTCAGGTTTCCATTTCTTCTTCTGTGAAAAGAACACTCACAGAAAAAGACAACGCTGTCAGTGAAACAACAACAGTGGAAATTATTGCGCGTTCTTCACTGCAACTATCCGATGTGCAGGAAGAAATTACCAATGGCGAGAATGGTATGTTCCGAGTAAAAAAATTCATCCAGAAAGAGGTGGTGAAGAAAATATTTGCGCAACGCAGACAAAAAATTTTCGAGCATCTGCGCATTGCGGAGGAGGAAAAAGAAAAAGCAAACCTCGCCGCCGCATTGAAAAATTACTATCGCGCGCTGCTGCTCTCCGATATGTATCCTGATACGCTTTCCTATACGTTCGCCGGAAAAATTTCTTCTCAGATTTCTCTTGCAATTCCCCATGCGATGGAAGAAATTATCCGCTCCGTGCAATGCGTTCCTGTGAAACAAATTTCTGATGAATATGTTGTGTGGCTGTACCGTGTGCAGTATCGCAGTACGCCGGTAGCACATTTATCATTTGAATATTTTGACGGGCAGGGGCAAACGCAGCAGGACGTGCGGAATGGCGAAACGAAATTTACGTTTTATTTTTCTCCGCAGGAACATAGCGAGCGCGATATTATGCTGAGCGTGGAGTATGCGTACGCAGATGAAATGGATGAATTGCTGCAGTTCGCTCATCAGTCGCGTGGCAATACGACTATTGCAAATACACTTCTGTTCACCTTGCAGGGAGAAAAGCCGCAACATACATTACCACCTCCGAGAGACAGTGTGCAAACAACAACCCTTCCCGCGCCGATTGCCGCATTGCTCAGCGTAAAAGAGAATGTTGAAAACGTGCTGAACACATTGCAAAAACTTGTGAAAGAAAATAAAATAATTGCGGGAAGCGCAAAGGATTTTGAAACGACCGATGGATTGTACGGCTGCATCGTCGGCAAAGAGGGAATTATTGCGCTCATAAAAGCAGAGAAGCAGCAATACTTCGATGCAGAGAGCGGCAATGCTGTGCAATTGAAAACGTATGCAGGCAAGCGCATTATCTGGCTCGAAGTATTGAAATAAAAAAAACAACTTGTCAAGTTACGGTACAATTACTAAATTTACGCCATAATTTTATGAATACATACAAAAACATCATTGAACAATTTATAACTCTGCGTGCCTTTGCGAAACCTTCGCGCCCTTTGCGGTTCAATGAAAGAATTTTTTTAACCGCAGAGTACGCAAAGGAAAACGCAGAGTAACGCAAAGGAAAAGAGAATATGACAGAAAACGAATTATCCAAAATTATTATCGGATGTGCCATGAATGTGCATACTACTTTGGGTCCCGGATTACTCGAATCTGCGTATGAAGAATGTACATTTTATGAAATTAAAAAATGCGGATTGAATGTCGTAAAGCAAAAGCCGCTTCCGCTCGTTTATGAAGGAGTAAAATTGGATATTGGGTACCGTATAGATTTATTCGTGGAAAATAAACTGATACTTGAAATAAAATCCGTTGAGGCGTTGAACGAAATTCATTTTGCACAAGTATTGACATATCTTAAACTTTCGGGTTGCAAACTTGGACTTTTGATTAATTTCAATGTGCAACATTTAAAGGACGGCATTAAACGGATTGTAAACAATTTATAACTCTGCGTGCCTTTGCGAAACCTTTGTGCTCTTTGCGGTTCGATGAAAGAATTTTTAACCGCAGAGTAACGCAAAGGAAAACGCAGAGGAACGCAAAGAATTTTTTAATGATATTTTAAACGATAAGAAAACAACACCTATGAAACAACAATTATTTTCCATTTTCATTTGTTCATTATTCATTCTTCTCTCCTTTTCCTGCACAAAATTTGAGTTTAATAATCCGGCAGACCCGGATGTGAAACTGAAGCCGCCAACGAATTTGACAGCAACATTTCTTGCTGATACTGCCGTGCGGTTGCGATGGAAAGATGATGACATTAGCCCAACGTATCCCAACTCAAAATTAAGTTTTGAAATTTACAAAAGCACAGACGGGACAAATTTTTCGCTTGTGAAAACTGTCGGTGAAAATACAACTACTGCGACTCTGAGTGGAATGTATCTCATTACTACAGCGTACTCATTTCGCGTACGGGCAAAGATTGGAGATAAAGTAAGCGGCTACTCTTCCAAAATATCAATAACTCCAACTTTCTCCGCGCCGACCAATTTAACGATAACGACATTCACAGGAACCCAAATTGGGTTACAATGGACGGATAACAGCAATATTGAAACGGGATTTGAAATTGAACGCAGCACAGACACAGTAAATTTTTCGTTACTCCAAACAGTAAGCGCAAACATTACTATTGCAACAATTACCGAAACACACGATTCAACTTCAACGTATTACTACCGTATTCGTGCCAAGAGTGCTGCCAATGTTACAGCGTACTCAAATACAACATTTGCCACGCTTAAGTTTGCTGAAATGATATTTGTACAAGGCGGGACATTTTCGATGGGCGGCAATACAAACGGCGATGAGCAACCAATTCACTCGGTTACATTGAGTAATTTTTCCATCAGTAAGTATGAAATAACGTACAAGCAATGGAGCGAAGTAAAAGATTGGGGCATTAACAACGGTTACACGGATTTACCGAGCGGAAGAAAAGGATACACGGGAGATTCCACACATCCCGTAACGGAAGTAAACTGGTATGATATAATGAAGTGGTGCAACGCGCTCTCGGAAAAAAGCGGAAGAACGCCTGTGTATTATACGAACAGCGGTTTTTCGACTGTATATAAAACGGGAAATACAGATTTGCAAAATGCCTATGTAAATTGGAACGCAAACGGCTATAGATTACCAACAGAAGCGGAATGGGAATACGCGGCGCGGGGTGGGATACACAGCGGAGATAATTACACCTACAGCGGGAGTAATGATGTGAACGCAGTAGCGTGGTATAATTCCAATTCAAGTAATAACACCCACGTAGGCGGCACAAAACAAGCGAACCAACTTGGTATTTATGATATGAGCGGTAATGTATGGGAATGGTGCTGGGACTGGTATGGTTCAACATATTATTCAAGTTCACCATCGGGTACCCCCCAAGGACCGACAAGCGGAACCTATCGTGTGTTGCGGGGCGGCTCGTTCGTCAACGTCGATAACTATAGCCGCGTCGCGGTTCGCAACTACAACTACCCCGACGTTCGTATCAACTCGTTCGGGTTTCGATTCTCGAGGACTAATTAACCTTTTACCTTTGTGCTGTTGCGCTATTTTCTTTTTGCTTCTTTTTCTTTTTTAAAGAAAAAGAAGTTGTATTAACCCCACGATTTATCGTAGAGACGACCCGTCGGGTCGTCTCTACACAATTTATAAAAAGAAGAATTGGTAGGACAGACATTCTTGTTTGTCAAATAGACAAAAAACCTTCAAGGTTTATCTTTAAAATGTTTTTGATGTGTTAGAATATATTGGATTTTCTCATCAGTAAAACCTTGAAGGTTTAATTCGATAGAAAATTTGCGTAGTAGTAGGGAACAGTCGCGACTGTTCCCTACAAAGGTCTGAAAAGCAAGAACGATTTAGCACAATTCAGAAAATTGTATTACAGAAAAAAGAATCACAATGAGCAACATAAAATTATTTGAATCAAAAAAAATCCGCTCTTCTTGGAACGAAGAGGAGCAACAATGGTATTTTTCTGTGATTGATGTCGTCGAGGCATTAACAGAGAGCATAGACCCCAAAGATTACTGGTATCGGATAAAGAAACGTGATAAAATTTCAGGCGTTGAGTTATCGACAATTTGTCGACAACTGAAATTAGAATCTTTGGACGGAAAAAAATATCAAACTGATTGCGCGAATGTCGAAGGATTACTGCGTATTATACAATCTATTCCATCGCCGAAAGCCGAACCATTCAAACGCTGGCTTGCTCAAGTAGGTTATGAGCGATTGCAAGAAATAGAAAACCCCGAACTTGCTGCAAAACGTATGCGGGAAATTTATAAAGCAAAAGGGTACAGCGATGAGTGGATTGAAAAACGCGTGCGTGGAGTTGCCGTTCGCGATGAACTGACGAATGAATGGAAGAAGCGCGGCGTGAAAGAAAAAACGGAATACGCAATTCTTACATCCGAAATCAGCAAAGCAACATTTGGTTTAACGCCGAGCGAATATAAAAACTACAAAGGACTATCGAAACCGAATGAAAATCTCCGCGACAATATGACCGACCTTGAATTGATTTTTACAATGTTAGGAGAAGCGTCAACTACGGAAATCGCACGAAATAAAAATGCGCAAGGGTTTATGCAAAATGAACAAGCCGCAAAAGAAGGCGGAACAATAGCCGGCAACGCGCGAAAAGAATTAGAAATTAAATCGGGGAAGAAAGTGGTAACAAAAGAAAATTTCAGACAACTTACTGAAGCGAACAAAAGAAAACTTCAACAACGCGACAACTAAATACTATGACCAAACATATCATCACGCTCATATTTTTTTTACTTTGTACCGTGCAACTGTTTTCACAAACGCTCAACCGCGAAATGAAAGTAGATACACTGTACGAATCTTCAAAAATAAATCTCGAATCGGAAAAAGCATATCTGCTTGTCCATTCGCAGGTGCCCAATTTGCGCTTCGATAGCAACCGCAGAATTGATGCCGTCAATAAACTCTCTTCCGGCGATTGGGAAGTGTGGCTTCCGTACGGCACACATATTTTAAAAATTGATGCGGATGGATTTCGGCGGCTTGAACTTCCTGCAACGACATTTAGCAAAAAGCGCAGTTACGAAATGGTCATTAAAGCAACAGGATTTGCATCAGAACGCCGCTCCGATGAAAATCTCTTTGAAATAATTTTTCAACTCAATGAAGAGAATGTCTATTCTTCCTTCGGCGATTACTCTCCGACACTTTCAAAAAGCAAAACCATTGCGTACAAACTGCCGCAGGGCAACTATACATTTCGCTTTCAAAAAGAAAATTTTGCGGATGAAACAAAAACAATTTCCATAACGCAGAATCAGCGCATGGAAATTACGATGAAGGCAGGAACTACAACACGAAAATTTTCTTTACCCGGCATCATCATCATTACTTCCGAACCCGCGGGAGCAGAAATTCTCATCAACGGACAAAAAACAGGAGTAACGCCGTATCAGGGAGAATTTACAGTCGGCACGCATCAAATGGAATTGCGCAAACCATTGTATCATTCCGATATTTCCACGTTTGAACTGGAAGAAGGAAAAACAAATTCACTTGCGGTAAAACTCAAACCGCGATTTGGCATGCTCAATGTTACACAACAGCCGCAGGGAACGTCTGTGTATCTGAATGATAAACTGCTCGGAGAAGCGCCTGTTACAAATTATCAGACAGAAACCGGAAATTACACGATGCTGCTCACGCATAAATTCTATCACGATTCCACCTTTGCGCTCGCAGTGGAAGATGGAAAAACATACAGCATTACAACAGAAATGAAGCCCGCATTTGGCGTACTCGCAGTAAACAGCGCGCCGGAAAATGATGCGGAAATTTTTCTTGACGGTAAAAAAGTTGGCGTAACTCCTTATACCAATTTGCAGCTTGCATCGGGAAAATATATTGTAAAACTTTCCAAATATTTGTTCAGCGATGCGGAAGAAGAAATACTTATCGAAGATGGCATGACCACTTCAAAAACAATTGTACTCAGTAAAAACTTTGGCGAGATAAATGTAAATGCAGCGCAGAGCGTTATTTATCTCAATGGCAAAGAAGCGGGAAGAGAAACATACACCGCACGGCTCTTACCGGGAAGATACACCTTGCGTGCAGAACGCAATTTTCAGTATGCGCCTGATGAAAAAGAAATACTGCTCACAACGGGCGATGTAAAAAATATTACGCTCACGCCGCAACCAAAAATCGGCAGCGTCTCCGTTTTTGTCGAACCGTTGGAAGCGCGTGATGCAGAAATATTTATAAATAATGAAACCAAAGGAACTGCGCCGCTTGTGTTTCCGCTATTGATTGGCAACTACAACATTACAGCAAAAAAATATAACTACCTTGATGCAACGCAGGATTTTACAATAGCGGAAAGCGATAAAAAACAGATAAACTTTGTATTGCTGACCTACGAAGGAACGCGCCAGCAATCCATTGATAAATGGGCAACGCGAAAATGGTGGAGTCTGACAGGTGCGATTGCAACAGTGGGAGCGGGAACATATTTTTATCTGCAATCGAAAAGCAACCACGATAAATATACCAGTGCAACTGCAAAGGCGGATATTGCAAAATACAAAGAGGGGACGACAAATAATACGTTGTTCTTTCAGGTTTCGGTCGGCGCATCTGGCGGATTTCTACTCGGCTCGTTGTATTCGTGGATAATGGAAAAAAGTTATTAGAAAATTTTAGATTTTAGATTTTAGATTGATTTCTTCTTTGTGCATTTTGCAGTTTAAAAAATGATGAGGAGCAAAAGCAATACGCAAGCGAAAAAAAATCTGATAAAAGTTTTGTACATTTATGACGGAAATTTTGCAACACCGGTTGTGATGCAATAAAAAAATTACCGCTGAGTACGCAGCAGAAAACGCGAAGAAACGCAAAGTACATTTGAGCATACAACAGAAAAAATAACATTATGATACAACACAATAAATTTATTACAGTTAATCCTAACATACTCGGCGGAAATCCCGTATTTAAAAATACCCGTGTTCCCGTTAAAACACTGTTTCAGTATCTTGAAAACGATTATTCTGTAGAAGAATTTCTTGATTGCTTTCCTTCCGTGAAGAGAGAAATGGTTACTGCAGTGTTAGACGAAGCATGGAAACTCGAATATAACGAGGTAATGATGTGCGCATCTTAATTGATGAATGTGTACCATCACAAAAACCTTCAAGGTTTATCTTTAAAAAGTTTTATGGTGTTATAATATATTGGATTTGCTAAACACGTAAAACCTTGAAGGTTTAATTCGATAGAAAATTTTCGTAGGGAACAATCGCGACTGTTCCCTACGATTATGGTCTATTTACACAAATCCAAAAAAAATCTCTATAGTAATTTCCGAAAATACGACAAACGATAAATAATGTATGAAACAACATTTCTTTGTATTACTGCTATTCATTTCTACGCTATCTTTTTCACAAATCAAACCCGTCGTGTCTCTCGTTGGCGGCGATGATGTGCCGCAATTGAAACTGCAAATACAAACAACACTCGAAACAGTATTGCTCGAAATGAATCGTTTGCAAAAGGGGACAGGCAATGTACTTTCCCTGAAAAATTTATTCAATGAAAGTGCAATGCAGACTTTTGAACAATTTGTCGTGCAAAATAAAGCATACACTGCAAGAAAAAATTATTCGCCGCAAATGATTCAGCGCAAAATTTCACTCAACGCATTTGCAAAGAGCGAATATTATTACGATGTGCGCAGTATTACCGTGAAAGTGAATGTGGGCGAAACGGAAGCGAGTGATAATCAAAATCTTGTATTTACTTTTTCACAACACGGAATAATTACTTCGGTGCGCTCTGTCCTTCCGCATTATGATTATCAGAACGTGCTTGATAACGGAGTCAATGCAATTGATTCGCTGATTCGTCTGAAGATTTTAGATTTTCTTGAACAATTCCGAATGGCATACAATACAAAGAACAGTGATTTTCTCGAAAAAGTATATTCTGATGATGCGCTGATTCTCATCGGCACAGTATTGAAAGAAAAAGAGAACGGAGATTTCGCTTCGTATTCGCGATTGACACAAAGCAAACTGAAAATAGTGCAGAAAACAAAGCGCGATTATCTTGACGATTTAAAAAATAAAGCGTTTAAAAATAACTCCTTTATCAATGTGCAGTTCGATTCTATTCGCATCGCGCAGCACGAAAAAATTTCTGCATTGTATGGCATTTCGTGTTGGCAGCAGTGGCGTTCTTCGGGATACAGTGATAAAGGTTATCTTTTTCTGATGATGGATTTTCACAATGTTGAAGAGCCGATTATTCACGTTCGCGCATGGCAACCAAACGCATTTGAAGAAGACGGCAGTTTTGTTTCGCTGTACGATTTCGATGTTGTTGGCGCAGAAAAGTAGCAGAGAAAATACTTTTCTTTTTTTTCTACTTGTTTGCTCGCTTACAATTTTTTCTGCAAATTTCTCCCGCATTTTTTACAAATCTTACTCACACATTTCCTCGCTTGTTATGAAATCAATAAAGAATTTCCTGCTATTAGTATTTACGTTGTATCTCTGCTGCTCATTTCAAATTTCTTTTGCAATTATACCGCCTGCAAAGGGAGTGAACGTTACGTCGCAAATGGAATCGGATTTTCAGAAACTTCGCTTGTCGTACAACGATGGATATTGGGCAGGCAGAATGAAAGAACGCTTATCGCAACGCACACAGAATCCTGCATTGTTTGCGAAGAATACAATTGTTGATACGGCTTATGCGCCAACACTGATGGGCGCATATTCGGATTTGGCGGCTGTATATTCTCGTGAACAGTTTCAGCAGCATTTATATGATGGACCGAATCCGACAGGAACAGTAACACAATATTATCAGCAAATTTCGTATGGACAAATGTATCTTACGAGCCATTGCGAAGGATGGTTTCCGATGCCGCATACAGTGAACGAATATCGCGGCAATAATAACGGTCTCGGAAGTCAGGGAGGAGCGCGTTTTACGTGGGAATTATTGCAAGCCGCAGACCCGACGGTGGATTTTCGTCCGTATGTTCGCTACATTGATGGACAGGGAAACGGACATGTTCCTTTTGTCATTGTAATGCACACAGGTGCAGATGCTGCTGCGGGCGCTCCGAATATCTGGTCGCATGTTTCCAGTTTCAGAAATTTTTCAGGTCAAGCATTTACAACAAATGATACATTGCCCGATGGAAATCTCATCATTGTTGATGGTCCGTACGCCATTGAACCGGAGAGACAGGGAAGCAGTAACACAAACGGAAATATTGAAACTATCGGAGTATTTTGCCACGAACTCGGACATATTTTTGGTTTGCCGGATTTGTATGCACCAACAGGAAGCGGTGAAGGCATTGGCAATTGGTGTTTGATGTCAGGAGGCGCGTATGGCGGCGATGGAAGTCATTCTGAAGCGCCATCGCAAATGTCTGCATGGTGTAAAGCAGAACTTGGATGGGTTACGCCGACAGTTATCAATTCTACAATAGAAAATTTAGAAATTGCACCTGCAACAATTTTTCCTGTGAGTTATAAAATCTGGCGCACTGGCGGTACGAGCAATGAATATTTTATTTTTGAAAACAGGCAGAAGAAAAACTACGACCGATATTTATATGAAACAGGATTATTGATTTATCACGTGGATGAAAATATCGGCGGACAGGGAAATCCAAACCATTACAAAGTGGATGTAGAACAGGCAGATGGAATGAAGCAATTAAATGCAGGGTCAAATCGCGGCGATACAGGCGACCCATATCCCGGCAGTAACGGTGCAAACAATCCTAATTTTATTTTTGATGGATTTACGCAACCGAATTCAACTGATTATAATGGAGAACTTACACACGTAGCAATTTCCAATATTCATAAACAGGATTCTCTGGTGTTTGCAAATGTTACAATGTGGGATACTGCAAGCGTATTTCAATCATTTGAAAATTGGTCTGATTTTACAGGATTGAATGACACCGGTGATACATACGGAGTTTCTTCAACTGATTTTAACAATGATGGTTTTGCGGATGTGTTTGTTGCAAATAATAACGGAAGCCGGTTGTACAAAAATTCCGGCAACGGATTTTTCAGCGATGTTACAAATGTTGCAGGTGTAAATGATACCGAACCAAACCGTTCTGCATTATGGTTCGATTATGATAATGACGGAAATACAGATTTATATCTTACCACGATAAATATTATCGGCGCAACAAAAAAGAATAAACTGTTTCACAATAACGGTAACGGAATATTTACGCGCATAACATCAAGCAATCTGGAATATGCAGCGCGTTCTACCAATGCAACAGCAACGGATTTCAACAATGATGGCTGGCTTGATGTAATGATTGCGCATACTTCCGGCAATGTAAAATTATTTAAAAATACCAATGGCAATTTTGAAGATGTTACTGCACCATCGGGAATAAATTTTAGCGGCAACGGCGTTTCGTGCGTGTGGGGCGATTATGATTTTGATGGCGATGATGATGTGTACATTGTTGCGCGCAATGGCATAAGTCAGTTCTACAAAAATAATGGCAACGGAATTTTTTCTGATGTTACAAGTACAGCAGGAGTTGCAAATAATGCTAACGGACAGAGCGCATCATTTGGTGATTATAATAATGACGGATGGCTGGATTTGGTTGTGGTCAATCAACTTGTTCCAATTCGTTTGTTTCAAAATAATGGCAACGGAACATTTACAGATGTTTCTGAAAATTCTGGTATCAACAGCGGTGGCGGAAATATTTCATCACTGTGGTTTGATTTTGATGCAGACAGCGACCTTGATTTATTCATTGCCAAAAATGGTCCGCAAAAATTATTCCGCAACAAAGGCAACGGAACATTTGAAGATTATACTGGACGCGCAGGAATTTCAGGTGTGTTCAGCCCGCGTACGATGTGTTCATTTGATTTTGATAATAATGGTTTTCCGGAAATTTATCTCGGATGCGGCACGATACCAAATGTATTATTTAAAAATTTTGAAAACGGAAATAATACACTCCGTATTCAACTTGTTGGCAATCCATCGAATCGTTCTGCTATCGGCGCGAAAATATTTATTTTCAGCAACGGAATAAAACAACTGCGGGAAATTACTTCGAGCAATGGAACATTATCTGAAAATAGTTTTGTACAGATGTTTGGATTGGGTTCTTCAACAGTCGTTGATACGTTGAAAATTTTCTGGAATTCAGGAACAATTACGACGATGAATTCCGTTGCAGCTGGTTCGTATAAAATATATGAAACACCGGATGGCTTTGCAGAACAAACTGATGAAGTACTATCGTTTGCGCTTGAACAAAATTATCCCAATCCGTTCAATCCGAAAACAACATTTCGTTTTTCGCTTGCTTCGCAATCTGTTGTTTCGCTGAACATATTTGATATTACAGGAAAAGAAATTTCATCAGTGATTTCAAAGCAAACAATGGCTGCGGGAAAGCACGAAACATTTTTTGATGCGTCATCACTTGCGAGCGGCACATATTTTTTCCGATTAACAGCAAATGATGCACAGGGGAAAAATGTATTCACGCAATCCAGAAAATTTCTTTTTGTAAAATAGTCAGTTCAAATTCCTATACAATGAAAATATATTCTCTCTCTCTCGTTATTTTTTTTCTCTGCTTTTCATCGTTGCTGTATGCACAAAACGGATTGACACTTGTCGCGCACCTTGATAAAAAACATGGCACAGGCGGCGGACTTTCGTACAATGGGTGTTGGGGATGGACTCATCCGAATGGTCGCGAATATGCAATTGTCGGCACGTACACAGGAACGGCATTTATTGATATTACTGATTCCGCAAAGGAAGTTGCATTTATTTCCGGTCCCGCTTCTGAATGGCGAGAAATGCGTACGTATAAAAATTACGCATACATTGTAAGTGAAGGCGGCGGCGGAACTCAAATAGTTGATTTAACGAATTTGCCTTTGTCTGTTAATATCGTTCAGTCTTTTATTTATACACTTGGAAATAAATCAACAGAAGCTGCACATACTATTGAAATTTTTGATGGCTATATGTATTTAAACGGATGCGCAGATTGGAGTCCGGGAGGCATTGTAATTTTTTCTCTTGCAAATCCTACGCAACCGCAATATGTCGGACAGTATGCGCAACGATATATTCACGATTGTTATGTCCGCAACGATACAATTTATGGAGCCGCAGTGTATTCCAACGGAGGTTTGGATATTATCAATGCGCACAACAAGGCGAATCCTACGGTGATTTCAAGAATAACATATACAGGTTCCGGTACACACAATGCGTGGACAACACGAGACGGACATTACGCAATGACAACTGATGAAATAGGCGGCACGCAGAAAACTTTAAAAATTTGGGATGTATCAAATGTTCCTCCCGCTCCATTAAATCCTGCGGCAACGTACACAATAAATCCCGCTGACATTATTCACAATGTTACCATGCGCGGAAACTATGCGTATGTTGCGTGGTACACTGCTGGCTCTGTTGTTGTGGATATTACAAATCCGCTTTCTCCGCAAACAGCGGGACAGCACGATTCATACTCCGGTTCAAGCGGCGGTTACGATGGTGTGTGGGCAATTTATCCGTATTTCCCGTCGGGAAAAATTGTCAGCAGCGATATTCAAACAGGAACGTATGTGTATAAATTTTCTCATTTACTTCCTCGCCGTCTTGTGCATTTGCTTACGCCGGAAAATAATGATACACTGATTGCCGGATTACCTATTTCATTTAGTTGGAATTCGACTGCATCGCAATTGGATGACCCGCATTATTTCAAAATAGAAATTACAGGCGATAGCGTAAATTATTCGCAGAAGATTTACAGTGATACGACAATGAATCTGAATGACGTTTCGGATTTTATTCAGGGAAAAACGTACACTTGGAAAATTTTTACAATGGATGAAGTGAATGAAACACAGAGTGTTGAATCTTTTCAATTTGTGTACGGTGCGCATATTCCCGTTGCAGTAATAAGCGTTTCATCAGATTCAATTACATTTGGTAACGTGAATATTGATTCGGCAAAAATCATTCCTCTGACAATCAGAAATATCGGCGATATGGCGTTCACCGTAGATTCGTTGCATTTCTCTCATCCTGAATTTTCAGCAGAATTTTCAAATGCAGTTATTTTGAACCCAATGGATTCTCTTACGCTTGCAATACAATTTTTGCCGCAGGATACAGTTCATTATAATTCAATAATGAATTTGTTTACGAATATTGTCGCTGCGCCTGCGTATGAAATTCAATTAAGCGGAAAAGGTATGTCGCCAAATGGAGTGGAAGATGAAGTGATTTTGCCGCAAGAAATCGTACTGGAACAAAATTATCCCAATCCGTTTAATCCACGCACAACGATTCATTACGCATTGCCGTATGCATCATTCGTGAAGTTAAAAATTTATGATACGTACGGGAGAGAACTTGCCGCGCTTGTCAATGAGCAACAAACCGCAGGAAATTATTTTGTAGAATGGAACGCAGAAAATTTTCCGAGCGGAATTTATTTTTATCGTTTGCAGGTTGGCAGTGTATCACTATCCAACAAATTACTGTTCATTAAATAATTTTTTTTAGGGAGAATACGATGAAACTCGGCACATTCTCGCAGATTGCAATTTCTGTACAAGATGTGGAAGTATCGCTTCCATTTTATGAAATACTCGGATTCAAAATAATTGATAAAAATTCTGTGCCGAATCCCTGGGCATTGCTGACAGACGGAATAGTTTACTTTTTATTATATCAATTTGAATTTCAATCTCCTGCGTTAAATTATTTTGCTGCTGATATGAAAGAGCGCGTAGATTTTTTTCAGCAACGCCATATTCCATTCTCGCACAATGAAGATGCAGAAAATAATATCACACAGGAAATGCTTTTTTCTCCCGATGGCATCGGCATACTACTGATTTATTTTGATATGCAGGTGGAATTTCCTGCGCAGAAAAAGTCGCACACCCATTGTGGCACATTTGGCGAGTTCAGTATTATAACACAGGATATTCGCTCTTCACTTGCCTTCTGGTCACAATTTGAATATGCAATTCTGAACAGCGAAGAAAAGCCGTATCCATGGGCTGCACTATCAGATGGACTGATGACACTCGGATTGCATCAAACAACGGATTTTGAAAAAAATTCGCTTACGTATTTTTCGCAAAACTCTGCTGAGAGAATAGACTATTTGAAAAGCAAAGGAATACAATTTACCGATGAAATAAAAGATAAAAGCGGCAGAACAATTCATGCTACAGCACAAGCCCCCGACGGGCAAATGTTTTTTATTTTTTATGGTGAAGTAAAGTAATAGAAAAAAAATAATTTTATACCATGTCATCGTACTCCTCATACCGTCGTACTCCGACAAAACCGATTGCCAAACCAATTCCTCCCAAAAGAAAAAAAACATGGATTGAAAAACATCTGAAAGAAATTCTCATCGTCATTGCTGTGGTTGCAGTCAGTTATGTTATTTATTCCCTCGTTGATGAACGATTTACAACAGATAGCGACATCAACGATTTGGAGAGACGTATCAATGTGCTTGATTCAATTCATGCAACGAAACAAAAGGTTTCGCGACTATCCCGTGAAAGGAAGGAAGAATTTGCAATACTCGCTTATGAATACAATTTAAGCGCAACGCAAACATTATTTCTGAAAGATTTTATGATAGAATTGCAGGGAGAAGTTGAAGGAGTAATGAATGCTGCGTTACGCGAGGTAGATGCAGAGATTCCATTTGAAAGGAAGGAAGAACTTTTGCAACAACTTACGTTGCAATTGGCGCCGGAACAATTTTTTAAATTGCTTTCAGATAACGGCGGCGCATTGATGAAAGATGAAGAAGACACTCGTGCGCAATCCAATATAACACTTAAAAAAGGCAAACTCGAAACGGTCATAAAATCTACGCTTGAAGAGGAAGATGAGGATACAAAAGCAGATGCGGCAGAAGGAGTGGTGCAGCGTTCTTTTATTCTCCACATCATAGAAAAATTTAATGTCACCGCTGAGTATCGCATCGCAGAAGTATTGTACGATAAAGGAGGCATGAAAAAGAAATCTGAAGAAGAAACAGGCGAAGAAGAATAAAAAAAGTATGCAGTAATGAGCAAGTATTTTAGTATAAGTGTTATACCACAATCAAAGGTATCAGCGTTTGAAAAACTGCTGACATTTTTTTTGTCGTTATTTATTTGTACCGCTGCATTGTGTTCGTTCTTTCCCCGCGACTGGAATTGGGGAATTGATATTCTCGCATTTTTTCCTCTTTCCATCAGAGCACTGTGGCTTATACTTTCAATTATTTTTGTTCTTCCGTTCACACGTCATCGTGCCTTTCTTCTTTTTAAAAAAATATTTCAATTCTGCATAATAAATCTTGGCAAAACATCGTTACTCTTTCTTTTTTGTTTGCTGATTTCTCTGTTCTGGTTTTTCCCCGTACAATCATTTCTTCTCGGTGATGGCGCAAATCATCTGCGTTCACTTCAGGCAATGAAAGTGGAGGAAGGTGAAGAAATAGATTTATCCTTTGCGGCGTTTGACCCGACGGATTTTTCAAATGAACCCTACGCGGGTGTTGTAAACTGGGCAGTTTTTAATACGTTGCGCACGTATGAAACCGGGGACGCGCATTTAATTTTTCGCATAACAAGTCTTCTCGCGTTTATCATTTTTATTGCATCGCTTTGGTATTTCTTTTCCAATTTCAATGCGGAAGAGGAAGAAAAATTTTTGATGGGAGGCATATTATTTCTCAATGCGGCAAGTCTTTTCTTTTTTGGATACGTGGAATACTATGCCATTTTTTATGCACTCATGCTTGCGTTTATTTTAAGCGGATGGTTGGTTTTGCAGCAGAGACTGAACATTATTGTTTCAGGTTTAGTTTTTGGTTTAATGCTCGGATTTCATTTTGCAAGTATAGTTTTTGCTCCGTGTTTTCTTGTTCTGCTTTTTCTTGCATATCCCAATCAAAAGAAATCAGTAGTATTTTCAGCAGTCGCTTCGGTGCTGGTTTTTATCGGAGGTAATATTGTTATTGGCTACGGATTGCCGCAGTTTATCGCTCAATTTTCAGAAGGGGAGGGAAAGCATTTTCTTCCTTTATTGTTCAACTCGTCTTATATCTTTTCGTATGCCATTTTTTCTCTTGCGCATCTTATTGATTTGTGTAATTTAGTTTTACTTGTTGCGCCGTGTGCATTTGTCATAATCGGAGGAGTGTTATGGTATTGTCAAAATATAATTGATTGGAAAAATAAAATTTTTCTTTTTTTAAGTACAAGTATGTTATGCGGTTTGTTATTTGTTCTCTCCGTGAATTTTGAATTGGGAGTATCCCGCGATTGGGATGTCGCGTCAGTATTTCTGCTTCCTGCTGTTGTGTTGTCGGTTTTTTTATTCAAAGAATATTTATCGGAGCAGCGTGAATTGTTGTTTGGGATTTGTTGTTTTTTTTGTGTGCAGTTTTCGTTTTGGGTTGCCGTAAATGCCAGCGATGAAAAAGGATTGCAACGTTATCTTTCATTGGAGGGAAATTCTGTAATGGGAGTGCGCGTGCAAACTTTATATTATGATGAACTTGCAAGTTACTATCGAATAAAAAAAGATTACAAAAAAATAGCAGAAGCGCTTGAGAAATATACAGCCATTCACACTCCGCATAAGCGGATACTCGAAAGTCTTTCCGAAGCATATCAGATTACAGGACAAACAGAAAAACATATTGCTATTTTAAAGCAATCACTCTCTCTTGATTCGACTGATGCAAACACGTGGGCAAACCTCGGATTGTGCTATTTTATTTTAGAGAATTTTCCCGAAGGCGAAAAATATTCAAACAAAGCACTATCAATTGATGTGAATAATACTACTGCATTGTATAATTTAGGAACGTATTCTTTAATGGATGTTGACAAATGTGAAAAAGCCATTATATATTTTGGAAGAATTCTTGAAAGTGATACAAAAAATTTAGCAGCACTTCGTGGAATTGTAGATGCATTATGTTGTAATGGAGATTACGAATCGGCAGAATTTTTCTGTATTGAGTACCTTCGGCTGCTACCTGATGATAATGAAATGAAGGAATATCTGACGCTCATAGAAAAGCTGAAAAACGGATAGTATTTTATGAAGAATTGAACAGAAGGACTTTTTCCTTTTTTTCATTGTTGGAATAGGTCTCTTTGTGTATATTTTGCCCGTTATTTTACAAAAATTCATCAATTAATTATTTAAGAATAAATGGCAAATCATCCCTCTGCCGCAAAAGCGGCTCGACAGGCGCTCCGACATCGTGAAGCGAATAAAACCAAAATCACTCGTGTCAAATCCGGTTTGAAAAATGTTCGCTCTGCGACTACCAAAGCGGAAGGAGAAGCGTTGTTGAAAGAGACAAACAAATTATTGGATAAAATGGCAATGCAAGGTATTATTCACAAAAATAAAGCCGCGAACCAGAAATCCAAATTATCAAAATTTGTTAAAAAATTAGCGTAAGACGGAAATCTTTTCCGTTCTACGCTTGTTCATTAATACGTGAAAATCTGAACAGTTGGGAGAGCATGTAATTACGTGTCTCTCCTTTTGTTTTCCTGCGATAAACTGAACATGTGTTCACATCAAAATAATTCCAATCCTTTTTTACGTAGAAATACAAACAATCCGTGCCGACAAAAAAAGCACTTAGCAAGCAGAACAGCGACACACTTCTGCAGAACGATTTAAAAAAACGCGGCGAAATTCCTGTCCATATTGCAATAATAATGGATGGCAATGGTCGTTGGGCAAAGGAACGTGGACTTCCACGCATAGCAGGACATCACGAAGGAGTGGAATCCGTTCGCGATATAGTCGAGGCGTGCGGACAAATGGGCGTTCAGTATCTTACCTTATATGCTTTTTCCACCGAAAACTGGAATCGTCCGCAAGATGAGGTCTCCTTGCTGATGCGTCTTCTATTACGCGCAATTCGCGATGAAACTGACCGGTTACATTCCAATAATGTTCGCTTAAAAAGCATTGGGGAAATAGCAAAGTTACCAAAAGAAGTACAGAAAGAACTGCACGAAGCAATGGAGAAAACCAAAAAAAACACAGGATTGACTCTTTTTTTGGCATTAAGTTACAGCGGGAGGTGGGATATTACTTTAGCAGTTCAGGAAATTGTTAAAGGCGCTTTGGATAAAAAAATTAGGGTGGAAGATATTTCCGAAGAATTTATTTCAAATTATCTTGCAACAAAAAATATTCCCGACCCGGATTTACTGATACGCACGGGCGGTGATATGCGTGTAAGTAATTTTCTCTTGTGGCAGATTGCGTATGCGGAGTTTGTCGTCAGTAAGTTTTTCTGGCCTGATTTCAGAAGGAATGAATTGTATAAAGCAATAGAAGATTTTCAGAACCGTGAGCGTCGTTTCGGAATGATAAGCGAGCAAATTCAAAAAGTTTCCGCTCAAAAACTTTTTCAAACTATCTCAAGAAAAATTAGAAAGAAGTAAGTGCGCCGTATAACTAAATATTTTCTCTTCCCGCTTTTTTCATTGATAGTTGTTTCCTTTTCAAGCACATTTACGCAGCAGAACAATACTGAACGTTATGTCATACTTGGACTTTCTGTCGAAGGAAATATTATTGCCGAACCCGCCGCAATTATTGGCAATTCAGGTTTGCAGATTGGCGATACAGTTTTGGTTCCCGGGGAAGCAATTCGCACAGCGGTCAGCAGATTGTGGGCATTGAATATTTTTTCTGATGTTGAAATCATTATCGAAAATACAGTGAATGATGGCGCATATTTTTTGATTCGGGTTGAAGAATTCCCACGTTTTGCCCGACTGGAAATTGTCGGCAACGATGAGTTGAGTGAAGATGATATTACCAAAAAAATTCCATTTACTTCCGGCAAACCGTTGCCGCCTTTTGAAATCAACAAAGCCATCCGCGAATTAAAAAAGCAATACGACGAAAAAGGATATATGTTCGCGACAATTAATTATGTGTTGGAAAAATTAGATACTTCAACAACGAATGAAGTTGTACTGAAATTAGAAATAAATGAAGGAAAAGAAGTTTATGTGGAGCGGATTGAATTTGATGGCAATGCAACGTATAATAGCAATGATTTGAAATCAGAATTTTCTGAAACGCACGAATATACGTGGTGGAAATTCTGGAGCAGCTCAAAATTTGATAAAAAGAAATACGATGAGGATAAAGAAAAACTCATCGGATTTTATCGCCGGAACGGTTATAAGGATTTTCAAATTGCAGAAGACAGCATTGAATTTTTGGAAGATAACGAAGCATTGATTTTGCATTTGAAATTAGACGAAGGAATTCAATATAAAGTCCGCAATATTGTGTGGGAAGGAAATTCAATTTACCGTGCAGAAATTTTAAATAATCGTTTGGGATTTGTAAGAGGAGATGTTTTTGACGAAGAAAAATTTGAACAAAATCTTCGCGGAAATCAAGACCAAACCGATGTTGCTTCTCTCTATCTTGACAATGGATATTTAACATTTAATGCAGAACCGGAAGAAAAGATTGTAGGTGAAGATTCCATTGATTTTACTATTCGGCTTGCGGAGCGAAACCAATTCAGAAACGGGAACATAAATATTTCCGGCAATACAAAAACGCAGGATAATGTTATTCGACGCGAATTATACACATTGCCGGGTTCGTATTTTAACCGTGCCTTGATGATTCGGAGTATTCGTCAGCTTTCACAACTCAATTATTTTAATCCGGAAAAAATTCGTCCCGATTATCAACTCGTAGATGATAAAACTGTTGATTTATCATATTCACTTGAAGAAAAATCCAGCGACAATGTCAATGCTTCCATTGGATACAGTCAGGCATTTGGCGCAACAGGAGCATTGGGATTTACCATCAATAATTTTTCTCTGCGCGAGCCGTTTATTGGCGGTGCAGGACAAATATTAAATTTTGAATGGCAATTTGGTGAAGGTTCACGTTTCAGAACATTTTCACTGAACTTTACCGAGCCGTGGCTGTATAATACTCCAACAACAGTGGGATTCAGTATTTTTGATACACGGCAAATTTATTATTACGATTTACGGCAAACAGGAATTTCCGGAAGAATCGGAAGACGTTTGAAATTTCCCGATGATTTTTTTCGAGGCGATTGGACAGTACGCTATCAGCAAAATAATGTGTTCAACGGCGTACGATATTACACAGAAGGAAAAACACAGCAGTTTACAATTTCGCAGGAGTTCTCGCGCAATAGCAGCGACAGTCCGATATTTCCTTCGCAAGGTTCTGCATTTTCTATTTCCACTGATTTTTCTAATGTATTTCGCACTTCGCCCAATCCGTCGAGTACTTTTTTCCATAAATGGAATTTTAGCGGCGAAAAATATATTCCCCTTTTTGGAACAAATAAACTCGTTTTATACGCTTCAACAATATCCGGTTTGATTGTTGGCGGAAAAAATGATTCGCTTATTTCGCCAATTGAATTTTTCTATATGGGCGGAACAGGCATCGGATATTTTTCTACGACTCCTTTGCGTGGCTACGAAGACCGTTCTATCGGACCTCGCAGCAGTAGTTCTGGAAATATAGGCGGAAAATTCTTTTTAAAAACTGCAATGGAATTGCGATTTTCTGTAGCGCTAAATCCAATACCAATTTACGTTTTGGGATTTGCAGAGAGTGGCAATGTGTGGGACAGTCCGAAACGAGCAGATATTTTTGATATGAAACGCGCCGTAGGATTAGGAGCGCGAATTCTGATTAATCCGCTCGGAATGGTGGGATTTGATTATGGCTATGGTTTCGATGACGTTGAGCCGCGCGACGGCAAAGCCGATGGATGGAAATTCCATTTTGTTTTCGGTCGCGGATTCTGATTTTTATACAATACAATTTATTATTTACTAACCTTTATTTTCCCGGAGTATTATTGTGCGAAAAATATTTTTTCTCTCTCTTGTAACTTTTTTTATAACTATATGCGCCGCGCAAAAAGGCGCAAGTCAGAATGTAAAACTTGGTTTTGTAAATTCTGCAAAAATTCTTGATGAACTGCCCGAAGCACAGGATGCGCAGAACAAACTTGATGAACTTGGCAAAAAATGGCAAGATGAATATGATAGAATCACGAAAGAGTATCAGATGAAAGGCGAGGAATATCAAAAAAAATCTACCATGCTGAATGAAGATGCAAAACGCAAAGCGCAACAGGAACTGATGGAACTGGAGCAAAAAGCGTATGAATTTCGACAGCAAAAACTGGGACAGGGCGGGGAACTGGATAAGCAAAAGGAAAAATTTTTCACGCCGATAAAAGAAAAAGTGTTAAAATCCATTGAAGCCGTTGCAAAGGATGAAGGAGTGCAGTTTGTATTTGATAAGAATGAAAATATTAATTTCCTTCTGTACGGCGATAATAAATTTGACCTGACATATAAAGTACTTGACAAACTCAAACGCGGAAAATAATTTCACACCATTTTATCCACCTCATTATGAAAAAAATAATACTCGTATTTAGTCTTTTCGTTTGCATTTTTTTTGCCTCTGCATATTCACAAACGAAAGTTGGCTACATTAATTTAAAAGCGATAATGGAAAAACTTCCGGAAGCGCAGGATGCACAGCGACAATTTGATGCAATTGCGCAGCAATGGCAGGATTCATTAAAGCAAATGCAATCGGACTGGCAATCCAAATTTGAAGAATACGATAAAAAGAAATTGATAATGACTGACCAGACCCGTGCAGAATCTGAGCGGGAATTGCAGGAACTCGAAAAAAATATTTCGGCACTCCGGAACCAGAAATTTTCTCCACAAGGTGAATTGTACACAAAACAAAACGAATTGATGAAGCCGATTCAGAATAAAATTTTTAAAGTGCTGAAAGATATTGCGGACGAAGATAATTATGATTACGTGTTTGATAAAAGCGGCGACATTCTTCTGCTTTATACGCGCGAAAAATATGATTTGACGGAAACAGTGTTAAACAAAATGCTTAAGTACGGAAAATAATGTCCACTGTCGGTGAAATTGCATTGCTCATACGCGGAGAAGTCATTGGTGATGCTGCATTGGAAATACACGGCGTAGCAAAAATTGAAGAAGCGCATCCGGATGAAATTACATTTTTAGCGAATGAGAAATACGAAAAATTTTTTGTAACGACGAATGCGGGTGCAATAATAGTCGGAAAAAAATTTGCTGTTACAGAAAAAAAAATAACGTATATCGCTGTTGATGACCCGTATCGGGGTTTCCTTTTTGTCCTTGAACATTTTCAAACAGACGCAAAGAAAGGCAACGGAGAAATACACCCGACTGCAATTATTCCTTCGAGTGCTTCTGTAGGAAAAAATGTAACCATCGGTGCGTATGTAGTTCTCAGTGAAAGAAATGCAATAGGAGATAACGTTACTATTTGTGCAGGTGTTTTTCTTGGCGATGATGTTTTCATTGGAGAGAAAACATTTATTTATCCCAATGTTACAATTCGCGAAAAAACTGTCATCGGAAAAAATTGTATCATTCATTCCGGTGCAGTAATTGGCAGCGATGGATTTGGTTTTTCACCTGGAAAAGATGGCGTATATAAAAAAATTCCACAAGTTGGAAAAGTAGTATTAGAAGATAATGTTGAGATTGGAGCAAATGCTGCAATTGACCGCGCAACACTTGGCGAAACGAGAATTAAAAAAGGAACAAAACTTGATAATATGGTTCAAATTGCGCACAATGTTGTTGTTGGTGAGAATACGGTAATTGCCGCGCAATCAGGAATATCAGGAAGCACGAAAATAGGAAATAATTGTGTAGTGGGCGGACAGGTTGGATTTGGCGGTCACATCACGATAGCAGATAAAACAACCATAGGCGCACAGTCTGGCGTAACAAAATCTTTTAAAGAATCCGGCAAAACAATTTCAGGGTATCCAGCAAAAGAGCATCGCATGTCAATGAAATTAGAAGTTGCACACCGTCAACTTCCGGACATACTTCGAACAATAGAAGAAATTCAACAACGTTTAGTAATTCTTGAAAAGGAAATAAAGAAATAACATTATGCTTGTTCAACAACGCACGATTAAACATCCCGTAACAATTTCCGGCATCGGATTGCATACAGGCGTACTTTGCACAATGACGATAAAACCTGCGCCGGAAAATTTTGGCATTCGGTTTCGCAGAATTGATTTAGGCGGCATTCCTGAAATTCCTGCCGTTGTTGATTATGTGGTAGATGTATCGCGAGGAACAACACTTGCAATAGGCGACGCGCGAGTGCATACCGTTGAACATGTTCTTGCTGCGATTGTCGGTTTGCAGATTGATAACGTCATAATAGAACTCGATAATATTGAACCGCCTGTGTGTGATGGCAGCGCAAAAGTTTTTGTTGATAAATTGCTCGAAGCAGGCTTTGAAAAGCAACAGACGGCAAAAGATTTTTTAATTATTGACCAGACTGTTCGCTACGTTGATGAAAAAAAAGGAGTGGATATTGTTGCCCTGCCAAGTGAGGACTATCGTTTAACAGTGATGGTTGATTATAACAGTCCTGCGCTCGGAAGCCAGCACACGGGGCTGTTTGATATGGAAAAAGAATTTATTTCCGAATTCTCTGCATCGCGAACATTTTGCTTTTTGCACGAAGTCGAAGCGTTGCACGATGCTGGATTGATTCGCGGAGGAACACTTGATAACGCAATTGTTGTTGTTGAAAATCCGCTCTCACAGCAAGAGATGAAGAGAATTGCTAAAAAATTAGGAATAGAGCACGCAATACTTCTCGGCAACAATGGAATGTTGAATGGGCAAAAATTGCATTTTAAAAATGAACCGGCGCGTCACAAATTACTCGATATGGTTGGCGATTTGGCGTTAATCGGAGTTCCGCTCAAAGCACAAATTCTTGCTGCGCGACCCGGACACGCGAGCAATGTTGAGTTTGCAAAAAAGGTGCGCAAACTGTATCAGCAAAAACTTCTTGTAAAAAAATATCAATATGAAAAATCGCAGGGATTTGTATTTGACATCAATGCTATTGAGCGCATTCTGCCGCATCGCTATCCGCTGTTGCTTGTTGATAAAATAATTGAATTTCGCATTGATGAGAAAATTGTTGGCGTGAAAAATGTTACCCGCAACGAAAATTTTTTTCAGGGGCATTTTCCGGATCAACCTGTTATGCCCGGTGTGCTGATACTTGAAGCGATGGCACAAACGGGAGGAATTTTAATGCTGAATGGAACAGAAGACCCTGAAGGGAAATTGATGTATTTTGCTGCAATGAACAATGTAAAATTCAGAAAGCCGGTTGTTCCCGGAGACCAACTTATTTTAGAAATGAGTTTGATTTCACGCAGGAATAAATTATGCGTAATGTCGGGAAAGGCATTTGTGGATGGTAATATTGTTTCCGAAGCAGAATTTACCGCCGTTGTCGTTGAAAGAAATAATAAACCACTCTCTTAATTTATTGTCAGTACTCTATGCATATTTCAATTCATCCTTCTGCAAATGTCCATCCCAAAGCAGTTCTTGCGGATAACGTATCAGTCGGCGCATTTACTACTGTTGAAGAAGATGTTATTGTTGGCGAAGGAACACGTATTGATTCAAATGTTTTGATAGCCAAGGGTGCGCGTATAGGACGAGAATGTAAAATATTTCATGGCGCAGTAATTGGAACAGACCCGCAGGATTTGAAATTTGGCGGAGAATATTCGACGACAGAGATTGGCGACTTCACCATTCTTCGTGAATATTCTACCATTCATCGCGGAACAAAAGCACGTGGAAAAACTTCCGTTGGAAATCATTGCTACATTATGGCGTACGTTCACGTTGCACACGATTGCGCGTTGCAGGATTATGTAATTCTTTCCAACGCTGTAAATATGGCGGGGCATGTTAATATTGAAGACCACGCAATCGTTGGCGGAATGACTCCGATTCATCAGTTTGTTCGCATCGGCAGACACTCAATGATTGGAGGAGGGTTTCGCGTCAGTAAAGATGTGCCGCCATACGCTCTTGCAGGACAGGAGCCGCTTGCGTTTCAGGGATTGAACAGTGTTGGATTGCGGAGAAGGAATTTTTCTGCAGAAGTAATTGAAGGATTGGAAAAGATGTATAAAATAATTTATTTTTCAAACTACAATGTTACGCAAGCGCTTGAAGTCATCAGTCAGGAAAAAAATCTTTCCAAAGAAATGATACACGTGTACGATTTTATCCTCGCAAGTACACGCGGAATAATTCCCGGCAGGAAGTAACAATGCAAATGCACTACATCAACACAGGATTTCATTCGGGTGAATGGAATATGGCGTTTGATGTATTTCTTGCAACACAACTTCAGAAAAAAACAATTCTTCCTACATTGCGCTGTTACGGTTGGTCGCCATTTGCGCTTTCATTGGGATATAATCAGAATGATAGTTTTATCAATAAGGAAAAATGCAGAAGCGAAAACGTGAGTATTGTACGCCGTCCAACAGGAGGGCGTGCAATTTATCATTCAGAAGAAATGACATATAGTATCGTTGTGTTTCATCAGGAAAAAAATATCAGCGCACTTCACAATGAAATTAGTCTTGCGTTGGTTGAAGGTGTAAATATGCTTGGTGTAAATGCGGTACTTTCAACGGAATCTTCTTCTGCAACAGAAATGTACAAAGGAAAAAATTCAGCGGCGTGTTTTTCAAGTATTGCCCGTTCCGAAATTCAGGTAAATGGAAAAAAAATTGCAGGAAGTGCACAGCGTCGTTTTAATGATGTTGTATTGCAGCACGGCTCTGTTATGCTTGGCGATAAACACAAGCAACTTCCTTTTTTTTATAAGGAGCACAGTGAAGAATTTTTTATGAATCTTACACACTCAACTGCGGAAGTAAATTCTCTCCTGCATCGTCAAGTCTCTTTTGAAGAAGCCGCCGCTGTTATTCAACAGGGGTTTAAAAAAAAATGGAATGTTGAATTTGCAGAATTTCCTCCTGTGATTTTAGAAAAATTTTCAGAAGCGGAATATTATTCCGCAACAATGCTTACACAATAATTTTATGTCTTCCCATCAGCCGCCAAAAATTACGACAAAAACACTTCTCGCTATGAAGCAGAATAAGGAAAAAATTTCTGCGCTCACTGCTTTTGATTTTATCATTGCCAAACTCCTTGATGAGGCAGGTGTGGAAATTATCCTCGTTGGTGATTCCTTGAGCAACGTATTTCAAGGCAACGAAAGCACACTTCCCGTAACGCTTGAAGAAATGATATACCATACGAAAATAGTTCGCCGCGCAGTGAAACGTGCGCTTGTTGTTGCAGATATGCCATTTCTTTCGTATCAGGTTTCAGTGGAAGATGCGGTGCGAAATTGTGGACGAATGATGAAGGAAACCGGAGCAGAAGCAGTGAAAATTGAAGGCGGAAAAAATGTTGCTCCGATTGTTCAGCGATTGACTTCTATCGGAATTCCTGTGATGGGACATTTAGGACTTACGCCGCAATCAGTGCATCAGTTCGGCGGTTATCAATTGCGAGCGAAAGAAAAAGAAGAAGCAGACATGCTTTTTCGCGATGCTAAAGTTCTTGATGAGAGCGGTTGTTTTTCCATAGTGCTTGAAAAAATTCCATCATCGCTTGCAGCAAAAGTATCTCGCGCAATAACAATTCCGACAATAGGAATCGGAGCAGGCATGGCGTGCGATGGACAAGTTTTGGTAACATACGATATGCTCGGAATGTTTGAAGATTTTACGCCTAAATTTGTGCGACAGTATCTCCATCTCGCAACAGATATTCGTGTGTGTTTTTCAGCGTTTAAAGAGGATGTAAAGAAAAAGAGTTTTCCTTCAAAAGAAGAAAGTTTTTAAAGCATTTTAAATTATGTCTTTTCGCAAACATTCGCTTCGCATACTTGTTTCTAATGATGATGGGATTCACGCTCCGGGAATACTCGCTGTCGTACGTGAATTAAAAAAGATTGGTGAAGTTACCGTTGTTGCTCCGAATAAACAACAAAGCGCAGTCGGACATGCAATTACGATGAATCACCCGATTCGTGTAGCGCAATATAAACTTCACGGAAAATTTTTTGGATTCGCAGTTGAAGGAACGCCTGCTGATTGCGTGAAACTTGCAATACGATATTTGTTGAAGCAAAAACCCGACATCGTTGTTTCAGGAATTAATCACGGAACGAATACGGCGATAAGCGTCATTTATTCAGGCACTGTTTCTGCTGCGACGGAAGCAACCATATTTGGTGTTCCTGCGATTGCAATTTCTCTCGCGACCGATAGTACGCCGGATTTTACGTATGCTTCAAAATTTGCAAAAAGAATTGTGAAAGCGGTTATTGAAAATGGTTTGCCCAACGGGACATTGCTCAATGTCAATATTCCGCCAATTTCTGAAAAAGAAATTCGAGGAGTGAAAATTACTCGACAGGGGAAATCGCTATGGAATGATTCTTTTGATTCACGCCGCGACCCATCCGATAAAGAGTATTTCTGGCTCACGGGGGAATTGGAAATTCTGGATTCAGACGAAGATATTGACCAGATTGCGGTGATGAATAAATTTGTCTCAATCACACCGATTCATTATGATTTAACGAACTATTCTGCGCTTCCATTGCTGAAACAATGGAGTGTTAAGAAATAAAAATAAATTAGTCTCGTTTAGAACGCAGTAATAAACTTCCGCCCAAAAGAATTAAAACAACGGGCCAGTATTTTCCCGCATAATACCACACGTCGTAGTATTCAAAGTATCCAAAGCGCGAGAGAAGAAGAAGCGTTCCGATTCCTCCAAACGCCAGTGCGGGAATAACAGGGAAAAAAGAAAATGGTGCACTAAAAACCGTGAATAAAAATGCGCATCCGATAATAATGAAGATTATTGGAAAGAATGAGTGGTAGTGAAGATAAATAAAATCAAGAGACCGTAGCAGGAAATATAATCCGATAAAAAATCCGATAGTTCCGAAAAAAATTTTTCCTCTATCATTATTGGCGAAGCCGCTGATAAACGACATTCCTCCAAAAATAATCAACCCGACAAAGAAAATTTTTTTCCAGCCAAAATAAAGTATATCGAATTGCCGCAGCAATAATAGAATTCCTGCGGCAATAAGGAATACACCAAAAACTGAAAAACTGAATTTCTGCCTTTCCATTTTTACTGTTGAAACTGCGCAGGTGTGTAGTGCTCTTTCGGCGCAACTATTGCAAGAATAATGTATAGCAATAATCCTATTCCGTGCAGTAACATTCCCGCAACGAAAGCAAGGCGTACGACAGTAGAATCAATATTGAAATATTCTGCAATTCCTCCGCATACTCCAGCAATTTTTTTATCCCGCAACGATTTACGAAATTGTTTTTGTGGCGTATAATTTTGCTCTACAGGTGCGGGGTTATTTTGTTGAGAAACTGGAGACGGTTTTTTCATCATTAAATATATTCCCAGCACAATAAAAATTATTGCAAGCGGCGCTTCCCACGTAAATCGCCAGAATGGAATCCAGTAATGTACGCCGAGATTATCTGCTAAAAACATTGCTCCGATACAAATCAAAGCAATACCTGCGAATAATGTTCCTTTTCCGGCAGATGCGGATGATGGTGGCTGAGGCGGTGTTTGCTCACTTTGTGCATTATAAAAATGAGCCGGGTTCGAAGGCATTATAAAAAAGGCAATCAGGTATAATAAAATTCCTGAGCCGCCAAGGAGAGTGAGAAAAACCCACACAAATCGAACAACTGTCGGGTCAAAATTAAAATATTCTGCAACGCCGCCGCAAATTCCCGCAAGAATTTTGTTGCGATTTGAGCGATACAGACGTTTGGGTTCGGATGTAGATTCAGACATAATTAGTGTGCATTAAATTTAAAAAAATACAATTGGTTAGACTTGTAAATAATACAAAAGTTGTCAACTCATTCTTGAAACAACAAAATCTACGAATGCAAGTAATGATAGCTTACTTGGCGTTGCGTCGAAATTTTTCAGCATCTCTTTTGCCGTAGAAGCATGGTCGTTGGATTTTTTTATTGCGTATTCAATGCCGCCATTATTGATGACGAAATCCGTTATAATTTGACGCTGCTTTTTATCCGCACCGGCTTTTATCATTTTCAACATTGCGTTTGCATCTGTGCGGGATGATTTTTCTAAGGCATAAATCAACGGCAATGTTATTTTTTTATCAGAAATATCAGAGCCGCCGGTCGGTTTTCCTGTAATACTTTTTTTCCCGATATAATCAAGCACATCATCACGGATTTGAAATGCTAATCCGAGTTGCTCTCCGAATTCACGCAGAATCTGACGGTGCTCACCATTCACTGAACCAGCAGCCGCACCAATTTCACAGCAGGAGGAAATAAGTGATGCAGTTTTATCAGAAATAATTTTGTAGTACGTTTTTTCATCCACGCTTAATTTTCTGCTTTTTTCTATTTCAAGAATTTCACCTTCACTCATTCTTCGGACCGAATCAGACATAATTTTCAGAAATACAAAATCATCGTTATCCAGTGAAAGCAGTAATCCCTTTGCAAGAAGAAAATCGCCCATCAGCACAGCGGCTTTATTTTTCCACACTGCATTGATGGAAGGAAGTCCTCGTCTTGTGTTTGCTTCATCTATCACGTCATCGTGAATGAGTGTTGCGGTGTGGAGAATTTCCACTAATGCCGCCGCTCGATACGTTCGTTCATCAATGCCGCCGCACATTTTACTGCACAACATTACGAGAAGCGGACGCATTTTTTTTCCCTTTTGCTTTACAAGGTAGCGTGTAATAGTATCCACAAGAAAAATTTTTGAACGCATCGCTTCGCGAAAAACATCATCGAATTTTTCCAATTCTTTTTGTACCGGGAGGGAAATTTCTTTTAAATTCATTACGTGATAATTTTACAACTCTTTTTTTAAAAACTATTCATTCTGTTCTGCCCGCTGGCGTTTTTTATTCACAACAGATGAAATGCCAATGCTGATTTCATACAGTACAACCATCGGAATTGCGAATACAGCCATCGTAAATGGGTCCGTCGTTGGCGTAACAATCGCGGCAATTATGAGTATTGCGACAATGGAATGTCTGCGATAGTGTCGCATAAATGCAGGAGTGAGAATACCAAATTTTGACAAAAAATACGAAACCATTGGCAATTCAAAAATCAATCCGGAGAGAAGTACGAGTTGTAAAACAAAACTCATATACTCATTTACAGAAATCATATTTCGTATTCCCGGCGTTCCGAAGGAAGAAAAAAATTGCAGCATATATGGTAGCATAATAAAATATGCGAATGCAATGCCGGCAAGAAAACAAAATGAAGTAAAAAAAACAATGCCGAAAATATATTTTTGTTCTGCTTTATGCAATGCGGGCTGAATAAATTTCCAAAGTTGGTATAACGTCCATGGCGAGCCAAGAATTATTCCCGCGACAAGTATAACTGCCATAAAAAAAGTTATTTGTCCGTAGGGAATTGTATTAATAAGTTCAAGCGGCGGAACAACCACCAAGCTTGGTCTCAATATTACCTGATTCACAATCCAATCGGAAAAATATCCGCAGATGCTGACGGAAATAATCAATCCGATTATAATTTTGACAATTATCCAACGCAGCTCTTCAAGATGGTCGAGAAATGACATTTCTTCTTTTACAGTTTTTTTTTCTTCTTCTATTTGCAACTCTTGCATAGCCAATTATAAATTATGAAAGCAAATCTTTCATTGGATGTAGTGAATGTACTTTCATCATATTATTGTCCGTCTTCGTGGATGAATACTGTTTGCATAAAGTAAAACCAGATGGAATTTTTGTACTTGAACTATAAAATTCATTCTTCGTAATATATCCGCAAAAATAGACGTTTCCATTTTGAATAATAATTGACTGCAAAATATTTTCTTGTTTTATATCGCGTACATTTGCGGTCATAAAAGCAAAAATGTAAAAATCATCGAGTTTCAGTTTTTCGGAAGATAGCTGGTCTGTGGGAACAAGTGCACAGCAATCCAACAACCACGATGTGCTTTTGTTTAATTCACGGAGCGCTTTATTGCTGCGGAGAAAAAAACCTTTTATATCGCAACGATGTTTGTTAATGCCAATATCATATTTGTCAATTTGTGTATAATGCGTTTCACCGAATGTATCGTATGAAATATGTTTCTCCTTCAGCAATTGTTCAAATGTACATTCCATAATTTTTCCGAATGCAATATTGCGAAAACGCTGCGAAGGATTTTTTAAGTGCATACGGTTGTAGGTAAAATGCAAACTCTGCATAGCATATTTGTTTGCTTTTTCAACGCTCGCGTCTTCAATGGGAATTTGAATAATGTCTTTCGCTTCGACCATTGTTACTCAAGTTCCACTTTTTCTTTTCTGAAATTCAAACAATAATGATGAAATGTATTGCTCACCCATGCGCTTCCCAATCCAAACGGACTGAGCCGCTGATTATCCTGGCACCAGATTTTTTCATCCTTCAGTGTAAAAAATTTTCCCACTTCTCTTCCCAAATCCCATGCAAGCGGATAAATTTTTCCCTTCTTCTTTATATTTTTTACAATAATAGTACAGTATGCTTTTTCACGCAACAAAAGAAAAACTTGTTTGTATATCGCAACAAGCGTTTCTACAAATTGTTCGTAATCATCAATGTTGCCAACATCATTTTCATCTTCGGAATATGCAACGTCGAGACCTTTCTCTTTTCTGTCCTTTTGTGTGTCTGCGCCTTTCATACGCAACATATCCCAATAGGGCGGGCTGGTGATGCAATAATCAAATTGCGGCAGATGAAATTTGGAAAGTGAACGTGCATCGGTGCATAAAATTTTGCAGGATAATGTATCTGAAATCTTTTCTGACTGAAGTTCAATTTCTTTTTCTAATTCCATTTGTGCGATGCGGACATATCGTTCGTTTAAATCAATGCCAAATCCATTACGCTTGCTGCGGAGACATGCAATCAGAGTTGAACCTGTTCCCACCATCGGGTCAAGCACCGACATTCCTTCTTTCGTAAAAAATTCAATGAACTCCTGAATCAGCGTTTCAGGAAATTTTGCAGGATGAAGTAATGTATTTTTTTTTCGTGGAGGCGGATTATGTATAAACCAACTCTTTTGAAATTTCAGCCATTCTTTCGATGGTAAATCGTTAAGAAGATTTTTTCGCATTGATGTATTTGTTCAATAGGATTTATCTAACCACAAAAAAGTGCATGTCTTTGCGAGGAGCGCAGCGACGAAGCAATCTCCTGAATTTATCTCAAAACAATTCTTCATATAAATCTTTCCATTCTTTATTCAAACTATTTATTAAATCAATTTTCTTTTGACGTGAACCTGCTTTTATTTGTTTCTCTCTTTGTATTGCGTAACGAATGTCGTCGAATGTTTCAAAGTACACCAGTTTGTCAACATTGTATTTTTTTGGTAAATCCTTTGACAAGTTTTTGCTTGTGTTCATTTACTCTTCGCCTGATATCATTTGTAACGCCTGTGTAAAGAACGGTATTGTATTTGTTTGTCATTATGTAAACGTAGGAATGGCGTTCGTACATTTTTTGTTCGTTATTTAGGGGATTGCTTCACTTCGTTCGCAATGACGCTAATTATACAACGGAAATCCCAAACACAACGCTTTCACTTTCTCCGTTACTTCTTCGTACACTTTTTTATTTCCAACATTGCGCAATACTTCATCAATCAATTCGGCAACAATTTCCATTTCCGTTTCTTTCATTCCGCGCGTTGTGATTGCGGGAGTTCCAACACGAATGCCGCTCGTAATCAATGGCGATTGTGTATCATAAGGAACTGCATTTTTATTCACGGTAATTCCGCTTTCGTCTAATGCTTCTTGAGCGGCTTTTCCCGTGAGATTTTTATTGCGCAAATCCATTAACATCAAATGATTATCCGTTCCGTTGGAAATTATATGGTAACCGAGTGCAATAAGTTTATTCGCTAACGCTTTTGCATTGGCAATAATTTGTTTTGCGTACGTTTCAAAACCCGGCTGCATGTTTTCTAAAAATCCAACTGCTTTTGCTGCAATCACGTGCATCAATGGTCCACCTTGAATTCCCGGAATCACCATCGAATCGAGTAACTCGCTCATCATTTTTGTTCGTCCGCTTTTCGGCGCAACAAGTCCAAACGGATTTTCAAAATCTTTTCCGAGTAAAATTAAACCGCCGCGAGGTCCACGCAACGTTTTATGCGTTGTGGAAGTTACGACGTGGCAATACGGAATCGGGTCGTTCAATAATTTTTTTGCGATGAGTCCCGCGGGATGAGCAATATCCGCAAACAAAAATGCGCCGACTTTATCCGCAACCGTGCGGAAAGCTTGGTAATCAATGTTGCGCGAATACGCCGATGCGCCGACCGTAATCATTTTCGGTTTTTCTTTTGTTGCAAGGTCTTCCACTTCATTCATATCAATGAAACCGGTTTCTTTATTCACGCCGTACGCAACAAAATTGTAAAACTGTCCCGAAAAATTTACCGGTGAGCCATGCGTTAAATGTCCGCCGTGCGAGAGATTCATTCCCATCAATTTGTCGCCGTGTTTTACAAACGTGAAATACACCGCCATATTTGCCTGCGAACCCGAATGTGGCTGCACGTTTGCATACTCCGCGCCGAACAATTTTTTTGCTCGCTCGCGCGCAAGATTTTCTGCAACGTCAACAAACTCGCATCCGCCGTAATAGCGTTTGCCCGGATAACCTTCGGCGTATTTATTCGTCATCACGCTTCCCATCGCTTCCATTACCGCTTTGCTGACAAAATTTTCCGAAGCGATAAGTTCGAGTTTTGTGTTTTGTCGGTTGCGTTCGTTTTCGAGGGATTGAAAAATTTCTGAGTCAAAATTTTTTACGTTGTTCATAAAGTGATTTGAGATTTTTTTGAATTTGTCACACTGAGCGAAGTCGAAGTGTGTGTTCTTCTTCTTTTGGTATCCCGCGTTGACGGGATGCTAAAAGATGAAATTATAAATTGTTTATTGAGTTTTTGATTCTTTCTTTTAATCCAATGTTAGAATCGAAGTAACTTTGAAAGTTTCTATCTTGAAAAGTCAAATAACCATTTTCGTATAAAATATATTTGCAAGCAAGACCGAAAACGTACATCCCTACTTGATAGTATTCTCCATCGGTATTATTTTTCATTTCAGAATCTTTCATTTCGTTTCCGTGAGTATATTTAGAACGAATTGTGTATAGGTTTTCAGTGAATGAAATTAGTTTTTCATTGACATCAGAAGAATAATTTTGTTTATCACGTACTCCAATACAATCTACTATTAAATTTGCAAATTCTTTTTTTGAATGTGGATTCTTGTTAAATAAAGTTTGAGTCGCTGTAACTAGTAAAAGAATTCGGTCAAAATAAGATAGGTTACCAGAACTTTGAAGAGAAGTATTAAGTATTTTGATAGCACGCACCATTCTACGAAACCAATCTCCGTTTTGTGCATTCAAAAGTGTATTTGACATGCCATTCAATAAATCAACATCTATAGTCCAAGGATTTGAACGAACTACGTTTCCACTTGTTACAGATTCCGGTTGAACAAAACGAAGTTTTTCAGCGCCTTCTTCTACATAGACTTTGTTAGTACTAATATAACTTCCAGTCTGTACCGCGAGGAATTTAAATTCAAAAAGTCGTTGGAAGTTTTTGAAATGTAATGTGAAATTATCTGGTGCTATAGCCGAAAACTTTTGCATATCCCAGACTGATAGAAAACATAAAATTGCAACACTGTTTAGTATTTCATCTATTTCTTCATTTGACCACGTACCTAATAATTTTTCTTTTAATCCTATTACAACTATTTGTTTTTTATTTCCTTCCCAATCTATATGTTTTGGAAAATACCAATTGAGATATTCTAATGCTTCTGGCTTCAAAAGTTCTTGGGTTTTGTTGTCGTAAAAAGGATATAGTTTAATATTGCCAAATTGAAATTGCTCACATTCAATATAAGGCAAATATGCAACTTGGTAGTTCGGTAGATTATCTGGCATAAAATCTAAAATTTTATTTTACTTCTTAATCTCTCTTGCTCTTATTTTTACCACTTTTCCATTCTTTAATTTCTATACGCATCTTTTCTCACTTTCCGTTTCCGTAAATATTCTTCAAGTGTAACAGATTTTCCAGTTTTCTTTTTTGCCTCATAGAAATCGCGAATGTCTTCTAAATCTTCGTATGCTTCAAGTAGTTTTTCATACGTTTGTAAATCAAGAAGAACTCCAATTTTCTTTCCTTTTTCGTTTATAAGGAACCGTAGTTTTTTATTTGCTAACATAAATAGGAAAAAATTTCTCTTTCAATCTAAAATATAAAATGTAAAATTTTTAATCGCTCACATCTTCGTCAGTAAATGTATTTTCTCCACTCGCTTTGCATGCCTTCCGCCTTCAAATTCTGTTTCAATAAAAGTTTTGAGCATTTGTTCTGCAATGTTCCACTCGGTAATTCTTGCGCCGAAGCAGAGAACATTTGCATCGTTATGCTGGCGTGTGTACTGAACGGACAATACGCTTTCACACACTGCGGCGCGAATTCCCTTGTGCTTGTTTGCTACAATTGACATTCCTATTCCCGTTCCGCAGATAAATATTCCCCGTTCGCATATTCCTTTTTGAATTGCCACAGAAGCAGTGTGCGAAAAATCAGGATAGTCGCAGGATTCAAGTGATGACGTTCCGAAATCTTCAAATGAAATATTGTTCGACGTAAGAAATTCTTTTACTTTTTCTTTGTATGCAAATCCTGCGTGGTCTGAAGCGAGAGCGATTTTCATTTTATTCTTCCTTTCGCTGGACAAACATTGTTTCGCTTCCATCAATGCTCAAAGTGAAGCGAATAATATTTTCCTGCAATAAATTATTTGAAGTTGTTCCGCGAAGAGCGTATTGCATACCAATATTCAAACGCGATTCCTCTTCCAGCGGAAAACCAAATCCGCCGCTGAATCCGATTTCAGAAATAGTATTGCCAAAAATCTTTAACGGCGTTTTGTAATAAGAAAATCCAAGACGATACGCAATGCGGTCGGTGTAACTCATTCCGGATTTTTCTCCGCCATTGATATATTCGCCGCCGAGTGCGAAGCGAAAACTATTTTCAAAATTCGCAAATGAATTGCCGTTCACTGAAAAATTTTTCCATTGTTGCATAAGCACATCAGCGCCAATTTTTGTTCTCTCATTCAGTTGCGATGCAATTCCCAACGATAAACGTGATGGGATTTTTGTTTCAAACTCATCGCTTGTGGAAGAAATACGTTGCGCAGGAGTGGAATAAATATCACTGCCGGAAAAATATTCTGTGAGAGAATCATTTGATGATGCGAGAGTAACAGGCGGCGTAAAACTGATACCGAAGTTTAATTTTTTTACGTTCAACATTTCAGCGGGCAAATTGTACAATGCAGAAAATGTTACACCGTTGCCAGAATTATTTTGTAACAAACTATTGCGTGTGCTCAATGTTTGCACAGCATCGGAAATAAAAGTTTTTGTCCGTTCCATTGTTCCAAAAATATAATTGAACTGCACGCCGAGTGCAATATTTTCGTGTGGTTTGTATGAACTTCCGAGAAAAAGTAATGAGAGACCACCAACGCCTGAGTTTTCATTGGTAAATGAAATACCAAATTGTTCATCGGTGCTTCTGAGCGAATAATCCATTGATGTCATCGGCAGAAAACCTGTTCCGACAACAATTCCTTTCGGCGCATATACCGGAAGTGCAAGAGTAGCGCTGGCAATTTTTCCGCGTCCGTAAAAAACAGATTGCGCAGCATCCTTGCTTGTAATTCCCTGATAATTCATTCCGATTGAAAATTTTGTCTGCGCAATATCCGTCCAGGCAGATGGAGAAAAAAATTCCACACTTGATTTATTGAGAGCTGCAGTTCCAATGCCGCCCATTGCAAAACTCTGCGCGGTGGATGAAGGAAGAATTTCTCCTATGCCAAACTGAGAATACATTGAACCTTGAGCAAAGAGCGTGGAGCAAGGAGCGTAGAGCAATAGGAATGTAATTAATACAATAATTTTCATTCTAAAATTTGTGGTAGTATTCATGGTGATTTTTTATAAATAATTTCTACACGCGGACGAAGCGATGAATCTGCATTCACTCCATAAATGGCAAAGCGGTCAAGCGAATTTCCTTCGGATGTGGAGCGAAGAATAAGTCCGTTGTGTGTTTGCGTTTTATTCACCCACGCCTGCATTTCCTCTTTGATATCAAACGCATACGTATGTTGCGCAATGGAATCGCATACAATTGCAAGCGATGAAAGAGAATCCGTTGCGGTTGAAAGCGTTTGCTGAATAAACAACGGTTGCGTATTCATTTCAAAACGTGATGAAGGAAGTAAATGAATAAAATATTTTGCGCGAATAATTGGCGTGAGTTTTTTAGGAAAACTTTCGGTATTGAATTTGAAAAAAACTCTGTCTGCCACACCGGATTGCACAATCAATGAATCGTTTGCAACGGAATCTGCATTTGCGATGAAGAGACTTTGACCGTATAATAAATCGAGAGAATCCGATGAATCAGGCATTGAGCGATATGAGTAATAAATGCTTAATTTTGTTCCGCGTGCGAGATAGCGTTGCAGCGATGGAAATCCAAAAATCGGGTTTGCAGTTCTGCAGAAGAAACCATTTTTTGCACGCACAACATTTGAATCAACAGGAATTTCCAAAACAGAATCCGGCAATGGTCGCGGTACGGATGAAAATATTGAATCATACGTTGCGTGCGCAAATGTATTCCATCGCAAGTCCGAAATTTTTGCAAATGTTGCTGAATCTACTTTCAGAAAATTTACAGACTGGTTGTATTGTACTGTTCCATCAGGAAAGTAATTGAGATGAATTGTTATTTTTGCCGAATCAATTTTCAGTGTATCGAAAGCAGATGATGTTGCGAAACGGAGAAATGATACTGCTTCTTTTCCATTGCTGCTTCCGATGATAAGCCGTGAACTTCCGCCATTCGTTCGAACGCGAACAGTTGAATCAATTGCAGCAAAAATACTCAACGTATCCAATTGCGCAGTATTTCCATCGTCGAGTAAATTTCCGCCGATGTCTTTCGGGTCATCGGAGCAACCGTTAAAAAATTGCAGGAAAATTACGAGCGAAAAGATAAAGGATATTTTTTGTAAAGAGAGATTTGTACTCTTGGTCATTCGTTGTTTTTTAGTAATAGTTCTTTGATGCGTTGCCATGCATCGTATAAATTTTTTGCGACATAATCTACGGAAACATTATTCTCAATTGCCCATTGCAATGCTTCTTCGCCATAGCCCGTGCGGACAAGTATTGAAGTTGCGCCTGCATTTTTTCCCGCGTTGACATCCACAAATCTATCGCCGACGACGAACGATTTTTTAAGGTCAATGCCAAATTCTTTTTCTGCCTGCTGCAACATTCCGATGTTTGGTTTGCGGCATGTGCATTTTTCTTCAGCGGGAGCGGATTCTTCAAAAAAATGTTTGCAGTAATACATTGCATCAAGAAAAGCATTTTCCTTTTGCAAAAGTTCCGTCAGTTTTTTATGCACAAGATGCAAATCATCTTCCGTGAGATAGCCGCGCGCTATTCCCGATTGATTGGTGATGACAAAAACTTTCAATCCCATCTCGTTCATTTCTCTGATTGCTTTTGCGGCATCAGGAATGAGCGACAGGTCGTCAGGATTTTTCAGGAAAAATATTTCTACGTTTATCGTGCCGTCGCGGTCGAGAAAAATGCCGATGTTATTCTTTGCTGTTGTGCTCACGATTCTTATTGGTAGGAAAGAATTTTTGTGTACAGTTCTTCGTATTCTTTTCCGGCTTTTTCCCACGAATTATCCTGCATCATTCCGTGACGCATAATACTGCGCCACACATCAGGCATCTGATAAAATGCAAGCGCGCGAATGACGGTATTGTACAAATCATTGCTCGTATAATTATTAAATTTGAATCCCGTGCCGTAACTTCCATCCTGCGAAACATTTTCGACTGTGTCATCAAGTCCGCCGGTTGCACGTACAATAGGAACTGTTCCATAACGCAACGAATACATTTGATTCAATCCGCAGGGTTCGTATTGCGATGGCATTAAAAACATATCTGCACCTGCTTCAATGAGATGTGCGAGTTCATTATTGAATCCGAGATACGTGCCGACTTTATCAGGAAACATTTTCATTAGTGAAGCAAACATTTTTTCATATTTATCTTCTCCTGAACCAAGCACGACGAGTTGTATATTTTGTTGAAGTAAAGACTGCGCCATTCCAGCGATTATATCGAAACCCTTTTGTCCCGTAAGGCGCGAAACAATTCCGATAACAGGAACATTCCATCGAAACGGAAGATTGAAGCGCGAGACGAGAAATTCTTTGTTTTTATATTTATTTGCAGTGTTGTTTGTATCGTAATGGAAAGGAATGTGTCTGTCCGTTGCAGGATTCCATGCTGTTGTATCAATACCATTTGTAATTCCGTGAAGGAACGGATTTCGTTTTTGCAATAATCCTTCTAATTTGTGTCCGTGTTCTTCGGATTGTATTTCCATTGCATAGCGGCGGCTGACGGTTGTGATTGCATCGGCAAAAACTAATCCTGCTTTCATAAAATTCATGCTGCCGAAATATTCCAGCATTTCTGCATCAAAAGTCCACCACGGCAATCCGGTATGAAAAAAAGATTGCTTCGGAAACACACCCTGATATGCAAGATTGTGGACAGTGAAGATTGTCTTCGTATGCTGGAAGAACGGGTCAATGGCGAAGAAGATTTTCATATACGCGCAAATGAGTCCTGTCTGCCAATCGTTGCAGTGAATAATATCGGGACGGAAATTCGTTCTGCGGCAAAATTCGAGTGCGGCTTTGCTTAATAAAATATACCGCTCATCATTATCCGGAAAATCAGCTGAACGGTCTGCATCGTAGTAAATGCCGTTGCGGTTGTAGTAGTAATCGTTCGCGACAAAATACACGGGTGTTTGCTGCGTGCCGCTTCCCATCGTAGCAAATTTAATTGAAGAGAAACTCCATTGTGAACCGATAAGTTGAGGAATTTCACCAAGTGTAGTACTGGAAATTGCGTGTTTCGTTTTATCCACACTGCGATAGAGCGGAGTAACAACGCGCACATCGTTTCCGCGTGCTTGTAACGCACGGGGAAGAGCGCCGGAAACATCTGCAAGTCCTCCGGTTTTTGAGAATGGCTCTACTTCGCTGGAGACAAAAAGGATATTCATTTTAATATGATGTGTGGGTAAAAAATCGGGGAAAAAGATACGAAAAAAAGGCAAAGGGATGAGGAGATGCACAGATGTTTTCTTGAGAAATTGTGTGTGCATTGTTTGGTGATAATGAGTTTGATTATTTCTTATATTATGCCCGAAATAATTCTGCAAAAAGAATTTACTATTTAACAATTTAACTTAATGTAAGTGTTATGAAAAACGCACTCTTATATTTATTTATATTTTTATTTGCCGGTATTGCGACTGTATTTGCACAAGCACCGGATACGATGTGGACGAGAACGTATGGAGTAGGAGGACAATGCGTTCAACAAACAAACGATGGCGGATTTATAATTGTAGGCTTCTCTCTACAACAAATCTCTGACGTTTACCTTATAAAAACCAATATTAACGGAGATACGCTATTCACAAAAACGTATGGAGGAAATGGATATGAATACGGCGAATCTGTTCAGCAGACCAAGGATGGAGGATATATTATTGCCGGATGGACAAGTCCTTCTCTTACAGGGTATTCAGATGTCTCTCTGATTAAGACGGACATGAATGGCATTGAAGAATTTTCAAAAACTTATGGTGGAGATAGTAGTGATGTTGGTCTTTCTGTATTACAGACGCAAGACAGTGGCTATGTAATTGTGGGTTCTACTAACTCTTTCGGTGCAGGAAATTCGGATGTTTATTTTATTAAAACAGACAAAAACGGGATAGAACAGTATTATAAAGCTTTTGGTGGTGATGGAAATGATAATGCAAATTCTGTAGTTCAGACGCAGGATGGCGGCTATGTAATTGTGGGCTCTACGCAGTCTTTTGGTGCAGGAAATTATGATGTTTATCTCATCAAAACTGATGCTATAGGTGATACTTTGTTCACTAAAACTTACGGTGGAAGTCGTGCTGATTATGGCTATTCCATTAAAGAATTAAGCATCAATGGTTATATAATAACCGGAAAAACAAGTTCATTTGGTGATATTAGTTCTGATGTATATCTGATAAAAACCGATGTACAAGGGAATACTATATTCACAAAAACTTATGGGGATAATGGAGGTGATTGCGGTTATTCCATTGAACAAACGAATACCGGGTGTTTTGTAATTGTTGGTTATAAAAACCATTACGGACTTGGGCAATATACTGATGTATATCTCATTAAGACAGATACTAATGGAGATTCTATATTCACCAAAACATTTGGAGGGTACGATTATGATATTGGCATTGATATAAAAAAAACAAGTGACGGTGGCTATATTATACTTGGTTATACAGAGTTTTTTGGCGGTGGCGGTGGAGCTTTACTCATCAAACTCGCACCTGAGCCAGTCGGTGTAAATGATGAAAATAATCTTGCCGGTAATTTCTCTCTCGCACAAAACTATCCCAATCCATTTAATCCGCAAACGACATTGTCATTTGTCATTAGTAATTCGTCATTGGTAACACTGAAAGTGTATGATGTTCTCGGACAAGAAATTGCAACACTCATCAATAACCAATCAATGCAGGCAGGCATACACGATGTACAATTTGATGGAAGCAATCTGCAGAGCGGAATGTATTTCTATCGTTTGCAGACGGGCAATTATTCGGAGACGAAGAAACTTGTATTGCTCAAATAGTAAATCGTGTATCGTGGTTCGTGAGTAGTTAATGTAGTGGCAAATTATCATGAGTTTTTAGAGTTTTTATTTTTAGTTAATATTATTTTTTACAAATCTTTAGAGGTACTTCTATGAAACAAACAATTCTATTTTTCGTGTTGCTTGCTGCATTTGTTAATGCAAACGCAACAAGTAAACATACACTTTTCCCGACATTGAAGCATACAAAAGCAAACGTATCAGATGCAACGGGAATGGTAACATATATTACATTTGGAGGTTCTGTCAATGGACCATTTACTTCTCCTGCGACATTGCCGACAACACTTGATTCACTTTTTACCAAAGTTGATTGCACTCCGCTCAACACAGTAGATGTAGAATACTGGCTTGATGTCAATGAAAATAATGCTATTGACAGTTTGGATTTTGGTTTGGGCAATGAACCTTTCATTGACAACGGCGATAATGATTTAGATCCTGCACAAGGAACAATAATAATTTATCTTGAAACCGGCGACGGAATTCCTTCGATGCAGGTTATCGGAAAAGCAACGGAAGGAAACACAAGCGCAAGCGGACTGGTAATATTTGCAAATGCATCAGCGCCATTTACGTTGAGCGGAAATGTGTATAATATGGAGAATGAACCAATCAGCGGCGCATGGGTTTTTGCAATAAGTGAATTATTAGTTGCAGGCGATGCGGCGAATGAAAACGGTTTTTATTCCATTCCATTAGATAGCGGAGCGTACTACATTCATATTGAAGATATGACATCGCAGTATATTTCTTTTGATACTATGCTTGTTCTTTCCGGCAATCTCGTGCAGAATTTTCATCTTACAAATCCTACATCGTACATTCGCGGTTATGTAAGCGATGAAAACAACATTCCTATTCCGTTTGTAAATATTTGGATATCAGACCAGAACAGCGTACAGACGGATGTTAACGGACAGTATATTGCTTGGGTTGCGGCAGGAAGCGGAAATATTGGTGTTTCCAATGAAATTCTGCCGAACTATATGATTCCGCCCAGTCATTATTATTCTATCGGCGATAATGATTCGATTGTATTTAATGAATTGAGCGATTTCAAATGCTTCACCGTTAATGCTGCTATTACAGGAACAATTTCTGAAAACGGAGGAACGCCAACACGGAATTATAAGATAAGCGGAGGTTCAAACCAATTGAACAGTATGACAGAAACAATTGCAAATATAAACGGCTCATTTTCACTTCCCGTACATAATGACCTTACAATGCCGATGTACAATGTTTTTTTAAATGATGACAGAAATGAATTTCCATTTCCACCGGGAATGTATCCTGACACTTCGTTTTTTAATGTAGCGCCGGGCGCTGTTGTCCATTTTAATCTTGTTCCTGCTGAAACTACTGCTCTCGAAACATTTGACGGAGATAATATTCCGCCTTCTTCACAGTGGGAATGGTATTCATTCAACAATACAGGTTCAGCTTCCATTGTGCAATGTGTGGCAAACCGTTTAAAACTGCAATGCGATGCTTTAAATTTTTTATCAGGAATCGGAATTACTTCGCATAAACCGTTCCGCGTTCAAGAGAGAAAATATCATTTCACCGTTGACCATAGCGCAATGGGAAATTACAATGCATTTTCTATTTTGCTTTCCGGTCATAAATTTGGCTATGGAAGTCCTGATAATCAATCTGATTGGTTACAACTTTCGTGGCACAATAATCCCAACGCTGAAAAAGGATGGTCGCTTACACAATCAAAGAATTATATGGTTAATGCATTGTGGCACTCCGAAGTAAATACCGGCGAAGAAATTGAATTTATTTTTGATGGCGCAAATGTCCTTACGTTAACAATAAACGGCGCAGTAAAATATAACGGAACATGGGAAAATCATCTTCCTGTTGCGTACGTGTATATGTTTGCAATGAATGAAGAACCGAATACGCCAACACCTGTCTATTTTGATAATTTTTATGTTGGCTCACCGAATGTTGGCGTAGATGAATTTTCGCAAAATACACCGTTGAAGTTTTCGCTTGTGCAAAACTATCCCAACCCGTTCAATCCGCAAACTGCTATTGGCTTTTCGCTGTTGGCGGTTAGTGATGTAACACTAAAAGTATATGATGTTCTTGGAAGAGAAATTGCATCATTGATTAATAATGAAAAGAAAGATGCCGGAAAATATTCCGTTCAGTTTGATGCAACTAATTTACCGAGCGGTATTTATATTTACAAACTTACCGCAGGGAGTTTTATTGAAATGAAGAAGATGGTGCTGATGAAGTAGCCATAAAACCTTCAAGGTTTTGGAAACCTTGAAGGTTTACACTGAAACAACGTTGGCTGTAAGTCAGTGAATTATAAAAGCGCTGCTTGTTGCAAAATGCGCAACGACGAAGAATCTATTACGATTTGGGATGTGCGATGTGGGGATTTTAGATTTTAGGTTTTAGATTTTTTTAGAGTATTTCCTTTGCGTAACTCTGTGCTATCCTTTGCGTTCTCTGCGGTAAAGAAAGAATGTTATTCACCGCAAAGGCACACAAAGCAAATCGCAAAGGTACGCAAAGAGAGAAATGTCTGGTGTATGGCTTTCTCAACAATGAAAAGGAGTGAAAGGTCTGGTTTATGCCAGTATGGAAATCCATACATAGGCAAAAACATTTTTTTATGGCAAGTCCAATATTGAACTAATGACAAAAACTTTTTTAAATGGCAAGTCCAATATTGGAGGAAAGAATAAAATGCCTTTTATAGTAAAATTTGAGCATTTCCTATAAAAAAACATTTTTATACGTATCTTGCCGGTAATGGATATACTACGAATATTATCGCATCATTTGTGGCTAATGCAGAAGCGCAACATATTTTTTATGAATATGAATATGAGAAACAATGTGGTATAAGACTTTTTCAGAGGTTTCTTTACGCATACTTTCCCAAATTACTCTTTTTTTATATCTTCGTCCCCGTTTTTTTTCCAATTGACTTGAACAATATTGTAATTGCCATTGATGGACCTTCCGGAGTAGGGAAAAGTACGACTGCAAGACGTGTCGCAGAAGCGTTGCAATACCGTTATCTTGATACAGGAGCAATGTATCGAGCAATTGCTTTAAAAGTTATACACGAAAAGGTCTCCTTCACAGAAATTGAAAAAATAACTGCATTACTTGCAACAACTGCAATTGAATTGAGTTGTGATAATGATGGAATGCATCTTTTTCTTGATGGGAAAGAAGTAACACAGGAAATAAGAACACCCGAAATTTCGCAGGCAGCAAGTATAATAAGTGCAGTTCCAACTGTTCGCGCAAAATTAGTAGAGGAACAGCAACGGCTTGGCAAGGATGGCGGCGTTGTAGTAGAAGGGCGCGATATTGGCACGGTAGTGTATCCGCATGCCGCGCTGAAAATATTTATGACCGCTTCTGCAATGCACAGGGCAGAGAGAAGAAAAAGCGAATTGCAGAGCGCAGAAAGTTCAATACCATTGAACAAACTGATGGAGCAAATGAAAGAGCGGGATGAACGCGATTCCACACGGGAACACAGTCCGCTGACAAAAGCAGATGATGCAATCACGCTTGATACATCGGATATGACGATAGAGGAACAGGTTTCCTTTATCGTTAATGAAGCAAAGAAAAGAATAATTTTATCATAACAAATTCACTGCATTTCAAACAGTGATATATTGTTTAACCAAATTCTTCACGAAGCGAATAACTTTTTGAGGATATGTTTTTTTAATTAACTAATATCTATTAACCCCCTGTTTTCCATACTCCAAAAAGGAAAGCAGTACAAATATGAAAATAAATGCTGTGCAAGCAGTGTTTATCGGAGTACCAATGTCAGAAATACAGCCAACCACTGAAATAAGCCCCGGAGCAGCCGCACAGGTTGCTTCAATAATCTATCAGGAATTACCCAAGCCCCCCAAGAAAGTCAATAGTTACAGCCGCATAGCCGCAATTCGTGAGCGCGAAGCAGATGAACGCGATGCAATCGAAATGCTGAAAATGCTGGAGAATAGTTTTGGCTCTGTAAAGCAAGGCGATGTTATTCAGGGAAAAGTTACCGCAATCGAAACGGATTATGTTTCGATAGATATCGGATTCAAGTCTGATGGAAGAATACCCCTTGATGAGTTCCGTAAAACTGCAGAATTGAATATCGGCGATACTGTTGAAGTATATGTCGAAAAAGTAGAAGATAAAGACGGACGATTAATGCTCTCCTATACCCGCGCCAATTTTATGCGCGTGTGGCAGAAAATATTAAAATCCGCAGAAACCGGAGAAATAATGCGCGGCATTATCATCCGAAGAATCAAAGGCGGTCTCGTTATAGATTTATTCGGAATCGAAGCGTTTCTTCCCGGTTCACAAGTTGACGTTCGCCCTGTTCGCGATTTTGATGCCTATATTGGCAAGGAATTGGAAGTGCGCGTCGTTAAAGTAAACGGGCCGATGGAAAATGTTGTTGTCAGCCACAAAATATTGGTGGAAGAAGAAATGGCAGAACAACGCAAAGCAATTATCGCAAGTCTTGAAAAAGGTCAGGTACTTGAAGGTACAGTCAAAGCAATTACAGATTTCGGAATCTTTGTTGACCTCGGCGGCGTAGATGGACTTGTTCATATTACCGATTTATCGTGGGGAAGAATTAGTTCACCAACAGATATTATCAAACTTGATGAAACAGTCAATGTTGTCGTATTGGATTTTGACCAGGATAAGAAGAGAATTTCGCTTGGAATGAAGCAACTAACTCCTCATCCTTGGGAAAATATTGAAGAGAAATATCCGCTGCGTATGAAAGTAGAAGGTAAAGTTGTTTCTCTTACAGAATACGGCGCATTTGTTGAATTGGAAAAAGGTGTCGAAGGACTTGTACATATTTCAGAAATGAGTTGGACACAACATATCAAACATCCTTCGCAACTTGTTGCGCTCGGTCAGAGTGTGGAAGCAATTGTTGTCGAACTAAACAAAGACGACAAGAAACTAGCATTGAGTATGAAGCAACTTGAACCCGACCCATGGTTCAAAATTGTAGAGAAATATCCTGTTGGTTCTGTCCATAAAGGAGTTGTAAAAACACTTACCAATTTTGGCGCATTTGTGGAAATCGAAAAAGGTGTTGATGGACTTGTCCATATTTCCGATTTATCGTGGACAAAGAAAATTCGTCATCCGGGCGAACTTATCAAACGCGGCGATGAGCTTGATGTCATCGTTCTCGATTTGACAATGGACCAGCGACGCATTTCTCTCGGACACAAACAACTTCTCGATAATCCTTGGGATGCTCTTGAAGATATGTTTAGCATCGGAATGGAAAGTGAAGGAAAAATCGTACGTATTATTGAAAAAGGACTTATTTGTGAATTGCCTTCAGGTGTGGATGGATTTGTTCCGGGTTCCCATCTTTCGCAATCTCCGATTAAAGTGCTTTCGGATAAATTCCACGTTGGCGATTCGTTAAATATGAAAGTTATTGAGTTCGATAAAGAAAATAAACGTATCGTGCTTTCAGTGCTTGCATATTTAAAAACGAAAGACCAATCTGTTGTAGATGAATATTGTGAGAAATTCCAACTTCCCGCAATGATTCTGAGCGATGTTGTCGTAACGCCTCCGCCGCCGGTAGAAATACTTGAATCGGATATGCTGTACGAATTCAACCCCGAAGCAATTCCTGTCGTAATGGATGCAGAAGAAAGCGCAGATGAAAATTCTGCAAGTAGCTCTGCAACGCCAGAAACCTCAGAACAACCACAGGCGTAAGTTTTGGTTGAAATGGAAATAAAAAAGAGTTGTCTTTGAACGGACAACTCTTTTTCTTTTTTTTCCCTTTTCTTTTTCCGAAATTCAAACCGAAAATTTTACCAATATATATAGTGAAACCAAAAGTCGCTTTTCACACACTGGGCTGTAAATTAAATTTTACTGAAACGTCTTCACTCGGAAAACAATTTCTTGAGCGCGGATACGAAGTAACGGATTTTGATTCACCGAGCGATGTAATTATACTGAATACGTGCAGTGTAACCGAGCGCGCAGATAGAGAAGCGCGGCAATGGATACGGCGGGCATTGCGGAAATCCCCTAACGCATTTGTTGCAGTAATCGGATGCTATGCGCAACTCGAACCGGAAGAAATTGCTTCGATTGAGGGAGTAGATGTCGTTCTCGGCGCTTCGGAAAAATTTCGCTTGTTTGATATTGTTCCGCAGTTTGAAAAATATGCGCATCCGAAAATTTTTGTCTCGGATATTTCCGATGCAACAGATTTTGGACCTGCGTTTTCTTCCGAAGTGGGAAATCGTACACGCGCTTTTTTAAAAGTACAGGATGGCTGTGATTTTAATTGCTCGTTTTGTACCATTCCGCTTGCACGCGGTGATAGCCGCAGTCAGTCTATTGCTGCAACTGTTTTGCAAGCGCAATATCTTGTCGAAAATGGTTATAAAGAAATTGTCCTCACCGGTGTTAATGTTGGTGATTACGGAAAGCGCGACGGCTCATCTTTCTTTGCGCTTTTGCAGGCGCTTGAAAATGTAAACGGAATTGCACGCTTTCGCATCAGTTCCATCGAGCCAAATCTTCTGACACAAGAAATAATTGATTTCATACTTTCGTCAGAAAAATTTTGCAATCACTTTCACATTCCGTTGCAAAGTGGAAGCGATACAATTCTCCGTAAAATGAGAAGACGCTATACGGCAAATGAATACAGAAATCTGCTTGAATACATAAAAACCAAAGATGAAAATGCAGGAATCGGCGTTGATGTTATTGTCGGTTTTCCCGGTGAAACAGATGAACTCTTTACAGAAACGTATAAATTTTTGACGGAATTACCTTGTTCCTATCTGCACGTATTTACGTATTCAGAGCGCCCCAACACACCTGCAAATGAATTTTCTGAAATTATTGAGCCCCGCATTCGTTTCAAGCGCAATGAAATGTTGCGCAATGTAAGTTTTAAAAAACGCACTGCTTTTTATTCACGCTTTGCTGGAAGTGTAATGAATGTCCTTATTGAACACAATCCTGCTGAAGGAGGATTTTCCGGATTAACAACAAATTACATTCGTGTGAATGTCAATGCAAATGAATCTCAGATAAACACTATTCAGCCGGTACTTATTGAAGAAATGGATGCTGAACATTGCAACGGCGTAATTCTTGCGGAAACTTTTTCTCCGAAAAAAGTTGTTCATCAGCCAACTGCTTTACACACTTTTGAAGTATATCAATGAAAACAATTCTCCTGACAATTTTATTTTTGAGTGTCGCTATTCAATATTCTGTTTTTGCACAAGAAAAAATGAAAAGCGAAATACAACGCGATTTATTTTCCAATATTACAATGAAAATAAATGAGCGCGAAGAAATTTTTAACAGCGACGCAGTACATTCAAAAAAGAGCGTTCCACTTGCAGTCGGATTATCATTGTTGATTCCCGGATTGGGAGAGTGGTATGCAGATGGATTTTCCAACGGAAAATATTTTGTAATGTCGGAAACCGCACTGTGGTTAACATACGCATCGTTTGATATGTATGGCTCGTGGGTACGTGATGATGCGCGCAATTATGCAAAAACAAATGCAGGAATTTCACTTGATGGAAAAGATGATAAATTTTTCGTCAATATTGGAAATTATCGAAGCATCAATGAGTATAATTATGCAAAACTGCTTATCCGTCAGTCCGAAGTAATGTACCTGAATACCGAACAATATTTTTGGGAATGGAAGAATGATGCGCAAAGAAGAACATATAAAGAAATGCGCATCAGCAGTGATGTTGCCTTTAACAATTTAAAATTTGTTGGCAGCGCAATTGCCGTCAATCACATTCTCAGTGCAATCAATGCGGGAATGGCGGCAGTTTCGTACAATCGTTCACTTTCTACCTTGCAATTTGATGTGCGATTCAATGCAATAACATATCAAAACAGAATTGACGGAATGAAAATGGTCATTCACTCCACTTTTTAAATTTCAATGCGGAACATTGCGCTCGTTTTGGAATACGCCGGCACAAATTTTTTCGGATGGCAGCGGCAGGCACAGAGAAGAACCGTACAGGAAGAAATTGAAAAGCAACTTGAGCACATACTTCAGGAGAAAATTACTCTCACCGGCGCAGGAAGAACAGACAGCGGAGTACACGCACGCGGACAAGTCGCCAATTTCTTTACTACGTCATCAATTCCCGCTTCAAAAATTCAATACGCTCTGAATGGTTTACTTCCCGAAGATATTGCCGTAACAGATGTACAGGAAGTTCCGACAGAATTTCATTCCCGCTACGACGCAATTCTTCGCAACTATTCTTATACCATTGCAAAATCTCCGACTGCTTTACAGAGAACATTTTGTTGGGAATTTTTTTTCCCGCTTGATTTGGTTTCAATGAATCTTGCCTCATCAATGCTGATTGGTGAAAAAGATTTTTCTTCTTTTTGTAAATCGGAAGCAGAAGTGGAAAATAAAATTTGCACTATTTTTAAAGCAGAGTGGAGTGAAAATGAAAAATTTCTGCGATTGGAAATTTGCGGCAATCGTTTTTTACACGGTATGGTACGGGCAATTGTTGGAACGCTTGTTGATGTCGGAAGAAAAGTAATTACGCCGGAACAATTTACCACCATAATTTCTATACGGGACAGAACGCGAGCATCGCAATCCGCACCTGCGCGAGGGCTTTGCCTCGAAAGAGTTGAATATCCTGTTACAATTCAATCAACTGGTGATGAAATATAAACGGCGCGAGTTCGTTTTGTATTTTCTCTAAAAAATTCATTCCGTATTTATTCAGAAAATACATAGAATTCAACTCGCGTTCTTGCCAATTATCATTCGGTAGAAAAGAATGAAACGCTTTTTCAATCTGCGATAATCCTGTTTGATATTTTTTTTGCGTTGATGCATTTGCGCGCTCTTTCATTGTATTGAGTTGAAAGACTATTTTACTGTGCGCATTTTCCATTGCGGCAACGAGTGTCGAATCAATCGGTTGAAGCGCTGTTCGTACTTGTTCAAGTTGAAAAGAAATTTCTTTCTCTGCATGCTGAAATATTTCATCAATATTTATTTCCGCAAGTTGCTTTGAGACATTTTGTAATATTTCATCTTTCCCTCTGAAAAAATCTTCTGTCTGCACATTAAATTTCTCCATCACATTGTGTACGCGCTGTTCAATAATCGTGATGCTTGCGCGTGGATAAATAATCGGCATCGGAATCTGAAAATATTCATACAGCGGTTTCAGTTGCGCAAAATATGCTATTTCTGATGGACCGGCAATGTATGCGACAGTCGGAAGAAGAACATCCTGACATAATGGGCGCAATACAACATTGGGAGAAAATTTTTCAGGTGTTTGCTCGAGCATCGAAAGTAATTCTTCCTGCGCAAAATATTTTCGCGTGCCGCGCAGCCAGAATTTCTCCTCAATGGAATCAATTGCGTATCGGTTTTCGTTGTAAAATAAAAATAAATTCACCGGTCGCGGTTTAATTTGTGCGTGATATTTTTCATCCAGTTCTGCGCTGCGTTCAATGACAATCTGCGATGATTTCGGATGCTCGGTAATTTCTTTTTTGATGAGAGGAATGAGGAGTCTTTTTAATCGTCTGTCATTTGCATAGAGAAATACTACACCCGAATCTCCAAGAAGCGAATTGATGAGAGAGGCAAATGCGACATTGAATGAAACACCATCACAGTACGATGACGAAAATATTTTTTGAATATGTTCGCTGAATTCCGTTTTCGAGAGCGATGAAAATATGCTTGCTTTACATTCATTAAAGAAAAAATCAAAAATAATTTCTCCGACTGCTCCGTAATTTTTTTCCTGCGGAATTCCTCCGATGAGATAATTGAATGTTTGAAAAGAATTGTCGGAGGTAACTACTGAAGCCTTACTCATTTCTGCAAAATCGTGGTCTTCTCCTTCAAGCCAAAACACCGGTACAAAATTTTTATCGGGATATTTTTCGGAAAGGTGTTCCGTTAGTTTTATCGCTGTCAGAATTTTATAAAGTGTGTAAAGAGGTCCGGTAAATATGCCTACTTGCTGTCCCGTAACAACTGCAAACGTATTTTCCCTTCTGAGTAATTCGATATTGGCGCGAGATTTTATTCCGCTTTGAAATTGCTCTGCTTGCTCCCAAAGTACCTGCGCAAGCGTTTCTCTGTCTCGCGAAAAGGCGTTGACTTTATCAGTATGAGCAGCGATAAATTCATCCGAGCGATAATCTCCATTGTAAAATTTTTCCACGACAGGAAAATCGTAAAGATAATCAAGAAATAGTGGAGTAACATTTGCACTTGTGAGCGGCAGAGAGCGATAGTCGAGAGTTTTCATAGTTGTAAAATAATGTGGAGAAATATAAGAACAATTGGCAATTATCGAGAAGAAAGTGATTTTGTATATTCATCTGTAATTTTTTTATATCCAATCACAAATCCTATACAAATAATTCCACGTGAACATTGCAGTATTTCTTGGCGGTATATCGCCAGAGCGAAATGTTTCTCTTGCTTCGGGTCGAAGTGTTGTAAACGCATTGCGCGAAGCAGGACACACAGTATTTCCCATTGACCCTGCGTTTGGAAAATCGCAGCAACAAAATTTTATAGAAAACCTTCCACAAAACATTGCAGAAATTTCTCCGTCGCTTGATGAACTTGCGCGTTTTCCGCTGACTAATTATTTTGAATGCATCAATTCATCTCTGCTTGATGTTATTGATGTTATTTTTCTTACGACGCACGGCAAATGGGGAGAAGATGGTGTGTTGCAGTCCTTGCTTGAGTTGCGAGGAATTCCCTACACAGGCTCAAGAATTCTTGCAAGCGCATTGGCAATGGATAAAGCAATGGCAAAAGTTTTTTTTGAAAGAGAAAATATTGTAACACCAGAATGGAAAATACTTGTGAATAAAAATCTCCGTGACAGCGATGAAATTTCTTGGGAAAGAAAATTTCCCTGCGTTGTAAAACCAAATGATGGCGGCTCTACAATCGGAATGAGTATTGTTACATCTGAAAAAGAATTATTTCCCGCGATAGTGCTTGCGGAGCAATATTCAGAAAAAATTCTGATTGAGGAATACATTGATGGCAAAGAATTAACTGTTCCAATTTTAGGGGAGACTGCGCTTCCGATAATTGAAATAAAACCCAAAGGAGGTTTTTATGATTATCAAAGAAAATACACCAAAGGCGAAACGGAATATATTTGCCCAGCAGAATTGCCAGAAGAAGTATCTGAGAAAATTCGTGAGGCAGGTTTACGAGCGTATTTGGCGTTAGGATGTGCAGGATATGCACGAACAGATTTCCGCTTGCATCCGGATGGAAAATTTTACTGCCTTGAAGTAAATACTTTGCCGGGAATGACAGCAACAAGTTTAGTTCCCAAAGCGGCAAAGGCGGTGGGAATTGAGTTCCCGGAATTATGCGAGACGATAGTGAAGTTGGCAATGAAAAATAATCGTTCATTTTTAGAAACTTCCGAAGAAAAATTGCATCCTAAATTTTGAACGGTTCGTTTTATCAACAAAATATTTGTGAAGAGCAATTTGAGTACTATAAAAAAATAAAATAATATGGAACTGCAAACAGCAATAAAAATTTTTGAAGAAAAGAAAGTAAGAACCATTTGGGATGCCGAAAATGAAAAGTGGTATTTATCAATTATAGATGTCATTGAAATACTCACCGGCAGCCCCCGAACTCACAATTGACAGGGCTTTGCAAGAATACCTGCAATTGGGCTATGCTGAAAACTGGATTAACCAGCGTTTGAAAAGTATTGAAATCAGAAAAGAACTTACCGATGAGTGGAAGAAAAGAGGATTGAAAGAAGGTGTTCAGTTTGCAACACTTACTGACATCATAACTAAAGCATGGACTGATAAAACAACCAAAGAATATAAAATCCTAAAAGGATTGAAAAAGGAAAACCTGGGGGACAATATGACCAACACGGAACTGATTTTAAACATGCTTGCAGATGCATCTACAAAAGATATTTCAGTTGCTACGAATCCAAAGACTTTTGACGAAAGCAAAAAAATAGCGAGACAAGGAGGAAATGTAGCAAGAGTTGCAAGAAAAGAATTAGAAACAAAAACCGAAAAAAAAAGTAGTTACAGCGTTGAATGCAAAAACTGTGTTGGTGTTGAAGGAAGTTGGCAATAAAAAAAAGAAATTAAAATGAAATTAATCGCAGCGTTACTCAGATAAGAAGCCGTGCAATTCAGTAATAAAATTCAAAACCAAGAACTTATAACCCTTCATGATTTCTTTTTACCGTTGATGATAAACGGGCAAGTGAAAGTGAAGTAATACTGAAAGATTCGGAATTTTAGATATGAAGTAAAAGGATACTTATTTTCTTTGATGAACCATTCTTATTTTTCCCTCGCCATTTTCTCATATATTCTTCCCGAATTTTTATAAAAATATGTCACAATTTTTGATTGCAATAGTCGGACGCCCCAATGTCGGCAAATCTACGTTGTTCAATCGCATCATCGGGGAACGCAATGCGATTGTACACGATATGCCCGGAGTTACGCGCGACCGTCATTACGCATCTACGGAATGGACGGGAAAGAAATTTACGCTGGTGGATACCGGCGGATTTGTTCCCGATTCGGATGATGTGTTTGAAAAAGCGATTCGCGAGCAGGCGAAAATTGCAATGGAAGAATCCGATGCAATTATTTTTTTGGTGGATGGCGAATCAGGAATTACCTCACACGATGAGGAACTCGCAAAAATTGTTCGCAAATCATCCAAGCCGATGTTTTTGGTGGTAAATAAAATAGACAGCGCAAAACGTGAACCTGCAATCGCAGATTTTTACAGACTTGGGCTGGGAGAACCGTTTCATCTCTCAGCACTGGGAGGGAGAAATGTTGGTGATTTTCTCGATGCTCTTACTGCAAAAATTTCCGCAGAAGAAATTGTAGATGGCGACAGGCGTTTAAAACTTGCCGTCATTGGTCGTCCGAATGTCGGGAAATCATCCATCGTAAATGCTTTGCTGGGAAAAACACGCGCTATCGTAACTCCCATTGCAGGAACGACACGCGATGCAATAGATTCTATTCTGAAATTTCACGGAGAAGAAATTGTACTTATTGATACTGCGGGTTTACGGAAGAAAAGTAAAATAAAAGAAAGCGTAGAGTTTTACAGTACGATGCGTACAGTAAAAGCGCTTGACCGTTGTAATATTGCGATTGTCGTACTTGATGTTGTTCTCGGATTGGAGAAACAAGATTTGCAGATTGTCGAAATGGCGCTTGAAGCAAAACGTGGTGTTCTTGTTGCGGTTAATAAATGGGATGTGGTGGAAAAAGATACAATGACAGCATCTCATTATGAACGGGCGCTACGGGAAAAATTGCGTGAGCATGATTATGTTCCGATAATGTTCATTTCCGCATTAAAAAAACAGCGTGTTATGAAACTGATGGATGTTGCGCAGCAGATTCAGCAGGAAAGAGGGAAACGCATTCCGACAACAAAACTGAATGAAGTATTTGAAGAACTCTTTTTTCGTTCGCCGCCAGCATCAAAAACGGGAAAGGAAATTAAAATTAAATACGTAACACAGACAAAAGAACATCCTCCCGTATTTGTCTTTTTTGCAAACGAACCGAAAATGATAACCGAAAATTACAAGCGCTTTCTTGAGCGTGTACTTCGTGAGCAATTTGGTTACATCGGTGTTCCGTTGACTTTACAATTCCGGAAAAAATGAAACGCACGATTCTCGTTGTTGGTGGACTTGCAGCCGGTCCGAGCGCCGCTGCAAAGGCGAAGCGAACCAATCCCGATGCAGAAGTGATTGTGTTCGAACAAGGAGAATTTTTTTCGTATGGCATTTGTGAAATACCGTATTATATTTCCGGAGAAATTACCGATGCTGCATTACTCACGCCTTTTACTCCGCAATCATTTTTTGAAAAAAAAGGCGTCAATGTAAAATTATTTCATCGCGTTGAACAAATAATTCCTGCCCAAAAATTGCTCATCGTACGCGACCTGATGCGCAGCGAAGTGAAAGAATACAAATACCATTCGCTTGTTCTTGCAACAGGTTCATCCCCCAAAAAATTAGGATTCCCCGGCGAAAATTCCCGCAATATTTTTTTCATCAAAACGCTTGATGAGTGTTTTGCGCTCAAAAAATATTGCATTGAAAATACCATCAAGAAAGCAGTCATCATTGGCGGCGGTTATGTCGGCATGGAAATGGCAGAAACATTGCGAAAGAAAAATTACTGCGTAACCATTCTGCACAAGCATAATTTACCATTGCACGGTTTGGAAGATGACACGCGCGAAATGATACGCACGCAACTTGAAAAAAACGGCATAGAATTTATACCCAATGTAACAACGGAAGGATTTCTTGCGGGAAAAAATGAAGTTGTAACCCACGTGTTCACCAATAAAGGAACTTATGAAGCAGATGTGATAATTGTTTCGCTGGGAGTTATGCCGAATATTTCGCTTGCGGCAAATGCAAAAATCCGTATTGGAAAGCGCGGTGGAATTATTACTGATTCACGGCAACAAACGAGCGTGGAAAATATTTTTGCGGCAGGAGATTGCTGCGAAGTAAAAAATCTTATCAATAATCAGCAAATGTTGATGCCGCTCGCTACGCTTGCAAACAGACAGGGAAGAGTTGCAGGAGATAATGCTGCAGGTGGACACGCAAAATATGCAGGAGCAATTCGCGCGATTGCTTTGCGGCTATTTGATAAAGAAATTGCGCAGATTGGGATTTCATCTGCTGAAGCGCAAGAAAGCAAAATACAATGTACCGTTCATCGGATTAATTCTACAACAGCGATTTCATTTATGCCGGAAAGTGAAGATATTTTTATTACAGGAATATTTGAAAAAAATACTAACAGAATTCTCGGCGCAAATCTCATTGGTGGGGAAGGAACAGTTTTAAGAGCAAATATTCTTGCCGTTGCCATTCAACATAAACTTACAGCAAATGAAATACAGAATTTTGATTTTGCGTATGCTCCGCAGTTTTCTCCTCTTACAGACGGGATTATAGCATTGGGAAATGTAGCAGGAAAGGAAACCAATTAACCAACTATCACACAAACTTTTTTATGAAAAACTTCAAACTCATTGACCACCCAATAATCAAGCGCGATATTACGACACTGCGCGATAAAAAAACACCGAGTAGCCAGTTTCGTCCGACTCTGCGGCGCATTTCAATCGTTATGGCATTTGAAGCCGCACGCGATTTAAAATTACGCGAATTTACGGTACAAACACCATTGGAAAAAACAATCGGCTATGAATTGCAGGATAAAATTGTTCTTGTGCCGGTGTTACGCGCGGGGCTTGGAATCATTGGTGGATTTCTCGATGTGTTTTCCAATGCACGTGTGGGACATATCGGGCTTGCTCGTAATGAAGAAACACTTGAACCCGTAGATTACTATTTTAAAATTCCTAAAAAAATAAAAGACAGTGTAGTATTTCTTCTTGACCCGATGCTTGCAACGGGTGGCAGCGGAAGTGCGGCAATCAAATTTTTAAAACAGCGCGGTGCGGAAACAGTGCGGTACGTTTGTCTTGTCGCAGCACCGGAAGGAATAAAACGCATCAACAAAGACCATCCCGATGTTATTATTTATTCTGCTGCGCTTGACAGAGGATTAAACGAAAAGGGATATATCTTGCCCGGTTTAGGTGATGCGGGCGACCGTGTTTTCGGAACGAATGAATAATTGTTATTCCATTAATTTGCACGTATATTTTGACGGCAAAATTGAAGAATGTTTTTGAATGAATTATGATTGAAAAAAAATTTGTCATTCTCTTTATACTTTTTTTGTGTTCGTTTCAGTTGTTGCATGCGCAGATTGTTCAATCTGTTACATTCGAAGCAACAGATGATAATATGATTGAAGTGAAATATTATCTGACCACTGATGACGACGAACGGGAATATGACGTAAAACTTTTTGCTTCAATGAACGGCGGCAAAAATTACTTCCTCGCAAAATCCACAAAAGGAGATGTTGGGATGATTAAAAGTAACGGCTTCAAAAAAATTGTTTGGAATGTACTTTCCGACATTGAATCGTTTGAAGGCGATGAATGTTTGATGAAAGTGACTGCTGAACCAGTGAAAACGTTCGGCGACCAGATGAGCAGTGTTGCAAGCGGTTTCGGAAGCGTATTTTCAACGATGGTCACGACTTCTGCGGAGACGGAAGATTTTCTGAATACAGGAAAATTTCACATCGGATTACTGCGTTCGAATTTCAACAATAAATATTTTGACCGCGCACTTGATAAAGATATTCTGAAACGTGTTGCAGGTTTTGCACTCGGAGGCGATATTGTCAGTCTGCCGTTCGATACTGATTTTAATTTCTTTATGCAGATGTATTCCATTGATGCAACGAATTTATATCAGAATCCCTTCCTTGATAAAGATTCTACCAATTCCATTCTGCATTTGGGAATGAATATTTCCACTTCACTTGTATTTTTTCCATCATTGAAGTATGTTGTTCCATCTGCCGGTGTTGGCTATCAGATTTCATCGCTGATGACAGGCAGCGCATTCAGTGATAATAAAAATGATACAGCAAGCGTTGCGGTTACATCATCAGTGTTCTGGATAGTGCATGTCCATTTGAATGTGTCAGAATCTGTACACTTCGGCGTTTCGTACCGCGAAGCATTCGGAACACGCAATAAAGATTTAAAGCAAATTTTCGTATTAGAAGAACGCAAATGGAGTCAGGTGTATGTATCAATCGCATTTTAAAATTTTTCTGTTCTTTATTTTTATCGTGCTGGTTTTTTCTTCCTGCACAGATCAGAAAACAAATTTTCTTGCGCCGATTTTCTTTGATAAAGATACGCTGATTATTCCCGAGCCAACTCCCGATACGCTAAAACTGAGACATTTTCCACCTGATACAAACCAACATTTATTTTATGTCGGTCGCGTGTTGCCCATAGATAGTGGTTGGGTTTTCGGAACAAATATTTATTACGACAAAGGGTACGCAACTTCATTTACGCTTCCTTCATCGTGGGCAAGCGGAGAAATACTCGAAATTCGTGTGTGGTTTGGTTATAAAAAAACAGGATTGACAAGCGAACAGTACAATATCAAAATTTACAGCGGAACATCTTCAACCGGTCCCGTTGGTTCTGCGTTATACAGTCAGGGGTATTTACTTGCGAATGTCAGCGCGGATAATAGTACTGCAACAAAAGAATTGCCAACAATTCACAAATACCTGTCACCTATTTCTGTTGAGAGAAATTTTTTCGTGTCAGTAGATTTTGGCAGTTATAATTTATCCGGAATACAAAATGCTGGCATTCTTTCTACAGACAGATTGGGAAGGAATGTACAGCAAGAATGGAAATTAAAGCAAAACGGCACATGGCAATTGATGTCTGATTTTTGGTACTCCGGCAGTTCCAATGGGTGGAATATGTGGATTGAAGTTATCGTCGCGAAGGCAGAAGACTAATTAATAATTTATAGAGGGAACTCCAATGAAACAATCGTATTTTAAAAACACAATCATACTTTATTTTTTTATAGTTGCTTGTTCACAGCAACTGCTTTTTGCACAGGTGTATGAAAGCACGAGTCCTGCGCGAAGACTTCAAATGTCAAAAGGTCCAACACAACCCGCGAATCTTTCCGCATCAGTTACATTTTACGAACCATCGGGCAATAAATTTCTTGATGCGGATGAACGCGGAAGTATTTTCATCACGTTGAAAAATTCCGGAAAAGGAAAAGCCAGAAAACTGCAACTCGCAATTGAGCCGCAAACGATGCCGAATCTTTTGTACATTGCAACCAAAGATATTGGTGAAATTCTTTCCGGTGAAGAAAAGACAATTGAAATTCCATTGCAGGCGGATTTTAATATTTTATCTACGCAAGCAGTATTCACTTTTCACTTTACAGAAGCATTCGGATTTGAGCCGTTGCCGGTGAAATTTTCTTTTGAAACAAAATCATTCGCCGCGCCAATGCTGACAGTTGTGGATGGCGTTGGGATTGAAGACGCAAATAACAACGGTATGATTGAGCCCGGTGAAGTTGCAAAAATTACCGTTCGTGTGCAGAACATCGGCAAAGGAATTGCAAAGGATGTCCGCGCGATTGTTCATTTCGGAGAAAATGTTTTTCAGGCGGAAGAAAATAAAACAAATTTTTTGCTCGGCGAACTTGCGATTGGTCAGTACAAGGATTATACATTTGCACTCTATACAAATAATCGCGCGATTGGCGTACCTGTAACGGTGGATTTAACTGAATCGTACGGAAAATTCGGTGCGTCAAATATTGCGCTTCCCCTTGCATTGAATAAACCGATTAAAAAAATGGAAGAAATTTTTGTGCAGGGCGTGAATGATTCTTCCACAGGAGTAGAACGTGCGGGTGGGCTTGCAGTGGATGTGGACATCAACATTCCGCAGGCATTGGTGAAAAATGAAAATGCCGTTGCAGTAATTTTTGCCATTTCCGATTATGCCAATCCCAATGTTCCGCAGGTTGCATTTGCCAAACGTGACGGCGCGGTAATGCGTCAGTATCTTGAAAAAACTTTGGGCTACGATGCAAAAAATATTCTTCCGCAAAATCCCGATGAAATGATGACCGTTGGCACAATGAAAACATTTCTGAAAAGTAAAGTTCCTGCATATTTAAAAAAAGACAGTTCATCCGATATTTTTATTTACTACACGGGACACGGCGCGCCGAGTACGACAACCAACGAAGCCTTTTTTGTTCCCTACGATTGCGACCCGAGTTTTGTTAGTGATGTGAATGCGTACAATATGAATGAATTTTATCTTGATATTGCAAAACTGCCTGCAAGAAAAAAGATTGTTGTCATTGATGCGTGCTTTTCGGGACAGGCGGGCAATGGAATTACACTTGTGCAAAATGCAAGTCCGGCATTGCTCAAAGTAAAAAATGCGTTGATAGCTGATGAAAACAGCGTACTGTTTCAATCATCGAGTGCTGAGCAGGTTTCTAATTGGTATCCGGAAAAGAAACACGGAATGTTCACGTATTTTTTTCTGAAAGGATTACAGGGTGCGGCGGATAGAGATAATGACAGTATTGTAACTGCACAGGAACTTGAAAATTATATCAATGATGAAAACAATGGCTTGCCGTATTTTTCCAACCGCGAATTTCAACGCCCTCAAAAAGCAATGGTAACTGGTGTGAAAGAGGAAATAATTTTGAAAATGAAAGCGGAAGAGGAGATAAAGTAGGAGAAGAATAAAGAAGTAATATTTTGAGAATCAGTAGTTCGTACCAATATGACATTAATTTGCACTCAGAAGTAACGCAAGCGTTTTCGGAAAGTAGAAATATAATTATCTTTGCACTACAAATTTTATAAAATATGCTCACAACAATAAAAGGAACTTACGACCAAGGACAAATCATCCTTACAGAGAAGCCGCCTGTAAACACTAAGGTAGATGTGATAATCACTTTTTTAACAGGAGACGAAACAAAAAAACCTAGACTTAAAAGACGCGTACTTGGTGGTTTGGAGGGTAAGTTAAAATTGCCGGATGATTTTAATGAACCATTAGATGCAATGAAAGAGTATATGTAATCTATGAACATCCTTGTAGATACACATATTTTAATTTGGGTGCTTGATGAACAATATCAACTCTCCGGACAACGAAGGAAGTTACTGGTGGATTATGAGAATAGCGTTTTTGCAAGCCAGATAAGTTTTATGGAATTAGTAATCAAAAAGAACCTGAATAAACTACCGGATTTTATACCTGATATTAGTGACGTTGCCGAACTCTGGCTTAACAATGGGTATAAAATTTTACCGATTGATAATAAACACATTTTTGCGTATCAAAATCTGCCATTGTTTGACGACCATAAAGACCCATTTGACCGTTTTCTGATTTCTACTGCAATGGTTGAAGGTATGCATCTTATGACTTCTGATGAAAAATTCAATTTGTACGTATCACTACTGAAAATTATTTGAGTTGATGTGGAATATATTTTACACCTTACAGAGTTGAGTAAAGAAGTAATTCAAAAATTTATGCAGTAATATTTTTTACCGGTTTTCCTCCTTCCTTTTTCCTTCCTTGTAAATTTTAGTAACTTTCGCCCGCAATTTTTTTAAAAATACTAACACACAAATGAGTTTCTACCTAATCTCGCGCTTCCTCCATTTTATCGGAATAGGATTGCTTGCCACTTCTAATTTCGGCGGATGGATTATTCATAATAAATATCTGAAAGAAGATAATCTCAATAACCAGTTTCAACTTCTCAAAGTGTTGAAAATTGTCGGCTTGCTCAGTCCGATTGCTTCGGGCATTATGATTTTTACCGGCATTACCAATCTTCTCGGGCTTGGATTTGCATTCAACGGGCAAATGATTTCGATGCGATGGATTATGGAAAAATTAACGCTTTTTACTATTGCGCTTGTGTACGGAACGATTATGTCCATTCGCTCTGCTAAGCGCGGAAAACTTGTTGCTTCGATGGTAAGCGGCAATGCAACACCGGAAGCATTTCTTCTGAAAGAAAAATATGATAAAGGTTCCAAAATATTTTTCATTGTGCAATCCGTATTATTTCTCGCAATTCTTTTGCGTTCTGTTTTAAAATATCAATAGCAGCAATGCGCGAATATCAACTTTATATCAACGGCGAATTTACTGCGAGTAAATCAAAAGAGAAATTTGATTCTATCAATCCGTTTAATCAGGAAATCGTAGCGCGTGTTGCGCGTGCAAATGTTGTGGATGCGCAAAAAGCGATTGTTGCGGCACGATATGCTTTTGATAATGGTGAATGGAGAAAAAAATCAGGAGCGGAACGAGCGGCAATGTTAAAAGCGGTTTCGGATAAAATCAATGAGAGAAAAAAAGAACTGGAAATTCTTGAAGTTGAAGATTCCGGTTCAACATTGCGCAAAGCGAAAGAAGATATTTTTCTGAGTGCGAGGAATCTTGCGGCGTTTTCTAAATATGCAGCAATGGATTTTTCGCAGCCGCTTGATGATGTATCCAAAGCGGGATTCAGTAAAAATATTTTGGTGCGCGAACCGATTGGCGTTGTTGCCGCAATAATTCCGTGGAATTTTCCACTGAAAATGGCAATCTGGAAATTAGGTCCCGCTCTTGCTGCAGGAAATACCGTAGTGCTGAAACCGAGTGAACTCACGCCTTGCACTGCGATGGAACTTTCAAAAATGTTTGATGAAGTTGGATTTCCGAAAGGCGTGGTGAATATAATTCCCGGATTCGGAAAAGATGTTGGCGAAGAACTTATTGCAAATCCGCTCGTGGATAAAATTTCTTTCACCGGTTCTACGACAGTTGGAAAGCGCGTGATGAATGTTGCTTCGCAGACATTAAAAAAATGCACGCTCGAATGTGGTGGCAAATCTGCGAACATTGTACTCGAAGATGCAGATTTGGCAATGGCACTTGATGGTGCGCTCTATGCGATGTTTTATCATCAGGGACAGTGTTGCGAAGCAGGTTCACGCTTGTTGCTGCATGAAAAAATTCACGATGAATTTCTTTCCCGCTTAATAGATAAAACGCGGAATCTCAATATCGGCAATCCGATGGATAGTGAAACCGAAATTGGTCCGCTCATTTCACAACGACAGCAATCGCGTGTGTTGAATTTTATAGAGCACGGAAAAAGCAGCGGCGCAATACTTGAAACCGGAGGCGGAGTTTCTCACTTTAAACATTTGCGAAATGGTTTTTTTGTCGAACCAACAATTTTTTCAAACGTGAATAATAAATCGGTAATTGCGCAGGAAGAAATTTTTGGTCCCGTTCTTTCTGTTTTGAAATTTAAAACAGAAGACGAAGCGATACAACTTGCAAACGATTCTATTTACGGGCTCGCGGCAGGTGTGTGGTCGAAGGATAATGAAAAGGCAATGTCTGTTGCGCAACAACTTCGCGCAGGAACTGTGTGGATAAATGAATGGCATTTGCTTTCCGAACGCGCACCGTTTGGCGGCTACAAACAAAGCGGCATTGGTCGTGAATTCGGCATGGACGGCATGAAAGAATATTTTGAAACAAAACACATCCACATAGATGAAGTCGGCGAAAGAGCGAAGAAATTCTGGTATGATACCGTTGTCCCGAAGTAAATTTTATTTTTGCAGATTCATCAAAGAAATTTTTATCCACAAATTAAATATACGCACTCAATGAAAACATCATTTTTTTTTCTTGCACTATTTGCTTTTGCATTTATAATTCATGGTTGTTCAAAGCCGAAACCCGAAAAAATGAAAGTCGGGGAGATGGCAGAATATCGTGACCCTGCTTATGGTTTTTCCATAAAATATCCGAAGGAATGGCTTTCGATGGGAGAATCGGGACGCGCGATGTTTGTGCAGTCGGAAGAAGTTGTCAATAATTTTCTCGACCCGCTCAATGGCAAACGTGCAGGCGCACAGGTTTCCGTGCAGGCATTTAAACAGGAAGAAGGAAAAACAGTTGATGTTCTTATGGCTGATGGATTGATGGAATTGCAGCAAACTGCAACAATGAAAGTCGAAGAAACAATTACAATCGGAGGTAAAGAAGCCAAAAAATATAATTACGAAATTCCTGTAACAAATAAATTATCCATTTACGGATATCAGATTTATATTCCGTTAGATACAATGCTGTTTTCCATCAACTTCCGCGCGTTCGGCGATTATCTTGAAGCAACGCAGGATGTATTTATTGCAATGCAAAGCTCATTTACACCGCCGACAATTCTTGCAAAAACAGATAATCGTCCGCGACCATCTGACCAATTTGATAAATATGATACGCCGTATTTCAGTGTGGAATATCCATCGAATTTTAATTTCACTTCGCCCGCAAAAGGGAAAAATGATTTTGTCGTTCAACTTGGCGGCGAGCGTTTGGATTGCACCATTCGCTTTGATGTGTTTGGCGCACAGGATTTAACGATTGAAAAAGTATATGAGCAGAATAAAGGAAAATATAAAGCAACATCCGCAGGCGAAGCAATGGTGGACGGATTGAAAGCGCCGTATGTCAACTATGCGCCTGCAAAAGATATTGCAAGCCGCGCGTATTTTATGGTAAAAAATAATAAAGTTATTCGCGTAACGCTCAACTGGTTTTCTCCCGAAACAGAATTGTATTTGAAACCATTTGAAAAAGTGGTGAACGCAATGAAGATGAAATAACATTTTTTTAAATCGAATTGCAAGAGTGAATTGCACCACGAAAATTTTCGCGCAATTCACTCTCATTTTTTCCACAATCTTGTATTAAACAATGCCTCATATTCTCCCTTTTCGCGGAATAACATACAATTTGCCTGCTGTCAAATTAGATGATGTTGTATGCCCACCGTATGATATTATTTCAAATGAATACAGAGATACACTGTACGAGCGGCACGAATATAATTTTGTAAAACTCGATTTTGCGCGAGAAGAAAATAGGTATGAAGTTGCAAAGGAACGTTTCGATGACTGGAGTGATGAGAAAATTTTAGTGCAGGATGAGCGTCCTGCATTTTATCTTTTAGAGCAGGATTTCAAAGTCGGAGAGCGGACGCACGTAAGGCGCGGATTTATCGGATTGTGCAAATTAGAAGAACTCACAGAAACTTCTTCCATTCGCCGCCACGAAAAAACTTTGTCAAAGCCAAAAGAGGACAGATTGCAATTGCTCTCTGCAACAGATGTGCATTGCAGTCCTGTGCTTTCTCTCTTTTCGGATACGGATTTTTTTACGGATGAACGGATGGAAATATTTTATCGCGAACATACGCCGCTCTCGGAATTTGTGCATGAAGCCGTAATGCATCGTGTCTGGAAAATTACCGAAATACCGTTCATCGAAAAACTTATTGCCGCATTGAAAGCATCGGATGCAGTTATTGCAGATGGTCATCATCGTTATGAAACTGCACTGAATTATCAGCGATTACAACAGCAAAAAAATCCGAACCACACTGGAAATGAAGGATACAATTTTACAATGATGTATTTTGCCAATGTGCAGAATGAAGGATTACAGATATTGCCAACACACCGATTGGTTCATTCACTTCCGCATTTCAATGAAGAAATATTTTTAGAAGAAATGAAAAAATATTTTTACCTGCGGCAGTATTTTTCTCTCACACCTATGATGAAAGCATTGGAAGAAGAGCGTTATGCAATTGCATTCGCGCTTCCATCTGTTCCGACCCTTTTCTTTGCGCAGTTGCGTGATGAAAAAATACTCTTTGAAACATTGCAACACATTCCCGCAGAACTCCGCAAACTTGACGTTACCATTTTACATTCATTGATTTTTGAGCAGCTCCTTCATATTTCCAAAGAGCAACAGGAGCAAAAGACGAATATTCATTATGAACAAGACGCATTCCGTGCTGTAATGGAAATAAAAAATAAGCAAAACGTACAAGCAGCATTTTTACTGAAAGCAACAAGAGTTGACCAAGTGTTTAATGTTGCAATGGCAGGTTCAACAATGCCACAAAAATCCACATATTTTTTCCCTAAACTTCCGTCCGGAATAGTATTGTTCGACACAAAGCAATTTTGATGAAAAGCGAGCAGGTAAAAATTTCCCTTGCATTTTTTATTACGTGCACTGTGTGGGGCTCGACGTGGATGTTTATTCGCTACGGATTAAATACAATGCCACCATTGTTCAGCGCGGGGTTACGTTTTCTCGTTGCGCTTCCGGTGTTGTACGGCTATGTTGTGTGGAAAAAAATTCCGAATCCGTTTATGCAAAAAGAACGATGGCTGCTCATCGTTATGGGAATATTTTCATTTTATTTTCCTTTTGCATTTATCTATTGGGCAGAGCAGTACGTTCCGACAGGTTTATCCTCAATACTTTTTGCCGTGTATCCGTTTTGCGTTGCAATATTTTCTCACTTGATGTTAAAAGATAAACCGCTTTCAGTGTGGAAAATTCTTGGCATTGTGTGTGGATTTACCGGCGTCGTTGTAATTTTTTATGATGGAATTTTTATTCAAAATACAGTTACGCTGGTTGGAATGGCTCTCATAATTCTCAGCGCAATATTTCAGGGATACGTTGTCATACTCATAAAAAAATACGGACACGATATTCATCCGATGGCGTTAAATTTTGGCGCGATGTCTGTTGGTGCGCCGTTATTACTTCTCTCCAGTCTCATCGTTGAACGAAATTCCTATTTCGGCATTACACCAATGGCAGTTTTTTCCATTTTTTATCTTGCGATAATCGGTTCTATATTTACCTTTGCATCCTATTACTGGCTGCTCAAGCGTGTCGAAGCCGTATTTCTTTCTCTTGTTGCATTTGTAACGCCGATTTTTGCAGTGATTCTCGGAGCGATATTTTTAAAAGAGAAATTGGAACCCAAAACATTTCTCGGCGCTTCAATTGTTCTTACGGGAATACTGATCGCAAATGCAGGAAGTGTATTGAATTCCATTTCTCAAAGGAAGCATAAATAATCCATCATCTTATTCAAATGTTCACCAGATTAAATCATATTGGCATTGCAGTAAAAAATCTTTTTGAGGCGGAAAAGAAGTTTTCATCTGTGTTCATCACGCAATTTTCTGAACCTGAAATTGTCGAAGAACAAAAAGTGAAAGTGAATTTCGTTGACCTCCCGAATATGCGCATCGAACTTCTTGAACCAACAGCCGCTGATTCTCCTATTTCAAAATTTTTAGAGAAGAGAGGAGAAGGAATTCACCATCTCTCATTTGAAGTTGATGATATTGAGGAGGAATTACGGCGACTGAAAGAAAGCGGCATTCAACTTATTGATGAACAACCAAAGCGCGGCGCAGAAGGTTTTCTCGTTGCGTTTATTCATCCGAAATCAACAAATGGCGTGTTGATTGAGATTAGTCAGAAAATAAAAGAGTGAATTCTATTTATTTTCACATTCTCATTCCCTATATTTTGCCCGCAAAATGATTGAACGAATCTCAAAAATTATTTCTCCTGTTGGAAAGTTGCTCTTCTTCCTTGTTATGGTTACGCTTTTTTGGTGCGGCGATACAGACTGCTTAACGGGAACGAATGACGAGCAATGCACTTCCGTTATTTGTTCTTTAGTGAATAAACACACCAATACTTCAACAAATCAACAAACTAACGAAACACAAAATTGTATGTGTGTTTGTCATATGCCGTCAATTTTTCATCAGTCATTTTATTTCCAATCGTATTTTTCCTTTCAGGGAAAATCTTTTGCAGTAGCAACGTTTTTTCCTACTGCTCCTACTCGTAGTATTTACCACCCTCCCAAGATAGGATAACTCCTTAACGTTATCTCTTCGTATCGCGAAGTTTTCTAATTAAAAGAAAATTTTGTGCGGTCATCTATTTTTTATCAATTAAATATTTTCTCAATATGAAAAATCAGATTTATATGGGAATACTGTTTTTGTGTTGTTCATTCATTTCCTTTGCTCAACAAACACAGCGTATTTCCCTTACTGAAGCAATACAGGTTGCTTTGCAAAACAATCCGACAATTCTTACTGCGCAAAAAGAAATTGTTGTCGCAGATTCAAGAATTCTCCAAGCAGGAAAAATTTCTAATCCCGAATTAAGCGTAGGGTGGAACGAAGTGCCTTCGCTTTTTCACACCGCAAATGAACGCGATGTGAGTTTATCGCAACAATTGGAATTTCCAGGAAAACGTAGTGGAAGAATAAACATTGCTATGTCGGAAAAAGAAATTGCATCACTTGAAATCGAGCGAAGGATAATAATTCTTACTTCGCGAGTGAAAATTGCTTACTTCAATGTATTATTCCAACAACAACTTGTCGAAAACATACAAGAGCAGATTCAACTTCTTACGGACTTTCAACAAACGATAACAGCACAGTATCAATCCGGGAAAAGCAATTATCTCGATGTAATTCGCGCTAATGTTGAATTGACGAGAATTGGTAACGACTTTATTGAAGCGAAACGAGAACTTGTTATTCGCCAAAAAGAGTTGATTCTGTTTCTCGGAAAAGAAAGCGATGTTGTTATTGAACCTTCCGATAGTCTTTTGTATATCCCTTTTTCATTCACGTGCGAGACAATTTTTTCTCAAGTAATGGAAAAAAGTTTTACCGCAAAACTTGCAAACACCACAATCACGCGACAGCAAAACATTGTATCGCTTGCTCAAAAAAATTATTATCCCGATTACGAAATAGGAATTTCTCAACAACGGAGAGATGGTTTTGGAAGTTTTCCTAAAAGTTATTTCGGAATAGAGTTGAAATTTTCACTTCCCTTTTGGTTTTGGCAAGAACCAAAAGGTCAAGAGCAAGAAGCAATTGCGTTGGTCGATATTTCAACTATCAACGCGCAATCTATACAACGAAGAATCTCAGCAAATATTTCCAAAGCGTACGATGCCGTTGTCGTTTCCGATTCACAAGTAAAAGTATTTCAATCATCGTTGCGCCGCGATGTGAATGAAATTCTTCGTGCCGGAATTTCGCAATACGGAAATAATCAACTTGACGTTTTGAATTTACTTGATATTTATCGTACGTATCGCGCAGCAAATGTGGAATACGCTCGCGCATTACTCAATTACAACATTGCTCTTGCTGAACTCGAATCAGCGGGAGAATTATCCATCAACGAATAACCTTTTCAAAAATTTTATGAACACACTCACTAACTCTAAAATCATTTTACATACAGTATTGATTTCAACAATCTTATTTTTCTTCGGATGCAACAAAGAGCAAACGGAAAAACAATCTGATCCAAACGAACAACACGGACAACACGCAGAAGAACAAATGGAAAGCGCAATAGTGCATCTTGATAAGCACAAAGTATTTCACGCGGGAATACGATTGGAAGAAGTGCAAAAAAAATCTGTCGCAATTCCGCTCACGCTTCCGGGAAAAGTTGCATTGAACGAACGAAAACTTGCAATGATTACTTCGCGTTTGTCGGGACGCATTGAAAAACTCTTCGCATTCACCAATGACAACGTAACAGAAAACCAAGTTGTCGCTGAATTATACAGTCAAGAATTTCTTTCGATGCAACTGGAATTTTTGCAAGCAAACGAACGATGGAAACGCACAAAAGAAAAAACTGCGGAAGAACAAACCACGATAAAAGCGATTTACGAATCGTCCAAACGTAAATTACTTGTCGTCGGTGTAAGTGAACAAGATATTTCTGAATTAGAAAATACACAAACACCTAAAACATTTTTGGAAATCCACGCAACTATCAGCGGCATAATTTTAGAAAACAAAATTCATCAAGGCGAATTTGTAGAAATGGGAAAAGAACTTTTTGAACTTGCAAACCTTTCAACACTGTGGGTTTTAGCGGATGTGTATGAAAAAGATTTACCGTTTGTAAAAGAAGGAATGAAAGCGCGTGTTGAAGCGAGTGCAATTCAAGAATCGTTCGATGGAGTTGTGAATTCAATTTACAACGTGATTGATGAAAAAACCCGAACAGTGAAAGGACGTATTGAAGTAGTGAATGATGGAAAACTGAAGCCGGAAATGTTTTGTACCGTTCAAATACAAACAAAACTTGGAGCGGAGACAATAAAAATTCCCGCCAGCGCATTACTCGGAGAAACAGAAAAACATTTTGTGTTTGTTGCGCTCAATGATACTACGTTTGAAAAACGCGATGTGAAAACGGGAATTGAAACACGTGAGTTTTCTGAAATACTTGATGGAATTGTTGTAGGAGAAAAGATAGTCGTCAAAGGCGGTTTCTTTTTGAAATCCGAACTTGCAAAAGAAACATTCGGCGAAGACCACTAACGAAGGAGATTAAAATGATAAACAGATTAATAGAATTTTCTCTCAAACAACGGTTGCTTGTTATTGCAATGACCGTTCTCATTATCGTCGTTGGATTATTTGCAATGAGTAACATTCCGATTGACGCATTTCCCGATGTAACAAACGTGCAAGTTCAAGTGATTGCAGAAGCCCCGGGACTTTCTCCGGTGGAAGTAGAAAAACTTGTAACCTTTCCCATCGAAGTTGCAATGAACGGATTACCGCAATTAAGCGAAGTGCGTTCGATTTCAAAATATGGTCTCACCGTTGTTACGGTGGTGTTTGAAGATGGTATAGATATTTATTTTGCGCGGCAACTTGTTTTGGAACGTTTGCAACAAGCGCGTGAATCACTTCCGGCAACCGTTCCAGCACCGACTATGGGACCGATCACTTCGGGAATGGGAGAGATTTATCAATACTTTCTCGAAAGCGATAGTTTGGATATTCGCGACTTGCGGACGATTCAAGATTGGGTTATCAAACCACAATTGCGAACAGTTCCCGGTGTTACGGAAGTAAATAGTTTCGGCGGACTTGTAAAACAATTTCACGTTCTTGTTGACCCGAATAAACTTTTGAAATATAATTTAACGCTCGATGTTGTGTTTGAAGCAGTTAAAAAAAATAATTCTGTTACAGGCGGAAATTATTTAGAACACGCTTCGGAACAATATATTATTCGCGGCATTGGTTTAGCGCAAACGGAACACGATTTGGAAGACATCGTTGTTAAAAATGAAAACGGAACGCCGATATTTTTACGCGACGTTGCAAAGGTAGAAATCGGCTCCGAAATCAGGCAAGGCGCAGTGATTATGCAAGGTCGCGGTGAAGTAGCCGCGGCGATTGTCATGATGTTGAGAGGGGAAAATAGTCAAAAAGTTATTCAACGTGTGAAAGCAAAAATAGATGATATCAACAAAACACTTCCGCCGCACGTTAAAATTCATCCGTATTACGACCAAACAGATTTAGTGGAAAAAACTATTTCGACAGTGAAAACAAATTTGCTCGAAGGTGGATTTCTTGTTATTGCTGTGCTTCTTATTTTTCTTGGAGATTACTTTGCTGCGCTCATTGTTGCACTTACAATACCGCTTTCAATGTTATTCGCTTTTATTGGAATGCAATGGCTCGGACTTTCCGCAAACTTAATGAGTCTCGGCGCAATTGATTTCGGAATGATTGTTGACGGCTCCGTTGTATTGGTAGAAAATTTTGTTCGTAAACTTACACACAAAGAACAAGAACTCACGAAATTGCAAGCCATTGAGAGTGCAGCGAAAGAAGTTGGAAGACCAATTCTCTTTGGCATGCTTATAATTATTGCTGTGTATTTACCGATTCTTACGTTGCAAGATATTGAAGGAAAAATGTTCACACCGATGGCAATAACCGTAGTATTAGCGTTGGTCGGTTCATTGTTTCTTACATTGACGTTAATTCCCGTGTTGAGTTCATTTTTTTTACGGGAGAAATCAAAACATAAAGAACCAAAACTTATTCATTGGATTCGCTTGGTTTATACACCTTTGCTTGAAAAGATTTTGAAACATAAAGCGATAACTCTTATCGTTGCGATTCTCATTCTCATCGGTTCGTTTTCACTTTTTCCTTTACTCGGAACAGAATTTATTCCTGAACTCGATGAAGGTGCGATATTAATTCAACCAATCAGAATGCCAAGCGTTTCACTCACGGAATCAATTGAGATGGAAAAAAAAGTTCAACAAATTATTATGCAATTTCCCGAAGTCGAATTTGTTGTCGGTCGTCTTGGTCGTCCTGATATTGCAACTGACCCGATGGGAGTAAACTTGAGCGACATTTATGTAACGCTGAAACCGAAATCGGAATGGAAAACAGCGAAAACAAAAGAAGAACTCGTAGAAAAAATGTCAGAAGAATTGAAACACATTCCGGGAATCAATTACAACATCACGCAACCCATCGCAATGCGTGTTGATGAACTTGTTTCCGGCGTAAAATCTGACATTGCAATTAAGCTGTTCGGTGACGATTTGAAAATACTGAAAGCGAAAGCGGATGAAATTCAAAAAGTAATTCAATCAGTTTCTGGTGCAACCGATGTAACAACTGAGCAAATTTCCGGACAAACATATTTGAATATTTATATTGAGAGAGATGCGATTGCTCGTTATGGATTAAATGTTGAAGATGTTCAGCGCGTTATTGAAATTGCAATCGGCGGAAAAGTTGCAACTGAAATTTTAGAAGGACAAAAACGTTTTGGCGTTGTTGTGCGATTTCCCGAAGAGAAACGCGGCGACATTCAAGCAATTGAAAATACACTCGTTGATTTACCGAACGGTGGAACAATTCCGTTAGTGCAAGTTGCTCGTGTTGTTGCGGAAGAAGGTCCCGTGCAAGTAAGCAGAGAATTTGGACAAAGGAGAATTGTAGTTGAGTGCAATGTTCGCGGAACTGATATTGGAACATTTGTTGCAAACGCGCAAAAAAAAATTGAAACGAACGTAAAACTTCCTTCTGGATATTATATTACGTGGGGAGGACAATTTGAAAATCAGCAAAGCGCAATGCAACGATTGATGATTGTTTTACCGCTTTCCATTTTCATCATTTTTATTTTACTGTTCACAACATTTGGAAACTTTCGTCATTCAATGCTCATACTCTTAAATCTTCCTTTTGCAATGTGCGGCGGAATTATTGCATTGTATCTACGCGATTTGCATTTAAGCGTTTCTGCTTCGATTGGTTTCATTGCGTTGTTTGGCGTTGCTGTGTTAAATGGCGTAGTTCTAATTTCATACATAAACCAACTTTTAAAAGAAGGGCACGATTTGGAATTTTCAATTGTTAAAGGAGCGTCTGATAGATTGCGTCCCGTGTTGATGACTGCACTCGTAGCAAGTCTTGGTTTTATTCCAATGGCTTTTTCACAAGGAACGGGAGCAGAAGTTCAGCGACCATTAGCAACTGTTGTCATAGGCGGTTTAGTTACTTCTACATTACTGACATTATTTGTTCTTCCGGTGATTTATAGTTGGATTGAAAAGAGAAAAAAATAATCAAAATTGAAATTAATAATCTCCTGCAATGTAGAAATATGTTGCAGGAGTTTTTTATTTTATGCACGATTTATGATTTCCGAAGCGCTTCAAAACAAACTCGACAATCTTCCGACCAATCCCGGCGTGTATCAATACAAAGATGCGGAGGGAAGAATTATTTATGTCGGGAAAGCGAAAAACCTGCGTAATCGCGTGCGCTCGTATTTTCAAAAGTCGCGCGACCTCGATGCAAAAACTTTTGCGCTTGTTGCAAAAATCGCGTATGTCGAATTAATAATTACTGACACAGAAATTGAATCGCTTATTCTCGAAGCGAATCTCATTAAAAAACTCAAACCTCGCTACAATGTTGCATTAAAAGATGATAAATCGTATCCGTTCATTGTCGTAACGAAAGAACCGTATCCGCGTATTTTTGTTACGAGGAGAATTGTGCAGGACGGCTCGAAATATTTTGGACCGTACACAGATGTCGGCGCAATGAGAAGCGCGTTGAAACTTATTCGCGATGTATTTCGCGTGCGGAGTTGTAATTTTTATCTTGATGAAAAAATAATTGAAAGAAAGAAAATCCGCATTTGTCTTGATTATCATATTAAAAAATGCGACGGACCGTGCGAAGGATTAATTTCGGAAGAGCAATACAACGGAATGATTTTTCAAGCGCAGCAAGTATTGAAAGGAAAAACGGATGCGCTTATTAAAAATCTTGAACAGGAAATGAACTGCTATGCAGATGATTTAAAGTTTGAACAAGCGGCGGAGACACGCGATGCAATGAATGCGCTCAAAGTGTATAATTTGAAACAAAAAGTTGTTGATGCAGAACGCTCTGACCGCGATGTTATTGCAATTGCTACAGAAGGCGATGATGCGTGTGGAGTAATTTTTAAAATACGTGAAGGAAAAATATTGGGAAAGCAAAGTTACTATCTTTCCAATATAGAAGGAAAATTGGAATCGGAAATTGTGGAGCAGTTACTTGAGCGATACTACATTGATGCCGAGTATGTTCCCGAAGAAATATTTCTTCCTGCTGAAATAGAAAATGAAGGAACCTTTTGTACGTGGCTTTCTCAAAGAAGAGAAGGAAAAGTGGAAATCATTGTTCCGAAAATCGGCGATAAAGTCCGGTTGATTGAAATGTGCGCAACAAATGCAAAATTACTTCTGAAGGAATTAAAATTACAAAAAGAAAAAAGTAAAGATTTTATTCCACATTCTGTGATTGCGCTACAACGCGATTTGCGAATGAAAAAACCACCGCGAAGAATAGAATGTTTTGATAATTCCAATATACAAGGAAGCGACCCCGTTGCATCGTTGGTTGTTTTTGTTGATGGCAAACCGCGCAAAAGTGAATACAGAAAATTTAAAATTAAAACTGTCATCGGTGCAAATGATTTTGCAAGTATGAAAGAAGTTGTTTTTCGCAGATACAAACGATTGCTGGAAGAAGATGGAGAATTTCCTGATTTAATTATGGTGGATGGAGGAAAGGGACAACTTTCTTCCGCAATGGAAGCATTGAATGAATTACAAATTACAAATTACGAATTACCATCGAACGAAGAGCAAGGAGCGGGGAGTATGGAGAAAATGGAAACAGTAAAAAAAACTCACATTGCACAGCGCATATCGCATATCCCAATCATCGGTCTTGCAAAACGTCTCGAGGAAATTTTTTTGCCGAATGAAAGTGAGCCGATTCTGTTGCCAAAATCGTCGTCGGGATTAAGGTTGCTACAGCAAATCCGTGATGAAGCACATCGGTTTGCAATTACATTCCACCGTTCACTGCGCGAGAAAAGAACGTTGCAGACAGAATTGGATTTGATAGAGGGCATTGGCAAAAAGCGTGCAAAAGATTTGCTTTCTTTTTTCGGCTCTGTACAGGGAGTGAAATTTGCAACGGAAGAACAACTTGCAGAAATTGTTGGGGAAAAAGTTGCGGAAAGTATAAAGGAATATTTTACTTTGGAGCCTGAATTGCAATCGGATGCAATTTGAATTGACATAGGCAAATGTTTATATTTGCGCCGTGTTAAACAGCAAATAGAATTTATAAAAATTATTCAGTAATATTTAACTGAAGGCGGATGTATTACGAAATTGATTTAAAGCCGCGCGCTCTAAAAGACTTGGAAAAACTTTCTCTTGATGACCGCAAACGCATAGTAGAGAAAATAGAAGCAATGAAGGAAAATCTCAGTGGGGATGTTAAACATTTAACAAACTTTACTCCAGAATATCGCTTACGTGTCGGAAACTATCGTGTGCTGTTTGAAATTGAAGGAACGAATCTCGTTATTTACCGCGTAAAACATCGCCGCGAAGCATACCAATAAACAAATATACATTATGATTGAACTTCATCCGCAAATTATTCGTAAAGAAGGAAAGAATGAATTTGTTGTTCTTCCTTATCAAGAATTTGAAATAGTGCAGGAAAAATTGGAAGATATGGAAGACCTTCAGGATTTGCGCGCAGCAAAAGAACAAGAGGGCGCTGCACCAACAATCTCTCTTGAAAAAGCAAAGAAAGCACTTGGTATAATGTAATGAATAACCAACAAACGATTTTTTTATGTAACTAACGAAAACATTGATATGCCTTTGGCATAAAATTTTACAACGTAGTTTTTCGCTTCGGTAGAGAACTATTATAGTGAACAAGAAATTTTGAAATGAAACTCACAAAAAGCACGGTTGAAGAATTTGCCAAAGGAACAATAAACCATCAGCAGGAATAGTCAGCGTTCAGCAGAGAGCAATTGCTTACGACAATTTTTTATTAACCCTCTCCCTTTGGGAGAGTATATTTACAAATCATTCATCGAAAGATAAACCAATGAAACAGAATAGAACTTATTATGCTAACTGTAACGCGGGATTTATTGCTTGCGTACGAAATTTATGGAATGGCTCACGGAAAGGTGTTCGTGGTATGGTGTTTTTAGCGGTGGTTGTTGGATTAATGCTCCCTGTAACGGTATTGGCTCGTGATTGGTCTTGGGCAAAACGTGCGAGGGGAGGCGGTTATGATTATGGTAAAGGTATAGCCACAGATGAGAATGGGAATTGCTATGTAACGGGGTATTTCAATAGTTCCACCATTACATTCGGGAGTGTAATGCTGACAAATACTGACAATAGCGGTTCTTCTGATATGTATCTCGTAAAATATGATAGTAGCGGGAATGTGCTCTGGGCAAATTGTGCTGGGGGATATTCAGCAGATTATGGAAACAGCATTGCAACAGATGGAAATGGAAACTGCTATGTAACGGGGTATTTTTGGAGTCCCACTATTACATTTGGGAGTGTAACGCTGATAAATGCGAACAGTTTTTCTGATATGTTCGTGGTAAAATATGATAGCAACGGGAATGTTGTATGGGCAAAACGTGCGGGGGGGAAGCAATTATGATTATGGAAACAGCATTGCAACAGATGGAAATGGGAATTGCTATGTAACGGGGTATTTTAAAAGTGCAACAATTATGTTTGGAAATATAACGTTAACAAACAACAGTAGCAGCGGTAGTGATGATATGTACGTAGTAAAATATGATAGTAGCGGGAATGTGCTGTGGGCAAAACGTGCGGGGGGAGGCGGTTATGATTATGGTAAAGGTATAGCCATAGATGGAAATGGGAATTGCTATGTAACGGGGTATTTCAATAGTTCCACCATTACATTCGGGAGTGTAATGCTGACAAATACTGACAATAGCGGTTCTTCTGATATGTATCTCGTAAAATATGATAGCGGCGGGAATGTGCTGTGGGCAAAACGTGCGAGTGGGAGCAGCCGTGATTATGGTCAAGGTATAACCGCAGATGAAAATGGGAATTGTTATGTAACGGGAGAATTTAGGAGTGACACCATTACATTTGGGAGTGTAGTGTTAACAAATGCTTATAGTTATGGTTACAGTTCTCAAATGTACGTGGTAAAATATGATAGTAGCGGGATTACTGTATGGGCAAAATGTGCTGTGGGAAGTAGTCCTATAATAGGAAGCAGCATTGCCGTAGATGGAAATGGTAATTGCTATGCAACAGGTTTTTTTGGGGGGGCGCCGTTACATTTGGGAGTGTAACATTGATAAATGCGAACATTAATGGTTTTGCTGATATGTACGTGGTAAAATATGATAGCATCGGAAATGTACTATGGGCAAATCGTGCGGGGGGATATTCAGCAGATTATGGAAACAGCATTGCCACAGATGGAAATGGGAATTGCTATGTAATAGGAGAATTTAGGAGTTCCGCCATTACATTCGGGAGTGTAACGTTGACAAAAAGCGAGGGCTGTGATATATACGTGGTAAAATTAGATCCGTTCCAAGGAAAGTTTCGCACTTTTTCGGATTCGTCATCATTTGCAACCAAAGCAGTGAAGTTGAAAATCAAGTCCAATGTAGTAGCCGGAATACCGAACGAAGGCACGGTGCTGGAGAATGTATTTACACGCGCTGTTCCCAAAGAGGGAGTAACATTGCTTGGTATCTCCACCACCGATAAAATAAAAGCCAAAACGCAGGGTTGGCTATTGTACAAGAAAGCGGTAGCGGTGCAGTTGTTATATACTTCTTTCCATACAGGTCAATCGTACCCGATAGATTCTATCCGCAAAGAAGGAAAAAAATCCAAAGTACTTGTAAAGGCAATCACTGCGGCACGGAAAACGTACAGCAATCCTATTTGGGCACAAGGTGTTCTGCTACGATTGAATATTATTGCAAGCGATTATGGAATTACACCACAGGGCTTCGGCTACCTCCTTCTTGATACATCATTTATCTTAATCGGGAGAGAAGTAAATGGTATGAGTCTGCGCTCTGTAGCAGCATATCTTGATTCGCTGATGTCTCTCTACGCAACATTTGGAATTGGAGGAACCAATACCACCGATGAATATAACAATCTTGGTCACTTTGCATTGTTGCTGAACACAATCAATGATGGATTCTATGTCGCGATGTCTCCAGATAACTATTTAATAGATACAACAAATCTGAAGACGGGAAAGAAACCGTATGCTGTTAAGTTACTTGGTGTAAAAACTCCGGACGAAGTAGGCATAGTAAAATACAATCCCAACGGGAAGCAGGTACAGGAGAATAGAAGTACTATAAGAAATGAAATACCGCATAATGTAATGTTACAGCAAAATTATCCGAATCCGTTTAACCCGAAAACTGTTATTAGTTATCAGTTATCTGTTACTGGTTTTGTAACAATGAAAATCTACAACGTGCTTGGTCAAGAAGTTGCAACACTTTTGAATAACGAAATGATAGAAGAAGGAGAGCACGAAATAGAATTTGATGCAAGTAATTTATCAAGTGGCATTTATTTTTATCGGTTAAGTGTAGCGCAAGATGGAATCTTGCGTTACAATGAAACGAAAAAACTCGTGCTGATGAAGTAGTACTATCTTTGTCATCCCGAACTTTTTTCGGTATCCATTTTTCATCAAAACAAAGATTCCGTGTCAAGCACGGAATGACAAGTAGAAGAAAGGCGATTTCAATAAAAACGAAATCGCTTTTTTTATTTTTATAACGAGAAATTGTATTTCGTTTCTCTTTCTTCTTACATTAAGTCCAAAATTTTACAAAATATTTTTCTATGAAAAAGAAAACTACAACATCTGAACAAAACATAACGTCAACTCTTCACGAAGAGAGAATTTTCATACCGCGTAAAGAATTTTCTTCCCGTGCGCATATTAAATCCATGGCACAGTACAAAAAAATGTACAGCACTTCCATCAAAAACCCCAAAAAATTCTGGAGCAATATTGCGGAAGAATTATTTTGGTTTAAAAAATGGAACAAAGTACTGCAATGGAAACTTCCACATGCAAAATGGTTTCTCGGTGGGAAGACGAATGTTGCTTACAATTGTCTTGATAGGCATTTGACAACAGCGCGAAAAAATAAAGCGGCGATAATCTGGGAAGGAGAAAACGGCGATGAGCGAACACTCACGTATCAACAACTTCACCGTGAAGTATGTACGTTTGCAAACGTGCTGAAACAACTCGGAATAAGAAAAGGAGATGTTGTTGCAATTTATATGCCGCTCATTCCCGAACTTGCAATTGCAATGCTCGCGTGTGCAAGAATCGGCGCAACACATTCGATTATCTTTGGTGGATTTTCTTCGCATGCATTAATTGATAGAATCAACGATGCACAAGCAAAACTCGTAGTTACTGCCGATGGCGGATTTCGGCGCGGACAAATTATTCCGCTGAAAAAAAATGTAGATGAAGCGTTATTACAAACTCCTTCTGTCAAGAATGTAGTAGTCGTGCAGAGAACCAAAAATGAAATAAAAATGGAAATCGGACGCGACCACTGGTGGAGTGAAGTGATGGAAAACGCAAACGACAATTGCGAAGCGGAAAAACTCGACAGCGAACATCCGCTTTATATTTTATACACAAGCGGCTCTACGGGAAAACCAAAAGGAGTTTTGCACACAACCGGCGGTTATCTCACGCAGGTCTTTCTTACAACAAAATACGTTTTGATTTACAGGAAGAAGATACATACTGGTGTACTGCTGATATTGGCTGGGTTACGGGACACTCATACGTCATTTATGGACCGCTTTGCAATGGCGCAACAACAGTGATGTACGAAGGCGCTCCAAATTTTCCCGAAGCGGATAGATTCTGGAAAATTATTGATAAGTACAAAGTGAATATTTTTTATACTGCGCCGACAGCAATTCGCGCATTTATAAAATGGGGAGAGCATTTTCCATTGAAGCATAATTTATCTTCGTTGCGATTGCTGGGAACTGTTGGCGAGCCAATCAATCCGGAAGCGTGGATGTGGTATCATAAAATTATCGGAAAAGAAAAATGTCCGATTGTTGATACGTGGTGGCAAACTGAAACGGGCGCAATAATGATTACTCCGCTCCCGGGCGCAACGGCGACTAAACCCGGTACTGCAACGCTTCCTTTTTTCGGAATTGATGCAGATGTTGTTGATAAAAATGGAAACAGTGTTGGAAAAAATCAAGGAGGATATCTTGTGATTAAAAAACCGTGGCCATCAATGCTGCGCACAATTTTCGGAGATGATGAGCGTTTCCGTAAACAATATTGGAGTGAAATAAAAGGAATGTATTTTACCGGTGATGGCGCGCGCAAAGATAACGATGGATATTTTTGGATTATGGGAAGAGTGGATGATGTAATCAATGTTGCAGGACATCGTTTGGGAACTGCGGAAATAGAAAGCGCTCTTGTGAGTCATCCGTTTGTTGCAGAAGCAGCAGTTGTCGGAAAGCCCGATGAATTAAAAGGAGCGTCAATTTGTGCTTTTGTAACATTGGAAAGTAAACGTACGCCAACAATGTTGTTGAAAGAAGAATTGCGCGAACACGTTGCAAAAGAAATCGGCGCACTTGCAAAACCTGATGAAATACGTTTTACTGATACGTTGCCGAAAACACGAAGCGGAAAGATTATGCGGAGATTGCTGCGAGAAATTGCAACAAGCGGTGTTGTAAGCGGAGATACGACAACACTCGAAGATTTTTCTGTGCTGGAGAAATTGAGAGTGGATGAGGAGTAAAATAAAAGCGGATACTCATTTGAAAATACTTGTATAGCAACAAGGTATCATTTATATTTGCCGCCGAAGAACACAACCCCCAAAAACGTAGTAATTTTTAATTGCGTTTTTACACAAACAATATTCACCTATTACAAACACCAATTACATATTTACAAATTGTATGAAATCAACAGAAAAAATTTTTATAACAGTTGAAACGCTTGTATTAAAGCCAATAGAGCACGTCTGGAAATGCTGGACTGTTCCAACTCATATTACGCAATGGAACAATGCTTCCGATGATTGGCACACACCGCGAGCAGAAAACGATTTGCGTGTCGGCGGAAAATTCGTTAGCCGTATGGAAGCGAAAGACGGCAGTTTCGGTTTTGACTTTGGCGGCGTGTATGACGAGGTAAAAATAAATGAACGTATTTCTTACACAATGAGCGATGGAAGAATAGCGAACGTATTTTTTACAACCAATGGAAATGAAACAAAAATAACAGAATCTTTTGAAGCCGAAAGCATTAACTCTATTGAATTACAGCGCGGGGGATGGCAGGCAATACTTGACAATTTCAAAAAATATTCAGAAGCAAATCAATAATAATCTCATCACACAATACTATGATAACAATAAATCCATACTTAAACTTTAACGGCAATACCGAAGAAGCATTTAACTTTTACAAATCCATTTTCGGCGGAGAGTTTGCAATGCTGCAACGATTCAAAGATATGCCGGATGCAGGAAATATTTCTGAAAGCGATGGAAATAAAATTATGCACGTTGCATTACCAATTGGCAAAGGAAATATTCTGATGGCAACGGATGCACTGGAATCGCTAGGACAAACGCTGACCACGGGGAACAATTTCTATATTTCTATTACCACAGAAAGCAAAGAAGAAGCGGATAAAATATATACTGCTCTTTCAGAAGGAGGAAAAATAGAAATGCCGTTGCAGAAAACTTTTTGGGGCGCATATTTCGGAATGTTCACCGATAAGTTTGGCATTCAGTGGATGGTGAATTACGATTATAACCAACAATAGTTTATTCAGAATTATTACAAGAAAAAAGTAAATGAATTATCAGAATATTTTACGTCAATGGTCGCCATGCGCGCCATATTTTCACAGTCTGTTACGGATTGTTGCCGCAATACTATTTATATTTCCGGGAACGATGAAACTTTTTGCTTTTCCTATGGGAATGCCGCCTGATGGCAGTACTGCAATATTAATGTCACAGATTTGGTTCGGCGGATTTCTTGAAATTGTCGGCGGTGGTTTGATGCTTATCGGATTATTCACACGTCCGGTTGCGTTTATTTTATCGGGTGAAATGGCAGTAGCATATTTTCAATTTCATGCACCGCAAGGATTATTACCAATTCAAAATGGCGGCGCAGAAGCAATTCTCTATTGCTTTCTTTGGTTCTATTTTTCTGCGGCAGGCGCAGGAGTGTGGAGTGTTGATAATTTGATTCAGAAGAAGTAATCGTAAAATTCATCAATAGAGTAAATTATTCTTCATCCGAAGCAGAGTCCGGCTTTCACCGGACTCGTAGTATAAGCAATTTAAATCTGCGATAATATTGTCAATTACGGCAACAAGACACAGCACGAAACCACTGTTGTCCACAAACCGTTTTTGTGTCCCTCGGCAGATTGTGTTACGTTGAACGTGCGGAAAATTTTTCCGGAAGTTTTGTACTGTTTTTCGCGCTCATCCCACGCGGTATCAGGATTAAATTCGATGCCGAGCGTTGTTGCAAGCATCGTTGCTGCTAAATCTTCGGAATACTCGCCCGCTTTTTCTTCTGTTTCACCGAACGGATGATGTTCGGAGAGATAGCCATATTGTGTAGGGTCAGATGGCTGTGCGACACCAATGGAAGATGCGATGAGGCGATTGGGTTCGTTTGTTGCATTTCGTGCCATTACGACAAAAGCAATTTGCCCGGGCTGCAAATATTTTAGTCCTTCTTCTACGGTAATTCGTTTACAACCGGGCGGAAAAATACTCGAAACAGTTACGAGATTAAATTTTTCTATTTTTGCATCGCGCAGAGCGACTTCAAATGACTGGAGATATTCTTTGTGTCTGCCAACACCTTTGGTAAAAAAAACTTTCGAGGGGAGAAACATTGTAGTATAGTAATTGAGTTGTAAAGTATAGTTGTTAAGAGAGTTGTTGTATAATTTTTAAAAATTTTCTTTTGCCGACTTTGAGCACAAAATCCATTGCAGGAAAAGTTGCCGTTGCATCGGATATTTTATTCCCATCAATAGAAACGCCGCCTTGTTCAATCAATCTGCGTGCTTCGCTTTTTGTCGGCGCAAGTTTTGTGAATACAATTACATCGGTAATTGTTTTGATGGCATTATCGGTCAAATGAAATTCTTCAATGTTGTCAGGAATTTCTTTCTTCACAAAAATTGCATCGAATTCATTTTCTGCATCCTGTGCGGTTGCGTCATCATAATACATTGCAACGAGCGTACGCGCAAGTTTTCGTTTCAAATCGCGAGGATTCGTTAGTAAATTGCTTATCTCATCGTTTGTAACATTTGTTGCAAGCAAAAAATATTCGTGAATGAGTTTATCCGGAATGGAAAGAGTTTTTCCGTAAATATCTTTTGGCGAATCGGCGATGCCAATATAATTATCCAGGGATTTGCTCATCTTATGTACGCCGTCCGTTCCAGCAAGAATTGGCATTGTGAGTATAACCTGCGGTTCCTGTCCGTACGCAATCTGAATATCTCTTCCGACAAGTAAATTAAATTTCTGGTCTGTGCCGCCAAGTTCCACATCAGATTGAATTGCAACGGAATCCATCGCCTGCGCAAGCGGATAGAGAAATTCGTGCACAGAAATCGGCGTTCCTTCCTTGTAGCGATTAGTGAAATCATCACGCTCCAACATTCTTGCAATGGTATAATTACTCGAAAGTCGGATAACATCGGAGAAACTCATTTTGCCAAGCCATTCGGAATTGTAACGGATGTGTACATTTTCTTTTGCGAGGACTTTTGTTGCCTGAGTGAAATATGATTCGCCATTGCGTCGTGTTTCATCGAGAGTAAGCGGAGGGCGGGTTTTATTTTTTCCTGACGGGTCGCCAATCATTCCGGTAAAATCTCCAATGATGAGTACAGCAGTGTGTCCCAAAACCTGAAATTGTCTGAGTTTACGCAATACGACAGTATGACCCAAATGTAAATCGGGGCGGCTGGGGTCGCAACCAAGTTTAATAACGAGCGGAGAATTTTTTGCAATGGAGCGCTCAATTTTTTTTACCAGCGTTTCTTCAGGAATAATTTCTGAAACGCCGCGTTTGATTTCGTCCATTTGCTCGTTGAGCAGGGGAAAAGTTTTGATTTCTAAAAAATGTGTTTAAGAGTACATAAAAAATTTGTGAGAAAATTACGAAGCAAATCTTCGCTGTAAATCTCGGGTAACTTCACGCTTCTTTATTGTTTCGCGTTTGTCGTAGTGATGTTTGCCTTTTGCTACACCAAGTTCAATTTTTGCATAACTGTTTTTGAAATAAATGCGGAGCGGTATCAGCGTCATTCCTGTATTTTCCGTTTTATGAAAAATCTTTCGAATCTCGCGCTTGGAGAGCAGAAGTTTTCTTTTGCGCAATGGTTCGTGATTGTTAATATTGCCATGCTCAAAAGGATTTATGTGTGCATTAATAAGCCATACTTCATCGTTTTCAACGATTGCATAACTTTCCTGCAAACTCGCCAACCCTGCGCGCAGTGATTTCACCTCCGTACCTTTCAGCGCAATTCCTGCTTCATAATTTTCAAGAATGAAGTATTCGTGCAATGCGCGTCTGTTGCTCACCACGGTTTTTTCTACTATTTCACTTTCATCTGGAGATTTTGCCATCGGTACTTTCAAAATTTTGCGCGAGAAAAATACAAAAATCATTCATTGTGCAAAATAAACTATTGAAACTTCTACAGAGTTTTTTCCCTTTCGGATTTTTGGTATTTTTTCGCCGCTTTATTGATGTACAAAAAAATGAAACTTCTAATACTCTTCTTGTTTTCCGTTTTACTCTGCGAAACATTTGCACAGCAACCGCAGAAAAAAGTAAAGGAAAATCCCTCGATGGCAACGGAATTTACTGTGAATAAACAAAAAGTAAAATCCGGCGGCGATGGATTAGTGCTTGCAAAATTTATTCCTGCTTCGGGAATTCATCTCAATGTTGAAATGCTTCCCGAATTTGATGTTGATTCGCTCGCTCCGGTACTATTTTCCGGCGATGCTGAAATTCCAAAACTAAAAAAGAAAGGGAAAGAGCATCTGGATGAAAGAAAACCCGTCACGCAAAAATTTGTTGTCAAAAAAAATGCGAAAAAAGGTACGTACACAATAAAAGCAAAATGCACATATTTCTTTTGTTCGGAAAAAGAAGGATGGTGCAATCGTTTCACTGCACCGTTTGAATTTGTTCTTGTTATCGAATGAAGTATTTGCCGTCGAGTAAAAATCATCGTAAAAATTTTTCAATTTTTATTTTTAATTTTCTAAATGCCTTCCACATATTTTATTTCTGATGTGCATCTTGGTTTAGAGAGCAAAGAAAAAGAAATGATTAAGTTGCAGAGATTGTGTTCTTTTCTCGATGTCGTTCTGCGTAGTGGGAAGGAACTATTTATTCTCGGAGACTTGTTCGATGTGTGGTTTGAATATAAAACTGTTATTCCCAAAGGACATCATCGTATTTTAACGAAATTGGAAGATATTACGCGCGCACAAATTCCCGTGCATTTTCTTGTCGGCAATCACGATTACTGGATGGGAAATTATTTCCACGATGCATTGGGAATACAAATCTATCACGAACCATTTGAAAAAATAATAGATGGAAAGCGAATTTATTTTCATCACGGCGATGGGCTTGCATTGCACGATACCGGTTACAGAATTCTCAAAAAAATATTACGCAATCCGTTAATGATTTTCCTGTACAAATTACTCCATCCCGACATTGGCATTGCGCTTGCTTCCGGGTCATCAAAACAAAGCCGCGATTATACTTCCAAAAAAGATTACGGAGAAATGGACGGCATGCTTTTATTTGCAGAGAAAAAATTTAACGAAGGGTTTGATATTGTCATGATGGGACATGCGCATCAATCAAAACTTGTGAGTGAAAACGGGCGCGTGTACGTGAATCTTGGTGATTGGATAACTGAATGTACGTACGGTGAAATGCAGAATGGAAATTTTGAACTGAAACAATGGAGAGAACAATAACTATTTCATTATCGAATGGATACTTTAATAAATTTTTTAAAAAGAAATAAGAAGAAAATTTTTGTCATTGCGATTGCAGGCAAAATACTTTCTATACTCTTCTTTTGGTTTTACTGGCAATACCTTGTTTCCGGACTTCCCTCGCTCGAAGAACTTGAAAACCCCAAACCTGAACTCGCGACAAAAGTGTATTCCGTTGATGGCGAAATTCTCGACCAGTTTTTTATCAAAAACAGAACGTACATTCCTCTGCGACAAATTCCGGCAACATTAGTGAAAGGACTTGTTGCTACTGAGGATAAAAACTTTTATGAACACTGGGGGCTTGACGTTACAAGAATTTTTAAAGCAATGATAAAAAATGTTCTTGCACTACGTGCGAAAGAAGGAGCAAGCACTCTCACGCAGCAACTTGCGCGAAATCTCTATCTTAGTCGCGAACTTTCCATTACGCGCAAACTCCGCGAAGCATTAACAGCTATTCAAATAGAACGAACATACACCAAAGATGAAATTCTTGAAATGTATCTGAACGTTGCATATTTCGGGAGGAGCGGGTATGGAGTTTCTGCTGCTGCACAGGTATTTTTTAACAAGAGCGTAAAAGATTTGGATATTACAGAATGTGCATTGCTCATCGGTTTACTGAAAGGTCCTGCATTTTACGACCCATACAATCATCCCGAAAGAGCAGTTGACCGCAGAGATATTGTCTTAAATGAAATGGCAGAAGATGAAGTTATTTCACCCGCCGAGTTTGATTCTGTAAAAAATGCAAATATCATTGTTCGTTCGTTCGATGATATTCCACCTGCTGGTATTGCGCCGCATTTTGTTGAATATCTTCGGCAGCAATTGCTTGAAAAAGGAAAACAATACGGCTTCGATATTTATCGCGACGGGCTTTCAATTTATACAACGATTGACAGCAGAATGCAGAAATATGCCAATCATGCTGTGGAGGAACATGTTGGAGAATATCAGGCAAAGTTTAATCAATCGTGGAGTTGGACAAAGAATAATGATGTATTACGCCGCGCACTTGATAAAGCCGCAAAAGAATCAGATGCATACCGCCTTGCAAAAAAAGAATTACGCAAAGATGTATTAAAGAAATTAAAAAGCAACACTCACTTTATTGATTCAATAAAAAAAATGAATCAGACAATAGAAGCAGGATTTGTTGCGCTTGATGCGCATACAGGAGAAATTCGTGCAATGGTAGGCGGCATCAATTTTAAAACATTCAAATACGGATTGAATCACGTTACACAAATAAAACGACAGCCCGGTTCTATTTTCAAACCGTTTGTTTACACGGTTGCAATTGATAACGGATACCCGCCGAGCTATGAACTTCCGAATCAGCCGATAACGCTTGATAATCCCGACGGTACACGATGGTCTCCATCAAACTTTGATGGTACTTTTGGCGGAGCAACAACATTACGTGAAGGAGTAAAATGGTCTATCAATCTTGTTGCCATTCGCACAATAATGGAACTCGCGCCAATAAATCAGGTAATAGATTATGCGCATCGTTTAGGAATCAATGAAGAATTACCGCCGTATCCATCGCTTGCATTAGGAACAGGAGAAGTACAGCCGCTCGAAATAACCGCCGCCTTTAACGTCTTTGCAAATGAAGGCGTATATGCAGAACCATTTGGTCTGTTGCGCATCGTAGATAAAGACGGACGCGTGATTGAAGAAAATGTTCCGAAACTCCGTGATGTACTCAGCAAACAAACAGCATATCTTTTAACAACAATGATGGCAGATGCAATAAATGGCGGAACAGGAACGCGCGTGCGCAATTTCTTTCACCGTCCTGCGGCAGGAAAAACAGGAACAACGCAGGATTATTCCGATGCGTGGTTTATGGGATTTACTCCGCAACTTACCTGCGGCACGTGGATTGGATTTGATAATAAAGCCGTGCATTTTGTTTCTTCCGATGGACAGGGCGGACGTGCAGCAGCTCCGGTGTTCGGAAGATTTGCGCAATATGTGTATGACGATGCAAGCATCGGACTTCCGCTTGCATATTTTCAAATGCCTGATGGCGTTGTTACAAAAAGTATTTGTATGGAATCAAAAAAAATTGCAACGGATTTATGTCCCGAAGTCTATGACGAAGTTTTCAATGAAAAATATCTTCCCGAAAGTTGCGCCGTACACGACCTTAATAAATTAAAAGAGGGAAGAGGAAATATTAGATTTTAGATGGAAGTTTGCGATATGCGATGGAAGATGGAAGATGTGCAAGAGAGAAAAACAGTACTTGAAATGCGCAAAAAGACCGCCTTTGCATATCAAATATGAGAAACAATAAAAACCTTGAAATTTCGCTAAATTCAAAGAAAAGTTCGTAAAATCCACGAACTAATTAGTGAAATTCACGAACTAATTAGTAAAAATCACGAACTAATTCGTAAAAATCACGAACTAATTCGTAAAATTCAGTATCGAAATAGTAATATTCAGTATTTAATTCATAAAATCCACGAACTTGTTAGTGAAATTCAGTAATCAGTTCGTAAAATCTACGAACATTTTAATCCCGTTCACTCACCGGTTCAAAAAAAATACGAAATAAAGTATCACAAAATCGTTCTATTATTTTCCCTCTTTTACCACAACCCGCTTATTTATTTCTCCTCGATTTTTCTTTGTTACTCCGTAACAAGTTCTCTATATTTTGCCCGCAAAAAAATTTATTTTTTAATTTTACTACTTAAAAAACTTATGAATGAAACTGTCCTCGAAAAATTTTTACGTTACGTGAAGTACGATACGCAATCTTCCGAAACTTCCGATACGTATCCCAGCACTGCAAAACAATGGGAATTACTCAAACAACTTGTAAAAGAACTGAAGGAACTCGGTGTTCCCGAAGTGCATATTGACTCATTTGGTTATGTCATGGCAACGCTTCCTTCCAATTTGCCATCCACTGATAAAGCGTTTGGCAAAGTGCCGAATGTCGGTGTAATTGCGCATGTGGATACTTCGCCATCTGCAAGCGGCGAAAATGTGAAAGCGCAGATATTTACATATAATGGCGGCGATATTGTTCTTCCTGGCGATAGTGCAATTGTCATTCGTGCTTCGGAAAATCCTGAACTTGCAAATAATATTGGTAAGACAATTGTAACGACAGATGGAACAACATTGCTCGGTGCGGATGATAAAGCAGGTGTTGCAATTATCATGACGGCAATACAAAACATTATCAATACTCCGCAATTAATTCACGGCGATATAAAAATAGGATTTACGCCTGATGAAGAAATAGGAGCAGGCACAAAATATTTTGACATCAAAAAATTCGGCGCGGATTTTGCCTATACGGTTGATGGCGATACACCGGGAGAACTGAATAAAGAAACATTCAGCGCCAACTCTGCAATTATTACTGTACACGGTCGCAATATACATCCGGGTTCTGCAAAAAATATTATGGTGAATTCGATTCGCTGTATGGCAGATATAATTGTACGATTGCCAAAAGATATGGCGCCGGAAACAACGGAAGGATATGAGCCGTACATTCATCCGCACGTATTGAATGGCGAAGAAGAAAAAACGGTACTGAATATGTTGCTGCGCGATTTTAACACAAGCGGATTGAAAACATTGGAAGAAATGCTGCGTAAAATAATTGCAGAAGTACAGCCGCTTCATCCGAAAGCACGCATTGAATTGAAGATTGTGGAATCGTACAGAAATATGCGCGAAGGATTGGAGAAAAATCCGATTGTAATGGATTGTTTGTGGGAAGCCGCAGTACGTGCAGGAATGAAACCGGAGTGGGTGCCAATTCGCGGCGGTACGGATGGTTCGCGATTAACAGCGATGGGATTACCGACACCAAATATTTTTACCGGCGGACAAAATTATCACGGAAAAACGGAATGGGTTTCTGTGTGGGGAATGGAAAAATCTGTTGAGACGGTAATGCAACTATTTCAGGTGTATGTAGAAAAGAGCAGATAGTATTGCTTGTTAGTTAGTTTGCTCGTTTTAAAAGCAAGAGCAAATATTTTTAATTTTACAATTTTAATTTTAATTTTTTTATGGAACATCACAGTACATCAGATAGCGGTCTTCCTGCAAATGCGTACAAAGAATTGCAGCCAGGCGAAACATATCAGCCGATAATGAATCCCACACAGCCGCTCGAAGAAATTACACCGTGGTCAGTCATTTGGGGATTGATAATGGCGGTAATATTTTCAGCAGCAGCAGCATATTCCGGATTAAAAATCGGCCAAGTATTTGAAGCCGCAATTCCGATAGCAATACTTGCTGTCGGCGTTTCAGCGGCATTCAAAAAGAAAAATGCAATGGGACAGAATATCATTATTCAATCCATTGGAGGCAGTTCGGGTACAATCGTTGCAGGCGCAATATTTACAATTCCTGCGCTATATATTCTGAATTTACCGGCAAGTTTCTTTCAAATGTTTCTTGCATCGTTGCTCGGCGGATTTCTTGGCATTTTATTTCTGATTCCCTTCAGAAAATATTTTGTAAAAGATATGCACGGGAAATTTCCGTTTCCCGAAGCAACTGCGACAACAGAAATTCTTGTTGCGGGAGAAAAAGGGGGAGACCAGGCAAAAGTGCTTATCACTTCCGGTTTAATAGGCGGTTTGTTTGATTTTATTTTCAGCGCGTTTGGTACGTGGTCGGAAGTCATTACGACACGAATGTTTTCATTCGGAGAAATGCTTTCGGATAAATTTAAACTCGTTGCGAAACTGAATATCTCTGCAATGGTATTCGGATTGGGATATATTGTCGGATTAAAATATTCTGCAATCATCGCGGCTGGTTCGTTTCTCTCGTGGTTTGTGTTGGTGCCGCTTTTCTATGAAATCGGACAACATCTTACTTCGCCATTGGGTGCAACTGCAACAAAATTAATTTCAGAAATGAGTCCGGAAATGATTTTTCGAACGTATGTGCGCCAAATAGGTATTGGAGGAATTGCAATGGCAGGAATTGTCGGTATCATTCGTTCTTCCAAGATTATCGGTGGTGCATTTTCACTTGCATACAAAGAAATTGCGCATCGCAAAACCGGAGAGAATGTTGCAGAAGTGCGTTGGCAATCGGATTTGAAAATGAATTTTATCGTGTTGTCCATTCTTCTCACAGCATTATTGTTGTTTGTATTTTTCTATACGGGTGTTGTGTTTAATGTTACACACGCGCTTGTCGGGATGTTGATTGTTGTAGTTATTTCATTTCTGTTTACAACTGTTGCCGCAAACGCAATTGCGATTGTCGGCACAAATCCTGTTTCCGGTATGACGTTGATGACGCTGATACTTTCTTCTTTTGTTCTTGTAAATATTGGATTATCCGGAGAATCAGGAATGTTGAGCGCGCTCATTATTGGCGGCGTTGTGTGTACGGCATTATCAGTGGCGGGAGGATTTATTACTGATTTGAAAGTCGGATACTGGCTTGGTTCTACTCCGAGAAAACAAGAGATGTGGAAATTTCTTGGCGTACTTGTCTCATCAGCAAGTGTTGCGGGCGTTATTATGATACTCAACAAAGCATACGGATTTACAGGACCCAATGCGATGGTGGCGCCGCAGGCAAACGCAATGGCGGCAGTTATTCAGCCGTTGATGTCCAACACCGCCGCGCCGTGGATTTTGTATTTAGTCGGCGCAATAATAGCCCTGATTCTCGTGATGGTAAAAATTCCCCCGCTTGCATTTGCCTTAGGAATGTACATTCCGCAGGAATTAAATGTGCCGTTGGTATTCGGAGGACTTGTTGCGTGGTGGGTTACAACGCGCACAAAAGATGAGAAGATAAACAACGCGCGTTTTTCACGCGGAACATTAATTGCATCGGGATTTATTGCCGGCGGTTCACTCTTCGGCGTCATCAATGCATTATTCAAATTTTTCGGATTTGATTGGTACAATGCGCATTGGGCAGAATCTGCGGGCGGTGAAATTACCGGATTGATAATGTTCATCCTTCTCTTTGTCTATGCATTGTGGGATTCGATGCGGGCAAAAGTGGAGTGAAATAGTTATTGAGTTGTAAAAAAATAAAAAACGGCGGTGTAGTTTTCTCTATCGCCGTTTTCTTTTCTCTTTATTTCTTTTACTGTATATTTGCACCCCAAAAATGAGTAATCCAAAAATTATTTTTTCCTTTCAAGGAAATACATGCACGCAATAATTCCCGTCGCCGGCGTTGGTAGTCGGTTGCGTCCTCACACATACACACTTCCGAAAGTTCTGCTCAATGTTGCAGGAAAACCAATTCTCGGGCACATACTTGATAAAATTGTTGCTGATGGATTTACAGAAGCAACTGTCGTTATTGGCGATATGGGAGATAAAGTTCGTGAATACGTGGATGCACATTACATCAATAAATTGCAAATCGAATATGTTGAACAGCACGACAGAAAAGGTCTTGCGCATTCAATTTATATTGCAAAAGAAACTTTCAAAGATGAACCTATTCTCATCATTCTCGGCGATACCATTTATGATGTGGATTTGTCGCAAATATTGAAGGGAGAATATTCTTCGCTTGGTGTTAAAAAAGTTGATGACCCGCGGCGATTTGGTGTCGTGGAAATGAATGGAAAATTTATTTCGCGCCTTGTTGAAAAACCCGATGTGCCATTGAGTAATCTTGCAATTGTCGGATTGTATTTTATCAAACATCCCCGTTTGCTTGTACAGAGTTTAGACAAATTGATGAAGGATGAAATAAAAACAAAAGGCGAATATCAACTCACTGACGCACTCGAATTAATGGTGCAGGCGGGAGAAAAAATGACAGCGTTTGATGTTGATGGTTGGTATGATTGCGGTAAACCGGAAACATTATTAAGTACAAATAAGTATTTATTGCGACGATACGGAACATCAGTAAATGTTGAAGGAAATTTGATTATTCCTCCCGTTTCCATTTCGCCCGATGCAAAAATAAGCAACTCCGTAATTGGTCCCTATACTACCATTGCAGAAGGCGTGCGTGTCGAAGATTCTATTATCCGAAATTCCATCGTTAGTGAAGATGCGAAAATAGAGAAAACGCTTCTTGATAATTCCATAATTGGAAGCAACGCATCAGTCGAAGGGCGGTACAAGCAGATAAATTTAGGAGATTCTTCCGAAATAGATTTTTAAATAAAAAATAAATTACACTATGAAATATACTTTTACTTCTGAATCGGTGAGTGAAGGGCATCCCGATAAAGTTGCAGACCAGATTTCCGATGCTGTGCTTGATGCAATTCTCGCGCAAGATGCAACTTCGCGTGTTGCGTGCGAAACATTTGTTACAACAGGGCAAGTGATTGTCGGTGGTGAAGTGCGTACAAATGCCTACGTCGAAATTCCGGATTTGGTGCGCAGCGTAATCAAAGAAATTGGCTACACGAAAGGCGAATATATGTTTGAATCGAAATCGTGCGGAATACTTTCTGCAATCCATGCGCAATCTGCAGACATCAATCGCGGTGTTGACCATAAACAAAAATCAAAAGATAAATACGATAACATCGGCGCGGGAGACCAGGGCATGATGTTCGGTTATGCGTGCAAAGAAACTCCCGAACTTATGCCCGCGGCAATTATGTATGCGCACAGACTTTTGAAACGCCTTTCTGAAATTCGCAATGAAGGAAAAACAATGACGTATCTTCGTCCTGATGCGAAAAGTCAGGTTTCGTTGGAGTACGATGGAAATAACGTAGTTCGTGTTGATACGGTTGTTGTTTCCACGCAGCACGACCCGGAAGCAAAAGGGTTTTCAGAAAAAGACTGGCAAAATAAAATTAAAGAAGATGTAATTTCAAATGTTGTGAATAAAGTTATTCCGAAAAATTTACTTGATGCAAAAACAAAATACTTTGTTAATCCCACCGGACGATTTGAAATTGGCGGACCACACGGCGATACGGGTTTAACGGGAAGAAAAATTATTGTTGATACGTATGGAGGAGCAGCGCCACACGGAGGAGGAGCGTTTAGCGGAAAAGATCCATCCAAAGTAGATAGAAGCGCCGCTTATGCTGCAAGACATATTGCAAAAAATGTTGTTGCTTCGGGACTTGCGGAAAAATGCACCGTGCAAGTTTCGTATGCGATTGGAATTGCTCGACCAACTTCCATTCGCGTAGAAACACACGGAACCGGTGTGAACGGAATTTCTGATGCAGAACTTCAATCGAAAGTAGAAATGGTTTTTGATTTACGTCCCGCCGCAATTATTGATAGATTCAGTTTGACAAAACCCAAAGGATGGAAATACCGCGACACTGCTGCGTATGGACATTTCGGAAGAGAAATATTTCCTTGGGAAAAATTGGATTATGTGAAAGATTTAAAGAAGGCGTTTAAGTAATTTTTTATAGCAAATATGAATTCGACATTATTACAGCGTATCACAATCAATCCGGAAATTTGTCACGGTAAGCCGACAATTCGTGGTTTACGTTATCCCGTTGAGAATATGTTGGAACTTCTTGCTTCTGGAATGACAAATAAAGAAATTTTGAATGACTATCCGGACTTAGAACTTGAAGATTTGTTTGCGTGCTTGGATTATGCTGCTCGTGTTACTCACGTTAAAAACATTTATCAAGCCGTTGCGTGAAATTTATAGTTGATGCACAACTGCCACAATCGCTTGCACAATTTTTAAGAAAGCGAGGACACGATGCAATTCATACGATTGAACTTCCAAAGAAAAATAAAACAAGCGATAAAGAAGTAATTGAAATTTCATTCAAAGAAGAGCGAATTGTTGTTTCAAAAGACAATGATTTTTTAGAAACATTTATCATTACAAATCTTCCGAAGAAATTGCTTATCGTATCAACCGGAAATATTAGCAACGAAGAATTACTTTCTCATTTTGAAGAATCGCTGGAACAACTGAATTCTCTTTTTTCAGATAATCATGTTGTTGAAATTGATAAAGAAAGGATTACAGTTCATTATTAATACAAAAGATTTTTATAAACAAACTAACGAACAAACCAATCAACTAACGAACTAAATGACAGAAACAAAAACTTACAAAGTCGCCGATATAAAACTTGCATCGGAAGGACGCAAAAAAATTGAATGGGCAGAATCACGTATGCCCGTATTGATGAATATTCGCAACACATATTCAAAAACAAAACCGTTTAAAGGATACAAAATTGCCGGATGTTTACACGTTACGAAAGAAACTGCCGTGCTTGTGGAAACATTCAAAGCATGCGGCGCTGATGTTGTATGGTCGGGATGTAATCCGCTTTCGACACAAGATGAAATTGCTGCAGCGCTTGCGGCAAACGGAATTTCTATTTTCGCTTGGCACGGAATGGATGTGAAAGCATTTTATTGGTGCATTGATAAATGTTTGGAAGTCAATCCGAATCTCACGCTTGATGACGGTGCGGATTTGATTTTCACTGCGCACAATAAATATAAAGCGCTCTGCGCAAAAATTGTCGGTGGAACGGAAGAAACTACAACCGGCGTTCATCGTCTTCGCGCAATGGCGAAAGATGGAAAGTTAAGTTATCCCGTGATTGCTGTGAACGATGCGGAAACAAAATGGGATTTCGATAATGTGTATGGAACGGGACAATCAACGCTTGACGGGGTGTTACGCGCAACAAGTGTTTTGCTCGCGGGGAAAAATATTGTTGTTGCCGGCTACGGACATTGCGGAAAAGGCGTTGCGATGCGTGCAAAAGGGATGGGAGCTAACGTGATTGTTACCGAAGTAAAACCAACTGCCGCACTTAAAGCAACGCTCGAAGGAATGCGCGTTATGAAAATGGATGATGCCGCAAAAGTTGGTGATATTTTTATTACTGCAACGGGAATTAAAGACATCATCACAAAAAAACATTTTGAGAAAATGAAAGATGGCGCGATTATTTGCAACACGGGACATTACGATTGCGAAATCAATATTCCCGATTTAGAATCATTGAAAAAATCCAAGCGGACAGTTCGCAACGATAATGAAGAATACGTTTTGAAAAATGGAAATCGCGTTTACCTTCTTGCGCAAGGACGATTAGTAAATCTCGCCGCCGCAGAAGGTCATCCTTCGGAAGTGATGGATATGTCGTTTGCAAACCAATTCCTTTCGCAACTTCGTTTAGTGAATGCGCACAAGAAAGGAACAAAAATGGAAAACACGGTTCACGATATTTCCAACCAACAAGACCAAGAACTCGCATTATTGAAACTCAAAACGCTGGGACACAACATTGATAAATTAACGAAAGAACAAATTGCGTATGCGGATGATTACTCTGCGGGAACGTAATAAGAATTGAAGAATTACAATTAAAAAATGCAAAATGTCCCGAAGAATTATTTTTTTGGGACATTTATTTTTTGTGTGAACAGTAACATTTTAATTATTTTATCATAAATAATTTATTAACTAATAGGAAGCAGAAAATGGTAACGAAAGAATTACTAAAATCCGAAATTGATAATGTTCCCGAAGAAAACTACGACAATCTTTTTCGCATAATAAGAGAAATGGAACAAACAGGAAAGAACTTCAACAAAGAGGGGTTTTTAAATGAAATCCGTGCTGTCCGCGAGAAGATTGGCGGATATTTAACAGATGAAGAATTGAAGCAAATAAAAGAATACGGACGAGAATGATAGTTGTAGATGCTAATGTTCTGGTGTATTTAATCATACAAGGTGAGCATACGATTCAAGCGGAAATCGCTTATAACAAAGATTCAAATTGGATAGCTCCTTTTCTTTGGCGTTCTGAGGTTTGTAATGTGATTGCCGGATATATGAGAAAGAAGTTGGTAACTCTTGAGGAAGCAATAAACTTGTTCCAAAAAGCAGAACAAATATTAAAATACAACGAATACCTTATTCCTTCCGAAAATGTGCTTCTATTAGTTGAACGTTCAAAATGTTCTGCGTATGATTGTGAGTATGTTGCTCTTGCCAAGCAGTTTGATATAACGTTAGTAACAACAGATAAACTTATACTTTCTGAATTTCCGGAAGACGCAATTTCGTTGGAAAAGTTCGTGGTGTGAGTTTTCAATCTTTCAATTATACACGCATTCTTTTTTTTAGGCTTTGAAATAAATTTATTTACACTTTAAAGCAGAACCTAAAGAAAATAAATTTACATTCAAATTAACTTCAAAATCCTTATGAAATCTTCTCTCTTTTCAACAATCCTCCTCTCACTTTTCATTTTCAATTATGCATTTTCAATTACTATTAAGCCACCGAAAGAAACTGCTCTTGAAAGATTTCTTCGTTATGTAAAAATTGACACGCAATCGAAAGATGATGTGGAAACTGTGCCGAGTACTGAGAAGCAACGCAATCTTGCGACACTTCTTGCAAAAGAATTGAAAAAATTGAATGTGCAGAATGTTCGTCTCAGCGAGTATGGATTTGTCTATGCCATAATTCCCGGCAATTTGCCTGATAATACAAGTGTTCCTGCAATCGGTTTTATGGCGCACATGGATACTTCCCCCGCAGTGTCTGGCGAGAATGTTCATCCGCTTATTCATAAAAATTATCAGGGCGGAAATATTATTTTACCGAAAGATTCAACGCAGATTATTTCACCCGAAAAAAATCCATTACTGAACGAAATGCACGACGATGATATTATTACTGCTGATGGTTCAACACTTCTCGGCTCCGATGATAAAGCAGGTTGCGCAGAAATAATGACGCTCGCAGATATACTGCAAGAGAATCCGGAAATTGCGCACGGAACAATCGCAATCGCTTTTACTCCCGATGAAGAAACAGGAAACGGCATTGCAAAATTTGATATAGAAAATTTTGGCGCACAGTATGCTTATACAGTTGATGGCGGCGAACTCGGTGAAATCAGTGATGAAACATGGAGTGCGCGTCAGGCATTTGTTACGTTGCAGGGAAGAAGCACACATCCCGGAGACGCAAAAGGAATAATGCTTAATTCTGCGTATGCGCTTGCGGATTTTCTTTTACGTTTTCCGAAGGATAAACTTCCCGAAACGACAGAAGGGCGCATTGGATTTATTCATCCGTATGATGGCAAAGTTGATGTGGAACAATCGAGCATAAAAATTTTGATTCGCGATTTTGATGAATCGCAATTGGATGAAAAAGAAAATCTTATACGTGCAATGGCAAGCGAAACGCAGAAAAAATATCCTGACATAAAAATTAATATTGCGTTTGAAAAGCAATATCAAAATATGAAGGAGATTTTAAAAAATTATTCTTTCCTGACGGACTATGCCATTGAGGCATCCCATCGTGCAGGAGTGGAAGCAAAATTAAAACCATCGCGGGGCGGAACGGATGGCTCTGATTTGACATTCCGCGGATTGCCTTGTCCGAATTTATATACCGGCGGACACAATTTTCATGGAAAGTTAGAATTTAATTCGCGTCGCGGATTGGAAAAATCTACGGAAATGTTATTGCATCTCGTACAAATTTTTGTTGAAAAATCACAAACGAAAAAATAATTGCTATATGCCGCATATTACTCTTCCTCAAGCAGAAAATATTCTTGATAAACAATTTCCATGCCTCGATAAAGGATTCGTGCGTCTTGTTGATTATATGGGCGGCGATGATGCAATAGTGCAGGCGGCGCGTGTTTCATACGGTGCAGGAACGAAAAGTGTGAATGAAGACCGCGGACTTATTCGCTATTTGATGCGCCATTTGCATACGACGCCGTTTGAAATGGTGGAATTAAAATTTCACGTTAAACTCCCGATATTTGTTGCGCGTCAATGGATACGCCATCGTACTGCGAATGTGAATGAATATTCCGGTCGCTATTCGATAATGAAAGATGAGTTTTATATTCCTTCACCCGATGCAATTCATTTTCAAAGTACAAAAAATAAACAAGGTCGTGATGAAAATGTCGAAGACTCGACTCGGCGAGAAGTTCCTGCTGCAACCCGTAAGAACATTATTGAAGAATTGATTGCCGAGCAAAGCGCTGCATACAACAATTATGAACAATTATTAGAACTCAACATTGCACGTGAACTTGCGCGCATCAATCTTCCGGTTTCACTTTATACAGAGTGGTATTGGAAAATAGATTTACACAATCTGTTTCATTTTCTGCGCCTGCGCATTGATGCACACGCGCAATATGAAATCCGCGTGTATGCAGAAGCGATGGCGGAAATTACAAAATGTGTTGCGCCGCTTGCATACGAAGCGTTTGAAGATTACATTCTCCACTCTGAAAAATTTTCGCGATTGGAGTTGAACGTACTGAATACTGCGCTTGCACAAAAAGAATTTACCGATGAAGAATTAGCCGTGTGTGGTTTGGGAAAACGTGAAGCGGAAGAATTTCGTGAGAAAATGAAAAAAATATTTCCATCGCATGGATAAAAATAAACTGCAACTGCTCTCGACAGATTTTTTGCTCATTACCGTTGTTGTACTGTGGGCGGGAAATTTGCCATTGGTGAAATGGGCGTTACACGGTAACGATGTGTTTGTGTTCAACAGTATTCGTTTCTTAGTCGCCGCAGTGGTAACAGCAGTAATTTATTTTTCGCGCAATACGTGGCAGCCGCTTCAGAGAAATGATATTTTAAAAATAATCGGCGCGGGAATTGTTGCAAATGTTTTCTATCAGTTGTTTTTTATTTTCGGTATCAATAAAACATCGGCGGGCAATGCATCTATTCTTCTTTCCACTGCGCCGTTGTGGACAGTTGTTTTCAGCCGTCTCATCCATAAAGAAAAAGTACAATCACAACTGTGGCTCGGAATGGTGATTTCATTATTTGGCGTTGTGCTTATCATTTTTGGCAGCAGTAAGAAAATTTCATTCGGCAGTGAAGCGCTCTTTGGCGATATACTGATGTTTTTTGCCGCAATGATGTGGGCGCTCAATACCAATTTGCAGAAATTTTTTCTCACACGGTATTCCGCAAGCCAACTCACATTCATTTGGATGATGGTTGGTTCTGCATCGTTGACATTGATTGCACTTCCATCCGCACAAACAGTGGATTTTACTGCGTTGCATTGGTCGTATTATCTTGCCGCGTTTTCTTCCGGCGCTCTCTCTATCGGTATTGCGACTTACCTTTGGACAATCGGAGTGAAGCGCATCGGTCCGGCAAAAACTGCGAACTTCAATAATCTTGTTCCTGTGCTTGCACTGTTTCTTTCCTATGTTTTTATCGGAGAAACTTTAGAGACGTTGCAATTTTTCGGAGCGGCGGCTACCATTGCCGGTGTGTGGATTGCAAGAAGAGAAAATAAAAATGAAGTTGTTGAGTAATATAAATGTAATTAGTAAATAGTAATTAGTAATTTGTCATTAGTAAATTGAGAATGACTAATGATTTTCAAAAAATAATATAAAGTTTATCGAAATTAGAAATGAAACAAACCAAACTCTTTGTCGCTGTTGCAGGCAATATCGGTTCCGGCAAATCTTCCCTCACGCGAATGTTTAGTGCGCATTACGGCTGGAATTCTTTTTACGAATCGGTGGAAGATAATCCCTATCTCAATGATTTTTACGGTGATATGAATCGCTGGTCATTTAATTTGCAAGTGTATTTTCTTTCGAAGCGATTTCGTGACCACAAAAATATTGTGGAAGGAAAGGAATCTTGCATACAAGACCGTTCCATTTATGAAGATGCGGAAATATTTGCAAACAATCTCCACGCGATTGGTAAAATGGATGAGCGAGATTTTCATAATTATCGTGAACTGTATTCCGTTATGATGGAATATTTACAGCCGCCGGATTTACTTATTTTCCTTGATGCAAAAATTGAAACATTGCTCAAACAAATTGCATTGCGCGGAAGAGAATACGAGCAATCTATTCCTCGCACATACCTCGAAGAACTTTCTGCATTGTACAAAAACTGGATTGGCAATTACAAAATCGGAAATCTTCTCGTCATTCCTTCTGATGAAGTGGATTTTGTACACGAGCGCGGGGATTTTAACCGCGTGTTAATGCTTGTGCAGGCGAAATTACTGGAGATTGGGTATAGGAAATGAAGAATGCTCAAAAATAAAAAATGCCGCGTAAATATATACTTACGCGGCATTTTTTATTTAAAATTTAAGAATCCTATTTCTTCATTTCCGTCTTTTGAATTTCTACCGGCGGTACACCAGTAAGTAATGTTTGATACAATGCCGCATTTTGCAAAATCTGCAACGCTGTCTGCACTTGCACATCATCGTTGAGCGATACTTCGATGCGACCTTTTTCCCCGCGATAGCGACTGACTATTTCCATTTTTAACGTGCGCAGGATTTCTTTTTTATTGCGTTCGTACGAAGAATCTTTCTCCTTTCCTATCTGCTCTTTCATTTCCTGAATTTTTTGCCGCAGCGTTTCGCTGTAATTTGATTTCACTACTATCGTATCAAGTTCTTTTAATTTAATTTCGCCTTCATCTTCGTACGAAAAATTTTTGTCGCTTGCGAATTTTCGGAAATCGGAAAACAGTGTTTCGTCATTCAGTTCCAGCGGTATTTCTTTATTTGCGCTCACAAATGCAGTCGCGTATTTATGGAGCAAAGATTTTTGCAAAAGTGATTTGTACAGCGAAGAAAGTTCTTTGTTTTCTACAATGGTATCGGGAGCAATGCCGCCTGCGTTTTTTACTTTTCTGTGATGTGTCGTAAAAAAATCCTGACGCAAACTTTCCGGTGTTGCGAGAAATATACCGTTGCTCCCTTCTTTGCTGTAATCAATTTCCTGAATACATCGTCCGCTTGGTGTGTAGTATTTGGCAGTCGTAATTTTCATTTGCGCATTGTAGGGAAGCGGAACAATTGTTTGCACCAATCCTTTGCCATACGTGCGCGTTCCGAGGAGTATTCCTCTGTCGTAATCCTGCAATGCGCCCGCAACAATTTCGCTTGCGCTTGCAGAATTTTTGTTGACAATAATAATCAGAGGTACTTCTGAAAGTAATGGCTCTTTCATTGAACGATAGTCGCGGTTGCTCATCGAGACAATGCCATCTTTTCCTTTTGTCGAAACGATGAGAGAGTTTTTCGGAAGAAATTG
>CAYHPL010000007.1:0-123095 GCA_964358705.1 uncultured Chitinophagales bacterium
GTAAGAAGCAAGAAGTAAGAAGCAAGAAGTAAGAAGCAAGAAGTAAGAAGCAAGAAACAAGATGTAAGAAGCAAGAAACAAGAAGGAAGAAGCAAGATGGAAGAAGCAAGAAGTAAGATGCAAGAAGATTTGCGAATGATGGGAGTATTGCCGGAGTATTGCCGTATTGCCGTTGCATTTATGCAACGGATAAATGATGCAGAGATTATTCTGGCTTAAGCCGCAATAATTCAGAAGCAAGAAGTAAGAATTATCCATTCTAACCAAGCAACTAACAAACATCGCACATCACATATCGCGTATCGTAAAAAACTCTTCGCCGCTTCATTGCGCGCATTGTAAATTCTCTTTTGTATTCTCGCAATTTACCTTCTGCAATATTTGAATATCCTTGCAAATTTCGGTAATTTTATCCGCAATTTTTTTACACACTATTTATATTTTACCCGTGTTTGAAAGTTATTTACCCATACTGATATTACTGACGCTTGCCGTTGTCATTGGCGTTGTAATGTCCAATGTCAATGCGTGGTTTGGACCCAAGCGACCATCGGAAGAAAAATCTTCGACGTATGAAAGCGGAATGAAGCCCGTGCGTAATGCGCGTGAACGTGTTTCTGTGAAATATTATATGGTGGCTCTCTTGTTCATCATCTTCGATATCGAAGTAGTGTTTCTCTATCCGTGGGCAGTAAATTTTCGCGCGCTCGGTGTTGCGGGCTATATCGAAATGTTTTCGTTTATGTTATTTTTATTTGTCGGTTATATTTATATGCTGAAGAAGGGTGTGTTCCGATGGGATTAGAAATAGGAAAAGAAAGTTTTTTTACCACAACAATGGATGCGATGTTGCAGTGGTCGCGCAAAAATTCTCTGTGGCCTATGCCGATGGGAATATCCTGCTGCGCAATTGAAATGATGGCGCTTGCGGGACCGCGTTACGATATATCGCGCTTTGGTTCGGAAGTATTTCGCTTCTCACCGCGTCAATCAGATTTGATGATTGTTGCAGGAACAGTAACGTATAAAATGGCGCACGTGGTACGGAAAATATACGACCAGATGCCGGAACCGAAATGGGTGATTGCAATGGGCGCGTGTTCATCTTCGGGAGGAATGTATCGTTCTTATTCTGTTGTGCAAGGCATAGACCAGTTTATTCCTGTGGATGTCTTTGTTGCAGGATGTCCGCCGCGACCGGATAATGTGCTGAACGCGCTCATTTACATTCAGGAGAGAGTGCAGCGCGGCATTGCAAGCGGCGACAGAGAAAAAATATATATTACGGAATAGCGTATGCTCACATCAGAACAACTCATTGCAACACTCACAACGAATTTTTCTTCTGCACTCATTGCACAAAGTGATTTTCGCAATGAACTTACTTGTATCATTAAGAAAGAATTTCTTCTTCCCGTGTGTACATTTCTTCGCGATGATGCAGAATTGCAATTTGATTCACTCCGTGATATTACTGCGGTAGATTATCTTGGCTTTGAAGAAACTTCCGGCGCATCGTACAACCACGATACGAATATTCCGCACCGTTCATCATACGAATATGATGAACGTTTTCAGATTGTGTACAATTTGTATTCGTTCAAAAATAATTTCCGCTTGCGTTTGAAAATATTGCTGAATGATGGAGAGCATGTTCTCACTGTTTCTACTGTGTGGCAAGCCGCAAATTGGTACGAGCGTGAAACGTATGATATGTTCGGGATACAATTTGATGAACATCCGGATTTGCGGAGAATGTATTTGCCGGAAGAATTTGAATATCATCCGTTGCGCAAAGAATTTCCATTGATGGGTATTCCCGGTTCACTTCCACTTCCACGACATTGATGCACTATGCAACAACTTGATATACTTCCCTCCGAACGGATTTATAAAGCGCTTGATGACGAGAATACGCAATTCGTTCTCGATGACCCGTTAGAAAATACGATGGTGCTGAATATGGGTCCGCAGCATCCTGCAACACACGGTGTATTGCGGCTGGTCATTCGCCTTGATGGTGAAACAGTTATCGGCTGCATTCCCGATTTAGGATACTTGCATCGCGGCTATGAAAAGATTGCTGAAGCATCTACCTACCACGAATTTATTCCGCACACCGACCGACTTGATTATCTTTCCACGATGGCGAATAATGTTGCTTACGTTTTAGCAGTGGAAAAACTTATCGGAATTGAAGTGCCGCGTCGTGCGCAATTTATCCGTGTTATTTGTGCAGAACTTGCGCGTCTCACTTCGCATTTCGTTTGGCTTGGTACAATGGCAATGGATGTCGGCGCAATTACAGTTCTTCTATGGTGTTTTCGTGAAAGAGAGAAGATACAAGATATACAGGATGTATTGACAGGCGTACGCTTTACTACAAGTTTTACGCGCGTCGGCGGATTAGCACAGGATATGTCCGATGAAGTATTGAAAATGATTCGCGAGTATTTTGATAGTTTTACTCAAAGTATTGAAGAGTGTGAAAAATTATTATTGAAGAATAGAATTTTTATAGACCGATGTGAAAACGTAGGAGTTATTTCTGCTGCAGATGCAATACGCTATGGCGTAACAGGACCAATACTCCGCGCAACAGGAGTACATCACGATTTACGAAAAGACCAACCGTATCTTGTCTATAATGAATTAGAGTTTGATGTTCCCACCGAAAAAGAAGGTGATACACTTGCACGGTTTTATGTGCGCTTGCAGGAAATGAAAGAGAGCATCAGGATTCTTCGGCAGTGTGTCGAGAAAATTCCTTCCGGTGCAATTCATACAGATAATCCTAAAAAAGTTTTACCGCGCAAAGAGCAAGTGTATTCCAAAATGGAAGAACTGATTCATGATTTTATGCTTATTAATTTCGGCATTAATCCGCCGGTTGGTGAAGTGTACAGCGCAATCGAAAGTTCCAAAGGCGAATTAGGATTTTATATTGTCAGCAATGGTGGCGGACATCCGTGGCGATTAAAGATTCGCTCACCATCGTTCTGCAACTTGCAATCAATGCCGGTAATGATAAAAGGCAATATGATTTCCGATGTTGTAGCAATCATCGGCAGCGTTGACCCGGTAATGGGCGAAGCGGATAAGTGAAATTTAATCTGATGAAAAAAAATATACATGCAATAACCGTACTAATTATTATTAATGTTCTGATAAATAGCGGATGTAGAGATAATATTAGTAATCCTGATGAATCTTTAAAAAATTTAGCTTTATATGCAGTTATTGACGGAAATAAAAGCGGGTTTTTAATAATAGACTATGCAACAATGGCAGTTGAAGATAGTTTCTATACTACCCCTTATGTACCGAAGGGAATTGAATTTTCTGGTGACTATAAAGAATGGTATTCAATTTGGAAGTCAAGTAGTTCAGGAAATAAATTATATGCAATTAATACAGTCTCAAAAGGTATTAAAAGAAATACAAGTTGTAAAGGTGATTTATTGACATTGAGTGGGGATAAAAATAATATTATTGTATTTGGTGATAGAATAATTCAGTTCTATAACCGAGAGAACTTTTCGCTACTATATGAAGATTCTATAGGAAACATTTCAAAAATCGTTTCATCACAAACAAAGCGATTAATTTATTGTTTAGGAAATTCGTTAGATAATAAAAGATTTGGCGTTTTTGTTTACGATTTAAATACTAAAAAATTACTGAGATTTGTCCCTTTAAAAGATTCGGTTCAGCAAAGATCAATGGTTGCCTCAGATATCAAAATATCACCAAACGACGAGTATTTATATATTTCTATATTTACATGGGCAAATGGTTTTTCAGGTTTTGGTTCTTTTATGGTTATGGATATTAGTAATGATAACATTATAAACGATTATGTTTCTGGAGGAATGTCACAATTGGCAGTAAGTGGCGATGGAAAAAATGTGTTTATTAGTGATCCAGCAGGTTACGGAATAGAATTACCTCCAACCTATAAAATATTTTACTTTACTAATAATTTCTATAATACATTTATTGATTGGCGAACTTTTTTCAATACATCTACTTTTAATGGATCTGTAAATTCTAGTCAAGAAATAATTATGAGCCCTGATAATAAATCGTTAGTGACAAATGTGGTAGGAAGTTTAAAAACAGAGGAAGGAAAATTAATTCAAATATTAAAAATTGGTATATCAAAAAAAGAAACAATTTCTTCTTTTAGTTTTCCCACTGATATACATGGGCATATCACTCAACGAATAAAAAAAATGAAAATTGGAAAATATTTCAAATAACCTAGTATAATCACAAAACTTATGAAACTTATAATTATTTTACTTGCAATAATATTAGTTAATTCAATTTCGTTATCAGAAAATATTTATTTTTATAGCAATCAGCAGAAACACTATTTTCAGACATTAGATAATTCTTTTGCTATAAAATTTAATGACGAAAAGTCAGAATTATTAAAAATATTATCACTCAAACAAAATGTTTTTTATAAAAAAATGATAAGCAAGAAGAATAATCTATTTTGGATTGAAGGGCAGGAGAATTACGTTAAGGAAGAATTTAAAAAGAACCTAATAGATAGAGGTCTTAAAGGTGACATTTATCCAATATATTTTCAAATTTCTAAAAATGTTTTTGGTATAAATGATACATCATATTTCATTTGTTTTGATGAGATAATTGTAAAATTTTTAGATGGAATAACCAAAGCTCGGATTGATAGCTTTAATCGTATTTATAGTGTTAGTATTATCAAATTTAATAAGTATAAAGAATATATTTTGCGAGTACCACAAAATTTGAATTTTAGTACTATTAATTATGCAAATATTTATTTCGAATCAAAATTGACAGAATGGTCACAACCGAATTTTTACTCAGAAGTGCGAATTGAAAGTATTGATGATCCGAAATTTCCAGCTCAGTGGCATTTAAATAATACTGGCCAAGGTGGAGGAGTCGTTGGGGTTGATATAAGAGCAATAAATGCTTGGAATATTTCTACCGGAAGCCCTGATGTTATTGTTGCTATTCTAGATGATGGTGTTGAAAATCATGAGGAATTTTATGATGGACAATTAGTACCTGGATTTACGTCAGACGATTTAAGCGGCAACGATGGTCTTCCTGAACCAAATAATAAGCATGGACAAGCAGTAGCGGGAATTATTGCTGCAAATCATAATAATATTGGAGTTAGAGGCATTGCACCTAATGTAAGGATAATCTCTATTCGAGTTGTAGGAAATGATGGAGATATGTCTTCAGATGCAAATATTGCTGCGGCAATAGATACTGCATGGATAAGAGGATCTTCCGTATTAAACATGAGTTGGAGTATCGGTGGAGAAAATTATTATAGCAACAACATAGCAGATGCCATAGGTCGTGCTCATTTATATGGGCGTAATGGTAAAGGATGCTTAGTCGTAAAATCTGCTGGAAATAATGCATCAAATTATGTTACTTTTCCAGGAACTGTAAATGGTGTAATTGCAGTTGGTGCAGTTACTAATTTAAATAATGCTGCACTATATACACCAAATTCTTCAAGAGTAGATGTTGTTGCACCGTCTTCAAGTGGATCTTTTTTTAAAGTAGATAAAAAAATAGTCACTATTGATAGAATGGGTTCATCAGGTTATGATGATGATAATTATTATGGTGATTTTGGAGGTACATCCGCAGCCGCTCCTCAGGTTTCTGCAATTGGTGCGTTGTTAATTTCCCAATTCCCTTATTTAAATGCACGACCAATTGGTACAAATCCCGATCCTCAAGTTCAACTAATTCTTAAAAGATCTTCCGATTATTACGCTAATACTAATACATTATGGGCTGGACATGGAAGAGTAAATGCCTATAGAGCATTGGAACACGGAATAGATTTTTTACAAGACCCGAATGTAAATTATAATGTAACATATAGTATTAATCCTCCTAAAGGAGGGTTGCATCACGGGGAATTTGTTAATTTAAAATTAAACATTTTTCCTTTGGTTTACAATAATCAGAATACGACATGGAGAATTTTCCTAGTTTCAGCGCGTTATAATGGTCAAATAGAATGGGTTGAAGAAGGTATTCCATCAGGCATAAATATGATAACAGGACAAGATGAGAGCTTATACTTAGAAAATAATAATTTTAGAAAATATTTTACTGAATTGAATAATCATAAAGATTCATTAATAAAAGTGGAATGTAGTAAATGGATAGATGGAGAATTAAGGAATTATATAACAATTTTTACATTTAGAAGCAAGGTTAGGCCAAACCTCCCCCCTCCTCCTCCGAGAGATCCGGGTTGTCCATTTGTATATTCTTATGTTAATGATGAATGGCAAATAGATAATAATATACTTCCTCAGAGTGAACAGTCAGAAAACCAAGGTCAGGATGTAACAGACTATTATCAACTTTTTACCACTCCACAGCGAAATGATGGGATATACCGTCTTGCTGTTGCAGAGTATGAAGAAGAAATATCATATGTTGATCAATTTCAGCTGTTAACCGTAGATCATTCTCCCGAAGCACAAATTACTGTGAATGATGAAGGAAATATTATTCAATTCACAAAACCTGCATTTCTTGCAGATGCTACATTGGATTCAGAAGAAGTTATCAAACAAATAAGTCAATTAGATAATGTAAAAGTAGAAACAAATCAAGATGATTCACTTCATATTCTTTTTACAGATAATGGAGGACTAGTGTATGAACAAGGATTGTTGATTGTTGCAAAACTAAAATCCAATTCAACAAAAAAAATGATTGCCGGGAGTATTGTTAGTACTGCTGAGCAAAATAATAAGTCTTTTTCATCATTTCGTTTGAGAAGAAACCCATCTTATACATGGGTATTAATTCCTGCATCAGATACTAATTCATTACAAATAGATGTTAGATGGAAACAAGATTCCGAAGTAGATTTTACAGAACTTAGTCAAAAATTGGAACTTCCATTCAGTATTCATACAACACAATTAATTTCTGCTGAACATTCAAGTAATGGAAATATAACAGAGCAACTTCAAACAATAGATCAACAGTATGGAGAACTTTCTACGGGAGATTGGATTGATTTAAGATTTACAGCTCCTCCAATAATGGAAGGTATGGAAAGATCATTCATTTTTGTTTCACACGGGAGATATGAAATTGTTCATGGAGAAAATTTGGCAAATAAAATAAAACAACTCCCTTCAAAGAAAATAAATGAACATTCTATCCAAGCAAAACTTGATCAAAATATTCCCAATCCATTTAACCCAACAACAAGAATTGGGTATAGCCTTACTAAGGATATGTATGTAACGCTGAAAATATATGATGTGTTAGGAAGAGAAATAACAACACTTGTAAGTGAATTTCAAACCAGTGGTTATAATACAGTTACTTTTGATGCGAGTAAGTATCCAAACGGTATATATTTGTATAAATTGCAGGCTGGGAATTACATTGATATGAAAAAAATGGTATTAATAAAATAAGTATCATGTTTTCTGAAGATAATCTTAACAAAATAGAAAAACTGAAAAGCCAGTATCCTACGACAAAAGCAATAACATTGCCTGTGTTGTGGCTTGCGCAGGAACAATTCGGATGGATTTCGCACGAGACAATGATGTACATTGCAGAATTACTTGATGTTCCCGTGAGCGAAATTTACGGTGTCGTTACATTTTACACAATGTACAATCAGGAACCGCGCGGGAAATATCATTTGCAGGTTTGCACAAATGTATCCTGTTCTCTTCGCGGTTCAGAGCAAATCGTACGCACTATATGTGAATCACAGAAAATTAAAATGGGAGAAACATCTGCTGATAAACGCTTCACCATTACTGAAGTAGAATGTCTCGGAAGTTGCGGCACTGCACCAATGATGCAGGTAAATAATGATTACTATGAAAATCTTTCAGTGGAAAAAGTGAAAGCAATGTTAGAGGAAATGCGATAGTGGAAATTACCGAAAAATATATTTTACCTGACATAGAAAATCTTCATCAACTTTCTGTGTATGAAGAAAATGGAGGATATCAGGCAATACGCAAAGCATTTACAATGTCTCCCGATGCAGTAACGAATGAAGTGAAACAATCCAATCTTCGCGGAAGAGGCGGCGCGTGTTTTCCTACCGGTTTGAAATGGACGTTTATGCCGAAGCAAAGCGCAAAACCAAAATACCTTTGCGTCAACGGCGATGAAAGTGAACCGGGAACTTTTAAAGACAGAGTAATTTTTGAAAAAAATCCTCATCAACTCATTGAAGGAATTCTCATAGCAGCGTATGCGATGGGAATACATACCTCGTATGTGTACATACGCGGAGAATATTATAAATGGATTCAACTGTTGCAAAAAGCAGTTGATGATGCATATCAGAAAAACTATATCGGAAAAAATATTTTCGGCACAGAATTTTCTACAGAGATAGTTATTCATCGAGGAGCAGGCGCGTATATTTGCGGTGAAGAATCTGCACTGATGAATTCGATAGAAGGCAAACGCGGGTATCCAAGAATTAAGCCGCCGTTTCCTGCCGCATTTGGTGTGTGGGGTTGCCCGACGACAATAAACAATGTAGAAACAATTGCGAATGTTCCTTTGATAATTAATAAAGGAGCAGAATGGTATGCAAAAATTGGCGCGCCGAAGCATCCGGGACCAATTTTAATTGGTGTAAGCGGACACGTCAATAAACCCGGCGTGTATGAGTTTCCGACAGGGATTTCTTTGAAGTCACTCATTTATGATGTATGCGGCGGTGTTCCCGGAGATAAAAAAATAAAAGCAATTATTCCCGGCGGCTCTTCAACAATGTGGATTCGCGGAGAAGATATTGAAGGTGTGTGTATGGATGCGGATTCCTTGAAAGCCGCAGGAAGTTCTATCGGTACTGCTGGTGTTATTGTAATGGATGAAGATACAGATGTTATAAAAATTTTGACGAGAATTTCCCATTTTTATCATCACGAATCGTGCGGACAGTGCACTCCCTGTCGTGAAGGGACAGGATGGATGGAAAAAATACTGCATAGTTTTGACCGCAGCGAAGCAACAATAACGGATATTGATTTGCTGCTTGATGTTGCAAATAATATTGAAGGAAATACCATTTGCGCATTAGGAGATGCAGCAGCATGGCCTGTGCAAAGTGTTATTAAAAAATTCAGAGGGGAATTTGAAAAGCGCACACGCGACGCACGTCCTGCGCAAAATATACAACCGCCTCATCTTGTTGTGAATAATAACTGATTATTTGTCGCATTGAAAAAAATTGTATCAAAATCTCTGAACAAGAAGGAAGCAAAATTTTCTTCTTTTGAAAGTGATACAAATGATAATGCTGTCCAATACAGTGATGACCCTGTTGCATTAGTAGAACACATTAAAAAATTACGCGCAAACGAAGCGCGGTATAAAAGTTTTTTCTCAAATGCAAGTTTCCCGATTTTTGTTCTTGACCCCAAACGCGATACCATTTTAGAAATGAATGAACAAGCGGAACGTTTTCTCGGTTATTCAAAAAAAGAACTGATGAAAATGAAAAAACTTCCGTTCGTTCCGCAGACCACCGTATTGCGTGATTTAATGAATTGGGGAATCCGTTTGAATAATACTGCATCTCTGCGGCGCAAAGATGGAGAAATTCTTGATGTTGAAATGACGGCGGGCATTGTTGATACTCCAACAGACAGCACAGAAGATCCGGTTCTTATTTTATATATAAAAGATGTTACAGAAGAAAGGCGTCTGCGTGAACAACTTGTACAATCTGAAAAGATGAGTTTGCTCGGAAGGCTTTCCGCGGGAATCGCACATGAAATTCGCAATCCTTTAACGGCAGTGAAAATTAATTTGCAGGAATTTGACAGCGTTACAAAGGAAGATTCACCAATGCGTCAATCACTGAATCTTGCACTGGAAGGAGTTGAACAGATTGAACAAATTATTGAAAGCACGCTTGAATTTGCGCGTCCGACTAAACCAGACCGCCAACTTGCTGATCTCAATGAAATTCTTGAAAAGTCATTTTCGTTTGTGAAGCCCGTACTTACAAAAAAAAATGTACAGGTTACATTTCGCACGACGCCCAATCTTCCGTATGTAAAAATAGATTATCGCCAGATTCATCAGGTCTTCCTCAATTTGCTTACCAATGCAATTGATGCTTCTCCGTTCAATGGATTAATTGAAGTTACCACATCATTGGAAAAAAACCTTATTTCTGCAAGTTCATTAGTGCTTTCGGAAGAAGGAAAGAATATTGATTTGAATGAAAAATATGATTACATCATCGTTGAATTTAAAGATTACGGAGCAGGAATTTCCAATGAACAGATGGACCATATTTTTGAACCGTTTTTTACGACAAAACAAAAGGGAACAGGATTAGGACTTGCAATTTGCAAACAAATTCTCGATATGCACAGCGCATTTATCGCTGTGCAATCGTTGCCGAATAGCGGCGGGACAAGTTTTGCATGTTATTTTCCTGTAAATGGGAATGGAACAGAAAACATATAAGTACAAATTACTCATCGCAGATGATGAATTGTTATTGACAAGAACATTGAAAAATGTTCTGACACGCTATGGCTATGATATTCACATTTGCAATCGCGGAGCAGAAGTATTATCGGCAGTAAAATTATTTCAGCCGGATGTAATTCTGCTTGATATATTTCTCGGAGATATGAACGGTATTGAATTACTGAAGCAGTTGAATGAATTCAATAAATCGCTTTCAGTAATTATGATAACCGCAAATTCAGATGTTGGAATGGCGGTGCGCGCAATGAAAGAAGGAGCGCTTGATTATGTCGTAAAGCCGTTTAATACCGAACAGATAGATGATGTAATTAAAAAAGCGTTGCAAACTGTTCAGTTGCGCTCTGCATATAAAATTAGTCCAAAGGAAAATAGCGCTTCGTACATTTCCTCTATTATTGCTGAAAGTGATGAAATGAAAAATGTGTTGATAATATCGAAAAAATTTGCTTCAAGTACGTCAACTACCGTACTGATTCAAGGGGAGAGCGGCACGGGAAAAGAACTTATTGCACGTTCCATTCACAATTTAAGCGCTCGTAGCAAAGGTCCGTTTGTCTCTTTAAACTGCGGTGCCATTCCACGCGACCTTGCAGAAAGTGAATTGTTCGGATATGAAAAAGGTGCATTCACCGGTGCAACAGAAAAATTAAAGCAAGGAAAATTTGAGCTTGCACACAAAGGCACAATTCTCCTTGACGAAATCGGCGAATTAAATCTTGAAATGCAGGTAAAACTTTTGCGTGTTCTGGAAGAAAAAAGATTTTATCGTTTAGGCGGAACTAAAGAAATTGATGTAGATGTGCGCGTTGTTGCATCATCCAACAGAGATTTGCAGCAGGAAATTGAAATGATGAATTTTCGCGAAGATTTATTTTATCGCTTGAATGTTGCAACAATACAAATTCCTCCTCTACGCGAAAGAAAACAAGATATTATGCCAATGGTAGCAGCATTTCTCAGAGAATTTTCTTCCAAGTTTCAAAAGGAGGAATTCTTACTCGCTGATGACACAAAACAATTTTTAGAAAATTACTATTGGAAAGGAAACGTGCGTGAATTGCGCAATGCAGTCGAGCGTATTGTTTTATTAAATCAACCCTGCGTAATTCTTCCCGAACATTTTTCATTTTTGCGCTCGCACCATAGCGGAAACGGTTATCATTTTCCTACACGACAAACACCGCAACAGGTTTCCTCTATGCATCTTGAAATTTTGCATCCTGAAAAACAACACCGTGAAGTGCGGGAAATAATTATCTCTACATTAATCAAAACTGGAGGGAATCAGTTGAAAGCATCTCGCTTACTTGGGTTGACGAGAGCAAAACTTCGCTATCGCATAAAACAATTGCATATCAGTCTTGATTCGTTAAAGGGATAAAATACCTTCTTGGAGAAATCTTTTTTTTCATCACGAACTTCGTGGTCTGTTCATTCCAATGAAATTTCCTCCATCGCAGAGCTTCTCAGAAAAAAAGAAGTTCCTCTTATTAACCTTACTGAAACGAATCCGACACAATGCGATTTTGCTTTTTATAAAAATATAGATTTTTCATCTGCATTTCTCAATGAAGTAAATTCGCAGTACAATCCTTCCGCGAAGGGCAATCCCAATACACGAATTAGAATTGCAGCATATTATCGCACACGAGATATAAAACTCACTTCGGAAAATATTTTCTTAACAGCAAGCACCAGTGAATCCTATTCTCACATTTTCCGTTTGCTTTGCAATCCAAACGATGAAATTGTTGTTCCATCGCCAAGTTATCCGTTGCTTGAATATATATGCGCGATGAATGATGTAATTATGAAACATTACAATTTGCATTACGACGGTGAGTGGGCACTTGATTTTGCATCTTTAAAAAAAAATCTGAATGTAAACACAAAGGCAATAATTATTATCAATCCCAATAATCCCACAGGTTCATTTCTCCGTGAAGAAGAATGGAGACGCTTACAAGAAATTTCTGAAGAGTTTTCTTGTGCAATTATTCTTGATGAAGTTTTTTCTGATTATCCTTTAAATAATTGTACTCAATTTGAATTGATTCCCGATGAAGAAATTCTGCTGTTTCGCTTAAATGGAATTTCTAAAATGCTTGCATTACCGCAGTGGAAATTGGGCTGGCTCAGTGTTGAAGGAAATAATGAATTAGTCCAGAATAGCGTAAAAAAATTAGAAATAATATGCGATACGTTTCTTTCTGTGAATACTGCAATACAGCACGCATTTCCATCTCTGATGAATTGTTCAAACGTAATTCAAAAAGAAATTTCAGAGAGAATACACTGCAATTATAAAATACTACTGAATGAATTTCAACATACTTCTGTAACAGTATTAAAAACAAATGGAGGATGGTGTGCAATTTTGCACTTGCCAAATATATTTTCCGATGAACAGTGGGCAAAGAAGATTCTGTTAGAAGAAAATATTTTTGTGCATCCCGGGTATTTTTATGATTTCGATGGAGGAAGTTTTATTGTTTTGAGTTTGATTACAAGACACGATGAATTTCTGCAAGGAATTCAGCGAATAAAAAATAATGTAGAGAAAACACTATGAATAAAATGCTGATATTGTATTTTCTGCTTTGCACAACTTTACTCTTTTCGCAAACAAACCACGAGTTCAATATTACGCTCGATATTAATTATCGCTCTGCAGAAAAAATGTTTGACGTGTATGAAAAGCGATGGGGAAATACTAGTGAATTAGTCGCACTTCGCGGAAATCAAATTGCGTATTCAACCTCCGCAATGATTGAAGAGCAGCACACAAATCCCGCGCACGCATTTACCGATAACCTCCAACAATTTATAAGCGGAAAATTTATAGAGAACGATTATTTCCAGTTGCAAAAAGCGAAGGAACAATTACCGGAAATGCGAGCATTGCTTGATGAAATCCGAAAGCGAAACTTTAGTAGAAAAGTTGTTGCAACGATTGAACAATTATTTCCGCAGCAAACAAAAATGAATGTCGTGATTCCTGTGTATGTTGTAGCGTTTGGTACAGAAAAAGTAGATGCATTTGTGCGCCGCATTACGTGGGAAAATGATGTGCCGCATTTTGTCGGCGAAGGAGAAGGGGAATTGACAATCGTCATCAATCTCTCTGCCGCAGTGGAATTGGAAGACAATCTTGAAACACAATTCATTGGAACTCTTTCTACTGTCGCGCACGAAGTTTTTCATGTTGCGTTCGGATTCTATCAGGATAATTCAAAGCGGTGGAAAAAATTTCATCGTGAACATAATACGCCCGCAGATGAATTATTTGAGCTCGTACAAAACGAAGGGATTGCGTATCATTTTTCTATTGAACAGAGAATAGGTGGAAATCTGCCTCGCGAGTGGGGCGAAAAAACACGTGAAGCAATGAAAATATTTATTGCGAACGCCGATGAAATTCTTTCAATGCAGCCATCAGATTCCCGCGCGTATGATATTATCCGCAGAGCAAATACAAGCGGCTTTTGGGAAAATTACGGGTCCATTTCCGGAATGTTTATGGCGCGTGCAATTGAAAAAAATCTTGGTCGCAAAGCGCTTACCGCTACAATTGCGAAAGGCGTATATGATTTTTTTAAAAAGTACGATGAGGCATCGCAGAGAGATAAAAATTTACCGATGCTAAGTGAGAAAATTAAGCGGAAAATTTTTGAAGAGAACTAATGTTATTTGATATCTTCGAATGTTGCATCTTTGATTTCTCCTGCTGAGAACGGATGCTTGCTTGATTCTGATTGCTGGCGAGTCTGCTGCGGAGGATGTTGCAGCGTTTTTTTTATTCTGAAAAAAAATAAAATTAGTTTCACTACCTGATAACCTAAAAAAAATAAAAAAGAAAAAAACAGTAACCGCAGCATTTTTTACTTTTTCATAAAAGAATGTTTGAGCGGATTGTAATATTCGACTGATGCTTTATCCGTGCGGAATATTTCTTTCACGATGTCCTGAAAATCTTCTTCGTTATTTACAAAATCCAATTCAGTAGCATTGACAATTAGAAGCGGAGACGTTCTGTAATGGAAGAAAAAATAATTGTACGCTTCATTCAAATCTTTGATGTATGCTTCGCTCATATTCTTTTCTATCGGTCGTGCGCGCTTGCGGATATTTGTCATTAATCTCGCTACGCTGCATTGCAGATACACCACCAAATCAGGTTTTACAACAGAATGTTCCAATGAAGAAAAAATAGTTTCATACAATTTCAGTTCATCTTCCTGCAAATTCAGATAAGCAAATATTTTATCTTTCTCGAAAATATAATCGGAAATGAGAAAATTGTGAAACAATCCCGGTTGGCGAAATGTCTGTTGCTGTTTGAATCGTGAAAGCAGAAAAAAGATTTGCGTTTGAAATGCGAAGCGGTCGGGGTCGTCGTAAAATTTTGGCAGAAAAGGATTTTCTTCAAATTGTTCCAACACAATTTCTCCCTGCAAATCGGAAGCGAGTTTTTGCGCAAGAGTTGTTTTACCAGCGCCAATGACGCCTTCTATGGCAATCTGACGGATACCGCTGTTTTCGATGAACTCTTTTATAGTTGTTTTATTTTTTTCAGGCACGTAACGAAGTGTATTAAAATGTAAATTCTGTCTTTGAAACTTTTCCTTTATCCGCACATTCACGTAAAAGTTCGCCCATTGTTTTTTGAAAAACAGGATGAACTGTTTCTTCTGCAATTTCACAAAACGGTATCAGGACAAATTTTCGCTGATGCAGATAACGATGAGGAATTTGCAAATCTGTTTCTTCTATAATGTTCTTTTCAAAAAGTAAAATATCAATATCTATTTCGCGTTCTTTCCATCGCGCAGAAGTTGTTCGTCCTGTTTGTTTTTCTATTCCTTGCACTATTAAAAAAAAATGCTGCGGCAACATTTCCGTTTCAACTAATATTACTGCGTTCAGAAAATTTTGTTGTTCATATTCACCCCACGGTTCTGTTTCGTATATGGATGAATATGCATGTATGACAAACTGCTGCGAAATTATTTGAAATGCTTTTTGCAAAAATTCCAACCTGTTTCCCTTGTTTGTGCCAAGCCCGAGAAAAACCTGCGGCATTACGAACGAGATTGTGAAATTTCTACTTCGACAAAATCAACTACACCTTTTACAGGCGGATGTGGTTTGCGAATGCGTACACAAATCTGATGCACATGGTCAAATTGCCACAAAATCTCTTTTGCAATTCTGTTGCCAAGCGCTTCAAGGAGATAATATTTTTTTTCCGTTACAATCTTTTGAAGCAGCGCGTACACTTTTTCGTAATCCACCGTTTGCTTCAAACTGTCTTTCTCCTCTGCAAGTGAAAGGTCGCAACGCAGTTCAATATCTACTTCAAATTTTCCACCAAGATTTTGCTCTTCCAGTTCCGCGCCGTGATAAGCGTAGAACTGTGCATTTTTTATTCGTATAACATCAAGTCGGGACATAATTTCGCGGGCAAATATATGGAATAACAGAAAAGAAAAAATGAATTGAAAATTAAATCGAACGATTTCTCTTTATTTTTCTTTTTCAATTTTTGCCCATGTATCTTTTAAGGAGACAGTACGATTAAAAATAATTTTCTCCGGAGAAGAATCATAATCAACAGAAAAATATCCCACACGTTCAAATTGAAAATGCTCTTTAGATTGCGCAGAAGAAAGAGATGGTTCAACTTTGCAATTGTTCAATATTTCCAGAGAATGTGGATTGATTGATTCTTTCCATTGCTCGCCGCCGGGTTCTTCTGCATTAAACAACCTGTCATAGAGTCGCACTTCCGAAGTAACGCAATGGTCCGCTGAAACCCAATGAATTGTTCCCTTTACTTTTCGCTGACTTGTTCCTGCGCCACTTTTTGTTTCTGGGTCGTATGTACAATGCAATTCCGTTATTTCTCCCTGTTCATTTTTCACCGCATATTCGCATTTGATAATGTACGCATATCGCAAACGCACTTCTTTTCCCGGAGAAAGTCGGAAATATTTTGGCGGTGCAACTTCACGGAAATCATCCTGTTCAATATAAATTGTTTTTGAGAATGGAATTGTTCTCGTTCCCATCGCGCTATCTTCGGGATTATTGATGGCTTCAAGTTCTTCTACTACATTTTCAGAGTAATTATCAATGATAACTTTTAACGGATGAAGAACTGCCATAACACGTTTTGCGCGTTTATTCAAATCATCACGCACACAATTTTCAAGCAATGAAACATCAATAGTGTTATCACGTTTTGCTACGCCAATGCGTTCAGCAAAATTGCGAATAGATTCCGGTGTAAAACCGCGACGTCGCAATCCGCAAATTGTTGGCATTCGCGGGTCATCCCATCCGTTCACAAATTTTTCTTCGACAAGTTGTAACAATCTTCTCTTACTCATTACAGTGTAACTGAGATTCAGTCGTGCAAATTCTATCTGTTGTGGATGGTAGATATTAAGTTCATTGATAAACCAATCGTACAATGGACGATGGTCTTCAAATTCCAGCGTACAAATAGAGTGCGTAATTCTTTCAATGGAATCAGAAAGTCCGTGCGCCCAGTCATACATTGGATAAATACACCACTCGTCTCCTGTGCGATGATGTGTTGCGCGCAGTATTCTGTACATAATCGGGTCGCGCATATTGACATTCGGCGATGACATATCAATCTTTGCACGAAGTGTTCTCGCACTGTCAGGAAATTCTCCGTTGCGCATTCTTTGAAATAAATTAAGATTCTCCTCAGTCGTGCGATGACGAAACGGACTTTCTTTTCCGGGTTCAGTTAATGTTCCTCGATATTCACGGATCTGGTCAGCAGTTAAATCGCAAACGTACGCTTTTTCTTTTTTAATTAATTCTACTGCATAATTATACAGTTGTTCAAAATAATCTGATGCGTATAATTCTGCATTCCATTCAAAGCCAAGCCAGCGCACGTCCTCTTTGATGGAATCAACGTACTCAATATCTTCTTTGCTTGGATTCGTATCATCAAAACGAAGGTTGCATTTTCCATTGTAATCGCGCGCAATGCCAAAATTCAAACAGATGGATTTTGCGTGTCCGATATGCAAATATCCATTCGGCTCAGGAGGAAATCGCGTGTGTACACGCTGTTCAAAGCGATTATTTTTTAAATGTTCGTCTATTATATCGCGGACGAAATTTGTAGGTTTAACTATTGATTCTGTATTATTTTCTGTTGGTGCTTCTTGCAATGTACTGCTCTTTCATTTTGTGTAAATATTTTTTTTAAAATTATTCATGCGAAAAATACAAACTTTTTCTGAACTTGAAATCGAATTTGAGATTTATTTGATACATCACTCTCAAACTAATATCTTTTCGAGTGCAACAGAAACTCTTTTTACGGTTTCTTCTTTGCCGAGAATTTCGAGTATGTCATATACGCCGGGTCCGCTGCTCATTCCTGATACTGCAAGCCGCAATGGATGTATGATTTTTCCGTTGCTGATGTGTAATTCTTCTGCTGCTGCGAGTAGGGCGTTCTCAAAATTTTCTTTCTTTGGATTTTCTAATCGTGAAAATTTTTCTGTTAATGTTTTTAAGTGTTGCGGTGTTTCCGGTTTCCAGTTCTTTGTTTTTGCCGTTTCGTCGTATTCAGTCGGTGGTTCAAAAAAATAGGGAGATTTTTCAAGATAATCTTTTACAAATGAAACACGTTCGCGCATTGCTTCTATGACGCGCAATAAGTATTCATCGGAAAACCGGAGAGAAGTGAATTGTGATTTTTGTAGTTCTTCTTTCAGCATTACGAGAATTTCTTCGCCGGATTTTTTTCGCAAATGTATTTCGTTGAGTGAAATAAGTTTTTCGATATTAAACACCGCTCCTGCTTTATGCACACGTTCGAGAGTGAATTGTTCGATGAGTTCGTTGAGTGAAAAAATATCTTGTTCTGTTCCGGGATTCCAACCAAGCAGTGCAACAAAATTTATTAATGCTTCTTTTAAATATCCTTTCGTGCGATAATCTTCTACTGCAACATCGCCTTGTCGTTTGCTGAGTTTGCTTTTGTCCGCATTGAGCAGCAAGGGAAGGTGTGCCATTTGCGGTGATTCCCAACCGAAATATTCGTAGAGCAGTAAATGTTTTGGTACGCTTGAAAGCCATTCTTCGCCGCGAATGACATGTGAAATTTCCATCAGATGGTCGTCCACAACATTTGCTAAATGGTATGTTGGGTAGCCGTCTGATTTGAGTAGAATTTGGTCGTCAATTAAATCAGCATTAAACTCAACACTTCCGCGCACAATATCAGTGAACTGAATTATTCTGTTTTCAGGGATAGTCATTCGTATGACGTGGGGAAGTTTGTTGTTCAGATTTTCTTCAATCTGCTGTGGCGAAAGTGAAAGGCAGCAGCGGTCGTATTTCGGATTGAGTTTTTTTGCTTCCAATTCTTTGCGTACTTGCTCTAATCGTTCTGCATTGCAAAAACAGTAGTATGCTTTTTTCTTTACAAGTAATTCGTCAACATATTTTTTGTACAGATGCAGTCGCTGCGATTGAAGAAATGGACCTTCGTCAAATTCCAATCCTGCCCAGTGGAGCGAGTTGATAAGATTTTCAATCGCTCCTTCTACATAGCGCGAGCGGTCAGTATCTTCTATCCGAAGAATCAATGTGCCGTTGTGTTTTCGAGCAAAGAGAAAATTATATAAAGCCGTTCGCAAACCGCCGACGTGTAAATATCCCGTCGGACTTGGTGCGAAGCGTACACGGATATTATCAGCCATAGAAATTTATCTGTACTGAAGCAATGAAATCAAGCGGTAAATATGAAACCCTTCGTGTGCAAGAAAAAATTCTATCCACGTTTCAAGTGTTAATTCTCCAAGCGCAGGATGAATTCCTTTTTTTCTCACATCGCCGGGCTTAATTCCTGAAAGATAATCAATGAGTTCCTTACGTCGCATAAAAGCGTACTCAAGCGATGCCTGTGTGCTTTTTTGCTTGATGGCGTTCCATTCGGGGTCGCTTTCCGCACTGTAACGCTCAAGTTTTGGTGATATTCTTTCGTTGATTATTTTTTCAAAACGAGCAAAGAAAATATCCTGCACGCGAGCAAGATGACAAATTTGTTCGTGAGGAGACCATTTTCCTGTCGGCGGGCGTTTCATCAAATCCTGTTGATTTGTTGTGGTAACGGAAAGCAAAAAACGTACGCCTTCGAGTTGTGATTTAAGTTGTAAAAGTTGGAATTCCTGTAATGACATTGTGTGTAATTATGATGTAGTGTGTGTTAAAAAATTGCAAACTGTTTTTCTCTTATTATAGTTGAGTCTTGCGCTCTGTATTTTGATTATAAAGAGTTGAGTTTTTCAAAAAATTTGCGGGAAAATTTAGAAAATTGTACGCACAAGAAAAAAGAAAAAACTATATCATTTTTCAAAAAGAAAGTGCAAAGGAAAATTATTTCGTATTTTCAAAAAAAAAAATTTGAATCTATGCAACAGAAAGAAATTTTTGGAAAACTTCGTCGTGAATATTCACAAATGGTGCTTGATGAAAGCAATGCACATCCGAATCCATTTGAGCAATTTCATCAATGGTTTCAGAATACTCTTGCCCTCGAAATTGCAGATTGCTCTGCGATGATTCTTTCTACCTGCGGAAATGCTAAGCAACCATCTTCTCGCGTTGTGTTACTGAAAGAATATGATGAAAACGGATTTGTATTTTATACGAATTACGAAAGCAGAAAGGGAAGTGAAATAGCAGAGAACCAAAGTGTTTCGCTTCTTTTTTTCTGGAAAGAACTTGAGCGACAGGTACGCATTGAAGGAAATGCAGAAAAAATTTCTTCTGAACAATCAGCATCATATTTCCATTCTCGTCCGCGAGAAAGTCAGATTGGAGCGTTAGTATCACATCAAAGTTCAGTTGTGGAAAGCAGGGTTATTCTCGAGAATAAATTTATAGCAATTGAACAGGAATATTACGGAAAAGAAATTCCTTTGCCATCAAATTGGGGAGGATATGTCGTGCGTCCTGCAAGAATAGAATTTTGGCAGGGAAGAGCAAGCCGACTTCACGATAGAATTTGCTATACAAAAATAGAAAACGAGTGGAAAATAGAGAGACTTTCTCCTTAAAATAAAAAAACATCCGGTTTCCCGGATGTTTTGCTTTATTAACCATAAAAGATTCACTTATGAGTTGAATCGTGGACAGAGCCAGAATTGAACTGGCGACACACGGCTTTTCAGGCCGTTGCTCTACCGACTGAGCTATCTGTCCATTTTTGCGGGCAAAATATACTAACACTCACAAGACTATAAAAATTTTTTAAAAACTTTTTTACACAACTACAAATATTTTTATTCGTGCCGAAAAAAAAGAACATTGAAAGAGCGGGCTTAGCGTCATTATCGTTTTATTCAAAAGTATTGGAATATGGAATTGCATTATTGTTGATTCTCGTTGCATTCGTTATTGTTGTTGATGTTAATGATAACACCATTTTAAAATCATCGGTGTTACTAATCGGAGGAAGTTTTCTTGTTGCTCTATGGTTGTTTTTGCAATTGCAGCGTGGAGTTATTTTATGGAAAAAACAAAAATTTCATCTGCCCGTGTTCATTTATTTTTTTGCGTGCTGTATTTCTGTTACTCAATCATTAAATCTTTCTTTAAGTATAAATGCGCTTGGACAGTTTTTTGCAATTATTGCCGTCACATTCATTACATCGCAGGTATTGAATGAGAGGAATGATTTCCGTGAACAATTGATGAATGTATTGCTCTTTATTGTTGCCGGAAGTTGTATTGCAGGAATAGTTCTTCAAATCTATGCAGGAGTTTCATTAACAATCATTGCAGATTATTCGCGCCAATTGATTTCCACATTTGGAAATAGCGCGTATTTCGGAGGATTTCTTGCAATGATGATTCCGTTTGTTGCGGGTCAGTTGTTTGCAACTTCATCGAGAAAAAAAAAATATATTCTTGGTTTTCTATTATTGTTTTCCATTGTACTTTTAGTCTTTACACGAACCCGTTCAGCGTGGATAGCCACAGCAATAAGCAGTGTGTTTTTTATTTTTCTCGCATTTCCGAAGAACAAAAAAAATATTTTGTATTTCATTGGCGTGTGTATGCTTCTACTTCTTGCGGATGTATTTTTCTTCCATACAATTCTGCAACGCTTTGAAAATATTTTTCAAGAGCAATCTTCTTTTTCCCGCAGGCTTGATTTTTACATTGGCTCGTTTAATGCATTTCTCTCTTCGCCAATTATAGGAAAAGGATTCGGTTCATTCGAAGTGTTCTATGCAATGTTACGCTCGAATGAATACTGGATTTCCAAAAGCGAAGATGTTGTAGCGCATGCGCACAATGAGTACTTGGAAATACTTTCCGAATCCGGCGCAGTCGGAATGATTGCATTCCTTTTCGTACTTTTTGTCGCAGGAAAATTTATTTTCCAAAAATTATATCGCGATGAAACTTCGCGATTGCATCGTTTTCCTGTCATTGGAATTATGACAGGAATACTGTCTATTCTGATTGATAATGTTGGCAATATGAGTTTGCGTGTTGTGCCGATTCGGTTAATATTTTTTGTCTTGCTGGCGTTGCTTTTTTCATATACGTCAGAAAAAGAGAATGAAAAAAAAATTCTCATTCCATCTGCATTGCAGAAATTTTCATTTGTACCATTATTACTTTTTTTAGCGTTGTTGTTTTATTTTATTCCAAAAGAAATACATCGCTACAAAGGAGACAAATTATACTTACTCGGCTACCGTTACGATTTGGAAGGCAATACACGTTCATCTTTTACTGCATATCAGATGGCGTACAAAGAAAATCCGGAGCATCCGTTGATTTTATTTCATTGCGCAGGCACAGCGTATCAGACAAATAATTATGCACTTGCATTCAAACAAACGAGTGAATTGCTTAACAATTATCCCGGCTATCCGAAAGCTAATTTAATTCAGGCATTGGTACTTTATCAAAGAAAAGATTATATCAATGCGATTAACTCAGTGAAAAAAGAACTTACATTGCGCAATCATCCGCAAACGTATCAATTCATCGCAAGATTGTACAGTGAAATCAATGATACAAACAATGAAATTGATGCACATAAAAAAAATCTTTCTATTTGTCTTAAAAGTAAAAATGATGAATCCGTTGCCGCTTCGTTGATAAAACTTTCTACACTAATGAACAGCAATGAGTTAAAACAACTGCCACTATTTGAAATAGAAAAAAACTTTTATCACAACAAAGATATTGTTAGCGTAATGCAAATTGTCAAAGAAAAAATTGGCAGTGCGAATACCCGGAAGTAACATTTCCGTTTCGTGTTCTTCGTTTGATTACGCAACAGAGAATGAGTATTTTTAAACCGAAAATTTAAGTATATGAAAGAGTTGAGTCAACAAAACACGGACACAGCAAACGAAGAAATTCCCATTGAACTTGAGAAAGCAATTCAATCTTTGAAAAGAGAAATGAATGCAGTAATACTTGCGCATTACTATCAGGAATCGGAAATACAGGATATAGCGGATTTTGTCGGTGACAGTTTGGAACTTTCGAAACGCGCTGCAAATACAAATGCAGATGTTATTATTTTTGCAGGTGTACATTTTATGGCGGAAACTGCAAAAATATTAAGCCCGCAAAAACAAGTTTTACTACCGGATATGAACGCAGGTTGTTCGCTTGATGAAAGTTGCCCTCCACAACAGTTTAAAGAATTTCGAGAAACACATCCGAACCATGTTGCGGTCTCGTATATAAATTGTTCAGCAGAAGTAAAAGCGTTGAGCGATTATATTTGCACATCAAGCAACGCAGAAAAAATAATTAATGCCATTCCTGTTGAGAAAGAAATTTTATTTGCACCAGATAGAAATCTTGGCAAATACCTGATGAAAAAAACAAAACGAGCAATGACTCTGTGGCAGGGCAGTTGTATTGTTCACGAAACATTTTCCGAAAAAAAAATACTTGAGTTGCGGAGAGAATTTCCTTCAGCGCATTTAATTGCACATCCCGAATGTGATGAATCATTGTTAAGCAATGCAGATTTTATTGGTTCGACGAGCGCGTTGCTGAAATACGTTTCTGCATCATCAGCAAGTGAATTTATTGTCGCAACAGAGGTTGGTATTATTCATCAGATGGAAAAATCCGCACCGCACAAAAAACTCATTCCTGCGCCGCCACTCGAAAATTGTTCGTGCAATACGTGTCCGTATATGAAACTGAACACAATGGAAAAATTGTATCTCTGTATGAAACATCATTCACCGGAAATTATTTTATCTGATGAACTGATACGACGCGCACTTGTTCCATTGCAACGTATGATGCAGATTAGTTGAAATTTATTTTGTGAGCTATACTCAATTCAGTTCCATCTTAGAAAGAATTATTTTTGCTTTTTTATTTTTTTTCTTTTTTCAATACACGAACGCACAAGAAAAAATTACCGGAGCATTAGCAGGAAAAATTATTTCTTCTGAATCGGAAGAGCCTCGTCCTTTTGTCAACATTCTTCTCGAAAGAACTTCGATTGGGACGGTGAGCAATGAAAAAGGCGAATTTATTTTAAAAGAAATTCCTGCAGGAAGTTACACGGTAGTATTTTCATCCATTGGTTGTGAAACACGAAAAGAAAACATACGCATAAACCCCAATAGAACTGCTACTCTCAATGTTTCTATGCGAGAATCTTCCGTTGAAATGAAAGAGGTTGAGATTGTAGCAGATGCAAGAAAAAAATCATTGGAAGATATTCGTCCGAGCGTAGTGGAAGTTCAGCCACGGCAGGCAAAAGCATTACCGGGTGCGGCAGAAGATGTTTTGCGTGCATTACAAAATGTTCCCGGTGTCATTGCGCCAAGCGATTTTCGTGCAGCATTAGTTGTTCGCGGAGGAAATCCTGACCAAAACCTTATCGTAATGGATGGAATTGAAATTTTCAATCCGTATCGTCTGTACGGACTGATAAGTATGTTTAATCCTGAAACAGTTTCAGATATTCAATTGCTCACTGGCGGATTTCCTGCAAAATACGGAGACAGACTTTCTGCTGTTGTTGATGTTGTTAATAAGCGTGGTGGCGGAGAAAATAAAGTGAATGGAAATATTAACGCAAGTATTTCCAATGCAAATATTGTTTTAGAAGGAAAAACTCAGTCGTTCCTTCCGCTCTATTGGCTTGTATCAGCGCGAAGAACTTATTACGATTTAGTTCTCGAACCATTTGCAAAAAATGCAGGACTTGTAAAAGGCGATGTTGCATTTCCAAACTTTTCTGATATACAGGGAAAATTTACGGTTGTGCCTTCTTCCAAGCATCAGGTAACGTTCAATGGCATTGCAAGTCAGGATGGAGTGTATTTAGTTAGCGGAAGTAACAAACAAACACCAGATAGTGTAAGCATAGATAATGCTTCGCGCAATGATGTTGCCGGAGCAGAATGGTTATCTTTTCCAGCGCAAAATTTTACTTCCAAATTCAATTTTTCGTGGTATCGCAATACAGGAGTAAGTGATTTTGGAGGAGCAGTACTTGACCCAGGGCTTGACCGTGAGCGTTTGCAAAATTCATCTGATAGTACGATACGATTGTACAATGTAGATATCAGTTCTTCTTTTACATTTCAGAAATATTCGTTAAAAGAAGAAATGCTGTATCAATTTCACTCTCACATATTTGAATTTGGAATTTCGAGGGATTGGCTGCAGAATGATTTGTACTGGCAATTGCAACTTTCACCGGAACTGCGCGCCCGATTTGAAAATTTGAATGTTGCTGTTCTTAATAATTTTTTACAAAGTCAATCGTATGCGCGTGATGTTTTCTTCGTTCAGGATAAATGGAAAATGAGCGAATCATTTTCTACTCAATTTGGTTTGCGATATAATCACTTTCACATACTGAATAAAAATTATGTTGAACCGCGTGTTAATATTTCCTATTCTCTCAATCCCGTCAGTACATTTCGCGCCGCTTTTGGTTTGTACTATCAGTCGCCCGGGTATGAAAAACTTGTTGACCAGAATGTATTTTATTCCCTGAGTAATGCAACAAATTTAAAAGCAGAACGCGCAATGCATTACATTCTCGGTTATGAGCGATGGTTTTCTTCAGAAATTTTTGGGAAAGTGGAAACATACTACAAGAGTTTTGATAAACTCATTATTCAGGAAAAAAGAAGAGAAGCGAGATTTACATCAGAGACCATTCCGGGAGAGGATTCAGCTCTGATTAGCGGCTGGACAACTCCTCACCTTGTAATGGAAGATGTTTATACAAATAATCCGATAAACAATGCGTATGGCGATGCGTATGGCTTAGAATTCTATTTTGAAAAAAAACAAATTACAACAGAGACGAAAATATGGGGATACGTTAGTTATACACTGGCGTGGGCTCAACGAAATGTGTACGGAGTTTGGCGTCCGCTTGCGTACGACCAGCGGCATACGATAAACATTTCTGCTAATTATAAAATAAATAATTGGCTGGAAGTTGCAGTCAAATGGCGTTATGGAACAAATTTTCCGTATTCTCCGCCCGTAGGAATTCAGCCGAGAATTATTTCTGTTCATATTGATTCTGTCATTTATGGAACGCACGTTGATACTACAATCGGGATTATTCAGACAGATAGAAATAACAAAGTAGTTTTTGATATAAAACGAGCCCAAGGCAGTTTAATAAATTCAAGGCGTCTGCCTCCATATCACCGTCTTGATATTCGGGCAACTGCTTACACAAAAATATGGGGCTTGGATTGGCAGTTTTATCTCGATGTAATAAATGTGTACAACAGAACAAACATTTTAAACTATCAGTTTTATGTTACGCAAAATTTGAAGTTCGAAAAGAATCCAACATCAATGTTTCCCATTTTACCCACATTGGGAATGAGTGTAAAGTTCTGACATAAAAAGGTAAGTATCACCCCTCAGGTTCGCAGCACTTTATTTCCTGACAAAAATTTTACGTATTTTTTACGCGAAATTTTTTAAAAATTATTTTGCAGAACCGAACAGCAGTACACATCCTTTCCGTCGGTGAACTTACGCGACGAATTAAATCTGTTCTCGAAACTGATTTTGAAGAAGTAACAGTCGAAGGAGAAATTTCTAATTTCAAACGACATTCTTCAGGGCATTTTTATTTTTCACTGAAAGATTCTGCTGCGCAAATTTCCTGCACAATGTGGCGTGGCAGAAATGCTTCGATGAAATTTTCGCCGCAGGATGGAATGAAAGTAGTTGCTCGCGGCAGTATTTCTGTCTATGAACCTCGCGGGAATTACCAGCTGGATTGCACTGAACTTATTCCCGCAGGATTGGGAGAATTGCAACTTGCATTTGAACGCTTAAAACAGAAACTTGCAGACGAAGGATTATTCGATGCAGAACATAAAAAAGAATTGCCACAATTTCCTGAGAGGATTGGAATAGTAACTTCCCCGACAGGAGCAGCGTTGCAGGATATGCTGAATATTATTTCACGCAGATTCCCGTGTGTGGAAATATTACTTGCACCTGTAAGAGTACAGGGAAGCGGCGCGGCAGAAGAGATTGCTAACGCGCTGAACATTTTAAATGAAGAAGAAAATTGTGATGTCATTATTGTAGGAAGAGGAGGAGGAAGTTTGGAAGATTTATGGGCGTTCAACGAAGAAATTGTTGCGCGTGCGATATTCGCTTCAAAAATTCCTGTCGTCAGCGCAGTTGGACACGAAATTGATTTTTGCATCAGCGATTTTGTTGCTGATTTACGTGCTCCAACTCCATCTGCGGCGGCGGAACTTGTTGTACCAAACAAAAATGCTGTTGCTAATTCTATTCAAAAAAATTGCGCCGCGATGTTTTCTGTAATTGATGAGGAAATGCGATACGCAAATGAAAAGATTCAAAGTTTAATTAAAAGTTATTCTTTTAAACAGCCATTTGATAGAATACGACGCAATATGCAAAGAGCAGATGAACTTCAAAGCACGTTGGAACGAATTATGAAATTCCAATATGGAACAAGGCAAAATAAGGTAATTTCACTTGGTGCGAGATTGCACTCACTCAATCCCGGAGCAATACTGCGGCGCGGATATGCAATTGTAACACGAAATAATTCTGTTGTAACATCAACACAGCAATTACACACGAACGACGATATTCGCATTCAATTTCACGATGGTGAAGCAGATGCGCGTATTCATTGAAAAAAAATATTCTCATGCAAAAAAATAATTCAAAACAAACATTTGAAGATGCGATGATGCGCCTCGAGGCAATTGTTGAAGCGCTCGAAAAAGGTGAAATTGCTCTTGATGAATCTCTTGCATTATATGAAGAGGGAGTTGAATTGAGTAAGCAATGTATGGAAAAACTTTCCAAAGCAGAGATAAAACTAAAGCGCATCACTAAAACTATTGACGGCACGTTTGAAATGTTCAATATGCAGAGCGAAGAAAGTGAAGAAAAATAACCAATGTCAGCACAAGAGTTTCCGCTTCTTTTTAAAATAAATTCCCCCGCAGATTTAAAATTGTATCCCCAGCACGAACTTCGCTCAATTGTAAACGAAGTGCGTGAGTTTCTCATTGACCGTGTTTCAAAAGTCGGAGGACATCTTGGCGCAGGATTGGGAACTGTTGAATTAGCCGTTGCACTGCATTATGTATTCAATACACCACACGATAAACTCGTTTGGGATGTTGGACATCAGGCATATCCGCATAAAGTTTTAACAGGTCGCCGCGATGTGTTTCATACTATCAGGCAGAAGGGAGGAATCAGTGGTTTTTTAAAACGCTCTGAAAGTATTTACGATGAATTCGGCGCGGGTCATGCAACAACATCAATTTCTGCAGCATTGGGAATGGCTGTTGCAAGAGATTTGGCTGGAGAGAAAAATAAAGTGGTTGCAATAATCGGCGATGGTTCGATGACGGGAGGAATGGCATACGAAGGAATGAATAATGCAGGATTACAAAAAAGAGATTTGATTGTAATTCTGAATGATAATAATATGTCTATTGCGCCAAATGTGTGGGCTTTTTCAAATTATTTTACTGAACTCATTTCAAATCCTACATATAATAAATTCAAAAACAATGTATGGGAACTAACAGGCAAATTAGATGACTTTGGTGATAGAATACGCAAAGCAGTCGGGCGATTGCAAGAGGGAATAAAAGTAGTAATAACGCCGGGAATGTTATTTGAAGCGCTCGGATTTCGCTACTTCGGACCTGTAAACGGACACAATATTTCTAACTTAGTAAAACTGTTTCAGGATATAAAAGATTTAAAGGGACCAATTTTAGTTCATGTACTTACACAAAAGGGCAAAGGATACGCTCCCGCAGAAGAGGATGCGCAGCGTTTGCATGGAGTTAATCCATTTGATAAAATCACCGGAATTTCTCCCAAAAAAGTTGAAACAGTTCCTGCATACACAAAAGTATTCGGACAGGCGGTAGTTGAACTTGCACAACAGAATAAAAAAATTGTTGGCATCACGGCGGCAATGCCTGACGGAACAGGACTTGACCAGTTACGTGATGCAATTCCCGAAAGATTTTTTGATGTTGGAATTGCAGAACAGCACGCCGTAACATTTGCCGCAGGACTTGCAACGCAAGGATATATTCCTATTTGTGCAATTTATTCCACATTTCTGCAACGTGCATTTGACCAAATTGTTCACGATGTTGCAATACAGCACTTGCACGTTGTCTTTGCGCTTGATAGAGGCGGTATTGTTGGCGCTGATGGACCAACACATCACGGAGTTCTGGATTTATCGTATTTGCGCTGTATTCAAACGATGGTAATAATGGCGCCAAAAGACGAAAGCGAATTACGGAATATGCTTTTTACTGCAGTTGAATATGATAAAGGACCAATTGCGCTCAGATATCCGCGAGGAAATGGAGTTGGTGTAACGCTATCATCAGAATTTGAAAAAATTGAAATAGGAAAAGGCGAGTGGCTTAAACGTGGAACTGATTTGAATATTCTTGCAATAGGAAATTTAGTGTATCCCTCTCTGAGAGCGGCAGAGATTTTAAACAAAGAAAATATTTCTGTTGGTGTTATCAATATGAGATTTGTGAAACCAATTGATTTTCAAATAATCGAAGAAGCGCTTGCACTTTCTGCATTGTTATTAACTGTCGAAGATAATAATGTAGTAGGTGGTTTTGGCGCGGCGGTGCTGGAAACAATTGCGGAAAAGAAGATGCAAAGTGCGCGAGTACATTTGCATGGCATATCAGATGCATTTGTTGAACATGCAACACCGCAAGAATTATATACACAACTGCGATTTGACGCAGAAGGAATTGCAGAAGTTGTCAGAGAGTTTTTAGCGCAAGAAAAATTACATGTAGAAGATACAACAGTATAAAATCTTTATGGAAAAATTAAAAATTGGTGTTGTCGGCGCAGGATGGGTTTCGCAGGTAATACATCTGCCGTTATTAAAAAAGATGCAGGATATTGAGTTAGTTGCAGTAAGCGACCGAGATAAGGCAAAAGCTAAAAATGTTGCGACGAGATTTGGTATCCAACGATTTTACGGAAATTTAGAAGAGATGCTGAAGTTTGAAGACCTTTCGGCAGTTGTTATTTGTTCATCAACAGATGCGCACAAAGAGCATGCGATAATGGCGCTTGAAGCAGGCAAAGATATTTTTGTTGAAAAACCGCTCGCAAGAAAATTTTCCGAAGCAAAAGAGATTGTTGCAACTGCGGTAAAAGAAAAACGGAAGTTGATGGTTGGAATGAATAATCGTTTTCGCCCCGATGTAATGGTGTTACGCAGTATTGTTGAAGCAGGAGATTTGGGAAAAATATTTTTTGTGAAAGCGGGATGGTTGAAGCGTATAAATACCGACACGAAATGGATGACAAAAAAAGAGAAATCAGGCGGCGGTGTTTTTATTGATTTAGGAATAGTTATGCTTGATTTATCTTTGTGGATGATGGGCTATCAGGATGTGAAGAGAGCGACAGCAGAAATGTACAAACACACTATGACAACAGTAGAAGATTCCTGCGTTGCGTGGTGTTCTCTCGCAAACCATGCAACATTATCATTGGAAGTCAGTTGGACGTTCCATTCTGAAAATGATTTTTTTTATTGCGATTTAATAGGCACGAACGGAAGCGCGAGCATTAATCCATTGCGCATTTACAGAAGTATAGATGGAAATGTTGTCAATTTAACTCCGATGAAACAAGATATGTTTCACAATTCATTTTTGAAGAGTTACGAAAACGAACTTAAACATTTTTTCGGAGCGGTGCGCGGGTTGCATCCAATTATTTCCACAGGAGATGAAGCCGTAAAGCGCATGGAAATAGTTGATGCAATTTATCGTTCTGCAAAATCAGGAAAAGAACAACGTATTACAAAAACAAAATAAGGAAACCACCATTATGATGAGAAGTTCAACGCGCAAGCGCGAACATACAATTGCATTAATAACTGATTTTGGAGGCACAGATGGCTATGTTCCGGTGATGAGAGCCGTAATAAACAGCGTCTCTCCGCAAGCAAGAACGGTTGAAATCACAAACAGTATTGCTCCCGGTAATGTTGACCATGCTGCTTATGTGTTATGGAGTACCTACAAATATTTTCCAATGGGAACAGTATTTGTAACTGTTGTTGACCCTGGAGTGGGAACAAATCGCGCAATACTGGCAGTACACGCTGATGAGCATTTATTTCTTGCGCCCGATAATGGATGTTTGAAATATATTCTCGGCATGGCGAAAGTGCGGGAAATTCGCCGCGTCAATAATCGTGAATTAATGCGCCCGACAATATGCCCGACGTTTCACGGTCGCGATATATTTGCTCCCGTTGCTGCACAATTCACTGAAGGAATACAAATGCGCACAGTTGGTCCATTGATGGTACCGGAAACACAGCCGGAATCTTTTGTTATGGTACGCAACTTTGAGCAAAAACGTGCAGATGGAGAAGTAATTCATATTGATAGATTTGGAAATCTGATTACCAGTTTTTTTATGGAAGATTTTTTTGACAGAGGAGAAGAAATAAAAGTCGCGTTGAAAAAAACAATCATAGGGCAGTTTTACAGAACTTATGGATATGCGCCTCCCGGAAAACCATTCGGATATGTTGGAAGTTCTGGTTTACTGGAAATTGCGTTGAAAAATAAAAGCGCCGCCGATGAATTAAAATCGGGCGTTGGTTCAAAAGTTACATTGACGATTTCCTGATAAATTGCCTGAAGCAAATTTATACGAACATCTCATGAAGCAATGCCTTCTTCTTGCGCAAAAAGGAGCAGGCGTTGTTTCACCGAATCCCAAAGTTGGCGCAATAATTATCAAAGACGGAAAAATTATTGCAAAAGGGTATCATCACAAATACGGTGGAATCCACGCTGAAATGGATGCTTTCAACAAAGCAACATCAACTTTGGAAAAATCTACACTTGTTGTCAATCTTGAGCCATGCTCGCATTATGGAAAAACACCACCGTGTGTTGATGAAATAATCCGTCAAAAAATTTCTACAATAATAATAGGAACAAAAGACCCAAATCCACTCGTTGCGGGTCGTGGAATTCAAAAATTACGAAAATCTGGGATTAAAGTAATTTCCGGTATTCTTGAAAAAGAATGTAAAAAATTCAATGAGACTTTTTTCAAATTCATCACTCTCAAAAAGCCATTTGTAACGTTGAAGATTGCACAAACCTTGGATGGAAAAATTGCCGATACAAAAAATAATTCGCAATGGATAACTTCTGAAGAATCACGAAAACATGTTCATTCGATTCGGGCTGAGTATGATGCGGTACTTATTGGAGCAGGAACACTCCGAACAGATAATCCTTCTCTCACCGTGCGATTAGTGAAAGGAAGGAATCCGCACAAGATTATTATTGATGGAAATTTTACTTCGCTTGTTTCCTGCAAAGTGTTTCAAAAACAACATAAGGAAAGAATTCTTTTTTTTACTTCAAAGAATTGTTACAATACATTTCCGCAAAAAATCGAAAAACTTATGAAACGGGGAGTAGAAATTTTTCCATTGTATTCTACGAAAAATAATTCAATAAAAATTTCTGAAATACTTTCGTTGCTTGCAGAGCAAAATATTTCATCCGTCTTGGTTGAGGGCGGCGCATCAATGTATTCGCAATTTCTTGAACAAAAACTTGCTGATAAAATATTATTCTTTGTTGCTCCAAAAATTATGGGGCAAGGAAAAAATGCATTTGAATTATATAAAAATTCTTCTCTTCACACTTCCGTAAATTTACACGATATATCCTTCCGTAGTATTGAGGGAGATATTTTTTATGAGGGATATGTATAATGTTTACAGGGTTAATTCAATACGTCGGAACAGTTAAATCACAAATTCATATTGGCAGCGGCATACGATTCAGTATCGAAATTGGTGCGCTTTGGAGCAGCATAAAAATAGGAGATAGTATTGCAATAAACGGCGTTTGTCTGACTGTAGTCAAAAAAAGAAAACCGATTGTTGAACTGGAAGCAGTTGAAGAGACATTACGAAAAACAACACTGGAAAATTTCAAAATCGGACAAAAAATAAACTGTGAACTTCCATTGCGACCCAATGATTTTGTCGGCGGACATTTTGTGCTTGGCCATACTGATTGTGTCGGAAAAATTATTGCAATAAAAAAGCTTTCATCAAGTTGGCTGTATAGTATTAAAATGCCCGAGAAATTTGTGGATTATATTATATCACGCGGCTCCATTGCAATTGACGGCATTAGTTTGACAATTGCAGAAAAAGAAAAAAATATATTTCGAATCTCAATCATTCCTCACACCTTTGCGCATACAAACTTTTCAACACTAACGATTGGTAGTGAAGTAAATCTTGAATTTGATGTTCTCGGCAAATACATTATTCAATCGGAAATATTTAAACAAAAGGTTTGATACTTCTTTTAGAAATTAGTATTTTTTTCGGCAAAATTTTACAAAAAATAATTTACAATGTTTACTCTATTACTAATTATCGAATTTATCGTTAGCTTTCTGTTAACAATCGTCATATTAATGCAAGCGAGCAAAGGCGGCGGACTTGCAGGCGTTATGGGCGGAAGTCAGGCAGGAACAATGTTTGGTGTTCGACGCACCGCTGATTTTTTAAGCAAATCCACAACAATACTCGCATCAGTTTTTATTGGGCTGTGTATTGTAATCAACTTGTTTTTCTTACCGGGAAAAACTTCTACGCAGGAAAGTGTGATTCAAGGCGGCTCTGCTGTCCCTGGTCAAACACGTTAATTGTTTAAAGGCATCTTTCGAGATGCTTTTCATTTCTCTTTTTCTCCCAAAATTCAGGTAATTGTTTGCGCCCATGGCTCAATTGGTAGAGCAGCTGACTCTTAATCAGCGGGTTCCAGGTTCGAGTCCTGGTGGGCGCACTACGATTTACCTTGCAACTTTTCAACTATTATAAAATGAAATGAAAGAGTTGTTAAAATCCTATCAAGACGTTATGAATACCTACGGATTATTTTTAGACAATAATTCAGGCGTAATTCACTTGACTGGCTCCGACAGCAAAGAACTTCTTCAGCGTATTTCCACGAACGATGTTTTATCTTTGCAACAAAATAATTCTTGTGCAACTATTTTGACGAATGAAAAGGGTCGCATCATTGATGTTGTAACTGTGTATAGCAAAGAGCAATCACTATTGTTACTAACAGGCGGCAATAATGTTGGAGAAGTTATGCAATGGATAAATAAATTCATCATAATGGAAGATGTGCAATTGTCAGATGTATCGAAAGAATATTTTTCATTTTTTGTTTGCGGAAATAAATCACGCGATTTTATGAATTCGTTTCTATCCGAATTGTCGAATGATTATAGTATGCTTTTTGAATTACATTCCCGTTCAGGATTTTCAATCTTCCGTTGTCTTTTACCAATTACATATCTTCCGGCACTTCAGCCGCGTTTTTCAAACAATACATTATTTGACATTATTCGTATTGAATGCGGCATACCTTTTTTAGGAAAAGAATATTCCGCAGAGTTCAATCCGCTGGAAGTTGGATTGAGCAACTACATTTCATTCACGAAGGGATGCTATATCGGACAAGAAGTAATTGCAAGACTTGATACGTATAAGAAAGTTCAAAAAGAATTGTGCGGTTTTCTATTCAATGAAAATAGCCCTGAAAATTCTGACAAGAAAATTTATTGTGAGAATGAAGAAATAGGATTTGTTACAAGTTTTACTTATTCATTTAAAAGCAATGAATGGATTGCATTGGGATATAAAAATGTAAATGCAGAATGCAACTCTCTCGCATATTCTATCCAGCGAAGCGGGGGAAAAATTCCCGTTTATATTACATCACTTCCATTTTGAAAAGTCAGTGAAACACAAAAACTCAAATCCTGTTGCAATTATTACAGGTGGAGCGAAAAGATTAGGAAGAGAAATTTCATACGCGCTTGCTGTGGCAGGATTTGATGTTGTAATTTCTTACAGAACTTCCCAAAAAGATGCGGCTACCGTTTTAAAATTAATTGAAAGTGTCGGGAGAAAATGTTACATCTTGAAAGCAAATGTTACTCATATTGTTGATGTTAAAAAAATAATAAGCACCGCTCTTCAAAAATTTGGGAGAATAGACATCCTTATCAACAATGCGGCAATATTTCCAAAATCGAATTTAACAACGACAACAGAAAAAATTTGGGATAAAACGTTTTCCACTAATTTGAAAAGTATTTTTCTGACATCTAAAGAAGTTGCTCCAGTTTTCAAAAAACAAAATTGCGGACAGATTATCAATCTCTCATCAGTGGGAGGAATTGAAGCATGGAAAAATCATTTACCGTATTCCGTTGCAAAAGCAGGCGTAATTCATCTTACAAAAATTTTGGCAAAAGAACTTGCTCCATTTGTCCGAGTAAATTCAGTTGCTCCCGGACTAATTTATTTTGAAAATGAAAATGCAAATGATATTTCTAAAAAAATGGTCAAAAAAATTCCACTTCAAAGGCAAGGAAAACCTGAAGATATTTCATCGCTTATCGTATATTTAGCCACAACAGCAAGGTATATTACTGGTCAGACCTTCATTGTTGATGGTGGTAAAACGCTTTAAAAAAATACAAATAAGAATGTCTAAAATAAAAAACAAATCAACTTCACAAGTACCAACAAATCAATTCTCCGCACTTTCTTCTTTTAAAAAAGATATTATTTCGATTGGGTTTCTATTTGCGATAATTGTCGTAATGTTCAGCGGTGTTATTTTCAAAAACGAAGTATTTTCTGACGGAGGAGATACTGCCGCCGCACACGCAATTACTCAAGCGGGAAAAATTCTTGAAGAGAAAGAACATATTGAGCCGCAATGGTTTCCGTTTATTTTCTCAGGAATGCCATCATTCGGAAGTTTAATGTATTTGGCGAAAGATATTAACTACATCAATATATTTTTCAAATTTGTAAGTAAAATTTTATTTCTCAATGCAGAAATGAGTTGGATGATTTTTCATTTTCTACTGGGAGCAGTTGGCGTTTTTATTTTTATTCGCTACTTGGGATTAACTCAAATACCTTCTTTCATCGGTGCGCTGATATTTTTAATGAGTCCCTTTATTTTAGGGTTAGCGCAAGCGGGACATGGGTCAAAACTTATGGCACTGAGTTACATTCCATATTTATTTTTAGGTACAAAATATTTGATTGATAAAAAGAATCTCTTAAGCATCGGCGCACTTGGAGCGATAATTGGTACACTTTTTCTCACGAATCACGTGCAAATGGTGTATTATGGAATGATGAGTGTGGGATTCTATTTCCTTTGGTTTTTGATACAAGAATTTAACAATAATGTAAAAAATGTAGCAGTTACAAGCGGATTGTTTCTTTCAGCAATTATAATCGGATTTTCAATTGCGGCATTTATTTATTTATCAACGTATGAGTATTCTCATTTATCCGTACGAGGGGGAGGAGAAGCCGGAGCAGGAGGCGGAATGAATATTGAAGCGGCTACAAACTGGTCATTTCATCCACTTGAAATGTTAACATATTTTGTTCCATCATTTTTCGGAATGGTGTCTCCATTTTATTGGGGATGGATGCCATTCACGGAATCAACAATGTACATTGGATTGCTTCCATTTTTGTTAGCAATTTTTGGAATTATCTTTCGCAGAAATTCATCAGTTTTATTTTTTGCTTCGCTTTCCATTTTGTATTTGTTAATTTCTTTCGGAAAACACTTTTTCGTTTACGATTTGCTTTATAATTATCTTCCATTTTTTAATAAGTTCCGCGCTCCTCAAATGATTTTGCTACTGTTTCCATTTTCCGTTGGAATAATAGCAGCGTTTGGATTAGATTTTTTGTTGAAGGAAGGAATGCAAAAGCAGAAAAATATAAACTGGAAAAAAATTGAAAAGGGAATATTAATTACAATCGGATTAGGGATTGTAATTTTGATTTTTTCTTTTATGTTGAAAAGTTCATTTTTTTCCGTTGGTTCATTTGTAAAAGATGGAGATTCTCAGCAGTATTCAGTTGAGCAAATTACACAATTGAAAGAGTTACGGTTTGAAAAATTAAAGGATGATGCTGTAAAATTTTCTCTTTTTGCTATCGGGTTGCTTGCAGTTGTATATTTTTATTTTATTAAAAAAATTACCGCAGGAATATTTATTTTTATAATTGTAACAGTTAATTTGATTGATGTTGGGATTGTTGATAAATCTTATCTGGAAACAAAGCCTAACAGAGGTGTGGAAGAACAATTTCCGCCAACGCAAACAATGAAATTTCTTAAACAACAAAGCGAGAAAGAAATTTTCCGCACATTTCCGGTCGGTCAATTATTTCAGGATAACACGTGGATGTATCACGGCTTACAGACAATTGGTGGCTATTCTCCTGCCAAACTCAGAATTTATCAAGAAATGCTTGATTCTTGTCTGTACAAAGGGTGGGAAGAGAATTTTCCTGTTAATATGAACATCGTGAATATGTTGAATGTAAAATATGTAGTAGCACAGGGAATGCTTCCTCCCGATAAATTCAGATTGGTAAATGGTGATAAAGATAGAAATGAATACATTTTTGAAAATTCGAATTATCTTTCGAGAGCTTTTTTTGTAGATTCAGTGATAATAGCAGAGAAAAATAAAACATATCAGATACTAAATTCACCGAATTTTAATTCCCGTTCAATGGCAATCCTTACAAATTTGCCTAAAGAAAAAATAAGTAAATCAATTGATGCAATTGTAAAAATGGAGAATTATTCTGCACATAAAATTGAAATTTTTACTAAAAATAGTTCTACTTCACTACTTGTATTAAGCGAAGTATTTTATCCAAATGGATGGAAAGCATTTATAAATGGTAAAGAAACAGAAATTTTCAAGACAAATAATTTGATTCGCTCCATAGTTGTACCTGCGGGTAATAATAAAATTGAATTTGAATACAGTTCTTCAATTTATAAAAGCGGATTAATTATTTCATATTCAGGCTGGGGAGTAGCCCTTATACTAATTTTTGCCGGAATGTATATGCAAAGAAAGATGAAAATCACATACAGCAGTGTAATTGTTGAAAACATTTGATTTTTTTTAGGGTATTAATGTTTTTCCCTAAATTGTACTTAAATAATACCGATAATAAAAACGTATAAACTATATTATTATAAAGAATTTAACTAAAACCTAACTCAATTTACTCTTCACATATTTTAAAGGTAGAAATTATGTCCATTATGTTACGTTATAAAACTATAAGTCAAACATTGTTAATGTTTGTTTTATCCTTCTGTTTTTTAAGTTTATCAAAGTCAGATACGAAACTTGCTATTTTGACAGGCGATTGGCACAATGCTGCTGTTTGGAGTCCCGCAGGAGTTCCTGTATCAGGAGACAGCATCGTTATTAAATCAGATATTGGCAACCCAATAATAGTTACAGTTACAACTTCCAATATCGTAATAGATGCATTGGTAATTGATGGTGACGGTGTTGGTTCCAGTTTAGAAATTACTAACGACCGTTCACTTACTGTTGCAAGAAGTATAGAAAATTACAGTGATTTTTCAACAGATGGTTCAATTTCGCTTGGGGGAAATTGGATAAATACAGGAACATTCAATGCAGGAGGTAATACCGTTACTTTTAACGGTTCAGGTACGAATCAAACAATTGATAATTCAGATTTTAATAATCTGACTATTAATAAAACAAGTGGTACAGTTACTTTAGCAGGAACAATAAATATAATTGGAAATTTAACGCTCACCAATGGAACTTTGGATTTATCTTCTTTTACTATCAATCGTCAGTCATTAGGTGGTACATTTACAATTTCGAACAGTGCTACTTTAAAAATTGGTGGAACCAACACATTCCCTTCAAATTACCAAACGGTATCATTAAGTACGACAAGTAATGTAGATTATAATGGTGGAGCGACACAAACAATTGCTCGTTATTCCACTTCACCAAATGGGGCAATTACGTATGGAAACTTGAACCTCTATGGTACAGGCACTAAAACAGCAGCAGATTCAATTACGGTTGCCGGAAATATTACCATTGATGTAGTTACATTTTCAGGGCAAAGTAATAAAACTCATAAAATTGCAGGTAACTGGACTTTAAGCAATGGTGGTACGTATAATGGGCAATTTACAAATAATACAGTTGTATTCAATGGTTCAGGAAGTCAGCAAATTAGTGGTGGTACATTTCGAAATTTTTCAGTTGCAAAATCGGGAGGTACATTATCTTTAGCCGGTAATGTGAGTGTTCAAAGCGGAAACGTGAATTTTTCATCAGGGACAATAGATTTAAGTACGTTTACATTAGATAGAACTGCAACCGGTGGTACTTTTACATTGTCTGGAACAGCAACAATCAGTATTGATGGAACTAATACATTTCCTCAAAATTATACGACTGTTTCTCTTGGTACTACAACCACAGTTTCATTTTATGGAAGTTCACAAACTATTCCTGCATATTCTTATGGTCACTTATCTTTAAGTGGTTCAGGAACAAAAACAGCAGGAGGCAATATGTCAATTGCCGGGAATTTTTCCGTTTCTGATGTTACTTTCAATGGTGGAACGACGATAACAACATTTAGTGGTTCTTCGACTTTATCAGGCAATGGAACGCTTAATTATGGTGATGTGTCAATAACATCTACTTTAATTGATGGCGGAGTAAGTTTCAATGTTTCAGGTAGTTGGACAAAATCAGGAACATTTACTTCAACGGGTACCGTAACGTTTAATGGTGGAACAGCTCAAACTATTAATGCAAGTAATTTTAATAATATTTCATTTACTGGCGCAGGTACAAAAACCTTAGCAGGAGCATTAACTGTAACTGGGAATTGGTCAAATAGCGGAACAATTTCTACAACACAATTACTAACTTTTAACGGCACCGGTTCACAGTCAATAGATAATGGTTCATCTTCATTTGCCAGTTTGACAGTAAATAAAAGTAGTGGTACTGCAACCGTTATTACCAATGATTTAACAATTACTGGAGATTTTACAATTTCATCAGGTACATTTAACGATGGCGGAAGAAATTTGAATGTTGCTGGAAGTTGGACAAAATCCGGAGGAACTTTCACAGCTACCGGAACAGTAACACTTAATGGCAGTATCCAAAATATTTCAGCAACCAATTTTAATAATTTGATTGTAGACGGTACAGATCAGAAAACTGCAACGGGAAATATTTCTATCGCGGGAAACTTGACAGCAAATCAGAATTTTGTAGATGCAAGTAATACAGTTACGTTTAATGGTGCTTCAACGTTCTTTAATAATGGCACTCTGACATTTACGAATATTTCCGTAACAGGTACATTGAATGATGGAGGAAAAACTTATACAGTTAATGGTAATTTGGCAAATACAGGAACACTAACATCTACAGGAACAGTGATTTTTGGTGGCACAACATCCGTTTCCGGAACTTCAACTTTTAATAACTTAACCGTAAATGGAACTGTAACACTTGCAACTTCTGCGTCAGTTTTAATTTCCGGTGCTATCACAAATAATGGAACATTTGATGCAACTACTAATAATTCCACAACTGTAACATATAATGGAACGGGAGCACAGTCAGTTCTTAGTATTCCTTATAATACTCTTTCATTCTCTGGTTCAGGAACTAAAACGGCGTCAGGAGATTCGGTTGTAATTAAATCCGGTATTAGCGTTGCAAATGGTGTAACATTTGATGGCGGTACTGGAAAAATTGTAATTGATGGAACTGTAACTTTTTCTGGTTCGGGAACATTTAATTTGAATTCACTCCAAATTAATTCAACAAGAAATTTATCATTAGGTTCAACGTCAATAAATCTTTCTGGTAATCTTGTAAATAATGGAACATTAACTCCTGAATCAAGCACGGTTACAATGAGTGGAGCATCAAAAACGGTCGGTGGAAACTCCAACGCGTCGTTTAATCATTTTGTTGTTTCAGGTTCAGTTACTACCGCTAACTCAGTTACATTATCTGGAAATTTTTCTGTGACAGGAAGTTTTAGCGCTTCAAGTGGAACGACGACATTTAGCGGTACTTCTACTTTAACGGGCACAGCAAATTTATTTAACGTTACAATTTCTTCCAACAGAACATTGACATTGACAACAAATGCAGTTTTAGGTATTTCAAGTACTTTTACAATAAACAGCAATGCTAACCTTGATGCAGAATCGAATACACCTAATACGGTTGTTTATAATGGTACTACACAAAATGTAGTGAGTGAAACTTACGATAACTTGACTTTGAGTGGTGGAACAAAAACTGCTTCAAATGCAATTACAGTAAACAGAGTTTTTACAATTGAAAATTCTACGACATTTAATGATAACGGAAAATCAATTTCTTATTTAGGAAATATTTCTAATGATGGAATTTATTCAGGGAGTACAAACGGCTCTGCTAATTTTATTGGTGCATCAACTCTTTCCGGAAGTGGTACTTATAATTTTAACACAGTTTCAATTGATAATACGTTAACTTCAGGTTCAATCAATTTTGGAGTTGCAGGCAATTGGACTAATACAGGCACATTTTCTACAACCGGCGTTGTTACAATAAATGGTTCCGGTAATCAAACTATTAATACAAGTAATTTTTATTCACTGGTAATCAGCGGAAGCTCGACCAAAACATTTTCAGGCACCTATGCTATTACCGGAGATTTTACCGTTAATGCAGGACCTACTTTTACATCTACGTCAAGCAATTTTACATTTAGTGGTAGCGCTTTGCAAACATTGACTGGTGGTACATTTAATGATATTGCACTTGATAATGCAAGTGGTATCAGTCTCGGTGGGAGTTCAAATGTTACAATTAATGGTACAGTTACTTTAACTTCGGGCGATATTACGACAAATTCCAATTCTATAACCTTAGGCGCTTCTGCAGTTCTAAGTGAAACAGCAGGAAACGTTATTATCGGAACAGTTACTACTCAACGAACTCTTTCAACAAGTTCATCTTATACATTTGGCGGAATTGGTTTGGATATCGCAACATCAAATACTGCTCCCGGCGTTACCACTGTTTCAAGAAAAACTGGAGAAGCGCAAAGCGGAGGAGGTTCCTTTGCAGGAAATTCTTCAATACTTCGTTATTTTGATATTACTCCAACGACAAATTCAAATTTAAATGCGACGGTTACATTTCACTATGATGAAAACGAATTAGATGGTCAAAGCGAAGTTACTTTAAGTTTATGGAAATCCACAAATAGTGGAACAAATTGGAGCGGTGTAGCAGGAAGTGTAAATGTCAATAATAATACCGTTAGCCAAAGTAATCAAAGTTCTCTCGGGCGATATACTGTTGCAGATGCAAATAATCCAATGCAGCCAAATTCTGTAACTGTCCGAACCTACAGAGATACTGATGGAAAATCAAGTACAACAAGCGATTGGGTTTCAAAGACATGGCATATTCGACTTTATAAAGATAGCGAACTTGGGACACTTGTCGGCGAAATTGAATCAGATACAGTGTTAGTTATTGATACACTTTCTTCCGGAACTTATTATGCACTTATTTCTGATAGCAGTGGATGGAGACATTTGTCGAGAAGAGCAGATGGTGCAAATCCGGAATCATCTTCCGTTGGTTCTAAAACAGTATCTATCTCTGGCGGAACTTCGCACTCTATAGATTTTTCTAACTTTCATCCAAATATTCTCAATGTTCGAAACTATCTTGACTCAGACGGACTTTATGCGACAAGCAACGATAGAACAGCTAAAAAATGGAATCTGATAATTTATAAAGGTTCTGTATCTCCTACAAACATTCAAAGTCAGGTTACTTCTGATTCAGTTTTGATTGATAATAATTTAGCAGATGGAACATACATAGTTGTTGAGGCAGATAGTTCAGGATATGCACACGTTGGTTACACTTCAACTGATTTATCTGAAGAGACACAGAATTCGCAAGTTTCGCTCCAATTGACAAATGGTGAAACTAAGAATGTGAATTTTATTAATAGAGTTAATCTCAATACAATTACGATTCGAAAATATTTGGATACTGATAATAATTTTGCAACATCGGGACCTGATAGAATTGCAAAAAGTTGGCATTTGACTGTTTACAATAATGCAGGAACAAAAATCGGTGAAGCAGATACAACAGAACTTGTTGTTACAGGTATAACTTCAGGAACGTACTATGCCGTTGAGTCCGATACATTGGGTTGGAGAAAAATGGGATATTTGTATAGTTTAGATGACGATACTGTATTCAATGCAGAATCATCAAGTGATAGTATTCCGATTACATTTTCAGGCGGAGGACACAATGCAATAATAAATTTTGTAAATTCAAATGCAGATTCAGCATTCTTTTTAACTTTTACACAGTCATTGAGTTATTCAAAAGGTTGGGGAAGCGGCGGTGGAAAAGTTCCAAAAATTTTAAAGAAAGCGCCGACAAAAGCAAAAGCGCTCGTGAAACCATCAATTGCAAATTTACTTGATACGGTGTTTTATAAAACATATAGCAAAGTATCTCCCAATGTAAATGGATTATATCTTGGCGTAGCTGGTGCAGTGCTCAATTCAAGTAATAAACCGCGAACAGATACCGTTGCATTTGTATTCTCAAAAGATGCAAAAGGGTTCAGATTATTTGTTGACCATTCATTTGCGGCAAGAGGATTTGACGGTAATAACAAACCGGAAGACTGGAATGCAGTAAAAAATAATGTAAAAAAAGCAACAAAATTTAAAGGCTACATAAAGGCGAAAAAACCACAGAATGGTACAAATAACGTTTTAGCAGGAGAATTGGCTGCTTTAAGAATGAACATTGCAATGAGCGATACTGCTAAAATATCTTCACAGGGATTAAGAGATATTATTTTTGATATGAAAAACGGCGCTACAAACCCATTAAATAATAAAACATTGTCGCAGATTTGTACTGCTGTGGATACAGCACTCACATTTTGGCAAAAATTTTATAATGATACTTCGTACAAACATGGTACCACTTACAGCAGATATGAAACCGGACATCCATTATACGATACATTGTATCAGTCTTTAAAACGCATTAATCTTGCCTTTAATGATGATGTGGATTCAAATGATTTTGTTGTTGATTCAAGCGGCGCATTTCCATGGTATTCAACAATTAATCTAAAAAAAGGTGTCGGAAAGCCATTGTACTTGTCGCCATTCTTGAAGTCGAACAGCAAGGCATCATATCATTCTGTTAATATGATTAAGGATAATCTCCTACCAAATAATTTTGTTATGTATCAGAATTATCCTAACCCATTCAATCCTGTTACGACATTAGAATTTTATTTGCCGACTGATGCAATAGTTACACTTAAAGTATATAATATTTTAGGTCAGGAAATTCAAACAATTTTTAATAACGAGGAACTTGAGGAAGGATTTGAAGAAGTGGATTTTGATGCTTCACATCTTTCTTCGGGTATTTATTTTTACAGACTTTCTGCAACACCACTGGATAAAAGTGATGGATTTGGAGATTATTCTGTAACGAAGAAGTTAACATTAATCAAATAGAATTAATTTATTGAATGATGAATAATGCCTTGTTCGTAATTTTCGGACAGGGCGTTATTCATTTAGTATGCAAAAATGCTTTTTTAAAACAATATTTTTCAGAACTCATTTTAGGAATGAGGAACAATTATGAAACGATTTTTTACAGTTTATTTATTTTTTTTCTTCTTTTCAACTCTCTCGTTGCTTGCTACTGATAAACGTGCTGTAGCATCAGGTGAGTGGGGAGACCCCAACATTTGGTCACCTACCGGAGTACCAACAAGTTCCGACAGCGTTATAATTCACCAAACTGCTGGATTTGATTATGTGTCTGTTACCATATCAAGCGCCAATGCTGTTTGTGCTGCTCTTTTAATTGACCCAGATTACATCGGTGATTCTCTTACAATAACCAACGGACGTACTTTGACTGTTAATCGAGGAATAGAGACAAATGGTTATCTCGTTTTTTTTGGAGGAGGCGGAACATTAAATCTTGCTGGAAACTGGATACTCAACGGAACATTTGTTCCTGGTATAAGTACGGTGAGGTTTTTTGGAACAAACAATCAAGCAATTTCTGGTTCAACAACTACGTTTGATAATTTTGTCGTTAATAAATCTTCTGGAACACTCACACTTACATCTACTGATTGTCCTGTGCAATCCAATTGGACGGACTCGTCAGGGACTATTGATTTGGGCGCTTTTAAGATGGACAGAACAATTGCATCCGGAGGAACATTTACAATTGCAGGAAGTGCAATAGTGAAAATCGGTGGTTCAAATTCTTTTCCCTCAAATTACACTACTTCATATAATTTAAGTTCATCAAGTACTGTCGAGTATTATGGAGTTAGCCAAACAGTACCAAATAAAACATACGGTCATTTGCTATTTTCAGGAAGCGGAACAAAAAATGCTTCAGAGTCAATAACTATAAATGGCGATTTAACAATTAGTTCTGGTACTACATTTGGTGGCGGGTCTTCCAAAAAACATAAAATTGGTGGCTCATGGACAAATAATGGTTCATTTACAACAGGTATTAATGATACTGTGGAATTTAATGGAACAGGAACACAGTACATCAGCGGAAGTTCTGTTACACAATTTCGAAACCTTCGCATAAATAAATCAAGTGGTAGTGTTATGTTATCAAATAATTTAACCACAAGTAGCAGTGGCGGTGAAATTACTGTTGTAAGCGGAACACTCGATATTGTATCGTTCACTTGTGACAGAGCATCTTCGGGTGGAACTTTTACTGTTTCATCTTCAGCTATTTTTCGACTTTCCGGTACGAGTAATTTTCCTGCAAATTATTCTGCCGTCTCTCTTGCATCTTCTTCAACTTTTGAATATTATGGAACTTCTCAAAATATTTCAACTCAAACGTATGGCAATCTGACTATTGCTGGAAGCAGTACCAAGACCGTTTCAGGTAATATTACTGTTGTAGGAGCGTTGACAATCGGCTCAGGAACTGCATTTATAGAAAATTCAAATTCATTATCTACTACACTTGGAGGTAATCTTGTAAATAATGGAGTGTATTATGGAATTGGTACGACAATTTTTAATAACTCAACGACTATTTCAGGAACGGGCACGACAAAACTTGGTTCTGTTACCATTTCAGGAATACTCAATGACGGTGGAAAGACTATTTTTGTAAGAGGAGCGTGGACGAATTCCGGCACATTTACTACAACAGGAACGGTGCAATTAGACAGTACCGCTGCACAATCTATCGGCGCATCAAATTTTTATAATCTTACAGTTAATAAACCGAGTGGAACTGCAACATTAGGCGGGACTGCAACAGTATCAAATGATTTTAATTTATCATCAGGCACATTTTCAACGGGAAGCAATCAAAGTTTTAATAGTAAAAATGTTACAATTACTACTGGAACTTTTCAAGCAAATGGAAGTTCTGTTACTGTTACAGGAAATTGGTCGAGAAGCGGAACATTCACATCAGGCACTTCAACCGTTACATTTTCTGGAAGCACTGCGCAGTCTGTCGGTGGTTCACAGTTTTATAATCTGACAATGTCAGGAAGCGGTTTAAAAACAGGCGCAAGCAGTGGAATGAAAGTTTCCGGATTATTTACTCTATCAGGTTCTGGTGGTTTTAATGATGGAGGATTTTCAGATACATTGAATGGAAATCTTGATAATTCATCGTCTTATTATGGTATTGGCGCAACTGTATTTGGAGGAACTACTTCTCTCAGTGGAACAAATGGAATTTTTAAATTTAAAAATGTCATTATCAATTCATCTTCGTCTTTGAATTCAAATGGTAAAACAATTTATGTGCGTGGAGATTGGACAAGTACTGGAACATTTACTTCAAGTGATACAGTGGTTTGCGACAGCACTCTTTCACAGACATTTAATGCTGGAAAATTTTATAATCTCACAATAAATAAATCAAGCAGCTCTGTAACATTGGCTGGGACGGATTCTGTTACTAATAATTTTCTTTTAACAAGCGGAACATTAAATACAAACGGACAAAATTTTGTAGTATTGCAAAATGCAACTATTAGCGCTTCGGGAACATTATCCGCTGGAGCAAGTAATATTTATATCGGTGGAGATTGGAGCAGAAGCGGAACATTTACATCAGGCACTTCAACAGTTACATTTTTCAAATCAGGAAATCAAAATATTCAGTCAACGACATTTAATAGTGTAACATTAAGCGGAAGTGGAAATAAAATAGCGACAGGAAATTGTACGACCGCAGGAACATTAACAATAGGCGCAAACACAGCATTTGTAGAAAACACCAATGCTATTTCAACAACAGTAAGTGGAAATATTGTAAATAATGGTGCATTTGTTGGTATTGGTACTACAACATTTGGTGGAAGTACTACTCTTTCTGGCAGTGGACTTTTTAAATTTGGAAATTTAACTATTTCAAATACGTTGGTGGATGGAGGAAAAACAATTTCTGTACGGGGCAACTGGACAAAATCCGGAACTTTTACATCTACTGGGACAACACAATTTGATAGTTCGCTTGCACAAACAGTGAACGCATCAAATTTTTATAATTTCACACTTGGTAAATCGAGCGGAACTGTTACTTTAAACGGAGCAATTACGGTTGATAATGATTTTACAATGAACGGAGGAGACCTTACCACAGGTTCATTAAGCTATGCAATAACTTCGGCAAGAGATTTCTCTATTAATTCAGGAAACCTGACTTCAAACGGAAGTACAATTACTGTCGGGCGACATTGGAGAAAAAGCGGAACATTTACATCAAGCACTTCAACAGTTGTATTTAATGGTGCGAGCGCAGAATCTGTGAATGCAAGTAATTTTTACAATGTGAGTTTTTCAGGTGCAGGCATTAAATATCTTGTTGGAAATTCATATACCGTTTCAGGAAATATTTCAATTGGCAGTACATCTCCGGTTTCTGCCGTTGGAAATGGTACGATGACAATCACAGGAAATTGGTCGAATAGTGGAACGTTTACTCCAAATGCTTCTACGCTTGCTTTTAATAAAGCTGGTACAGCAACATTTACAGGAACAACAGATGTTTACAATTTTATCGTGAATAGCGGAACAATATTGTCGCTGTCTAATTCAGATACAATTCGGTTTCAAAGCGGAGGAGCATTAACCGAAACCGGGTACATCTCAGGAAGAGTAAAATATGCACAGACCCTTTCTTCCGCTGGTACGAATTATTCTTTTGGAAATATAGGCGCGATTTTAAATTATACCGGAACTGCACCAGGTGCAACGACAATTCTCAGAACAACCGGAAGCACTCCATCTGGGCTTGACCAAGCACTTACTCGTTATTTTGTAATCACACCAACAACAAAAACCGGACTAAATCTTTCTTTGAAATTGAAATATAAAGGTTCTGTTGAATTGAACGGTCAGACAGAAGCTAATATAAAACTTTGGAGAAAAGAAGACGGATTCACATCGTGGACGAGACAAACTGGAAGCATCGTTGATACTACGAATGATACGTTATCATTGACAGGAGTAACAAGTTTATCAACGTGGGGTTTTTCTTCTACAGATGCACGATTATTTTCTGTAACAACAGGAAATTGGAATGATAGTTCATCATGGAGTCCTGCAGGAATTCCATCAAGTGGAGATAGCGTATATATTGGCAGCGGAAAAACTTGTACTATTCCCAATGACTACTCTGCAGTAGTTAATAGTATTAGTAATGCTGGAACACTCGTCGCATCGAATAATAATGCATTGACAATTTATGGAAACTGGAATAATATCGGTACTTTTACGTCGGGAGCAGGATTAGTAATTTTCGCAGGTACAAATCAATCGTTGACTTCGACAAATTTTTATTCCGTACAATTTTCGAATGGCGGAACAAAAACAGTTACAGGGTCTTTAAATATTGATGGAAATATTACTATTGATGCGAATGTAACGTTGAATATGAGTAATTATTCTCATACTGTTGCCGGTGATTGGACAAACAGCGGAACATTTTCTACAACAGGTCAAATTACTTTTGATGGCGTAACGCAGTCAATGAATGGTGGTACATTTTACAACATTTCATTTTCCGGAAGCGGAACAAAAACTGTGTTCGGTTCGCTCAATGTTAATAATGATTTTTCTATAAGTTCAAATGTAACGGTAAATGCTGGTTCATTCTCAATCAATGTAACAGGCAATTGGTCGAAAGCAACAAGTGGTGTTTTTCAAAATAGCGGTGGAACGGTAACTTTTAACGGTGCATCGCAAAATATTTCCGCGAGTTCGTTTGGCAATGTTGTTTTTGCCGGAACAGGAATAAAAACAGCAACCGGTGCATTGGTAGTAAATGGAAATCTCACAATAAATGCAAATTCTACTTTCAAAGCAGGCGCATTTGTTGATTCTGTATCAGGGAATTGGTCAAATAATGGTGCTTTTGATTCTGCATCATCACTGATTGTATTCAATGGAAGCTCAGCACAAAGTATTAGTGCATCCGGATTCAACCATATAGAATTTGTTGGAAGTGGTGTTAAAACTGCAACCGGAATTTTAAAAGTTGCCGGCGACATAATAATAAATAGCGGCTCAAGTTTTACTGGAGGAAATTTGACTCATTTACTGGGGGGCAATTGGACAAATAATGGATTGTACGTTGCTGGTACAGGCACATTACATTTTACAAAAAATGGTGCAGCCGTTTTTTACGGTAATACCGCAGTAAATAATTTGATAATAAGCAGCGTTACAACTTTAAATGTTGATACAACAAATATTATCACGTTAGCAGGAACACTCACAGAATCAGGCTATCTTTCTGGAAAAATTTTAAAATCAGAGACAATCACACAAACAGGAGTGCAATATAATTTCGGTGGAATAGGAGCAACAGTTTCGCTTGCAGGTTCAGTGCCTGATATTTTAACTATTATTTCTTATCGAAAACTTATACCGGTTGGTTTTGCAAGTAATCAGGCAGTACAACGTTATTATTCAATCACGAAATCAAGCACTTCAACTGCAACTATTGGGTTAAAGTATAATGAAACAAAAGAACTTAATGGTCAGACTGAATCATCGCTAAAAATGTGGCGAAGTACAAATAGTGGTACTTCGTGGTCTCGCGAAGCATCAAGTTCTGTAGTTGCAGGAAGTGATTCACTTTCACTTACAGCGTCAATTGGCACATCCTCTTTATTTGGAATATCTTCTACTTCAACCAAAACACTTGTCGTCGCTTCGGGAGATTGGAATGAAGTTACATCGTGGAGTCCGAGCGGAATTCCAATCAGTTCAGACAGTGTGTATATTGGTGCCGGAAAAACTGCTGTAATAAATGGAAGCGATTCTGTGAATTGCGCAGGAATTAACATTGAAGGTACATTGTCATTTGCAAATGATGGAAAATTAAACGTATTTGGCGCATGGTCTAACGCAAGCGGTTCAATTTCATCGGGAAGCGGAACAGTATATTACAGCGGCTCTCCTACATATTATAGTGGTACATCTGCTTTGAATAATGTAGTTGTATCTGCAAATAAGACCTTGCGGATGCTTGCAACATCTGTAATAAAAATTGCGGGAACATTTACTGTACTGGGAACGTATGATGCTATAAGTCAAACCCCAAATAAATTAGAATATAATAGTGCAGACGCACAAAATATAACTGCTGTAATTTATAACGGACTTGCAGTAAGCGGCGGGAATACAAAAACTGCATCAGGTGCGATAACTGTGAATGACACCTTAAATATAAATTCTTCCACGATATTTAGTGATAATGCAAATTCCATTACCGTGAAAAGTATTGTAAAAGTTTCCGGAACATATACAGGAACGGGGACATTACTTGTTGACGGAAGTTCTTCGCTTGAAGGAAGTGGTTCAATCTCATTTGGAAATTTAACATTACTTTCTGCGAGAAGTTTTGCAACAGGAACTACATCTTTTTCAATCAGTGGAAATTTATCGAACAGTGGTTCATTTACAAATACGGGAACAATCACGTTGAGTGGAACAGGGAAAACTATTTCAGGAACATCTACCTCGCAGTTTAATAAATTAAAAGTAACAGGAATTATAACTGCCTCATCTGATATTTCTTTGCAGGATTCTTTGACGGTTAGCAATCAGTTTTATTCTACCGCAACCACTAATTTTATCGGAACAAATGTATTGATTGGTAACGCGATATTCACTAACGCAACAATCAATCCTTCACGAACCTTAACGCTGGCAACAAATGCTACAATGGAAATTAGAGGAAATCTCACTATCAGCGGAACACTTAATACGTCTTCTACTACAAACAATACTGTGTGGTACTCTTCACTATCTTCTGGAATTGCGTCCGCAACGTATAATAATCTTCGGCTAACAGGAGGGAATACAAAGGCATCAAATAACGGAAATGTTACAATCAATGGTACATTCTCCGTTGATTCTTCTACGATTTTTGATGGCAATTCTTTTTCCGTTGTATTTAATGGAATACCTTCAAGCGTTTCAAGCGCAAATAACGGAACATTCAAATTCAATGATGTAACAATTAACAATGGAAAATCTTTGAGTGCAGGAGCAACGTATATTTACGTAAAGGGAAACTGGACTAATAATGGTGCATTTAGTGCATCCGGTTCTGGAGTTGTAGATTTTAACAGAAACGATGGTTCATCGCAAACTTTAACAAGAACTATTTTTCAGAATGTTGTATTTAGCGGAACTGGAAGTAAAATACTTGGTGGTAATTTAATCACGAACGGAAACGTTACTCTCGGTTCTGGAACAACATTTAATCCGGGCGCAACATCGGATACAATCAAAGGAGATTTTACTAATAATGGCGCTGGATTTGAACCAACAACAACAAGTACATTTGTATTTAATGGTAGTGCTCAGCAAACAATTACGGGGTCATTTTATTTTTATAATATGACGGTGAATAATGCCAATAGCGTTTATCTGAATACAAGCGGTGATATCGGCGGGCAACTCACAATTACAAGCGGAAAATTATACACGAATAATAATATTGTTACTCTTTCAAGCACGGGAAAACTTGTTGAATCAAGTTCTAATAAAGTGTCTGGAAAAATTCGTACAACAAGAAATGTTGTCAATAGCGGTACACAGGATGATAATAATTCTTTTGGTGGTTTAGGTATAATAATTTTATCATCAGGTTCGCAACTTGGTAATACGACTGTTACGAGAACGACAGATGCATCAATAAAAGGAAATGGAGTGGATTCGGTTTACAGTTCCATCAAACGATATTTTGATGTTCAGCCAACAGGAAATAGTTCTTTAAATACGACAGTTCGATTTAAATATGATGCGAGCGAAATTTCTCTTCCCAATGTAGAAAATGATTTGCATTTATGGAGTGCATCTACGCTTGGAGCAGCTTGGGTTGATTTAGGTGGAACAGTAACAACTGCAACCAAAACAATTGAAAAGACCGGTGTTACTTCATTCGGAATTATTTCTGCATCAAGTTTACCGTTACAGCCAAGATCGGCGACAGTTCGTATGTGGCGTGATAAAGATGGCATTGATTCAACAACAGATGATTGGGTGCAAACAAATTGGTCATTGAAAATAAAACGAACTTCGACCAGCGGCGCAACGGTGGATTCAAATAATTCTGCGACGAAAGTAAGTGTTGATTCGCTTTCAACAAATTCATATTTTGCAATTGTTGGAGATAGCAATGGATGGTATCACAAAGCGATTCGTCAGGATGGTGCATTAATAAAAACTACTGCAAATAATCGTCAGTTCTCTTTTTCCGATTTGTTTAGTGATACAATTGATTTTTCCAGTTTTCATCCAAGCAAAATTACTGTTCGTGTTCTCAAAGATTCTGATGCAAGTTTTCTTACATCAGGGGATAGAGCAAATATCGCATGGGATATCAATCTGAATAAGTTCAACACACAAACAGGCCTTTACGATTTACGAAAGCGGCTTACAACTTCAAAACAATTAATTGACACATTACTTGAAGATGCTCAATACTCTGCCGGAATTGATGATAGTGCCGGATGGCTTCCGTTAGGCTATGTTTTAACAGTGAACGGCGTGCGGGATTCATTTCCAAGTTCGCAGACTATTCAGCCAAGTTTTACAGCTATTAACGGACAAACCATTACTCTCGATTTTGTTTACTACTCTGCAAATGTCATTATTGTTCGGCAGTATAAAGATATTGATGGGTTGATTAATACAGTAGGCGATAGAACTGCAAAAGCGTGGTCGTTAAAATTATATAAAGGCGAAGTGCATCCGGATAGTTTGAAGAGTCAGGGAAATACAGACCGACTTACAACAACTAATCTTCCAGATGGAATTTATATCGCAGTCGAAGCCGAAAGTCTTGGTTGGAAACCAATAGGGTTTATTCGCAATGATACAACTTACACTGTTGCAGATACTGTTCGTAAAGCATATGTAACAATCGGTGGAGGAGATAGCATATTTGTTGATTTTCTCAGTGTTCATTTGAATACGATAATCATAAAAAACTTGCTTGATACAGATAATGATTTTAGTAATGATTCTGCAATGGTCGGATATCCGTGGGGATTAAAAGTAAGAAAAGATACACCAACAGGAACTGTCATTGGTTCGACATCTGCTGATAGCCAACTGATTGTTACAAATCTTGCTAACGGAACGTACTATGCTCAAGAAATAAAGCAAAGTGGATGGAAGAGATTAGGTTACTATAAAGATGGGCAAAAAATTACTTCCAAAGATACTTCGTTGCAGATTATATTTTTAAGCGGAGGCCAAACAACAACGATAGAATTTGTTAATTCTAATGCAGATTCTTTTGCGTTCCGAACAGTCAAACAATTTTCATCATCACTTGTTGCAAAAACAGAAAAACTTACGGATAAAAAGGGGAAAAGAAAAGAAGGAGTTCAACCATCCTTCGCCAATGTACGAGATACAACATTTCTCAGAATATTTCCTAAAAAACCAAAGACGGTTATGGTATGCGGAATTAAACAGGTTTTAAAGGACAGCGCTAAAAAATATGGCTGGGTTGAATATAAAAAGGGAACAAGTTTAATTAAAAATTTGCCGCAAAGTAATACGCCAAGAGGTTTTGATTTCATTCAAGGTAAATTCTTTGTCAAAGCATTGAAAAATCCCAAAAATGAAAAATACGAAAACAGATTGCTTGGAGAATTAGTAGCGCTGAAATTAAATATTGGAGCAAGCGATGCAGGCGTAACACCTCCGAATGGAAGCGCATCAGTCAGATTTGGAGATTTAGTGTTTGACGACGGTGTAAATACTCATTTTCTAAAGGGTCGAACACTGAGAGAAATTGCTGGTTCACCTGTTGCTACACCGGGCGTTGGAATGTCTCCGGGATTTGTGGACAGTATTTTAACATACTGGAAGGGATTTGGGACATTTACACAAAATCAATTTAACTCCGAATTTTATGCAAATGTAGCTGATGCATTGAAAAAAGTGAACGAAGCATTTTATGATGAACTTGTTCTTTCCGATACAATTTCATTATTTCCTAACTTCAGACTTAAAGGAGAAAAGCAATTAAGCGAGGTTGATTTTTTAAGCGCTCCATCAAGTAGTAAAAGAATATATCAGCCGTTGAATATTTTTAATCAAGATTACCCGGATGAATTTGTTTTGTATCAGAATTATCCAAATCCGTTTAATCCATCAACTACGATAGAGTTTTATTTACCATCTGATTCTAAAGTTTCGCTTAAAATCTACAATGTACTTGGACAGGAAATTGTAACACTTTTTAACAATGAATTTCTTGATGAAGGTTTTAATGATGTCGAATTTGATGCCTCAAATCTCTCCTCGGGTGTTTATTTTTATCGCTTGACTGCTATACAAAATGATACAGAAGGTGAGAGTAATGAGTTTATTCAAACTAAAAAATTGGTATTAGTTAAATAATTTTTTTAGCTTGAATTTATACTAAACTACGCTATCGCATACGTAACTTGATGGCGTAGTTTTTTTTTATAAAAGTACATCATTTTTTCTTGCACATAACTCTGCAGAGATGTATATTTTTCACAATAATTCACGAAATAGGGCGCTTTTGTATTGCAATGGGTTCTATTTTTTTCCCAGAGTTTTTTTTGAAAATGAAACGAAGCATTTTCTCCTCTCCAATACCAACTCTTGTTAAGATTTTAATCTTTACAACTATTATTTTTTCTGCAGCGTTTGCTTCAGAAAAACGCACTTTTACATCAGGAGACTGGAACGACCCAACGATATGGTCTCCTGTGGGTGTACCAACTGCTGATGATACCGTGTTTATATTACACGATATCACCAATGATATACCTATTTTTGTTTTTGTAAAAAATGCAGATGCTGAATGTAAAGAGCTTATTATTGATACTGCAGAAATAGGTTCGACACTCGAAATAAGTGAATCCAAAATTTTATCAGTGTTGGGATCTGTAACTGTAAAAGGATTTTGCCAGTTTGGAACTGATGGTGGTACTATTAAAGTTGCAGAAGATTGGCTTGTTACTGGTGTTTTTGATGCAGGCGATGTCAGCACGAATAATTCAAGTACAATAATTTTTAACGGCACCGGAGACCAATATGTAGATGGTTCAACTTTTGCATATTTGATATTTCAAAACAATGGTGGAACTGTTTTTTTAAATGGCTCAATTTCAATTAAAGAAAACTTATCTATAATTTCTGGTGCATTAGACTTAAAAGAATATACTGCCGACAGAGCAACTGTAGGAGGGACTTTATTTCTGGCAAATAATGCGACACTTTATGCAGGAGGTTCTTTCCCTGCAAATTTTACTACATACAGTTTAGCAACCACAAGTACCGTAAATTATAATTCTACAGGTGGATTCTCACAACAGGTCGCACGTCAAACTTATGGCAATTTAATTCTCTCAGGAGCTTCAGCAAAAACAGTTCAGGATACAATTGTTGTCGTTGGAAATTTTACAATAGATGGAGTTACCTTAACTGGCGGCAATAATAAGCGACATCATTTTAGAGGAGACTGGACACAGATAAACGGAGGGCAGTACAGTATTGCAACTTCTACTGGGAACACGGTAATTTTTGATGGAAGCGGAAATCAGCAAATTATTGGTGCAGATAAATTTCGCAATTTTACTGTATCAAAAACTTCCGGCACACTCACACTTAATTCAAATGTTACAGTTCAAAGTGGAGATGTGAAAATTCTTCAGGGTACCTTTGATATTCTCTCCAATACTATTCATCGCTCCGCTGCCGGTGGAACATTTTCAGTGAGTGATGGCGCATCTTTTTTAATTGGCGGCGCTAATTCCTTTCCATCTAATTACAATACCATAACATTATCATCCAATAGTTCTGTAAGTTACAAAGGAGGAGCACAATTTGTAAAAGATTTATCGTACGGAAATCTATCACTGAGCGGAACTGATAATAAATCTACGTTGGGAGATATAAATATTGCGGGAAATTTTTCTGTCTCTACGATTGCATTTACATCGAACACGTCTGTTAATTTTAACGGAACTACGTCTCTTGGAGGAAATGGAGTTTTTAATTTTCACACTGTTCAAATTTCCGGAACACTGAATGACAGTGGTAAAAATATTTTTGTGAATGGTAACTGGAGCAACTCAGGAAATTTTATTGCATCAGGTAAAGTAGATTTTAACGGTGTAAATCAAAGTGTAAGTAATTCCAATTTTCATCATATTACAATTAGTGTCGCCGGAATAAAAACATTTTCTGATTCTATTGTTGTATCAGGAAATTGGATAAATAATGCAACTGTAGTAGCACCTACTTATGCTATTTTTAGCAGTAATCAACCACAACTACTTAATGATGCTGCCACAAGTTTTACTAATTTTGAAGTTAATAAATCCGCGGATACTATTTTATTGGCGAGTGATATAACATTTCAGAATTTAAAAATACAGAGCGGTGCCTTAAATGATGGAGGGAATACTGTTCATCTGTCGGGAAATATGCAGAACACGGGTAATTTCATAGGCACGGGAACAATTTCATTTACTGGAAATAATTCACTTTTTGGTGGAGGTAAATATAATTTTGGCAATGTGAATTATGCAGGTAATCTCAGTGACGGTGGGGATTCACTCAATGTCAGTGGTGATTGGCAGAAAATCGGTGCAGGAAATTTCAGCCCTGCTGGATACGTAAATTTCAACGGAAATTCTCCGCAAAATATCAAAGGTCCGAATTTCTATTTTTTAGTGTTTTCTGAAACTGGAACAAAAACATTATCTAACGCATTAGAAATAACAGGTGATGTAAATTTCGGTGCAAATTCAAACGTCCAGCTTGGAGCGTTCACACATTTAGTTTTTGGAAATTGGGTCAAACACACATCTGCAACTATTAATTCAAACGGCTCAACTATAGATTTCAACGGACTTGACCCGCAGTCAATCTCATCCTCAAATTTTAATAATGTTATTTTTTCTCAAACAGGTACAAAAAGTATTTTAGGAAATATTTTTGTTTCGGGAAATATAACAATTCAAGCTAACTCAATTTTCAATGGTGGAATTTCTGATACTATAACTATTGAAGGAGATTGGAGTAATGGAGGAACGTTTGTACCTTCAACAAGTGCATTACTTTTTGCAAAAAAAGATACGGCAAATATTCTTGGATTGGAAAATACTACCGTCAACAATTTGCTCATTTCTGATTCAACCGTTTTAAAAGTAATAGCGGGTAAAAAAATTATACTTAAAGGAGAATTAACAGAGAGCGGTTATCTCTATGGCGATATTGAAAAAACAGAGAGAATATTTTTTGCTGGATTTCCTTATACATTTGGAAATATTGGAGCAGAGATTGCCTTTCTCAATATCTCTCCTGATACAACGACAGTTCTCAGAAGTGTCGGAACAGTCGCGGATGGTTTTGAATCTGATCAGGCGGTTAAAAGAATTTTTTATATCACTTCCAAAAAACAACCAACAGATGCGACAATAATTTTATCATATCGCACAAGCGAATTAAATACACAAGTGGAAGAAGACCTTTCTCTTTGGAGAAGTGATATCGGAAGTTCTGTTTGGGAAAAACAAAAATTCAGTACGCCAGATCCGGATAATAATAATGTAACTGCAAATAAAGTTTCGAAATTTTCTCGATGGACTTTTTCATCCACAAAAGTACGACGGTTTGTACCTGCAAATGGAAATTGGAATGTAAATACCAACTGGAATCCTATTGGTGTTCCAACTGATGCAGACAGCGTTTTCATTGCTGATGGTAAAATTTGTACTATTACGAATACGAATGCAGAAGTTGGTTCTGTAAATATAGAAGGAACACTTACGGTTGCAAATAGTGAAACGTTGCGAGTTTCTAATCACTGGATTCGCCCAACTGGCGGTGCTACAACATCTGAATTTACTCCGGGAACAGGCGTTGTTATTTTTGATGGAAATAATAATCAAGTTTTTGATGCAACTGATTTTTATCACTTGCAAATGAGTGGCAGTGGAACCAAAACAACATCAGAAAGTTTTTCTGTTTCAAAAAATCTCACGATTGATGCTAATGTAACTTTTGATGGAGGAACGTATGATTTTACAATAGGTGGAAATTGGACAAATAACGGAGCATTTTCTACTTCAGGGGCATCGAAAGTAACTTTTAATAGTGCCAATTTATTACAAAATATTACTTCCAGTCAATTTAATAATATTGTATTTGAAGGAGCCGGTGCAAAAACTGCAACGGGCAATCTTGACATTGTTGGAAATGTAACCATTAATGCGAATGCAAATTTTATTGCCGGCAATTTCACACATTCAATCGGCGGTAATTGGACAAAGGGAGGGAATTTTAATGCAGTTGGTTCAACAATTAATTTTGATGGAATTGTACCACAATTTATTACTTCGAGTAATTTTAATAATGTAACTTTTTCTGGAAATAATACGAAAACAGCAAATGGAATTTTATCTATTTCAGGAAACCTTTCAATAGAAAATGGTGCTACGTTTGATGCAAATGCATTCGGACATACAATTGGTGGAAACTGGAAAAATAATGGTGTATTCACGACAAGTGGTTCTATAGAATTATCGGGCGCAAACAAAGAAATTTCCGGTAGCAGTCAATCAATATTTCATACGCTGTTAATTCCCGGAACAATTATTGATTCAAGTAATATTCGCATCAATGAAAATGTAACAGTGAGCGGAAGTTTTACACAGGTAAATGGTACAACCACATTTGGCGGAACTACTGAACTCGAAGGCGTAGTCAACTTGAATAATGTTTCCATAAGTAATGCGAAATTGTTACGATTACTGTCTGGCGCATCACTTGGTGTTTCCGGAACATTTTCAATTTTTGGACAATTTGATGCAACGACAAATTCTCCGACTACTGTTGAGTTTAATGGAGGCGCACAAACAATACCATCAACAACTTTTGATAATCTTACCATTACTAATGGAAGCGTAAAGACCAGTTCAAATAATCTCATAGTAAATGGTGAACTGACAATTGATAATGCAACCACTTTCAATGAAGGCGTTAACAATAGCATTACTATTAAAAAAAGCATTATCAATTCAGGAACATATTTTGGAGCAGGCACTATTCAGATTCAAGGTTTAGTTACATTTTCCGGAACAGGAGTTTATAATTTAAATAATTTTTCTCTGCTTGTAAATGCCGATTCACTTATTGCTAATGATGTTGATGTGAATGTTGCAGGCACATACACAAATTTCGGAACATTAGTTTCCAACAGAACAGTTACATTTAATGGAAATGCGAATCAGAATATTGTTGGTAATTCTTTTCACAACGTTGTATTTTCCGGCGACGGAATTAAATCATTGAACAATGCAACGGGAACAATTTTTAACGGAAGTGTTTCGATTAATGCAGTTACTGTGTCAGGAAGCGTTTTTGATTATGTTGTAAAAGGAAATTGGACAAACACCGGCATATTTATTTCTGCTGGAACAGTTGTCTTTCAAAATACACAGGCACAAACAATTTCGGGAGGACAATTTTATAATATTGTTTATAAAGATTCCGGAACAAAAACTTTGACAGCTCCACTTATTATTCAAAATATTTTTGCAATTGAAACGACGGCAACCGTGATAGGAGGAAATTTTACTCACACTGTTGGAGGTAACTGGATTAATAATGGAAATTTTGTTACGACAACATCAACGAAAGTAAAATTTAACAGTTCAAATCAGCAAAACATTTCTGGTAAATTCAGTAATATTGAATTTACCGGATCAGGAACAAAGATGGCGAATAGCGCTCTCACAATTCTTGGCAGCATTATAATTGATTCGAATACAATTTTTAACGGCGGAAATTTTACGCACACCATTGGTGAAAGTTGGTATAATTACGGAACGTATAATGCAAATAATGGAACAGTTCAGTTTACAAAAAATGATACTGCATTATTCGTTGGAAATACTTCATTGAATAATATTATTATTAATATTGGGACATTTTTAAAAGTTGCAAGCAGTGATACAATTTTTATTAATGGAACATTGATAGAAAACGGATATTTAATTGGAGCAATTTCAAAAACTGAAAATATAAGTTTGGCTTCGACAGATTATGAATTTGGCAATATCGGCGCAGTAATTTCTTTTAGCGGCGTAGCTGTTCCGGGAAATACAAAAGTTGTGCGCATTACCGGTAAAACGCCGCCAGGATTTGAAGATGGTGATGCATTGACACGTTTTTATTCTATTTCAAGTTTTCAACCTCCGGCAAGTGGCGCGACTTTAACACTTAAGTATGATGAAGATTTAGATATTCCAACCGAGCAAATTGAGAGTTCACTCAAACTGTGGAAGGGAAATTCAAATGGAACAAATTGGGAAAATCAAAAAAACAGCAATGTAAATTCTGCATTAAATGTTTTGCAACTTACAAATGTTACAGAATTTTCTCTTTGGGGAATTTCATCTAATGCAGTCCGTAAATTTGATGTACCAAATGGCTCATGGTTGCAATCGTCAAATTGGAGCCCACGCGCATTACCAACAAATTCTGATAGTGTTTATATTCCTATTGGTAAAACTGCACTTCTCAATGATAATGATTCTGCTGTTTGCAGTGGAATATTTATTGAAGGGTCGCTTTCTGCTGCAAACTCTTCCGCGCTCAATGTTTTTAGAAACTGGAATCAGTCTTCATCTCTCTCCTTCAGTGCAGGATTATCAAATGTTTATTTCAGCGGTGCAAATCAAACAATTTCTACTGCCGTATTTGGGAATGTAGTTATTGGAGGGACGGGCGTAAAGTCATTTGCAGGAGATATGGAAATAAATGGGAAAGTGGTAATTAAAAATGATGCCGCACTTGAACTCAATAGTTTTCAACATACATTACATTCTGATTTTGAAAATAGAGGAACAATTTCTCCATCAACTTCCACTGTTATTTTTTCTAATGGAGGCGATGTTGCGTTCGCTGGAAATTCTTCGTTGTATAATTTGTCCGTTGCAAGCGGCACAACATTGCATGTAGAAGAAGGAGATACGATTTCCTTTCAAAATAACCTGAATGAAGCTGGATACATAACCGGCGCTGTACGCAGAACAGAACTAGTTTCATCATCCATTCAATTTTATTCTTTTGGAAATATTGGAGCTACAATATATTTTGATGGTGTCGCGCCTTTACTTACCACTATTGTCAGAACTACCGGCACTGTTCCTTCAGGATTTGATGAAACACAGGCAGTGAAGAGAGAATATTTTATTTCTTCTCAGGTAAATCCGTCAAATGCTACATTAAGACTTGCATACGATTCAATCGAAATCAATGAACTTGATTCAATTGCAATGAAACTTTGGCGAAGCACAAATAATGGCATTTCGTGGATTCGTGAGCCGCAAAGTTCTTCTACTGGGCTTTCTGTAACCATCTCGAGTCTTACATCGTTTTCAAAATGGGCGTTTTCTTCTACTCAAATAAGAAAATTAAATGCATTGAATGGAGCATGGAATATTACCACCGATTGGTCGCCTACCGGATTGCCAACAGCAACAGATAGTATTATTATTCAAAATGGAAATAAAGTAACAATCCCTGAAAACTATAATGCAATTGCAGGGAGCATATATATTTTTGGCGAACTTTCAATGAGTTCAGGTACACTTTCTATTCAGAGAAATTGGTTGCGAAATGAAAATTCAATTTTTACTCCCGGAAATGGTACAGTGATTTTTAATGGAACAAATCAAAATATTGCAGGAGGGAATTTTGCAAATGTTCTTTTTACAAACACTGGTATAAAAACAGTAGCAGGAGACATTGAAATCAATGATTCATTACAGATTGCTGAGAATGTAACACTTGATATTTCCTCAATTCATTGCAGTGTCGGTGGAAACTGGAATAATGCAGGGCAATTGATTTCATCAGGAGTAGTGAATTTTAATGGAAATACTTCTCAGTCAATTTCAGCGGGAAAATTTTTCGATGTAGAATTTTCCGGAAACGGGGTTAAAAATTTATCCGGTACATTTTCCTTCCGGAATGTTACTATTAATGCGGCAACAGTTGATGGGAAAACTTCTATTGATTCAGTGAAAGGGAATTGGAACAATAATGGCACCTTTTTGTCATCAGGCGTAGTTGTATTTTGTGGTTCGTTATCTCAAAGCATTTCACAAAGCAGTTTTAATAATATTGCATTCATCGGTAACGGATTAAAAACTGCTCTTGGAGTGTTAAATATTTTAGGAAATGTTACTTTATACAATAGTGCAGAATTCAACGCAGGGAACTTCGAACATTTTGTTGGCGGAAACTGGACCAAAACTCAGGGAAGTATTTTTGATGCATCTGCATCTACGATTCATTTTAATGGTGCAACGTCGCAGATAATTACAGAGAGCAATTTTAACAATATCCGCTTTACTGATGTTGGAGAAAAATCTGCTTTCGGCGCATTGACGATTGACGGAGATGTTATGATTGAATCCAGTTTTGATGGAGGAAATTTTTCACACATTGTGAAAGGGAATTGGAATCAGTCAGGCACGTTTTATGCTGACAATGGAACTATTATTTTTGAAAATTCTTCTGAAAAAACATTTGTTGGCAATGCTGTATTTAACATTCTTCAGATAAATACTAATTCGTTGCTTGCAATAAAAGACAGCAGCAGCATTACCATCAACGATTCATTGATAGAAAATGGTTACATCAGTGGTACCATTGAAAAATCGCAACGCATTTCTCAAAGTGGAAATTATTATAATTTTGGAGGTATTGGTGCTTCTATTTATGCTCCCGATGATGCAGATACACTTGGATTAGTTACTATTAAACGAAAAAGTGGGAAAGTACCGCCTCATTTTGATTCTACTCAAGCAATAGAAAGATGGTATAAAATTTCTGCTGCAAGAAATTCTCAGAATGTAGAATTTCAATTAAATTATAATTCAGAAAAAGAGCAGAACGGTCAGACAGATTCACTTATTAAATTCTGGAAAAGCGTAGATAATGAAAACTCATGGAAGCGATTACCATTGAGCGAAAAAGATGCTCAGTCAAGCGTTGTTTCTTATAAAGGAATAGACACTATGTCTTCGTGGGCGTTTTCAGGGCAACCCGGCAGAACGTTAAGCAAACCCTCAGGCAGTTGGACTCAGGATTCTGTTTGGAGCCCGGGTGGCGTTCCGACTTCAGCAGATTCTGTTTACATTCCCGCAAACACCGTTATTACTTTGGATGCTGGCGCTAATGCAAGAATTGGGAGTATAAATATTGCAGGAACACTTACTGTTGCCGCATCAGATACATTCTTTGTTTTTGGTAATTGGAATAATTCCGGCACATTTAATCCGGGAAATGGCACTGTAGTTTTTGATAGTGCAAATCAAAAAATTGGAAAAGGAACATTTCATAATCTTCTTTTAAGAGGAACAGGAACAAAAACATTAAGTGATTCACTTTCAATCGCAAATCATTTTGTTATCAGTGGAGTGAATTTCAGCGACAATGGAAATATAGTTCGTCTCGGAGGTAATCTTTCTTTAGCTTCTTCATTTTTAGGAACCGGTACAACTGTATTTAACGGAAACACATCAATTGCTGCAGGTGGTAACAGTATTTTAAGTTTTCATAATGTTATTATTAGTGGAATATTAGATGATGGTGGAAATACACTCACAGTTTCTGGCGATTGGCAAAATAATGGTTCATTTGTTACGACTGGTAGTACATTTTTCACGGGAACAGATACGCAGACTGTAAGCAGTGGAAATTTTAATATGGTAGAAGTTGATAAAAATGCGGGAGTGTTTGAACTTTCAGGAAATATTTCTATTGCAGATAACTTTACTTTGACAAACGGAATTTTCTCTACCAACAATCACAATCTTTTTATTACGGGCAGCGCGGTTTTAAATTCTGGTACATTGGATGCCGGGAATAGTATTTTATCAATAGGACAGGATTGGATTAATAACACAAATTTTGTGAAGGGAAATTCAACCATTATTTTCAATGGAAATGCTTCTCAAACTATTGGTTCAACAATGTTCCATAACTTATCTTTGCAAGGAAACGGAACCAAAAATGCGAGCGGTGATATTGAAACATTCGGCACTTTTGAAGTTGGAACATCATCTTTCAGCGATGGCGGACACTCCGTAAGTTTACATAGCGATTTGATTGTCTCTTCCAATTATTTTGGAACAGGTGATGCGATATTCAAAGCAAATACAACTTTGCAGGGAAATGGAGTGTTTCAATTTCAAAATGTTAGCATCATTGGTACACTTAATGACAGCGGAAAATTGTTCTTTGTTAAAGGAGATTTTACGAATTCCGGAATATTTAATTCATCAGGCACTATTAATTTTAATGGAAATGCTCCTCAGCAGATTTCTTCTTCCAATTTTAACACAATAATTTTTAGCAGTGCAGGAAATAAAATTGCAAACGGTAATCTTGCAATTTCTGGCAATGTACAGATTGATTCAGGTTCTGCGTTTACAGGGAATAACTTCACTCATATAGTGACTGGAAATTGGTTTAAGCACACAAACGCAACTTTTAACACATCCGGTACAACTATTACTATGAATGGCAGTTCTCAGCAATCAATTAGTGAAAGCAATTTCTTTAATTTGATTTTGCAGAACAGCGGAGAAAAATTTATTACAGGCAATCTGCATTTAGCAGGAAATTTTGAAAACCAATCATTGTGCAATGCAGGAAACTCAACGTTAATTCTTGATAGCAATTTTATAAATACAGGAGCTTTCCAAGCTCAAACAAGCACAGTGAATTTTACACAAAACGGCGAAGCATTTTTATCTGGAAGCACAACAGAGTTTAATAATCTTTCAATTGCTAATGGAGCACTTCTCAATATTTCTGAGTCAATTAAAATTATATTAAAAGGAGAATTGTCAGAAAATGGAAACGGATATGTAAACGGAAGAATAGAAAAGACAGAAAATCTTATAACGCCAAATTCACTGTACACATTTGGCAATATTGGAGCAGAGATGAAATATGTATCGCAGTCTCCCGGTTTGACAACTGTTCAGAGAATCACAAATGAAATTCCATCAGGATTTGACTCGACGGTTGTTATTAAAAGAGCGTATTATATTTCTGCAGAAAATAGTTCTGCTGATGATTCGATTAATTTATATTTCAGCCGCACAAGAGACCTTAATGGACAGACAGAACCTCAGTTAAAACTCTGGACTTCTCCTGACAGCGGCAAGCACTGGACGAAAATTGCATCGAGCGTAAAACATCCATTCAACACTCTTGTTTCGTGCGTTGGAATTGATACATTGCAATACATTACAATGTCCTCTTCGGGAACAAGATTATTTTCAAGCGGTACGTCAATCGCAAATTGGGATGATAGTTCGAAATGGAGCCCAAAAGGATTGCCATCAAGAAATGACAGTGTTGTAATTCCCCCCGGTTTAACTTGCGTAATTAGAAGTAATTTCACAAATGCAGAATGTGGCGATATTACGATTCTAAACACAGGAACTCTCGCATTTGTTGGCAATGATACACTGAAAGTGTATGGAGATTGGAAAAATAATGGAAATTTCAGTGAAGGTGCAAGTTCAGTTTTCTTTGTAGGAAATAATCAAACAATGAACTCTTCGAAATTTCATCATTTAATCATTGGCGGAAGTGGTGTAAAGACTGCTATTGGAGCAATGATAGTTGATGATACAATGGAAGTGCGTAGCGGAGCATTTTCAGACGGAGGAGATTCTGTTTTTATAAAAGGACAGTTATTAGTTAATAGTAATTATACAGGGAGCGGAGCAATTATTTTTGAAGGCAATACAAAATTATCAGGAAGCGGAGTAAAATCCTTTGGCGATGTGCGAATTGAAACAGCAAGCATTTTTAATGATGATGGAACAACATACAACATTGCAAAAAACTGGTTATCGCTTGGAACTTTTATTTCCAGTGGTACTGCCATTTTTAATGGAAATAACAATACTCAAATAATTACATCACCAAATTTTTATAATATAATTTTCAAAGGAACGAGCGCAAAGTCAATCACTGGAAATTTATCTGTTGCAAATAATCTGACAATAGATTCTAATTCAAGTTTTGTTTCAGGTGGGCATTTGATTTCTGTTGGTGGTGATTGGACGAATAACGGTACATTTACCAGTGCAGGAAATGGAGCAGTCACTTTAACAGGAAATTTAAAGAAGATTGATGGAACAGCCATAACTCCATTTAATAACCTAACTGTTTCTGGTTCTATTTCAACAACAAGAAGTTTTGATGTTATTAAAAATTTGAATGTAAGTGGCGTTTTACGACAAACAAAAGGGAATGTGGTTTTTGGTTATCCATCTATAACATCCACTATATCAGGTAATGCACAACTGAAAAATGTTTCTGTCCCATCCGGCAATGTTTTACGTTTAAATGCTGGCGCAGTTTTAGGAATTGCGGGCACTCTCACTTATAACAATAATTTTGATGCTGTAACAAATTTTCCAACTCGTATTGAAATTAATGGCGATACGAGTCAAATAATTCCTTCAGGCAGTTACATCAATCTTGTTGTTAAAAATGGCAATACAAAAACTGCGGCAGGATTTATAAAAATAAATGATACTTTGACAGTTGACACGTTGACAACATTCAGCGATGGCGGCGATACTACAGAAGTGATGAATACAATAATTAATCGCGGTATTTTTCGAGGAAGTGGAAGTGCTGTTTTTCTTCGTACTGTGAATCTCACAGGTTCAGGATTATTTGATTTTTATAATCTCACAATTGGTTCGGGTGATACGTTATTAACGGATAATTTATCTATACATTCTCATGGTAATTTTTTCAATAATGGAAAGCTTATCTCTACGGGAAAATTTATTTTTGATGGAAGTTCAGACCAATTAATTTCTGGAAGTAATTTTAATGATTTTGAAATACTCGGAAGAGGTACAAAAACCGTTGCAGGAAATTTATTTATTGAAAGAAACGTAACTGTAAATGACAGTGTAACTCTGAACTTTGGCTCATCGTTACATAGATTGAAGGGAAATATTTTTAATCTTGGTACAATTGATTCCGCAAAAATTCTTTTTATCGGCGATTCTCTTCAAACTATTCAAAGCGGAAATCCAATTACTTTCGATAAAGTCATAGTAGATAAAAATCAGAATAATGTAGTTCTGTCTTCCGATATACACGTTGCGGATTCCTTGCGGCTGATACGCGGAGATATTGTAACAAATGCACGACGTATTTTCCTTGACTCAAATTCTTCTCTCGTAGAATCACCAAATAACACAGTGTTAGGAACAGTAGTTGCAGACAGATTTGTTTCAACAAATACTAATAATAGTTTTAATGGTATCGGTTTTGAAATCTTTGTAAAAAATAATGCCCCCGGCAGAACTGTTATAACAAGAAAAACAGGGACTGGTTCTTCTTTTAATGGTGTTGGAGGGTTTGTATCTCACACTTCAATTCCACGAAATTACGAGATACAACCAACAGTTTTCACAAATCTCAATGCAACAATTAAATTGCATTATAACGACCCATCCGAATTTTCAGGGCAGGATGAAAAAACATTTCGTGCTTGGGTTTCGCGTGATAGCGCTCATTCGTGGTACGGATATTCCCGCTCGTTGCTTTCTGATTCCACACAAAATTTTGTTGCGGCTGAAAGTGTTATGAATATTTCCCGTAACACTCTCATTACACTTGCTGATAATCTGAACGCATTACAGAGTAACGTAATTTTTGCACAGACACAACGTATTTCTGATACGTTGTCAATTTCTGATTCTACAACGGTCCAGAAGAAATGGTCGCTTTCAATAAGAAAAAATTCTCCCACCGGCGCGCTCATTTCATCGCTATCATCTACGGATTCATTAGTTGTTCAGGATTCTATTGAAGATGGAATATATTATGTTATTCAAAGCGATAGTGTTTCGTGGAGGCATTTCGCATATACAATAAATGGAAATCTTTTTATATCGTCATCTAATGCAGTTCCAGTGGTCGTTAATGGAGGAACTCGCACTAATGTGGAGTTTTTAAATTTTCACCCGAATCGTTTTAATATTAAACAATGGTTGGATAAAGATAGTAATCTTGCAACGACAGCAGATAGAGTACTTATTCCATGGGGATATACGGTTTCAAATAGTGCAGCATACCATTTTACAGAAGCAACGGCAGATTGGAGTGTTGACCAGCTTTCTGACGGAACTTATCTCATCGAGCAAAAAGATAGTGTCGGCTGGACCCCGTTAGGTTATAAATTAAATGGAAATCTTGTTTCTGATACTACACGAAATGTAACAGTCGCCGTTGGTGATGGTGATGCAATACAATTAGAGTTTTTTATTTTCCCAACACAGGAAATGTATCTTTCATTTTCACCGGAAAAATGGAAAATAAAGCCGCATAAATTAAGTACGAATATTTCAGAATCGCTGATGCCAATTCATCAGCCGACAGTCGGAAATATCACCGATTCTGTTTTCACAAAAATATTTACAAATGTAAAAAATGGATTATTCATTGGAGTTCCCCGCTCGACTGATACTTTAAAGGCGAAGAAACTTGCATACATAAGTTTGCGTGGAAAAGGTGAATCCGTCAGGCAGTTTATAAATCACACAGGAAAAGTGAGAGGGTTTGATAAACTTATTGGTTACTACCATAATCCAAAAGTAGCACAAAATTTGAATAATAAATTAGTTGCCGAACTTATTGCACTTAAAATGAATATTGCAATGAGTGATGCCAAAATATCACAATCCGGCTTTGGAGAAATAATTTTTTCTTCCGGTGACGCGTCAAATGTACTTGAAAAGAAAACGCTCAGAGAGATTTCCCGCACGGTTGATACTGCAATGACGTATTGGAAAAAACATTCAGTTAATAATGTTTCGGATACAAATTACTATAACAGCGTATTTGCAACGCTGGAGAAAATAAATTCAGCATTTGATATATCACTGAGTGGAAATGATTTCGATACTACAAACGGTATATATTCACCGTTAAAAATAAAACACGTTGGAAAACTGCTCTTTGAAGTTCCGTTCTTGCAAAAAAATGTTTCGCTCGATTCATTTGTCGTAGATACATTGTATTCATTGCCAACTTCGTATCGTTTATATCAGAATTATCCGAATCCCTTCAATTCTGTTACGTATATTCCATTTGATTTACCGTACGAGGCAAAAGTTTCAATGGAAATTTATGATGTTTTAGGAAGAAAGGTTGCAACTGTATTAAAGAATGAAATTCGTTCCGGTGGACCCGATGAAGTTCCATTCGATGCTTCACAACTTGCCAGCGGAGTGTATTTTTATCGGATGTCAGCAATTGCAACCGATGAGCCAAATTTTACTGGCGAATATTTTGATACCAAAAAATTCGTATTAATTAAATAACAAGTTTACTTTTCACCATTGTGAAAGGTATAGTATAACTCACACAAACATTTACTCACTTATTAAAGAAAGGTCATATTTATGGCAGATCCAACCCCAACTCCAAGTGCTGGTGGTAAACTTACTATACAACAAGAATTAGACAAGTTAAGTAAGGCTTGTCAATCGTTAAAAGAAACGACGAATAAGGTGAGAGATAAGATGACGCCGATATTGCGTCGTGAACAAGCCGGTAAAGGTCCTGCAGGAATTTCCTCTGAACTTGCCGCATTACTTCGCGAAGCAAAACAATCGTCACCGATGCTTGAAGCTCTTCTTCTCCAGGACGAAAAAATCCAGGAATCACAAAATACTCTCAGCGAAATTTTAGGCGCTGTGGATTTTTGATTTCTTCTTTGATGTAGCGTACCGTACGCTGCAAATTCTTGATCAAGAAAAAAGGCGGTTCAGAAATGAATCGCCTTTTTTTATATAATTTTTTTTGACAATTGACTCTAATTTCCAAGCGAAAATAGAAGCGAAATTCGTTGCGTGTTATCTGATTGCGGGAACGAATTACTTTGAGAAAGGGAATAATCTACACTGAGTTTTTTTAATTGAATTCCTCCACCATACGACATCGCACCAATATCATTGTATCCTGCACGAAGAAAAAATATTTCGTGATAGGAATATTCCAAGCCGGAATGGAAATCAAAACTCACAGCTCCTATATTTAGATTTGATGCAGTCTGACGATTTTCAAAACGAACATCAATATCAAATGCGGGAGAAAATTTCCCTGCTGGCGTTTCTATCTGATAGGCAGTCCCTAATACGAATGTTGGTGTTATTAATTCATTGCGTCCCGTATTCCACACTAAAAAAGTTGTTGTTACATCCCTAAACATTGCTCCGAAAAATATCTTTTCTGTATAAAAATATTTTGCTCCTATATCAAAGCCAACACCCGTTGCAGAGTATTCTGCATTTTCACGACGTATGAATTTTACATTTGCGCCAAACGATAATTCATCGGAATATTTTTGCGCGTAACTCAAAAACATTGCCCAATCAACAACTGAAAATTGTTTAATGCGCAAAGGGTCAATACGCGCACTCGGATTTTGCACATCGTATATTACTCCTCCAGTATTTACATCAATTAATGCTCCACGCGTATCATAATTTTCATCTGCTGCTAACCGAATCAAGCTTGCTCCAATACTTGTTTTGTTTTCCATTGGAATCGCGATGCTCGCAAAATCATAATTTAAAAGGTTTCCAAAGCGCTCTTCATGCATCAACGAAATCTGTGCGCTTTGAAGTGTTGACAGTGCAGAAGGATTCCAGTAGCCCGCTGTTGCATCATTAATAAATGCAACGCTTGCGCCGCCCATCGCTTGTGAACGTCCGCCTGCTCCCAGCGATAAAAATTCACCTCCATATTTGCCAATGACGGTTTGAGGAAACACAACTGTTGCAAATACTAAATGTAACTGAAGTGCAAAAAGAATATTTTTCATTTACTATTCACGTTCTACCTGAACGGCTCCTAATTCTGTAACAAGATTTTGAAGTGCGGGATACTTATCAAATGATGATTGTGTTGGTTCATTTCTTTTTTCATCTGTAAGAAGAATCGTTTCGAGTTTAAGTTTCATTCCGTAAATTTTTTCCAGCGATGCAGTTACAATTTCTGTATTCTGTTGCAGTGTGATGAATTCCATTTTCTGATTGCATCCGAGTGTAAGTTTTCCATCATTTAATTGTAATAACTGCGAATTGGTAAGGTGTGTGCCAACAAGCGGAACTGAACTACGAACGTCTGCAAGCACATTTTCCCATTTCTGGACAATGCTTTCAACAGAAAGAGGGGAAAATTTAGCGGGAGTTTGCGGTAGAGAAGTTCCTGAATTCTGTTTTACAACTGAAACGGAAGGGCGTAGGATATTCGTTTCTCTTTGTGTACTTCTTAGTGGATGCAATGGCTCGATTTTTTTTGATGGAACTGGTGTTGTTGCTGTGTATTTTTCTCTGCTTTCAAAAAAAGATGATGGAGTTGAAACTTTTACGTTGGCTACAGGCGAAACAGAAGAATTTTTTAATTCTTCACATTGCTTGAGGAGTTGTTCAATTGTTATTGAATTTTCCATTTTTATCATTTGTGTCAAACCCAATTCCAAACGAAAGCGCGGCACAGGACTTGTACGCAAATGTTGTTCAAGTTCTGTTGCAAGTTTTAAATAGCGTAATACGTCATTTTCGGTAAATGCTTTAGCAAGATTTTCATACTGTATGTGAAATTCATCCGTTGCTTCAATTAATTTGGTTGTGCCCGTTGATATAACAATGAGTAAATTTCTGAAATGCTCGATAACTCCGCGAAGTAAATCTCCGAAAGCAAATCCGCGAGTTACAATGTTATCAACAAGTTCAAGTCCGCCGCGAACATCTTTTTGTAAAATTAAATCCGTCAGTGCAAAAAACACTTCTGTATCAACTACACTTAATGTTGTGCGGACGTGCTCTCCGGTAATATTATTTCCGCACAATGCGACAAGTTGGTCGAAAATGCTTTGTGAATCTCGCATAGACCCATCGCTTTTTTTTGCAATGTAATGAAGCGCCTCTTTATCAATGGAAATATTTTCTTCCTGTGCAATGAATGTTAAACGCGAGATAATTTCGCTAATGGAATTTCTTCTGAAATCATATCGCTGACAACGGGAGAGAATTGTTGCAGGTACTTTGCTGATTTCTGTTGTTGCAAAAATAAATATTAAATAGGGAGGAGGTTCTTCCAATGTTTTCAGCAATGCGTTAAATGCCGCATTGGAAAGCATGTGTACTTCATCTATAATATAAATTTTATATTTGCATTTGGATGGACCGTAACGCACTGCTTCTCGTAAATCGCGCACTTCTGCAACACTGTTATTCGAAGCGCCATCAATTTCATACACATCAATGCTGCGTCCTTCTGTAATTTCCAGACAGCGGTCGCAATTGTTGCAGGGATTGTTATTTATTGGTTTTTCACAATTAATTACTTTTGCAAATAAGCGAGCAGTGGTTGTTTTTCCAACGCCGCGTGAACCTGTAAAAATATAAGCGTGCGCTATTCGCTGTTGAGTAATGCTATTGCGCAGAGTGGAAGTTACATGTTCCTGGCCCACGACATCTTCAAATACCACTGGTCGCCATTTACGCGCTGTTACTAGAAAAGACATAAAAAAATTCTGTTATCGTTTATAAATTTGCAATATCATTAAATAAAATAAAAGCCATCAACAGAAGCAGCATATAAAATCCTGCCTGCTGCACAACAAGTTTTACTTTTGCAGGAACTTCACGCCGAAAGATTCCTTCATAAATAAGAAACATCAAATGCCCGCCGTCAAGCGCGGGAAAAGGGAAAATATTCAATATCGCAAGACTGATACTCAGCAATCCGACAAATGCCAGAAATCCATTTAAACCTGATTCTGCTGCTTGTGCAGACATTTGAGCAATGCGAACAGGACCAGCAAGAGAATTTTTTATTGAAGCATTACCTGAAATGAGATGCCAAATATTTTCATAAGAAAGTTTCGTTATTTGCACTCCGTATGCGATTCCGGCTGGCAACGCTTCAAAAACAGAATACTGAATATGTTGTACTGATACAGTGTTAGATGTATCAAGTGAAATTCCTATTCTTCCTTCGGGAAGCACTGTAACTGTTCCATTCATTCTTTCTCCATTGCGCAACCATCCTAAATTTATAGAGGTATTAGCATTTCTGCGTATTGATTCTGAAAGAATAAAAAAATCTACATCTGCATTATTCACTGAGATGATAACGTCATTCGAACGAAGTCCGATTTTATCAGCAGGTTTTCCCGGTTCAACTGCTCCTACTTTCGGCAAAATTCCATGAGGATAAATTCCAAACGTATCGTTGATATATGAATTTTGAATGTACAGCGATTGTGCAATTCCATTGCGTAAAATATCATAACGGATTTTTCCATTGTATTCATTATTCGCCAATGCAATTTGCTGCGCTTCCAGAAGGTCATTCCAGTTAGTAATTTCTCTGTCGTTTATTTTGAGAATTTTATCTTTTTTAATAAAACCGGATTTTATTGCATTGCTATTTGAACGCACACTAATTTCAGTTGTCTGCAATACCGTTCTTCCTTGTGAAAAATTCAAATACCAAAATATGAGAACGGCAAGTATCAAATTCATAATAACGCCAGCAGAAATAACAAGCATACGTTGCCACAACGGACGTGCGCGAAATTCCCACGGCTTTGGAGGACGATTGAGAAATTCTGTATCCATACTTTCATCAATCATTCCGGAAACTTTTACAAAGCCACCGATGGGCAGCCACGATAAGCAATAATCAGTTGCATAATACTGTTTGAAACTTTCTTTTCCGGAAATATCAACATACTCAATAAAATCATCAAGTAATTGCTGGTCGTTGGAAAGTAAATTAAAAAGTTCATCTTTAAATTCCTTGCTCGTGTTGGAAGGAAATTTTTCATCATACATAACTAAATGAGCAGATGGTCTCATATCAGCGTCATCTGTTTTACTTTTTTCTGTTTTGTCGTCATCTTCTATTCCAAAAACAGTGCTTAAAAAAATTAAACTCAATTCTTTTGATGTTGAAAATTTTTGCTCTGCAAGTTTTTGATGAATAACTTGAAATGCTGGGGTAAGAGTTATCGTTGCGACAATTTCTTTATAGAATTTTTGCTGCAGTTTCTCACTCGCCCAACGAAATCCGAATGCTCGGGGAGGAAATCCAAGCGAAAATCTGTCCACTTTCATTCCACTGAATTTTGCAGCGAGAAAGTGACCCAATTCGTGAATTATGACGAGTATGCCAATGGTAATTCCAAAATATAATATTGAGTTTATTATGGTCATTAAAAAGATAGTTAGTTATTAAAATATTTCTGTTCGTATAACGATAAAACCTGTCTGCGAGTTTCTTTATCTGTAATAAATATTTGTTCAAGCGTCGGATGAAGTATAGGCGTATGGAGCGTAAGAATTGCTTCTATAATTTTTGGAATTTCTACAAAACGGATTTTTTCTTCAAGAAATAATTGTACTGCTATTTCATTTGCAGCATTTAGTACCGTAGTTGCAGTTCCTCCCATTGATAGTGCGCGATATGCAAGTGCAATACAAGGAAATTTGACATCATCCGGCTCAAAAAAAGTCAGTTTGTGTAATTGTGTAAAATTAGCTCTTGCATAATTTGAAGCACGTCTCTCTGGATATGTAAGCGCATATTGGATTGCAATTTTCATATCAGGAATGCCTAATTGCGCCTTCACAGAACCATCTACAAATTCTACCATTGAATGTACAATTGATTGAGGATGTATAAGTATATGTATTTTTTCAGGAGAAATTTGAAATAGCCAATATGCTTCAATTACTTCGAGCCCTTTATTCATCATAGTTGCGGAGTCAATGGTTATTTTGTTTCCCATTTTCCAATTAGGGTGCGTTAATGCTTCTGACAATGTTACATTTTCAATTTCTTCCATTGCTAAATGGAAAAACGGACCGCCGGAAGCAGTGAGAATTAGGTTGTCAATTTCATTAGAATTTTCTCCAACAAGACATTGAAAAATAGCAGAATGTTCGCTATCAATCGGCAGTATGCGTACATTATTTTTTTGCGCTAATGCAGTAATAATTTCACCCGCAACAACCAGAGTTTCTTTATTTGCTAATGCAATTTTTTTTCCTGATTCAATTGCGCGAATGGTTGGCATCAATCCTGCAAATCCAACAAGCGATGAAACAACAATATCCGTATTATCCCGTGATACAATTTCACATAATCCATCTTCGCCAACCAGTATTTCTACTTTCACTCCGAGCCGCTTTTTAAGTATTGATGCAGAACATTCATCTGCAACGACAACTCCTTTCGGATGAAAGCGTTCCACCTGCTGTTCAAGAAGTTCGATATTCTTATTGCCAGTCAAATAAGAAACCCTAAATTCATCAGGAAATCGGGAAAGAACTTCAAGAGTATTTTTTCCGATTGAACCTGTTGAACCAAGAACAGTTACGTGTTGAAAAGATGGTGAGGACTTGTACATTTTGCGGGCAAAAGTTACAAAAAGGAAAGCGTTTGCAAAAAGAAAAAATGATGAGAAAAGAGTAATTTTGTTTCATAATTCTTCCTTTGATAGACGCAATATTATTTCGTACTTTTCAGCCCAATTTTTCTAAAAAACTCCTGTTAAAAATATGATTGTAAGTATGACTGGCTATGGTTACTGCGAAATTTCTGATAATGGAATTTCTGTCAGCGCCGAACTTCGCAGCGTAAACAGCCGGTTTCTCGAAGTATTATCCCGTTTGCCACGTTCGCTTTCAGGAAGAGAAAATGATATCAAAGAAATTATCCGGCAAAAAATATCTCGCGGAAAGGTAAATCTTGCCGTTACAGTTGACCGTGAATCCGTTTCAGAACTTCCATTTAAAATAAATTCTACTGCAGTCTTGTCCGTTGGAAATATTTTACGAGAAGTAAAAGAACTTCTTCATTTAAAAGAAGAAATTACATTGAATCACATACTCAAATTTTCCGAAGTATTTGATGGCGAAGAAAAACCAAGTGAAGACCCGCGCGAATGGGAATTGGTAGAGCAAGCAATCGCAGGTGCAACAATTGAGTTGCTTACAATGAAACAAAAAGAAGGGAAAGAACTGGAGAAAGATTTAAATGAGCGAATAATTTTTCTTGAAAAAACTTTGGAAAACATTGACGTACTTTCAAAAGAACGAATACCAGCAGCACGCGAACAGTTACAGCTACGCATCAGTGAATTAGTAGCGGATAGAAATATCGTTGATTCTGCGAGATTAGAATTGGAAATAGTATTACTTGCAGATAAATTGGATGTAACAGAAGAGTGCGTCCGTTTTAGAAGCCATAATAAATTGTTCAGAGAAATGATGTATGCGCAGGAAATGAACGGACGTTCATTAGGTTTTCTATTACAGGAAATGAACCGAGAAGCAAATACTATCGGCTCAAAAGCAAATGATACCGCCATTGCACACAGCGTTGTAAGTATTAAAGAAGAGTTAGAAAAAATCAGAGAACAATTGCAAAATATTGAGTAAATGATGCAGCCGAAATTGATTGTTCTTTCAGCGCCAAGCGGAGCAGGAAAGACAACCATTGCACACGCAATTTTAAAAAAACATCCCAATATTATTTTTTCCATTTCTGCAACAACTCGCTCCAAACGGCATAATGAGATACACGGACGAGATTATTTTTTTATATCGCATGAAGAATTTGCTCAGAAAATAAGTGCCGGCGCGTTTATTGAATATCAAAAAATCTACGATGATTATTACGGGTCTCTGAAGCAGGAAGTTGAAAGCGCTTTAAAAAATGGCTTTTGTGTTCTTTTTGATATTGATGTCGAAGGAGCGCTGAATATCAAAAAAGCATTCCCAAAGGATTCCATTTTAATTTTTATTGCACCTCCAACTGTTGATGAAATTACACGTCGGTTGAAGCGACGAAAAACAGAGGGAGAAGAGAAATTAAAGCAACGGTTAGCCCGCGTACCAATGGAAATGGAACAACAAACTAAATTTGATTACATAGTACTCAATGATGATTTGCAAAAAGCGATACATGAAGTCAATACAATTTTAATTAAAAACAACTTAACACAATAATACACTATGGCAATAATACCAATCGAAATCTCTGCTGTAGAGGCTCGCTCAGCGAATATCTACGAAGCAATCGTAATACTTTCAAAACGCACACGACAAATTAATGAAGAACTAAAAGTTGAGTACAATCAGCGTGTCGAAATTCTGAATGCAAAAAATAAGGAGAGTGAAGACCAGGACCACGACCTTCCTCCAAATCCCGATCAAATTAGAGTGAGTAAAGAATTTGAAAAGCGCGCGAAACCCAGCGAACAGGCAGTAGATGATTTATTGTCAGATAAAGTTTCGTACCGCTACAAAAATGATGATGCCGTTGCAATCTAAGTAAATTCTGTGTTATGCTGACCGGAAAAAAAATAATTCTTGGAGTATCCGGCGGCATTGCGGCAATAAAAATTCCTCTCCTCATAAGAGAACTTCGTCGCAATGGCGTTGAAGTATATGTAGTAATGACGAAGGCGGCGGCAGAATTTGTAACGCCGCTTTCTCTTTCTGCACTGTCGCTTCATCCGGTTGTCGTAGATATTTTTCCTAAGCAAAATACAGAAATTGTAGAAACGAGTACTTGGCACATCCATCTTGCAGAATCTGCAGATTGTATGCTCATAGCACCAGCAACAGCAAATACAATTGCCAAAATTGCGCATGGCTATTCCGATGACGCTCTTTCCACACTCGCCATTGCACTACGTTCACCGTTAATACTTGCGCCAAGTATGGATGGAGAAATGTGGATGAATCAGGCAGTTCAAAAAAACGTTACAACACTGAAAGAATTTGGGTGTTTTATTCTTCCTCCTGAAGAAGGCGCGCTGGCAAGTGGTCTTACAGGCATTGGAAGATTGCCTGATATTGAAGTTATCATCAAATATCTTGATGATGTTCTTTCAAAAAATACGCAGGATTTTTCTAGTAAAAATGTATTGATTACAGCAGGTCCAACTTACGAGCCAATTGATGCTGTGAGATTTATTGGAAACCGCTCATCAGGAAAGATGGGATTTGCGTTAGCATCTGCAGCGTCTATTCGCGGTGCAAATGTTACATTAATTTCTGGAACAACGCATCTCAGTACGCCGCGTAATGTGCGTAGAATTAATGTAGAAACTGCGGAGGAAATGTTTCATGCAGTAAAAGAGCAACATAAAAAAAATGATATCATTATTATGTCTGCAGCCGTATCTGATTTTACTCCGATAAATGTTGCTTTATCAAAAATTAAAAAAGAAAGCATTAGCGGAGAAGAAATTTCTCTGAGATTAAAAAAAACTATGGACATTCTTAAATTCATCGGAGAGAACAAACGAAAAAATACGTTCCTTGCTGGATTTGCACTTGAGACAGAAAATCTCATTGCCAATGGCAAGAAAAAACTTCTTGAAAAAAAACTTGATATGATAATTTGCAATAATGCAAATGTTCAAGGTGCCGGATTTTCAATTGATACAAATGTTGTTTCTGTAATTACTAATAAGGGAGAAGTAGTAAAGTTGCCGCAAATGCATAAGTTCGATGTGGCAAATGAAATTTTAAATCATATTTCGAGAGAAATGAATGATTGAGCTTGATGACAAATATTACTCGCTTATTTCGAATATTGAAATTTATTTACGTCAGCAACAAGAATTATTTGGTGATGAATTTTATAAAGGAGATTTAGAAATTTTGAAAAGAAAACAGATACAGGAGCAAATAACGTCAGTTGGAGAAAGTGTTGAAGCAGAGCAATGGCAGCATTTAACCACTCTCATTGAATTACAATCTCAAATTTATAACTGCAAAAAATGTCCTTTGGGAAATACGCGGAATAAATTTGTTTTTGGCGTTGGTAATCCCAATGCAGACATTATGTTTATTGGAGAAGCGCCCGGAGCAGATGAAGACGAAAAAGGTGAACCATTCGTTGGCAGAGCAGGACAATTATTGAATAAGATTTTGGAAGCGATTGAATTTAAAAGAGAAGATGTTTTTATTTGCAATATTTTAAAATGTCGTCCACCAAACAATCGCGACCCTCTGCCTTCTGAAGTTGATTTGTGTATTCCGTATCTCTGGAAACAAATAGAAATTGTTCAGCCAAAAATTATAGTTTCATTGGGAAGAATTGCTGCACAAATGTTATTAAATACAACAGCTTCATTGACGACACTTCGAGAAAAAGTACAAAATTATCGCGGCGTCCCTATGATTGTAACGTATCATCCTGCCGCATTATTGAGAAATCCAAACTGGAAGCGCCCAACGTGGGAAGATATGAAGTTGCTTCGCAAAATGTATAACGAGTTACAAGTGGTAAATGGCTGAAAAGAAATTCAAAAAAAATAATACGTTTGATATCAATCGTATTCCGGAAGGAAAAATCCCACCGCAATCACCTGATATTGAGAGAGCCGTTCTTGGTGCAATTCTTCTTGAGCGTACTGCGTTTTCGCGTGTTATCGAAGTATTGAATGATGAAATTTTTTATGCAGAATCGCATCGAAAAATTTTTGCAGTAATGAAGGAATTGTTTACAAAATCAAGTCCGATAGATTTAATTACTGTTACAGAATTGCTTCGGGCAAAAGGTTGGGTGGAAGAAGTTGGCGGCGCATTTTACATTGCAGAATTAACGAACTCTGTTACTTCGGCTGCGAATGTTGAAGCACACGCACACATTATAGTTGAAAAAGCGTTGTTGCGAGGAATTATTTCTGCCTCTTCTGAAATGATGACACGCGCTTTTGCAGATAACGAAGACACGCTGACATTGCTTGATGAAACGGAATCAATGATTTTTTCTCTTTCAGAAAGGAAAATGAAAAAATCATACATTGGTATTGATACTGCAATTATGCAGATTCAGAGAAAAATTGATTCTATGCGCGAATCTCCCGATGGGCTCATCGGTGTTCCAAGTGGTTTTCAAGTTTTAGACAATTTAACAGGAGGATTCAAGAATTCTGATTTAGTAATAATTGCAGGTCGCCCTTCGCAGGGAAAAACTGCATTAGCGATGACCATTGCAAGAAATGCTGCCTTGCATAAAAAAAAATCTGTTCCTGTTGCAGTTTTCAGTTTAGAAATGGCGACAGAGCAATTGATTTTACGTTTACTTTCTTCTGAATCAAGAATAAATTCACATCACATTCAACATTCGAGGAAATTAAGCACGCAACAATTGAAAGATTTATCCCGCGCCGCAGGATTACTTCACGATGCGCCAATTTTTATTGATGATTCAGGCGGAATAAATATTCTTGAATTGCGTGCAAAATCACGACGGCTCAAAGCAGAACATAATATCGGATTGATTGTCATAGATTATCTTCAACTCATTCACGCATCAGAAAGAATAGAATCTCGCGAACAGCAGATTTCATTAATTTCACGCTCGCTAAAAGCGCTAGCAAAAGAATTGGATATTCCCGTCATTGCACTTTCGCAATTAAATCGCGCATCGGAATCGAGAACGGATAAGCGTCCGCAGCTTTCCGATTTGCGAGAGTCCGGAGCAATTGAGCAAGATGCAGATTTGGTTATAATTGTTCATCGCCCGGAATTTTATAATATTGAAACAATTACAGACCGGGACGGAGGAAAAATTCCCGCAGGAGGAAAGGCGCAAATTATCATTGCAAAACACAGAAACGGACCAACGGACGAATTACTGCTTGCATTTGAAAAGCAATTTGCATCATTTACAAATATTGATGAATTTCAGAATGCTCAATTGATTCCGACTCATATTTTAGAGCGAGAACCAAGCGCCCCATTTTAAATAAGAAAATGTTCAAAATTATTTTTATTTTTTTCAGAAATTGCCGATAATAACGAGAGAAAAAGTATCTCAAATTATATTCCCTTTACGCCTTATGAAGCATATTTTAAAAATTTTTGTTTGCTCCTTGTTGTTTCTTGCGATTGTTCCGTACGGATGCAAAAAATCGGAGAGGGATGCACAAAAGAGCAAACGCTCGTCTGCACTTTTGGAACGCAAGATTAAATCAATGTCCGTTCTTGAATACTCGTTTGCATTTGGCAGAGCAATTTCAACCGGTAAGGTTATCAAAGCTTTTCAGTTCGATAAACAAGGCTCAACAGAACCAAAACCAAAACTGGCAGAAACTTCACAATACATCAGTACATCTACGCGAGCATCGGCAGTTGTATTTGATTCCATTGCAAAAGCCAAGAATCTTTTACGTGTTAAATTTACTGGCAATAAAAATATTTCAAAGCAAATCTGGTACGGTGAACATTCAGAATATGTAACACAGTCAAGCGGGGAAACAGTATTTCACAAAAAAGATTCAACGCGGTGGGTGTTACGCTATGATAAATTGGGAAATAAAACAGAAGAAATAGAATATCTTCCGAGTGGAAAAATCAGAACAAAATTACTTTATAAATATGATGCAAAGGGAACTCTGATTCAGGAGCAGCATTACACGATTGCAGGAGCACATATAACCGATTATGATAAATACGGCAATGAAAGCGCTGAAACGTGGTACGATTTATTAGATGAACCTCGTACAAAGTGGGTATATTTTTATGAATACTACTAAGCGAAAAAATTTACGATGAAGCAGTACATTATGAAAATTATCAATTGCTTTTTCAGTAAAAAAATAATTTTAGTTTTTATTCTGATTTCAAATCTGCTTGCAGCGAATGATAGAAAAAATACTGTAAAAGATGTTGAGCGAAATAGTATTAAAGAAATAAGCATTTGGGATTACAAACTAAAACTCGGCGTGCAGGAAGAATTTGGTAGAGAAGTAGAGCGCAATTCATTCGATTCACTTGGAAATTTAATTGAAACGGTGTCATTTCTTTATGATGGAAATGTTGATGCAAGAAAAGTGTATTTGTACGATAGTTCCGGGGTACTTCTCGAAAAAATTTCTTTGCAAACGTACTATGATGAAAATGATTCGATACAAATGTACAGAGAGGATAGTGTTGTCTTTCTCATTGAAGATGACTCCCACGAAGCACAAACCAGAATGCATTTTGTTATGGATAGCAGAAAGCAAAAACTTGATTCTCTTGCGATGAAGGGTTTCGCTCCATATTTTTATGGAAGTTCAATTGCGATTACCGATTATTTTTACGACGATTCGGGAAGTATCGTAGAAAAGACTTTGAGAAAAACTGACTATACAAAAAACGATTCTGTTACAATGGAATACATTGATAGTTTAGAAATTTTAGCTGTTGAATTGGGATTTGATGTTGATAAACAGCCTGTATTAAAAAATACATTTCAATACGATGAGGAAGGAAATTTACAGGAAGATGTAACTTTTCTTAACAATGAAAAAATCCATTTCAGAGCGTACAAATACGATACCAAAAACCGATGCAGTGAAAAAGTTTTTTTTGATGCACAGGGTGCGGCGTTGGTAAAATATGAATTTCGTTTCAACAATTTTGGTAAACCATCCGAGATAATTGTATATAACAACAATGGTAATATTTCAGGAAAATATTTTAAAAAATACGACGGAAAAAGGAATGAAACCGAATCTTCATTTCTCGATACTAACAGATTTGTTCACTCAAAGATACTGCGAACATACAATAATAGCGGAAAAATCTTAACTGAAGAACGTTATCAGGAGGGTAAATTTGAATACAAGGGAGTTTACAGTTACGATAAAAGGGGAAGGAAATCAGAGCAGAAGATTTTTTTGACGGAAATTAAATCTCCCAAAATGCTGCGAAAATTCCGGTATGAAATGTGGGGGAAATAGTAAAAATTTAAAAACCTTGTCGTACAAAAACAAGGTTTTTTTACATGCGGAGAGAGAGAGATTTGAACTCTCGATACAGCTTTACAACTGTATGGCGGTTTAGCAAACCGCTGCCTTCAGCCACTCGGCCATCTCTCCGAAAAAATTGCCTCACTCACAATTGCAAGCAAGGCAATATTCAACTAACTATATTTTTTAATCACTTTTAACATTAACTGTAAAAAGTGCGGGACAAATCTACAAATTATTTTTATTTTGAAAAAGAAAATCTCTTCCGTGAATAAAATACTTGTCGCATTCCTTCTCATTCTCACTACTATTTCCTGTAATACTAATGAATCTCAACCGCTTTCGCAAGAGCAGTTCATTGATTTTTATATTGATATCCAAAAATTTGATGAGACAATTTCAAAAGAGAATGTTGATTCTCTCCGAATGCAACTCCACAAACAGCGCATTGTTCAAATTTTAGAATTTCATAAAATTACAAAAGAAGATGTATTAGAAACGGTGAATTACTATAATACGCATCCGTTATTATGGAAATATTTCTTTGATTCAGTAAATGTTCGGTTGGCTAAAATGAAAAATAGTTCAGATTAAGTTTTCGCCTTGAATTACTTTTCTCTGTTAAGTATATTGTTTCCCAATTATGAAAACAATACCACTATTGAATACCACAGAGCAATTTCCTGTATCAAAAATATTTTGTATCGGAAAAAATTACCTCGCGCACGCAAAAGAAATGGGAGGAAATGTGCCTGACTCTCCTGTCATTTTTTTGAAACCAGTTACGGCGTTGAATACAGAAAACAATGATATTATCATCCCATCCATTTCAAAAATGGTTCATCATGAAGTTGAATTTGTTCTGGTCATTGGAAAAGATGGGAAAAATATTCCTGAGAAAAATGCGGCAGAATATATTTTCGGCTATGCCGTTGGATTGGATATGACGTTGCGTGATATCCAAACATCTGCGAAAAAGGCAGGACTTCCATGGACGCTTGCAAAAGGATTTGATACTTCTGCACCAATTTCCCCAATTATTCTAAAAGAAATGTGCGATGAAACTTCATTTGAAATTTGTTGCAGAGTAAATAATGATGAGCGGCAACACACATTAACCTCAAAAATGATTTTTTCACCCGAGCAAATAATTTCTTACATCTCAAAATATTTTACATTAGAGAAAGGTGATTTAATTTTTACAGGAACTCCCGAGGGAGTAAGCGAAGTTCACAATCAAGATATAATTGAAGCTGAATTAGTCGGCTTCACATCAATTCGTCATCAGGTAATTTTCCAATAATGAACAAACGATTTCTTCCAAAAATATTTTATTTCTTTTCGCTGACTTTTTTTTTATTTCTCACACTTTCGTGGAAATATTTTAATAGCAAAGCGACTGGAGAGTCAGTTGAATCAGTACGCAATTTTGATTTTTCGTTACCATTTATCTGGCCTACAGACGCAAGCAAAATTGTAACTAATGAATTTGGTGCATTTCGTAAAACACATTTTCATGAAGGGATTGATATAAGTACAAACCGAAGGACAGGTTATAAAGTCTATGCTGTGCTCAGTGGTTACGTTTCACGTATTCGAGTTTCTCCAAATGGATACGGAAAGCAACTAACAATGAAGCACGATGATGGAACAAGTTCAAGTTTTTCACATCTTTCAAGATTTTGTGATGCCATTGAGCGCGCAGTAAAAAGAGAACAACATCGCGCGGGCGGATATGAAATTGATTTTGCAACGGAAAATTCTGCGTTGCATTTTGCACAGGGAGATGTTGTCGCTTTTACAGGAGAAACCGGAGCAGGACCGCCGCACCTTCATTTTGAAGTATATGATAATAATATGAATCCTGTAAACCCCTTACTTATCGAAACATATAAATTCGATGAATTTACTCCACCGATTTTTGGAAGAATGACATTGATGCCGATGACTTCACGTTCGCGGGTTGATGGTGAAAGAAAAAACAAAATATTTTCCACAAAGAAAAAGAATCGTTCGGAATATATTGTTGCACAACCTATAAAAATTTCTGGAGATATAGGCATTGCAATTTATACAGAAGATGTTCCTGATGACGAACGACGGTTAACTGGTGTGTATCGGCTGCAATTATTGGTAGATGATACGCTGTACTATGAAGCAAAATTTGATTCGTTGCAGTACGGAGGTTCAAAACAAATTGCGCTGCATTATGATTACACGGGAATGAAATACCGCGGTGCAAAATTTCAAAAACTTTTTGTAGATGATGGAAATCGCTTGCCGTTGTACATAGCACAGCACCAGTCGAAAGGCGTTATTAGCACTGAAATGCTTTCTCCCGGACAACATCAATTCAAAATAGTTTCAATGGATTTGGCAGGAAATGCGGCAACTGTTACAGGCACATTTATTTCAAATCATACACCTGTTTTTACAAATTACAAACTCAACGGCAATACGCTTTCTTTTTCGATTGAAAACGAAAGTGCAGTAAAAAAAATAATTCTCTCAAGCAAGAAATCAATTAATGCAGAATGGCACAACAAAGAAATTCTTCTTTCAAAAATAGAATCGCGAATTACTCCATCACGAAGAAAAGAATACGTAGTACAAATCGCGGATAAAAATTTTCAAAGCATAAAACTTGTCGGGAGTACAACTGCCGGAACAAATTCATTCCCTGTTTTTATTATCAAAGATGCTCCCAAATCGCTTAATTCATCAGTTGATATTTCGTATGAATTATTTCGAAACGAAATAGTTTTTTCAATCAAAGCAAATGCAATAATTACTTCAAAACCTACGTTGAGTGTGAAGGAGGGAAGTAAAGTGCAAAGCGTTTCGCTTCATGCAATTGATATGAAAAAATACGAGGGGAGTTATAAACCATCTACAATTTTTATTGGAGAAAGAATTGTAACATTACGCGCGGATATTGCCGGTAAAGAATATACTGAGACAAGAAAATTTTCACTTGCACCGATTTCGGATGAGAATAAAGCAGAATTTTTCACAGATGATGGAGGAGTTAAAATTTATTTCGAAAAAAATGCAGTTTTTCATCCACTCTTTTTATCTTCTGAAGGCAGTTCTCGTACAGCGCTACCATCGTATTCACTTTCTCCTGATGATGAAATGCTCGATAGAGGAATCTCAGTCTCACTTTTTTATCCTAAAAATTATACTCCCGATAAACTTGGATTTTTTTTCAGCGACGCGGGCAGTTGGAAATTTATGCCATCAAAGCACAACAGAGAAGCACATTCTTTCACTGCAAGGTTACAGCGAACGCTCGGAAATGTATCACTAATGTATGATAGCACGTCTCCTAAAATTTCTAAATTGAAGATTAAATTCGGAAAATTCACTATTGTTTCCTTTAGCATTTTTGATGGCGGAAGCGGTGTTAATGTGAACGATGCGAAAATCTATGTAGATGACCTCATTGTAATTCCGGATGTCAGTGAAGCAGGTGTTTATAACGGAATTCTTAATGGATATTCAAGAGGAACGCATCGCTTACGTATAACAGTAAAGGACAGAATTGGAAATATGACTGTCCATGAGCAAATTATTAAAATTTAGTGAATGCGATGACTTCAAATAAATTCAGAGAATATTAATAATCCCATTTGTAATTGCGAAAAATATTCTTAATTTCGCTCCGCATAAAAAAATAACATATATCACATATTAAAGAAAGAAATATCGTATGAGTACAGTTCGTCTGTTAGTTGGCACAAGAAAAGGTGCATTCATTTTCACATCGGATGAGAAACGGGATAAGTGGGAAATCAGCGGTCCCCATTTTGGAGGATGGGAAATTTATCATCTCAAAGGTTCGCCTATTGATCAAAACAGAATTTATGTTTCGCAAACAAGCAGTTGGTTTGGACAAATGATACAGCGTTCCGACGATGGTGGAAAAACGTGGTTTCAGCCCGGATTAAAACCTGGTGAGCTAACAAGCACACCTGATGGAATGCCATTAGCAGAAAGCAATAAATTTCTCTATGATACATCAGCAGAAACCGGAAAGCCGCTAACAACACATCAATGGTACGACGGTACGCAACATCCGTGGGAATTTAAACGCGTGTGGCATCTTGAGCCATCATTGACAGATGTTGACACTGTTTATGCAGGAGTAGAAGATGCTGCAATGTTCCGTACAACTGACGGCGGAAAAAACTGGAGTGAACTTGCGGGATTACGTGGACATGGAACAGGACCGCAGTGGTCTCCGGGTGCAGGAGGGATGGGTTTGCATACAATTCTTCTTGATGAAAAAAATCCCGGACGAATGTTTATCGCAATTTCTTCTGCAGGTGTATTTCGCACTGAAGACGAAGGAAAAACGTGGAAGCCCATTAATCGCGGACTTGTGTCTCAATACATTCCTGACCCGAATGCAGAAGTCGGACATTGCGTTCACAGAATTGCGATGCACAAATCAAAACCGAATGTTTTATTTATGCAAAAACATTGGGACATAATGCGCAGCGATAATGCAGGAGACTCGTGGTATAAAATTAGCGGAAATTTGCCAACAGATTTTGGATTTGTTGTTGATGTTCATCCACACGAGCCGGAAACTATTTATGTTATTCCAATTAAAAGCGACCAGGAGCATTTTCCACCCGATGGAAAATTACGCGTCTATCGCAGTAAAACCGGTGGAAATGAATGGGAAGCGCTCACAAACGGATTACCACAAAAAGATTGCTACGTAAATATTTTGCGCGATGCAATGTGTGTGGATTCTCTTGATGAATGCGGCGTTTATTTTGGAACAACAGGCGGACAGGTGTATTGTTCTGCAAATTCAGGTGATGAATGGAAAGCGATAGTACACGATTTGCCCGCAGTTCTTTCCGTAGAAGTACAAACAATTCGATGATACGTGTTGCATTGCCACCATATTTGCGAACATTGGCAAATCTCAATGGTGAAGCGATTATTACTGTTGAAGGAGAAGTAACGATGCGTTCAGTTCTTGATGAAATTGATGTACGTTATCCGATGTTGCGCGGAACTATTCGCGATTATGCAACAATGCAACGGCGACCCTATCTCCGCTTCTATGCCTGCAAAGAGGATTATTCGCTTCATTCATTGGATATGCCGCTTCCTGCTGCAGTGATTGCCGGTAATGAACCATTCATTATTTTGGGTTCAATTGCGGGTGGATGAAATTGCGATAGGTATGTTCAAAAATTCTAAAAGTTGGATGTAGCAATAACGATATCACAAATTCTGTGTCATATTTCTTATAAGCAGTACCGGATTTTCGATACTGCTTTTTTTTATTCTCATTTCAAATAATAGTATTTTTGTCGCGTAAATTCAAAAATAAAATCAATGTCAGAACTATCAAAACAATACAACCCCAAAGATGTCGAAGAAAAATGGTATCGCTTTTGGGAAGAGAATAACTATTTTCACGCGGAAGTCAATCCAAACAAAAAACCATACACCGTAATGATTCCTCCGCCAAACATTACGGGAATACTTACAATGGGACACGTGCTCAATTGCTCCATCCAAGATGTGTTTGTACGATGGAAACGTATGCAAGGGTATGAAACACTTTGGATGCCGGGAACTGACCACGCGGGAATTGCTACACAAAATGTTGTAGAAAAAAGTTTGGCGAAAGAAGGAATCAAACGCAAAGATTTAGGACGTGAAAAATTTCTTGAACACGTGTGGAAATGGAAAGAACAATACGGCGGAACAATCATCAAGCAATTAAAAAAACTCGGAACGTCATGCGATTGGGAACGCGAGCGCTTTACAATGGATGAAGGACTTTCCGAAGCGGTGCAGGAAATGTTTGTTCGCTTGTATAACAAAGGACTCATTTATCGCGGAAAATATATTGTCAATTGGTGCCCGAAAGACCATACTGCGCTTTCTGACGACGAAGTGAACAATGCAGAACAGCAAGGAAACATTTGGTATTTACGATATCCAATCAAAGAAATTTCCAATGAATTTATAACTGTTGCAACTACGCGACCGGAAACAATGCTCGGCGATACAGCAGTTGCTGTGCATCCGAAAGACGAACGATATTTTCATCTGCACGGAAAACATATTCTTCTTCCGCTCGTGAATAAAGAAATTCCGATTGTCGTTGATGATTATGTTGACCCGACATTCGGAAGCGGCGCAGTGAAAATTACTCCCGCACACGACCCGAATGATTATTGGGTTGGACAGCGGCATAATCTTCCGCAAGTGAATGTGTTTGATGAATCCGCTCGACTGAATGAAAACGCTCCCGAAAAATATCAAGGACTCGATAGATACGAATGTAGAAAAATAATTCTCGAAGATTTGCAAGCACAAAACTTTCTTGTGAAAACTGAAGAATACAAAAACTCTATCGGAAAGTGTTATCGCTGCGACACAATCATTGAGCCGTATCTTTCCAATCAATGGTTTGTGAAAATGAAACCGCTCGCGGAAAAAGCATTGCAAGTTGTCAAAGACGGAACAATAAAATTTCATCCCGAACGTTGGGAAAAAGTGTATGAACATTGGATGACGAACATTCGCGATTGGTGCATCTCGCGCCAATTGTGGTGGGGACATCGGATTCCCGTGTGGTATTGCGTTGGCGATGACCACTGCACACTGAATTGCAAAGCGCCGATTGTCAGCAAAACAAAACCGGAAAATTGCAAACATTGCAACTCGCAAATGGTGCAGGATGAAGATGTTCTCGATACGTGGTTTTCATCGTGGCTCTGGCCATTCTCAACACTCGGCTGGCCCAAAGAAAATCAAAAAAACAACGAATTGAAATATTTTTATCCAAGTGATACGCTTGTAACCGGTCCCGATATCATCTTCTTTTGGGTTGCGCGAATGATTATGGCGGGATTGGAAGTAATGGATGACGTTCCCTTTCGCGATGTGTATTTCACGAGTATCATTCGCGATGCGCAGGGAAGAAAAATGAGTAAATCCCTCGGCAATTCACCCGACCCGCTCAACGTGATTGATGAATACGGCGCTGATGCGTTGCGATTCTCAATTTTATTTCTTGCACCGCTTGGACTTGACGTGAGATTTTCAACTGAGAATTGTGGAATTGGAAGAAACTTTGCGAATAAGATTTGGAATGCAGGAAGATTCTTGTTGATGAATCAACAAGGGTTAGCGGTTGGCGATTTGAGTTTGGAGAAAGGAACTACAAACCACAAACCACCAACCACAAACCAACATCTCGACCTTGCAGACAAGTGGATTCTCTCTCGATTACATTCTACAATAAAAGATTTAAATTCTGCATTGCAGAGTTTTGAAATAAATCAAGCAACAAAAATACTGTACGATTTTATCTGGCACGACTACTGCGATTGGTATGTGGAAATGTTGAAGAGCAGATTATATGGAGATGAACCAGAAGAAGTAAAACAAATTGTTCTGCAACGCGCGATGAGTGTTTTTGAAACTTCATTGCGGTTGCTTCATCCGTTTATGCCTTTTGTTACGGAAGAATTGTGGCAGAATTTTAATCACACATCGCACATAGCACATCGCTCGATTATGGTTTCAGAATTTCCAACACACGATGAAAAATACATCAACACACAAATCGAAAAAGATGCATGGTTTATGATGGAAGTGGTGAATGCAGTTCGCAATATTCGCGGGGAGTTGCAAGTTCCGCCTTCAACGGAAATAAATGTGTTGTTTCGATTTTCCAATGCAGAACGAAAAGAAAGCGTTGCAACATTTGAATCGTATTTGAAACGATTAGGAAAAGTTGGAGCAATTGGATTTTTGAACGATGGAGAGAAACCGAAACTCTCATCCAGCGCAATTGTAGATGGAGAAGAAATATTTATTCCGCTCGAAGGATTGATTGATATGGAAAAAGAACAAGCGCGCATTGAAAAAGAAATTGCTCGCGTGCAAAGTTTGTATGAATCCATCACACAAAAATTAGCAAATGAAAATTTTGTATCCCGCGCACCGAAAGATGTGATTGAAAAAGAGCGGGAGAAACTTGTTACGTTTCAACAAACAGTGCAGAAGTTGAAAGTGAGTTTGGAGGATTTGAAATGAAATCGCTGAATTCAATAAAACTCCACTTCCATTTTTCCTATATTTTCCCCCGATTTTATAAACTAATATCAGAATTCTAAATTCCTAATTTTTATGACCAAAACCTACATCTCCGATTTAAAAAACCTTGTTGGACAAGAAATTGAACTGCAAGGATGGCTGTACAATAAACGTTCAAGCGGAAAAATTCGCTTTCTCATTATGCGTGATGGGACGGGAATCTGCCAGTGCGTTCTCGTGAAAAATAATTTGAGCGAAGAAGTGTTCAATACATTCGATGCGCTCACACAAGAATCATCGTTCAAAGTGAAAGGAGTTGTAAAACAAAGTGATAAAGCGCCGGGGGGCTTTGAACTTGAACTTTCCGATTGCAAAATAATTTCTATCGCGCAGGAATATCCGATTACGCCGAAAGAACACGGCGTAGAATTTCTTGCTGATAGAAGGCATCTTTGGGTTCGCTCAAGTCGTCAGCATGCAATACTTCGCATTCGCCACACGATTATTCACGCCATCAGAGAGTATTTTGATTCGCGCGGATTTGTTTTATTCGATGCGCCGATTTTTACTCCCGCCGCGTGCGAAGGAACGTCAACGCTGTTTGAAACGGATTATTTCGAGTTGGGAAAAGCATATCTCACACAATCGGGACAACTTTACGGTGAAGCAGGTGCGATGGCGTTTGGCAAAGTATATGTGTTCGGTCCAACATTTCGTGCAGAGAAATCAAAAACGCGAAGACACTTAACGGAATTTTGGATGGTAGAACCGGAAGTTGCGTTCAATGATTTGAATGATAATATGGATTTGGCGGAAGATTTTCTGGAGTTCATTGTGCAATCTGTTCTAAAAAAAAATATAGAAGATTTGAAAACGATTGAACGCAATATTGAAAAACTCGAAAATATCAAAAAACCATTTCCAAGAATTTCCTATCACGAAGCAACAGAAATTTTAAAACGAAAAGGAATTCCGTTTGAATACGGAAATGATTTTGGCGCGCCGGATGAAACTGCAATCTCCGAAGATTTTGATAGACCGCTCATCGTGCATCGTTATCCATCGGCAGTGAAAGCATTTTATATGAAACGCGACCCGCAAGACGAAACGAAAGCGCTTGCAATGGATATTCTCGCGCCGGAAGGGTACGGAGAAATTGTCGGCGGAAGTCAGCGCGAAGATGATTACGAAGTGCTGCTTGCGAGAATTAAAGAACACGAATTACCGCAAGAAGCATTTGATTGGTATTTGGATTTGCGCCGTTATGGAAGCGTTCCTCACAGCGGTTTTGGTTTGGGTGTTGAGCGAACTGTTGCGTGGGTTTGTGGTATTGAACACGTGCGCGAAACAATTCCGTTTGCAAGAATGATTTATAGGATTACGCCGTAATCCATTTTAGATTTTTGATTGAAGATTTTAGATTTTATGTCTGTAGATTTTTTAAGAAAAGTATAATCCCGCAGGGATGAAATGTTTACAAAAAACACCACAAACTTAAACTCCGTAGGAGTGAAATATATATTATGATGATGAACAAAACCATTTTTCTTCTCTTTGTTTGTTCTTCGCTTATTTTTTCATTGGCAAGAGCGCAGCAAACTCAATTTGACAAGCAACGTATTCAGCAATCGAGCGAATACTATTGGGGAGAATCTTCTTCGCAAAATGAACAGGAAGCGAACAGCAATGCGTTGAAACAATTGATGCAAAGCATTGCCGTTACCGTTTCCTCTTCATTTGAAAAGCAAGTGGACGAACACGAAGGCACAGTGCAAGAAAAAGTGAAAGAGATTCTCAATTCGTATTCCAATGCGACGCTCAAAAACATTCACACAGAAAAATCTCAGGATGAAGGAGCAATTAATGTTTTTCTCTACATCGCAAAACAAGAAGTAGAAAAAGTCTTTGATGAGCGGCGCAAACTTATCCAAAACATTTTCAGTAAAGCAAACGAGTTTGAACAACGATTTCAATACAGCGAAGCACTGAAGTATTACTACTTTGCGCTTGTCCTGCTCAATTCTGTTCCTTCGCAAATAGTCGAATTGAACGGAGCAAATCTCGTAACGGAAATTCCTTTACACATAAACGCATTGATTGGTGCAGTGAATTTTTCCATCAGCGACGACAAAAAAATTTCTGACAAAGAGCGGGAAATTACTGTTGCTGTTGCTGTTCACGATTCTCTGCTGCAAAGTGTGGAATTTTCGTTTTGGGATGGAGCAAATCAAGTAACCGTACGCGCAACGGATGGAGAAGCATCATTTCGTTTGATTGGTTCTAGTGTGCAGTTTACGCAACTTGAGGTGAACATTCGTTACAATTATTACGAGAGCCGCGAGGAAATAAAAGAAGTTGCTCAATTGTGGGATGCGGTTCTCAAACCGACATTCAGGAATACCAAAAGTTTTCCGTTACAGATTCAAAAGAAAAATTCTATAAAGAGCCTGTTGCCGAATAGGTTTTTCACAAATTTATCTATTGAAAACTGAATAAAAACAAAATGTTTTTTAACAAAAAGGTCATTCGGCAACACACTCATAAAGAAAGAAGAAACGAGAGGAACGTTCTCGCTGCAATTGAATAATAACGATAATTGTTCCGTAACTGAACGTATGAGCACAACAACGCTCGCAATGTTGAATCTTCTCCATCAGAATGACTCTAATGCAATAAAAAAGATATTCAAGGATGATGTGTTTCTCTCTCACAAACTTTTAACTCTTCTGCGCTACAATAACATTTCATTTCTGGAATTTTCGATTACTGCCGATGCGAATAAAACCTACACCGGTTGGGAAGTGCGGCACGTGAGAGTTCTGAATCGTTATCCTTCGCTCAATAAGCAAACAGCAGAATATCTTGTATTCGATTGCGATTCTGCGGGAACAGTGAACGATGTGAATTTCTCGCTTTCCAATTCGCTCTATCAAACATTTGTCAGGGAAGGAAAAGAAAATAATGATTGGCAAAAAAGACAAGTGATGGTAAAGTTTACAGAAAAATATCGTACTGCGTATTAGGGAAGAAATATGACCATGCTCGATTCGCTCTTTTCGGATGATGCAGTAATCATCGTTGGCAGAGAATTGAAGAAAACAAAAATGAAAGACGAATATCGGTATGCGAAACTCTCAGCAGAACAACCGGATATTAAATATTTGCAATACACGAAAGACGAGTATTTGAAAAAACAAGCGCAGAAATTCAAAACGGAAGCAGATATGTTTCTGAATTTTTCATCGTTTGCCATTTCTAAAAAAAATAAGCAAACGGGAATGTACGGATTGAGTATGCGGCAAAGTTACAACGCAACGAATTATTCCGACGAAGGATATTTATTTTTGCTGGTGGATTTTGCAAAAGAATCGCCGCAGATTTATGTGCGTTCGTGGCAGCCGCAGGAATGGAATGATGATGCGCTGGTGAAACTTTCAAATTTTCGCATGAATAAGTAAAGGAAAACTCTATGAAACCGAAAAATTCTAAAACAACATTGTCTTTGCGAGCGGTAGCGAAGCAATCTCCTTTGTTTTTGCACGATTTAGGAGATTGCTTCGTCGCTTCGCTCCTCGCAAAGACACTACTTCTCTTTCTCTTTATTTCCCAGTTTCTCTTTGCGCAGGAAAAACTTAATGAAATGCGCGTTGTCGGCAAGGCTGAATTTGCTTCCGATGAACTCATTGATAAATCCAATAAAGACGATAACCAAAAAGTCTGCGCGGGACTTATTATTCTCTCTGATTTAGAGGGACTGAAATTCACGTCGTATAATGGCGTAGTAAAATTAAACCACGACCCGGGACGCGATTTTCTTTTTCTCTCACCGGATGAGCGAGTAGTGGAAGTGTATTGCGTTGGATTTGCGCCGTTGAAAATTATTTTGAGTGAAGTCGGGATAAAATTGGAAAGCGGGAAAGCGTGGAGTGTAAAAGTTACGGGAGATAAACCGCTGGAACTCATTCCTATTAATATTGTTGTAACGCCAAAAGATGCAACGATATTTCTTGACGGAACAGACAAAGGCACATCTTCTGCGTTGCAGGTTTCTCCGGGCAAGCATAATCTCCGCGTAGAAAAAGAAGGATACAGAACGGTGAGCGAAGCAATTGATGTAAGCACAACAAAAACACTTTTTACGTACACATTGCAGGAAGTAGAGCAGTTGCAAGCGACAATAAAATCCACTCCCGAAGGCGCAACGGTATATCTCAACAATGCGGAGAGAGGAATAACAAACAAAGCATTGTTTCTTTTTCCGGGAACGTACTCACTGAAACTCTCGCTTGCCGGTTATGTGGATGTGGAGAAAACAATTGAAGTGAAAGAAAATGGTGATAATACATTTCCCTACACACTCCTTAAAAACAGCGGTATATTATCACTGGAAACTTTGCCAACTGATGCGACGGTGAAAATAAATGATGACGTAAAAACACAAAAAACTTTTGAACTTAAACCCGGAGAATATAAAATTGATGTTTCTAGAATTAATTACGACACACAGACCGAAACAATAACAATAAAGCCCGGAGACAGCATAAAAAAAACATACACGCTCATAAAAAACACAGGCGCACTTTCTCTTTCAATCTCTCCTTCGGATGCAACAATAAAAATAAATGATGAAATCGTAACACAACATACATTGGAGTTAAAGCCCGGAGAATATACTATTGAAGTTTCAAAAAATAATTATCTTTCTCAAAAGGACAAATTTGAGATAAAACTCGGAGTAGAACTTGAAAAAACATACACGCTTATAAAAAATACAGGAACGCTCACTCTTACTGTTTCGCCTAATGATGCATTATTATTTATTGACAAAGAAAACTATAGAACCCAGCGTACGCTCGAACTCACACCAGCAAAATACAAACTGGAAATTAAAAAAGATGGCTATTACGATACCACAGAAACGGTTGATATAACGTTAGGAAAAATCCTTGAAAGAGATTATGCATTGCGACAAAAAGTTGGCAAGTTGCAATTTACGATACAGCCATTAGAAACAGAAGTGAAACTGAAACGTGGAGAAATGGTAGCATACAACTGGACGGGCGCAAAATTACAGAAAGATATTCCCATTGGTGATTATGAAATAGAATGTAAAGCAAGCGGATATAAAACACTGAAAAAGAAGATTGCCATTGAAGAGAATAAAACAGTTAATGAAGATTTAGTAATGGAAAAAGGAAGCGATGTACCGGAAGGAATGGTTTTTGTGGAAGGCGGCACGTTTGAGATGGGAAGCAACGATTATGATAATGAAAAGCCAGTGCATCGAGTAACGGTGAGTGATTTTTACATAGGTAAATATGAAGTAACGCAAAAGGAGTGGCAAGAAGTAATGGGAAACAATCCCAGTCGCAATAAAGGAGACGATTTGCCTGTAGAAAACGTAAGTTGGAACGATATACAAGATTATTTACAAAGACTTAATGCAAAGACGGGAGGAAATTACCGTTTGCCAACGGAAGCAGAATTGGAATACGCGGCGCGTGGCGGCAATAAATCTCATGGATACGAATACAGCGGCAGTAACACTCTTGATAATGTAGCGTGGTATTATGACAACTCAGGAAGTAAAACACATAGCGTAGGGACAAAGCAACCGAACGAACTTGGTATTTATGATATGAGTGGAAATGTATGGGAATGGTGCAACGATTGGTACGGAGAAAATTACTATTCCAGTTCGTCGCAGAATAATCCACAAGGACCATCAAGCGGATCGGTTCGTTCGGCGATAGTGACTCCTTTTGTCGTGTTGCGCTCCGGTACAGCCTTACTCCCGACGGTCGTTACATCAGCTTCGGGTTTCGGTTATCGAGGACTCGTTAACCTATGCACTCTTTTCTATTACGCTATTTTCTTTTTGCTTCTTTTTCTTTTTCAAAGAAAAAGAAGAATTCGGAAAATTTTTAGATAAGATGTAGGACACTTTGGAAGTGTCCTACATCTTAAAGAAAAATCGGTAGGACAGACATTCTTGTCTGTCAGAGAGACAACAAACCTTCAAGGTTTATCTTAAAAAATTTTGCGGTGTTAGAATATATAGGACATGTTAATAACGTAAAACCTTGAAGGTTTTATTCGATGCAACGCGGAGAAAAAGCAATGCTCAAATTTTCGTAAATTTGTGTCGTAAAAAATTTTGAAAACAATAAATTAACTAATCTAATGAGTATTACAGAACAAATACAACATAAAGCGGAAGTATTGCCGGAATCACTTCAAAAAGAAATTCTTCATTTTACAGAATTTCTTTCTTTAAGAATGAGAGAGGCTACCATCGTTAAAGAAAAAACCGACTGGTATAATTTATCGCTCAAATCCGTTTTGCAAGGAATGGAAAATGAAGATACATCTTCGTACGAACACATAACCTTCAAAGAAAAGTGGCAATGAAAAAATCCGGGCAAATTGTTATTCTTAATTTTCCTCATAAGTTTTGAATTCCAGTTCTCCATACTCCAACACTCCGTTTGAATGAATCCAGCATAAATGATTTCAGTACGCAACTTAACTAAACATTTTTCCAATGTCGTTGCTGTTGATGATGTTTCAATCATTGCGCAGTAAGTGAAAGCAACGCTCAAATTTTCGTAAATTTGTATCTTAAAATTTAACTAAAATATTATGGAATACATAACACTACAAGAAGTAACTGCACACACTCAACAATTTATACACAAAGCAGAGCAAGGCGAGGAAATTATCGTAACAGAAAACGATAAACCCATCGCCAAAATTTCTTCTGTTGTAAAAGAACCTTTTGGCTACGGAAGCGCGAAAGGTGAGATATATATTGCTGATGATTTCGATGAAACACCGGAAGACTTCAAGGAATATGTTGAATGAAGTATTTTCTTGATTCTCACGCATTTCTCTGGCATGTGCTTGCTGATTCAAGATTATCGAATAAAGCAACTCAACTCATTCGTAACGAACGAAATGTATTTCTTTTGAGTACTGCATGTATTTGGGAAATGGGAATCAAGAGCGCACTCGGAAAACTGAAAATAAATAAACCCTTCGATGAGTTTTTATTTTTTCATCTTCAAAACAGACAATTACAAGTTTTCGATATTGCTCTTCCTCATATCATTGAAGCTGTTTCCCTTCCGCTTCATCACCGCGACCCGTTTGATAGACTTCTCGCCGCACAATGTAAAATGGAAAACCTTCCCGTTATCAGCAATGATACAATGCTTGATAAATACGGAATAGAAAGAGTTTGGTAAAGTTTTTAGCGAACTCAAACTCCAATTCTCCATACTCCAACACTCCTTTGAAGAATCACGATAAATGATTTCCGTATTAAACTTATCCAAGCGTTTCTCCAACGTCGTTGCAGTTGATGATGTTTCGTTCAATGCGCAGCGTGGAAAAATATTTGGTTTGCTTGGTCCGAATGGCGCGGGGAAAACAACAACGATTCGTTTGTTGCTGAATATTCTTTCTCTCGATGGAGGACAAATTACGTTTGATGGATTTGCTTTTTCTTCCGCACTGCAAAATAAAATCGGTTATCTTCCCGAAGAGCGTGGCTTATATCGCAAAAGCAAATTACTGAATACCATTGTTTATTTTGCAACACTCAAAGGACTTTCGGAATCAGAAGCAAAAAAGAAAGCGAAAGAATGGCTTGCACGTTTTGAATTGATGAATTATGCTGAAAGAAAAATTCAGGAACTTTCCAAAGGCAATCAGCAGAAAGTGCAATTCATCTGTTCACTTCTGCACAATCCTGAATATATAATTCTCGATGAGCCATTTTCGGGACTCGACCCGCTCAATCAATTACTAATGCGGGAAATATTTCTTGAGCAGCGTAAAATGGGAAAAGTCGTTATCTTTTCCACGCACATAATGGAGCACGCAGAAAAATTATGCGACGAACTCATTCTCATTAACAAGGGAAAAGTTGTTCTTGACGGAACAGTGAGTGACGCAAAAAAACGTTTCGGGAAAAATACAATCTCGATTGAGTTTGAAGGTGATGGAAGTTTTCTTTCATCAATGAACAGCATTACAAAATGGCACATCTTCAAAAACTCTGCTGAGATTGAATTGAACAACAACGAATCTCCTTCCGAATTTTTGCGTACAATCGTTGACAAACTGAGTGTAACAAAATTTGAAATGAAAGAACCATCGTTAAATTCTATTTTTCTTGAATTAGTAGGAAATGATTCTTCGACTATGTTGCCATTGAATGAAAAAGGAGGAGTGGAATGATGGGGAATTGGAGAGTACAATGAAATCAAAAATGCTTATAGTAGCAAAGCGAGAGTATCTTGAAAATGTACGAAGCAAAGCATTTCTCATTTCGCTTGTACTCACACCACTCATAATGATTGCGTTTGGTTTGCTGCCGTCATATTTTGCGTCGAAATCAAATTCCACTCCCATTATTATTGGTGTAGTTGATGAAACACACTGGATTACGGAAGAATTGCAATCACATCTTAACAAGCATTATACACTTGCAGGTAAGCAACCGATGTACATTCTACGTCCAATTATTGCTGCATCGAAAGAAGAAGCGATATTTATTTCAGATAGTCTTGTGGAAAATGAAATTGCGGAGGGAACGCTTCTCTTGCAAAAAAATATTGAAAGCGATTCGATAATTAATTTCCGAACAAAACGCACTGGAAATTTCAGATTGATAAATGCTTTAGAAAAATCTCTTGATGAGATTTTCAGAAATAAATTATACTCTGATTTACAAATTTCCGTTTTAGTCCAAAAGAAATTTTCACTTCAAAGAACAGTAACGCCGATAAAAATTACAAGAGGGGAAGATGAACAGGCAGCAGATTTCAAAACGCAATTTTTTACTTCCTATATTTTCGTGATGTTGATGTTTATGCTGATTTTAACGACAGGTCAAATGCTTGTGCGCAGTGTCGTTGAGGAAAAATCTAATCGTATTGTTGAAGTATTGCTTTCGAGTTGTTCAGCCAGTGATTTGATGAGAGGAAAAATTCTTGGATTGAGTGCGCTGGGAATTACACAAATTGCACTGTGGTTGATACTCGGCATTTCATTTGTGCCATCAATTGCAGTGATGCTTTTTCAGTCGGAAGGTATTTTATTGATGCCGATTTATTTTATTCTCGGATATTTATTGTATGCGTCATTGTTTGTCGGTATTGGTTCCATTGTAACGACAGAACAGGAAGCGCAGCAATTGACATCATACATTAGTTTGCTTCTTATTTCGCCGATTGTAATTTCACTTAATGCAATTGAAAATCCGCACACACCGCTGATGCAAATTCTCTCTTACATTCCTTTGCTGACACCGACAATGATGGCGTTGCGTATTTCAGTTGAGATGCCTCCCTTCCTTGAAATAGTTGTTACTTCATTTCTTCTTTTCATATCAACTCTTGCGTTGATGTGGGCTTCCGGAAAAATATTTCATATCGGAATTTTAAGTACGGGAAAGCGAATGACATTGAAAGAAATAGTCGCAAATATTCGCACGTAGTTGCTTGCGAATTAATAATCTACATCTACTTCGTATTTCATTATTTTGTACGCAAGAAAAATGTCGAGCGTCCCGAATATAACTCCTGCAAATAGCAAAATTAATCCCGAAAGAAAAACATAGAGAATTGACATCCGTAGGTTTATAGCAACGGAAAAATAATCTACACCAATAAGCACGGAGGTAATAACAAAAATTCCGATTGCAGAGAAATATGCAACAAGAGAATTGCGAAGGAATTTTCCACGCAACAACAATTCCCGCAACTGCACACCGATACTTTCCACTCGTTGCAATTCCAGTGGAGAAAAATCACTATGCTCATCCATTGTAAAATGCCGCTTTTCTTCGTTCAATTGCCTGATGCGATTAATCAGCATAGAAAATTTATTACTAACGCCAAGCAACAATAATCCGCAGGCGTTTATCATGACAGCTGGCGCAATGATAAGTTGTATTGCCTGAATAACAGAGAGTGTTTCTGTGAGATTGGAAGGATTCATAACAATAAAATTTTGTAAGTAGTTTGGACTGGCTAATTTATTTCATACTATAATTGAAAATTAAAAATCCAGAGGAAATAATTTTCATTTTTAACTATTGCAACGCACTCTGCAAATCAACAATGATATCTTCGACATCTTCCAGTCCGACAGAAATGCGCACGAGACCATCTGTTACGCCGATACGCTGTCGTTCATTTAATGGAATTGCCGCGTGCGTCATTGTTGCAGGATGAGAGATAAGTGTTTCAACTCCGCCGAGACTTTCTGCGAGAGCGCAGAGTTGTACTTTTGCAAGAAACTTTTTTGCATTTGCAAGCGAACCGACGTCAAAAGAAATCATTCCTCCGAAATTGCGCATTTGTTTTTTTGCAAGTTGATGTTGCGGATGAAAAGGTAATCCCGGATAATACACACATTTAATTTTCTTTTGTTTTGAAAACCACAGCGCAACTTTCATAGCGCTTTTTCCATGCTGTTCCATACGTATTGCAAGTGTTTTTACACCGCGCAAACATAACCACGCATCAAAGGGAGAGAGAATTGCGCCAATACATTTCTGAAAATATTTCATCCGCTCCGCAATTGCTGTATCATTTGTAACGACAACGCCGCCAAGCATATCGCTGTGTCCGTTGAGATATTTTGTGAGACTGTGGACGACAATATCAATACCCGAATCAAGCGGCTGTTGCAAATACGGAGTAGCAAACGTATTATCAACAACAGAGATGAGATTATTTTTCTTTGCAAACTTTGCAATGGCTTTGATGTCGGTGATTTCCATTGTCGGATTTGTCGGCGTTTCGATGAAAATCATTTTCGTTTCATCGCGTAAAGCATTTTCTACTTCCTTCATATTCGTCGTATCAACAAAATCAAATTGAATGCCGTAATCTTTCCAGATGAAATTTGCAATGCGATACGTTCCTCCGTATAAATTACGCGAAAAAATAATATGGTCGTGCGGTTTAAGGAGACGGAAAAGTGAATCTATCGCTGCCATACCAGAGCCAAACGTCATTCCATGTTTCCCGTTTTCCAATGCAGCGAGGTTTTGCTCCAATGCAGTGCGTGTGGGATTGGTTACGCGGGAATATTCGTATCCTTGTCGTGGTTTGCCGATGCCATCCTGTACGTACGTAGATGTGAGAAAAAGCGGTGTCATTACGGCACCGTTGTTTGGGTCAGGTGTTTGTCCTGCGTGGATTGTTTTGGTTGAAAATTTCATTGTATAATTTGTTGAGTAATTTTGTAATTGAAATTTTTTCTTTTATAAAAATTGAGATACTACTTCCACATAATGCTGAAAATCACGAGCACGCTCTTTGGCAATGTACTCGCGGATGTTTTGCATTATTTCAGTTTCACTATGCAGGTACTTTGGAAAATAATGTCCTTTGAGTTGATTGCACACTAAACACGCAGTAGCAAGATTATGCGATGAATGATTGTCGCCAAACATTTTTGGACGGATGTGGTCAATCGTCAAAATTTTAAAATTCTGATAGCTCAATCGTCCATCAAGATTGCAATACACGCATATGTATTTATCGCGCTCGTGAACTTGTTTTGAAATTTCGTGTGGAACTGACATACTCGAATTCCTTGCTAACGTGTTAAAAATTCCAGAACATCATATTTAGTAATGATGCCGACTGTTTTATTTCCGTCTTCAACGAGAACTGCATGGATTTTTTTCGTGAGATAATCCACTGCATAGGAAATGTCGGAATCAATATTTACAGAAGGAAACGGCGGCTCCATGATTTCTTTCACTGCGGCATCGCTTAATTTGGGATTCGAAAGTACGGCGCGCATCAGATTTGTTTCTTCTATACTGCCGATACATTTATTATTTTCGACAACCGGTATTTGTGAGATGTTGTGCGTTAAAATCAAATCAAGCGCGTGGCGGATATTATCAGTGGGATAGACGCTGATGAGTTGCGATGCTTTCTTATCCTTGCCATTGACGATATAACGCAGTGTAATACGATCGGGAATGAGGAAGCCGTGTTCGCGCATCCAATCATCGTTGTACATTTTGCTGATGTACCGTTCGCCGGTGTCGGGAAGCAGCACAACGACAACATCTTTTTCCGAGAGTCGCTCGCAAAGTTTCAAACATCCTGCAATTGCAGTACCACCAGAGCCGCCGGTAAAAATCGCTTCTTCCTTCGTCAGTTTTCTTGCAGCAAGAAATGATTCTTTGTCGTCAATCAAAATCATTTCATCAACGTAATCGAAGTTGAGTGTTCCCGGAATCCAATCTTGCCCGATGCCTTCCACTTTATATGTTTTCGGCGCGGCAACAAATTTTTTCGTGTAAAAATATTCCGTGAGAATCGAGCCCTTAATATCAATGCCAACAATTTTTACATTCGGATTTTGTTCTTTCAAATATTTTCCCGTTCCGGTAATTGTTCCACCCGTTCCAACACCGCAAACGAAATAATCAATTTGTCCGGCAGTTTGTTTCCAAAGTTCGGGTCCCGTTGTAACGTAATGCGCATCGGGATTTTTCGGGTTGAAGTATTGATTCGCGAGAATAGAGTTTGGCGTTTCGCGGACAATGCGTTTTGCAACTTCCGTATAACTTTCCGGCGATTCGTGCGCAACTGCAGTTGGTGTAACGATTACTTCTGCGCCATACGCTCGCAGCAATCGGATTTTTTCGTGACTCATTTTATCCGGCATCGTGAACACGCATTTGTAACCTTTCACAGCAGCAGCAAGCGCAAGTCCCATTCCCGTATTTCCCGAAGTCGCTTCAACAATTGTTCCGCCGGGTTTCAATCGTCCTTCACGTTCCGCTTCTTCAATAATGCCAACGCCGATTCTATCTTTTACCGAGCCGCCGGGATTGAAGAATTCAAGTTTTGCAAACACCGTTGGCTTCAATCCTTTTAAAATTTTATTGAGTTTGACGAGTGGCGTATTTCCAATTGTTCCAAGAATGTTTTCTTTGAAATCTATTTTCTTTAAGTCAGTGAGCATTAGGTTCGTTAAGAGTTTTGAGTTGGAAGTTTAGTGTTGTTAAAATTTTCGGTGGGAAATATACTTTATTTTTGAGAGAGGAGGGAAGATTGCTGGCTTCATGTTGAAAAGAATTCCGAATACTCCAGAATATTTTTTTTCCCCATAATGATTTACGAAATTTGTCATCGTTAATTGGCATTACGTTCGTTTTATTGGTTTAACTTGTTAGCCACTTAAATGACGTATTTTTATAATACTAACAAAATAATATTTATGTTCTATATTGAGCAATATCGTGATCCTTTTCAATTTCAGCCAAGTTATGCATATGATATGCGTATCCCGGGAAGTTCATATTATGCGTATAACGAAATTCTACCGCCAGCATTTACTTTGACTTCAGAGAAAGGTTTTGAGTTTACTAGTTTTTATAAAAGTTATCTGAACTCGTTTTATGATGAGCCACTACTTAAATTACTTACTCGATATAGTAGTCACATGTATCTTAGTATGCCCGGATTTATACAGCCAAGTTATGGTATGGGGTTTAATACAATAGGCATGGCTAAAGTTGATTTCGGGTACAATTCTGCATTTTAAATGTCGAAATCTTTGAAGACTTTTTTTTGCCCTTATTCTTACCAATAGAAATTATTTTTCTTAATTCACTAATGATATTTGAGATTGGACCATTAGGGAAGTATCAATTTTCGAATTTTGATTTAGGGATTATAGTATAATGTTTGCCTCCAGATATTCAAGTGTTTTGATTTCAGAGCTAAACAACTTTTCCTTCATTACTCTGTGTTTAATGGTGGATAACGTGGATTTTTTTTGTTTGTTAAAAATTCAAGGCAATCATTTCCTGAAATTAGTTCATATGTATAATAAATCCATCCATCTTTCATTATAAATAGCACATCCCTTATATCGAATCATTCTTTATATAACCATTCCTGTATGCGCTCGACAATCTTCTATTCAATGCTGCTTGAATCTTAATTATCTCTTGTGGTATTTGTGGATATTCTATATCCTTTGGGTCTATAAAATCATCAAGATCCTCAGTGTACTCAATTCCAGAATTCCTCTTCATAATATCACTTTTTAGTATGACATGAAGCATATTTATTGCTTCCACTCCTTGTCCATCTATATAGGAATCAGTGGAATCAATTTTCGGCATTTTAATACGACCATTTTCTGAAAAAAATGTTTTGTACATACCATCTGATACCATTCGATTTACGACATTATTTAATCCTTTTTCTGAAAAATTTCCTTTTGGAAATATTTCTTTTACCAATGCGCTTCCATACATGGCGGCATTGTAGCTTGATAAAAGAGTAAATTTGCTTGTTAGGATACGATAGTATTCTCCTTTTAAATCATCATCGTTGTCACATTTCAAATAATAGTCATATAAATTTTTATCGAATCCATCTCCATAAATTGAAATAGCTTGGGCAAAATTATCCTCAATAGTTGATTTCATATTATCACTTGATAGGATTGTTGTGGCGTTATTTTTTATGTATTGAAATACTCCATATGCTATTTTATTAAAGTTTTCAGCGTTAAGTATCGTGCGATTTACAAAATAGCCCGCAGCAATTTTTGCCTTTGGTAATTCCGCGAATTTTGTCTCATAATTTTCTAATGGGAAGTAATCAAAAAATTTTGTGTGCCTGTATAGTTCCCAATGCGGATATAAAACTAAAGATGCATAAAAAATTGCTTCCTCATTGGGTGTAGTAGCAATTTCTAAGAATTCTTCTAATAAATGTTTTTCTTTTGGATTTTCATCCAAATATTTTTTTTCATCATCATCGTAGACTATCCATACTCCTTCACTGAGTCTTGTATACAATGGAATTTTATTTATTCTAACAGTATAGAATTCATCTGATTTTATGAGTTCTTTAAATATAGTTGCCGAATTATTTTTTCTAAGGTCTTTTGAATTCAAAACATGTTTTACAATTTCCCCAATATTCATTTTCTTCAATTTTGAAGAATCTTCAGAAATGAATGTTATTGGTTCTGATTTTTCAGTCAAATAGTGAAGTCTTAAAACAACCGGTTTTTGAATCATTTTCTGTTAAGTTTTTCAAATATTTTACTTGACTCTTGCGCAAATTGTCCAATCTTCTCAATCGAATACGAATTATAATTTTCTATAAGTTGCAAAATATAATTTTTCACAACCATTGCAAGTGTTTCATTCAGTCCAGAAGGATTCAAAAGAATTTTCTTAATAGAAATGTCAGATTTATCTATTCTCTCTGCAATTATATGATACGATAACGCATGCAATAAAATTTGTAATGCTTTAATACCTAATTCGGAAAAATTAACTTTTACTGCAGTTGGTACGGATTCTAAACCATACATCATTGTTGTTTTTCTTCCTAATTCATTTAGCAAGTTAAATTCGCTGATGAATTGATTAAAAGACCTCATTGCAGTAGAATAAAGATAATTCGTCGAATTTATCTCCGGCTTACTTTTATTATATGATTTTTGCATATAATTAAAAGTGTCAACGTTTACAACTGGCTTTCCTTCGTTGATTATTTCATTTATTTCTGCGTCCTTAAGTTTTTTTGCCATTGAAAAATCATCTGCACATATTATTTTTATTCCCAATTCTCCTATTCTGATATTTTGATTTGCAACCGTACTCGATGGAACGATAAGTAGTCTTATTTTTCCGTCTGTTCCATTATATTTAATTGCAAAGTCAATATTGGAATTCAATGAGTTTCCATAGGCTGCTGAAATTGATTTTAGCGCGATGTCTAGGTCATGTAAATTTATTCCTAAAGAAATACTAACAGCCATATTCCCAAAATTCTTTACAATACTCACAAGTTCTTCCAATGAAATTTTCATTGAAGGGTCAATCAATTCGTTTATCGGAAGTTTTCCATTTATCCTGGTAGAATACCACAAAGAAAATATTTTGGCTTGTTTGTATAATCCATGTAGTTTTGAATTATATTCTTCATATAAAGTGATAATTGTAATATCGAGAGGTGTTTTATATTCGTGTAGTAATACATAATCTCTATTCCTTGCTATTGGGTCGCTTTTTAGATGAGCGGACATATTAAGTCCTAAAGATTCATAATCTCTTTTATCAACTTTTATTGTATTAGTTGGTGTTGCAAATAAATTAGGAATTTTTTCTTGCTTTAGGATTGATTTAATTTTTTCTTGTAAATCATCGACATCTACACCAATTTTTGTACTTGACCTTATGATATTCATCCCAATCAATTCAAGTACGGAATCTTCACTTTGTTCGTCAGTTAAGAATAATTTTTTATTTTCAAAATCAAAATAATTCTCTCCTGACGAATATTTAAAATCAATTAGTATTCCTAATTCCTGCTCATTAAATTCATTTACAGTTTTAACGATGTTTTTCAATTTCATTTATAATACGGCTTTTAAGAATTCTTCATCAATATTGACATGATCATTTAAACAATCTAACCCTTTTGTATATAATAAGTTTCTTAAGACTTTTATTGACAGAGTACCGGCAATACTCTTTAAATATCTGGCTCCCAATCCGGATTCTTCTGCTTTGGTAGCCATATATTTTACTGCGCTATCTGAAATATGAGTATTTGGAAAATCGTTCTGTAATTCAGCTATTATCAAATCCCGAAGGGGTAAGTCATTCTCTATTACCGACTCATTAATAATTTTTTCGTAATTTTTTTTAGTTAGAGGTCTAAAAAAAACAATTTCTCCGGATCTTCCAAGAAGTTCGGATTTTATCCCGTATTTTTTTAAGTCGTCTATTGTTGGTTCTTCGCCTTTAGATATTTTATCTATATCTGAAAATGCACCTGCAAGGAAGAATAATATCTTACTTGTATTTATCTCTTTTCCGGATAATTTTTTTGATATTCCAAAATCTGTATCTAATCTTATGTTTTGCCCTCCCAGATAATCTAACAATTCATTTTGAACAAGTTCCTTCGTTCCAACTTCATTGCCTTTTCCAGTATAAGCGATTTTATCTATCTCATCCAAAAATATTATACCTCTTTCTGCAAGGTAAATCTGAGTCGCAACATATGCTTCATTATATGCCTCTTTATTTTGCCTAATTTCTTTTGATTGGGTTAAAGCATTAAAAGTATCTTCATCAATTTTATCTAAACTTTTCAAAATTGATAGATTCTCCTTCACTACTTTTTCGTCAATAACAGTATTTTCAATCAATCTCTCAAGTGATCGTGGAAGTTTTTCATTTCCTTTTATAGGCAGTGGAGTAACTTGTGCCATTTTAAATTCCACATAGGGCAATCCAACTATTTTAGATGCTAGCTGTATAGAATATGTCTTTCCTACCCCTGTAGGTCCTACTATTAGTGGATTGATTTTAATTCTTTTATAGTTAGGATTCTTAATCGCACATATGTGGTCTCGAACAACTTTGGATATATCAAATGCTGCTCTGGATTGTCCCTCCATTTTCTTTTGAGTTAATTTTTTGTAAATAAACACAAGCATTAATGGTGGATTATCAAAATGTTCTCTTTGAAGTTTATCCGCATTGATTAAATTATAGAATCTATGTGATTTCGGTAAATCACTTATGTCTTTTCCACCTAAGTCGACATCAACAATTTTCATTTTAGTATTAATTGTTCTCGAAATTCTTCAAATATTTTTTTTTGCCTTGTATAAAGTTGTTTTCTCTTTCAGACACGAATTACACTAATTTACACGAATGGGTAGAAAAATTTTTGGACACAAATTGCCATCAACAGTATTATTTTTTATTTTATAATTCGTGCTAATTCGTGCAATTCGTGTCTGTCTATAGGACTACCCGTTCATACTTCAGCGAATCTTCTCCGAAGTTCACCAATAATCCCAATTTGAGACGGGATGCGGCAAGATAGTTTAACGTTTGTTTGATATGACTTTTCGTGAGCATTTCGATTGCTTTTACTTCTACGATAATTGTTCCGAATGCTACAAAATCGGCAAAGTAGTAATGTGGGAGTTTGCTCCCTTTATATTCCACCTCAAACTTTTTTTCTCGTTCAAACGGAACATTCCGCAACCCAAATTCTAATTGCAAAGCATCTTTCATCAGCACTTCGCTATGTCCTTTCCCCAATATCCGATGCACTTCCATACACGCACCAATTATTTGATACGATTCTTCCCTATAAATAATCTCTGCCATAAAACTTTCGTGCAAATTCGTGTAATTAGTGTCCGTTTTCTCTCAATATTTCTATTCCGATTACTTCGTCTGCTTTTGCCAAACTGTTTTTGGGTGCAGTGTTAAGCGTTCTTCTATATATTTTTTCAGTTGTTCAAAATTCATATCCTGAATATCTAAACTGATTTTATCGCGTATATCTCGCAATTCTTGCATTACCGATTTTTTCTGCTTGTCAGCAATTATTGTTTCATTTGTTTTCATAATTCTAAAATTTCTCGTGGTGTTCGTATTTCCAAAAGTTTATGTCCGTATTTATAATTCACTCCGTTGTAACCTCTTATACGGCTAATGTTGACAATGTGTTTGAAATTCCAACTTGTTAAAATATCTGCATTATTCAGCGTAGCAAGTGCAATGTGGACACAATCTGCCTGGCTTGTTTTGCCAACAACATTTTCTCGGATGTAATGTTCCGCAAGTTGTCTTGCCTCAATAGTGATAGTTAAAAATTCAATTTGTTTGTCGGGAATTTCTTTCACCAAATCTTTGATGTGTTGTGGCGCTCCGGATAATTCGATTTCTGTCATTTGAGAATACAACATTTTGATTTCTCCTTTTATGATTTTATCAAAAAGCAACTTAGTCCAAAATTCAAATTCCGGTTCAAAGTATCCGCCAAATACAGAAGTGTCCAAATATATTCGTTCCATTAAGAGTATGCTGAATTAATTACTATTTCAATTTTTCTGCGAGAAATATACTTCTTTCTATTTCTTCTTTGTTTTGTATAAATTCGTTTTCTCTTTTACAAGCGAACGCACTTTGTTTTGTCTTGTTCTTGTTTTCGGTATATCTTGAAAAAATCTCGACGCACGTAAAATTTCTATTCCTATTACTTCGCCCGCTTTGTTGTATTCAATATTCACACCCGGAACGAGTTCTACAACTTCTTCTTCAAAATCTTTTTTTGCAAAAATATATAAACTGTCGCTGTGTTCGTCGTAAGTGGTTAGTGGTGTTACTGTTTTATCCATCGTCGTAATTTAATTCTATTGTTGATTTGATTTCTTTTTATTGGATGTATTGTTACAATGCGAGTGGGAAACTCGTCATACGATATTGTCATTAAACGCATTTCTCCACGAATCATAATTTCGACAACTGCAATATGATGTGATGTTTGTGTGTCAATGTAAAGTTCAATTGATTGCTCAAAAATTTGTTGTGGTAATGAATCATCATAACCTCGAAGAATGATTCGCCTTTTCAAGTGGTCTGTATATCGTACTTCTTTCTGCAAGGTTTGTATTATACTTGTTGAAAACTATACTTCTTTCTATTTCTTCTTCGCCTTGTATAAACTTGCTTTCTCTTTTACGAGCGAATTGAGTTTTCTGCTTGCGTCATTGATAAATCAAATTCACTGAGTTGAAGTGTTGGCGGTATTTTTAGTGTTACGGTATTCATTAGAATAGGGCTACTATTCTTGTAATTTTTCTGGCAGAAATATACTTTTTTTTGCGCGTTGAAAGAACTTTAAATTGCAAACTTTGACAAAGAATCAATGCTCAATCTTCATTTTCCTCTTCAGCAATTTCTCCACTTGTTCCGATGCTTTCTTCTGGATACGGATTTTTACAATAATATCATTGCCTTCGTATTCTTTGGAAATTATTTGAGCGTATTCGTGCAGTTGTGCGAGCAGGCGGTTGTTTTCCTGCGAGATAATGAGGGTTTCTTCGCGCCAGTCTGTTTGCAGTTGCGCCGCGATTGCAGTATTCAGCGTTTCCATATTGATACCACGCGCGGCAGAGATGAAAATTGCGTTGGGATATTTCCCTTTTAATTCGTGCAGCAATTCAATATCCGTGAGTTTGTCAATCTTATTAAAGACAAGGAGGGAAGGAATGAGTTCAGTTTCTAATTCTTCGAGCGTTGTTTCGACAACAGTAATTTGTTCCGTAAAATTATGATGACTTGCATCCACCACATGCAGGAGTAAATCCGCTTCCGTTACTTCCGCAAGCGTGCTGCGAAAACTTGCAACGAGATTGTGCGGCAGTTTGCGAATAAATCCGACTGTATCGGAGAGAAGAATTTTTAGATTGGAAGTAACTTCAATCTGTCGTACCGTTGTATCGAGTGTTGCAAAGAGCAAATCTTCAATAAATACATCCGCACCGGAAAGCGCGTGCATCAGTGTGGACTTTCCTGCATTGGTATAACCAACGAGCGCAACACGAAAGTACTCATTGCGTTTTTGCCGCTGTACCTGTCGCTCCGTGCTGATGTTTGCAAGTTCTTCTTTCAACTGCGTAATCTTCGTACGAATCATTCTGCGGTCAGATTCTATTTGCGTTTCGCCGGGACCCTTGGTACCAACGCCGCCATACTGTTTCGAAAGATGCGTCCACATTCTTGTTAAACGCGGGAGCATATATTGCAGTTGCGCGAGACGAACCTGCGTCATCGTCTCTTTGGATTTTGCACGCGAAGCAAATATATCGAGAATCAAACCACTGCGGTCAATTATTTTTCTCTCAATTTCTTTTTCCAGATTGCGTGTTTGTCCAGGGGAGAGGTCGTCATCAAAAATAATCGTAGTAATATTATTATCCACACAGAACATTTTGATTTCTTCCACTTTTCCTTTGCCGATATATGTACCGTGATGCGGAGAAGAAAGCGCCTGCGTGAATGATTTAACAATTTCCACGTGAGCGGTTTTTGCGAGAAGAGTCAATTCTTCAAGCGAATCCTGCATCGCGGCGCGCTCTTCAGTTGATGAAGAAAGTCCGACAATAATGCCGCGTTCTGCCTGTTGTGTTGGAAGGTCAATAAGTTGATTTTTCAAAGGAGAGTTGTAACTATAAAATTAATTCTTAGATGCGCGCGCGAATTCAATTCCCTGCGACCAACCGGCAACTTCAATTGCGCGAATTTTTTGTCGGGAAGAAACATTATAAATGATAACAAACGAAACACCTTTTCCGCCCGTAGTAGGATGATGCGGCGGGTCAGGATTTGCAACGTTTTCGCACGTGATATATGCAAATTGTCCGTCGGGAGTAAATTCAATGCCATGAGGCTGTCTTCCAACTCCATCGAGAGTTGTCGTGGTATAATCGCTTGTTTTAATAATGGTAATGTTATCGGAGTTTTGATTGCATACCCATACTTCCTGCTCGTTGGGAGTGAGTTTTAAATGCAGCGGCGAATCACCAACAGAAATAATCTTTGTCGCCTTGGTAGAATCTTTCCTTCTGTCAATCACGCGCACTTCATCGCTTCCTTTGCACGCAACGAACATAAGACTGTCGTTTTTTGAAATATCTATTAAGTACGGGTCGTATGTAGTATTTTGCAAATTGCCTGATGTATCGAGTGCAATAACATTGATGTAAGAAAAATCGTGCGTATAAATTTCAGAAATATTTCCGCCGGATGTATTTGTAGAATACAATCTCTTCCCATCGTGAGAGCGTTTTAAACCGTGTGGCGTTGTGCAGAAGAAAGGCATGGTAATAACATCAATGATATGCAGAGTCGGAGTTGCTTTCAGAACAGTAATTCTTCTGTTGCTGCCTGCGGTGAGAAAATTGGAAACAAAAATCGTATCACCGCTGGGAGAAATTGCTAAATCAGCAGGAGAAGCCATTGTCAAAGGGTCAGAAATTTTTGCAACGTATTTATTGGAATCAACGGAATATTGCCAGACTTCACCGAGTTCAATCAGCGAAACATAAAAATACTTTCCTTTCGGGTCAATGTGAACGTGATGAGGTGAACCGAAAGAAGTAGGCGGAGAAAAGGACGAAGCAATATTCACATAACGGATAAGCGATTTATCTTTAACATCAATGACTGCAAGCAAATCTGCTGATGCATTGACAACATACATTTTGCCTTGCAGGGATGTTGCGTACGGAATTTTACCATGTTCACTTTTTGCGCCTTCATTAATCCAACGCGCCATTGTCCTCACTTGATTCATAGGCAGAGAGACGTTTCCCAATGGCATGTGGGCAGAACCTAATACAATACTGCCAAAAGTTGTATCAGTATTTGTATGCGCAATCAAATCACTTCGCTCTGAATGAAACGGAATGAGTATTGAACCATTTTCGCCGCCTTTGATAACATCATCCCACGAAAGTAAAGAAAATTGTTCTCCGTGCTTGGAAACAAATTTATTTTCTCCGACATGACAGCCATGAACTGCGCAACTACTGCTAAAAATTCTTTGAATATGGTCTGTATATTTTATAGTAAATGTTGAATCATAATCGTATGGTTTGCCGACAGTGATATTACTTGTTTTGCCTTCTTTGCGCTTTCCTGAACTATCTTTACCGATTGGAATTACACGATAGTAATACGTTCCACTGATTTGCACAGCGGTATCTGTATAGGAAGTATGAGGAGGGTAAGCATATCCAATGCGAGAAGATTGTGTTGGTGTAAATAGATTTCTTGTACTCCGATGAATTTCAATCGAATCAGCAATGCCGTCAATGGGTTCAGTCCACGTTAATGTTACAGAATCGGAGTGATTGATTGCAAACAACGAATTAATATAAAGTTTGAGTGTCGAAGTTGGAGGAGTATTGCCATCCGTTGGTTCTTCTCGGCAACTCAGCAGAAAAGCAATGAGTATTAGTGGAAAATATTTTTTCATTTGTATAAAATTACAGTGAAAAAATACGGGAAAATAAGAAGAGGAAAAAAGATTATTTTCTTAATGAAATATTTCTTTTCTTATGCCAACAATTGAGCAGATGTTCATATATGAAGAAAACTACAGGAAAGAAAAAAGATGAGTGCGCCATAAATTTTGTGCACAAAGACCGTGTTGATTCTGCAAAGAAAGCAATTCAGCATCACGATACGATACATGATTTAACAGAAACATTTCAAATTCTCAGTGACCCGACACGGTTGAAAATCTGTATGGCGCTGGCTAAAGAAGAGTTGTGCGTTTGCGATATTGCAGCATTGCTATCAATTAGCGAATCTGCAATTTCGCATCAATTGCGATTGCTGAGGAATCTCCGCGTTGTACAATTTCGACGTGAGGGAAAAATGGCATACTATTTTCTCGATGATGAACATATAGAAGATTTAATCCGCATTGCAACACGACACGTTACAGAGCCATAGATGAAAACGACGACATTTCATATAATCGGAATGTGCTGCGCAACCGAGCAATCATTGATAGAAGCAAAGATACGTGAACTGCCGTATGTAAAGCATATCGCAATCAATCTCCTTGCAGAGAAATTGACTGTCGAATTTAGTGGCAATGACCAAAGCATCATTCATGAATTACAGAAAATAGGATTTGGAGCGCGTGTGCAGCAAACAAAGGATACGCGTACATATTGGGAAAAGAATGAAACTCTCATATTAACTTGCGCTTCATTGTTGCTTGCTCTTTCCGGATTTATAACTGCAAGCACTGCAAACGTAGCTTTGCTCTCGAAAATAATTTTTCTTGCTTCAATTGCAACAGGCGGTTTTAAAGTTTTTATAAAAGCATTTCATTCTCTCAAACAATTACATCTTGAAATGAATGTTTTGATGGCTGTTGCAACACTCGGAGCAATTACAATTGGCGAATTGGAAGAAGCATCTGTCGTCATACTACTGTTTTCATTTTCACTTTTTCTTGAGCAAACCAGCCTGAAACGCACACGTAAGGCAATAGATTCGTTGATGAAACAATCTCCGACAAAAGCGAACGTGTTGCGCAATTCTATTGAAGAAAATGAATTGGTTGAAAATATTGTAAAAGGTGAAATAATAATTGTTCGCCCCGGAGAAATAATTCCATTGGATGGAATTGTAGTATCAGGAAATTCTTTTGTGAATCAATCTGCAATTACAGGCGAATCAGTTCCTGTAGATAAAAAGCCGCTTGATAAAGTGTATGCTGGAACAATAAATCAAAATGGCTCTCTCGATATTCAGGTTACGGAATGGAGTACAGATACTGTACTCGTAAAAATTCTCCATAGTATTGAAGTTGCACAAAGCGAGAAAGCGCATTCGCAACAATTTGCAGAAAGGTTTGCAAAAATTTATACACCAATTGTTTTTCTTTTTGCAATTCTTGTTGCAACACTCTCGCCACTTTTATTTCATTTGTCATTTTCTATTTCATTTTATAATGCATTAGTTCTGCTTGTTGTTGCTTGCCCTTGTGCATTAGTCATTTCTACACCTGTAACTGTAATTAGCGCATTAACTACGGCGGCACGAAACGGCATACTTATAAAGGGCGGAAAACATCTTGAAGTGTTAGGAGAAGTGCAGGCAATTGCGTTTGACAAAACAGGAACACTTTCTGAAGGTCGTTTAAATGTAAGTGATATTGTTTTAAAAAATTCTTTTTCAAAAGAAGAAATTCTGAAGATTATCACTGCGCTTGAATCACGCTCTGAACATCATTTTGCAGATGCAATGAAGAGATATTGTACGGAAAATTATATTCAGAAAAATGGATTATCCATAGATGAATTTCAGACAATTCCCGGCAAAGGAATTAGCGGAAAAATAAATAGCGCACTGTATTATTTTGGCAACCTTGCTTTAATAAAAGAAGTCGGATGTTCAGTACAATCAATTGAAAAGGAATTACATAGTTATGAGCAAAAAGGTGAATCAGTTTCACTTCTTTGCGATGAAAAAGAAATTCTTGCTCTTGTAACTTTTTCTGATACAGAAAAAAGTAACGCAAAAGAAGTTATTGCATCACTGAAAGAAAGTGGAATAAAAAAAACAATTATACTTTCCGGTGATAGTGAATATGTAGCAAAACGATTTGCGAATTTACTCAATGTTGATGAATACCATTCATCGTTATTGCCCAATGATAAAATTTCTGCAATTCGTGAACTTCAAAGAAAATATAAAACTGTTGCAATGGTTGGCGACGGAATAAATGATGCCCCTGCATTAGCCGCTGCAAATATTGGAATAGCAATGGGAACGAACGGTACAGATACTGCGATAGATACTGCCGATGTTGTGCTGATGTCCGATAATTTGCAAAAGATTCCGGAAATTATCCGTTTAAGTCGAACAACAATGAAAATCCTGAAACAAAATATTATTTTTGCAATTGGTATTAAAAGCATAATATTTTTAATGGGAATATTTGGGTTTGCTTCGTTGTGGATGGCAATACTTGCTGATGACGGAGCGACTATTATCGTAATTGCCAATGCGCTGCGTTTGTTAAAGAGAAAGATTAATTGAAAAAATATTTCAAAGTGAAAGTATTTTCTCAATCGAATTTCGCTATCTTTTGTCCGCAATGTTGAAATTTACACAGACAACATATCGGATAACAATATTCGTGTTTCTTTTCCTGTTTTTGGGAGAAGGAATTTTCGGAGAATTTTATCATACACATTCCTTCGTATCGTCAAAAGCAACATCTATCAAACTTGACGATTGCAACGACGGGCATCATCATACAACAGAACAACACAAAGATTGCCTCGCTTGTGTTCGCGCAACGCAGTTTGTAATAATATTCGTTCCACTTGTTTCGTACTCTTTAGAATATTATCGCATTGGAACGGCATTAATCCTCTCTTTTACCCATCAACAAAATTTCTATATCTCGTTTTCTAAACGGGGACCTCCGCAGATATTTTCACTCGCTTAATTAGTTAATTCACAATGTTGCAATGAACAATTGCAGCATCAATTTTGCATTGTATGAAAATATCTTATGAAAAAACTCTTTTCACTACTATTCTTTTTGACTACGTTCGCATACGCGCAGCAGGATTCTGTTTCGCTTCCTGATTCATTGCTTCTTCAGCAACCTGAACAATCTGTTTCGCAATCTCAATATGCAGGTACGACAACACGTACAATCATTTCGATGAATCCTGATATCAGCGCAATCGGCGATTTTCGTTCTACTTTTCAATCAGCAAGCATACGAAAGGTTGAATCGTATCTCCACGCACTCGAAGTACAACTCTCTTCCGTTATTGACCCGTTCGCTACGGCTCATTTTCTTTTCTCTTTTGGTAAAGATTTTACAACGAACGAATACGTTGCAGGACTTGAAGAAGGAACAATTACTTCTACATCACTTCCGATGCAACTGCAACTTAAATTAGGTAAATTCAAACCACAGTTCGGAAAAATAAACGCGCTTCATCCGCACGCATTCAGTTGTGTGAACTTCCCGCGTGTCAATGAGTTGTATTTCTCTGATGAAGGAATGTTTATGGACGGACTTTCATTAAGTTGGCTTGTTCCTAATCCGTTTGATTTCTTTCAAGAGTTGAATATTGATGTCGGAAGACCAGAAGAGAATGGAAGCTTTGTGAATGGAGGCGCTACGCACTTATTCAGTAATGTACATCTGAAGAATTTCTTCGACCTTTCTGATAATTCCACGATTGAATTAGGAATATCCGGCTTAACAGGACAAAACTCTTTCAACTTTACGACAACAATGGGCAATTTCGATGCTACTTACAAATGGAAACCTGTGCAGTTTAATACATATTATTCTTTTACATTTCAGAGTGAAATATATTATCAGCATTTGAAATACGCAGACGCTCTTTATACTTCAAAACTTGGTGCGTATTCTTTTCTTGAATATCAAATAGAGAAATTGTGGTTTATCGGCGCGCGTTTTGATTATACAGAACTGCCCGTTATTCTCACAGATATTGAGCGAAGTATTGCATTCTTGTTTCGATTGCAGCCGTCTGAATTTCAGATTCTCGCATTGCAATTTCAACATACTGAAAGAACATACGCAGAAAGTGATAATCAGATTCTCTTTCGCATTATTTTTGGCATTGGTACTCATGCTGCACACCCTTATTAAAATTCAGAATTAAAAATTAAAAGTTAAAAATATTATGTTATTTAAAAATATTCTCCTTACTCTTATTGTTCTGTTCCTTACTGTACGTGTGAACGCACAACTCAAAGTTGTTACCACGCTTCCTGATTTGAAGAACATCACCGAACTCATTGGCGGCGAATACGTTGATGTATTTGCAATTGCAACCGGTTATCAGAATCCACACTTTGTTGACCCGAAGCCAAGTTACATTCTCAAATTAACAAGAGCCGATATTTTTATAACCATCGGTTTAGATTTGGAAACAGGTTGGGTGCCGCCGCTTCTCAACAGCGCGCGCAATGCAAAAATTCAGAAAGGTGCAGATGGATACATTGATGCTTCTGCAAATGTACCGCTGCTTCAGGTGCCATCAAGTGTGAATAGGGGCGAAGGTGATATACATATCTACGGCAATCCGCATTACTGGCTTGATATTGCAAACGGAAAAATAATTGCGCAGAACATTGCAAACACATTAAGCAAATTGGATGCAGAACATTCTTCCATCTTTGCAAAAAATCTCAAATTGTTTTGCAATAAAGCGGATGTGAAACTTGCAGAACTGACAAAGAAAATGCAACCATTCAAAGGAACAAAGATAATTGCCTACCACAATGAGTGGGTGTATTTTGAACAGCGTTTCGGACTGCACATAATGGACTTTCTTGAGCCAAAACCGGGAATACCACCGACACCATCGCAACTTGCAAAGGTGATTAATGAAATGAAACACGACATGATGAAAATAATTATCTCATCGCCGTACTTTAAAACGGAATCGGCAGAATTAGTTGCGCGTAACACAGGCGCAAAGGTCGTTGTGCTTGCAACATCAGTGGGCGCAAATGAACAAGTGAAATCATATTTTGATTTATTCGATTACAATATTTCTCAACTTATCAACGCATTACAATAGGAAATATCATTATGATGGAAATGTTCTCTCTGGAATTTATTTTCAGCGCTCTGAAGATTAGCATCATTATGGGATTGTTGCTTTCGTATCTCGGTGTGCATGTGGTGGGGCGCGGTATTGTTTTTGTTGACCTTGCATTAGGGCAAATTTCCATGCTTGGTGTTGCCTTCGCTAATTATATTGAAAAAGACCCCACACTTATTTCCATTCTCTTTACAATGGTGGGCGCGTTTATATTATCGTTTATAAAAGTAAAAGACAAACGATTAAAACAAGAAGCAATTATCGGCATCATCTACGCATTTGCTTCTGCGGCAACAGTACTGTTTATTTCCAAAGCGCCGCATGGCGAATCGGATATTTCGGAAGTGTTATTCGGCAGCGTATTTACCGTAACAAATGAACAGATTTTGACGACTGCAATTGTATTCGGTTGTATTGGCTTGTTTCATTTTATATTCAGAAAACAGATGTTTGCCTTAACAGAGAAATTTGAAGTGCAGGAAAATGCAATTGATGTCCGCGTATTCGATTTGTGGAATTTCCTTTTCTATCTTTCGATTGGGCTTTCGATAGTTCTTGCAGTGCGGACTGCGGGTGTGATTCCGGTGTTTTCTTATCTGATTATCCCGCCTGTATGTGCAGTGCTGCTTTCAAAGAATAGCAAAGCGGTAGTGGCGCTTGCGATGCTTGTTGGTGTTGTCGGAAGTTTTTTGGGAATATTTTTTTCAACACATTTTGATTTTCCGGCAGGGTCATCGGTGGTTGCAGTGTTGGGTGGTATCTTTATGCTTGCAGCAATGGTACATGTTTTAAAAGGGAGTGTAGGGAAGAGGAAGTGAGTAGTTGAGTAGATGAGTAGTTAAGTAGTTGAGAAGAAGGGTATGCGCAATGAGAGCAAGGAGTAAGGAGTAGCGGGTAAGGAGTGTGTAGCTGGGAGGAATCTTGAGGTAAGTTGGGAGTAAAGCAGTGTACGTGCGGGTTTCCTTTTTATACGTATCGTACTTCTTCTCAATCAGTTGGTACTAAAGTCCGAAATAATCGTATGCTCTTGTAATCTCATTCTTAAGAATGGGGTGAATGAAAACACAACCCTTCTCTGACTTTAGCCATATTGTGTTGATGTGAAGCAGAGCAGGCGAATTATAATAGCACACGAATTAAAGCAGAGCCACTATTGAATTGATGTAGATATTCACCTTAATAGAAAAAGATGCGCAGTAATAATTTCCACCTTATTACCTTCTTGTACAGTCAATAGTAAGGTAATAAGGTGAATGTAATTGTCGTAGTTATTTTTCTATGAAGGTTATGCGTAATGAATCACCGTGCGCTGGATACTGCAAAAATTCATTCGTGGATAAAGAAGTGTATGTATCATCTCCGGCAGTGTACGTGCGGTCTTCCTTTTTATACGTCTATATGTTCGTAATGTTTTAAAAAAACAAATGCCGTCTCTTTATATTATGAGACGGCATGATGTTTGTTCACTCCTTGTTATTGTATCGGTTGTTTGATTGGGACTCATTGACAATATTCTTTGTATTGTTTCCATCACTCCACACGAGACAGCAGGATTATGACACACAATACACCTGATAGGAAATAACTCCCGCCGCCTCGTGTTGTGGAATGACAGTTTTCTCTATTCCATTCACATTCCCCTGTTACACATTCTTTTTTGCCTTCTTTGTAGCGGCGGCTTTCTTACCGGCTTGCTTTTGCGCCTTTGTGCGTGTGGTACGTTTGATGAGATTGAGCGAGCGTTGCTGCGAAAGCGTCAGCACTTCCTGCATTACTTCTTTAAATTCCTGATAATATGCTCTGAGCGTTTCGAGAATGTTCGTCTGGTTTGTTGTTTTTTCTTTTGCCAGCCCGATGAGTTCGTTCTGCGTATTATTTGCTGCCTCGTATGCTTTAATGGCATCAAGAGCATCGGTAAGTTTTGCATCGTCATATCCGCGCAATACAAAGTAGTCTTTGATGTCGCTGTTTTCAAAGATATTTTGTACTAAGGTAAATCCTGCGGAGATAAATTCATTCGTTATCGTAGGCATAGTGCCAACGAGTCCTAATCGGATGAGTTCGGGGGAGTGCGGACTCCATTTTGCGCGTGCTATTTTGGCGAGTTTCTGATATGCTTGTACTGCGGCTTTCTTTGCGGCGGCTTCGTCTTTCGTGGCATCCGATACTTCGCCTTCCCAATCTTGTTTTGCTTTTACCATTGCGCGTGCTTCGGTAACGTAGTCGAGCCCTCTGTCTATCGCGGCATCAGCATATCCTTTTGTTAAAGCAATTGCTTTTATTGCGGCATTATTTTTTGTATTCGTGAATGCTGTATCGGCGTTCGACATCAGCGTTTCCATTGATTTACTTAATTTTGTTGCCATTGTAGTATGAATTAATTTAGTGAGTGTGAAATTATGGGTAAAATATAATAATGTTTGCATATTATTTCCTACTATTTCATTCCTTTTTTTTTATGAATGTGAGGAAAATCAGTATCTAAATCGGATAAATACATCTCGTTAAGTAATTGGAATGGTTTATGTTACCGTGTTGCTTTGTATGTGATGAGATGAGTCTATGAGTAGTTGAGTAGTTAAGTTTCATTTGATTTCTTTTTGCTCTCATTGCATACACACTACTGCTCAATTACTCACATACTTAACTACTCAACTACTTCCTGCCACTCAATAAATGCTTCCTTAACCTACGTAAATGCTTCCTTACTGTACGAATGTGTCTCCTTAACCTACGTATGTATTTCCTTAATGTACGAATGTATCTCCTGAACCTACGTATGCATCTCCTTAATCTACGTATGCATTTCCTTATCCTACGTGTATGTTTCCTTAATGCACGAATGTATCTCCTTATGCTAATTAAATATGCCATTTGCGTAAAGGAATGTTCTATGTACGTAAAGGATGTGTTTATTGAGGACAAGGGAGTAGTTGAGTAGTTAAGTAGTTGAGTAATTGAGTATAAGGAAGTAGATAAGTAGTTGAGTAGTTAAGTAATTGAGTAGAAGGAAGGAGATTAGTACGTTAGTATGGTAGTAATAGAGCATAAGGGTGTATGCATTGATGGCAAGGAGCAGTACATAAATACATTTGCGGGATTGATAAAGATTTCTTGCATAACCGTAAACGGTAATGCTGGTCAAAAAAAGAATCATAAATGATTCTCGTTCATTTCATCCCGCTTCAGCGGGGTTTCTTTGCAGCAGCACGACCATTGATGGTCGTGGGAAGAGAGGAAGGAAGGAGATTAGTACGTTAGTATGGTAGTAAGTGAGTATAAGGGTATGCGCAATGAGGGCAAAGAGCGACATATAAATACATTTGCGGGATTGATAAAGATTTCTTGCATAACCGTAAACGGTAATG
>CAYHPL010000007.1:123195-138867 GCA_964358705.1 uncultured Chitinophagales bacterium
AAAGAATCATAAATGATTCTCGTTCATTTCATCCCGCTTCAGCGGGGTTTCTTTGTTCCAGCACGACCATTGATGGTCGTGGGAAGAGAGGAAGGAAGTAGATAAGTAGTTGAGTAGTTAAGTAATTGAGTAGAAGAGTACACCCATTACTACTATACTAACGTACTAACATACTCCTCTACTCAACTACTCATTTACTCATCTCCTCCTCATCCCCATTTTTCCATATACATACTTCCTTGTATATTTTGCGCACAAATTTTATACAGACAGATAAACGTAGGGAACAGTCGCGACTGTTCCCTACGAAGTACTCAACCATACTCAACTACTCAACACCCAATGTCCATAAAAGAAACAGTAACGAATGGCATCACTGCCGCAATGAAAAGCAAAGATACCGTGCGGTTGGATACATTGCGTTCCATACGTGCAGGCATATTAGATTTCGAGAAAAGCGGTAAAGGCGACATCACACCGGAAATAGAATTGCAAATCGTAATGCAACAAGTGAAGAAACGCAAAGAAGCCATTGAAGTTGCAGAAAAAGTCGGACGCATGGAAATCGTAGCAGAAGAAAGCAAACAACTTGCAATCTTGCAGGAATTCTTACCGAAGCAACTATCGGAAGAAGATGTACGCGCAACAATTAATACTATTATTGCAACACTCGGCACAAAAGAATTTTCAAAAGTAATGCCCGCAGTAATGAAAGAACTGAAAGGCAAAGCAGATGGAAAAATGATGCAGGAAATTGTTAAAGCATTAACAGCATAAGTACGATGAACTGGCTTGATATTAGTATCATTGTTTTTATTGTAGTCGGGATGCTTGTCGGCGTAAAAGATGGCTTCGTCAAACAATTGTTTTCCATAGGCGGATTGCTGCTCGGATTTTTCTTTGCATTTAAATTCTTTCGCTTTCTTACGCGCCCGCTCATTGAACATTGGCATCTTTCTCCTGCCTTTGCGGTCATTGTCAGTGTTGCATTTATCGTTGTAGTTGTCAATATCATTGTGCAGATTATTTATTATTTCGCGAAAGGAAAAGAGAGTTCCGTTACATTCATAAGCAGAGTATTGGGAGGCGTACTTGGTCTCCTTCAATCCGCAGTGGTATTAAGTTTTATGTTACTCGGGTTAAGTTTTTATCAATTTCCTGCAAAAGAAATACGAGAAGAATCAAGATTCTATGCATCAGTGTTGCATATTGCCCCAATGCTCCTTGATAGCGGAAGCGTATTCACCATTCCCATTGAAGAAGACGCGCCGCAAGATACCGTACCCACTTCGCTGTAAGAACGAATGAAAGAATACCTCAATGCCTTTGCACGATTAGAGTTTGATGCAGTAAAATCACTCGTTGCAGAATATCTTTCATCCTCCACAGCCAGAACACTACTCGATAATGCCTTCCCATTACCATCCGTAGAAGACATACGCTACGCATTAGATATTGTTTCTGAAATGAAACACGTCGTAGTAACAAAAGGAGATTTCTTTCTCTCGGTACCGGATACCGTGTATGCGCCATTACAGCGGCTTGCAATAGAAGGCGTATTTCTCTCATCGCAAGAGTTGCGCGATATTGTAACATTACTCCACGTGAGTAAAGAAGCAAAAATATATTTCTCAGAAAACGATGCCGAGTTAGTTCTTTTAGGTCAGCGCAATGAAGAAATATACATTGATAAGTTTCTTGAATTTCATATTGACCGCGCCATTGATGAAAACGGAAACATCAAGGATACTGCAAGCAAACGGTTGCAAGATATACGCGCTCAAATCCGTGATAAATCTTCGCATCTGAAAAAAAAGTTAGAAACGATTCTTAAAAAGACAGTGGAAGAGGGATATGCACAGGATGAAATCATAACTACACGCGAAGGAAGGATGGTTATCCCCATAAAGACCGAGTATAAGAACTTAGTTACAGGGTTTATCCATTCATCATCAGGCAGCGGACAAACAGTATTCATCGAACCCTCCGAAACATTGCAGATGAATAATGAAATACGCACCTTGCAATTTGAAGAACAACGCGAGATAGAAAATATACTGCGCGAACTCTCGCAAGAAATCGCAATGCGCAGATACGATTTGCTGAAAAATGTTGAAGTACTTGCCGAACTGGAATTTGTACTTGCCAAAGCCAAATACGCACTGCACACGGACTCTCATGTACCTTCCTTGAAAGAAAACGGAGCCATCTGTTTTGAAAATGCACGGCATCCGTTATTACTTCACAAGCACTTGTATAAAGATATAGTCCCCTTGACGTTAGAAATAGGCAATGAATGGAAAACATTACTTATTACAGGACCCAATGCAGGCGGCAAAACAGTCGCATTAAAAACCATCGGCTTATTAATGGTGATGCTGCAGTCCGGATTTCATATTCCTGTTTCAGTAGAATCACGGTGCAGAATCATCAAGAAACTTTTTGTGGATATTGGCGATAATCAATCTCTTGAAAACGATTTAAGCACATTCAGTTCCCATCTTGAGAATCTGAAAACAGTTATTGAACACGCTGATGAGGAGAGTCTTGTATTGCTTGATGAACTTGGAACAGGCACAGACCCTACTGAAGGAAGCGCATTGGCGGCTGCGGTTCTTGAATACGTAACGAAGCAACGCTCGCTGACGATTGCCACCACACATCACGGAGAGTTAAAAGCATTTGCGCACGATACCGAAGGAATAGAGAACGCGGGAATGACATTTGACCAGCACACATTCCGACCGACCTATCAATTACGCATTGGTACACCCGGAAGCAGTTATGCATTAGAGATTGCAGAAAAAATGAATTTTCCTGCGCACGTATTACAGCGCGCGAAATTGTATCGAGGAGAAATTCCCAATTATTTAGAGAACTTATTGAATGATGTAGAGAAACGTTCCGCGCATATACAGTCCGAATTGGAATTCGTACAGCGCGAGCGCGAGCAACTACAATCCGAGCGCGAATTATACGAGGCAAAGCGCAAAGAATTACAGAAAGAAACAAAAGACATCCTCCGCAAATCGCAGGAAGAAGCCAAGGAAGTATTGAACGGAGCGCGGCGAATAATAGAAAATGCCGTGCGCGAAATAAAAGAAACATCCGCAGACAAAAATGTCGTTGCAAAAAAGCGAGAAGAAATTGACCAGTTACAACAACAACTCATATCGCATCGCAATACCGCATCAGAAGAATCCTCTACAGAGAAACGCACACAATTTGAAGTGGGCGATAAAGTACAAATAAAAGGCGGCAAAGAAATAGGCGAAGTGGTTGCAAAAATAAAAGACAAAGAAGAATTTCTCGTTGCCATCGGTTCAATGAAAATGAAAGTGCATGCAAAAGAAATGGCGTACATAGAAAAAGATAAAGTGCAAAAACAGTTCATACCAAAGACAACATCATCAGTAGCACAGCAGAAAATACGCGAAATAGATTTGCGCGGAATGTACGGTGAAGAAGCGCTTCCGCTGGTAGATAAATTTCTCGATGAATCAATGACATCAGGTATTGATAAAGTGTATTTAATACACGGCAAAGGAACAGGCGCATTGCGAAAACGCATCACCGAATATCTTGCAACGCACGAATTAGTAAAAGCACACTATCCCGCAGAATGGAATGAAGGCGGCATGGGAGTTACAGTGGTGGAGATATTGCAATGAAGAAGCGCATACAAAAAATACTCATCGCAAACAGGGGAGAGATAGCATTGCGCATTATGCGTACTTGTCGGGAGATGGGAATTGCAACCGTTGCTGTCTATTCAGAAGCAGACAGAACATCACCGCACGTTTTGTACGCAGATGAAGCGTATTATATAGGCGCATCACCTGCAAAAGAAAGTTATTTATGCGGAGAAAAAATAATTGAAGTTGCAAAGAAAAGCAATGCAGATGCAATTCATCCGGGATATGGATTCTTGTCAGAAAATAGTGCCTTCGCACGGATGGTAAGAGATGCGGGAATAATATTTATCGGACCATCACCCGAAGCAATAGAGCAATTAGGCGATAAAACAAAAGCGAAACAATTACTCAGACGCACGACTGTACCAACCGTACCGGGAACAGATGAAGCAATAGAATCATTGGAAGAAGCCAAACGAATTGCAGAATCAATCGGATATCCGGTGTTAATAAAAGCAGCCGCAGGCGGTGGTGGAAAAGGAATGCGCATAGTTGAACGAGCAGAAGAATTAGAAAACGCATTACGACTTGCACAAAGTGAAGCATTAAACGCATTCAAAGATGCGCGTGTGTTTATAGAAAAATATATTGCAGCGCCGCGCCATATTGAATTTCAGATTCTTGCAGACAATTATGGCAATGTAATACATCTTGGTGAACGTGAATGTTCTATTCAGCGCAGACATCAAAAGATAATTGAAGAATCGCCATCGCCCATTATGACAAAAGAATTGCGCGAGCAAATGGGAGAAGCCGCAGTCGCTGTTGCACAAAGCGCGGGCTATACTAATGCAGGCACCGTAGAATTTTTAGTAGATGAGAAGCGTAATTACTATTTCCTTGAAGTAAATACGCGATTGCAGGTAGAACATCCTGTAACAGAATTAGTAACCGGTATAGACATTGTACGCGAACAAATACGCATTGCAGAAGGCGATACACTCCGTTGGAAACAAAACGAAATACGTTTGAGAGGACATTCGATGGAGTGCCGCATTTATGCAGAAGACCCATCCAATAATTTTTTCCCTTCCATAGGAACAATACAATACTTGCGCTCGCCAAATGGCGTTGGGGTAAGAGAAGAAAGAGGTATTGAGGAAGGAAATGATGTTTCTATATTTTATGACCCAATGCTTGCAAAGTTAATTGCCTATGGTGAAAACAGAGAAATTGTTCTCGCCAGAATGATTCGTGCGTTGCAGGAATACCGTATTGCCGGAGTTATCACAAATATATCTGCCTGTATTTCTCTCATTCAACACAAAGAATTTTATAAAGGCAATATCAATACCGGCTTTATCAACACATATTTCGGAGATGGATTTCCACAGAATATCAGTGATGAAGAATATTGTGTAAGCGCAATTGCTGCTGTTATGCTGATGGAAAACAAACGCAACAGCAACGTTCAAACTTCTGTGCAACAAGTTCATTCATCGCAATGGAAGAATAAAAAATTTACGGAGTACAGATAATGGGAAAGAAATTAAATGTTCTTGTGAATGAAAGAACAATAGAAGTTTTACAGCAGGATGAGAATACCATTTTTGCAGAGGGAAAGAAATACGATGTATCGCACAAACAAATTGACAAGAGTCATCATTCATTCATCATTAATGGAAAATCGTATGAAGTAATTCGTACAGAGCAACGCAATGGGAAACAAACAATATTGCTCAACGGAAAGGAAATTGTAACGGAAATTCAGGATGATGTGTCAGCAATAATGAAAAAGTTTCAGTCATCAAAAAAAGAAAATCATAACTATGAAATTTTGTCGCCAATGCCGGGATTGATTGCAACAATAAACATCACTATTGGAGAAAGTGTTAAACCCGGTACGAAACTGTGCGTACTTGAAGCAATGAAGATGGAAAATGATATTGTATCGCAAAGAGAAGGGATGGTGAAAGAAATCTTTGTAGAGGAGAGAACAATTGTCGAAAAGGGTATTAAACTTATGTCAATAGGATAATTTATTTACCTATCACACTTTACATAATAGTGATTATATGCGTACATATTATTTATTGCTTTTTTTCTTTTTCCATTATCATCGTTATTAATAATAACACCAATAACAATAATACAAAGATAACTGTAACAGCCATCGTAATACGTTCTCCTATTGCTGGAGCAGACAGGAATATGTTTTCACTATGCAAATTATTTCATCTCCTTTCTCATTATGTCGTTGTTGCAATTACAATTGTTACTGCGATATAGATAATGAGAATGTATCCGATAACTTTAAACAACATTCCTTTTTCCTCCCGTTGCGATGGAAAATCTATAAATGGAACAATGAGCCACAAGGATGCAAATACAGCGACGAATATATTTACGAGCAACTCTCCGTTTATTCCCGCAATTTCCGATGGAAAAAAGCGAAGCGTCTGATATAACGGAAGGAAAAACCATTCTGGTTTTATGCCTTGCGGTGTTGATGAAAGCGGGTCAGCTTTTTCTCCAAGCGCCAATGGAAATATAATGGCTAATGATAATAACAATATCAAACCGATTGTCCACGCGAGCATATCCCGCATAATATAATTCGGATAAAAAGGTGTTCCTTCTGATTGCATCTTAATACCTATTGGTACGCTTGAACCCTTTACCTGATTAAGAGTTATATGCATTGTGATAAATAGAATTGTAAGCAGCGGCAACAATACTACGTGCATAGCAAATAATCGCTTTAATGTTTCTCCACCTACTTCATCGCCACCGCGCAGTATTTTTACGACAAATTCACCCATAACAGGAATAGATTTTGGTATTTCTGTTCCTATAACAGTTCCAAAAAATGCTTCATTATCCCAAGGCAACAAGTAGCCGGTAAATCCAAAACCTAATACGAGAAATAATAATATAACTCCACTACACCACATCAGTTCCCGCGGTTTTCTGTATGATGTTAGGAAATACACGCTGAACATGTGCAACAATACGCACACAATCATCAAATGCGCGCCCCAGATATGAATACTTCTTATCAGCCATCCGTGTCTTACCTGATTGAGTATAAATTGTACGCTTTCATAAGCGTTTTCAGGGGTCGGGCTGTAATAGAAAAGTAATAATACTCCGGAAATTACTTGAGTAATAAAAAAGAACAACGTCAATCCGCCAAGTATGTACCAGAATGAAAATCTATGCTGCGGTACTTTTTTATTACTTAAAAACTGTAAAAATTTCTTTAGAGATGTACGCTCATCAATCCATTCAATGACATTATTAAGTTTCAGCATATCAGTGAGTTACATCTTTGCAGTGAGTGTAATATCTTGCCCTGTTATGGAAACTTTGAATTGCTGTAATGGCTTTGATGCAGGACCTTCAATATTTTTACCATTCGCATCGAATCTGCTGCTATGACATTCGCAAAAGAAATCGCGGGATGTTTCGCGGTATTTCACCACGCATCCTAAATGCGTACATCGCGCATTGAATGCTTTAACCTGTCCATCGTTTGATGAAAGCACAATCACAGGAGTTTTATCGAATTTAATTTTTGAAAAAGTACCCGGCGCAATATTCTTCATCCCGTCTTTAATCGTAAAGGTCTGTAATATTTTTTCTTTCAACGCAGGAGGAAAAATATATTCGACAATCCCATACACCATCGGCATTACAATTAACGAAACCCATCCCATAATAAATTTGATAAGAAAATTCTTTCTTGTTGAAGATGATGCTTCTTTCATTTTTCTGCTTTTCTTTTACAATTGCACGATTCGTTATTTAATTGCGTACGTGTCATTATCTATTGTTACCGTGCTTTGAAATAACAGTTGCGTCTCCCCTTCGAGCCATATATCGCTATACATTTCCGTTTCTTTCTTAAAAAAAACTGTGAGCGCTCTTTTTCCTGTGGGAATGATATGAACGGGTGAGTGCATTGCGTAGTGTTCTGCGGCGAGTATTGCAGAAGCAACGCATCCTGTTCCGCAAGCGAGTGTTTCATCTTCCACGCCGCGCTCGTATGTTCGTAAATAAATTGTCGTGCTGTCTTTTTTTTGAACGAAATCAACATTCGCACCGTGTGGCAAAAAATCTTTATAATAACGCACTGCATTGCCAATTATTTTCACTGGCAATTGCGAAATATTCAGTACTGCAGGAAATTGATGATGCATTTCTTCAAAAAATATTATTGCATGCGGTGATGTGCCAATATCAATAAAATGAACAGGGAGAATATATTTTTCCATCTGCACTTCTGTTTTCTGAGGAATATACCGCACGTCGCGCATTTGTATTTTTATACTGCGTTGTGATTCTTCTGCGGTATAAATGTGTTCTAATGTTTCAAAATGCGCACAATTGGAATCATATTCATTTTCAAAATAATACAGTGCGGCACATCTTGCACCATTTCCACACATTCCGCCCGTGCTTCCATCGGCATTATAATAATTCATTCTATAATCCGCTTTTGCAGAATCTTCGAGAACAAGAAATCCATCCGCGCCGATACCGAAATGTCTGTCGCAAAGAGTCTGTGCTATCTTATCCCACTGCAACGTGCGGCGTTCTTCCCTGTTATCTATAAGTATAAAATCGTTCCCCGCGCCGGTAAGTTTTGTAAATGGTAACGTCATTTTTTTTTGGTGATTTAATATAATGGAACGGATGTATCAATTTTCTGCGACCACTCATTGATACCGCCAGCTAAATTTTTAACTTTGGTAAATCCCTTTTGGAGTAAAAACTGTACTGCATTGGCGCTGCGCATTCCGTGATGGCAATACACAACTATTTCTTTCGATATATCTAACTCTGTATATCGTGTTGGCAATTCATTTAACGGAATCAATATACCTTTTAAATTTGCAATTGCATATTCTTCCGGTTGTCGGACATCGAGTAAAATAAATTCTTTCTGCTGTGTAATTTTTTGTTGTAGTGCAACAACGGTTATTTCTTCGTACATAGTATTTTTTGTGTGTGAGGGATTGCAAAATTGTTCATAGTCAATAAGAGAAGTAATTGTTGGAGCATCGCCGCACACTTCGCACTCTTTATTTCTGCGCACATTGAGAGTTTCAAACCGCATCGTCAATGCATCTACGCAGAGCATTTTTCCTGCAAGCGTCTCCCCTGTTTTCAGAATACATTTCAATACTTCTGCTGATTGCAATGTACCGATTATGCCGGGCAACACTCCCAGCACTCCTGCTTCTGCGCAATTTTGCACAAGAGAAGGCGGCGGCGGCGCAGGATATATGCAACGATAGCACGGACTGTTTGCAGACGAATCAAATACGGAAACATTTCCTTCAAAGCGAAATATACTTCCGTACACCATTATTTTTTTCAGCAATACACAGCCGTCGTTTATCAGGTAGCGTGTGGGATAATTATCTGTACCATCTACAATGATATCATACTCTTGAAATATCTGCAATGTGTTATCGGATGTTAATTGCATCGGATACATTTTTACCGAAACATGTTCATTGAGCAGAAGTATTTTTTCCATTGCAGATTCTACTTTTAATCTTCCTGCATCCGCTGTTGTATGAATTATTTGGCGCTGTAAATTGGATAACTCCACTCGGTCATTATCAATCAATCCCAGCGTGCCTATTCCTGCGGCGGCAAGATACAATGCAACAGGAGAACCTAATCCGCCCAGCCCTACAATCAATACCTTTGCGCTGCGAAGTTTCTTTTGTCCATCAATGCCGACATTGGGCAAAATGAAATGTCGTGCATATCGCTGTAATTCATTGGTTGTCAAAGATGATGTATGCATTATTTCTTACAATAAAAATTTTGAAACCATTTTTATTCCTGCAAAGAGTAATACAACGGCAAGTATGCGTTGAAGCGTTTTTAATGGCAATTGAGTCGCGCCGGTTTTTGCGCCCAACATTCCACCTATAAATACGACCGCAGCAAACGGAAGCACAAGTGCGAATGAAAAATTCGCACGGTAAATATGTCCGAATAATCCACTTATTGAATTGAGTATAATAAACGCACTCGCAAGAGCCGCAGTTCTTTTCGCATCAGCCCAGTGTAAAAAAAGAAGTAACGGACTTAAAAACACTCCACCGCCAATACCAACCATTCCGGAGATAAATCCGAGTACTGCGCCAACAGGAATTCCGATAAGCCACAATCGTACCGTTGTTAAATGCTCGCGCTCAACATAGACGGCGTTCTGTATCAATAAACGCAATGCAGCAAAAAGTAATGATATGCCAAGCAACAGGGAAAACACTGCATCAGAAATGGGCAGCAGACCACCAAGAAACGCGCACGGTATGGAACCAACGATAAACGGCAGTAATAAACGCGGCGAAAAGTATCCCGCACTATAATAGCGCCAGTAACTTGTTCCCGCAACGATGATATTTAACACCAACGCAAGCGGCGCAATTGCAGGAGAAGCAATACTAAATAATGCAAACACTGCTAAATATCCCGATGCCCCTCCATGCCCGACACTTGCGTATAAAAATGCCACAATAAAGAATATGGGAAGAAGATAGAGGAGTTCCTGAAGAGACATACTTTTTGGTAATTATCAATGAGTAATTACTACTGAATAATTATTCAATTGTTTTCCACCCACACTGCGCCATCCGCAAAGTATTCCTTTTTCCAAATTGGAACAGTCTTCTTCAACGTATCAATTGCACATCTGCATGCTTGAAATGCTTCCTTGCGATGTGCGGATGAAACTGCGATAACCACGCTTGCTTCACCAATATCAACGCGCCCAATGCGATGAATCATTGCAATGCTACAAATATCCCATCGTAATCGGATATCATTTTCAATAGTTTCCATTTCCTTCAATGCCATAGGGAGAAATGCTTCATATTCAAGATATAATACACTCTTTCCTTTGGAATGATTGCGTGTTGTGCCGATAAATACATCTATCGCACCTGCGTCATTGCTTTCAACGCTGCGGAGAACTTCTTGTACATCAATTGGTTCAGTAACTATACTCATCATAATAATTCACTTATAACTTTAAAAGAATTTGCCATCAAACAATCTAAAATCTGAAATGTAAAACCTCTAATCCCCATATAGCACATCCCAAATCTCACATCATCTTTTTACCCACCGCTTACAGGCGGAATTACAGCAATTTCATCTTTATCATTCAAAATAAAGTCAATTTCCCGGTAATTGTGATTTATGGCAAAGCGGACAAATTCTTTCCATTTCTCAAATTCCGGGAATTGACATATCAGTTTCTGACGAAGTTCTTGCAATGAAGAATCTTCGGGAAGCGATATAGACATCAATTCCGTATTCGTAATATCCCGAATTGATGCAAAAAACCTCACTGTTACAGTTATCATTTTTCAAAGATGAGAAAAAAATAAATTGTGCAAAAGTATATGTGCTTAAAATCCAATAAAAAACGTGTTTTACCCCATTCCCGATTTTAGGAATGGCATCTATAAAGTTATTTATGCCATTAGTAATTTTTATAATGGCATCTATAAAGTTATTTATGCCATTAGTAATTTTTATAATGCCATCTATAAAGTTATTTATGCCATTAGCAATTTTTATAATGGCATAAAACAGATACAACACTCTTTTTTTCATTGTTGAGAAAGCCCTACATCAGACATTTCCCTCTTTGCGTGCCTTTGCGAAATACTTTGCGTGCCTTTGCGGTTGATAACAATCTTTCTTAAACGCAGAGAACGCAAAGGATAGCGCAGAGTTACGCAAAGGAAGTTGAACAAATCAATCTACAATCTTACTTCTCAAATCTAAAATTTAAAATCTAAAACTTTTCTTCCCGCAGTGCAGAATTTTTATGCGCTAACGGCAATCCTTCTCCTCTTCTTACGCGAATAAGTTCTGCCGCAATACTTATCGCAATCTCTTCTGCAGAAATTGCTCCTATTTCAATTCCCATCGGCGAATGTACTTTCAAAAGTTGTTCGCGGGAAATTCCTCGGGCTTTAAGGTTTTTGAAAGTAGTGAGTACTTTGCGCTTGCTTCCAATCATTCCTATATATTTTGCATCTGTCGAAATCAGTTGCTCCAATACGGTTTCATCAAATTGATGTCCGCGAGTAACAATAACGATATATGAAGATGGTTCAATTGAAATGCGTTGCGTAAATTCTGCAAAATCCAAAACAATTGTTTCGCTTGCTTCAGGAAATCGTTCTTTATTAGCAAATTGCGCACGGTCATCAATAATCGTTATGCGAAATCCAATCATTGCTGCAGTGCGACAAACAAATTTAGAAACGTGTCCGCCGCCAAAAATATAGAGATGCGGCGTACCTGCTATTGGTTCAAGAATATAAATCTCTTCACCGGAAATGATTGTTACTGCTTCATTTTTTTGTTGCGCCCGACGTATTTCTTTTTCATAGCGTGCAGAGAAATCTATATCCGCAGAAGCAATAAATTTTTCGGCTCTATTTTTTTGGGAATCGAAACGTGTAACAAGAATGGTATCATCGCCATTGTTGCGACGTGTATAAATTTCTTCAATGAGTGGAATGTGGATTTTTGTCAGCGGTTCAATGAAGAGCGAAAGATTGCCACCGCAAATAAGACCGTTCTCCATATCATCTTCATTCAGCGTAAAGGAAATACTATCGGCGCAATCGGCATCAAAACACCGTTGCATAAGCAAAAGAACATCGCCTTCCATACATCCGCCGCCCACAGTGCCAAGAGAAGTGCTGCCATTATTCTTCAAAAGCATTTTTGAAAAAACAGCGGCTGGAGTAGAACCTGATGTCGAAATAATGGTCGCAAGCATTATCCGTTCTTCGGTGCGCAATGCGGTAAGTAGTTCAGCGTAAATATCCATCAAATAAAAAACAGTTCGATAAATACAAAGGGACGTATGCTTGATATGCTGTATGTGGGATTCTCTTAATAGTATGCTTCTGTAATTGCGGGCAAATATAAAGAAAATCGTTTATCAGTTCCATATCTGTTCCTTTGTGAAGTATAAAATAATTTGTATGTTTTGCCCAACAAATTATGTAAATTCTGAATAAGAGTGACAAAGTTTGTACAAGAATATTACCAAGCGAATTAACATTATGCCTGAAATCAGCAGATTTTTTGGAATCATCATACGAATGTAAATGGAAACGGGAATACAGCATAATACACCACATTTTCATGCGTACTATCAGGAAGAAGTTGGTGTATTCAGTATCAATCCTGTGGATATCATTTCTGGATTCATTCCAAAAAGACAACGAAGACTCGTCGAGGCATGGGCTGAACTTCATCAAGAAGAATTATTAGAAGACTGGAAAAAACTTCAGCAAGGCAAACTTCCATTACCACTTGAACCATTAAAATAATAATGCACCATCCCATCTATAAAATAACATCGGTCAAAGTTATAGGACCCTATCAACTCGAAATCCAATTCCACGACAAACAAAAAAAAATTATTGATTTATTTCCTGTACTTGCAGGGGAAATGTATGCGCCGCTTCGCGATATTAATTACTTTAATCAGGTAACGATTGATAAAGAAGTACAAACTATTGTATGGCCCAATGGCGCTGATTTTGACCCCACTGTACTTTATAACTGGGAAGAAAATAAAAAAGAATTACTGCATCGCAGCGCAGCGTGGTAGAATAAATCTGTTATCATCTTAATAATATACTTAGACGATTGCAAGGCTTCTGAAAAAGACACGTAAAATGAAATGTCATTCCCGCGAAAGCAGGAATCCATTGAAGAATAATGGATTCCGTATCAAGTACGGAATGACAAATGGGCTTTTTCAGAGGTCTCAACGTGTCGTTTAATTCCTCTGCATCTCTTTCATTCCTTTCAGTGCTGCGCCAAGCGTACTGCTCTGCTTCTCTCCAATTTGCTGTCGCCACATTGCATAGTACAATCCTTTTTCCTCAAGCAGTGCGTTGTGTTTTCCGGATTCAACTATGCGTCCGCGCTCCAAGACAAATATTCTATCCGCATGCATCACCGTTGACAAACGATGTGCAATCAGAATTGTTATTAAATCCTGTGTGTGCGAAACATTGCGTATCGTTTCATTGATTTCTTCTTCCGTCAATGAATCAAGCGAAGATGTCGCTTCATCAAAAACAAGCAATTGCGGATGTCGCAACAGCGCACGCGCAATGGAGAGACGCTGTTTCTCTCCTCCTGATACCTTCACGCCGCCTTCACCGATAATTGTATCTAATCCTTTTTCTGCCCGCGTAAGTAAATTCTGGCACGCTGATTTATGCAGGACTTCCAAACATTCCGCATCCGTTGCTGATGGATTAACGAAGAGTAAGTTTTCTCTGATTGTACCTGAAAACAATTGTGTATCCTGCGTAACAAACCCAATGCGTCCGCGTAATGTATCAAGGTCAATAGCAACATTGGAAATTTTATTGTAGTAAATAGTTCCTTGTTGCGGAGGATATAATCCAACAAGCAATTTCACTAATGTTGTTTTTCCTGAACCGGATGGACCTACAAATGCAATTGTTTCTCCGCGATGCACGGAAAAGGAAATATGCTCCAACGCATTTGTTACCGCCGTTTGATGTTTGAAAGTAACATCATCAAATTGCAGTGTTTCAATAATGCCAATGGATTGCGGCTCTTTCGGTTTTGGCTCAACAGGCGTATTTAAAATTTCTGCAAAATTATTTAATGATACTTCTGCCTCGCGATAAATGTTGATAATATTGCCTAATTCCTGCAACGGACCGAAAATAAAAAACGAATATATCCACAATGAAAAAAACTGTCCGAACGAAATTTCGTGAATGAAGATTAAATACAACATCATGCCGAGAATAGAAGTGCGCAAAAAATTTACCACTGTCCCTTGAATAAAACTCAGCGAGCGGATGTATTTTACTTTCTTTAATTCTAATTTTAAAATTTTCCCCGTAGTCGTATTCAATCGTGTAATTTCCTGTTGTGCAAGCCCCAGACTTTTTACCAATTCGATATTGCGCAATGATTCTGTTGTTGAGCCGGCAAGCGCAGTGGTTTCCGCAACAATAGTTTTCTGCACTTTTTTTATTTTCTTACTGAGCACAGAACTGATTGTGCCAATGATAGGAATCGTACCAAAGTAAATCGGCACAATGAGCCAATTGATACTCAGCGCATATATCGTAACAAAAATTACACCAATGACTGTTGTAAACATTACGTTGATGGACGTGCTAATCAATCGCTCTACATCAGTGCGCACTTTCTGCAATTTTCCCAATGTCTCGCCGCTGCGTTGGTCTTCAAATACCTGATACGGTAATTCCAATGAATGGCGCAATCCATCCTGATACATTTTTGCGCCGAGTTGCTGGGTAATATTATTGATGTAGTAATCCTGAAAATTTTTTGCAACACGCGAAACAAATGCCGCACCGACAGCAAGCATCAATAAGTATCCTACTCCTTTGAAGAATTCACTGCTGGAATATTTTTCAAATTGGGAAACATATTCATCAATTATATGACGAAAAATAAGCGGGTCAAGTAACGAGAACGTCTGATTCACCGCCGCAAGAAAGAGCGCTAGTATAACGAGTTTCCAGAATTGTTTTAAGTAAGAGAAAAGAATTTTCATTTAATGGAATATTAAAGACGGTATTTCAATGTATAAAAAATGAGAATAAAAATATTTGTGCCTATGCAGAATAAAGAATTGCAAAAAAAAGAACAATAAAACAAGCTAACCAACCAACGAACTCACAAATAAACAAACAAACGAACTTCATCCCTTTACACAAATCACTTGTTTCAGTGTCGCTACCACTTCCACTAAATCATTTTGGTTTTCAATCACCTCGTCAATGTTTTTGTATGCCTGCGGAATTTCATCAAGTACGCCTTTATCTTTTCTGCACTCGACTCCCTTTGTTTGTTCCCTTAAATCATTTTCGCTGAACATTGCACGCGCTTTATTACGCGACATTCTTCTGCCTGCTCCATGACTTGCAGAACAAAATGATTCTGCATTTCCCAA
>CAYHPL010000008.1:0-138760 GCA_964358705.1 uncultured Chitinophagales bacterium
ATAATAATAACCCCGGAACAATTAATTTACTACAGAATTACCCTAATCCATTTAACCCGAAAACGGTTATTCATTATTCGTTAGCAATGAAATATAAGGTAACATTGAAAGTCTATGATATTTTCGGAAGAGAAGTTGCAACGCTCATTGATGACAAAGAGGAAGAAAAGGGCGAACACGATGCGGAGTTTGACGGAAGCATGTTACCGTCGGGAATCTATTTTTATCGTCTCACCTCAGATAAGTTTACTGAAACCCAAAAAATGCTTTTAGTCAAGTAATAAACAGAAAATTTAATAAACCACTTAGTAGAAACATTATGAAAAACACATTCTTTAACTCAATAATTATTTTAGCTTTTTTAACGAACGCCACAAGTACATTCTCTCAAACACAAAGTGAATTTGTTATCGGCGCGGAATGGCTCAATATGCCCAAACAAGGCTATCACGTTCCTAACGGCACAATAACGCCACAAGATTGGGTGAATATGCAAGACCTCGGATTAAATTGGGGAATGGTGGGATTTAAACCGATGTTTTCGTAACACTAAAAAAATTCTCTATATTTTCCACAACAAACGATAAGAAAAATTATTATGAAACTTACCATAACACTACTACTGATATTTATTACACAAAGTATGTACTCACAAATACCACCGCTCCGCACAATAATGGAAGTAGAAGGCACGCTCAACTCCGATATGATGCTTGGTACAGGGATGTTAGGACTGGGCGATATAAACAATGATGGCTATCCCGATTTTGCTGTTGGAGCAAAAAACATTGGGAAAACGTTAATTTATTTTGGAGGACCGGGAATACTTGATAGTACACCAGATGTAACAATAAAAGGTGGGGGCGGGACAATGCAGGGAGACATTAACGGCGACGGATATAACGACCTTGTTATATCTTATGGAGATACTTTTTTAGTATATAAAGGAAAGGTACCTTTCCCGTTAGCAATTGACACCATTCCCTTCATCTCTTTTAAGGGTGAAAACGTTACTGACCATTACGGTGCTTCGTCCGCAATAGGCGACCTTAACAATGATGGATTTGATGACGTTGTAGTAGGTGCATTTACGTACGGTCCAGACCAAGGTAAAGTATATATCTATTTAGGAAAAGCAATTCCCAATGGCATACCTGATTTCACTGGGGTAGGAGATACAGTGAGCAGTCGTTATGGTATATATATTAAAATAGCAGATATAAACGGTGATGGAATTTTCGATTTAGCGATAAGCTCAAAGGACAGCAGAGGGTTTGCTACTCTTGATATTTTTTATGGACACAGTGGCTGGACGTTTAGCAGAGATAGTTACAATCAAAGACTCGATTCAAGAATAATTGGCATAGAGAAACTTTATTGGTTCAACCTTGTAGATGTTAATACAGACGACAAAGCGGATATTTCTATTACAAATTTTTTCAATGAATATTTCTTTTACGGAACAAGCGATACGATTAAGTATCAACCAAGTTTAATTTTACAAAACCCAGATACAACTTTGTTTCTTGCATTTTATGGTCCAGCAATCGACATCGGTGATATAAACAACGATGGTAAAAGTGATTTTGCAGTTCGTGCAAGCCCTGGCGGTCCTGCGATGTGCGTTCTTGTTTATTTAGGTGGACAAAACCCAAGCACGAAGCCTGTTGCCGCGCGGTGTAAAGGATTTGTTGAAGTGAGCGATGCGTTTACAAATATTGTTCCAGTGGGAGATATTAATGGCGATGGTCTCAAGGATTTTGGTGGAACGGTTCCTCGGGATGCATTGGGTAGTCCACCTCAAGATGGTTACTTTGCTTTATACAGTGGCGATTCAACTTGGGTAACAACTGTACCTTCAGATGTCTTATATCCAACAACTTTAACATTATCTCAAAACTATCCGAATCCGTTTAATCCTGAAACGAGAATAGACTATACTCTCCCAAGAAGCGGTAAAGTTACAATAGTAATTTATGATATGTTAGGAAAAGAAGTACGTATTCTTGTAAATAATTATCAAACAACAGGAAACCACGAAACAATTTGGAATGGAAAAACTGATTTTGGAAGTTTAGCGCCTTCGGGAGTGTATTTTTACAAACTAAGTGTTGATGATATCTTTTATGAAACGAAAAAATTAGTTTTACTCAAATAATATTCAATAAAAACATAGAAAGCATTACTTATGAAACACTCATTTTTATTTCTCACATTACTTTTCTTGACTATTGCTCCGACAATTTCTCAAACCCAATCTGAATTTGTTATCGGCGCAGAGTGGCTCAATATGCCCAAGCAAGGCGATGGCGTTCCTAACGGCACAATAACGCAACAAGATTGGGTGAATATGCAAGACCTCGGCTTAAATTGGGGAATGGTGGGATTTAACTACTACAATCCCACTTTCGACGCAATCAACACACTTACGGCGGCGGCACAGCATAATATAAAACTTATGCTTGAACGCTATAGGTTTCGTATATCTGCCAATGGGCAACGCTGGGAGTATCATCCGGAATTTATTGAGCATTATCCATCATTCTCCGGAAGAACAGGAGAAGCATTAAGTTCGTCAGAAGATTCTGCTGGACGAAGATACCCCGATGATGTTTTGAGTGATTATGTCTCTTGGAGAGCAAAGGCAGGAATTCATAATCCTGGCTACATCGCCAAAAATCTCACTCCCAACAACGAGCAAAAAGACAGCACCACGTACTATGTTAAAGTTCGTATGCGTCTTGCAGCAGGAACGCCGCTCACTCATACACCTGTTGTTACCGTCAAAGCCGTACGTCTTTCTGATAGTTATGAAAAAACCGCTATCATTTATGCCGACCAATTTGGTACAAACTATGACTATACATACAAGGAGATGACTGCATTTACATTTTACAAATCGGCAAGCGGTCCGTTCGAAGCCCCGAACCAAGAGGAATACAACAAATCCATTCAACCGTTGCAGATGTGTGATACAATCGGTTTAGCAACAGGCGTGCCGGATGCAATACCTAACGGAACTTTTACGCCGTTCGATTATCAAGTCTATTGGAACGGTAGCGTTACCTGCAATCTTGATTTCGTTATCATTGATGATTATTCCGCGAACAACACTTTCACGGGTGTTTGGGATGGGAATATTTCAACCGAAGTAAATCTTTTTAAAGACTCCGCGGCACTCGGAAAATTCAAAATTTCGGATGAGCCGTATTATTCAAACTGGCTTTGTGTTGGTTACGTTGAGAATAAAATAAAAAGTATTGTCAATCCCACATCTCCAACAAAAACCGGCAGTCACTATTCCAGTAGTGATGTTTATACGGTAGGTCCGACACGAATCCGCAGAAATATCGCACAAACCCAAACCCGCCAGAATATATCCGATATTTATCTTCTTAATAGCACTGCACCAATGCCGGACCATATTTTTTACGATTCGGTAATACAGTATCAATACCAACACTACCTGATAGATTTTTTACGATGGAATATTCAGGCGTCCAACATTTTCAATATTCCCTTTTGGTTCACACCACAGTTGCACTCCCTGATTCAAGGAGACACTTTATTAAAATTCAGGGAACCAACAACGCTTGAAATACGTGCGATGGTAAATTTAGGCATAGCGTACGGTGCAAAAGGGATATTGTATTTTTTGTACAGGTCATTGGATCCTTCGGTTGGTTTTCCCGATCATTATGACGGACTTGTAAATTTAAACGGAACACCGCGCACAACAATTTATGCGGGAACTTCGTATGCGGGAAATAAATGGGAAATGGTGAAATCCATAAACCAGAAGTTGAAAATATTAGGACCTACATTGCTTTCACTCACGTGGCAAAACGCATACAGTATTCATTTGGGACAGCCGAGTGGAACATTTGTAACGAATGTATCAACAATAGACCAACAAAGTAATCGTTATGTAGAGTTAGCGTTTTTCAAAGACAATTCAAATGTTGATTACATTATGGTAGTCAATCGAAGAAGTGCACCAAATGAATTGAGAGACATTTCCATCGCATTGAATAATTTTTATACAAACTGGAAAGTTACCAATGTTGAAACAGGGGAAGTAACGGTTCTTGCTGGCGGGTCATCATTCACAGACCATTTTTTAGCAGGTGAAGGAAAACTATACAAATTGGAAAATGCAGAATGGAGTGGAGTTGTAACGCTACGAGGCAATATTCACGTTTTATCAGGCGCAACACTTACTGTCCAGGATGGAACTATTCTGTTATTTGATGACAATACTACGATGTATTGCGCCGGTAACCTTCTTGCACAGGGTACATCTTCAAGACACATCATATTTACTTCTAACAAAGCACACCCTGCTTCTGGTGATTGGCTTGGCATAACACTTGGAGAGATGTCGCACAGTGAACTTCGCTATTGCGATATTGCGTATGCGCAGACAGGTCTCACACTTGATAATGCGGAACTTGTCGCAGAAAATAATAGCATTCATAATTGCGCAATAGGTATTAGTGCTAATCATTATGGGTTTGTGCAAATGTCTCCTGCTTTTATCAATAATGAAATTTATCACTGTACGTATGGTTTGTCATTCAACGGAGATAATTGGATGGAATTACTGGGCAACGTAATTTATGAAAATGATATTGGTGTTTTCGTTTCTACATCATCTCCGCTGTTTCATCAAAACAGAATAGAAAATAATTTTAAAGAAGGAGTTTATTGTGTAGAACGCGCAAATCCCCGCTTCGGTGATATTGTGAAAGAAGATAGAGGATATAATATTATTCGCTACAATGGCTCGGAAGAATCTGCACAGATTTATGCGCGTGATGCGTATCCTTTTTTGGGAAATATATATGAAGCAGTGGAAGAAGGAGGGTATAATTCCATCATTAGTAGTAATGAACATCAGCCATTGGTTAAAACAGAAGAAGGACACGGAGAATTGCATGCACAAAACAATTGGTGGGGAAATTATCCGCCGCGAGAAACCCAGTTTCAGAGTGACGGAAATATAGAAATACGTTATGAACCCGCATTAGAATATGACCCGAATCAACAGAAAGCGAATACTGTAAAATTCAGCAGGTCGGAAATCTTAACAAATGCTATTGACATTGAAGGAACTGGAGGCAGCGGCGGACAATTTACTCTGACACCAGAACAAAAAATGTTACGAAAAGCGATAGGATTTCGCGGAGAGAGAAAATATATTCCTGCTATTAATCTCTATATCCAACTTATCACATCTAAACCGATGGCGAAGGAAGCGGAGACAGCGATAAGAGAATTACGAACAACATATCGTGATTTTATGCACTTCACGAAGAACGACAGTGCTAAGCAAACACTTCTTCATCGTTTACAGAATTATCTGCAAACACACAGCAACCCAAAAATTAAGTTTCTCGCACAACAACTTCTTGCACATGAATATCGTACGAATGGAGATGTGAATAATGCGATAAATTCATTTCAAAACATAATCAATACTCATCCGAATAGCGAGGAAGAATGTTCTGCGCTGTATTCTTTGTTGTGCCTTTATGTGAACGATATTGGAAATAAAACGGAAGCGGAAAATATATTGTCGCAATTGCAAACAAAATATCCCAGCGACCATCGTACGGTAATTGCAGCAATTCAACTTGCGTCACTTCCGCATACGTTGATTTCAAAAGCATCTCAAGCAAAGAATGAAGTAGAAATACAACAGAGGAAAGAATCACCACAATCATTTTCACTTGAACAAAACTACCCTAATCCATTTAATCCGTCAACAACAATTCATTACACCATTCCCGAAAATATTTTTGTTTCGTTGAAGGTGTACGATGTTCTTGGCAGAGAAATTGTATCATTAGTGAACAGTTACGAAGAAGCAGGATTCAAATCAGTAGAATTTGATGCAACTAATTTACCGAGCGGCATCTATATTTACAAACTCGCGGCAGGAAAATTTGTTGAAATGAAGAAAATGATAGTGATAAAGTAGTGAAGATATTTAAAAAGAGTTTTTATCATCGCAAACGAGAGGCAAAATTTTTTTATACAAAAAACAGTTTGCGGTGAACAACAACATTACAATACAATACAGATTATGATACGCAAACAAGATGCATTAGATTATCACGTACAGGGAAGGCGGGGAAAAATAGAAGTTATTTCTTCCAAACCCTGTCAGACACAACGCGACCTTTCGCTCGCGTACACTCCCGGCGTTGCCGAACCGTGCAATGAAATTTACGCGAATCCTGATAACGCATATCTCTACACTGCAAAAGGAAATCTCGTTGCAGTCGTTTCAAATGGTACAGCGGTATTGGGACTTGGCGATATTGGCGCATTGGCGGGAAAACCGGTGATGGAAGGAAAGGGAGTTTTATTTAAAAGATTTGCTGACATTGATGTTTTTGATATTGAACTGAATTCGCACAACGCAGATGATATCATCAAAGCGGTGCAAATGCTGGAGCCGACATTTGGCGGCATCAATCTCGAAGATATCAAAGCGCCGGAATGTTTTTACATTGAAGAAGCATTGAAGAAAACAATGAACATTCCGGTCTTTCACGATGACCAGCATGGAACTGCAATTATCAGCGGCGCAGCGTTATTGAATGCACTGCAAATTGTGAATAAGAACATAAAAAACGTAAAAGTCGTATTTAGTGGCGCAGGTGCCGCTGGAATTGCATGCGCAAAATTTTATGAATCGCTTGGAGTACGTCGCGAGAATATGCTTCTCGTGGATACAAAAGGTGTCGTATTCAAAGGACGAACGGAAGGAATGAATCCGTACAAAGAATATTTCGCTGTTGATACGGAACAACGAACATTGGAAGATGCAATGCAGGGTGCAGATGTTTTTTGCGGTGTGTCGGTGAAAGATATTGTAACAAAATCAATGGTAAAAGCAATGGCGGATAATCCGATTATTTTTGCAATGGCAAATCCCGACCCGGAAATAACGTACAACGATGCAGTTTCCGTGCGCGATGATTTAATTATGGCAACTGGTCGTTCTGATTATCCCAATCAGGTCAATAACGTTCTCGGATTTCCGTTTATCTTTCGCGGCGCATTGGATGTGCGAGCGACACAAATAAATGATGAAATGAAAATCGCTGCCGCATACGCTCTTTCGGAATTAACAAAAGAAGATGTTCCTGATTCCGTCATCAAAGCATACGGAGGAAAACGTATTGAATTCGGGAGAGAATATATTATTCCGAAACCATTTGACCCGCGTGTGCTTCTTGCAGAATCTGTTGCCGTTGCAAAAGCAGCAATGCAGACAGGAGTTGCGCGCGTTCCGATAAAAGATATTGAAGCGTACAAAGATTCACTTGAAGCGCGGCTCGGAAAATCAAGAGAAGTGATGCGCTTCTTTATTCACAAAGCGCAGGATGAACCGAAACGCATTGTATTTCCTGAAGGAGAAGAAGAAAAAATTCTCCGCGCGGCGCAGTTGCTTGTGGATGAAGAAATCGCGCATCCGATTTTACTCGGCAGCAGAACAATGATTCACAAACGGATTGATGATTTAGGATTGGATATTGCGGATAAAGTAGAAATTATCAATCCATCAAAATCATTTAAACTCGATGAATATGCAACAGCATTTTATAAATTCCGTCAGCGCAAAGGCGTAACACATGCAGATGCGGAACGACAACTGAAAACGCATAACATTTATGGCATGATGATGGTGCGCCAAAATGATGCGGATGGTTTGATAACCGGTTTGACACAGCATTATCCTGATACAGTAAAACCTGCTTTGCAAATCATAGGAAAACGTTCTGATGTCAGTACGATTGCAGGACTATATATGATGGTGTTTAAAAATCAAACTATCTTTATTGCTGATGCGACAATTAACATCGAGCCGACAGCAGAAGAACTTGCAGAAATTGCATTGCTCTCTGCGGAAAAAGTAAGGCAGTTTGATATTGTGCCGCGTATTGCGATGCTCTCGTTTAGTAATTTCGGCAGTACAAAACATCCGTTGGTGGATAAAGTAATTAAGGCGACAAAGATTATAAAACAGCGTGCGCCGGAATTACTTGTGGATGGTGAAATGCAGGCAGATACTGCAGTAGCACCGGATGTCTTGCAGGAATTTTATCCGTTCAGTTCGTTGAAAAATGGCGCGAACGTACTTATTTTTCCTGACCTTACTTCTGCAAATGTTTCGTACAAATTACTTGCACGACTTGGCGGCGCAACAGCAATTGGTCCGATTCTCATTGGTATCAATCGTCCTGTCTATTTACTCGGTCCGGGCAGTGATGTGAATGATATTGTGAACATTACTGCAATGGCAGTATTTGAAGCGCAGAAGGAAACAGCAAAAATTTCTGCTTCGCTGCAACAAAAAATTGAAACGCTGCAAACAGCATAATATATAAATGTTCTTCGTTCCGATGATTATTGAATGGAAACAGCGGCAACTCATTTCGTTTGAAATGCATTGGGACGAAGGAATTTTTTTAACGCCATAAAGTGTGGCGGTATTTTTTTAACAACCAAAAAAGGTCTTCGTATGAAAATTAAAATTTATGGATTGCAATGTCAGGAAACTGAACGTGTTATTTTTAACGTGCAAAGCGCAGTGATGGGAAGAGAAGATGCTCCGATAATTTGCTGGATAAATGATATTGAAAAAATGAAACTCTGGATTGGCATTATTCCTGTTCTATTGTTTGATGATACGATGAAATCGTGTGGCTACGTTCCATCAACGGAAGAAATAAAAGAATGGTTGAAAGAAGAACAACATACCAATGAAAAACTATCAGAAGAAATTCCATTACTATAAATGAAAACACTCATCATCATACTGATAATCGCTCTCATCATCAATCTGGTGTTCGATTTAAAAATTTTTGCAAAAGAAAGCAAAGCGAAAGGAAGCGGCGGTTGGGGCGTAGGAAGCGAGTATCAGAAACTCTACAACGCACGTGAAGTACGCACATTTGCGGGCGATATTGTAAAAATAGATAAATGCACTCCGCTGAAAGGAATGGTTGCGGGAGTTCGTATCAGACTTAAAACAACAGCAGAGGAAATTGATGTGCATTGCGGACCGGATTTTTTTCTTGAACGGCAAGACCATTTTGTTGCAGTGAATGACAAAGTGGAAATAAAAGGTTCGCGTGTAACATTGCAGGAGCAACCGTTGCTGATTGCAAGTGAAATTCGCCGCGGTACAGAATTTTTAAAACTGCGCGACGAAAATGGTATTCCCGTGTGGTCGGGATGGAAGAAACGATAACAATTTTTTTAAAAAAACAAGAAACAAAGAAAGGTAAAAAAAACAACAATGGCTTCAGTTCGTGGAACAGTAGAAATAAAAATGGATACGTGCAAAGGATGTGAGTTGTGCGTTGTCGCTTGCCCGCAGGAAAGTCTGGCAATGTCCAACGATATCAACGCGCTCGGCTATCATTACGCAGTGCTTGTGCAGGATAATTGCACGGGCTGTGTGAATTGTGCGCTCGTGTGTCCCGATGCAGTAATAACAGTGTACCGTGCGAAGAAAAAATCTTCCGCGAAAAATATTGAGAAAGAACCCATCGCAGTGCTAAGCAACATCAAAGGCAATTTTAAAATGACAGTGGAAGAATTACCGGAAAGGATTGATATATGATGATGCACATACATTCCGGGAATTACAACACAACAGAAATTTCAGAACAAAATATTTTTTCACTTAAACAACAACAACAATGAAGGGTAATAAAAAACTTATCGAATCACTCAACAATCTTCTTGCAGACGAGTTGAGCGCTATCAGTCAGTATATGGTACATTCAGAAATGTGCGAGAACTGGGGATACGAAAAACTACACAACGCAATTGAAAAACACGCGAAGGATGAAATGCTGCATGCGGAATGGCTCATCAAACGGGTTTTATTTCTTGATGGCGCGCCTGTCGTTTCAAAACTGTCGCCGATGAAAATCGGAAAAAACATTTTGGAAATTGTGAGCAACGGACAGGATGCGGAATTGCTTGCGATTGCAGCATACAATGAAGCAATTCACCTCGCGCACGATGTTTCTGACCAGTCAACTGCGGATTTACTCACAGAAATTCTCAAGATGGAAGAAAAGCATGTGGATTGGGCAGAAGTGCAACAAACACACATTGAACAGATGGGGATGCAAAATTATTTGGCAAATCAGGTGTAACATATCCCAACAAAAAAAATTACAATGAATACCGACAACAATATGAACGAAATACAATTAATGAAAGGAAACGAAGCGCTTGCGGAAGCGGCAATTCGTGCAGGATGCAAAGGATATTTCGGCTATCCGATTACGCCACAATCGGAAGTGATAGAATATCTCGCAGAAGAAGGACGCAATCGCGGAATGGTAGTTATGCAGGTGGAAAGCGAACTTGCCGCAATCAATATGGTCTATGGAGCGGCTGGTGCGGGTGTGCGTGCAATGACGTCTTCATCAAGTCCGGGAATGAGTTTAATGCAGGAAGGAATTTCCTACATTGCTGCTGCTGAACTTCCATGCCTTCTTGTGAATGTCAATCGCGGCGGTCCGGGATTAGGAACAATTCAACCATCGCAGGGAGATTATTTTCAATCGGTAAAAGGCGGCGGACACGGTGATTATCATCTCATCGTACTTGCGCCTGCAAGTGTGCAGGAAATGGCAGATTTTGTGTTTGATGGTTTTGACCTTGCTGATAAATACCGCAATCCGGTTTTAATTCTTGCAGATGGCGCGCTCGGGCAGATGATGGAAAAAGTTTGTTTCAAAGAATATAACATTGAAGAACATCTCGTCGAAAAGCAGTGGGCGACAACAGGCAAACCAACAACACGCGAACACAACGTCATTACATCGTTGCATATTCAGCCGGAGAAAATGGAAAAAATAAATCTCCATTTGCAGGCAAAGTATCAGCAAATCTGCGAGAATGAAGTGCGCTACGAATTACTGAATGCAGATGATGCGGATATTCTGCTCGTTGCGTACGGACTTTCTGCGCGCATCTCTCATCGTGCAATGGATTTGGCGCGGGAAAAAGGAATTCGCGTCGGATTGCTTCGCCCGATTACGCTCTTTCCGTATCCGTATGAAGTTCTGCACGAATTACGTGAACGGATTTCTGTTGCGCTTGTTGTAGAAATGAATGCAGGACAAATGATTGAAGATGTGCGTCTCGGCATCGAAGGAAAAGTACCGGTGGAATTTTTCGGAAGAATGGGCGGCATTATTCCATCACCCGAAGAAGTGCTTGAAAAAATACTCGCAATCAATGCCACACTTGAAAATGAATTTGTTTCACAATCACAATTAGAAGAGAGTTTCGTATGAATGAAGTAAATGTTCCCATCGGAGAAGCCGTAATGATAAATGACGGATTGGAATGTGTCTGGGAAAAACCGGATACGCTTACAGAAAATAAAATGCACTATTGTCCCGGATGTGGGCATGGTGTCGTGCATAAAATTTTAATGGAAGTTATCGGCGAACTCGATATTCAAAGCGAAACAATTGGTGTTGCGCCTGTCGGTTGTTCTGTGTTTGCGTACAATTATATGAACGTGGATATGCAGGAAGCCGCGCATGGTCGTGCAGCAGCAGTTGCAACAGGAATCAAACGAATGCTTCCCGATAAATATGTGTACTCCTATCAGGGTGATGGCGATTTAGCGGCAATCGGAACGGCAGAAACAATTCACGCCGCGAGCAGAGGAGAAAATATTCTTGTTCTTTTCATTAACAATGCTATTTACGGAATGACCGGTGGACAAATGGCGCCGACTTCATTAATTGGAATGAAAACAAGCACAACACCGGAAGGTCGCCAGACTTCGACGCAAGGATTTCCTTTTAAAATTACAGATTTGATTGCGCAATTACCCGGCGCATATTATGTAACACGTCAGGCAGTTCACACGCCGAATGCAGTGCGGCAATTGAAAAAAGCAATTCAAAAAGCATTACAGCATCAGAAAGATAAAAAAGGATATTGCCTGATTGAAGTTGTTTCCAATTGTCCTTCGGGATGGAAAATGACCCCGCTCGTTTCCAACAAATGGATGGAAGAAAATATGTTTCCCGTTTATCCGCTCGGCGATATGAAACTTGACGGAAAACTCGTGAACGACTGAAAAAGAGATTTGAGATTTGCAATGTAAAAATTAAAAATCTCAACCACTCAATTACTAAACTACTCAACTACTTTTATATTAACTCTATGACCAAAGAAATAATTTTTGCAGGATTCGGCGGACAAGGCGTTCTCTCAATGGGAATGACGCTTGCATACGCAGGAATGCTCGAAGGAAAAGAAGTCTCGTGGATGCCATCGTACGGACCCGAAATGCGCGGCGGAACAGCAAACTGTATTGTTATCGTTTCCGATGCGCCTGTCAGTTCGCCGATTGTAACGCGCTTCGATGTGGTTGTTGCGCTCAATCAGCCTTCTATTACAAAATTTGAACACGCAGTAAAACCGGGCGGCATTCTGATTTACGACAGTGATGTTGCAATTCAGCCGCCGATGCGTAAAGATATTATCTGCCTTCCCGTCGCCGCAGATAAACTTGTTGCGGAATTAAAAAATCTCAAAGTCCGCAATATGATTTTGCTCGGCGCATTTCTCGAAGCGACAGAAACAGTTGCAATTGCTTCCGTGATTGAAGCGCTGAAAAAAGTTTTGCCCGAACGCTACCACCATTTGCTCGGTGTTAATCAGCGTGCGCTGGAACTCGGCAAACACGTCGCAGAAGAACAGCTCGTTGCAGCACAATAAAAAATTTTCTCACCAGAAAGGAACACACTATGAATAATCAATTTGAAGTTGTATGCGAACATACATGCAAAGGAAACTGTAAAGCATTGGATATTGCGCTCACAAAAGAAAAAGAAGCGATACTCACCTACGCGGCATTCCGCGACGAGTGCAACTATCCTGATGTAAAAGCAATGCTGAACGAACTCATCATCCGTCAGCAAAAGACGCTCAATCTTATCGAAGAAACGAAAGCCGTTCTCCACGCAAAGTTTGAAGTACTCGACCAAATCAATCGGAGTTTTGAAACATAACAGATATCAAAAAAAACGTCCATTGTCATTCCGCTCGCCGCGGCGAGATGCGGAATCTTTTTTCTGCGGTGAGAAATGTATGCGCATAGCTACATAATTCTCACCGCAATTTTTTTTATTGGTAAATAATAGTAAACACCAAATCGCATATCATGAAATCTTTGAAAAGGTATTATTTGTCATTCTGACTTGATGCGGAATCCATTGTTTTTTCAATGGATTCCCGCTTTCGCGGGAATGACATTTAATTTTACGTGACTTTTTGAGAGGTCTCATCACACATCCCAAATCTCTTTCCGCCATTTCAATATATTTTGCACCGATTTCTGAAAACAAGTATAATGAACAACACCTTATGGCAAACATCATCAACGCAACAAAACGACAAATCGAAATTCTCTCGCTCATACTACAGGAACCGAATACGCACTCCATCGCAGATATTGAAGTACGTTTCAAAATAAGTAACGCAACAGCGGAAAGAGATGTGCTGCAACTCCGCTCGTGGGGAATTGCAATACACAGCAAACGCGGAAAATTACAGTTGGAAAAATCGTTCTCTTTGCAGCAACAGCGCGATGCGCTTGCGATGTACGTTGCATTTTCTTCTCCGAAATCCGTTTTGCAGAAAAGTCTTTCGCTGCTGTGCGAGCAAATGCAGGAGAACGCTTTGCCGGCGTTTGTTACGATTACCAAAGCAATTGATGCACGCAATGTTTTGAAATTCTCTCATTACAATGTATTGGATGACAAAACAGAAACACGCACACTCAATCCGTACGGCATTACATTGTTGGGACAGCGTTGGGTTGTTGTAGGTTTTGCAATCGAGCATAAAGAATTACGCCATTACGCGATTGAAAATATGAGCAACATAAAATTGCTTGAGCAACAGTTCAAACCCGACAAACAGTTTGACCTCGCCAAATATTACGAAAACGTTTTTGGCGTATGGCATTACAACAAAATTTTTGATGTAAAAATACAGTTTGAGAAATCCGTTGCGCACATAATACAGAACCGCAAATGGCACACAAACCAAAAAGTAAAACTGCAAAAAGATGGCTCAGTAATAATGGAAGCAACCGTTACCAGTTTGCACGAAATAGCAAGTTGGATTATGCCGTGGGGAAAACTTGCAAACGTAATTGAGCCGGAAGTATTGAAAGAGAAAATTTTTATATTGTGCCGCGAAATTTTAACAAACGATTAAAAATAATTAGAAAGGGAAAAAATATTATGGTACGTGTGTTCAATAGATTCATTGAATTATTAGAGAGCAGATTTAATCAAGATGTTCATACAACAGAAGATTCTATTCGTTATACTTTTTTTTATGCTTTGAATAATGTTTTAAACATTGATCCTTCAGATGTTGTATTAGAATTCCCGTTTAATGTTGGAAGTAAACTAGATTGTTATCTACCGAATTATTATACCGGTTTTGAATTTAAATACCATAGACGAGGAAATGTCGATGCAGACCGTACCGGACAAGCTGGAAGTGTATTCAAAGACATTTTTCGATTAAAACGATTTGTAGATGAATCTAAATTGCTCCGATTTCTGATTTATATAACGGACGGCGAAATGGGAGATTATTTCCAAAATCAAGCGAACCGCCTCAATGATTTTTTTAGCCTCAATGTAAATGAGAGATTGACGATTGACGACGCCTATGTAAATAGTCATGCAGATACTTTTATAAATGCAGCTGGTGATGTTATTGAATGTGATGTCATAAATTGTGTTAAATATGATAATCACAATTTATACGTACGTATTTTCCGAATAATATAGAATTCTATTATTTTTTTTCCCATCTCAACGATTGCCATCTTCACCGATGGCATTTTTTTATCTTGTCATTCCGAAATCTGGCTTTAGTCAGCTTGAGGAATCTACTCTCAAAATATTTCATTGCATAATTAAAGAAGATTCCTCATCCCGATAAACAGAATTCGATATGACACTTCACAACGTGTTTGTAGTGTTTCATTTCCTTAGCAGCACAGCATGTATAATTTTCCCTCACAAAATGATGCCACATTCACAATCTGCTCGTTGTATATTTAAGTGAAAATTATTACAAAAAACTTTATAAATACTATGCCACTCACGACAGAACAAAAAGTAGAGCATTTGCATCAAATTTACAACACGTTGCAATTATTGCGGGATAAAAATCCGGAAATAATTCCTTCAATATCAAGTGTGAAAGAATTACTCACTGATATTGTTGGAGAGGAGCAGCAACAATTATGTACACGTGAATGGAATCGGAGCGCTCGAATACATCATCCGTTGCATCGCAGAAGATATAAACCTACAGAGCAGGAAAGCGTTCAGGACGAACTTACGCAATTGCAATTGAAAATTCTGATTGCTGGATTGTGGGGAGGAACAGCAACAGCAATTAATTACTCCGATGACTGGGGCAGGAAGTATGAAAATTTTTTACAGTGGGAATTTTGTTTGTGGCACGAAATATTTGGCACACAAGAAATTTTAACAATGAGTATTGACCAATTCTATGTCAAGTTATTCTGGTCAACCTGGATAGATCAAGTAATGTATTCGGTTTCAACAAGAGATGTGTATTGGGAATTTCGCAAGAGATTTCCTTTTCCCAAAATACTGAATTGTAATGGTGGAAGACCCCGGGCTGGAGAATTTATTGTTGATAGAATTGCATACAACGACATCAATTTACTTTTGTATAAAGAGAGATATTGGGGAAGTGTTGAACGATGGCTGATGGAAAATGGTTATGAAGATATACGTGAAAGAGCATTGAACGAATTTCGTCAAAGTACACGAGTCCCTGACGAAATAAAATATCTATTTGAGAACTAATAGTTTATAACGCAAAACCATTATGGCAAAATACCACCTAACTCCGAACAACTCCATAGAATTTAAAATGTATCCGCAGTCGTTTACCTCTGTAACAAGCGACGTTTCATTTTCGAAATCGGAATCAATTGATATTACCGTAAAAGGAAAACGATTGAAGAAAGAAAACATTAACGAAAAAACCGTGAAAGAGTTTTACAAATTTTTTAACGAACATAAAGAAGCGTTGCGGAGTTTAACATAAAAAAAAACAAAATTCAAATCCTGATAAATTCGGATGAAACACGGTGAGAATCATTTATGATTCTTTCTTTGTCCAGCAAGACCGTTTACGGTCTTGAAAGAATGTAACAACACTTGTGAAACACGACCAAACATTTTACCAATCACAACACCCCAAATTATGCCTTATACAGAAGAAGAAAAATTAAAATTATTCAAAAATATTTACACAGTTCTTTCAATTATGGAAGAAACAAATCCTGAATCAATTTCCGCTACCGCAAGTTTGAGATTGTTACTCATAGATGAATTTGGCGAAGAAGAACAGCGAAGAATTGTTGGTGAATGGAATAGGTCTATTGCGAGTGAGTATAGCAAAGAGATAAATAAAAAACTAATGCGGCAACATCACGAAGGACTTCAATACCTCAGTGATAAATAGCAGAGATAAGATTTATTTTCCCTCACAAAATGATGCCGCCAACACTTTACCGGTTTCATAATTTTATCTCCGAATTTTTTAACCATAAAACATTTATGCCCAAATACAATTTTCAACAAGATGATTCCATCGAGTTCAGCATTCTTGCTTATGATGCCACTACAGTGAGAAATAATATTTTATCTTCTCACCACGAGTCCATTGATGTTACGATACAAGGAGAGAAATTCAAGGAAGAAAATATTAACGAAGCGGTTGTACAAGTGTTCTTTAAATTTCTCAGCAAATACAAAGAAGGATTGCGGAGTTTAACATAACCGAGCGCCAGAGGCGTTAAATATTTATAGAAATATCAGGTCAAAAATTCTTGTTCAACTCCTTCGGAGTTGAACAATACACGACAAATTGATTCTACAAACATTCAATTCCTGCGGGATTTTCATTTCAAATAAAAAACAACAATGCACTACCTCACCATCGAAGAAATATTACTGATGCACTTTCGCATCATCACGGAGTTTCAGCCGTACGCAAATCTTTTTACCATCGCAAAACCAAATGAATTGGAATCAGCAATCTCACGCCCGCAGCAATCAGCGGGAGGCGAAGATGCGTACAAAGATGATTATGAAAAAGCCGCCGCACTCACCGAATCGCTCATCAATAATCATCCGTTTCAGGATGGTAACAAACGCATCGGCATCACCGCAGGATGTGTATTTCTTTTAGTCAATGGCTACGAAGAAGAAAATCTGAACAACAATGATATTGAGGAATGTGCAATGAATGCATCGCAGGGAGTTTGGAGAAAAGACGAACTGAAACAATGGTTTGAAAAACATTTTTATTGACTCAATACAGATACAAAATTTTATTTCACTATGAAACGAGGAACAAAAATAAAAAACAATAACGCACTCAAATTGCTCACGAACGGAATGGCGTGGGAAAAACCGCTCACAATACACGAATATCGTTTTCTCAAATCATATCTTTGTGCAGTATCATCAAAAAGATTTACAGATGCGCAACTCACAATAACGCGATGTATGGGAATGAATTTCTTCTCCCATCGTCCGGTCTTTCCATCCACAATTGATTCAGGTTCAGAAATATTTCCACAAATCAATGATGATATTTTATCCGTCAGCGTTCAATGGGAAAATGCAGAATATGAAATTTGTGTTTTTATCGAAGAAGCAGATAATAGTCGTAGTCACGCTGCGTATTGTATAGGACTTTCTTATAACGCCGTATTTCCGCACGAATTATTGGAGTACTGTGTGTTGCATGCAATTCGTAATTCCTATTATAAGAACAAAATTCTTCGTATCTCTCCAACGGAAAATTTCAATGATGGAATCGTTATTTCTGCTGTAGTAATTTCAGGGAGAAATCTCTCCGAAATATTTCTTGCAAAAGAAAGTGCAGAATCATTGCGCATGTTTGTTGATGCCGTAAAACAGTACGATACAATAAAACAACCACTGCGCTATTTGTTGAGCGGAAAACCGGGAACAGGAAAAACAGAATCTGTACGAGCAATAATGAATGAATGTCGCAATGCGGCAACGTTTCTGTTTGTGGAAGGAAACTGTAATATGCAGCAGGTCTTTGAAGTTGCATCATATTTTTCGCCTGCAATTCTTTGCATGGATGATATTGATTTAATTTGCGGCACACGCGAGCAACATCATAACAAAGGATTGGGCGTATTTCTCAGTATGATGGATGGTTTCAGAAGTTCAGATTTATTTGTGCTCGCAACAACGAATGATAAACAATGGGTAGATGTTGCCGCATCACGTCCGGGTAGGTTTGATGTTGTTCTTGATATGGAAGTGATTGAATCAACATTGCATTGTGATTTAATCCATCAGCGATGCCGTAACGAAAAACTGTTAGAACTTTTTACTGATGATGTTTTGGAAATGATGAGGCAGAAAAAAGTATCAGGAGCGTTTGTTGTAAATCTTATTAAACAATTGGAAATAAAATACCAACTTACACCGGAAGTAGTAGATAATGAATATTTACTGACGAATTTTGACCGATTACATAAAGGATTCTACAAGCGACCGTCTCCTGTCTTGGAATCTGCATTTGGATTTGAAACAAATTGAACGTATGATGTTTTCACGACGAACAATATTTAAAGCAATAGCAACTCTTCCTTTTGCGTTCTTTACTAACATCAAAACATTTTCACGTTCACGCTGTGAACTTCATTTGCCTACATACGCAGAGTATTCCGTGATTGATTATGCAATTGCAGAGTATATCAATGCAACGCACGGTCTTCATTTTAAAATGAACGAGATGAAAATTCCCCGAGAGCATATTCAACTGTATGCAAATATCTATAGAGAAAACAGCACACAGTTTCTTACCGATTTTCATGTTGCATTGCTTCCGTTTGAAAAGTACGCTTCGGACGAAATGGAAAAAATCACTGACATTGATTGGAAAAAAATCAAAACCATCATTGATGAACAAGCACAAAAACTCGGAATTACTATTTGGTACGCATCGTATCTGCAAAACAGTTTTGCGTGGTTAGATAATTATTTGAGTGAACATATTGAAGAACATTATTTTATAAAATTAGATTTAAAACATGTCGCGAGTATTCGACATTTTGTACAAATCAATCATTTCATTTACCACAAATCGCAACCAATCTTTTTTACAATGGATGGTGTCACGATGAACACCGTAGATATTGTCGAATGGATTATAAAGTGGGAGAGAAAGTTACACCCGTTTTGGCTTTGAATATAAATATTCCTGCACTTCAATAATCAGAACCCCAAATCCCAAATCGCACATCTCATTTCATAAAAGCAGATTATCTGTTCCGCAATCTAAAATCACACTTCTAAAATCTAAAATTTAACCCGATTCATCCCAAATCTCTTTCCGCCATTTCAATATATTCTTCCCCAATTTTTGAATAACTGAAATGTACGCTATAATTCTCGCCGCAGGGCTTTCTTCCCGTCTTCGTCCGCTCACAAATGAACTTCCCAAATGTTTGCTGTCCATCGGTGAACAAACAATTCTCGAGCGAATGATTTCTTCGTTGAAGAAAAATAACATAGAAGAAATAATTCTCGTTACCGGATTTTGTGAAGAAAAAATTCAACTGTTTATACAGAATAAATTTCCGGCAATGAACATTCATTGTGTTTCCAATCCGCAGTTTGCAACGACATCCAATTCGTATTCTCTCTGGTACGCATTGGATTATGTTTTTTCTTTGAAAAATAATATTCGCAAAGAAAATTCATTACTGCTTTTTGATGCCGATATCGTATTCGATGAACAAATATTACAAAGTATAATTCAGGAACAAAATGAAAACGCTGTTGTAGTTGTTCAACAATTTCAATTGACGGAAGAAGAAGTAAAAGTACAAACGGAAAACAATACTATTGTGCATATAGGAAAAGATGTTCCTCCGGCAGAAGCGAGCGGCGAATCCATCGGCATCGAAAAATTTTCTTCTGCCGTCGCACGCCGTTTGTATGAAATTCTTTCCGCAAGAAAATACAAAGATAAATTTTATGAAGAATCATTTCAGATTTTGATTGACGAAGGAATAAAATTCACTGCAACAAATGTAACTGATTTTCGTTGCATAGAAATTGATACAGCGGAAGATTATGCGGTTGCACAAAAAATATTTGCACAAAAGTAAATGCCGGAATATCAGGATTCCATAAAATCAAAAGAGGGTGATGAGTGGCTCAATCGTGTGCTGATGCGTCCGCTTGCGTGGAAAATTGTGCAGTTACTTCTTCACACCAACATCACTCCAAATCAGATAACATTATTCTCGACGCTGCTGGGAATTATCGGCGCCGCACTACTTTTACAAAATACCCATCAGGCATTTATCATTGCCGGAATATTTTTCTTTCTGAAAGATTTATTTGATACGGCGGACGGACAACTTGCGCGTACAAAAAATATTGTCTCGCGTCGAGGACGATTTTACGATTCCATCGGCGATTTTGTTGTGTCGTTGTGTGTATTTGGCTCACTCACTTTTGTTGTTTGGAAAAATACAAATCAGAACATTATTGTATTGCTCGGAGTGATTGCATTTGTAACATCGCTGCTGCGCACGTCGTACAACGTTTTTTATCAGACTACATATTTACATTCAAAAAATAAATATTTGAATAATCGTATTTTAGAAAACATTCTTGAGGAAGATGTATCCGGTGATGTCGTTGCGTTACGGTTGCAAAAAATATTTCTTGTACTGTACGGCTGGCAAGATAGAACTATGGTGAATATTGATAGATGGTGTCAAGCAAACAGCAAAATTTCTGCGCAACAATTTTATGACAACAAACGCGCTATATTCTTCACATCATTTATCGGGTTGGCAACGGAAACATTTTTTCTCACGTGCTTTTCTTTTTGCAACGCGCCGGAAGCATATTTGTATTTCAATGCTTTTGTACTGAACGGCTATTGGCTATTCGTGATTCTTTTTCGAAAAAACCTGAAATAATTATTCTCAGGACACAGTGAAAAGCGGTTGTCCTCTGTTGTGTTGTAACGCAAAATTTAAGTAAATTTGTCCCGCAAATTTATGAAAACCTCCCTACGACTTCTCCACATATTATTTATTGTCTTTTCGCTGAATATATCCCGTGTACTTTTTGCACAGGATGCGCAGCAAAATTCTGAGTACAAGCTCGCACAGGGTTTGCTGAAAGATAAAAATTTTGAACTTGCGCTTGAACAATTCAAACACTTTGTCGAAAAATACGGCAATTCTTCCGATGCGATTGACGCGCGTTTTTCCATCGGCGAATTACAAATGCAATTGCATCAGTTTGAAGATGCGCGCATTACATTTCAGAATTTTGCAGTGAACTATACAACGCATCCGAAAACACCGCAGGCGTGGTGGAATGTCGGCGAATGTTATGAGCGATTGGGAAATATTCGCGAAGCGGCAAACAGTTATGAGCGGTTGAAAATATTTTTTCCGAACAGTGAACTGACTCCCGGTGCACTGTTCAGAGCAAGTGAAAAATATGTCGCGTTGAATGATACCGAAAATGAAAAGCGCGTTTTAAAACTTCTTCAACGCGAGTATGCTTCGTCAAAATTATTTTCCCGCACAATAATGCGACTGATAGTGCTTTCCATTGAAGAAGGCAATGAGCAATCTGCACAAAAAGAATTACAGAAACTGCTTAAAGAATCAAAGGATGTACAATTGCAGACAGAAGCGACATTGATGCTTGGAATACTTGATGTGCGTTCTGCAAAATATGATGACGCGGAGAAGAAATTCAAAATTATTTCTGAACAATTTTCAAGAACATCTTTTGCATTGCGTGCAAATATTGAATTGGGGAAGTTATCCGCGCACCGACAGCAATTTTCTGATGCAATAAAATATTTCAGAAAATGCGCGAGTGATACTTCTCTCATTGGAGAAGAAGCGATGTATTTGTTGGAAAAATCTTTTTTCAATTGGCAGAAATACGACAGCGTGCTTTTTGTTGCGGAAGATTATTTCGAAAAATTTTCTCACAAAGAATATTCTTTCGATGTAAGGTACATTGCAGGAATTGCAGCATCACATGTGAAAAAATATTCAGAAGCCAAAAAGTATTTTCAGGAAGCGATACGTACAATTAACGATTCAATGAAACTGCGCGCAATGGTTGCCTTTGCAGAATGTGCGGAAGAAAATGGCGAATTTGGAGATGCAGTTGCGGAGTGGGAAAGTATTGCGCGTCTGTGCAATGATAGTCTCAACACGCCAAATGTTTTATTACGCGCAGGAAAAATTGCGATGCGTAATGTGCACAACTATCAGCGCGCAATAATTTTCTTTGAAGAATTTACGCGCAAATTTCCTTTTCACGCTTTGATTGATGACGCGCTGTTTTATGCAGCAGTTTGTGAAGATTCGTTACGCAACTACGAAACAGCAATTCAAAAATATCAAACGTTTGCGAAAAATTATTCAGCAAGTGAATTTGCAAAGCACGCAAGCGAACGCGCGGAATATATTGAGCAGCATTTGCGCAAAAATCGTGATGCAGGATTGGAAAAACTTGCGGTACTTGTTGGCGAAATTAACAGCGGCGCACAAAAAGGTGATGTAGCGTTTCGGCTCGGGGAAATATATTTCAATGATTTGAAAAATTACGGAGCGGCGGCGGAACAATTTCAAACTGCATTGCGATTGCAACTTACAGATGCAAAAATTCCCGATGCGCTCTTTTTCCGCGCGACAGCATTGCACCGCGCAGTAAAAACAGATGAAGCGATTATTGCGTATAAAGAATTTTTGCAACGTTATCCAATTCATCGCAGTGCAGAGAAAGCAGCGTATAATTTATTTCAACTTGAACGCAGTACCAGCAGTATTACAGTGCAAATAGCGCTGGCAGAAAGTTTACTTGCAACACGCCCTGCGATTGAACAAAAAGGAACATTGTTGCTGCAACTTGCAATGATGTATGAAAAGAGCGGCAATATTCAGCAAGCAATGGAGAAGTATTTTTTCATCGTGGAAAATGTACCGTCCGATGATGAAAAAGAAGATGCGCTGTTTCACATCGGAAAACTATACTATGCAAATGGGTTTGCGGATTCGTGCGCAATAGTGTGGAATAAAGCAATGCGTGAAATTTCTTCGGGGAAATTTTCTCCCGTACTATTATTTTCGTTAGGAAATCTTTTATTGACAGAGCAAAATATTTCCTCCTCCATAAATGCAATAGATGTATTTCACACGCTGCGCCAAAAATATTTTTACACAGAATTTGCTGCAAGCGCAGAGAGTCTTGAAGCAGAAGCGTACATTGCGGCGAATAAAAATGATGAAGCGGTATTTTTGCTGAACACCATTCTTGCACAAAGGAAAAAAGATTTATTGCAGAACACAAATTACTTTTCATTGTTTGCGCAATTGGGAAATCTTTTCACGACGGAAAAATTTTACAGGCAGAGCCGCAGTTATTTCTTGCAGGCATTAGCGCTTGACCACTTTTCTTCCGATGCGGCGCAGATATTTTTTACGCTGGGCAACATCGAAAAAGAAGAGCGCAATACGGAACTTGCTACTGCGTATTATCGTCAGGCAGCCGCTCTCGGTGGTGCGGGAACGGCGCAGAATAATATTGCAGAATTGCTCTTTGATTCGGGGCAGTATATTGAAGCAATGCGGATGTACGAGGAATTGCAAAAAACCGTTAGCAATGAAATAGAAAAAAAACAATATCAGTTGCGCGTGATAGTGTGTAAATTGCGTTCGGAAAATTTACTGGGCGCAAAAACTCTGCTGGAGGATTTTTACAAAGCATATCCGCAGGATTCTTTGCACAAAGCAGAAATTGAACTTGAGCGCGCGCGCTATTTTATACGACAGAGTAATTTAAAAGTTGCGGAGAAAATTCTCGATTCACTTATTCGGAAAAAAATTGCAACGGAAATTACCGCAAACGCATACTACTGGCGCGGAAAAATTTATGAAGCAAACGAGAAGCAGGATTCTGCAAGGAAAATGTACAATGCTTCACTTGTTGCAGATAAACAAAGCAGCGTCGTGCCGCGTGTGTTGCTTTCGCTTGGCAATATTGCGTACAATGAGGAGCAATACGATTCTGCAATTGCACTGTATCAAAAAGTGCTGGAGTATCAAAACGAAGCGACGGAAATTATCCCGATGGCGATGAGCAATCTCATCGAAGCGTTTCAGCAAATTAAACTGTACGATGCGGCATTGAAGGCAACACGCGATTTCATTACCGCATTTCCGAATGATGAAAGTATTGTCAGTAAGCGCATCAATATCGGAATATTGTACACGCGGCTTGGATATTATGAGCAAGCAGCAACACATTTTCGCCAGTTGCTTGATGAATTAGGAAGCGAGACGGAAGCAGAACTACGTTACGATATCGGCGAAGTTTATTTTTATAATAAAGAATACGACAAAGCCATTTTGGAATTTTTGAAAGTGCCGTATCTTGCGAGCGCGAATTCACGGATAGACTGGACAGCAACTGCGTTTTATATGGCAGGACAATCGTACGAACAACTTTTAAAATTTGAACAAGCAATAAATATGTATCAGCAAATTATTGACCGCCCCGGCATTGATGCGAACTTCAAAGCGTCGGCGGAAAAAGAAATTAAACGTGTTCGCAATTTAATGAAGAAAGGATAACTCAATGTTTGATAAAGAAACAGAACGAATGATTTCCACGCTTGTTACGCGCACCATCGGTACACGCGGACATATTACTGTGCGTGAACTTTTTGCATCGGATGTTCCGCCATGCGTGCAACATTATTTTTATCGCGAAGTGGAGCAAAAACTTCAGCGCGAATGGAAACAATTTGAATCCACAAGCCATTTTCCGTACGCACATCCGCATGTGAAGCAATTGCAATTGGAAATGGCGTCGCTTCTTGTCATGAATTATCAGTTTGCGCGGAATGATTATTTAAGTATGGCGGAAGATACCATTCATTTAATGGTGAATTATCTCGTGCGACCGCAATGGACACTGATGAATTTTCTTTTCAACAACAAAGAAAATATTCCGGTCAATCTCATAACAGCAGGAATGGAAAATTTTTCGGAGTATCGCTACTACAACACGATTGTTGCGGGTGTGCTGGATGTGCAGAGAAAAACGTATTGCTCCGTTGATGAATTTTCTGCATTGCTTTCCCGCATTGATACTGAATACGGTCAGCGCAGAAATACGGATGAAATGCTGCAATTGATTTCGCCATTGTTTGCGCTCTTCAATTACGGCAGCGAATCTTCTGCGCAACAGATTGAAGCACAGGCGTTGCTCAAATTTTTTGAAGAGAAAAAACTGAAAAGCGTAACTGCGCGTTTGAGCGCGGACGACAGAGAGTACCTTTCGGCAGATGATGTGCGTGAAGTGCTGGAATATGTAAGGATAACGCAGAAAGGATTTTTTGCTGAGGAACTGATGGAAGAAATTGCAGAAACAATGGAGGAAATTCCGCGTTTCGAAGAATACACATTACCAGAAACAATTCTGCAATCAGCGCCATCGGATGAAGAAGTGCTCGCACTATTGAAGAAACCATCGAATACGCCATTGCAGCAGTTTGATGATGTTGTGCTCGATATTGAAGAAGAAATGAAGAATGAAGAGCCGCCTGCATCATATACTGTTCCTTCTGCGCCGGTGCATACAACGGAAGCAAATGATATCCGCGATTATATTACGGAGCGCTATCGTAAAAAATTCACCAAGAAAATTTTTAAACGCAATGAACATTCCTACGAGCAGGCGATGGATAAACTCAACAGTTTTGCTTCGTGGGGAGAAGCGAAACGTTCCGTCGGAGATATCTTTACGTATAACGATGTTGACCCGTATTCTTCCATCGCAATAAAATTTTCGGAGATTGTGTATTCACGGTTTTTGAAAATGTAGATGCGCTCATCAGAGTAGATAAATAATTTTATAAAAATATTATGGCAAAAGTAAAAGAACCGGCAACGCTCTACGCGCCCAAAGCAACAGTAAAAAAAAATGCTCCATTCTCTTCTCCCAAAGAAGCTGTTTCGAGCGTGTTAAAAATGATGGGCGATGATGTTTCGTATGACGAAGTTATGTACGAAATTTATTTGCTGCAAAAAGTTGAACGCGGCTTGCAGGAAATTGAAGAACATAAGACTGTTCCGCACGAAGAAGCCAAAAAAAGATTGCAGAAATGGTTGAAGTAGTCTGGACTTCGCAAGCGCTTGAAGATGTTGATGAAATAGCAAAGTATATTGAAAGAGACTCTCCGCAATATGCACGCATTACAACACAAAAAATTTTTCACTCAGTGGAACGTCTGAAACAATTTCCTCACAGCGGGCGCATTATTCCTGAGTTTGGAAATGAGTTATGGCGGGAAGTAATAATGGGCAATTATCGGATTATGTATAAACTTAACGAAACGACAGTCTCTGTCTTTACCGTAATGCACGGCAGAAGAGATGTGGTGAAAAAAGTATCAGAACGAAAATAATCGCTATCAAATTTTCAGAATTGTATATGCGCGGTTTTTGAAAATGTAGAAGTGCAGCATCATTATTTTATGGACAAATAATTTTATTAAAATATTATGGCAAAAGTAAAAGAACCAGCATCATTATACTCAAGTAAAGTTCAGGAGGATCCGGTACAACTTTCATTGCAGGAAATTCCGAATATAACTATTACACGAAAGCAAGGTCGTGCGGTACGTGTTTCAATGTCGTATGCTGCGTATCGAAAACTTCGTGAAGCGTATATCAGTCAGCAAATTTACAATGACCCGAAAACGCAGGAGAGTATTAGCCGTTCGAAGGATGATGTAAAAAACGGACGATTTAAAACGTTTACTGATACAAGTGAGTTGCTCCGTTCGCTTGATGATGATTGAAAATGTTTTTTGTTACGACAGAAGAATTTCAGAAACAGTATAAACTTCTTCCGAAGCATATTCAAAAGAAAGTGAAGAAACAACTATTATTATTTGCCAATAATCCACAGCATCCATCATTGCATATTCATCGGCTTAACGGGGAGTGGGAATTCTATGTTGATATTCATTTATGATGTTTATTTTACCGGGACGGAAATATTGAACGTGAAGATTTCTATATTTATATCACATTTTTAAGGAAATAAAATCTATGGCAAAAGTAAAAGAACCAATTATCAAATACTCTGCGGCGAGTAATAACACCAAAGCAAAAATGCCAAAAGGCATTGCGCCTCTACATCAACTCAAAATTATTATCGAAAAACACGAAGATGGTTATGTCGGGTATCCGCTGGGATTTACACGTGGCGCTATTGTCGGACAGGGAGACACATACGCAGAAGCGTTAAAAGATACCGAAAGTGCGATCGTTTTTTTTATTGAATACTACGGCAAAAAAAAAATTATAGAACATATTGATGAATCTTCATCGCTCGATGTGTATATTGCAGAGGCGGCATTTGCTGTATGAAATTTCCTGCCGACGCCCCAAAACAAAAAGTAATCAAAGCATTTGCTCGTCTGAATTTTTTTGAGGTGCGTGCGGGAAACCATATTATATTGGAGCGAAAGAACCCCGATGGAACAATAACGCCACTTGTAATGCCAAACCATCGAACGCTCAAAGCCAGTACGTTGCGCGCCATTGTTACCCAAGCGGGAATTTCGCGCGATGATTTTCTCAATGCGTATGAAAAAATTTAAAACAGTAATTACTCTTATGCACCACCCTCTTCCCACTGCCCCAAAAACAGTACGAAAGAAAAACATTTTTCTTCGTTCCTATTTCCTCCTTCTTCCTTTGTTGCTCTGTGCACACTCTCTCTTTGCGCAAAAAATAGAAAACGTGCAGGTACTCTTGCCCGGCAGAACCGTCGTTGTTACGTACGATATTACGGGCGGCAACAGTAAGGATGAATATACGGTGCAACTTACCTACTCCTCCGATGGCGGAAGTACGTTTAGCAAACCGCTCCGCAGTGTAAGCGGCGATGTGGGAGAAAAAATAAAACCCGGACACGGAAAGAAAATTACGTGGGATGTGCTTAAAGATGTGGATGCACTGCTCGGAGAAGATTTTGTATTTAAAGTTGTTGCCAAAGGGAAAAACGGAGAAGCAGGTGAAATGATATTTGTGGAAGGCGGTACGTATGAGATGGGCAGTAACGAATCAGACAATGAAAAGCCGGTGCATCGAGTTACGGTGAGTGATTTTTATATTGGGAAGTACGAAGTAACCATTGGCGAGTTTAAAAAATTTATAGACGCAACGAATTACCAAACAGACGCAGATAAAAAAGGTTCGAGTTATATCTGGACGGGAAGCAAGTGGGAAGAACGCAACGGCGTAAATTGGCGTGACGATGTAAATGGCAACACGCAAACAGCAATGCACCATCCGGTAATTCACGTGAGTTGGAATGATGCAGCAGCGTACTGTAAATGGGCGGGTGGAAGATTGCCAACGGAAGCGGAATGGGAATACGCGGCGCGTGGAGGAAACAAAACACGTGGATACACATACAGCGGAAGTGATGACATTGACAATGTAGCGTGGTATGCTGGAAACTCAGGAAGCAAAACACATACCGTAGGAACAAAGCAACCGAATGAACTTGGCATATATGATATGACGGGAAATGTATGGGAGTGGTGCAGCGATTGGTACGGAGAAAATTACTATTCAAGTTCGCCGCAGAATAATCCACAAGGACCATCAAGCGGTTCGTTTCGTGTGTTTCGGGGCGGGTCGTTCTACGCTGATGACTACTATTGTCGTGTTGCGGACCGGGGCTACATTACTCCCGTCCCTCGTTACTACAACTTCGGGTTTCGATTATCGAGGACTAATTAACCTATGCGCTGTGTTCTATTACGCTCTTTTCTTTCCCGACAAGTCGGGACAGGTTTGCTTCTTCGCCGCCGCGAATCGCTGATTTTTCTTTTTCAAAGAAAAAGAAGAGTTCTGGGAAATAGGAAAAGATGTAGGACACTTTGGAAGTGTCCTACATCTTCCGCTAAAAAAACTGCTCCGTTAGGAGCAAAATATTTATAGCAACAACAACAAACAACGTTAAAACTCCGTAGGAGTTTCATATACAACACCTACGGCGTTGAACAATGTGTCAATCATATTTCTATAAATATAAAATCCCTACAGGATTTTGTAAGGGCAAGATGTAAGACCTTTTGAAAGTGTCCTACATCTTAAAAGCAGAATCGGTAGGACAGACATTCTTGTCTGTCCGAGAGACAAAAAACCTTCAAGGTTTATTTTAAAAAGTACGGTGGTGTTATTATAAATTGGATTTTCAAAAGCAGTAAAACCTTGAAGGTTTTATTCGATGGAAAAATATTATTGAAATCGTAGGGAACAGTCGCGACTGTTCCCTACGGACATCCTTGAAATTCTTTGTTTGTGTCATTTTTATCCAAGACCGTAAACGGTCTTGCTGGACAAAGAAAGAATCATAAATGATTCTCAACGGTAGTATCCCGATTGAACGGGATTTATTTGATGCAACACAACCACTCCTTTTCGATTTGTCATTCCGTCGAAAGACGGAATCCATTTCGTTTTTCAAAGATTTTTAGATTCCCGCTGGAGTTTATCCCGTTGAAAAACGGGACGGGAAAGACAATCTTCTGGGATTTTCACACAGTCTCTCGTAAGGAGGGGGTTGAGGGGAGTTTTCTTTCCGAAATTTTTCTGCTAATTTTTGGTATATTTTGCCTGTCAAAAAATATGAAAACATATACCGCAATTATAGAACATTGTCCCGATACAAATGTATTCGTGGGTTACATTCCGGGTTTTGCCGGCGCACATTCGCAAGGAGCAACGCTTGATGAATTGAATAGCAATCTTCAGGAAGTAATTGCAATGCTCTTGGAAGAATTTTCATCATATAAATAATAGAAAGATAAAACCTATGAAATACCAATTTTTATTTCTCACAATCTTTTTTTCCTTCCTCCTTCTTTCTTCCTCCTTGCTCGCGCAAACCATCGAGGGAAAAAGCGGACGCACAAAAATTTACATTTCAAAATCCACAGGTCCCGCAAATCTTGTTGTCGAGAATCAGCAATTCACCGAGCCATCGGGCAATGGATTTTTGGATGCGGAAGAAAGCGGCAAATATATTTTTACTTTGCGCAATGCAGGCAAAGGCGATGCGTTCAATCTGAAAATTGCACTTCTGCCGCAAACGGATGTGAAAAATGTGTCCATCGGTACGCCGCCTTCCATCAGTCTTCTCGCCGCAGGCGGCAAACAGCAAATTGAAATTCCGCTCAGCGCAGAGGAAGATGTTGCAGGCAAACAAATCAAACTCAAAATAGAAATTTCCGAAGCAAACGGATTCGACCTTGACCCGCCGGCAACGTTTTCTTTCTCCACAAAGCAACTCGTTCCTCCGGAATTTTCTCTTGATGATGTTGGCGTGAATGACCAATCGGGCAACGGACAAATTGAGAAATTGGAAATTGTGGAAATCACTGCGCGGATAAAAAATAACGGGAACGGCGATGCGCGGGGAGTAACTGCAACAATCAATCTCGGCGACAATGTTTTTCTGACGGGCGAATCGAAAGGCAATTTTTCTATCGGAAATCTGAGCGCGAAAAAGTCAAAAGATATTTCGTTTTCTGTTTATACCAATTCGCGTGCAACAGGAATTCCCGTAACGATTGATGTGAGTGAAGCGCGTTCACGATTTAACAAAACACTTTCACTTGATTTGCCATTTAATAAGCAGCAGAAAAAGTCCAGCGAATTTATTGCAGAAGGAAAAGAAACGGAAACAGTGAAAGGCGAAACAAAATCATCGCTGAGCATTGATATTGAAAGAAACATCCCCGAAGCAAAGCAGAAAAATCCGAATGCAGTTGCGCTCATTATTTCCATTGCGGAATATCAGAACGCAAATATTCCGAAAGTGGAATTTGCAAAACGCGATGCGCAGTTTATCCGCGAGTATCTCATCAAAACATTTGGCTACGATGCAAAAAATATTCTTCCGCAAAATCCGGATGAACTGATGACGGTAGGAAATATGAAAACACTGCTGCGCAACAAACTTCCGTCGTATCTCAAAAAAGACGGCTCATCGGAACTGTTTATTTACTACACGGGACACGGCGCGCCAAGTACGACAACGAACGAAGCGTTCTTTGTTCCGTACGATTGCGACCCGAATTTTGTGAACAGCGACAACGCATACAATATGAATGATTTTTACGTTGACATTGCAAAACTGAATGCAAAGAAAAAATTTGTCGTGATTGATGCGTGTTTTTCGGGACAATCAGGAAGCGGACAAACACTCGTGAAAAATGCAAGTCCTGCATTACTGAAAGTGAAGAATGCTTTAATTGCAGATGAAAATGCTGTGTTATTTCAATCGTCAAGCGCGGAGCAAGTATCGAATTGGTATCCCGAAAAGAAACACGGAATGTTCACGTATTTCTTTTTGAAAGGATTGCAGGGAAGTGCAGACAAAAATAATGATGGAGCAATTACGGCAAATGAATTGGAAAATTTTGTGAATGACGAGAATGATGGCTTGCCGTATATTTCCAATCGTGAATTTCAGCGACCGCAAAAAGCAATTGTTTCGGGGAAGAAAGAGGAAGCAGTAATAAGGATGAAGTAAGAAGGATAAAGGATGAATTGAAAATTGTGTAACAGAGTTATTTTTATTTTTTAGATTCTTAATTCATCTTTCTTCTTTCACTCCATCTCCTCGCTTCTCCATCCCATTCCCGTTCTCACGCCAACGACATTCAACACTTTATCAACAAACCCATTCACATACTCGTCAACAGTTTTGGGGACGTAATACAACGGGGGAGAAATCGGCATAATGATGACGCCGTTTGCAGAAAGTTTTGCGGATTGTTCCAGAGAAATTGTGGAGAGCGGAGTTTCGCGAATGCAGAGAATAAGTTTGTATCGCTCTTTCAAACACACTTGCGCCGCACGTGTTATCAGCGAATCGCCAATACCTGAAGCAATTTTTCCAAGCGTTGATGTGGAGCAGGGAAGGATGAGCATTGCATCAATATAATTCGAACCGGAAGCAATGGGCGCCGTTAAATCACTGTCATCAAATTGTTTTTTGATAAATGGCTGTAACTCTTTTTCAGAAATTCCCAATTCATCTTTCAGAAGAACTTTTCCCCATTTGCTGACAACGAGGAATTTATTTTCGGTACATTTTTCCAGAAATTTCTGAGCGTAAATTGCGCCGGAAGAACCGGTTATTGCTACTACTATCTTCATTTGTCATCTCAAATATGAAATATCAAAAAGCAAAGATTCAATCAAAAAATAAATCTTGAAAACTGGAAAGAATTTTTTTGATTTTTTATCTGTCATTTTGATTTTTACTTTTTAAATTTTAATCCACTTAATTCTTCAGTAATACCATCAGAAAAACAACAAATCCCAGCACTGCATTTATTTTGAAAAATGCAAGTTCGACGTCGTCAGATTTTTTTTGTTCGAGGTAGAGAAGAAACCCACTCAATAGCAATGCGGGAAATGCGATGATGCTTTTGATGGAAACAAAATACAATGCAGTCAATACACCAAAGGAAAGGAAATGCAGCAGTGCGGAGTATTGCAATGCTTTTTCTTTTCCGAATCGTGATGGGAAGGAATAGAGATTTTCTGTGCGGTCAAATTTTTCATCAAGCGTAGAATAGATTATATCGAATCCGGTTCCCCACAAAATGGTAAATACTGTTAAAAGGATTCCGGGTAATAAATCGTAGTATGATGAGTATGTAAAATTTCCTGCGTATGTTTTTGCGGCGAACCATCCTCCCAGCGGTGCCATCGAAAGACCAATGCCGACACCGAAATGCGCAAAAGGCGTGAAGCGTTTCATATAGGGATATACGATAAACACGGCAAGTGGAATCGGCGAGAGCAGCAAACAAAAACCGGAGATAAAATGTGCCGCTGTAAAATAGACTGTGGCGCATACTGCAATTAGCATCCATGCGGAAATGAGTTTCATTTTTCCTGCGGGAAGTTCGCGGGATGCAGTGCGCGGATTTCGCTTGTCAATTTCTCTGTCAATAATTCTGTTCAGCGACATTGCTACAAGTCGTGCAGAAATTGCAGCAAGCAGTACGAGAACAGTAAATTTTATTGAGAACGTTTCCCATGAATGTTCAGCGAGAAATATTCCCGAAAAAATTAACGGTAAGGAAAAGAGCGTATGTTCGATTTTTACAAAACGGAGGAGTGTTTTCAATGCTCGGCTTAGATTTGCAGGTGTTGTCGTTGGTAATTTTTTTTTCGCGCTAAAGATAGGAAGTTGATGAGATGTAAAAAAATAGACGTTCAGAGTTACACTATCAGTTTATTGCGTGGTATAGCAAGATAAAATGCTGTTCCATTTCCCAATTCTGTTTCAAACCAAATCGTGCCGCCGTGTTGTTCTGCAATGCGTTTGGAAATTGCAAGACCCAATCCTGTGCCTTTTGCTTTGCCTGCTGATACGAATGGTTCAAAAATAGTTGCGCGGACTTCTTCCGGAATTCCGCCGCCCGTATCGCGAATAAAAAATTGTATTTTCTCATTTAGTAACGATAAGCCAAGTGTCAGTGTGCCGCCTTTTTGCATAACATCTTCCGCATTATTTACAATATTTATGAGCGCGCGGAACATTTTATCTTTATCCAAAACAATATTGTCGAAGTATGTTTGCTCAATGATGCATTGAATATTTTTTGCTGAAAGATGTTCGTGCACTGCTTCGTATAATTTTTTCATAAACACATCACCCGTACATTCAACGAGTGAAAGTTTAGATTCGCCGCGCGAAAAGTCCAATAACTCTTGCGTCATTTTATTCATTCTGTCCAGCGATGAATGAATACGCTCGTACATCTCATTGCGTTTTATATCCGTGAGCGTTTTGGATGTTGCAAGTAAATCAATCGCGAGTCCGATGCCTGTCATCGGATTGCGAAAATCGTGGATAATGCTGCTCGCCATTTGCCCGACAAGTGAAAGTCGCTCTTTATTGATGAGTTCTTTCTGCGCTTCTTTTAAACGCTGTTGCATCAGCATAAATGAACGTGCAAGTTTACCGACTTCATCATTCGCAAATTTATGTGCAATTTCTGTATCAAGTGTTCCGCTGCCGATAACTTCAGTTGCTTCGACTAATTTTGTAACAGGTTTTGCAACGAATGTTCTGAAAATAAAAGCGCCGAGAAGAGTTGCAATGATAGTAAAGCCAAGAAATATAGACATAGAATTATATGCGTTTGCACGAATCAGCCGCGCTGTTTTTGCAAGAGGAACTTCCATATATGCCGCACCAATTATTTTTCCCAATGGAACATTGTGGCATTGCTGACATTTTTTTTCTGCGCGAAACGGAAGGAGTATCTTTAGCCGTTCACACTCGGAAAAAAAGATTGGCGATGAAGATTGCAGTGTGTTCAGTCGTTTATCGTTGTGTGAATGTAAATCGCAAGACATAATCCAGATGGGTTCTGATGTTGCGTAGGCATCATTAATTAATTGGAGCGGTTCAAAGGCTAATTTCTTTTCACGCGCAAGTAATCGCTCGATGCGGCTTTCATCAAGTAATTCATCGCGCAAATAGAGACTGTCAAATTTATAAATTACGTGCAGATTTTCAAGTTCACCGGTACTATTTATCTGCTCAAGATATTTATCATCAATGCGCAGATTGGTTATCATCATTTGTACGAGCGATTCGTGAATTATTTCTGCCTGTGCATGCGCAGAAAGTTGCGCTTGTTCCAATGTTTGTTTTTCCTGATTCAGATAGTTCAGATAAACGCTCACTGCAACGGCAATGAGAAACAGCGGCATCAGGATAAGAAATATTTTTGTTGATAGTTTCATTCTGAAATATATATTTTTATCATTGCTACAAATACACAATAACGCCCAACTTTAATCCGAGCGCAATAAAACTGAACGTAGGGTTGCGAAATAATGTATTGCCATACGGAATGGGATACGTTACGCGGTGTGTGCTGCGCAGCGTCTGAAAGAAATCAAACCGTACATCGCCGGCAATGTACGCAAAGAGCGCTTCACTTAACGCCGCATTGATTTCCATTTCTCCTTTGAACCCTACGCCTTCTGTTGTGTAGCGGGTCGTATTGCCAAATATTGTTTCATCAAATGTTACAAAATGATATCCTGCGCCGACACCGAGTTTCACCATTGTTATGCTGTCGGGAAATAATTTTTGCACAAGAAGCATTGGCATCTTCACGGTATATTCCTCATCGCTCTGGTATGGCGTGTAAAGAATGTATGTTGTGAACAGATGCGCGTATTCTAATTTCACACCATAATTTTCTGAAAGAGGAATTTCCAATGCAGTAAAGAATTCAGGAGCAGATTGAAATTCACCGACGGTATTTGAAACGCCGTGCGTATTCAGGTAATCTACAAGGTCCGGTGAATTGAAAAGCGAAATGCCGAGTCCCGCAGAAACGCCAAAGTTCACGTGAGAAAAAAAACTGTTGCGCGTGTGTGCAGGGAAGGATGGAATGGTGCGCTTCTGTGTTTGCGTAAATGAAAAATTCAAAGCAACGACCAAAGAGAGAACTATTGAAAAAACTGAGCGGAACATTACTATTCAGTTGTCGAAGAATCCGTGTGGACTACATCTGAAAATTGCAAATGGTCGCGAATAAAAAAATACACCCCAATTAACAACACGCCGAAATATCCGATAGCGTGTGTAATTGTAGCATAACTTCGCGCAACCGTTTCATTGATATTGTACAGTTGCGTCAGTGTTTGAATAGTAATAAAATGATACGACCCGGTACCGCCGGGAGTTGGAATTGCAACACCGATACTCGAAATTGCCTGCAAAACCACTGCGGCGTATATATCCAGCGATGAAATTTTCATTGCATCGAACATAAAAAATGCGCAATACATCATAATGATATAGAACGTCCACACCAAAACGCTTGTAACAAAAATCATCAGGTAATTTTTTTTCTCCTTGATAAAAAGAAATCCATCGAGAAATGAATGTGCGATGTGTTCTATTTTGTGTGCTGTTGTTTCGCGAAAGCGTTTCGTAAAGAAGTGAAGGAGCGAAAATACCAGCGAGCGTTTTGCGAGAAGAAATAAAATTATGCCGAGTATGATGAGCGTAACAATACTTAATATAATACTCATTTCCATCAGCCAGGGAAATTTTTCTGCAAGCGGACCTGCATAGCACAATGGAATTAATGCGACAAGCACGAGAAATGAAAACACATCTATGAGTCGCTCCATCATCACTGTACCCAATGCAGCGCTGCGGGATATTCCTTCTAATCGCCCTAATGTGTACGGACGAAGCAATTCCCCTCCGCGCGGGAGGAAATTGTTTACCATATAGCCAAGCATCAATGTAGAAAAGAGATTGCGATAGCGAATATTTGCTTTTATCGGCGCAAGAAAATATTTCCAGCGATACGCGCGCACAGAATGGCTGAGCATTAAAAAGAAAAACATCACCATCGCCCACCAGTAGTTTGCCGTGCGCAATGAATCGAATAACGTTGTCCAGTTCGTGCCGCGAAATGCGAAATAAAGAAAAAACAACGTCAGCGTAATACTGATTGCATACTGGAATATTTTTTTCAACGATGATTTCATAGTGTGTCAGCGTAAATCAATCACTTCTGTAGTTTTATCCGGTACATATTGAAACATCTCATCTGCTACTTTTGCATTCACGGTAATTGAAGAAATGATATACGATGTAATATTATTGCTCGCATCCGTCAGTTCTACTTTTTTCATTAAAGAATCCTTGCTGTCAATCCAGATTTTCATTGAAGTAATTTGTGAGCGCTCTTCTTTTGGTGTCAGTTTTATCAGCGCAAGAGTATCTCCGTTGAATTGTTCCTTGCGTAAAAATGTTGAATAAAAATTATCCGGCGCGCGGAGAAGAATTTTTTCAGGAGAAAAAGATTGTGCATCGTCTTTGTAATAATCAATCAGCACCTGATTATTTGCGCGTGAGTATAGCCATACTGTTTTCCCATCCGTAACAATTGTCTGATGTTCCATTGCAATGCGAAATTTGTTTCCTTGTTTCATTTGTAATGTACCAGTGAACGTCTGTTCTTTTTTTATCATTGCCAGGCGCGAAGTCTGCGTAAATTCAACAGTGGCAGAATTAATTGAAACATACTTTGTCGAAATTTTTTTCATCAAATCTCGCGCGGATTCTGTTTGCGAAAATGATGGAAGCGTGCAAAACACAATAGCGAGCAGACATAGAATACCCGTGAATCGTGAATCGTGAACTGTGGTTCGTGGTTTGTGCATCGCGTGGTATGAGTTGTAATTTATCAAAGCAATTGTAAAATTATTAACGGGATTTTTTATCTGATGTTGTAACTTTCTAAAATGCGCGAAAGTTCCTGTTCGGAATTCACCAGCACATCACGGGCTTTGCTTCCCGTAAACGGACCAACGACACCAATGTATTCGAGCGAATCAATGAGTTTGCCCGCGCGCGCATATCCGACAGAAAGTTTGCGTTGTAAAAATGACACTGCTCCCTGCTGGTGCATTACAACTAAATGCGCAGCCTCTGCAAGTAATTCATCTGTCAATCCATCATTATCTTCACCGGACATGCCGCCTTTCTTTTCCAATGCTGTGGGAAGTTTGTACGGTTCTGCGTAGCCGGGCTGTCTTGCAATATATTCTGTAACGCGCTCCACTTCTTCTGTCGAAACAAATGCGTTCTGCATACGCTCCGGCTTTGGACTGCTGCCGGGAAGGAATAGCATATCGCCGCGCCCGATGAGTTGTTCCGCGCCGTTCGTATCAAGAATTGTTCGTGAATCAATCTTTGATGAAACAAGATATGCAATACGCGCTGGAAAATTTGCTTTGATTACGCCGGTAATTACATCCACCGATGGACGCTGTGTTGCAACAACAAGATGAATTCCTACTGCACGCGACATTTGTGCAAGGCGCGCAATAGAAGGTTCAACTTCTTTTCCCGCCATCAGCATCAGGTCCGCAAGTTCATCAATGACTGTAACAATGTATGGCAAACGACGAAAAGGTTCTGCACCATCTTTCGGAATAAGTTTTCCCGCTTTGAATTTTTCTGTGTAGTCATAAATATTACGAACGCCAGCACGCGCAAGTAAATCGTAGCGGTTGTCCATTTCAACCGTCAGACTTTTTAAAACAAGTGCGGCGTTATTCGGATTTGTAACAATATCTTCATTGATATCAGGCGAAACTGCAAGGTAGTGATGACGCAATAATGCATAATGCGACATTTCAATTTTCTTCGGGTCAATAATAACAAATTTTACTTCGTGCGGATACAGGCGATATAGTAAACTCATTACGATATTATTCACGCCGACACTTTTTCCGGAACCCGTTGCGCCTGCAAGAAGTAAATGCGGCATCTTTGATAAATCGTCAATAAAAATTTCGCCGGAAATTGTTTTGCCCATTGCAAGCGGTAACATTCCTTTTGATTCCTGAAATTTGGAAGAATGAATAATACTGCGCAACTGAACAATAGCTGGATTGCGATTCGGAATTTCAACACCGACAGTATTGCGGCCGGGAATTGGCGCAATGATACGAATACCGCGCGCAGAAAGTGCAAGTTGCAAATCATCTTGCAACGATACGATGCGGCTGATTTTTACATCGGAAGCAGGAACAAGTTCATACAATGTTACAACGGGTCCGGGTGTTACAGTAACTTTTTCAATACCAACACCGAAATGTGCAAGTTTAGATTTTACAAGTTCTGCATTTGCTTCGAGTTCGGATTTGTCAATCTCTTCTGCTTTTTTTAGCGGCTCAAGTAAATCAACAGAAGGAAGAACATAATCCAATTCCTCATCTGGTTTTGTTCCCACTGCTATCTCAATGGGAATAGTGGTTTCTTTTTTCTTTTCTTTCTCTTTGATTTTTTTCGGAGAATGAGGAAGCGGTTCTTCTGCGCGGTTTATTTCAATTATCGGAGGCGGAAAATTATCCTCTGCGGTTTCAGGATTCAATTCATCAGCATCGGAAGCAACGGCATTGTCTTTTAATTTTGGTGAACGTGCAGTTTCTTTTTTCTTTTGCAATTGCTCTTCACTATCATCAATGCGTAATTCAATTTCTGTCGCTGGCTTTTCTTCCTCTTCTGTTTCCACTTCTTCACTTTCTTCTTCGCTCTCATCGCGGGCAGTTTTTTCGCGTATCCAGTTAATACATGCAACGAGTAATGATTTTATTTTCTGCGCAAGAATGAATAAATCAATTTTTGCTGCAAGAACAAATGTTATGAATAATGCAGTCGTAACAGAAAGAAATGCGCCAATTTCTCCGAGAAATTTTATACTTCCATCAGCAATAAAAGCGCCTACTATTCCGCTCCATTCTATACTTCCCTTCGGAAATTCAAACATCCGTTGCGTAACACCAAAACACGACGAAAGTAAAACAGAAAAAAGAATTGTGTAATTGGTAATTATCAAAAGTCGCGGCGTACTCCATGTAAATAAAAGTGTGCTGCCCCATGCAATCAGTAATACAATAAATAAAACAACAGGATAACCTAATGTGTTAGCGAGAAGCAAGTAGGAAAAGTACGCGCCAAATAACCCGAGTGCATTGGCAATTGGCGGACGATTGATATCGGAGAATGCCGTGTGGAGCAGATTGCCTAATGATTTTCCCTCGATGAAGGGAATATCATCAACAGAAAATGTGATGATACTGATGAGCAAAAATACAGAAAAGAGCATTACAAGAACTGCAAATATCTGCAGACTGCGATGCGGAGAAGAGGGCGGTTCTTTATCGGATTTTTTTTTTGCCACGAGGATGAGAGAACAATAATGCCTTTACGCCATCAACGGTTTACGTTCCATTTTCCATTCGTGTATGGCATTATTTGCATAGACAGGCAACACGGGAATTGAATCTACTGCAGAACAAATTTCCAAATCTTTTTCCATTCCAATTCCGGAAAGATAAATGCCATGCTCAGAGTTTTGCAACATTTCCAAAATACTATAGCCGAAATTTTCGTACAATGCAAGAGCGGCAACTGCGGCATCGGTTGGTTCAATCGCGGCGCGCTCTGCAACTTTATTGATAATCATTCCTGCACAGACCGTATCTTCAATGCAAAAGGTGTTGGATTTTCCCGCGCAGATAATGGTGAAATCCATATTCTGCTCCAATAAAAATTCTGCAACCGTTGCGACATTGACAAAACTCCCAACAACAGAGAATTTTGCAAAACGTGTTTTCACCAATGCTACAGATCCGTTTGTTGTTGTGAAGACAATTGTTTTTCCTTTTACTTTTTCAGCAGTGTATTCTGTTGGTGAATTACCGAAGTGAAATCCCTCAATCATAACTCCGTTACGCTCACCGCCAAGTACTACACCGTGTGCGCTTGCGGCAATTCTTCCTGCTTCTGCAACAGACGCAACGGGAACGACTTCTCTCGCGCCATTGTAGATCGCGGTTGTAATGCTTGTGCTTGCTCGAAGCACATCCACAACGACAACTGCTTTTTCTTTCATCAGCAGTTCATCTACAAGCGCAGGGAAAAAATGAATATCAACTTTCATTACAAATAAAAATTTATAATTGAATAAAAGGCGGCTTGGTTACCGTTGCTTTTTCCTCTGTGTTGCGAATCTGTATTTCAATTGTGGTTCCCGGAGTTGCACATGCAATAGGAACATATCCCATGCCAATGCCTTTTCCAAGTATCGGAGAAATTGTACCGCTTGTAACTTCTCCAACTTTTTCGCCGTTCGCTGCAATTGCATAATGTGCGCGCGGAAATACTTTCGCATCATGCATTACAAATCCCACCAGCTTTCTATGAATACCGCTCTCTTTTGCTTTGAGAATTGAATCTCGACCGATAAAATTTCCTTTGGATAATTTGGTAATCCAGTCAAGAGATGCTTCGAGTGGATGCGTGTGTTGGTTAATATCATTGCCGTATAAGCAAAATCCCATTTCCAATCGTAATGAATCGCGCGCGGCTAATCCGACAGGAGCAATTGCAAAATCTTTTCCTGCAGCAAAAACTTCATTCCACATTGTTGCTGCGGTTTGTTCGTTACCTGAAAAATACAATTCAAAACCGAGTTCACCTGTATAACCTGTGCGGGAAATAAGAACATCTGTTCCGGCAATTTTTACTGTGGTAAACGTATAATATTTCATTTGCGATAAATCTGCGGAAGAAATTTTTTGTAGCACTGCGAGGGAGTTTTTTCCCTGTACAGCAAGGAGAGAAATCTCATCACTGCGGTCAATGAGTTCGACAGAAGCAAATCTTTTTTTGTGCGATTGAAGCCATGCAAAATCTTTATCTTTATTCGATGCATTCACGACAAGTTGAATGTAGTCTCCGCAGTGATAGACAAGCAAATCATCTACAATACCGCCATCGTCATAGCACATTGCAGAGTACTGTACTTTTCCTTTTTCTAATTTTGCAACATCATTTGTCGTAACGTAATTCACAAATGCAAACGCATCTGCGCCGCGCACTTCAATTTCACCCATGTGCGAGACGTCAAATACGCCAACGGAATTGCGGACGGCTTTGTGTTCCTGAATAATTCCTGCGTATTGAATCGGCATTTCAAACCCGGCAAAATCTACTATTTTTGCGCCAAGTTGTTTATGGATATTATAAAAAGCTGTTCGTTTCATTGTATGAATTGTCTTTTGGTATTTGTGCATTTTACTTTTTCACAAAATAAAAATGCTATAAATCAAAAAACTATTTCTTTGCTTTCTTCCAGTCTGCTAAAAATTTTTCCAAACCAATATCCGTTAAAGGATGCTTGATGAGTTGGTCAAATACTTTCGATGGCATTGTACAAATATCTGCGCCCATCATTGCGGATTGAACGATATGCAATGGATGACGGCAACTGGCAACAAGTATCTGCGTTTCAAATCCATAGTTATCATAAATCTGAATTATCTGTTCAATCAATTCCATTCCATCTGCGCTAATATCATCCAAACGCCCGACAAACGGACTGATAATATACGCGCCTGCTTTTGCCGCGAGAAGCGCTTGCGAAGGAGAAAAACAAAGTGTTACGTTTGTTTTTATTCCCTCTGCTGCAAATTGCTGTGTTGCTTTTAATCCTTCTTTTATCAGCGGAACTTTCACTACGATGTTGTCTGCAATTTTTGCAAGTTCGCGTCCTTCTTTCAACATTCCTGCGGCATCCATTGCGGTAACTTCTGCGCTTACATCGCCTTTTACAATGGTGCAGATTTCTTTTAAAATTTCTGTGAAGGGAATATTTTCTTTTGCAACGAGACTCGGGTTTGTTGTAACGCCATCCAGTACGCCATAACTTGCGGCATCGCGGATTTCATCAATATTTGCTGTGTCGAGAAATAATTTCATAATTTTTTTTCTAAGTTTAAGGTTGTTGTTCGTATTTTTCTGTAATGTCCTCATTATTTTTTCTCAGGAGGAAGTGAAACTCATGTTGCGGCATTTTTTCATCTGCGACTATTTTTATATGCACATGATATTTCAACATCATTTGCAACAAACGGCTCGGAAGTCCGTGATGTAAAAATTCCACAATAGTCGGATTTGTTTGCAGAATCAACCGTCGGAAACCGCGAATATCTGTTTTAAATCGTCGAATCCATCGCTCAATATTATTGACGATGGTGGATTTTGATTGTACAATACCAACGCCACCGCACACAGGGCAGGGTTCGGAAAAACTGTGTATCACACTTTGCCGCACGCGCTGTCTTGTCAATTGAACAATGCCAAATTCAGACATTGGCAACACGGTAGATTTCGCACGGTCTTTGCGCATTTCTTTGCGCAGTTCGTCGTACACTTTCTTCTGATTTTTATCATCCGTCAAATCAATGAAATCAATAACAACAATGCCGCCGACATCTCTGAGTCGCAGTTGTCTCGCAATTTCGCGTGCTGCTTCAAGATTTGTTTGGAGTGAATTTAATTCCTGGTCTTGCTTTTTTGCAAAGCGCCCCGTATTGACATCAACAACAGTCATTGCTTCGGTCTGTTCGATAACAATGGAACCTCCGCTGCGCAACGGAACTTTTTTCTGCAGTGCAAATGCAACTTCTTTTTCGATGCCGAAAATATCAAAAACCGGTTCGCGTCCTTTATAAAATTCTACTTTGTCAAGTAAGGAGGGCTGATTTGATTCAAGGTACACTGAAACTTCGCGATACAGATTTTTTGCATCAACGACAACGCGCTCTACTTCTTCGGAAAATAAATCACGAAGAACGCCGGATGTTGAACTCATTTCTTTGGAAATTAATTTTGGAGGAATACTGTCACGGATTCCTTTTTCTATTTCACGCCATTTATCAAGAAGCGCTTCCAAATCCTGACGAATTATTTCTTCTGCTTGCTCAAGTGCATTGGTGCGAATAATCACGCCGACTTTCATATCGCGGGGAATAAGATTACGGACGGTATTGCGCAAGCGTCTTTTTTCACGAAAATCATTGACCCGTTTTGAAACACCGATTGAACGGCGGAGAGGTAATAGTACAAGAAATCTTCCGGGCAATGAAATTTCGGATGTAACGCGCACACCTTTATTTCCTGTCGGTTCTTTTGTAACCTGTACAATTATTTTTTCTCCCACTTTGAGATTTTCGTGCGGTTCCGGTTCCGCATCACGGGAGTAATTGCCGCCTCCTACACGAGGGCGACGGTTATTTTGTTGTTTGGATGAGTATGGAGGAGTTTCCGGAATATCGTCATCATCGTCATCATCAAGAAGGTCCACGCCATCACCATCATCCTCAAGATAGGCAAAATCGCCAATGGTGGAACCGACGTCTGAAAAATGGAGGAACGCATCCTGTCGCAGACCGACATCAATGAATGCGGCACGAATTCCCGGCATAACTTTCGCAATTCTGCCGAGATAAATATTGCCCACGTAATGTTCTTTATCGGGGGACTCGACAAAAAGTTCGACGAGGCGGCTGTCTTCGGTAATCGCAATGCGGGTTTCCGTTGCCGTCGCGTTAAAAATAATTTCTTTTCGCATAGGGGTTGAATAATTTCTGTTGGAGACGGAATGAATGTCGCTTTCCATTGATCTATACGCGCCTTTCCCCATTCGGCGCATCTTCGGACGAAAAGGAAGAGTAATCCTGCTATCGTTAGCAGCAATATGTAATAAAGCGGATTCATTCGTTAAACTTGAGTAGTATTTTTTCTAAAAATACTGGTTAATTAAAAAATTTTGGTTTGTTTGATAGTAAAAAATGAATGATACAGCAACGAGACATTCACTTTTTGCTTTATTTTTACATCATTTCCGATAAACAGCATCAAATTGCTGTTCTGTTCGAATTGTTGTGGCGTGAAGTTACGAAAATTTGAAGAAGTGAAAAAACATTCTTTCGGAAGTAAAAAATTATTAGCGAACATTAAGGAATTTCTATTCATCCTTCAGTGGTTCGGCGTGTACTAAAACAGAATCGAGGTTTTCTATCTGTTTTGTAATCATATTTTCTATCTTTGTTACTATAGAATGTACGGCATCAAGAGAAAGTGAAGCATCAAAAGTGCAGTTCATAGCAATTTTCAATCGCTTATTTTCTAATTGGAGAATGGAAATATTGTCGCAACGATGAATTTCGGGAACTTGTTGCGCGATTTTTTCCAGCTGTTCTACTAACAGCGCTGACTGCGAAGTTATATCTACAGTGAGAGCAGGAGCAAAAATTTCTTCGAGGTGAATGCGCACGTCGTTTATTTCCGGAATTAATTCGCATATTTTTTTTTCCATTTTCTCTGAAACTTCGTGCGCGCTGACAAAATTAAATTCATCAGAATATTCGAGATGTAAATCTGCTATTTTTTTTCCGCTGATATAAAATATCCGAATATGGTGCGGATACATTCCCTCCGTAGAAACAATGAGCCGGATTTTTTCCATAAGTGTTTCGTCAGACGTTTCGACAGGGTCTGCGTGTACAACAGCATCAGCGTTAGGCAGTAATGCGATAATGCGCTCCTCCACATCGGAAACTATTGAATGTGCAGTTTCAAACGGCAAGGTGCGTTTTATTGCAACGGTTGTATCGAGAAATATTTTTGGTCCCGCTTGCCGCATTCTTAAACTGACAATGTTCTCAACGCCGGTAATTTTTTGAATTTCCTTCTTTATTTTTTCATACAATCCTTCCGGAAGTTTATCCATTAACGCATCAACCGTTCGTCTGCCGAGTTTGTAACTGATGCCCACCACAATCACTGCAACCATAATTGCCGCGACTGCATCCGCCGCATAGAAATGATAGGAAGAAAAAATCAAACCAATGATGACGACCGCAGAACTCCATATATCCGTACTGAAATGCAACGCATCTGCTTCGAGCGCCTGATTGTTATATTTTTTTGCAACGCGGGAAAGCGCGCGCGAACGGGAATAATCTACAACGATTGAAATTACCATTACGAAATACGACCAGAACGATATTTCAACTTTCATACTGTGCGCATATAGCCGCTCGATTGCTTCGGAAATAATCCAGAAACACGTTGCAAGCAACAGCAGTGTTTCGACGAGCGCAGCAAAATTTTCCGCTTTGCCATGTCCGTACTGATGGTCGCTGTCGGCGGGTTTATCTGCAATTTTTACTGCAAACAACGTAACACCCGCCGCAAGAAAATCTAATGCGGAGTGTGCGGCTTCTGCAAGTATGCCCAAACTTCCCGTCCATAGTGCGACAACAAGTTTGAGTACGGTAATAAATATTGCACCGTAAAGAGAAGATTTTGCAACGGATGTTTTTTCGTTGGTCATTCGTAGTTCATTGTATTAATCGGGGAAAAATATAGGAAATATTGAACGCTAAAATTGTTATCGCGCAAAGTAAAAATACAAAAGCGGTTTCAAATATTTCTGAAACCGCCAATTGCTAAATTGTCGAAGATTCGCTGTGGCGAACTTACTGCTTCTTCTACTTCATTAATACCATTTTCTTCTTTTCTGTGAATTGCTTTCCATCCGCGCCTTTCGCATCAAGATGATAGATATATACACCACTCGAAAGTTTTTTTGCATCGAATACAATTTCGTGATACCCTGCTTCCTTGAATACATTTGGAATGAGATTTATTTCCTTTCCTAAAATACTAACAATTTTCAATGTTACATTTGCATCCACTGGCAACGCAAATTTGATTGTTGTTGTCGGATTAAATGGATTCGGATAGTTTTGTTCAAGGGCAAACTCTTTGGGGAGTTCGCGTAAGTTTCCAGTACGTATTTTTGCCTGTCCGCCTCCTTGAATGTTGAAAGCAACGCCATTCGATGCGGGGGATACATTGTTTCCGTAATCAACGGCTTTTACAGTATATATTGCTTCCTGTTCACCGTCATTATATTCTTCTAAATCTTCATACGATGTTGTTGATACAGTTGCAATGAAATATGGTGAACCGGATAATTGCTTAAATATCCGATATTCCTTCAAATCATCTTCTGTATTGGCATCCCATGTGAATTTTGGATGAGCCGATTCTGGGATTATTTTTGCAACGTTTGTCGGCGCTTCGGGGATATTATTTATTTTCCAAATACCGTAATATGTTGCAGCAAATACCTCTATGTTATTCGAAACATTACGGCTCAATTGATTAATAGGTGTTGGTAAATTTGAACCCGTCAGAATATCAGACCAATTATTTCCTCCGTCAATTGTCTTAAATAATTTATTACCATCATTCCCTACTACCCATACATTTTTTGTATTGGCAAGATAGGTTGGATGATAAAAAACCTGATTGATTTTATTTATGACGGAATGCACTGTAAGCGCGTTCCAATCAATTCCACGATTCACGGTTTTCCACAGATATTTTCCGTCAAGCATATTTCCGCCAGCGTACACAGTTTGATATGTTGCACTACTATACGGATTAACTATTACACTAAAAATGGATACTTTGTTTGCGTTATCAACGTCGCAATTGTGATCAACTGTATGAATTTCCATTTGACACCAGTCACCTGCACCAGTATCATTAGTTCTAAATGCACCATTATCTTCAATACCTGCATACATCCATAATGATGGCACTTCATTACCCTCGGAACTTATTGCCATTGAGTATGCTATTTTCGAACTCGAATTAATTGGAGCCTTATTGACCCACGTTACTCCGTTGTCGGCTGAATAAAAATAATTTGTTATGTCTTCACTACTTTGTTTTAAACGACCAAACGCATAAAGTGGACGAGTAGGGGAATTAGTTTTTGGGTCAAATGCAACACCATAAAATTTGTAGCCGTCGTTGTTTATAGATTGGAGTTTTAAACTCCACGTTGCGCCGGCATCAGAACTTCGGAACAGACAGGCATAATTTTTCACATCACCTGCATTCAGTTGTTTGTATGTCCCGGCAGCGTATACATAATTTGAATTATTCGGGTCAATGGAAACATATTCCGCTGAAAAAATTTCCTGTTGAGTTGCATCAGTCTGCGGCAGTGTTCTCCATCCAAGTGCGGGTGTGTATTTACTTATTCCGGAAAAATCACGCGACACAGCAAGAAGAGTTGTTCCTGCTGCTGTAACAGAAGATGCGTTCACTTTGACAATACCTGTGTTCACTTTGACAATACCTGTGTTAATAGTGTACCAACTACTGTTGCTTGAAGTTGTACCGCGATAGACAGACGTCTTTGCAACGGCAAATACATCTGTTGCTGCATTAGAGTGCATTGCAATTGCGCGGGTATCTCTATCGAATATTCTATTATCGCCATCAACTTTTACGAATGAATTATTCACTGTTGTATAATGAAATATCCCTAACACATTATTGGTAACATACACATCGCTTCCATTTACAGTAATGGATGTAACTGAACCCAACGTATATTGATCCAATTCATCCCATCCTTGCTTATTATACGCATCAAGCCCAGACGATACCCACAATCCTGCTTCTGCTCCTGACATTCGTGCAGAACCTGCAATTATCCAATTACCACTATTGCAGTATGCAACAGCAGAAATATTTTTCCCTTGAATGGGGCGACCCGTATATGAATTACTATTTGCGGATGATGTTCTGTTGCTCCAATTAGCACCGGAATTTATTGATTGGAATACACCTCTACGAAAAGGCAGCAACACAACCCCTGTTTTGTTAATCGGGTCATAGTTTGATGAATCGGGATACACATCTTCATCAACAACATCGGGAGCATCTGCATAAGGCAAATCGAATGCAGAACCTGCAACCAATACCATCCCTGCATCTGTTGGATGCCAATTGACAAATAACGCATGCGTTACAGCGTGTTGCCCGGTAAGAAGATTTTTGAAAAAGTCATCGTCATACCATGTTGCACCACCATCGAAACTTTTTCGTAGCGATGATTTTGTTTCAACGTATTTCGTTCCGAGAAATACTTTTTGCGGGTCAACGCTTGACATTCCAAAATGACGTGGGTCCATACCTTGTTCTGGTTTTTTTAATATAAAATTCGATGTCATACCACCACCTGTGCTCAGTCTTATTTCTCCAATTTGCGGATTGCCTAAATATGTTGCTACAAGCACATGATTGGCATCATTTGGCTTGCAAACAACGGAAACAGGATTATTAACTTGATATGTTGTTGCATTCCATTGCACACCATCATTTGTAGTTCGAATTAGTTTATAGCCATTATCAGCAACAAACAAGGTACGTGTGCCGCTAACATATCCTACCGTTATATCTTTTGCATTATTCGCTCGCCACGGACCGTTGACATCAATCCACGATTGTGGCTGCGAAAATAAATTAGTTATAGAAAACATTGCAGCAAATGCAATGAAACAGAAGTTTTTTAAGTAGTTATTATTCATAAAATTTAGTTGTTTAAAGGTTATTTAAAAATCTTCCTTTCATTCAAGTAGAAAGTAAGTGAACGACTTGTATATATGTGTTGCGCACTTTCCAAGTGCGCAACACAAGTCAACTATTTCATATATTTAACCGCAAATAAAAAGCCCTTTCCACGTATGTATTACGTAGGATATTCTCAGGCGTTTTCTTTGTATATTTCTGAGCGGCGGTGTTACAGCACTTCCGCTCAGTGTTTATTATTGATTTTCTTGTTGACGATTTTCCTCCTTTCTTATTTTGTCAAAATAATTTTTTGAGATACCGATTGCTTTTCAAAACGAATTCGAGCAATATAGAGCCCGCTGGGAAATTCACTTGCATTCCATATTGCTTGGTGTTCTCCGGCTTCTTGATATCCCTCAAAAACCGTTATAATTTCTTGTCCTAAAATGTTTATTATTTCTACGCGCACATTTCCTCGTGATGGCAATTTATAAGCAATCACGGTTGTACTGTTAAAAGGATTAGGAAATGTTGGTAAAGCCAGAACATCTATTGGGGAAGAAGAGAGGGGCTCGTTCACAGATATAATAGGTAATTTTCCTGAGCGTACTTCGGTATGAAAATTGTCATTCAATGAATCGCGTTGTTCCCATGTTACAGCGACACTTCTTTTATTCACAACAATATCAGAAACAACTGCGTCATAACTTTCGGGAGGAGTAATATCAACCAATGGGCACCAATTTTCTCCTTGAGAAAAAGAAAGACGGGTTTCGATGTGACTTACTATTCCGTGGTCGGCAAACCAACTGACAGCAACTACAAAATCTTGAATAGATAATTGTGAACCGACACCCCATGCTGTATCTGTCAATGGGATTTCATCTTTCCAATAATTTCCATTGTCCGTGCTTTTACGAAACACAATACTGCCCGCAAATCCATTCACACATCCGTATTTACAATCTCGCCAAACAACGAAGAGATTCCCTTCCGGTTGTGCTACCATTTCTGCTTCTATACTTCCAAAATTATCATCGTCAGAAATTATCATTGGTAAATTCCATGTATTTCCAAGATCTGAGCTGCGACGATATTCTACTTCAAAGTTATGGTGATACACAATATGCAACCAACCATTCGTAAGTGCAATACTTGCATCACTCACACCAATACCTTGTAAAATTGCCTCTTGTCCATACTTCCACGTCTCTCCTTCGTCGGTAGAAAAAATTGTTCTGTCATATCCGTGTCCGGAAAATAATCCGAATATTGCAATGCTATCACCAAGCACTGCAACACTGCGTATGAAAGAAGTTGTATCATTAATTGCTTTAGGTTGCGTCCAGTCATCCCCACGATTATCTGAATACGTCATATAAATATATCGTTGCTCATCAGCGCCAACTTCATTAAGAAAAAATACATAGAGTCTTTTTCCATCCGTTGTAGGAAAAATATTGCCAGTAAAAAACAGATTATGAAGTGAGTCAGAAATTATATCACGAAGAGAGTCCCAACTTTCACCGTTTGTAACTGAGCGGCGATAGGCAATTCTAAAACTATCTGTTGCAAAGAACAGATGCACTGTATCACCCTGTGTAGCAATTTTTGGAACTTCTAATAATCCTTGCCCACTTGGAGACATTTGCAACGCTGGTTGCCATTGTATGCCGCAACTATCTTGTGCAAACGCATTATATTTTAATAGCATAAAATTCAAAAGGAGACAAAGGGAGGCGAAAGGCACGATTGCTTTAATGGCGTGGAAGGATAAAAGACAAGTGCGTCTTAATAGTGTATCAGTTTCAATCAAGAGTTGTAACTGAAAAGAGATAATGAAGGGAAAAAACTTCATAAAAAACTCCGTTAAATGGTGAATATAGTTAGTAAATTAGTTGTTTAAATTGTCAGTCAGTCATTAGCAAAAAATTAAATTCAAATTAAATATGATTGCAAACTTAATAACAATAGCCGTGCCAAATTGCAATGTTGCAATTTGGCAAAATTTAAGCACATTCTATTTTTTTTTTTTTTTCATAAATGAGAAAATACTGTATCCAAATTTTCATTCGTGAAAAAAGAAAAAATCTCCTGCCCATCCCGACGAGTTGGGGCAGCTCTTTTCAAAGAGAATTTATTTTCATGTATTATATACGCATATTCCACATCGCACATTGCATATCTGAAATCTAAAATCTCACTTCTAATATCTAAAACAATCCCGTTTCATTTGTTCTTCACCAAGAGATTTTCTAACTTCTTCCCACAAAAATACAACGAATATGAATACGACATTTCTCCAACTCCACTCGCTCTCCACCGAACAGCGCAATGTAAACTCAATGCACATTGATACGGCATCTGTCAAAGATATTCTTCACATCATCAATGATGAAGATAAAACGGTTGCAAATGCAGTCGCGCAAGAAATTCCGCACATTGCAAAAGCGGTGAACCTCATTGTTCACGCACTGCAAAACAGCGGGCGCTTATTTTATGTCGGTGCTGGAACAAGCGGACGGCTCGGAGTGCTTGATGCAACAGAATGTCCGCCAACTTTCGGCACAAAAAAAGAAATGGTGCAGGGAATTATTGCGGGCGGAAACAAAGCATTGGTTTCATCCATCGAAGGTGCGGAAGATAACGAAGAGCATGCCGTGCGCGATGTAAAAAATAAAAACATTGCTGCGAATGATATTGTTTGCGGCATTGCCGCAAGTATTCGCACGCCGTATGTATGTTCCGCAATACTCTATGCAAAAGAATGCGGAGCAAAAACAATTTTTTTAACAACAAATCCGCGCACAGTTTTTTCGCAAAAACAGTTTCACTCACTCAGAGAAGCGGTTGATATTTCCATTTGCATTGATGTCGGCGCAGAAGTAATTACCGGTTCAACGCGGATGAAATCCGGCACCGCGCAAAAAATGGTACTGAATATGCTTTCGACTGCAACAATGGTGCGGCTCGGCAAAGTGTATGAAAATATGATGGTGGATGTACAGTTGAAAAGTCATAAGCTCACCGAACGCGCTAAAAAAATACTGATGACTGTTTTGAATATAACGTATGGTGAAGCGGAACAACTTCTCACGGACGCAAATGGCAATGTAAAAACCGCAATCGTAATGAAGAAGCGAGGAGTGGAAAGAAAAAAAGCCATCGTACTTTTACAAAAAAATGATGGCTTGGTCAGAAAAGCAATTGAAAAGAAATAAACGTTAAACGGAAGCGATAGACTATGTTGTCTTCACCAACTCATCAACGACATCGAAAGGTGTGCGTTGATGTGCAAGAATAGCCGCAATTTCTTTTTTCAAATGCGCTTCACGCAATTCATTCCAGAAATTGATATGCAATTGTTCTGCAATAAGTTCGCGGATGTGTTCTTCAATTCTTTCACCGCGTTTGATAAGTAATGTGTGTGTTTGCTCAAGCGAAGCACGGTGCTTTGCAATCATTTCCGCAATTTTCTCAATTCCTTTCCCTTCATTTCCTACCGTTGCAATAACATCAGGAAACCACGTCTCTTCCGTATGTTGCGCAAATCGTGTTGCAAGTCCGAGTACAGTTTTAATAGACATCACCGCTTGTTCTGCACCAGGTCTGTCGGATTTATTGAGTACAAAAAAATCTGCAATTTCCATCAATCCTGCTTTCATTGCCTGAATGGAATCTCCTGATTCAGGAACAAGCACGACAATGGTTGTATCTGCCGCGCTGACAATATCAAGTTCTGATTGTCCAACGCCAACAGTTTCCATCAGAATAATTCCATATCCCGCCGCATCAAAAATATCTGCCGTCTCTTTTGTTTTTTTTGAAAGCCCTCCCAATGAACCTCGCGAAGCCATCGAACGAATAAAAACATTCTCATTCATTTCCACATCCGTCATTCGCACACGGTCGCCAAGCAAAGCGCCTCCTGTGAATGGGCTTGTCGGGTCAACAGCTATGATTCCAACGTTTATATTCTGATTTGCGAAATGAAGAGCAAGTTTACTTGTAATAGTACTTTTTCCTGCTCCGGGCGGACCCGTAATACCGATACGATATGCATTTCCCGTCTTTGGAAAAATTGTGCGTAAAAGTTGCAACGCATTTTCATCTTCATTTTCTACCAATGTAATTGCGCGTGCAATTGCACGGCGTTCACCGGCAAAAATTTTTTCTGCAAGAACATCTACATTCATTGGGGTATTTTATTTCAGTTGGGAATTTTTAAAATACTCAACAGTCTTGCTCAATCCATCCTGTATATTTACAGTTTGTTTCCAACCAAGTGCAGTAGAAATTTTTTGTGAAGTAAGCACACTGCGCTTCTGCTCTCCTGCTTTTCCTTCACCATGTTTTTCTTCGACAGAAGAATGACACAGTTTTTTAATTGAATGAAATAACTCATTAACATTCGTTTCTATTCCTGTTCCGATGTTATACTCTGTGGAATTTGCGTCATTCAGCGCGAGAAGATTTGCTTGTACCACATCTTCAATAAAAACATAATCCCGTGTTTGCAATCCATCGCCATTGATGAGCGGCTGTTCATTCTGTAACATTTTCGTACAGAAGATTGCTACTACACCTGCTTCTCCCATTGCATTTTGGCGCGGTCCGTAAATATTTGCATAGCGAAGAATTGTATTCTTCAATCCGAAAATTTCTTTGTAGTAAAATAAATATTTTTCTGTTGTTAGTTTTCCGATGCCATACGGAGAAAGCGGACGCAGTGGATGCTGTTCATCGGCGGGAAAATAATCTTGCTCACCATATATTGCGCCGCCTGTAGAAGCGAAAATAAATTTTTTCACTCCGAACTCGCGGCAATTTTCCATCAGATTTATTCCGCCAAGAATATTGACCGAAGCGTCAAATTGCGGGTCAGCGACAGATTTGCGCACGTCCATTTGTGCCGCGTGGTGATTGACAACATCAGGTCTGAATTCTGCAAATGCACTCTGTAATTCTTCTGAGCGAATATCCATTTTAAAACATTGCGCATGCGGATTGATATTTTTTTCAAATCCTGTCGAAAGATTATCCACTATTGCAACACTATGTCCTGCGTTGATATACGCATCTGCAATGTGTGAAGCAATAAATCCTGCGCCGCCTGTAACAAGTATTTTCATCAGTCAAAAATCAAAAAGCCAAAAATTTTAGAAAGTTCACCGGTTAATTTTTCTCTGTCAAATTGCTGCACGAATTCATCACTTGCCTGCGGTAATTCTCGGCGTTCAAATTTTTGATACAGCGTTGCGATTGCTTTCGTCATTTCATCAACGCTTTTCGGAGTTACACAAATTCCAACGCCGGAATTTTCGATTGTCTGTTTCAAGTACCCATCGGGAATACTTGCGAGAATGGGCTTTTGTGTGCCAAAATATTCGTACAATTTTCCTGGTGACTGCACATCGTTATCCATTGCAATAAATAAAATATCGGAAGCGCATAACCGTGCAACACACTCGCGGTGATTCAGATATCCGCTGAATGAAACAATATTCTGCAACTGAAGTTTTTCTACCAGTTTTTTTTCGTCATCGCGCTCTTTGCCGATAAATTCTACCGCGATTCGCTCGCGCATTTGCGGACTGTGCGAACACAGTTTTTGCAATGCATGCAGAAATACCGATGGCGTGCGTTTTCCATAAAATGCTCCCGCATGCGTAATTTTCATTTTTCCGTCATTGCGTGCTTGCGTGTTTGTTGGAAAATCTTCAGGGTCAAATCCCTGTGAAAGAATAGTGATGTCATTGTATTGCATCGTGAGATGCTTTTTCAAAATCAGTTCTTTCACTTTACGATTTGTGGTAATAATGCGCGAAGCGCTGCGCAGAACTTTTTTCTCCAAGCGAAAATTCAGATACGTATGCAATGGAGTCGGATAGTATTTAAACGGATTGTGAAGCCACGAATCGCGGTAATCTACAACGAGCGGAACGTTGTATTTGTAGCGCAGTTCCATACCGATGAGAAAATCTGTCCAAGGCGGCGCGGTTGCAAAAATGACTTCAAAATTTTTTTTCGCAAAAAGTTCTTCTGCTTTGAGCATTGCTTTTTTTCGCCACAGAATTTTATTATCCGGAACAAAAAAAGAATCGCTCACCATCTGAAACATTTTGCGTATTGTTTCGGAGGGCATTTTTACCGTACCTTTTTTTCTGAAAAGCCAATTCGGGTCAAGAGAACCGACACGCACAATTTCCACATCGCGACCAGCAAGTTCCTCAAGCATAGTTTCATCCTGCGCAAAATATCCTGTCGGCGCGACTGTCAAAACGGTTGGACGCCAGCCGAATTGCGGAAGGTATTTTACAAATTTCATCGTACGCTGTACACCGCTCATTCCCATCGGCGGAAAATAATAGGCAATCACTAAAATATCACGAAGATTCATAACTGCGAATTTAAAATTACAATTTCAAAAGGATGATTTTTTTTTCATCATTCTTTCTGAATTTACAATTTTAAATTACCATCAACTCCTTTGGTGATTGTGTGAGTATTTTACATCCGTCTTTTTCTACACGAACAATATCTTCTATGCGCACGCCTCCAATACCGGGAATATAAATTCCGGGTTCAATCGTAATCGTATTTCCTTCCTGCAAAATATCGTCGCTGTTTGATTTCAGAAATGGTGTTTCGTGAATTTGCAACCCAACTCCGTGTCCAAGCGAGTGATTGAAAAATTTTCCAAATCCTTTTTTGACGATATGATTTCGTGCAATGGCATCAAGTTTCTTTGCAACAATGCCGCTGCGCACTGCTTCAATTGCTTTTTGCTGCGCTTCCAGAACAGCGCGATATACAGTTTTCATTACTTGCGGAATTTTTCCGAGTGCAATTGTGCGCGTCATATCCGAATGATAGCCGTTCACGGTGCATCCGAAATCAAGAATCAGCATTTCTCTGTTGCCAAGAATTTTATCTGTCGGACGCGCGTGAGGAAGCGCGCTTTGCACTCCGCTTGCAACAATTGGCTCGAATGCGTCTGTTTCGCCGCCATATAATTTTTGCAAAAAAGAAATTTCTGCCGCAAGTTCGCGTTCGGGAATTCCCGGCTCAATATTCCGCGAAATATCATCGAATACTTTATCTGTAATGGAAATTGCCTGTTGCAATGAAGCAAGTTCATTTCCGTCTTTCACGGAAACAAGTTGTTCAAAAAGATTTTCGAGCGGAACGAATTTTATCTTCGGAAATAATTTTTTGAGCGATGAATATTCTGAAAATGGAATAGTGCTTTTATCAAAACCAACGCGCGTGCAATCTGCAAGAAGGTTTTTCTTTTGCATTTCAAGAATATACTTTACACCGCGCGGAGCAATGGTAATATTCCATCCGTCAATTTGCTGTTTTATCTGTTCACTATATCGTCCGTCTGTGATAAAATATGCAGGAGATTTTTTCCCGCGTGAAATATTTTTTTTCACAAGCCCAATTCCGGCAGAACCGGTAAAACCTGATTCATAGCGGAGATAGGGAAGGAAGGAAATAAAAATTGCATCCACATTGTGTGAATGCAATTGTTGCTGAAGAATATGTATTCTCGAATTCAATTGTGTAATAAGTTTTTGCTTTTAAGTTTATAAATTATGCGAATGCAGGAATTCCTGTAATATCTTCGCCGAGTATGAGCGTGTGCATTTCGTGCGTGCCTTCGTATGTTTTTACCGATTCCAGATTTGCCATGTGGCGCATTACCGGATATTCGTCAAGAATGCCATTTGCGCCGAGAATTTCGCGAGCAGTTCTGCAAATTTCAAGAGCGTGATAAATATTATTTCTCTTTGCCATCGAAACCTGCTGAAAGCGAATGGTATCTTTATCTTTCATTCGTCCTAATTGCAAAGTCAGTAATTGCATTTTTGTAATTTCAGTAATCATATGCGCAAGTTTCTCCTGCGTTATCTGAAACGATGCAATCGGCTTTCCAAATTGAATTCGTGATTTCGCGTAGTCAAGTGCACATTCGTATCCTGCCATTGCTGCACCGATTCCGCCCCACGCAATTCCGTATCGCGCCTGATTCAAACACATCAACGGCGATTTCAAACCGCCGGATTTTGGCAGAATATTTTCTTTAGGAATTTCGCAATTATCAAATACCAATTCTGAAGTAACGGATGCGCGGAGAGAATGTTTGCCGTGCATTTCCGGCGCAGTAAATCCCGCCATTCCTTTTTCAACAAGAAATCCTGTAACTCTTCCGTTTAATTTTGCCCACACAACCGCAACATCAGAAATTGTTCCGTTGGTAATCCACATTTTTGCACCATTCAAAACATATCCGTTTGCAGTTTCTTCAGCGCGCGTTATCATTCCTCCCGGATTTGAACCGAAATCAGGTTCTGTTAATCCAAAGCAACCGATTTTTTTTCCTGATGCAAGTTGCGGAAGCCATTTCATTCGTTGCTCTTCCGAACCGAATGTAAAAATCGGATACATAACGAGTGCGCTTTGTACAGAGGCAAAACTTCTGATGCCGCTATCTCCGCGTTCGAGTTCCTGCATTACCAAACCGTACGCAACATTATTCATTTCAGCGCCGCCGTATTTTGCGGGAAGCGTCGGACCGAACATTCCGAGTTCTGCCATTTTGGGGACTAATTCAAAGGGAAATGTTCCGAGACGACAATGCTTTTCAATAACCGGAAGAACATTATCTTCCACAAACTCGCGCACGGTATCGCGCACGAGAATTTCTTCTTCGGATAATAGAGAATCTACATCGTAATAATCAACACATTTTGTTTTTGGCACAAGAGGCTCCGTAGTAAAAATCTGACTTTTTTTTTGCAGTAACTTTTCTGCTGTGATAAAAAATTGCGGGCAAAAGTTATGAAAAAAATGAGGGGAGAAAAAGAATGGAAGAGAATTTGTTAATGTTCCTTTTTCCAGCGGGCGATATATTTTACTTTTGGTTCTTCAATACGAAAACCGATTTTGGGTTTTGGTGTTACTGGCGGTTGCATCAATGTGCGTTTCGCATCAAATACGATTTTAAATTGTTTGTCGTATTTATTTTCAAGTTCTTCGTGTTTTTGTGCGAGCTCTTTAATGTGTTGCAAGAATTTCCCGTAAGCGGACAAATGCACGCATTACTTCTACATTCACACGAATTGCCTGTTTACTTCTCAGCACGCTCGAAAGCATTTCAATACCTTGTTCTATGAATGCACAAGGAAGGTATCTTTTACCTCCCCAACTTGAGACGCCAAAATGGTACCTCAAGTTTTCAAATTCTTCTTTTGTTAATTCAAAACAACAGGTATCAGGTTTTCTTTTATCATACCACTACTGTCGTTAAAAAGTCGAATAAAATCAACTGGTTCGTAGGGTATTCAATATCGTTTGTGGTATCATGTTTGTTCAGTAGTTGATTTATATAGGCTTTGCTGAAAATGTTTATGCTCAAAACTTATAAAATAGTGTAGAGATTTTCAGAGAGTTTTCATCTCTTTTTGATGATGGCGACTAAAACATAAACAGCAATCGCCGAGTAAATTTGCACTTTGACAGCATTTTCACTTGTTCCGTAGAAAGACTTTATTCTTAAATGTTGTTTAATCCATTTGAAGAAGAGTTCAATTTTCCAGCGGTCTTTGTACAAGTTGGCAATCATCTCGGCATCAAGTGAAAAGTTGTTTGTAAGGAATATAAGTTCGTTGTCCTTCTCTTTATCCATGAATTTTATTTTTCTTATCTGTTCAGGGTAGAGCGTTGATGTTTTTATTCCGGTGAGTTGTGAAAATATAATTTTTTCTTGATTCATCTTGAGGTGTATTTGTTTGTCTCAAAATGAACAAAAATGAATTGACCGTTTCAAATAGATTTTGTATTTTTTCGCTGGAACTATGCATTTTGAAACACTAACAGCCAATAACCAACGGCTATTTCATCAAAATAAGTTTTTTTGCCTCCGAAAATTTTCCATCCACATTTAAGCGATAGAAATATATGCCGCTTGATAATTTATTTCCATCGAATTGTACCTCGTGTGTGCCCGCTTGCATTGATTCATTGTTTAATAATATTGCAACTTCTTTTCCGAGCAAATCATATACTTTCAGTGTCGTGATTCGTGATTCGTGCATCGTGAATCGTATTGTTGTTGCTGGGTTGAACGGATTGGGATAGTTTTGCAACAAAACATATTTATTTTTCTGAGCATTACGTTGTTCCGAAAATTCAAGCATTGTTATATCCACGCGCGTCATCCACAGTTGATAAATTCCCGAAGAATTATCCATCCAAATCGGAAAAAGCATATTTCCCGATGAAGTCAAGCCAATGTTATCTCCCTGATATCCTTGTCCCAAGCCGCCGATAGATTGCGGTTTAAAATTGTGGTCGGTAATTTCAAAATCACTCCACGAATTTCCGCCATCAATGGAACGCGATAAAAATACTCCTGTCGAATCGCTTGTTGTATTGCGGTCATCATAGTACAGTACATTTATTCCGCCGTTGAAATCAATATGTACGACAGGAAAATACTGAATCTTGGCGTTGTTCACTGCATCCTGATTGACGCGAATTCCTTCCGACCACGAAATTCCGTTATCGCTGGAGCGATGCAAAATAATATCAGGGTCGCTTCCCGCAGGCGAAAGATTTTTTTGCGCAGAGACAATATATATCCATCCATTTCGTACGCCGCCGCTTTTATCAATATCAATTCGCGGAAGACCATTTACACGAATATTCGATTTCTGCGAAAGAGTTCCAGCAATGCCATTTATATCAAACGCATTTTCTTTTTTGAACCAGTTCGTCCCGCCATTTGTGGAAGATGCAAAACCAACAAAATCTTCAGTGAACGGTGATGAACTTTGAACGCCAACCCAGCACACATTCACCGTTCCATTTGCACTCATTGCAAGTTCTCCTCCCTGATTACGTTGATTCGGTGCATTGATTTGTACAGAATCGCTCCAATGCAATCCGCCGTCATCCGAGTAAGAAAACATCATAGGATACGGAGGAGAAAATCTCACCCATGCTGTATATGTGCGTCCGTAATTTGCGCTTGCTGGAAATATATCTGAGGTCAGTGTTGCTCTGTCCTGGTCATTTGCAGCAATGCGTTTCTGGTACGACCAGGACTGACCGAAGTCAGTAGAAAAATGAGAATACAACCCGGGAGAAAATCCAAGACGAATTAGTATAAATGTTCCGTTTTTATCAATAGTAATTCCCGGGTCTCCTTTATGAAATCCAATCGGAGAACCTTTGCACGTATCGCTTCCCGACCAGTGAACGCCGGCATCAGTGGAAACGTAAATGCCTTCGCTGATAAAGCCAGTATTTAAATTGATGGTATTTGCAGTTGCAAAAAGTATATCAGGATTTGTCGGATGTCGCGCAATGAAAGTTTCCGTTTGTGTTACATTGCTCGGATAAATTCTGAAATTTTGCGCTTCTGCTTCAAAGAAACTCAGCGCAAAAATAATAACGAGAAAAAAAGGTATGTTCATATTCTCTTAAAGATTATAATTGAAATTTATTGAGCCGAAATAATTACGCGGCTCACCTGCTTCATAAAATTCTTTCGATGCAGAATTAATATTGATGAATGCAACGTACGTTTTATTCATCATATTATTAATGCCGCCGGAAACAATCATATTAAAATTACCAAGTGCAACATCACAACCCGCAAGACTACTCAGCAACTGATAATTTTGTGTTACTTCGGAATTTTCGTCGTCGGTGAACATTCCGCTGATGCTTATTATGTTTCCTTTGATGAATCCTGTTACGTGTTCATTGAAATAATGCTCATACGCAAGTGATGAAGTAATATTATGTTTGGGAACGCTCGGTACACCATTTCCCGAATAATTTTTGTCGCTGATGTTTCCATTAATATCAACTGCGCGCGCAGTGTATGCATCATAAGTAAAATTTGAAAATGTGTACGCCGTTTTCCATTGAAGATTGTGCAGTACTTCTGTTTCAGCGCCAAGTTCCCATCCTGTTCTGTTTGTGGATGCGGAGTTTCTGTAATACACATCGCCGAATACTTCAAACGGAACAATTTCATCTTCGATTTTACTATTGAAGAATGTCGCTTCAAAAAAGAATGTGCGAAACGATTGTCGCTCAAGAAACAGTAGATTCCCTTTCAAACCAATTTCGAAATTTCTTGATTTCTGCGCCTGCAAATCCGGATTTAAAATTACTGTCGGTTGCGAACTTGTTGGGTAATTATCCAATTCGTTAAATGCCGGCGTATCGTAACTGAATCCGTACGATGTATAAGCAGCAACTGTCGGGAGTAATTTATAATTCAAAGAAAATTTTGGGGTGAATTTTTCAAAACGCAAAGTAGAATTTACAGCAGAAAGTTGTTGATTCTTGCTGTCGAACACTACTTTATCATAGCGTCCGGTAAAAAGTAAATCGCATTTTTCTTCGTAAAGATTAACTGAGTTTTGAAAATACATTCCAGCATTGCCAATTGTTTCATTAAATAAATCCAACAGCGGGTCTCCTTTCAGTCCGTTGATGTTATCGTATTCTTCAATAGGTCCTGTCTGATGAAACAAATCTCCGCCGATGGAAAATTCGTTGTTGCGATTGAAGAGCGTTCCGTTGTGCACAAATCTTCCGCTTGCACCGATGCCATCGCGGGATAAAATTCTGTAACGCTTTGCAGTGCGTTCAAAATATTTCATTGTGCCGTACGCAGTCAGTTCAAGTTCATTCTCTCTGTTTTCACCGAAGAAAGTTTCAAAGCGCAATCCGACTCTTCCTTTTTTGGTTATGCGTTTTGAATCGCGTGCAATATCGCGTACGTTGGGTTGAAACGGGTCTGCATCAAATTGTTCTTTTGTCAATGAGCCGGGCAATCGTATAAATCCGCTCACATAATTAAAATACATATTGAAGTGCGTAAATTCTGCTGGCGTTGTTTCGAGAACAGAATTTACAATATGCCAGTAATCTTCGCTGTGCGGACGGTATCCTTTTGCATTGTGGTAGTTATATGTTCCGAGAAAATTATACGAAGCTGTGTGTACTCCTGTCTTCATTCCATTGCTGCGCAAATCAAACGAGCCAAACTCATTGAAATTTTTGAAGAATGAATTTTCAAATGTAATATCGTTTATAAAATTAATAACGCCGCCGGGCGCATTGGTATAAAGCGATGAAGCATTTCCTTTCACGACTTCAATTTTTCCAACGGATTGGAAATCTATGGCTTCGATGCGCGTTTGTCCGTCTGGCTCGGATTCGGGAATGCCATCAAGCAAAATTCGTACGCCGCGAATTCCTGAATTGGAGCGACTGCCAAATCCCCGCATCGAAATACGCACATCGTGATTGCCATACCGCGATTGCAAAAATAATCCGGGAATATTTCCCAACACATCGTCAACCGAAGTTTTACGTTCGTATTTGTATTGCGCTCCTTCAACACGAAGCACAGAATACGGAACATCTATGATGCGTTTTACGGTTCGTGTTCCTGTAACAACGTTTTCCTCTATAATGTAATTTCTCAGAGAATCAGTTTCTTTGCGGAGTGTGTCGCTGATTTGCGCAAATACAAATTGAAAATTGCACAAACACAGCAGAACACTCAAAAAATAAAATTGTTTTTTAAGCATAATAATGTTGGTTAAAATTGTAAAAATAAAAATACACCCGTAAAAAACAATATGTTTGCAGGTGAAAAAAGAGAAAATATTTTTACATCAACATTTTTGGCGGCGGCGGCTCAATAGTTAGCGGGTGAGAGAGAAGGGGAGAAGTAAAGCGGTGTGTAAAACTCTGATATGATACGGAAATCAGCAATTGTTCATTTTCTACTTGCAAAAATGATATCGTGAGCAATTGGATAAATTGAAACGCAAGCGAGTTGCGCGTAGCGGAAGAATTGTGATGTTGTTTCTCAATAAATTTTTCGAGTTCGGCAAAAAGATTTTCTTCTTCTGTATCGTGAATGCAATGCACAATAACGCTTTCTCCATGCAGTTCAATAAATGCAACATCGTACATTTTTCCATCAATGCGGATTTCGTGCTCGTCTATTTTTGCATTTTCGTAATCTTGCAAAGAGAGAACAAGAGTTTCAAGTTGTTCATCGTCATTTCCTGCTATTCTTTCTTCCATAGCGGATTGAATAGCAAACTGCTCCATTTCAAACATCACGAGAAATCCGCCGATGTTGAAAAAGAGCAACAAAACAATTAGTATTGCGAAACTTCTTTTCACGTGTGTATAATTCTACGGCGCAAATATAAGAATATTGAATGAATGCGGATGAAAAAGATGTTTGTTCTATAAAACTCATCCGTCAATTCATTGCGGAATTATTCAACTTCTAAACTAATCTTTTTAAAACCCCTTTTCGTTTCATCAGGTTTTTATAATCCCATTGTATTGTGATGGATTTTTTCAAACATCTTTTTAAAATTTTCAAATCAATTTCTTTTACCGATGTAAAACGCATTTCGGCGGCTTTAAAAGTTCCCTCTTTATGCAACGCATCTTCTTCAAAAGATTGTCCGCTCCAAAATAGTAACCGAATACAATTTTTCAATTTACTATACCCCACAATCGGATTTCCATCTATAAACCAAACAGGATGCGCATGCCATATTTTATTTTCAGACTTGGGCAAGTTTTTACAAATTTCATCGGCTAATAATTGGCATACTTCTCTCTTCTCATCAGTGTGAGAAAGATTGTAGTTATTTATTTCTGGGTGGATGGGCATAGTTTTAAAATTCTTTTTTCTCAAAAAATTCAGATTCTTAACAAACCGCGAAACCCTCTTGCAGCATAGTACGATTCTGCGCCGTTGTGATACACAAAAACAGTATCATAGCGCCTATCGCAAAATATTGCGCCACCGAGTTTTCTTATTTCAGCAGGCGTTTTTACCCAACTTGATGTTTTCGTATCGAACTTTCCGAGTTTCTGCATTTCACGATATTGTTCTTCGGTTAAAATTTCAATGCCCATAGCAGCAGCCATATTCAATGCGGAATCTTTTGGTTTATGTTCTTTCCTTGATTCCAGCGCTTCAAGGTCGTAACAAATACTTCTGCGACCAGCTGGACTTTCTGCTGAACAATCATAAAAAATGTATTCGCCCGTCTTTTTATCATAACCAACAATATCAGGTTCACCGCCGGTTTTTTCCATTTCACTCAGCGACCATAATTTTTCGGAATTGGCTCCCAACTTTGATTGTACTTTCACCCATTCAATATTTTTGTGGCGGTTCATATTTTTCTCAAAACGGTTTTTCAATGCGTCGAGGAGTTCTTCGCGTTGTTTTGGAGATAATTCTTTTTTCATACTATTCAATTAAAGTTGGTTGAAATTATGGAATCTTATTTTTTTACATAGAAAAATAGTATCATTTTTTTGTATTAAAACACTAAATTTATTCAAGATGTTTCTATGAAATACATCGCTGATATTTTATCAAACAGTTATTCGATGTCATTTCCATTTCAAGCATTTATTTTACAAGTTGGATTGTGATGAATCGGAAAATTGCACGAGTTAGCGATAAAGCAAAGTTTGTTTGCATTTTGATGCAGTTCGTTTGCTCTCTCTATCATTGATTTGTCGCTGACGATTACTTGCGGGTTTAAGGTTACGTTTGTGAAGTGTCCGCCGCCATCTTCGGTTTCCTGCAAAATGCCTGTTGCATTGTCCGTGTACGCAATGACAATTACTCCTGCTTCTGCACAAAGATGTAAATACCAAAGCATGTGGCAAGTTGATATCGCCGCAACAAAAAGTTCTTCGGGATTATGTTTTGTACTCTCTCCTCGAAAGGCAGGGTCAGATGAACATTGTATTTCAGTTTTGTTGTCTATTATAACTTTATGGCTACGTTCATAAGAACGATAATCACTTGTTCCTTGCCCTTTATTACCAGTCCACTCAACGGTTAAATTGTATAAATGTTGTTTGTGCATTTTATTTTCCTTTCAGTGCATCACAAAACGCAAAACCCGTGTTAGCAGTTGAATTTATGTGGGAATATCTCATGAGACTAATAGTCGTCATATTTTTTATAATATTTTTTGAAACCACTAAGTCTTGCAATACTCCCTAAAACAAAGGACATAATTTTTTGAAGTAGTACAGGCGGGCCAGATATATAAATGTCGTACTCATTGCTCATTGCCATTATCTGCATAAATTTTGGTGAGCCATCAATTTTTGTTTTACCATCATTTGCAAGCCCGAAAAACTGTTCAAAGAATATTTCGGTTTTGAGTGCTGGTTCAAATCGGATTTTCGCTTTCACTGCTGCATCTGCGGAATCATTCCACCATTGATGGGGTTGTCCTTGCGGAACAATTATTTTATCGCCTGCCTTTAAATTTTTTGTTTCCCCATTTAGTTCAATTCGTAAAGAACCTGATAAAATTTCAAAATGTTCGTTTTGCGATGTGTGAATATGCCTTACCGGAACATAGCCCTTTGGTGCAACTTCAAAATTGAATAGGATATGTGAGCCATTTGTGTCCGCACTTGTTTCCATCCAGGTGATTTTTTCACCGGTGATTTTGTTTGTAAGTGTTTTTCCTTTTTTTGCCATAGGAATTATTTTTAGATGTTGAGAAACTTTCTATGAAGGGATAACCATTGAAGTCTTTCACATATTCGCTTTATTTATTACAAAGAGCATTGCTGAAGAAATAACACACATTACTAATGCAGCAATGATAAGTGAATTTTCTTTTTGTGAAATTCCAATAAAGAAATCGCCAACAAACATTACCAAAAAGAAAATATATGCAATGGTCAGCATAGGAATTGATTTTTTAAATGTCGCAAAAGCAAAGATAAAACCAAGGGCAAATTGTCGGGAAGCCCACATGTAAATTAAGTAATGAACGCCTATTGCGTTAAGGTCAACTGTCTCCACAACCGATTGCGGTGCAAAGCATATTTGTACACTTACCATAAGTTCCATTAATGCAAAAAGTGCTGATACTATAAGTATCCATTTGGGTAATGATTTTTGTTGTTCTGTCATAATTTGAGTTTTTTTTGTTTGACGTTTGCGGTTCGTTGTTTTCGATTTTGTCGTTTCGATTTTCATTAGCCATTTTCTTCGTAGTAATATGAGTAGTCAATCCCTTTCATAAACATTTCGCGATCGTTTATTTTGGTGGTGAGCGCATTTTCCAAAAGTGTTTTTAGAACGCTACTCTTGGTTGGACTTAGCATCATTGCGTTCATGTATTCTCGCTTGCTTATTTTACTCCAATCTACGCATTTCTTGAGGCGTTTTTTTAGTATCAAATCCAACCATATTCTAGTGCTCCTGCCATTACCTTCCATAAAAGGGTGTGCAATGTTCATTTCTACATATTTGTTTACGATTTCGTCAAATGTAGTTTCGGGCATTGCTTCTATTTGCGTTAATGTGTCGCCTAAAAAGCGTGATACGGCAAATTGAAAACCACCTTTTGAAATATTTTTTTGTCTGATTTGTCCCGCAAAATCATACAATCCGCCAAACAAATAAGCGTGTATTTGTTGCAATCCTTTAGTTGTACCAACTTCTATGCTGTTGATAAAAGAACTTTCAAACATTGCATACGCTTTTGTTTTGCTTTTTCCGTCTATGCTTTCATCACTGTATGTAAACCATTCAATAAATCGGTTGGCTTTTGTTCCGGGAAAAGTTTTGCCTAAAGCAATAATGCTAGTGTAATCCAACATATCGGTTAAATATCGTTTACCGTCATTTGCTAAAAGTTTCAGTTGGGTAGTGGCACTAACCAACTCGTTTTTTTCTTTTTTCAATTTGGCTTTAAGATATTTCCAATAGTTGCGAGTTTTGGTATAGTCGTCTTGGTCGGTAAGCAAAGCTACAATATCCAACACACTAAACCACCACTTGGCGTTTTGCTCGTCCCAAACAGCTCGCACTTCACGGTCGTCAAAAAAACGTATGGATATTTTTGCATTACTCATAATTTACATGTTATCTATTCTGTCACTTTGTAATTTTCTGTCCAAAGGGTATGATTATTTATCTTTTGTAGTTGCTGTCTGCTGTCCTTCTCTCCGTCCGAAGTCGTGTCGTTCCAAGTTTGCAGGCACTTTGTTCAAAGCGATTTACATTCAATGCTGTGTCGGTGCAAGTTAGCAGTGTCCCGTGCGGTGGCTTGTGTGTCAGCAAAAAAATAAAATGTGCTTGCAAATGCGTTGGGCTGTCTGTCCATTGTGCAATTTGTGCAATTAATGTGCAATTGGTTTATGATTGATTTGCCTCTCATTTTAAAGTATAAAATGCTCCTGCTCCCTTTTGTCCACTTGGTTTTAGCAATTCCTTTTCAACTAATTCTGTCAAGTCGTTACTGGCTGTGTTTCGTGAACAGTTATTTAATTCTTGATACTCGCTATTGGTAATTTTTCCTTTGTCATTTGTGAATAGAACGGCTTTAACTTGTCTGTCATTTAAGCCAAGCGACTGCAAATATTTTTCATTGTTAATGTCCTTCCTAAACTCAACGAAGAAGCCTGACATGTCATGAAAATAAATCGGCTCTGGAATTCCTGCGGCTAAACATTCCTTTATCATTTTCAGAGTTCCTCGTCCCCAAGATTCAATGTAGCCACTTCTGAAAAGTGTGTTTGCTATGTCAGGATTAAAAGGTTTAGAAGGATGCTTTATTAAGAGATTTTCAATCGTCCAATTTTCAGGCAACTGTCCTTCATTCCAAAAAATAATTTTGTCATCGTAAACACTTATCTGAATAGGAACACCTCCCGAATAATCTTTATGAGCAATTGTATTGAGAAGTGCTTCACGAACTGCCTCCTTTGGATATTCATATTTCTCAACTCTATTTATTCCTTCATAACTAATTTCCGACTTGATATATTTTGTAAACAGCAAGTCAATTGCTTTTTCAATTTGTTCAAACAGATTGCCGTGAATCTCATCTTGAAATTTTAAGTCATCATCTGTTGTAAAGAAACCAATTTTAATGAATGCCCCTGTTACAAACTTTTCAGGATTAGGATGAAATAATAAAATGGAAGCCCGTTTCAAAAAATCGTTTTCTATCAATTGTAGGTTTTCAATTAGCTGATAGTTTGTGTCAGTCAAAATCTCTTCTTCAATGCGTTGACTTTTGAAAGCACGCTTACGGAAAAAGTCAAATGATTCCTGCTTTAAATCGTCAACTGAAACTTTAGGAACTGGAACTCCATCCCACCGTTTACCTTTTTTCTGCAACAGAAATTTATCCAACGTTGCTCCTTTTAATTCTTGCTTTGTGCTGCCACTTCGGTAATGATATTGTCCTTTGTAATTAAATGGGAAAGGGTAACTGTCAACAACAATTTCAATAAAATCGCCTTCTGCTGCTTTATGCAAATTCACATCAACCAAAATCCCTAAAGTGTCTTTCACTTTGTTTGGAATGTCTTCCATCAATTTTTTAGCATCTGATACACCAACAACTCTTCCGTCATCATCTTTACCTATGAAAATGCTACCACCATTTGCATTAGCAAAACCGCATATCCATTTTAGATATTCGTCTCGCCAACTTGATTTATATTCTATGCTTTGTGATTCTTGCATCGCTAATAATTATTCTTCAAATGTCTTTGCATTAATGTGTCAACTCCTTTACCGTGGCTCTGTGTTTGCAAGAACTAAAATAAGTTTGGGAAGTTTCGCGGCAAAGTATTGCAACAATTTTGTTGCATCCCATTCAGCAATTACCGTTTTGTCTGTGTGATACATTTGAAGTGATTGGTTCGTCACCCTCAAGAAAAGCCCTTGTACGTTCGGTTTTACATGAACGAAACATTTCAACGCTGTCCGTTTTTTGCTGTCTTTGTAACCGTATTTTTTAAGAGTGTCTGCCTGTGAAATTTGCCAAACGCCACTGTTGAAAGTAAACATCGTTACAAAGGTGGAAACATTCTTTCGCTTTGACTTGATGAAACCTTCTTTCTCTATTGCTTTAAGTTTTGTTTTGAATTCTGATAATGTCATGATAAAATTTTGTGTCTGCGAATATATGGTTTGTATTTGTCGTGTCGCTCATTTCTTGCAGAAACTTTCAGGTTAGCACTGTCCCCACGGGTTGCAGCTAACGAAGAAGGGATTAAAGAAGTTTTAAAAAGGGATTAGAAGTCCCGCACGTGCGGGATTCGTTAACGCAACACTGTTTATTAGAAGCACCACTGTTTGATTACCGAACAAAGCCCTTCTTTTTAAAATTTCTTTTAATTTTATGTTATCCGCTGCCCTGCTGTCCGTCCGAAGCACAACTGTTTGAAGTTCGCACACACTTTGTTCAAAGCGATTTACATTAGAAGCGATGTCCGTCAGATTACGCACAAAGCCCGTGCGTTGGGAAAATAATTTTATTAAAAAAAGAAGCGTTGGCAAAAATTTTTCTTGGGTGGGAGAAAAAAATACTCTCTTTAAAAAATTGCCTTTAGCGTTGGCTTCAGCGTTTTTTAAGAGTGTATTTTTTTTGTGCGTTGGCTTTTTCATTTCTTTTTTGTTATTGTCTTTTCTTCTTTGGGTTTTGGCTTTGCAATTACTGTGTCTGCTTTCTCAATCCTAATTTGAGCAATAAGTTTTTGCATTGAATTAATACTATCTTTTAGTTGCTCAATACTTGATTTACTAACTGATAATTTTTCATTCACTTCTTTCAGTTGAATTGAAAACTTATCATCTGCTTGATGACTTCCCAAAAGGTAAGAACCAAGTATGACTGCTAAGGCAATAGTTATTTTAATTATTTCTTTCATTGCTATCAAGTTCTTTCATTGCTTCAATAATATCTCTTGCAAGTTCGGGAGAGTTCATATAGATGTGATGTATTTTTGGATGATGTTCTAATAACCTTTCAATTAACCTTGGGTCTGCTTCATACTGCATAAGAAGGAGTGCTGCTTTCTTAACTACTGAATTTCCGAAATCTTTTTTTGCAATTGTTTCAATCAATTTTTCTACATCATGTCCTTCTTCTTTGTAACGATAACCGTTTCGGTTCATTAAAAGTATTTCTAAATAAATCAAAATAGAAGTTGGGCTGCCACGAAAATCTATGTCAATCTCCTTTGATAATCTGTGCAAAGTTTCATCAAACATTTTTCCTCTTTTATGACGCATGAAATCTTTATCAGGCAATAACCGCTGAATCTCTTTCATTAAATTCAAATACTCATTCGCTTCTCTTGGATTTTCTCTAATCAAGTAAACTAAGTCGTGAGCAATTCTATCAAAAGATTCCTCTACAAGTTTGAATGGGATAATTTTTTCAATGGGGTAATAGCGTTTGAGTTCAATAATAATTTTCAAATACTCAACTAAATTGAACCCATCATCTCGTAAAATATTAGTCCATTCTTCTGATAAATATTTTAATGATTCTTCAAAAATTTCTTCGGGAAGTTTTTCACGAATCGGTGAATGTTTTCGCAAATCATAAATCAATCTTAAATATTCTAAAATTGCATTTGGATTTTCTCTTGCAATGAATTGCATGTCTTTTGAAAGACGATGAATAGATTCTTCATAAAATTCAGAATTAATTCTTTTTCCTGCTGGATAGAATTTTCGCATTTCGTTTAACAATTTCAGATACTCAAAAGATGAGTAAGGATTATCACTTAAATATCTATGCATGTCCTTAGTAATTCTATGTAAAGATTCTTCAAGAAAATCTCCTTTAAACTTTCGTCTAAATGGGTAATGTCTATTTAACTCATTAAGAAGTTTAATATACTCTAAAGTTGCAAGTGGATTTACTCTATCATTATGAGCGATGTCCTTTGAAAGTCCGTGGAATACATCATCTAACATTTCAGGGTCAAGAATTTTACTAAGAGGAAAATATGTTTTAAGGTCAACAAGGATTTTAAGATATTCAATTGCAGCTTGCGGATTTTCTCTAAAAGCAAAAAATAAATCTTTAGTTACGAATCGCAATGTGTCGGTAAGAGCATTAGGAGAAATATGCCATTTCAATGAGCCAATCTTTCTCATTAATGAAACCTGGTGCCGTCTGCTTAATTCTTTTCCTTTAAACCATTCAAGCAACTTCAAATTTTCAATTTCAAAGAGGTCGTGAAATCTGTGAAGCATTGAATCAATAGCCAATGAATTTAGTTCGGGTTTCTTCTTGATTATTTTTTCAATGTTTGTCAGTGTGTGAATTTCTTTAGAGAACTTGAATTCGTTGTCAAAGAATGATAGTAATAGTTCAAAGTCATTACAAGCAACTTTAGCGGAATCAGAAAAGTTATGGCTTACTTCTGATTTTGATTTGCTAAGAAGGATGGTATTATCTTTCTCAATAACTTTTATCCATTCACTAAGTTTGGCTGTTGCACTGTAATTACCAACCATTGTCCAAAGCTTTGCTAATCGCTTCCACAATAATTTGTTCTTGTTTGTTTCATCTCTATCTTGAGATTCATATTTCGGTTCACTTGTTACTTCGCCAGTTTTTTCATTTGAACCGAAGATTTCAAATTTCACATCTATGTCATTTGAAATTGCCAACCATAGGAATATCAAGTTTTGTGAGTAGATACCAGAATGTTCAACAACTTCTTTGTGTGGTAAAATTTGATTTTCCTTCACTGGAAAATCCAGGTTTCCATTTTTAAATAGTGATTCTAAATCGGGTTTGATAATATCATCAATGATATGAACAATGTCTTTGTTTTCAGATTTAAATTGTGGTGCATACTCAAAAAGAAAGTTTTGAATGTTCTGATGTTTATTGAGCCAGTTGTAACCAAAGCAAAACTTAAAAATATACTGCTGATAAATCTTTTCTCTACTTTTTTGAGTTTGCTTAAAAGCTATTCTCAATAGAAAGTCGGCAGCTAAAAATTCACCAAATGTTTTGTGAAGAAATTCAAAATTCAAATTTTCAGAATCTCCTTCTGTCGTAGATTTATTTTCGTGGATAAAAAAGAAATCTCCCAAAACATTTTTTGATTGAATGTTTGATTCATGCAATCCAAATACTTCTAACTCATCCTTTAATTTTTGTGTGTCTTTGTGTGTAGTGTTATTTAAGAACATTAGCAAAGCAATCATTCCCAACCGCAAGCGAAATAGCTCTCTTTCTTTTTTCTGCTCGTCTTCACTTAGGTTTTTGAAATAATCGTTCTTCTTTAACTGCCTATCAATAAAACTTAGCAAAAGTGAATCATACAATTTACTCTGATTGAAATTTTTTTCCTTCGTCATTAATTGTAACTCAGACTTCTCAAAGTCATAAACAGCAAGCATGAAAATAAGCAATGGCTCCTGTGCTAAATGCTCAATCTTAGGATTTTGTGGGATTGAAAATTTATACTTCGGCTTTATTTGATGGCTGTTCCATAACTTAACCCACAAGTCTCTTCGTTTAGCATCAAAACTGTCCAGCTTTATTATTCTTGTTCCTTCGGGGATATAAACATTTTGCATCACGGTTGTCCGACTTGTAAGAATAATTCTTACTGCAATGCCGTGGTGCAAAGCATCATTTTGAAATTCTTTAATCGCACCAATGTAGTTGTTAAGTTCTGTTGTTGATGATTGCATAAGTTCATCAAAGCCGTCCATTATGATTACTGGAATTCTATCACGGAACTCTTTAGCCCACTCAATCCAATTAGTATCGGGTGATTTTGAAATTCCCTTGTTGATATGCTCTGAAACATTGGCAGTGTTGGATGCAACGCTTCTTAGTTTAACTAAGAACGGAATAAAATCATTTGTTTCGCATAACTGCCCTGCAAACATTTTACTCAACATTGATTTACCTGCACCTGGCAACCCAAGTAATACAATTGGTTTATTTGAATAGTTTGGGTCAATTAAGGATTGAAGTAAAAAACTGGAAATGTTTTCTCCCTTTGCCCACTTATCGTTCAGTGATTCATCAGTAAGAAAATCTTTTTTATGCAACTTCTTTATGTAGTCAATTGAACGGAAACTTTGGGCAATGTAAATCTCTCTATTCTTGGGGTAAACAATTCCGTCAATATCAGCGTTCTCAATTAATGGCTTATTTAATTCATCTTTTATTTTATTCTGATGTGCTTCTACACTCTCTTTAATTTTTGATGAAAGTGAGCCGACAATTCTTTTTGTTTGTAGCTCAAATAATTCTTTATATAATTCTTGAAATGAAGGGAATCCACTTTCCGCAATGAATTTAGATTTTCTTAACTCCCCAATTTCATTAGATAACAGTTCGTATCGTTTTATGAATTGATTGTTTAATTTTTTGTCTGTCCCTTTCAACTTTTCTGAAACTTCAGTTAGCTCTTTAATTATTTCTCCTCTTTGAGTAATGTCTGCCCAAATTTTAAATTCTGGAAACTCACCTGAAAAGTTAATTACAAAAGCATTGTAGTATAAACTTACAAGTTCTGAATACTTGTCTTTCGTTTTTTGTAAGTCAATTTTTTTTAATTGAGCTTTTTCCTCTTTACATTTTTCAGCAAGTTTGAACAAGTTTCCTAAAATTGGGTCAACAATTTTGAAAGCATGATTACTCACATCATCCTTTGACAAAAGACAATTAGTCGGCACTCCGATGGATGTGGATTCTCTTTCACATTCTTCACTAATTTTAGCTAACTGCTTTTTGTCTTCATCTTCCAATTCAGTATTTTCTAAAATTGTTTTTATGACAGGCATAATAATCTCCTTAACGCCATATTTTATAGCAATATGGAGAATCATAAAATTGACAACATTTGCTAACTCATATCGTTCAATTGCAAATTTTTCTCGTCCTCTATCTTTGTATTTGAATTTGTCAGGTAGCCATGAAAGTAATTTGGATGCACGCAGAGAAGCGGCATCAATGCCAGAACAAAAGTTTGCAATTGCAACCAAAGGAGTAGGAGCAAGTATAGTAGCAGCAATTCTTCCAGCAGTAATAAAATAACCACCATATTGGTCAATCTCCTCGTCAAACGATGCGATTTTATTTTTCTTGTAGTATTCTAATACTTCCGATAGGTTTATGTCTTTGCGTATCATTTGCTATTTTTTTATTTGAAATATTGGTTTGAAAAGTAGGCAAAATTATCATCTGAAAATCGGACTTTATAAAGCGTTGGCATAAAATTTTTTGTGGGTGGGATTTTTTTAATAAAATTATTTTCAGCGTTGGTATTAGAGGCGGTATCGGTTGTTGTCCTCATGTGTTCAAAAATGTTTGTTCAAAGCACTACCGTTTCAAGTTAGCACTGTCGCCAAACAATTGCAGATAACATTTAATTATGCGAAACAAAAATAACAAAAGTTTCGCAAATCCAACACTTTTTGCATGGAATTGCGAAGGTGTTCATTTCCATCTGTTTTTCTTTTTTCCTTTCGTTTCCAATTTTTCTGCATCTGCTAAATCCTGCAATCGTCCGGTTGATTTCTTATTTTTTTTGAGACTTTCCAAATCAAGCACATTCGCAATAACTCCTTGTGCATCAATTTTCGCTCTGGTTTCAAAACATTCATCAAAAGACAAATTTTCTAAATCGGTTATTATATCAATTCGATTTGGGGGAACGCCGAGTTGAATAATATTATTTGCATTCAGGAAATCTTCTGCAGTAAACTGTAGTGAACCCAACCCAAAGTCTTGTAATGTTTCTAAAAGGAGTTGAGCATTGTTATTGTCTCTCTGTATCCAGAAATCAATATCTTTTGTTAAACGCGGATATCCGTGAAGCCCAACGGCATAACCGCCGACGACAAGGTATTTCACTTCATTTGCGTTTAACAATTCTATAAACTCTTTGAAATCGGGGGATAGTTTCATCGGTGTAGTTATAAAATTCTTGACGAAGCATTTCAATCACTTCCAAGCGAACCTCATACGGTTGCGATTGCCAAAACTCAACGTCGTTTTCTTCTTCGCCTTTTTTGATAATTCGTCCCTTCGTCTTATCCATCTTTTCTAAAAATTCGTATTTGCTCATAAGTGATTGTGCGTGTATTTTTCGGTGGAGAAATTACAAAAATACATTGTGAAAATTAAATTGTATTTTTCGTTAAAAAAATCCCGTAGGGATTTGATGTTTGTAGAAATATGATTGACGCATTTTCTTCAACGCCGTAGGTGTTGTATGTGAAACTCCTACGGAGTTTGGGTCCCGTTTGGTTTTGGTCGCTATAAATATTCTGCTCCTACGGAGCAGTGATTTTTGCCATTATTTTGCATTAGGAATATTTGTTCTATTGTAATTTCTGCTTTCTTCTAATACTCTTTCTTTCCCTGCCTTGCTTCTGCTTGCTTCTCCCATTCAGGAACGACATTTTTTAGAAACGTTGCTTTATCTGTGCGGAGTGAATCCATCTTTAAACCGATAAACGCCTGTGCTTTTTCTTTTGTAGAAACATCAGGAAGTGCAATAGGTTCAAATACACCATGTTTTGCAAGCACACGCGAAATTTCTAAACGCGCTTCCTGTGCCTGCTGAATTGATGAGCCGAGAACACGCGCAGCTTCTGTCGGGGAATGGAATCCAAGTCCGTTTGATGCGGCAACCCAATCCCATCGCCATTGTGCATGTCGGATAAATAATAGTGCTGATTTCATTTCGTCTTCTGTTGCGCCTTTTTCCCACGCAAACTTTGCTTCGATATGCGCGCTCACTAATGCTTGTTCGGCTGTGAGGCGCAATTCGAGAATTTTATCCTGTCTGTCTTCTACATTTTTGCGCAATGTCACTTCACTTTCGCGATGGCAGACTCCACACGATGCAGCAATATCATTCAGCGGACTTTGTATTTTGTGGTTCGTAAATTTCACGCCGCCTTCACTGCGATACGGCATGTGGCAATCTGCGCACGCAACTCCGCGTTCTGCGTGAATTCCTGTTTTGTACAATTCATAATCAGGATGTTGCGCTTTTAATATTTTCGCTTTGCTCAGTTTGTGTTCAAAATCTACGTGCTGCACTGTATCATAATATGCTTCCATTTGTTCCGCAGAAAATCCATTATCCCACGGGAACGTAAGATATTTATCTTCTTTTCCTTTGAAATAATATTCCACATGGCATTGTGCGCACACAAGCGAACGCATTTCCTGATGTGTTGCTTTTGTTATGTCTTTTCCCTGCCGCTGAAATGCTTCCACCAATGCGGGACGTGTAATACGTAAATTCATTGTTGCGGGGTCGTGGCAATCCTGACATCCGATATTATTGACAATTTCCGGTCCGAGATGCGCCCATTTATCTTTGTAGTATTCTTTTACGCCCATTTTATTCATTACTCGCGGAACGTCTGTACTTTTACACGTCCAGCAAGTTGCGGGTTGCGGAATTCCTGTGCGCAAAGTGTTACGGATGTCATCAATTGCGTAGTAATGACCTCGTCCCTGATTATAATCGCGGGAAAACGCATATCCCGCCCACAGCACAATCGGATATGGGTCTTCTGAGAGCAAATCTCTGCTTGCTCCGCCTCCGTATTTACTCCTGAAAGATGTATCAAGCGTGCTTTTATATGCTTCATATTCGCGGGGAAAATTTGCTCCCCACACATCGTTGCGCGGTTCCCATTGCGCAATGGGTTTTACAAGTTGGAACATCAGTTTTTCTTCGCCTCTGCGTTCCATAATAGATGCGCCAAGCAAACCGACGAGAAATACAATAATAATTGTTGCAGCAAAAATTACCCAGCCGAGCCAGGGGTTTTCCTGAATTTTTTGTACGATAGGTTTCATAATTAAGTTAAAAATTAAAAGTTATGAGTTAAAAATATTTTGTTTGTTTTGTTTCGTTATTTCTAATTTATCGAGTTTTTTAAAGACTTTTCTTCCGCAGGCTATTATTGCTGGCGGTGCAAATGGTAATTGTTGTTCAAAAAGAAGGCGAAATTCAGGAATGAGTTCCGGTTCCATTTTGCAAATTTTTTCAAGTACATACATTGAATGGACTTTTACAGCAATTGCTTCTGATGGCGATGCATAAAAGTCGAAGGATATTGTTGCAACGCGCCCAAGTAAGTTCTTTGGTATATCAACATAGTGCAGTATCCGCATTGTATTTCTCTTTACGGCAATATGTAAATCCGGTGTGGCAAGATAATCGAGCATCTTTTTCAAATACGGGCGAATGAGTTCGGGATGTTTTTCCGCACATTCGTTTACTACCCATGCTCCGCGTTGCGTTACAATGTATTCGTTTGCAAAAAACAACTCCATCAGTTCACGGAATTTCGTTTCATCGGTTCCGATATACGTTGCAATTTTTCTGGTCTGCTTCTTGGAGTGTTCTTTCAATATTTCATCGCGAATGTTCATTGCCGAAACTATTTTGTCTGTTCTTTAATGATAAGGTTTTCCATCCATTCAGGGAGAATGGAAGATAATCGCGGAACACGTGCATAAGGTACGGACGCTAAACTATTTACTTTTCCGTGTGGAGTTTCGCGGTGGCAATCCCAGCATAAATGTCCGTTAGTTACTTTGTAATTATCGCCGGTTACATTTTTTATGGAAATATTATGAATCAAATCCTGATGGCAGCGCTGACAATTTTGCTGAATTGCTTTAATTCCCGCATCTTTTACGCGAATAACCTGCGGTTCAAGATGAAATGTAAACATAAACGAATGGCGAATTCCATCCTGCGCTTTGAATAAGTATTTCTTCAAAATATTATCATGTGGCACGTGACAATCGTTACAGTTTGCCACACGTGCATGACTTCCGTGTGTCCACGTCGCATATTGCGGCGACATAACGTGGCAATTCATACATGCTTTCGGGTCATCGGAAAGGTATGAAGTTGCATTGGATACACGAAGCACGACAAATCCTATGCCGAGCAACGTTCCGACAGCGAGAGTTGCAGGAAGCCGCCATTGCAACGGCGGAAAGAAGAAGCGGAATATTTTTTCAAATGGTTTTAAAAATTGTTGTAGTAAGTTCATATTTCTATTTAAAAATAAATAAGAATGTCATTCGTCCCGCAATATCTGCGGATTGTTTTCTTATGTTTTTGTTTTTTTCTTTGTACACATTGAGCCAGAAATTTGGCATTATGTGAAATTCTTTTATCGGAAAATAATCGAACCCAAATGTGGTAAATGTTTCATAGTAACCGATAGCATCGCTTTTTGTATCGGGATTAAAAAAATCAACCCGTGCAAAACATACGAATTGCGGATTAAGATACACTGAACCAAATACCGAAATTCCCGCAGGAATAATATCTTCATCATTAGCGCCGAATTTTTTCTGTATTTGCTCCATTGCCTGCGCGCCAAACATCAGCGAAGCAATGCGGAATCCTGTAAAAAACTGCATCGTCGTTTTTTCTTTGCCGTGTGCATCGGGCTCATAATCTCCATTTGCTTCAAAGAGAAAATTTCCTGATTTGAAATTTACATTGGCGTACATTTTTTTATACTTGTTATTTTCCGGTTTCTGCCCGTTGCCATTGCCAAGCATAATATTGTAACCGATATTATCACGGAAATTTCCGCGCATCGCAATTCCCATATCCGAACCGCTTCCGAGACTGTGCAAATCCACTATTGTTTTTTCAATGACACGATAGCCCCACGTTTTTTCAGCAACACTGCGCACCCACGTCGGACTTGGAATTAATCCAAGCGAAAGCGAATGGTTCGGAATAACATCATTCCATTCTACGTAAGCAGTTTTCAAAAAAAATCCGAGATGACCATTGCCATCGAGCGATTTTTCATTTGTTTCAAAAAGAATCTGGCTCGTTACGTCGTCCGAAATATTGTAATCGTAATACAAAAACATTCGTCGCAGCATAAAGCCGTTCATATTTTTTTGCAGAGAAGAATAAGAAGCATTGCCTCGCTTTTGTGCCGTATCGCTGCCGAGCATATAATAGTAATCGCCGAACACGTAGCCGTGAATATTGCCGGCTGGCTTTTCATCGGAAGATGCGTGCAATTTCTCTGCTATTATAATGAGTGTTATTACGAGGTAGATAAGTTTATACATATTTAGTTCATAGTAATTTATACGTGTTGGATTTCCCCTCCGTCGCCTTTCTTCCAAAGAGAGGGATGATGGGGTGGTAGATTTTTGCTCTCTGCTGTTGATTCTTGTATTATTTAAAAACAAGCGTTTTACCCTATTTCCACTTTTGGAAGTACCATCCTGAACGCTCAGCATCCATTTTTTATTTTTGAGAATGGTATAAACCAGACATTTCTCTCTTTGCGTGCCTTTGCGGTTCATAGCAATCTTTCTTAAACGCAAAGTCCGCAAAGGAAAGCGCAGAGTTACGCAAAGGATGTTGTACAAATCAATCTACAATCTCACTTCTACAATCTAACATACGCAGAACGCAAATCTCAACTACTGCTCTATTTCAATTTGATGTCGAAGTTTCTTCTCAAAAAATTGTTGCCTAAATATTACATTTTTATATTGGTTGAGCAAAAATATTTTCTCCGCAGAGAAAATATTTTTTATTACCTCTCACCAATGAGATTGGTTTTCAGCACACAACTATTTCGCTATGAAGCAACAAAAGAAAAATTCACAATACGCAATTTCCACACGCGCAGTGCACGGCAAGAAAATGTATCCATACACCGGCGCGGTTTCGACACCGATTTATCAGACATCGAATTTCCGTTTTGAAAATTCCAATGATGCTGTACGCTATGCAGATGGCGATGAATCCGTGTATGTTTATACGCGCTACCACAATCCGACAACGCGGGAACTGGAAGAAAAACTCTGCGCTATTTTTAATGCGGAAGCAAGTGTGGTATTCTCTTCGGGGATGGCGGCGATTTCCACTGCCATACTTACGTTTGCAGGCGCGGGGGAAGAAATTATTTCCAATGCGCAATTGTACGGCGGTACGTATCGTTTATTCCGCGATGTCTTTCCACGTTATGGTATTGGCGTAAAAAATTTCCCTTCTGAAGCGCCGGAACGTATTGCACAACTCATTTCAAAAAAAACACGCGTCGTCTATTTTGAAACGCCGACCAATCCGCAACTTGAACTTGTGGATATAGAGTTGCTTCTTTCCATTGTACGAGAGAAAGAAAGAAAACTCGGCACACGCATCATTACTATTATTGATAACACGTTTGCGACAATAATAAATCAGAAACCGTTTGCGTACGGTGTTGATATCATAATGGAGAGCGCGACAAAATATCTCGGCGGACACAGCGATATAATAGCAGGCATTGTTGTCGGCAAAAAAGAATTGATTGCGAAAGTACACTTCACTGCAAAATATCTCGGCGGTTGTATTGACCCGTTTGCGTCGTTTCTCTTGCTGCGCAGTTTAAAAACTTTTCCGATGCGTGTGCGCGAACAATGCAACAACGCGCTTGCATTTGCTACTGCGATGGAAAAAAATAAAAATATTTTGCGCGTACTGTATCCCGGATTGCCATCGTTTCCCCAGTCTGCAATTGCAATGAAACAAATGTCGCCCGGCTTTGGCGGAATGGTTACGCTCGAAGTAAAAGGAGGACTAAAAAAAGCAATACGTGTTGCCGATAATCTTCGCGTGGCTGTCAATGCGATGTCGCTTGGCGGTGCAGAAACATTGGTGAGTATCCCGGTGTTGTCGTCGCATATAAAGATGAGTGATGAGGAATTGCAGCAGTGCAATGTAACAAAAGGAATGCTTCGCGTATCGCTTGGCGTTGAAGATGTGCGGGATGTGGTTGATGATTTTGAAGAAGCAATGAGCAAATAGCAAATAGCAATTAGCAGTTAGCAATAAGCGCCAAGCGTATTATTCCGAAATACAACTTCAGTTGGGTTGAGGAATCTTTTGAGTGAAGTCTGTAAGATTTATTTTTGAGGGGATTTTAGATTTTAGATTTTAGATTTTAGAATTTAGATTTTAGATTTGCGATGTGAGTTTGTGCGGGTGAAGAGATGAAAGTTAGAACCTTTGCAGATTTAATTCTTTTGAAGTAAAACTTGTAAGGTTTATTCTTGTGCGTTGTATCGCGATTGTCTTTTAACCGCTAATTGCTAACTGCTAATTGCTTATTGCTTATTGCTGACAGCTTTTTACTCACTTTGGAATGAAAATTGCTCTAACAAATAAATTATTCTTTTTGTTAAATTTTTTTTCATTTTACTTGACAAAAGTCTAATAGTTTTTTATATTCACCCCACAAATTTCTCGCACAAGTGAGGTGGTGGTGATTTTTTACAATGATGATGGCAAAGAATATGCAACGGTTCACTCTGTTGTGTGTTTGCTTTTGCGAGATACTTGTGCATCCGTTAGCAGTTGAATTTTTTACGTACAATTTTTTTGTCGCATAAACTTATTTAGTTTTTTATGATTGTTGTTACAACTTCCTTACCTACACAACAACGCAAATACAACTCTCTCTCCTTACCGGGCAGGCAATTCGTGCGCGCTGTGCCGGACAAGTTTTTTATATCCTATACTTATTTATCCATTAACTAATCTATTCAGAGGACGTTCCAATGACAACGACTATCTCTTTACGAACATATTTTTCCCGAACAAGTAATTTTGTTGCCGCAATGCTCACGATTATGTTGCTTACTGTTTTTGTAAGCGGCGTTTCGTTTGCGCAATTGACCGGAACCAAAACAATTCCCGGTGATTATGCAACCGTTGCGGCTGCTGTCACTGACCTTAATACTCTTGGTGTTGGTGCCGGCGGTGTTACTTTCGATGTTGCTGCAGGACACACAGAAAGCAATGCTGCTTCAATTACAATTACGGCAACAGGTATTTCCGGCAACCCAATCGTTTTCCAAAAAAGTGGTGGAGGTGCAAATCCGGTGATTACAAGAACTGATGCCGGAGTAAATACGACATCTGCGCTTGGTGGTCTCGGAGATGCAGTTATACAATTGTCTGGAACGGATTATATTACATTTGACGGGATAGATGTAGCAGCAAGTGCATCTACCATAGAGTATGGTTATTTAACTCATAAGCCAAGCGGCACAGATGGATGTCAATTTGTAACTATTAAGAATGCCACAGTTACAATGACGAAAGGTACCAGCGGGTTTGTTGTAGGTATTTATTTAGGAAACGGCGCATCAACTGTTTCATCTGCGACGGGTGTTGTAGTTTCAGCAGGAAGCGGAACAAGTAAAAATATTACCCTAACGGGCAATACAATAAAAAACGTGCATGCGGGTATTATTTGCCGCGGTGCAACTGCAATGTATGACAGTAATTATACAATCGGGCAATCCGGTGGCGGCAATACAATACAAAACTTTGGCGGCGGTTCTGCAACTACTACGTATGGAGTATATTTTATATATGTCAACAGTCCTTCTGTTGCTTATAATACTTTTGATAATGCTGGCGGCGGCGGAAGCGCACATACATCAACTTTGTATGGAGTTTTTTACTCAACTGTGAATGGAAATGTTGTCGGAAGCAACAATACATTTACACTTGCGAATAGTTCTGCCACATCTGGAACAAATTACATTCAACAAAATTCGACTGCTGTTACATCTGAAATCTATAGCAATAACACATTTGCGATGGGAACGATGTCATCCACCGGAACAGTGTATTTAATCACTGCAAGCAATGCAACCAATACAAAAACAATTTCCGGAAACGTTACGAGCGGTACACTTAGCAGAACAGGTGCATCGGGGTCAGTGTATTGTTATTATAACTTTGGTTCTCCAACAGGCGGAACAGAAACAATTACGAATAATAATTTCTCGAATATGTCGGTTTCTGGCACTTCGAGTTTGTATGGTATCTACACGAATACAGCAACTGCCCAAAATCGTGTATGCAGCAACAACACTATTTCAGCATGGACTGGCGGAACTGGTTCAACTTATGGAATTTATGCATTAAGTACTACTACGAATCAAGTTGATGGAAATACAGTTAGTGGAATAACCGCAGGTGGTACAGTTTATGGAATATATTTCTCGGGTACAAATCCATCTGCTTATAATAATGCAGTATATAATTTGACAACTTCCGGAACAACACTCTATGGTATTTATAATGCCGGTACCGGAACTACAAATTGTTATAAAAACAATATGTACAATTATACAGTGAATAATGCAGGCGCTATTTTATATGCTCTGTATGTTACAACGGGTACAAGTAATTTCAACTATAATAATTTTATATCTGATTTAAAGGCACCAACAGCGACGGGCGCTAATGCCGTTGCAGGTATTTATATTTCAGGCGGTACAACTATTGGCGCATATTACAATTCTGTTTATTTGAATGCAACAAGTTCAGGGGCAACATTCGGCACATCGGGAATTTACGCTTCATCTACCCCGACAACAGATTTCCGCAATAACGTTGTTGTCAATGCATCTACTCCGGGCTCAACAAGCGGATATACCGCGGCACATCGTCGGAGTTCTACCACTCTTACATCATATTCAAGCAATTCCAATAACAACGATTTTTATGTGAATCCTGCAGATGGCGTTCGTCGGTATTATTTCTCACACGGAACAGCCGCCGCAGATAATGATTCTACTTTCTCGGCGTACAAAACAAGAATGTCCACACGCGACCAGGCAGCATTTGCAGAAAATCCGCCGTTTATCAATGTTGCAACTACTCCTTACGATTTGCATTTGAATACGGGAATTTCCACGCAAACTGAAAGTGGCGGAACAACAGTTTCTACTCCGAGCATTACATTGGATTACGATGGAGATACACGCAATGCGTCCACACCAGATATCGGGGCAGATGAATTTGCAGGAACGGGATTGGATTTAACTGCTCCAACAATTTCCTATACCGCATTTGGCAATACTTCTTCAACAGCAGACAGAGTTTTATCCACTTCAATAACGGATGCATCGGGTGTTCCAACTTCGGGCGCAGGTTTACCGGTTTTGTATTGGAAAATAAATGCAGGTGCGTATTCAGCTGTTACCGCAACTTATGTTAGCGGCAGCACATATACGTTTACTTTTGGCGCAGGCGTTGTAGCAACAGATGTGGTATCCTATTACATTGTTGCGCAGGATAATGCAGGTTCACCAAATACTGCGGCATTCCCGGCAGCAGGCGCAAGCGGATTTACAACAAATCCACCAGCGGCATCAACACCGCCAACTACGCCGAGTTCTTATACCATTGTCGCAAGTATCAGCGGAACATTCAGCGTGGGCGCGGCAGGCAATTATGCAACACTTACAGCAGCATTAGCGGATATTGCCAATAAAGAAATGACGGGCGCGGTAACATTAGAACTCGCCGCAGATTATGTCCCCGCATCAGAGACTTTTCCTGTTACCTTCGGCGTGTATGCCGGTGCAAGCGGAACCAATCTTCTAACAGTGAAGCCCGCAAGCGGAACAACACATACAATTACAGCAACTTCCGCAAGTTCGATTTTCAAATTTAACGGCGCAGATTATGTTGTACTCGATGGTTCCAATAATGGCTCCACTTCACGCGACATTACAGTAGAAAATACCTCTACCGGCGCAAGTTCAGCAGTAATTTGGGTTGCAAGTTTAGGAGCGAATGCAGGCGCAACAAATAACACCATCAAAAATCTGAACGTGAAAGCGGGTTCAATTACAGCTTCAACGTATGGAATTTTTGTCGGCGGCGCATCAGTTGCAACATCCGGCGACCACAATAATAATGTTACCATTCAGAATAACGCAGTATCAAAAGCATACTACGGTATTTATAATCAGGGAACAACAACGGGTGCAAATACCGGTTTATTGATTACACAAAACGTTGTCGGTTCAAATACCGCAACGGATTATGTAACCTATAAAGGTATTTATTTGCAGGGAGCAAATGCAGCAACCGTTTCACGCAATGAAGTTTTCAATATTATAACAGTCGGTTCAATCAGCAACGCTGGAATAGAATCAGGTTCGGATGTTACGAATGCGGTGATTAGCAGAAATTTAGTGCGCGATGTCGAATCAAATTCAGCGAGCGGATATGGCGCATACGGAATCAACGTTACTTCAGGAACAGGCGTAACAATACAAAACAATGTTATCCACTCGATGAATACAACAAATTATAGTGTATCGAGTACAACATATAATCCATTTGGTATTCGTTTAGCGGGTGGTACGGGACATAAATTGTATTACAACAGTATCAATCTGTGGGGAAGTCAGTTTGCTTCCGGTTCAACGGGAACGTTATCAGCGGCATTGCTCATTACTTCCAGTACCGTTACAGGCACAGACGTACGCAATAATATATTTGCAAGCGGGATTGAAGGACTTACAGGTTCAAATTCTTATGCAGTGTATGCAGTATCAGGAACAACATTCGGTACAATAAATAATAACGATTATTATGGTTATGGTACGTATGGTAAACTTGGATTCCTTGGCAGTGATAAATTAACACTTGCTGACTGGAAGACTGCAACAGGTCAGGATGTAAACAGTTATTCTATAAGTTCAACTTATACAAGCAGTACGGATTTGCACATTCCCGCAAGCACGCAAACATTCCTTGAATCACACGCGGCAGTTATTGCAGGCATTACGGAAGATTATGACGGAGATGTCCGCAACGTAACAACACCGGATATCGGCGCAGACGAATTTGCAGGTATTCAGGCGAATAATGATGACGTAAAAGTTAAAACGCATGATGACCCTGTAAGCAACGGAGTTAAAACAATAAACGTTGCCTTCGGTCCTAAAGCTACTTTTGAAAATATTGGCTCAAACAATCAGACTAATGTAGCAGTTCGCTATCGTATTTATGATAATGGCGGCGTTGAAGTGTATAATGACCAGCAAACAATTGCGACATTAAATTCACTTGCATTACAGCAGGTAACATTTGCAAATTACACTCCTGCTCTTGCAGGAAGTTATACTGCATCAGCAATTACAGCGCTTGCAGGCGATGAAAATACGGCAAACGATTCAATAACAGTGAGTTTTGTGGTGAAAGCCCCGCTTTCAGGAACATATCAGATTCCCGGTGGATTTGCAACATTAACTGCCGCAGCTTCAGATTTGAACAGTCTTGGCGCGCAGGGAAATGTTCTCTTTGAATTACAATCAGGATATTCAAGTGCATCAGAAACATTCCCGATTTCCTTTACCGCGACTGCGAACATTGGCGGCGGACCATTTAACGTTAGTGTAAAACCAGCGGCGGGCGCAAATGTAACAATTTCAGGAAGCGCTTCTTCAATTATTAAACTGAACGGCGTGGATAATTTTACTATTGATGGCTCCAATACGGCATTGAAGGGTAGTGATAGAAGTCTGACCATTCAGAATACAAACACAGGAACTGCCAATGCAGTAATCTGGCTTTCAAGTGGTGGATTAGGATTAGGCGACACAAACGTAACAATCAGAAACGTAATATTGAAAGCAGGAAATAATGGTTCTGCCGCAAATACATTCGGTATTATTGCATCAGGCGCAAGTATTGCAACAGCAAGCGCCGGCGCAGACCATCGCAATATTACGATTGAAAATAATGATTTCAGCAAAATGTACTATGGTATTTATATCTATGGTTCTTCTTCTTCCCGCGACAGTAATATTACTATTACGAAGAACAGCATCGGTTCAAATACCGCAACTGATTATGTAACATATCAGGGTATAGTTTTGTACTACACTTCGACAGCAACAATTTCTGAAAATACGGTATTCAATATTATCACCGCAGAAGCTCCATCACCAGCTATGCGTGGTATTCGTTGCGAAGTTGGTGTAATAAATTCGACAATTTCCCGTAATCTTATTTACGGCATACGACATACAGGAAGCGGATTCAGAGGAGGTCAGGGTATTTCTGTAGCATCAGGCGCATCATACGTTCCTGCCAACATTACGATTGTCAACAACATTGTGTATGATTTAAAAGGACAAGGTTCGGGAACAAGAACAAGTAATGCGTGGGGAATAATCATATTTGACGGTGGCGGATATAATGTTTATTCCAATACTATCAGTCTTTCCGGTACGCAAACGACATCAAGTTCAACTGACCAGCATGGAGCAATGTTGGTGAACAGTTCTGCAGTAACTGCCTTGGATGTACGGAATAATATTTTCTACAATACAATGCCTCCAGGAAATGCAACAAGCGGTGAATCGTTTGGTGTGTATTCTGTTGCACCAAATACTGCATACACGGATATAAACAACAATGATTATTATGTTTCCGGTGCAAGAAATATTCTTGGTTTCCTTGGTGCGAATCAAACAACGTTAACAGCGTGGCAGACAGCAACGACAAAAGATGCGAACAGCGTATCAACAGATCCTTATTTTGTAAATACATCGAATAACCAGCACATCAATGCTGCCATTCTTCCCTCTTCAATAGAATCAAAGGGAGCAAACATTGGGTCAGTAACTACTGATTTTGATGGCAATTTGAGATTTGGCGCAATCGGATATTCCGGCAGCGGTACAGCGCAGGATATTGGCGCAGATGAATTTGAGGGTGTTGCACAACAAGGTAATGACGTTGCAGTAAGTTCTTTGGATGACCCGGCAAACGGAAGCAAAAAACCTGCAAACTTAAAATTTACACCGAAAGCATCATTCCAGAACCGTGGTACAAATCCACAATTAAATAAACTCACTGCATTTCCTGTTCGTTATCAAATACTTGATGGTTCAAGTGCGGTTGTGTATGAGGATGAAAAGACAGTACCATCACTTGCCGCAGGAGCAACTATTCAAGTTACTTTTGATACAAACGGAACAATATCCGGTACTACTGCACTTGTAGTTGGTTCCTATACTACTCGCGCAATAGCAATGTTATCAGGCGACCAGATATTAGCGAATGATACAATTACCGGAACGTTGGTTATGGGCAATCCATTAAGTGGAAACTATACAATCGGCGCGGCTGGAAATTATACTACGTTGTCAAGCGTATTGAGTGATTTAACTTCACTTGGAATGAATGGTTCTGTTTCATTATTGTTACAGGCAGATTATAGCAGCGCAGGGGAAACTTTCCCGCTTACAATCAGTGGAATTGGCGGATTGGGATTACTCAAAGGTTCACCTTCGCAAATGCCGGACATTTCAAAAATGACGAAAGAGGAAAAAGCAGCAATGAACGTATGGCCTGCTTATGCAGAAGGTATAGCACCATACATTTCCAATGAAATGATAAAGGGAATTCGCGGACTTGGTGAAGGAATTAATAAAGTCAATTCATTAACAATCAAACCGGATGCCGGAGTTACAGCGAGTATCACTGGTACATATTCTGGTCCATTGGTTCGCATTATTGCAGCAAAATATGTTACGATTGATGGTTCCAATAATGGCAGCAGTACACGCGACCTTACCATTACGAACAACGGTACATCGTCTCCCAATGCAGTGGTTATTGGTTCCAGTGGAGCAACGCCATCAACTGATGTTACGTTGAAGAATTGCGTATTGGTGAACGGAGCAAATACGAGTACAGCAGTTGTTGTTTCCGATGGAGCGACAGTTGGCAATGCAGGATACTTCCAGAATATTGTTATTCATAACAATTCGATTAGCCGTGCATATATGGGTATGTATCTCAGTTCAACCGGAGCAATTCCCGGGAATGTAACAATTTCTTCAAACGTGCTTTCCAGTTCGAATCCGGATTCAATTCGCTATGTCGGTATTTACTTACAGGGTGTGAACAATGCAACCGTGAGCGGAAATGACATTGGAAATTTCAGCGTTATCAATGGCGAAGTTGACAGAGGTATTTGGTTTGCATCAACAACAATTAATTCAGTTATAGAAAAGAATCGAATTCATGATTTAGGTTATACGGGAACAAGCGGTTATGGTGGAAACGGTATTTACATCTCAACCACAACATTGAGCGCAAATGTTATCGTCAGAAATAATTTTGTGTGGAGAATGTTCGGTGATGGATACAGTTCAAGTATATTAAATGATAATCCACAAGGAATTCATTTGACGCCAACACAGAGTGGCATTGGAATTTATAATAATTCCATTCATTTGTTTGGCAATACATTGAACTACAGTGGTGGCGCAGCATTTTCAGCCGGTATTGTTCTCAGCGCAAATGCGCTTGCAGATATTCGCAATAATAATATTGTGAACAATTTAGGTTTGCAGGCAGCGCTTGGGCTCGGTTCTATCGGTATCTATTCCGTGAGCGATACGCAATTTGCCGCATTGGATTACAACAATTATTACATAAATCCAACCGGAAGCGGACTTAAAATTTACGGACAAGTCAATGCAACAAATCATACGACTCTCTCAGCATGGCAGGCAGCAACGAATAAAGAAGCGCATGCAGTAAGCGGCGACCCGAACTTTTTGAGTAATACAGATTTGCATATTAATACAAGTTCTGTAACATTAGAAAGTCGTGGAACACCACTTGCAAGCGTAACATCGGATTACGACAATGATGCACGCAGTGAATCATTCCCCGACATCGGAGCGGATGAATACACAGGTCCTGCACCAACGGCATTTACACTTTCTACTCCTGCAAATGATGCAATTAATCAGGGTATTGCCGGAACATTGTTCTGGAATGGTTCAACAGGAGCAGTTGCATACGATGTGTATCTTGACCAGAATAATCCGCCGACAACATTGGTTCAGGCGAATGTTCCCGGAACAAGTTACGGATACAGCGGATTGACAAAAGGATTCAATTATTTCTGGAAAGTTGTTGGAAAGAATAACAGCGGTACAGCAGAAGCAGCGCCATTTAGATTCTCGACATACACAACGCCGCAAAATTTTGCATTGTTGTATCCGGGAAATGATGCAGTTGCAATACCGAATAATGGTAATTTGCGATGGAATGCTTCAAAAGATATTTTGAAGAATGCAGGCGTGAAGTACAATGTATTTCTCGATGACGTAAATCCACCAGTTGACCAAATTGGCACGAACGTAATGGATACAGTGCAGGCGTATGCAGGTTTAGTTGCTTCAACAAAATATTTCTGGAAAGTTGATGCAATGAATGACCTTGGAACGTTCTCCTCTGTTACCGATAGTTTCACGATTGAAAATCCTGTTACAGCATTTAATCTTGATGCGCCGGCAAACAATGCACTCAATATTTCTCTCGCAGGAACATTGACATGGACAGCTTCAACAAATGCTACAACGTATGATATTTCAATCTTCGGACCAGAAACAACAAACGTTGTTGGTCATGTTGGAACGACATACAATTATTCAGGATTAACGCCAAGTTCAGTTCATACATGGACAGTTACCGCGAAAAATTCTGTAAGTAGTTTGGTTGCGGCAAATGCTCCATATAGTTTCACTACTGTAACTCCTCCGAATCCGCCATCAAGTTTGGTGATTTCCAATGTTACAGAAGATTCAATGGATTTGTCTTGGACGCAAAATTCAGGTGATGAAATCGGATTTAATATTTATCGTTCACTTACCGGTGAAGACGGTTCATTTGCAAAAGTTGATACGAGTGCCGCTGATGTAACAAGTTATACAGGTGCGGGTTCACGTACACTTGGCATCAACGTTAAATATTTCTGGAGAGTTACTGCATACAATGGCAACGGAGAAAGTAATTTTGCAGGCAATGTAAAAACGACGCTTGCAGTTACACCGGAAAATACATTTGTTTCAGATCCAGGTCCATCAGTTATGAAAGTTCGTGTTTCTCCTGCGGCAAATCCGGTTGCTACAACATTTGCTGTTCGCGTTCAATACACAGCTTTGACAAAGAGTGATAATGGCGATAAAGTTATGTCTGTAACAAAATATGTACAGAATGATGGCTCGCTCGGAGACAATGAAGCATGGCAAACGTACGCAGGTTTTGGCGGTTTAGTTGGTAAAGTTGTTACCGGTTTAACGCCGAGCACTGCATATACATTTGATACAAAAGCACGCAATCTTGATAACGTTGAAACTTCATTTGGCGCACAAGTAATCGGAACAACTTCACCTGTTGCTCCAAGTGCATTGACATTTGATAATGTTACAACTACTGGAATGAGATTGAATTGGGTTGATAATTCACCCGACGAAGCAGGTTTCTATATTTACAATACAGTAGATATTGAAGCAGGATTTATGTTGATTGATTCTGTCGGTGTAGGAGTTCAACAGTACACCGCTTCCGGTTTGACTGTAAATACAGAATATTTCTGGAGAGTTACTGCTTATAATGCAAATGGTGAAAGTCAATATACCAGTGCAAATAAAACGACACTTGCAAATGTGCCACTTGCTGTAACTGCATCTGAATCTACGTTTACAACTTTCCGCATTACGCTTGGTTCAGGAGATGGAAATCCGGGTATTACACAATACGCAATTCGTGTTGGTTCAAATTATGTTCAATCGAATGGTTCACTCAGTGCGACAGAAGCATGGCAGACATACGGTGCATGGGGTGGTGCAGCAGGAAAAGTTGTAATCGGATTGACGATTGCTTCAACATATTCTGTTGATGTAAAAGCACGAAACGTAGAAGGTGTGGAAACTGTATTTGGACCATCAATACAAGCATCTACAGCACCTCGACCAGCAATTTTATTGAATGAGGACTTTACCACTTATACAGGTGCAGCGCCTCCTCCAATAAATTGGGTTGAAGGTAATGACAAAGATATACTTGATTTCGGTACATTCGGTTCGCCGAGCAGCAGTTCATGGACGGTTGACGGATTCGGAAGTGTCGGGACTACCGGTAGCGCACGATTTAATTATTTCAGTTCATCATCAAGTGATAATGATTGGATAGTATCGCCCGTTATTGATATGACATTACCGGGAATTTCAACATCACTTTCTTTTGATGTTGCTTTAACTCTCTATGGAACAACAACCGCCACAACAATGGCGTTAAATGATACATTCTATGTTGTCGTTTCTACGGATAGCGGCGTAACCTTCCCCCGTAGTAATGTTTTATTAAAATTGCATGCAGGTACGCCAATAAGTAACACGGGACAAAATTATAAATTAAACCTCGCGTCATTCATGGCTTTTGATAAAGTGCGTATTGGATTCCTTGCAAAAGACCCAGCAGGAACCGGTGATTATGAACTTTTCTTAGATAATGTAAAAGTTATCAAGGATTATAATAATGACATATCCGGGCTTTCCATTGAACAGCCGGCAATTAATTCAATAAAAGTAACCAATACATTTTTCCCGACTTCTGCTTCATTTAAGAATCAGGGGTTGGCTGAGCAAAATAATATTAATGTTGCTTTAGTAATTACTGATTCAGCAACCGGCAACGTACTTTCAACAAGTCAAAAAACAATTGCTTCACTTGCGCCGGGCGCAGTCCAGCAGGTTGCATTCGATGATGGTTTGCTTGTTGATATCGGAACGTATAGAGCGCTTGCAATTGCACAGCATACCGGCGATGAATATGCAGGAAATGATACAGCAAAAGTATTCTTCAAAGTTGTTGCAGAAACAAGAACAAATCTTGTTGGTGACAATGGCGGATATATTTTCTCATCGAGCGCAAGTACCGCATCACCTCGTCCGACTTATGGATGGGAAAATGCAGGACCAACTGGAGGTGGAACCAAAATTACTATGGCGCAAGATGATGACGCTATGAGTTCAACAATTTATTTACCGCGTCCGTTTACGTTCTATGGTAGTACCTATAATGCAATACGAGTGAATACAAATGGATTTATTACGTTTGATACCACTTATTCAACCGGTGCAGTGTATGAATCTCAAATACCTGGTTCAGCCGCTCCGAATTATATCGTTGCAGCATTCTGGGATGACCTCGATTCAAAAGCAGCATTGGGAGTAGCGGGTTCCGGGGTTTATCGCAAAGCAGTAAATAATAAATTCTACATTGAATGGTATAAGTGTCAACAATACAATGCAGCAGGCGACACAATGACTTTCCAGATTGTACTTGATTTGAATGACAATTCTATCGCAATCAACTATGCAAGTCCGTTGGATGGAAATTTCCTTGTTGGCGCTAATGATGGTGGAGTCGGAATTGAAAGCGATGGAACAGCAGGAAACGGATTATCTTATTATTATACCAATAATCCTGGATTGAATTTCCCGACATCAGGTTCATCTGTAAAATTTGGTACTGCCGTTGAACAATTGAATCACACAGCGTCAATTTCCGGCGTTAAGTTTTTGGATGCAGACGGTGATGGCGTGAAAGATAACGGCGAAGCAGGAATTGGAGGATGGGAAATCAGCGCAGCTGGCCCATCACCAGTAACTGTCGTTACAGATTCAACAGGTTATTATGAAATGGTTGGATTGCTTTCAGGCGACTATACAATAACAGAAAATGATTCTGCCGGTTGGGTACAGACAATGCCTGTTGCAGGTTCTTATGCTGTTGCCGTTGCAGGAAGTCAGGCAAAAGCAAATATGGATTTCGGAAATTATAAACTGATTGCTGAAATACATGGTGCAAAGTGGGATGATGTAAATGGAAACGGTATTAAGGAAGTTGGCGAACCCGGATTGGCAAATTGGGAAATACATTTGAATGCTGCCAATGCGAAGAGTAATTTCAATTTGATTTCAAAACCATCTATTCAAAAATCAATGATTGCAGATGGTGAGATTTCTTATGGAAAGAGTGCGAAAGCATCCCGTGTTTCTGCTTTATCTAAGGTAAATTCCAATGGGGTTTTGCTTGAAGAGTTGATAGCATTCACCGATGCAAATGGTAATTACGAATTTATTGACTTACCACTTGGAAATTACATTCTTGCAGAACAAATGCAGAATGGCTGGTTACAGATGTTCCCGGCATCTCCCGGATATCAGGAAGTTATTATTGATACCTTCGGTCGTATTCGTGAAGATGTGAATTTTGGAAACTTCAAATTAGGTACTATTAGTGGTATGGTCTATAATGACCTTGACAATAATGGTGCATTTGATATTGGAGAAGTTGGCGTTGCTGATTGGACTGTTGTTGCAACAAAAGATGGAGATTTCTATAATGCTTCTACAACGGATCAGGATGGAAATTATTCTTTCGCAGACCTTGTTCCGGGAAGTTACGAAGTTTCTGCACAAGGACAAGATGGATGGGTACAAACACAACCTGCAGACAATGGTAGCTATACAGTTGAAATGACGAGCGGATTGGTTGCAGACGCCAAGGATTTTGGTATGTATCAATTGCCCAGCACATTATCTGGTATGGTATATAATGACGCAAACGAGAATGGTACTTTTGATAATGGCGAAGTTGCATTAGAAGGATACGAAATTGTCTTATCTGAAAACAATGTTGAAATTACCAGAGATACAACAGGTGCTGACGGTTTATATAGTTTCGGTGGTATTTATGGTGGTACATATACTGTAGCGCAGACATTGGAACTTGGTTGGGTAATTACAGAGCCTGCTGGCGGAATTTATACTGTAACAGTTGAAGGTGGACAGGATATAGATACATTGAATTTTGGTAACCGTGAAACAACTCCCGGAGAATTTCTTGGTACAGTAGATTCATTATGGTCAAATCCTGCTAACTGGGGCTACGGTGGGTTACCGGCTGTTGGTGATGCTGTTGTTATTAGAAGCGGTTTGAGAGTAGTACTTGATGCATTGAGTGGAAATAATAGTATTGCTTCATTAAGTGTTGCCGGAACATTACGTGTAATAACAAGTGAAACACTTACAATTCTTGGCGATGTTACAGGTGATGGTGAAATTACTGTTGATGCAGATGCTCAACCAACTCTTGAGGTATCTGGAAATTGGCAAGTAGGTAGTTTTGTACGCGGTAAATCTACTGTGAGTATAATCGGTGATGATGAAAGTATTATCAGCGCAGATGACTTTTATAAATTAAATATCTCTGGTGGCAGCACTTCCGTAGATGGTATTGTAAATATTTACAGATGGTTGTCGCTTAATAATACTTTGAATGCAACAGATGTTACGACAATTAATATCCTTGATGAAAATACTGATGCATTACAGGGAGCTGGAAATATTACTCAAGGAACAATTGTTCGTGCAATAGGTGCGAGCGAAACCGGAGTTTATCGTTTCCATGGTCAAAACTCAACTATTGCATTTAATACTGGAAAGTCATCTGTTAATCCGCCATCGCTATCTGTGAAGAAAACAAAGGGCGTTGCAGTTCCATCCAATTTGCATCAAACATTTAAAGGTGGAACAGTGAATGCAGATTTGAATACTGTTACGCTTTCTGGTGTTACACATTTTTCACGATGGGTAATGGGTCAAACTGGACATTCAACTGGTGGAACGGTTAGTCCAACGTATGAAATCACTGAAGAAAATCCAGGAAAGTCATCATCTGTATTTTCTGCAACAGTATCAATGGAATATGACCAGGATAGTTTAGGTGGAATACCTGAACAAACAGGTGTGCTTGGATTCTTCAAAACAGCGAATGCAATTACGGTGTTGAATGTTTATGACAATGATCTTTCAATTGCTACGGCAGGTGACCGCTCTCCAAAAGATTGGGGTTTACGAATCAATGATGGTTCGGGTACTATTGCTTCTGCAAATACGGATACGTTAACAATTGAAGATATTGGAATCGGTAGTTTCACTGCATTTGCAAGCGACAGCGGTTCGACGTGGACTCGTGTTGGAACAATACTTGATACTACTTCTACTGCAGGTACGGATACTTCAGTTGCTCTGAGTTTCTCAGGCGAGGAAGGAACTGTAAAAACAGTTACATTTATCAGTGGAATTCTTGATACATACAAATATCGTACCTTTAAAGCAGAAGCTGGTTTGACAACAAAAGCAACAAAGATGTCATTTAAAGCTGGTGTCTTGAAAGCCGGTACAGACCCGAACCTCTCCTCTGTTGGTGAAAATCTCTTCCTCCGCATTGGAAAAGCAGGTGCAACATTCCTCGGTATTGCCCAAACGGATAAGGCACAGGCAAAACTTAAAGGATGGATTGCATACAAGAAATTCGCAGATTTGGCGAAGTTATATACTCTCCCACACGATGGACAAGCATATCCAATTGACTCTCTCCGCGTAACCGGAAAGAAATCGAAGAAGTTAAGCAAAGCCATTGCAGCAGCAAAGAAAACGTATAACAACCAGATATGGGAACAAGGTGTAATGTTCAATTTGAATATCATTGCAAGCGCAGACTCCGTAACACCGAAAGGATTCGGTTCGCTCTTGTTTGATACGACATTCACACTTATTGGTCGCGAATTGAAAGGTCAGACTTTGAATCAGGTAAAAACCTATCTCGATAGTTTGATGACAGAATACACAGCAACAGGAGTTGATGCAACAGAAGATTACAATAATCTTGCAACGTTTGCTCAGCTTTTGAAACGCATCAACGAAGGCTTCTACCAGACCTTTGCATTAGATAATCGTAAAATTGATACCGTAGGTGTAACACTTGGAACTGGTCAACCCAGTGGCAAGAAGAATGCCTATGCAGTAACATTACTTGGCTACAAGACCGCAACAGAAGGCGGCGGCGGTCGAGTAAAGAAAAATCCATCGGCAAGAAATGATGTATTTACAATTCAGCCGTTTGGTTATACAGAAGTACCGGTAGCATTTGGATTGAATCAAAATTATCCGAATCCGTTTAATCCGACAACGAACCTTAGTTTCTCATTATCCGAGGATGCTTTTGTTTCGTTGAAAGTATATAACGTACTCGGTCAGGAAGTTGCCAATGTACTCAGTAATCAATTCTTTAGTGCAGGTGATGAATCCGTAGAATTTGATGCTAATAAATTGACAAGCGGTGTCTATTTCTACAGAATACATATTCAATCTGCAGAAAGCGGAAATATCTTTGAAGCAACAAAGAAAATGATTCTGATAAAATAAAAAGGTGAATTAATGTTGAGGCTGTTCACGTGAAAATGGTGAACAGCCATCAACTTTTTTTAATAATATTCAATTTTTATTTGTCTTTTTCCTTAATTATTTTTAAGTTTTAACCGATAATTTTTTGTAACACTGTAAAAGTTGTTACAAGTTTACAGTAAAGAGTGTACGTCTTTTGTACAAACCGTTAACCTGCAACGGCAAATGCGGGATTTTATTTCACATAAATCATTTTGAGGATGAATTATGAACGTAAATTTATTATTTGATTCGATACTTCGATCGAAGGCTTTGCGGTCTTCTTTTGCAGTTATGATAGCGATATTCCTTGTGTTCGCACAAAGTATATCTAACGACGATCGTGCAGCAGTGCGTGAATTAAAAGCACGTTACAAGGCTGAACATGCGAAGAGCGGTCAAACAGTAGTTCCCGCTCCCGTAAGTTTAAAAGGTGGTGGAACACCTGTTGTAAATGCCAATGCCGGTTTTAAAGCCGACTTTGAAGATGGTTTGATGCCGCCAACCGGTTGGACAATTCAGGCAGTTGGTGCAAACGACAATGGTGGCGGACCACTTGACCCCGTTTGGACAGCAAACGGAAGCGGTTATGGTAATGCCAGCGCTTATGGTGTTGGTGCAAAAGCCGGCTCATACAATTTCTGGGATAATGGCGCAAACGGTGACCGTGATTCACTGTTTTCTCCAATTACAACAGGACTTGTTGCTGGTGATTATTTCAAATTTTCTTGGGCGTATGCAGGTTTTACCTCTGTTCACGATTCATTGATTGTAATGATGTCGTTGGACGGCGGTGCAACCTTTACAAGAATATTTGCAAAAGGCGGACGTGTTGGTCCTGACAGTTTAAAAACTGCACCAGCTGTTGGCTCTGCTTTTATTCCATCTGCTACGCAGTGGAAAACTTTCCAGACAGCACCGTTTGGAGCTGAAGTAGTCGGCGTAAACGTTCAATTCCTTTTTGAAACGTACAACGACTACGGAAACTTATTGTGGGTTGATGATATCGCACTTGTTCATTTACAGGCAGGTCCGGCACATTTAACTGGTCCCGCAAATGCTTCTGGTCCTTCACCACTTAGTCCATTACTGACGTGGAATGCCGGCGGAGATGCATTAACGTATGACGTTTTACTTGATATTGTAAATCCACCGGTAGCAGTTGTGCGTACAGCTCTTGCCGCAACACAATTTGTTGCAGGTCCTTTAACTCCCGGTACAATTTACTATTGGGATGTTAAAGCATTTGGTGAAAATAACAATCCGGTAAATGCAGATAATGGTCCATTCAGTTTCACTACCGGTATTCCACCGGCAGCGCCAACCGGATTGACTCTTTCTAACGCTACCCAAACTTCAATGGATTTATCATGGACTGATGTTGCAACGGATGAAGACGGTTATCGTGTTTATCGTTCAACAACAGGTGCATTAGGTTCATTTGTGCAAGTTGGCGGCGACCTTCCCGCAGGTTCACAGAACTTCAGCGATGGTGGTCCATTGGCGCTTTCTACTCGCTATTTCTATGAAGTACGTTCATTCAATGTGCAAGCAGAGAGCGAACCTTCATTGGCAAATAAATCAACGTTAGCAACATTTCCCGGTGGTCCTGCATTAAGCAACGCTTCTTATCATTCGATAAAAGTGATTACAAATGACGGTGCAAACCCGGCAAATTCCATCCTTATCGCAATTCAGTTTGATGGCTCTATTTTCGGTGGTAAAACAACGAAATACGTGCAATCAGACGGAACACTTGGTGATACTCCAGCATGGAATTTCGGTTCCGGTTGGGGCGGAGCAGTTGGTGTAACTGTTGTTGGTTTATATCCCGGTACTGCGTATGATGTAACGCTTATCTCAGCAAATTCTGATACTGTAATGGCAGGCAGCGGCGCTCCGGCAAACTTAGGTACATTACCTGCAGTTGACCCGGAAGCAACTCCTGTTTTGGAATCGTTTACGACCACAACATTTCCGCCACCAGGTTGGTTGCGTTTTGACGTAGATAATGACGGTACATCAGGAACTTATGGTATGTGGCATCGTTCAACAACGAACCTTCATACAGCTCCCGGTGCCGCACGTTATTTCTGTAATGACCCTGTCGGACAGCCAAACGGCGCTCCTGTTGGATTGCCTGGTAACGACTATTTATATACGGTACCGTTGCAACTCTTAGGCGGTGTGCGTTACAATATTACATTTTATTATCGCACAGTTCCAGGTTTAGGTCATGATATTGCAACCGTGCTTTCATCGAGCCAAAACCCAGCGGGTACACTTGCAATTCTTGCTGATCAGAATTACGAATCAGGTGGCGCGCACTTCCAGGCGGGTGTAAATTTTGAAGCTCCCGCAGATGGTATTTATTACCTCGCTTTCTGGGATCACTCAGCTGAGGGTCAATCAACGAATCGCTTCGATGACGTGAATATAACAAGAGCGCCAGATTTTGACCTTCTTGGTTCAAAAATCTCTCAGGAAATGCGTTATCTCGAAGATTACACAGCAGGTAAAGTTGCTTCAAAAGCAAACCGCAACGACGATGATGAAAATGGAAATGTACTTACTCATTCTCCATCAAAAGGAAAACCAGTTTCTAACACTTCTTTAACACGTCCTCACTATATTACTGAAGCCGTGAAGAATACAGGAATTCGTGCAACGTTCAAAGGCGGAAATAATTCCGTTTTTGGAAATAACGATGTTCTTGCCTCTGAAGGTGTACAGAATCTCGGTCAGAATGATGTATTAGGTTCCCAGTGGGGAATTGATTGGGTAGCAGGTGGTATTTCACAGGCGCAGACGACTGGTGTTGATGTAGCAGCAGGCGGCAACGGTGATGTCCCAATGTTCTTTGATGCCCCAGATGTTGGAACGTACTTTACCGTTTCAAATATTGCTCTTACCGGTGATGGTGCAGCAGCAAACGATACTGTACGTGAATGGCTCGTTTCTTATCCTGATAACGGATTTGTTATTGATTATGATAGCGCTGGCAACAGTCCTTCATATCGTAACGGCTGGCCTGCAAACGTACCCCTTGATGCGGCAGTTCGCTTTACAATGCCTGATGGCGTATTTATGAAATTAGCAGGTTTCAATACCTTCTATCGTAATACAGCATCAAATGGTTCAGCAGTGAACGATTCATTGCGCGTCAATGTTTGGGCAATTGCAGATACAAATGGCGCACCTGATTACAGCACCGTTGGTGCAAATCTTTTCTCCAAAAAAGTTGGCGGAAATGATTATTTGTATAATGGTGGAAATTTCGGCGCTCCGTTCACAATTCCGTTGACTGATGCAAATATGTCATTTGGTCCTGGTGAAGAGTTTATTCTCTCCATCGGATTTGGTGCCGCATCATCCAGTCCAATGGGTTGGGCGCAAAGTGATACCGAACCAACACACATTCCCGGTCTTTCCTATGAATCCAGCGACGGCGGTGCGACGTGGGTTTTGGCAGGTGATGGAATTGATGGTATTTATCATATCAAAGCGCTTGGTGAAAAATTGAATGCAATTTATGCATCCAAAGTTATTGACAATGATGGTGACCTTGGAACAACAGAAGACCAGACAGCCGTTGAAGGTTGGTTGATTTCGTTGTTCGATGGTAGCAACAACTTAATTGATACTCTTCGCACAGATGCAAACGGTCAGGTATTATTCTCACCGTTTGATTATAACCTTCCCAATGGTATTTATACAGTCGTTGAAGAGGATGTTGAAGGTTATCAGGCATTATCACCCTCGAGCGTAGAAGTTGAAGTGAACGGAAATTCTGCATGGGCAAACTTCGCAAACTTCGCATACGGTTCAACGAGCGGTATGGTATATCTTGATGTCAATGGTGATGCCGATGCAACAGGTGAAATTGGTTATGAAGACGTAACTGTGTATCTTGCATTGGATGCTACCGTTATTGATTCTACTTTAACTGATGCAAACGGTGCATATTCATTCACCGGACTCGGTGCAGGTTCATATACTGTTTCTATCGCACTTCCGAATGATTTCAGCGCAAGTACAGATGAATCATACGATTTCGATATGACCAGCGGTGGTGATTTCGATGGTAATGAATTCGGTATCTATGAAAATGCACACCTCGGTGGCGTAGTCTATGAAGATATGAATGCAAGCGGAACAAAAGATGAAGGTGAAGCCGGTCTTGAAGGTATCACTGTTTATCTTGGTGGCGATGGCGATGATGATACGGATACAGATGCAGATGGTTTATTTGACTTCTTCGTTGCTCCGGGTAGTTATGAACTTTCTTCTGATGGTCCTCTAGATTTTGACGGTCAATCAGAACCCGCAGGCTTAACCGGAATGTATGAAGCGCTTGAAGTAGATGGCAGCGGAACAACAGACCAATTAGCCCTTAACTTCGGTTACTGGTATAATGGTTCTATTTCCGGAACAGTCTATCTCGATGCAGATGCAGACGGTACAAAAGATGAAGGCGAACTTGGACTTTCCGGTTGGGAAGTTAAAGCAAATGCTAATGCAGATACCACAGATGCAAACGGTGCTTATGGTTTCACTGATATGCCCGGATCTTATGATGTAATGCTTACAGCACAAGCAGGTTGGAATGTAACAACTCCTGAAGGTGCAATGTTCACAGTTGAACTTGGCTCAGGTGGAGATAAAACAGGAAACGATTTCGGTGTTTATCAGCAAGCAGGAATTTCCGGAACAGTCATCAGCGATGTTGATGGTGATGGAACTGCAGATGGTGGTGAACTTGGAATTGCAAGTTGGGTTGTAACTCTTTACAGTGGAGCAAATTCACTTGGAGTTGATACAACAGATGCAAACGGTGCATATTCATTCTCCGGATTGGCAGTTGGTTCTTACACAGTAAAATCAACACGTCAAGCGGGATACAATGCAACAACTGCAGACAGCGTTAATGTTACTGTTACTTCCGGTCAGACGGGAACAGCGAACTTCCTCGTATTACTTGATACGTATAAGTTCCGTACCTTTAAAGCAGAAGTTGGTTTGACAACAAAGGCAACAAAGATGTCATTTAAAGCTGGTGTCTTGAAAGCCGGTACAGACCCGAATCTCTCCTCTGTTGGTGAAAATCTCTTCCTCCGCATTGGAAAAGCAGGTGCAGCATTCTTGGGTATTGCTCAAACTGATGCAGCACAGGCAAAACTTAAAGGATGGATTGCATACAAGAAATTCGCAGATTTGGCGAAGTTATATACTCTCCCACACGATGGACAAGCATATCCAATTGACTCTCTCCGCGTAACCGGAAAGAAATCGAAGAAGTTAAGCAAAGCCATTGCAGCAGCAAAGAAAACGTATAACAACCAGATATGGGAACAAGGTGTAATGTTCAATTTGAATATCATTGCAAGCGCAGACTCCGTAACACCGAAAGGATTCGGTTCGCTCTTGTTTGATACGACATTCACACTTATTGGTCGCGAATTGAAAGGTCAGACTTTGAATCAGGTAAAAACCTATCTCGATAGTTTGATGACAGAATACACAGCAACAGGAGTTGATGCAACAGAAGATTACAATAATCTTGCAACGTTTGCTCAGCTTTTGAAACGCATCAACGAAGGCTTCTACCAGACCTTTGCATTAGATAATCGTAAAATTGATACCGTAGGTGTAACACTTGGAACTGGTCAACCCAGTGGCAAGAAGAATGCCTATGCAGTAACATTACTTGGCTACAAGACCGCAACAGAAGGCGGCGGCGGTCGAGTAAAGAAAAATCCGTCGGCAAGAGAAGAAGAATTTGTTCTTCAACCCTATGGCTATTCGGATGTTCCGGCAAAGTTCGAGATTACACAAAACTATCCGAACCCATTCAACCCGACAACCAATATTGATGTCGCAATCCCAGAAGAGTTAGATGGAGCTCTTGCAACAATGAAAGTGTACAACGTACTCGGTCAGGAAGTTGCAACCATTCTCAACAATACTGAGATGAGTGCAGGTATCAATAATGTTACGTTCGATGCATCAAAACTTTCTTCAGGTGTTTATTTCTACCGCATTTCATTGAACGGCGGAGAATTCTCATCAATGAAGAAGATGGTATTGATGAAATAATTTAAGCAGAGAAACCGAGGAAGAAATTCTTCGGTTTCTTCTTGTTTTAATTGAATGAAAAATATGCATTCGTCTCTTAGCGATAAGAGACGAATGCAGTTTTTATGTTAAAGAAATTTATTTTTTTGTAAGTTTTTGAAAAACTTACCCCTTGTTCCAAGAGTTTTTATACAAAGAGTTTTATTTTATAATTTTTCACAACTAAGTCAGGAGTCCTCCAATGACAAAAAAATTACTTATTAGTTTATGCTTTGCTTTGCTAACTGTATTAGTTTTAGCAAGCAATGTTAATTCACAAACATATTTTTCAGAAGGTTTTGAGGGTGATACCGTTGGCGCGTTTAAAAATGTCGCAGGTAATACCGGTACAACCGCAAAATGGGCAAAGATAACAACGCATCACGCATTTGGAAATAGTTCTGCAAGATTCGATACTACCCAATTGGCAGATTTACAGGTCGGATTATTGGAACTTAAAAATGGTGTAAATATTGCAACGTCAACATTTCCAATATTTTCATTTTGGCAGATGTGCTTAATTGAATCCCGCACAGAAATTTGGGATTACGCGCACGTAGAGGTTTCATCAGACGGCGGGCAGTCGTGGAATGTTTTACCTGCGGATGCTTATTTAGGAGATGGAACATATTTTCCACCCGAAACGCCGACTCCTCGAACGAATTACACACCAATCGGAAGTTTTTTCCACATTCAAAGTTATGAAGATTGGATGTCTCAGATTACAACAGTCGGAACAGTTCCACCAGAACCCGGTGGTTCCTTATGGAAGAAAGAATCATTTTCTTTAGAGGGATTTAAATCGAATAACGTAAAAGTAAGATTCCACATTAACACTGATGATGCAGTAATATGGTGGGGTTGGGCAGTAGATGAAGTGAAGATTGCAGAGCCGGAATTTGCAAATGATATTAAGCCATATACCATTGATTCTCCGGTAAAAAATTCTGTTTTGTTGCAGGGAACGACTTTTACTCCAGGCGGTTCAATCCGTAATGTCGGAAATTCAACACAATCAAACATCTCTGTTACATATAAAATTTATAATACTGTATTTGATAATAACGACAGTGTGTATGTTCCTAATGCAGTTGTATTCAGTGAAAATACATCCGTTGCTTCATTAGCTGCAGGACAAGTTGCTGATGTTTCGTATTCGACAACAAGTCTTAATAGTCCGGGATTTTATTACGCTGTGTTGCGTACATCCATTGCAGGAGACCAGAATACAGCGAATGATAGCATAGCATCACCATTTAACATTGGCGCAATTATTTCAGGAACATTCTATGTCGGAGGAACAAGCCCAACACCTGATTTCGCAACGTTTAAAGATGCTATGAGCTATCTGACCACGAGTGTTGTCGGTGGAAATACAACTTTTATATTAAATAAAACTTTGTTCTCCGAACAAGGCTCAAGAATGCAGGCAACGTATCTGTATCCTGATTCAGGCCACTCCGTTACATTGAAACCAGGACCGGGAATGAACGTAACAATGAATTTTCTCGGAACGCCTGAAACAAATTATGGAATATCTGTTCAGAACACAAGCAATATTTTAATTGATGGTTCAAATGACGGAACAGATTCTAAAAATCTTACAATTCAGGTAAATGATTTGGGCGGCGTAATAACAACCGCGCTTCAAATAATCAATTGTACTAATTCAACGTATAAAAATTTAACGCTGAAAGGGTATCGAAATAATTCAATCGGTATTGGGAGCGTTGTTACGTTGACATCGAATAGTAATTCGGTTAATAAAAATGTTACTCTGCACAATCTCCGTATTTATAAAGGGAACAACGGTATTTTCGCGCAAGGTAATTCAAGTTCTAAACGTGATACGAATATTGTTATTTCCAATTGCATAGTCGGTGGTCAAGGTGATTTAGACGCAATTTTGAATACCGGTATTTTTATGAATAACATTGATATGGCAGACGTTCATAATAATGAAGTGAATGGTGTAAAACGCAATGATGGATTTGGTTCTGCGGATGTGTACGGTATTCACGCGAACCTCCGTTTCTCAAGAATTTATAATAATAACGTTCACAATATCTGGTATGCCAGAAATAACATTGGCGATACAGCAAGCGGATATCTCGTGATGGGTATGCGCGTGAATGGAAGAACAGCTGGATTTGATTCTAAAAATCACATTTTCAATAATTTTATTTATGATTTAAAAAATGATTTTGCAACGTTTAATTCTCAGAAAGTATTCGGACTTCGTATAAGCAGAGGTAAATTTGATACGGTATCGCATAATACTGTGTTATTAACCGGAAGAAACAACAATCAGGATACTACTGCAGCATTCGTTCTTGATTCTACGTCGGTTTATAATGTAAATAATATATTTTATAATGGAAGACAGGATTCGACGATAGGATATTCTTATGCGATTTGGAAGAGAGCAACTACTGCAAATTCATCGTTCTTGTTGAGTAATAACAACGTGTTGTATGCTCCGTCTCCATCCGGTTACGCCGGTGGAAAAGGAAATGGATTATCAATGTTGGCTTATCGTTCTCTTTCAAATTGGCAAACGAATCAAGTTCCCAATGTGGACACGAGCAGCGTGTACGGTGATCCAGTTTTAATAAAAACAGATTCGCTTGCAAACCTGCATATTGCGGATTCAACAAAATCATGGGCTGAATCCCGCGGAATTGCATTGAGCAATGTATTAACAGATATTGACGGTGATTTGCGTAATGCATTATTACCAGATGCAGGCGCTGATGAATTTGGCGGTTATGCATATCCCAATTATGATATGGAAGCATTAACAATTGATAACCCACGCTCCAATGGAACGAAACTACAAAATGTTCCCTTCCAGCCGATTGCAGTTTTCCATAATACAGGTTCAAAATCACTCACAAACGTCGCATTTCGTTTCAAATATCTTGAACCGGGTGGTTCTGAATTTATTAATCCGTTTCAGGGAGATACTATCATACCTATCGTAGGTGTAAATGATTTTGTAACTATAGCGTTCAGAAATGTTACTCTCACTACACCGGGCGATTATCAGGCGCTTGCCGAAACAGATTTAGCATTAGATGAAAATATTGATAACAACAATAAAAATATTTCATTTACTGTTGGAACTCCACTTGCTGGCACAAAGACAGTTGGTCCTGGCGGACGATATGCAACACTCACAGATGCAGTATATGACCTTCGTTCAGCAGGAATGAATGGTTCTGTTACTTTGGAATTACTTCCCAATCCTGGTCCGGAAAAAACTACATCGTTGTATGTAGAATCGCCGGTATTAATTGATACATCAATTGCTGGAATTGGAACAGTCAATACACTCACAATCAAACCTGCTGCAGGAGTGAGTGCCGTTATTCAGGTAAATTCAACACCAACGGAACCGTATGGTATTCGCATAAATAAAGTAAGCGGTGTTACAATTGATGGCTCAAATACAGTTGGCGGTAGCACACAGGATTTGACAATTCAAGCCAATGGCAGTTCTGCAAAATATGGTGTTTGGGTAAGCGGCGGCGGATATGGAACTGGCGGCGCTGCAGTTACTAAACCAGCAAAATATAATACGATTAAGAATTTAATTGTACGAAACGGAGCATCGGGCGTTGCAGATATTACACGTTTTTATGGCGTGTATATGGTTGGACGTATTGATATATCAAACGCGGCACGAGATTCGTTTAATACAATTTCAAATTGTGATATTGCCGGATTCGGACAGGGAGGAATTGTCATTCGTCAAAATGCATTTCCGGTTATAGAAAAAAATGATATTCACGATTATACGTACTCTGGTTCAACCATTATTAACATCAGCGCAATTTGGGATAGCACCAATGTTACCGATGCTATTATCAGAAACAACCGTATTCATGATGTATATAATTCGTTTAACGGCGGTTCAGTCAATGGTATAGAAAACGGTGCAGGTTCTAATTCCAAAGCGCAAGTTATCAATAATATGATTTGGAATATTTTAGCCAATGGCAGCGGCTCGACTGGAAATATTTCACGTGGTATTTATGGCAGTAATGCAGGAAATTCGCAAGATAAGTATTATCATAATTCCGTGAATTTAACTGGTTTAAATCAGGCGACTTCATTATCATCAACGAATCGTTCGATGGCAATGGAAATTAATGGTGTTAGCGTAGATGTTCGCAATAATATTTTAGCAAATGCCATTACTCATAATGGTGACGCAGATGCAGGAAAATCTTACGCAATGTATCTCGGTCTTGCAAATAATTTCAGCGCAGATTACAATGTGTATTATGCACCCGGTACAAAAGGATATGTTGGTTACAGCACTTCAGCTCGAAAAACATTGTCTGATTGGTCAGCCGCATTTGTAACAGCAGTAGATACTAATAGCGTACATGCGGATCCCAAATTTGTTTCTTCAACAGATTTACATATCAATCCTGCAGTACCTTCCGTTGCAGAAAATTGGTGCGTTTCTGTAGGTAGTATTACTCAGGATATTGATGGCAATAATCGTGGTTCATCTCCCGATGCTGGTGCGGATGAATTTTCTGGTATTCCCGCAGTACAGAAAGATTTTGCTGCGACTTCTGTTGATGACCCGGTTCTCGGACGCTTAAAGAGAGGCGGTTCATTGTTTGCACCGAAAGGAAAAATTACGAATAATGGTTCAAAAAAACAGAACGGTGTATTAGTACAAATGCAGTTTACAAATCTTGGTAATAACAATACTGTTATTACAAGTACCAATGTAAACGTTGCAAGTTATACAACAATGCAAGTTACATTCCCCGCAGTTTCCTTACCCGAAGCAGGTACTTACGTTGCTCAGGTTAAAACTCTCTTAGGCAATGATGCTGATGCGGTAAATGATACCACTTCAATGTCATTCAAAGCATTACTTGGATTGCACGGAACACTCACCGTTGGTTCAGGAAGTACTGATTACAAATCACTCGGTGGAATTCTTGATACGTTAGCGCAGGTTGGTGTTGACCAGCCTCTGTCTGTAACATTGACGGATATTTCATACATGGAAGTAGCACCGGTAATAATTGATAGTATTCAGGGAGCGAGTTCAACAAATACGATTACTTTCCATTCTGGAAATGGTGGACAAGTAACAATTAGCGCACCCGGAACCTCCAATACACCTGCTGCTATTCGTTTGAATGGTTGTAGCTACGTAACGTTAGATAGTTTACACATTGTTTCAACAGGAAATGATGGAAAGTATGGAGTAATGATTACCGGAGTTTCTGACAGAGCGGCATCGAATAATACAATTCAAAGTTGTACGATTGAAAACACAGCGACTACGACAGGATTTAATTCAGGTATGTACGGTATTTATGTAAAAGGTTATTCGTCTTCTTCGAAAGATTTGAATAATACGATTAAAAGTAATACCCTCTCTACATTTGGACAGGCGGGCATTCGTATCGAAAATGCGAGCGGTACTCTTGTAGAAAGTAATAAAATCGGTAACTGGATTCAGACGGGCGGAGGAACAGATATTAAAGGTATTTGGACTTCTTCAAATGCAGTGAATACGACAGTTCGCGGAAATATCATTTATGGAATCACGAGTTTAGTAAATGGAACTTCTGTTACAGGTATCGAAGATTCTGTTGGCACCGCGAATTCAAATTTCCTTTGCTATAATAATATGATTTATGGACTTGGTTCAAATGGAAGCGGCGGAAGTGGAAACAGGGTTCGTGGAATTTTCCTTAGTGGTTCAAATCAGACCGGTGATGCATTTTATAATAACAGCATTTATCTCAGTGGAAGCGACAATTCCATTGCTACTGTAAGTTATGCAACAGCTTTTGAAGCCGTTACAAGCAGTACATCCGCATTTAGTTTGAAGAATAATATTTTCCATAATTCTATTCTTCATGGCTCATCGAATGCTCGTTCCTACGGTATTCGAATGGCTTCGACAACTGTTCCGATTGCAAATATTTCATCCAACAATAATTTATTTAACATTCCAACGAACGATGAGCAGCCGCAAGGATTCATCGGACGTTTTACAAGTTCTGATAAATTAACATTGAATGATTGGAGAACAGCAATTGGTGGTGATGCAAATAGCAAAACCGGTGACCCGCGCTATTTAAGCAGTTCAGATTTACATATTGCTACAACTCTGCCAAAATCACCTGCCGCCGCAAGCGGTGTGGCAATTGCAGAAGTTACAACTGACATTGATGGCGATTCACGTTTGAACCCACCAGACATTGGTGCAGACGAATTCAGCGTTGTAAGTAAAATCAGTGGTAAAGTACAAGAAGACGCAGATGGTTTAATGAGTACTTCCAATGACCGCACTGCGCTTGTTGGATGGAAAGTCTATCTGAATCTTAATGGCAATATTGTAACTGCAACAACTGATAATTCAGGAAATTATGCTTTCGGAAGTTTATCCGATGGTAGCTACACTGTTACAGATTCTCTGCTTGCAACGTATGCACCACTTGATATTTCTTTAGGTTCCGGTGCAAACAGCGCATCTCGCGTTGATAGCAGTCAGGTTCTCGTTGATATTTCCGATGGAGATGATGCAATTAACTATAATCTCATTAACTATCGTCCGTCAACTATTACTGCAAGAGTATGGGAAGATGGTGATGGTAATTTTGCAACATCGAATGACTGGACAGCCAAAAACTGGAGAGTCAGCATTCATCGCATTTCACAGAATCCTGTAACCTTAGTGAATTCCGTTGATACAAGTAATCTTGTAAATGCAACACTTGGAGCAGGAACGTATGCAGTTGTTATTGCAGATTCTTCCATCCCTGCTTGGGTTCATATTGGAAAAAAGGTTGGTACTAACACTTTCTCTGGCAGTTATAATGTTGATACGGTAACACTCGCGGCTGCAAGTTCACAGTCAATTGATTTTGTCAATTACTTGCCGCACACGATTTCAATTCGTGTCGTTGAAGATTCTGATGGAAGTTTCTCATTTACTTCTTCCGATACAGTTGGTAAAGCATGGGCTGTGAATCTCGTTTCGTTAACAGGCGCAGCGGTTAATCTTAGTGTTTCAAGCGATTCTAATCTCGTGAATACGTATTTGCATGAAGGTACATATTTTGTATCGCAGGCAGATAGTACGCAAAATGAAGACCGTTTGTGGACGCACTTAGGAATTATTCGTGATGGCGTACGAGAACGAAAAATTGGAATCAACTCTGATACGGTTATTGTAACACGAGGTCAAGCGACGAGCATTGTTTTTGTGAATTCACGCATTTATCCCGATACAACTCGCTATCGTACATTTTTGCCGAAACCTACCGAATGGGGTGTTAAAAAGCCAATTACACTGAAAGCGAAGAAAGGTGTATATCCAGTACCAAGTATTGCAAACGTTCTTTATACTGCGTATAACATTGCATATCCAAAGGGTACTGCAATGCTGATTGGTGTACAAATGATTGGATTTGAAAAGACGAAACTTTGGGCACAGTACACTAAAGCGGCTTCATTTACAAAAGCGTTTGGAACTGAACATACTGGTGCAGGTGGACCATTTGTAATTCCAACGAATGGTAAAAAAGCGCCGTTGAAGGATCCAAAATATGATGCCGTAAAATTCAATAATAAACTTGCTGCAAATCTCATTGCTTTAAAATTAAATATGGCGGCAAGCGACGAAGATGTCATTTATGATATTAAAGATGAATTGCAGTATAAATTCGGTGATTTGTTGTATAGAGGACCGGAAACGACATATGTGGATATGTCTCTTCGTGAAATTGCATTACTTGCAGATACAATGTTGACAAAGAGTGAAATCTATGCAACAGATTTATATTTAAGTATTACTAATGTTCTTGTTGATGCAAATAAGGCATTCAATGACCCGCGTCCGTTAACGGTTGCAGATACTGTCGAAGGAATACAATCATACGGTCCAAAGACGACCATAAAAATTAAGGCGACAATAACTGTTGATGAATCGAATCCGGCTTACTTTATTCGCGATGTACAACCTCCTCCGAGAAATTTTTCAGCAAGCACTGCAGTAAAATTACCGGAAGTTTATACTCTCGAACAGAATTATCCGAATCCGTTTAATCCAACAACAGCGATTGAATTCTACTTACCCGAAGATGCTATTGTTTCTTTAAAAATTTACAATGTGCTCGGGCAGGAAGTTGCGACAGTATTGAACAAAGAATTCTACGAAGCCGGAAACGACCTTGTCGAGTTTGATGCATCAAAATTTTCGAGCGGTGTGTATTTCTATCGCTTTAATGCGAAAGGTCTTGACACAGAAACTGATTTCAGTTCTGTAAAGAAAATGATTCTTATGAAATAATTCATAATTTCATTAATGCTTTGTAAAAATGGAGAAGTACGATAATGTACTTCTCCATTTTTCTCATTAAGAAAACAAAATTAATTTCCACAACATACATTTAGTGGGGTTCCCAATGAAAAAAATATTTACTCCTTTTCTCCTCTTTGTTATTTTTTGCTCTCTTGCATATTCCGCAAAAATAAATAATGCTCAAAAAAATCCTTTAGAGAAACCTGGCGCACCAGTTGTTAATGGAAGCGGAGGTCCTGATGCGTTTGGTTATACCTGGTTTGATAGTGATGCTCCGGGTGGTCCCACTTTCAGTTGGATTGATATTGCTACAACTGGAGTTGCTATTACCGGTAGCAGCCCCTGGGTCGCCTCAGGTACGTTATCAGCAACCGATGAAGGTTATATTGAAATAGGATTACCGTTCGCTTTCAATTTTTATGGGAATGAATATTCTACTGCGTTTATTGGAACGAATGGTACGTTGTCTTTCACAGCGCCATCAGGCAGTTTTTATACTAACGGTGCTTTACCAGCTGCAGGTGCTGGTATTGATAATTTTATTGCTGCTTTTTGGGATGATATGGATGCTGCAGGAAACGGTGTTATTTACTACGGTATGTCGGGTGATAATTTTGTTGTTCAGTACGTTAATGTTGAACGCTATTCAGGTACGGTTCCTGAATATACGTATGAAATAATTCTCACGCCAAGTAATCAGGTTATTCTCCAATACTTAAATATGGGCATTAGCGGCGGTGTTACGAATAGCGCAACAATTGGAATAGAAAATTCCACCGGCACAATTGGATTGCAAGTTGTAAATTCTGCAACATACGTTCACAATAATCTTGCGATAAAGTTTTCATTGCCTCAACATCAGGTGGGTTTGACAAAATTTAATAACCCTCTTAATGGATATCCCAAACCGGTTAATCAATCATTTATTCCACAGGTACAGGTAAAAAATCTTGGGTTAGAAATTGAATCAAATTTTCAAGTTGAATTGCATATTTATTATGGTTCCTATTCAAATGAAATTGCTTCTAATTTGCAATCAATTTCTTCTATTACTCCGGGACAAATTATTGATTTAGATTTCGATGAGTTTACTCCATCTGATACAGGAACGTATATTATGCGCGCGATTTCATCTCTCGTTGATGACTATTCTCCTGATGATACAGTCGTTTCTACATTTAAATCAAGCATTCCACTTGTAGGAAATTACAATGTCGGAACTGGCGGTGATTTTACTACTATAACTTCTGCCGTAGCGTCGTTGCAAAACAGAGTAGTAGAAGGTGCTGTTACATTTTTATTAACCAATTCATCGTACAGCGAATCACCGATAACAATAACGTATGTAGGAAATGAACAAAAAACTATTACTTTCAAGCCTGCACCGGGAGTAAATTCAACAATAAGTGTAAGTGGAGGATTTGCAATACGTGATAGCGGAAGTCAGTATATAACTTTTGATGGCTCAAATACAGAGGGCGGAACAAGCAGAAATCTGACGATAAATGTTGTTGGAGGAATTAATGCCGTCCGCATAGTTGGCGCATCAAAACACAATACGTTTAAAAATTGTATTCTGCGAGGAAGCAGCACAACAACAACTACGAGCCGCGTTGTATATTTTACAGCAACTACAGCAACAGGCGGCTCACAAACAGATAACATTATCGAAAATAATGAAATATCCAATGGTTATGATGGCGTTTATATGGCTGGAGCAAATACGACAACGCAGGACAAACGAAATATCGTTCGTAAGAATATTATCGGCACTTCCAATGAACAAATCGGGCATTATGGAGTGTATTGCCTCAATGGAGATTCTGCACTTATCGAAAAAAATACCATTCAAAATCTCACCAATGGTTCAGGTGATGCCGTTGGTGTTTATCTTTCAACAGGAATTTCAAATATTGCTGTTACAGGAAATACTATAAAAAATATTTCTTACACAGGTACTTCTACAAGCAAAGTGTATGGTATTTACACCTCATCAAGTTCATTTGCAAATTCCAATGTAGTTTTGACGAATAATGCTATCTCCGATTTACGCTCCGCAACTGCGACTGCAACATCTACTACATATAATGTTGTTGGTATTTATATGGGGACGGGGAATAACAATATTGTGAATTTTAACTCCATATATTTATCAGGCGATTTAGGAAATAGTAGTGCATCAAGTTATGGAATGTATGTTGGTGATACTGCTTATGCAATTGTCAATAATATTTTTGCACACGTCAGTACGGGTGATACAGGGAAAGATTATGCTGTGTATTTTGCTACAGCCGGAAACATCAGCCAACAAGGCGGTGCGATGGATAGAAACATTTATTTTGTTAGCGGAACGAAAGGATATGTTGGATATTGGAGTGCAGCGGACAGAAAAACTCTTTTAGATTGGCAAACAATTACAAATCAGGATCAAAATAGTTATTCTGGAAATCCACGTTTTGCAAGCACATCAGATTTACATATTCCGGATAACACAAAATCATTAGCCAATAACGTAGGATTTCAATTTATCAACACAGATATTGATATTGACGGCGAAACACGCGACCCAGGCAATCCTGATATCGGAGCAGATGAATTTAACGGTCAAACGCCATTGAGTGTGGATGTTTCCGCATTTTCAATTGATAATCCCGTATCTGGTAGGTCTAAAAAATCTGGTATCAGTTTCACACCGCAGGCAACATTCTTTAATGAAGCAACCACAGATGCAAGTAATATAAGTGTCAATTGTACTATTACACGAATTGGCGATGCTACGGTAATTTTTACGGATAATAAATCTATCGCTTCGTTAACTGCGTTCAGTTCGACACAAGTAACGTTTTCAGCAGTAAATGCTGGTTCATTGACTGCAGGTGAATACACTGTTGCTATAAGCACAACCCTTGCAGGCGATGGCGATAATTCAAACGACAGCAAAAATTTTAATTTTACTGTGAAAGACCCGCTTGCGGGAAATTTAAATATTGGAGAAGGACAAACATATACTACATTGACCAGTGCAATAAATGACCTGAAAGATGTAGGCATTGGTGCACCGGTTACTTTAAAATTAACAAGCGGAGTTTACAATGAAATAGCGCCAATTAGTTTAACAGGAATAGCTGGAATTAACAGAACTACAGCACTTACAATTAAGCCGGAAATATCAACTATAATTAATATTGCCGGTACATCAAGTGAACCGTGGGGATTACGTATCAAAGCGCTTGAAGGGCTTATTCTTGATGGTTCTACCACAGCGAAGGGTAATGACAGGAGTTTAACAATTAACGCAACCGGCGTCTATGGTAAATATGGAGTACTATTTGATACATCTACATCACCGCGTACACAGTACAATACTCTTAAAAATGTAAAAATTACAACAGGGGCTTCGTCTGTTATTTCAAGCACAGGATATTATGGAGTTTGGTTAAATGGTTCAACCAACAAAGATACAGCAAATGAAGTAGTAAACTGTGATATTACGAATTTTGGAGAGGCTGGCATCCGTGCGGATAAGCAACACCAATTGATGATTAAAAATAATTTTATTCACGATTGGACACAATCTTCGGGTGCAACTACTGTACGAGGTATTTGGTTGCGTACGGGCACAACTTCATCTCAGGTGATTGCAAATATTATCAATAATATCAAAAACGAAGTAAATACTAATGGAGCACTCGGTATAGCAAACGAAATTGGTACTGGTTCGAATTTGCTTTGCACAAATAATATGATAAGCGGAATACTCGCAAATGGCGCTGGCGGCGGAGCCAATATTACCCGTGGAATTTACAGCAATGCATCAAACCAAAATGATTCTTATTTTTATAATTCAATTAATCTGAACGGAAGCGATGCATCAACTTCTACAACCAGTCGTTCTGCGTGTATTGAATTCGGATTAGGCGCGACAAATCCAAAATTTCTCAATAATATTTTTGCCAATACAACGACATTTGGTGAAAATACTGCAATACACAGTTTTGGATACTATCTGATTACACCACCATCCGGCGCAACGTTTGATTATAATGATATTTATTCTCCGGGCGGCGCAGTTGGATACGATGGGACGGTTCGAACAACCATTACTGACTGGAGTTCAACAGGAAGAGATATTAATAGTGCGAGCGCCGACCCGAAATTTGTAAGCAGTTCTGATTTACATATAAGTGGCGAAGTACGAACTGTTGCTGAATCATGGGGAAACGCAACTGGTATTACAGGAATTGTTGATGTAGATATTGATGGAAATATCAGATTCGGTTCTGCCGGATATAACGGACAAAGTACGATAGGCGTGGATGTAGGAGCGGACGAAGGTGATTTTCAGCAAGAGTACTGGACAGATATTTTACCTTCAGTCGTAAATAATCCAACAGATGGAAGTATCAAGCGAATTAATGATATTTTCTCTCCTGTTGCGACATTTCAAAATATTGGTTTTAAACGATTGCAGAATTTTCCGGTAAGTCTTGTAATTAAAAATTCAAATAATTTTATTCTTTACAATGAAACAGTTACCGGACTTGACATAGCAGTTAGTGGAAGTCAACAAGTTATATTTCCACCTATAGATGGAAGCGCTCTTGCTGATGCAGGTGTTTATACAGCAGAAGCAACTATGAGTACAGATGATAATGCAAGTAACAATGTGCTTGTCTCTACCTTTATCGTTAAAGGACCGCTTTCAGGAACGTATAATGTTGGTGCTGGTGGAAATTATTCGACTCTTGCAAACGCTCTTGAAGAACTTTCGATTCTTGGTGTAAATGCAGCGACAACATATAATTTACTTGATGCATCATTTAATTTATCATCACCAATTGTTTTGGATTCAATTAAAGGTGCCAGTCCAGCAAACACCCTTACGATAGATGGAAATGGTGCTGTGTTAAATATCAGCGGCAATGATGCTTCTGATTCCGCCGCAATTCGTCTGCGTGGTGCAAGTTATATTACATTGCAGGAACTTACTGTTACTCCATTGTGGAATAAAGCACGATATGGAGTTTGGGTGAAATCTACACCTTCTAATTCTGCTTCGCACAATACTATTCAGAATTGTGTGATTACAACCGGTGCGATTGCAAATCAAAGTCAGAGCGGCTATTTTGGTGTTTTGCTTGATAGCATTTCACTCTGGAAGGATACAAACAATCGTGTTATAAATTGCGATATAACGAAATTCGGTTTAGTAGGAATTTCTGCAAGAAAAAATGCGGGTGCGGTTATTCAGGGCAATAATATTCATGATTGGAATATCCAATCGGGCGGATTAGGTACGGATGTACGCGGCATAATCATTAATGTTGGTTCCACAAATAGCGAAGTGAAGGGAAATACAATTAAAAATATTATTGCATCTGTAGCCGGTATTCGCGTTCATGGCATTGAAAATAATGTTGGTAGCAGTTCCAGTTTATTATGTGCGAATAATATGGTAATCAATGTTCGCTCGTCCGGCGGCGGTTCATCTGCAAATACCACACGCGGAATTTATAGTTCCAGTACGAATAACAGCGGCGACGAATATTATTTCAATACGGTTATTTTAACTGGTGGAAATAATTCAACATCGCCATCGAGTATTTCTTCAGGCATAGAAATTAATGTCGGTGGAAGTACAGCATTTACCTTGCTGAATAACAATGTCTATCAAACAATGACACATGGAAATGTTTCCGCAAAAGCGCAGTGTATTAAACTTACTTTGGCGCCTCAGGCATCTTCATGGAGTTCAAATTATAATAATTTTCATTTTATTAATACTGGTGAAACAAGCCCGGTATATCTCGGCACAATATTAGCGACTGATTATAGTACTATTGCCGCTTGGCGTGCAGGTTCTTCAAAAGATGCAGCAAGTATTTCTGCTGACCCAAGATTTGTCGCGTCTGATGATGGACATATTAGAAGCGACCGTCCAGAATCTCCTGTAAATGGTGCCGGAATTACCATCGCAGGATTTACGACTGATATTGATGGAGATACACGTCTTTCAGCGCCTGATATCGGAGCGGATGAAGTATCGGTAGTGAACGTTATTTCCGGAAAAAAATATCACGACATAGATGCGAATATTGCGACTGTTCTTGATAGAACTCCATTAGAGAACTGGAAAGTCTATCTTTCACAAAATGGAAATGTCATAGATAGTCAATTGACAGATGTAACAGGAACGTATACTTTTTCAAATCTTGCCACCGGTACATATGTTGTTCAGGAAGAAGAGCAATTCGGATGGACACCATTAGGAGTACAACTTGGAACAGGAGCAGATGCATCAAGCGAAGTTTCCACTACCAGTATGCAACTTGATGTGAATGATGGCGACGATGCTGTGAATTTCAATTTTATTAACGCGCAACCCGGTGTAATTGCTATTCGTGTCTATGCAGATGCAGATGCAAAATACTATACGGATAATCGCTCAAATAAAAATTGGGGGATAAAATTATATCGGGACAGTATTTCATCTGCAACGATTGTAGATTCCGTACAAAGCGATAGTGTTTTAAATTACACAGGAGCACCTGGAACATACATCGCGGTTGAGGCGGACAGTAATAAGTGGGTTGCCGTTGCGCATATGCATAATGGACTTGTTGATTCAACGTTTAATGTAACAAGAGATACATTTGATGTTGCTGCAGGTACACAGCAAGAAGTTCAGTTTATTAATTTCCAGAAAAATTCTGTTACAATTCGCTCTCTTGAAGATGATGATGGAAGTTTTTATTTCTCCTCTTCTGACAGAACAGCCAAAAAATGGAATTTATCTTTAAGAGGAATTGACAGTGTTGTCGCATTTATTGATACAATGGTTGCAAGTGATTCAATGCTTGTTTCAACATTTTTACCTGCGGGAACGTATGTTATCGCAGAGGCTGATACCGACCAGTGGACTCATCTTGGAATTATTACTTCCACAAGAAATGTGCGCACAACTCAATCAGCGGATACTATCGTTCTTGGAAACGGATGTGATTCAGTACTGACATTTGTCAATACGCTTTATAAACCCGATACGACTAAATATCGTACGTTCAGCCAACTCGAATACGGAACAAAAGCAGTTAAGATGAAGCCCAAAAAAGTGAAAAATGTCGGATTAGTGTATCCTGACCCATCGGGTGGTAACGTTCGCGATGCAGCATTTGTAAAATTCGGACTCGGCAAAGGGAATCCATTGTACGTTGGAATTCCTCGCATTGATAGCGCAAAAATTTATGGTTGGGTAATGATTACAAAAGCTAAAGGAGCGTTTGATAAATTGCTCAATCCTGCGATGACGGGTGCTTCTACTTATTTTACTCATATAAAAGCGCTGAAAGATCCTGCGCAAAAGAAATTGAACAACCATTTGGTTGGAGAAATTCTTGCATTAAAGACAAGCATTATTGCAAGCGATGAAGATATAATCAGTCCAACAGCAGATGTTAATGAAAATAATTGGAAACTCGGCGATTTAATTTATCTCGATGAAGATTCAACCTCATTTTACCATAATAAAAATTTACGACTCATCATTACGTATGCTGATACATTTCTTACGTATGGAAAGAGAAAGGAGCAACTTGGCGATACCGTAAATTTTGCGAAACTTGATACAATCTTTACAAGAATAAATCGTGCATTTCACGATCCAAGCGGATTAGCATTGAAAGATACTCTTGCTTATACTAATCTTCGCGTGCGTGCTACTATGAAACTTGCAGATAATGCTGATTTCTTGAAACGAGATATTGTTGTGCCTCCAAAATCGTTCTCTTTTAGCAATCGCATTGTTCCGGAAGCATTTGCGTTACAGCAAAACTATCCTAATCCTTTCAATCCAACGACAACGATTGAATTTGAACTTCCTGAAGAAGCATTCGTAAATATTTCTGTGTATAATGTTCTCGGTCAGAGAGTACGAACACTTATCAGCAACGAACGTGTTGCAGAGGGATTTGGCGAATTTATTTTTGATGCATCAACACTTCCCAGCGGTGTGTATTTCTATCATCTTGAAGCAAAATCTGTCGCTTCAGGAAAAACACATTCCTTCTCGAAGAAGATGGTATTGATGAAATAATTTGTCGAAAAATATTACAGCACAAACGGCGAAGAGTAATTTCTTCGCCGTTTCTGTTTTCAATGTGATTTTATTGCTCAGATTTTATGATTTGCGTTTATTTCTTCCCCATAATTTACAATTGTAATTTCTATTTGTGATAATACTGGATAACATAACATTTGGTTCCGGCTCTTTGGTTTTCATTGCCGGACCGTGCGTAGTAGAAAATCGTGATATGATTTTTTTTACGGCGGAACGCATTAAACATATTTCTGAAAAATATGCAACGCAGTGTATTTTTAAATCATCATATAAAAAAGCAAATCGCACCAGCGGAAAATCATTTACAGGAATCGGAATGGAAGCCGCACTCACAATTCTTGCAGATGTAAAAAAACAATTCGCACTTCCTCTCCTTACAGATGTGCATACCGAGCAGGAAATTCTTACTGCGGCAGAAGTTGCAGATGTTTTGCAAATACCGGCATTTCTTTGCCGTCAAACAGAATTACTGCAAACAGCCGGCGAAACAGGAAAAATTGTGAACATAAAAAAAGGGCAATTTCTTTCTCCCTCCGAAATGAAGTATTCTGCCGAAAAAGTTTCACTGACAGGGAATAATAAAATTTTACTTACAGAGCGCGGAACAACATTTGGCTACAATAATCTTGTCGTAGATATGCGCTCACTCGTTATTATGCGTGAAAGCGGTTATCCAATAATTTTCGACGCAACACATTCGGTTCAACTTCCCGGTGGCGGAGATGGTGTAACTTCCGGCAATCGTGAATTTATTCTTCCGCTTGCACTCGCCGCAGTTGCAGTCGGCGTTGATGGAATTTTTCTTGAAACACATCCCAATCCATCAGAAGCAAAAAGTGATGCCGGAAGTCAATTGCCTTTGGATGAATTGGAAAGTTTTGTAAAAAAAACTCTGCAATTGCATCAGACGAGAGTAGCATTTTAAAAAAAAATATGGAAAAACCTCGGAAAAATAATTCCATTAAAACGAAAGTAAAAAAAATAAAATTGCTTTTACTCGATGTAGATGGTGTTCTCACCGATGGAAGAATCGTGTACACAAGCGACGGAACGGAATTGAAATTTTTTGATGCGCACGATGGATATGGTTTTTCCAAAGCATTAAAGGCAGGTTTATTGCTTGGTATTATCAGCGGACGCTCTTCGCCGATGGTAACAAAACGCGCGAAGGAATTTTTTATTCAGGAAGTTCATCAGGATGTGGAAAATAAAATTCTTGTGTACGAAATGCTGAAAAAAAAATATACACTTGCAGACGAACACATTGCATACGTCGGCGATGATATTCCTGATTTGGGGGTTTTGCGAGCCGTTGGATTTTCTGCATGCCCCTCCGACGCAATGGATGAAGTTAAAAAAAATGTTGACTTTATTGCTTCCCGCGAAGGTGGAAGAGGAGCTGTACGCGAAGTGATTGATATTCTTCTCGCAAGAAAGAATAAATAGTTTCGTACAATTTTATTATGCATACTTCACAACTCTTTTCTGAAAATTTTCCACGTAAGCTTATGGAGACAGAATGGGAATTACTCGAATGGCTGCTTCCGTCAGAAATAAATGCGTATGCTGAGTACCGTAAAAATTTTTCTGAATATGTTATTCTTGCGGAAGGAAGACGCGGCAAAGGTCATCTTGTTATGGGAATGGTGGACACAATTCCCGATAATCAATCGCCGCTTTCATACGTTTTTGCGTTGGGAATAATTGCAACAAATTTTGGCAGTATTTCGATAACTGTTCACGAAAAACAGGACGAACAAATTGATGTGGAGATTTTTAATTTAAGCCGCGAAGAAATTCCAATTGCATTTGAGGAGTTTCGCCGTTGGTCGTACTCGCGCTGGAATTGTAATTCTCCCTGTCCGCAATGTGAACAGATTCCACGCATTGTACCGATGATTTCCTCATTTGGAGAAAATTTTTTTCTCGCCATTTGTGCGAGAGATAAAAAAATGTGGATACATAATTCTACAACATCCGTTAACAGAATCATTCCTGTTACCAATTTTTATAATGAATTGATGCGGGTGAAAAATATCCGCGCCGCAAAAATTGCAATGCAATCGCAGCGTTTATTTTCTGAATTACATCAATATTCTGATGCTGATTTGACGCATGCTTTTTTTGCCTATAATAAAATCAGAACAAAAGTTGAAAATCTTTGCGGGATACTTCCTGTAAAAGAGCAAAAACAATCCGTGTTCAGAAATCTCACCAATAAATTATTTCGAAAAGTAAATGGATGAAGAGCAAATAATTGCGCAGGGGAAGCGCGTCATAAAGATAGAAGCAGAATCCATTGCACAACTTTCAGCTCGCATCAGCGGTGAATTTGTGAAAGCGGTTACTTTGATTCTTGAATCGAAAGGTCGCGTGATTGTCAGCGGCATGGGAAAATCCGGAAACATCGGAAAAAAAATTGTTGCAACCTTGAACTCTACCGGAACGCCGTCAATGTTTCTTCATCCCGGAGATGCAGTGCATGGCGATTTGGGAATGGTGCGCAGCGAAGATGTCGTTGTGTGTATTTCCAAAAGCGGCGATACGAAAGAACTTGCTCAACTCATTCCTCTTTTAAAAAGAATCAACGTGAAAATTATTTCACTGCTCGGTAATGTCCATTCTGTCATTGCAACATTTTCCGATGTCGTGCTTGATTGCAGTGTTGAAGAAGAAGCGTGCTTGCATGATTTAGCGCCGACTTCATCCACAACTGCCGCACTGGTGATGGGAGATGCGATTGCAGTTGCATTATTGGAACAGCGGAATTTTTCTCCGGAAGATTTTGCGCTATTTCATCCGGGCGGAAATTTAGGAAAGCGTTTGCTTTTGAAAGTAGATGAAATGATGGTGCGTGCTGATGCAATGCCAATTGTACTCGAATCAGTTTCGCTCAATGCAGCAATTCTTGAAATGACTTCAAAGAGATTGGGCGCAACGTGCGTAGTCAATGAAAAAAATATTCTCGTCGGCATTATTACTGATGGCGATTTGCGACGATTATTGCAACGCACAAATAATGTCGCATCACTTATCGTTACAGAAGTGATGTCGAAAAACCCCAAGACAATTTCTGAAGGAAAACTTGCCGCAATCGCTTTGCAGGAAATGGAATCGTATAGTATTATGCAACTGATAGTTGTCAATAAAAATCATCAGCCCGTCGGAATGGTGCATTTGCATGATTTGGTGAAAGCAGGGCTTGGAGAAAATTCTTGAAAACCTTGACGCAAGTATTTTTTATTTTTTTTATTTTCATTGCATCGGGATGCGAAGAAAAAATAAAACCTTCTGTTGCAAATATTACATCAGGAAAAATTCCAACGCAGGAAAGTTGGAATTCGGACATTACTTTTTCTGATTCGGGTCGCGTGCGTGCAAAATTACATGCTGGTTACATCGCAGTTTTTTCCGATGAGCAATATACTGTTCTTGATAGCGGAATGCGTGCGCATTTTTATGATGAACACGGCTACCATACTTCAAAAATGACTTCGCGGCGAGGAAAAGTAAATGACGTAACACAGGATTTGGAGGCATCAGGAAACGTCGTAATAATTTCTGATAGCGGCACAACGGTGAAAACAGAAACAGTATTTTGGGATAATGCAAAGCAAAAAATTCATTCTGCTGCGTTTGTGGAAATTACTTCGCCGCGCGAAGTATTACGTGGTTATGGATTTGAATCAGACCAGAGTTTAAAAAACTACAAAGTATTTCGCGTTACGGGCAGCGCACGTGTGGAAGAACAGCAATGATGAAATTGAACATCCATTTCTCAACGTTTTTTTTTCTTTTGTGCAGCGCAATGCAGGTTTTCCCGCAACAAAAAAAAGAATCATTCGTTGTACTGCATCATGCAGATAGTCTTGTCGGCAGTGTGTTGCATGGAGAAAGTATTCGTGAGTTAATCGGTAATGTGCGGCTGAGTCAGGAAAATACGGTGATTACGTGCGACCGTGCCGTGGAATATTTTTCGCGGAAATATTTTGTGCTCGAAGGGAACGTGCGTATTAAAGAAGATTCGCTTGTGTTTGAAGGAAAGCAAGGCGCGTATTGGAGCGATACAAAAATAATGGAAGGAACGAATGGTGTTCGTTTGCAGGAAGGAAAGAAAAAACTCACTGCAGAATACGGAAAATATTTTGCAGAGGAAAAGAAAGCATTTTTTCAAAAAAATGTTGTAGCAGTTGATACAGATGCTACATTGTTTTCTGATGAACTCACATACTTTCGCTCTGATAAACATCTTGTTGCAACGGGAAATGTTTTACTTTCAAGTTTACAGGAAAACCTGAAAACATACGGCGAAAAATTTGAGAATATTCCGTCGCAGAATTATTCATTAATATCCGGGGCGCCGATTGTTATTCAGGTGGATACAGCAGATGATGGAACGCTGGATACATTGATTATCAGCGCAAAATTTATGGAAGTATTTCGCGATTCAGTTGAAATATTTATTGCGCGGGATAGTGTTTTGCTCGTGCAAGATTCTCTTTCTGCATCGTCAGGAGCAATGGTGTATTTGCGTTCGCAGGATTCACTGATTCTACGCGGAAATCCTGTCGTGTGGTACGATGTGCATCAAATCAGCGGCGATTCGATTTTTTTGAAATTGCTGAATAAACAATTGCGTAACGCATATATCGAAGGAAGAGCATTTGCACTTTCGCTTGCAGATTCGCAATACAAGCAGCGGTTCAATCAGTTGAGCGGAGAAAAAATGAAATTGGTTTTTGCGCAAAAAAAAATACAGAACATTTCTGTTGAACGGCGTGCAACAAGTTTGTACTATTTGTTTGATGACGATACAAATTCAATACACAAAAAACCGAATGGTGTCAATAAAGCAAGCGGCGATGCGGTGCAGATTTCATTTACGGAAAAAAATATTGAAAGGATTGTTGTGCAGGGCGGCGTAGAAGGACAATATTATCCCGAAAATATAGTCGAGGGAAAAGAAGCAGATTTTTACCTTGATGGTTTTATGAAAAAGAATTCGCCAATGATACAAATCGGAAATATAAAATCAATCGGAAAAAGAAAAGAATTATGAAATTGCGTTCAGTAGGATTACGAAAGCGATTTAAGAAACGTGAAGTGGTGAAAGATGTGAGCATAGAAGTGTCGCAAGGAGAAGTCGTAGGATTGCTCGGACCAAATGGCGCGGGAAAGACGACCACTTTTTATATGATAATCGGACTGATTGCCGCAAACGAAGGAAATGTTTTTTTAGAATCGCAACGCATTACAAAACTACCGATGTACAAACGCGCGCGGCTTGGCATTGGATATTTGCCGCAGGAAGTTTCTATTTTCAGAAAACTTACTGTTCGCGAAAATATTATGGCTGTGTTACAATTACGCTCGATGAAACAACAAGAGCGTAGTGAATTTTGCGATAAATTGCTGGAAGATTTTTCTATTGCGCGGCTTGCAAACAATAAGGGATATGCGCTATCGGGAGGGGAGAGAAGACGAACAGAAATAGCCCGTGCGCTTGCAATGGAACCAAAATTTATTTTATTGGATGAACCTTTTGCAGGCGTTGACCCGATTGCGGTAGAAGAGATTATGAAAATTGTTCACGATTTAAAGCACAGAAATATCGGCGTTTTGATTACTGACCACAACGTACACGAAACACTTACGATAACTGACCGTTCATATTTATTAGTAGAAGGTTCTATTTTGAAATCAGGTACTGCGGAAGAACTTGCCAACGATGAACAAGTGCGGAAACTCTATCTTGGAGAAAAGTTCAAATTGGACAGATACAGTTAATTGATATATGCAAGGAAAATTTAATAATTATTTAAAAGATAATTATAAAAAAAAATTGAAAATTTCCCTTTTTTTGTCTATGTTTTAGGTGAATTTTCGTCAAGAAACTCACAAAAATTTATCACGAAGTTTAATACAAATTATTTACAACTCACCTTTATATTAAGAAAAAATTTATGAAATATATTGCTACTTTTTTATTTCTGCTCTTCTTCCCGATTCTTTTTTTGACAACTTCATCCATTGCACAAGTTGCACAGAATGATGTCATCATAAATGAATTTTTGCCTAATACAACTTCTGCCCTTGATGGGAAAGAATATGTTGAATTGCTTGTTACAAGCCCGGCTCCGGTAACACTTTCAGGATTCCGTTTAAGCGATGTGAGTTCAAAAGGTGCAGCGGGAGGCACAACAGAGGGGCATCTGGATTTTCCCAATCAACCCTATCTTGAAAATTTGGTACAAGGGACGCGCATTGTCATTGTATTAAGCGTACCTTCAGGCAATCCAAATATTTATTCATTAGAAGATACTGACCCAAGCGATTCACTGCTCATATTGTTTACAAATGCGCTTGCTGGCGGTTCACTAGTATCAAGTGGAACAATGGATTTATCCACGAACGAAAATATTGTTCTGCTTGATGGAGGTACATCAACTTCTAATACAATAGATTATGTTGCTGTCGGGTCAAATGTTTCTTTATCAGGTTTTCCCGATGCTCATTTTTATGAAATTGCTCCTGATACACTACCATCTTCTGCATCCGGAACGGTAACTTATTTTACAAATGATAGAAGCAGTGGAGTAAATAATGACACGGGTTCTACTGTAATTTGGAAAGTTAATCGCCCATCATCAGAAAAATCTCCCGGGCAAAAAAACCCAAATCAGAATTTTCCGTGGATAACTGCAGTGTCAGGTGATGGTGTAGTATCATTAAAAAATGTATCAGCATCAGAAACCACATTACTGAACAGTACCGTATTTCGCCGCGATGCATCCAATCAGGATATTGAAATTACCATTGCAGGAGGCGTGAATGGAGTTCTTGATACTATCCATATTGATGTACCGAATGATTGGTCAGGACTGAGTGAAGGAAATATAACGCTTGGAGGAAATTTCTCCGGGATGCTTTTTTCAGTTTCAGGAAATAGAATAACAATTCCTGAGGCAGATTTGGAATTTGTGCCTGGTACAGTAACGATAACGGGTCTTACTACTCCAAATCCCCAAGGTCCGGCAGTAGATGGAATTTATGTCTGGACAATTTCTACTGCTATTGCAGGAATGGCAGCACAACCAGTTGGCGCTTCACCGCAAGCGAGAGTAATTATACCAATACAAAATGTTCGTACAGGCGGCGCCGATGGATTTGGCAATAGTGATGCGAGTGGTCTTTCGCCGGTTATGATAAACAAAACAGTTGCGGTACAAGGTGTCGTAACGCTTGAGGATTCAATTCTTGCAACAACTTCGACAACAAGTTTCTTTATTCAGGATGGAGATTTCGGATTACAGGTATTTAGAGGAAGTTCGAATAGTTCAGCATTGTTTACACGTGGTTCGCAAATAATTGTTGTTGGAAATTTAACCGGGTTCAATGGAAATACAGAAATTATTCCAGCAAGTATTGGCGCACCTGATTTTTTTGTTGATGGTTCTGCTACAATTCCTGCTCCAATTATTCTTTCTTCAACATCTGAAATCAGTGAAGAATTTGAAGGGAGATTAGTGGAAATTACTGATGTTGATTTTGATAGCGCAGGCAATAATTTTAAGGTCGTTTCTGCAACGGCAGGAGTCAAGTTTCAAAAAAATGGCGTGTACAGAACGTTGCATTTAAACACAGCAGATTCCGTGGGTGGCGCGGCAGGATTGCGTCCCAAAAAGATTCTTGGAACACTTATTCCTCCCAACGCTGATATAGTCGGAGTAGTTTATCATCGTACAGATTTTGATACGGTTGATGTTGCCAAGCGGAACCCGTATAAACTTGCACCTCGTGATATTGATGATATAACACGTTATAGCACATTGAGCGGTACGGTATTTCATGATTTGAATGCGAATGCGGTGAAAGAAAATGGTGAACCGGGATTGGAAAATTGGGAGGTTTCATTACCAGGACAAAGTGTTTCGGATTTGTCAGATGTAAACGGAGCGTATTTACTGAAAGGCGTACAAGCAGGAAGTTATGTAATAGCACAGACATCACAATCTGACTGGGTTCAAACATTTCCGGTTTCAGGTACTCATCCGGTAGATGTTACAGAGGGAAGAGTTTTAACCGGTTATAATTTTGGTAATTTTAAAAATGGTTTGATTACAGGTATTATCTATGAGGATGATAATGGCAATGGCATACTTGATGGTTCGGAATTTGGCTCAGCTGTATCTGAAGTGTATCTCAGTTTTAATTCACTTGAAAATTATATTGATACAACGGTTGCAGATGAAGATGGAAATTTTTCTTTCTTCGGGCTTTCCACAGGAACTTATTTTATAACAATGGCGACGCTTCCGGGAGGGCATTTTACTGAACCTGATTTAGATTCTGCAAGCGGTCAAAATTTTCATACAGTAACACTCACTACCGTGTCATCTTCCTTCAATGGTAATTTTGGTTATTTTTATCTTGGCGGCATTTCAGGGTATAAATTTTTTGATGCAAACAAAAATGGTGTGCGCGATATGATTGCGCCAATAACCGGAGGAAGTATTCTTGAACCATCTATTCCAGACTGGAAAATATATTTGGCGCTTAACAGTGAAATCGTAGATTCTCAACTTACTGATGTTAACGGGAATTATCAGTTTACCGAACTTGTCGCAGGAAATTATATTGTTAGCGAAGAAAAAGTAAGTGGTTGGGTGCAAACATTTCCTGCATTAAATTCCAATCATAATGTTTCACTTACTTCCAGCGGTCAAAATGTAACAGAAAAATATTTTGGAAACAGAAAAAATCGGAGAGGTATGAAAGTACGCGGACTTCGTTCTGATTCGCTTTGGTCCAATCGTTTAAATTGGGATGGCAATGTTGCGCCAAGTAATGAAGATTCTATAGAAATATCAAGTGGAGATACAATTTATGTTGATGCAGTGCCATTCGATTCGTTGCAAAGTCTTACTGTTTCTTCAGGCGGTCGTTTAGTATTTCCGAATAATATTGGAACGATGAAGTTGCGGAGCAATTTTGTAATTGATGGATTGGTTGATGTGAATAATGCACTTCCAACACAATTTGCTCCTAAATTCTACGTATATGGAAATTTCGTTGGAGATGGTTTATTTAATCCAGGGAAATCAAAAGTTACGATGAAAGGGAATAATGCCAAAATAGTTGGGGGTTCACTAAATGGTAAAGCATCAGATACAACAACATTTTATGAATTAGAAATTGCAGGAAATAATACCACAGCAGGAAGTGATATCACCATTCTCAGTAAATTAACATTGAGTGCAGATTTATCAACTTCTGATGAAAATATAATTACGATTGATAGCGCTATTGCTGAGGCAATTAGCGGTGCTGGAAAAATAAATCGCGGAAAAATTGTTAGAAAAATTGGGACAGGAGATATAGGTTCATACCGTTTCCATTCTTCATATAATAAAATTCAGTACTCTGGAAATGGAATACCACCAACTTACCTATCAATGTCGCGTTATCCTGATTCCACAGAATCTGGATTTGGTAAGTATCGTGTCGAGAAATCCGGAGCAGTTGATACGAATAATAATGCAGTTACCGTTTCAGGATTAACACATTTTTCACGATGGGTAATGGGGCAAACCGGACATAAGGATAGTACCGGAAGCCCTACCTATGATATAACTGAAGAAGGCACGGCAAAAATGGTTACAGATACTGCAACGCTTACTTTGGAATATGACCCATCAACTTTAACATATTCGGAAGATTCTGTTGCATTGTATCGCATTGCATCCGGTATTACGGTGAGAAAATGGCTTGATGCTGATAAAGATACGAACACAACAAATGACAGAACAGCCAAAACATGGGGATTGCGTGTACGAAATGAAGATGGTTCCTTATTAAGTTCAGTCAATGTGAGTGAATTGTCATTAGAAGAAGTTTCAGCAGGAACATATACTGTTGTGGAATCAGACAGCGCGAGATGGACTCACATGCAAACTTTACTTAACGGTTCTTCAATAGGAAGCTCTGATTCTGTTTTCATTAGTGTTGCTGAAGGCGAACTTGCTGTTATTGATTTTATAAATAATTATCAGCCGGATACTACAAAATACAGGACGTTCCTTTCAGATTTGTACACCGGAAAAGCCCCATCTTTAAAGCCGAAAAAAGGAAAAGTGCCATTCTTAACTACGCCAGCCAACATTCGTAATAATGTAGTTACCAAAGCGACCGGATTAACAATTGGAACAGCACGAGTTGATTCTGCAAAAGCGTATGGTTGGATGGTATTCAGTGAAGGGAAAAGTATGGAGAAATATTTTCCCGCTGTTGCTGGAACAAAAGCGCATCCGTTCGATTCCGTATATATAACAGGAAAGAAAACAAAGGCATTTGTGAAAGCATTAAAAAATGCTCAAGCGAAAAAATTTGAAAATCATCTTGCAACGGAATTAGCCGCGTTCCGTATTAATGATATGGCAAGCAGAACGACACCGAAAGTTTTGAGTGAAGGAATTCTTGGTTCGCTCATTTACAATGATGCAACAATGGATTCATTTAATTTGAACGGAAAATCACTTTCAAAAATTGTGGATTCAGCAAATATTTATTTAACGCATTATAAACGAATTCCTTCTGCAAAGAGAGATGCATACTTCAGTGCGCTTGATTCGATATTTTCACGTGCAAATCGCGAATTTTATATCGGAGCAATAACTGCAGAAGATACAGCACACACACCAAGTTTCAAAGTAAAACGTGGAAAGAAAGTTTCCGAATCTACATATTTCACAAGCCCGACTACGAAAGAAGAAGAATTTTCTCCGATTGCTATTGGTAATGCTGTCCCCGAAGTATTTTCGTTGGCGCAGAATTATCCCAATCCGTTCAATCCGGCGACTACCATTGAATTTAATTTGCCTGCGGATGCGTTTGTTTCTTTGAAAATTTACAATGTTCTTGGTCAGGAAATCAAGACACTATTTGATAACGAATTACTCGAAGGCGGTTTTAATGCAGCCGAATTTGACGCATCGCATTTTGCAAGCGGCGTATATTTCTACCGCTTATCTGCAACTACAGTTGATGATATTTCATTGACAAGCGTGCGGAAAATGATTTTGATGAAATAATTTTTTTTGACTATGGAGTGAAGTGTATTGCAATTCACTCCATTACTATTTTACACTTTTTTTAAAATTTATATTTACTCACAAACTAATTGGATATTTTAATATGCATACAATGATAACGATAAAAGAGCGATTATTTAATTTTACGTTCTTTATTCTTTTAATGAGTGCTTTGTTCAGCGGAAATTTGTTTGCACAAATTTCTCTGACCAATTTGAATACGGCAACGGAAGAAAGTTTTGATGGAATGGGAATCTCGGGAACTGCATACTTGGCAGGATGGACTGCATTACGCATTGCAGGTTCAGGCACGATCGGGCAAACTTTAACAATGGCTGTAGATAATGGTGTAACTACTTCCGGAAATGTATATAATATCGGAACAACAAGTGCATCAGACCGTGCGTTTGGTTCTCTTGCCTCTGGGACGACAACACCTGCTTTTGGTGCATCGTTTACTAACAACACAGGAAGCACTGTAACGAGTATTGATTTTGCAGGAATTTGCGAACAATGGCGAAGTGGTACAAGTAATACGGCAAATGAAGTTGATACATTCGCTATAAGTTTTGATGCTACTGCATTAAATAATGGTACGTGGACAAATATTTCTGGAATGAATCTTACAGAAATTTTAACAACGACTACATCAGGAGCTGCTGTAGATGGTAATAATTCTGCCAACCGAGTTTTTAAAAGCGCAACAGCATCTGGTTTAAATTGGTCTGCTGGTTCTACAATGTGGATTCGTTGGGTAGATTTTAATGATGGTGGAAGTGATGGGACTCTAGCCATTGATTCATTTTCTATTACACCAATCGGAATTGCATCAAGTAATGCTTCTGATATTGTAGCCGCAAACAATGAAGTTTCAAATATTGCTTATGCCAATTTTCAAAATGCTGCGATAACTGCTACCGGAGATGGAGTTCTCTTGTGGTCATTTACAATTCGCGATGGCGGCGGTTCTGGAGATGGCGATGCTCTCGGGACAAATGTTTCTGCAATAACAATTGCTAAAGGAACAAGCAATGGAGTTTCAAGTTGGGCAAATACTCTTCGTCGTGCAGCGCTTTTTAATGGCTCTACATTAATTAGCGATGTTGCTGTTACCGGAGAAACAATTTCTTTTACAGGGCTTTCCGGTGTTACAGCCGCTGACGATGGAAATTTGACCATTGATGTGTATGTTACATTTGAATCTGCTGTAACTGATAATCAACAATTTGAATTTACAATAGCAAACGGTAATGTTACGACAAGCGGTTCCACTTCGAGTTTTACAACATTTAGCGCAAGCAGTAGTTTAACCGGTGATGCAAACCGCATAGAAGTAACCTCAACAAAAATTGCATTTACAACACAGCCGCCTGCAAGCATCGGTGTGAGTACCGATTTTTCAGCAACGGTAACTGCACAGGATAATAATGATAATACCGATTTGGATTATGTTTCCAATGTTACCGTCAGCAAATCAGCAGGAGCAGGAAATGTTTCATCAACAAGCGGATTAACAAAAGCAGCATCAAGCGGTGTAGCATCGTGGAGCGATTTACAATGGAATACGGTAGAAAATAACGTGAGCATACAGGCAGCGTCTGGGTCGTTCTCAAATGTAACGTCGAATTTCTTCAACGTGATTGCATCGTTCTCATCCAGTTCTGATATCATTTCGATTGCGAATTCAGAAGCGACTTCAGTTTCTTCATTAGTCAATGATGCAAGTCCTCTTACATCTTCAACAGGCGTGCAGGCATGGCAAATAAATATTCGTGATGGTGGAGGCAGTGCAGACCCCGACAATAAATCAACTACTGTAACTGCAATTACATTTACGCAAGGATTAGATAATTCAGTCAGCAATTGGAGCAATGCGTTGAATGCAGTTGACTTATTTAACGGAACAACACACCTTGCAAGTGCAACAATTAATGCTACATCATTAGTGTTTACAGGAATGAATGTTTCAGCGGCGGATAACGATTCTGTTACACTTTCTCTTCGTATCTCATTGAAGAATCCATTGGGAAGTGGCGTTAATGATAATTCTTCTTTCCAGTTTGAAGTATTGAATTCAAATGTAACAGCAGCTGACCCGTCAACCAGTTCGCAATTTTCCGGTTTCTCATCATTTAATTCTCTGACAGACCAAAATGGAATTGATGTTATTGCAACTAAACTTGCATTTACCACTGAGCCACCTGCGTCTGCATATTTGAACACTGCATTTACAACTGGCGTAACAGGTCAGGATGCTAATGGCAATAAAGATTTGGATTATGTAGATGAAGTTACACTTGGAACAACGGGAGCGGGAACACTTACCGCTGTTTCAGGATTATCAAAATTTGCTTCAGCCGGAGTAGTTTCATGGAGTGATTTAAAATATAACACTGCAGAATCAATGCAATTAATTGCGAGCGCGTTAAATGTTTCTAATGCAACATCGTCTGCAATTTTAATTGTTGACCCAACGGTTCGTTGGGATGGAGGAGCAAGTACAACAAACTGGAAAGATGCTGCGAACTGGAATCCAGATGGAATTCCATCATTATCAAATCCGGTAATTCTTGATAATACGCATGTATTGGGAAGTTACGAAGTATATTTAGGAGCATCAGATACTGCTCGTTGTCAATCATTGCAAGTTGGTTATTCAGGAAATACAAACACAATTCGATTGAATTTACAATCCAATAATTCTATTGCATTGAAACTTGGAGATGGCATTGCAGGAAACGTGGACTTTGCAATTCAGGCCGGCGGCGTATATATCAATGGTACGCAGACTGCATCAGGTTCATCATATTTTTCACGTGTTGGTTCAGTAGATAGCATTCGTGTGTACAATGGTGGTAGATTCGTTAATACTACTGAAAGAAGTTTCAGCACACCGTTTGGTTCTGCATTTACATCATTTGAAAATGGCAGTACCTTTGAATTAAATATTCGCGGAACTGCAACAGCAACACCTTCACTCGGCGGAAGAACGTATGGCAATTTTATTGTTGCAGCAGATTCAGCAGGCGGCGCAAGAACGTATAATTCAAATACCGTTACCGGAACATTTGGTTTTACTGTTCAAAATACATTGACCGTGAAAACCGGTGTAACAATGGGTGCGTGGGGATTTACCACTTCAACACCTGTTTCAATCGGTGCGATGGATATTTCATCTGCATTTAGTTTCGGAATTTCAACTACTCCACTTACGATTGGTGGAAATATTGTCTCTAATGCGGCAATTACAATGGCGGCAGGTCAGCCGGTTACGTTAAGTAAAGCAGGAACAATAACCATATCAGGTTCTTCTGCAATGGCATTTGTCAATGGATTTACTGTATCGAGTGGTACAACAGTTGACATGCAACAGAATATCACAATGGGAAATAATGTTACAGTTGATGGAACGTTATCACTCACTGGTGGTACGCTCACAACTGGAAATTTCTCAGTTAATCTTAGCGCATCTGGTATTTTAAATGAAACAGGAAATAATACAGTTGTAGGAAACGCCTCTGTGACGCGAAGCGTGAATTCATCGAATAATTTTGGCGGTATTGGCGTTACAGTCAATCCTGCTTCTGATATGGGCGGAACAACTGTAACCCGCGTTACAGGAACAGCGCAATCAGGAAATGGCAATCAGTCCGTTCATAGATTTTTTGATATTACCCCGACAAATAATTCTGGACTCAATGCATCACTTACCTTCAAATATGCAGAATCAGAATTAAATGGTAATACAGAATCCGGTTTGAAACTTTTCAAATCTACAAATTCAGGTACCGATTGGTCATTGATGAATGGCAGTGCGGATGAAAATAATAATCAGGTAACGGTGAGCGGCGTAAATTCATTCTCGCGATGGACAGTTGCTTCGGGGAGTTTACAGCCGGCAGGATTCTCTGTTGACGAATCTTCTATTGATTTTGGAAATGTAAGTGTCAATAGCACAAAAACAGATAGCGTTGTTGTTACTAATTCCGGCGGCGATGTACTTACGGTAAATGGTGTTGGCGTTGGGTCATTTTCAGTATTGCCATCAGGGGACCAATCACTTGGTGTTGGCGCATCAAAAACATTTTATATTACATTTGCACCGACCTCAATTGGTAATGCAACAAATGACGTAGAATTTACACACAATGCAACAGGTTCGCCAACGACAGTAACTGTTTCTGGTGTAGGAACTGCTTCATTGCTCTCGCTTGATACTCCGAATTATGATTTCGGCGAAGTCCTTGTCGGAGCATCTGTAACAGATACAGTTCTTGCAACGAATGATGGAAATGCAACAATGCTCGTAACAGCAAGTACATCTGCTCCGTTTAGTGTTTCACCTTCCGGAGAACAATCTATTGCACCATCTGCATCAATGGAATTCTATATTACGTATTCACCTGTTGCAATGGGTGCGCAAGGTGAAGACGTAACATTTACACACAATGGGCTAAATTCTCCAAACGTAACTGCGTATGATGGTACAGGAATTGCTCCTGTGTTTTCTGCAAGTGCGTCTGACGTAGATTTTGGTGATGTTGTCGTAGATGTAGTTGCAACTGACAGCATTATAGTTACCAATAATGGTACTTCTGATTTAACAGTTACTGCAACAACAGCATCTCCGTTTGGCGTTTCTCCGAGCGGTGCACAAGTGATAGCAATTGGAAATGAAATAATATTTTACGTAACATATACACCGTCTGCAACAGGTGCTTCAGTTGGTGAAGTTGTATTTAATCACGATGGTTTAAGTGAATCTGACACTGTTACATTATCAGGTAATGGTGTTCAACCAGAATTTTCAGTAGCGCCAGCATCAGTTAATTTCGGCAGTGTATTGCTTGGTGTGGAGAAAACTGATTCAATTACTGTTACAAACGATGGTAGTTCAGATTTAACAGTTGAAGCAACAACAGATGAACCATATACTGTATCACCAACAGGTATGCAAACTGTAGCCGCATCTTCAAGCATGAAATTTTATGTTACGTTTACACCAACATCAAATTCACTTGCAATTGGTGAAGTTACATTAACACATAATGCTGGCGGCGCTCCCGGAAGCGTTACTGTTACAGGAACGGGTGTCTCTCCGATTTTTGGTGTTTCTGCTTCATCCGTTGATTTTGGAAATGTAAATATCAGCGCATCGAAAATTGACAGTTTTGTTGTTACCAATACAGGAACAGCATCACTTAGCATAGAAGTAGATACTGTTATTTCTACAACATCTTCTTATGAAGTATCACCTTCAAGTGCTACAATAGCAGCAAGTGGTTCGCAGAAATTCACTGTTACATTCTCGCCAACAGCAGTAGGCGTATTAAGTGCAAATGTAATTCTCACGCATAGCGCAAGCGGCTCACCGGACACTATTTCATTGAGTGGTACTGGTGTTGATGCCGTAAAATTCCGCACGTTTAAGGCAACAGCAGAATTAGGCACGCCAAAAGCAGTGAAACTTACATTTCTCAAAACAAATGTTTTAAAAGTGCAACCAACATTAGCGTCAGCAGTTGAAGCGGTGTTTGCAAAAATTGGGAAAAATGGAATGCCATTTTTAGGTTATGAGCAAACAGATAAAACACTTGCCAAAAAATTTGCATGGATTTTCTACAAAAAAGGAAGCGACCTTGCAAAATTATTTACCTCTGCACATACAACAGCAACGAAATATTATCCGTTAGATTCACTTCGCAAAGAAGGAAAGAAAACGAAAAAAATAAGCAAAGCAATCAAAGCAGATAAAAAATCGTATGATAATGCGGCGTGGGAACAAGGTGTGTTATTCAGACTCAATCTTGTTGCAAGTGCAGATTCTGTAACGACACCGAATTGGGGCGCGTTAGTGCTTGATACTGCAAGCACACTCATCGGTCGCAACTTAAATGGCTCTACATTATCGCAGATTGGAAATTATTTTGATAGTGTAATGACGTATTGGGATACATTAAACGTAGATAGTGCTGATGATTATGAATCTATCGGAACATTTACAAATAATATCCTTCGTCGTTTAAATGAAGGTTTTGCATCTTCAACATTTGATACATCGGTCTGGACGATTGCGGAAGATACTGCAAAAATCAAAGCAAAGAATTCTTATGCAATGCATTTGAAAGGATACAAATCTGCTGGCGAAGTAGGCATTGTGAAACGTATTCCCGGAAAAGTGGATGAAACAAAAACCCGTTTATCAAACGTATTTGTTCCAGAACAATTCTCGCTCCTGCAGAATTATCCGAATCCGTTCAATCCTTCAACAATGATTTCATTCGATTTACAATCCGATGCAGTTATATCTCTCAAAATTTATAACGTACTTGGTCAAGAAGTCGCAACGTTGTTTAGTAATCAATTGTTTGAAGCAGGTGAACAGACCGTTGAATTCAATGCTGCAACATTATCAAGTGGAGTATATTTCTACCGAATTTCCGGCGTTTCTGTTGACGGAGAGCAATTCTCCGACATTCGGAAAATGGTATTGATGAAATAGGAAGAAAAAATAACAGTAAAAAAAACCTGGCAGAAAATAATCTGTCAGGTTTTTTTTATTTGCAGAAGTTCACAAACTTTGTATATTTTCGCCCGAAAATTAACGCAAGGGCCCTTAGCTCAGTTGGTTAGAGCAGCTGACTCATAATCAGCGGGTCGCTGGTTCAAGTCCGGCAGGGCCCACAACACATAAAGGAATTATTTTAGAAAAAAAGCAAACGCATAAAAGTTTGCTTTTTTTATTTTCTCAGATGGATTTAATAAAAGATTTTTTTTTAAAACTTGGCAATATTCAGGAACTTGTTGCTTGGGCTGGCTACGTTGGCTTGTTTATAATTATATTTTCAGAAACAGGTTTACTCATTGGTTTTTTTTTGCCGGGAGATTCTCTTCTGTTTACAGCCGGTTTGTTTGCGGCGCAGGGGATGTTTAATATTTTTGAACTTAATACATTACTTATTATTGCCGCTGTAACGGGAGATGCAACGGGTTATTACATTGGAAAAAAAAGCGGTGAAGCGTTGTACTCAAAGGGTGATTCACGTTTTTTCAAAAAAAAGCATTTACTGATGACGAAGAAATTTTATGAAAAATATGGAGGATTCACAATAGTTGTAGCCCGGTGGATGCCATTTGCTCGAACGTTTGCTCCGGTAGTCGCAGGGATAGCAGAAATGCCTTACGCTAAATTCGCTTCATTTAATATTACAGGTGGCGTGAGTTGGATTCTAAGTATGACGCTTATTGGTTATTATTTGGGACAAATTTTTCCAGAAATGACGAAGCACCTTGAAATAGTCATTGCTGTTATTGTATTCATTTCTATTTTGCCTGGAATTATCAAATTTCTTCAAGTAAAATATTTTAAAAAAGAAAACTGAGCGAATACAAATTTTAAAGAACGAGATAAGTTTTTTTATTTTTTTCTTGATTTTTTTTCAGAAATTCGTATATTCAAGCCCTTAAATTTAAACTATCCACGTTTTTTGCTACATGAAATCCTTATTTCAACCAATATTTTCAGTATTGGGATAGTATTTTATGTATAAAAAAATCGTGTCGGTTTTTTGCTGGAGTAGCTCAGTTGGTAGAGCAGCTGATTTGTAATCAGCAGGTCACCAGTTCAAGTCTGGTCTTCAGCTCTTTAATTTTTAGTAGATGTTGGGTAGGTAGCGAAGCGGTCAAACGCGGCAGACTGTAAATCTGTTGACTTATGTCTTCGGAGGTTCGAATCCCCCCCTGCCCACTGTTTTTTTTGCGGGAGTAACTCAGTTGGTAGAGTCACAGCATTCCAAGCTGTTGGTCGCGGGTCCGAGTCCCGTCTCCCGCTCTCCATTATTTTAAGCAAGCAAGAAAATTTAATTGCTTGCGTAGCTCAGTTGGTAGAGCACTTCCTTGGTAAGGAAGAGGTCACCGGTTCAATCCCGGTCGCAAGCTCGAAACACAAACAATAAAACTTATGCGTGATATTATCACATTAGAATGTACAGAATGTAAACGTCGGAATTATTCGACGACCAAAAATAAAAAACTTCACTCAGGGCGCGTTGAGCACAAAAAATATTGCCAATGGTGCAACAAGCGTGTCGTCCATAAAGAAACTAAGTAATTTTGGATACGTCAGTGGCTCAATTGGTAGAGCAGCGGTCTCCAAAACCGCAGGTTGGGGGTTCGAGTCCCTCCTGACGTGC
>CAYHPL010000009.1:0-130160 GCA_964358705.1 uncultured Chitinophagales bacterium
TCTGCTGCATCTTGTCGCAAATCTGCTATTTGCCAATCCTTGCGAATACGATAAATGCGAACGGAAGAAGATGAAAGTGATTCCGGAATTCCGCCGGGAAGTATTGCACCGCGTTGTGTTCCTGTGTTGTAAGTTCCTCCACCGACACGTATTACCGGTGAAATCGTATCGTGTACTCTTCCTCCCCATACAATTCCGTCTGCATACACACAAGAAGCAGTTCCACGCGGGAAGATTACCCCTCCTCCATTATCGTAAGGATTTCGTCCTGAAAATCCATCATCTCGCGCCCAGTAAGAAATATTACCGGCATTGACAAGTGTGGATGTTGGGTAACCAGATAAGTAATTAATATTCTGTTTGTTTTTTCGTGTATCTCGGCTCTGCAATAATGCAGAACTAAAAATGAACAGAATGAGAATGGTTAAAATATATCTTTTTGACATAATAACTCCGATTTTGTAATTAATTAAGGAGTAAGTAGTAATGTACAATTTCTCTACACCTTCCTTTGATATTAGTAAGTAGATATAACTGATAATTGTAAAAACTTTGAAATTACGCTAAAAAAGGCGTTTTGCCTATGTATGGATTTCTATACTACCATAATACAAACGTTTTGCCTATGTATGGATTTCTATACTACCATAAAACAAATGTTTTGCCTATGTATGGATTTCTATACTGGCATCTAAAAAAGTTTTTGCCTATGTATGGATTTTCATACTGGCATAAAAAAATGTTTTTGCCTGTGTATGGATTTCCATACTGCCACCTAAAAAAGTTTTTGCCTGTGTATGGATTTCCATACTGCCATCTAAAAAAGTTTTTGCCTGTGTATGGATTTCTATACTGGCATAAAAAAAAGTTTTTGCCTATGTATGGATTTCTATACTGGCATAAAAAAAAGTTTTTCCCTATGTATAGATTTCTATACTTCCATTCAAAAAATACTATCCAATTTTATGTTTCATTGCCAAATACTTTTTGTGCTTTTACGTTGAAATACGAATTTTCTCCCCGCGAAATTTATAAAGAGAAGCATATAGAGAGCAAAAAAAGGATGATGTAATTAAATTAAATCTTCAATTTAGAAATTGGAGAGCATCAAATTGACGGGCAAAATTTACGGAAAAAACGCTGAATTATAAAAAATTCGTGCTACAGGATTCTGCCGAATTTTTTATCAAGTTCTGTGAGGGTAATTTGGAGTGTTACCGGTCTTCCGTGCGGGCACACGTGAGGAATTTTTGTTTGTGTAAGAAGCGAAAGAAGCGATTGCATTTCCGGCAGAGACATTGTATCGCCTTTTTTTATCGCTGCTTTGCATGCAAATGATTTAATAAGTGTTTCGCGCGCATCAATATGCATTTTTTCATCTTCGCGGTATGCATCAAGCACTTCACGAAAGATAGTTGTTTCTCTCCCCAAACGTACATCAGCAGGCACGCCTTCGATAACGATGGTATTTTTTCCGAAGACTTTTAGTTGAAAGCCAATTTTTTCAAACATCGGAAGAATATCCTGCACAAGAGAAATTTCTGTCGGATGTAAATCAAAGGTAAGTGGAAAGAGTAATTGCTGTGTCGGCGCTGCAAATTCTGCTAATGATGCAAAATATTTTTCGTATAACACACGCTCATGTGCCGCGTGTTGGTCAATGATAATTATGCCGTTTTGTGTTGTTGCAATGATGTACTGATTATGCAATTGCTGGAGTGGCACAAATTCCGTAAAAATATTTTTTTCTTCTGATGGGTTATTTTCCGAACTCTCGTTTTTTAAAAATGGGAAATTCTCTTTTGGTAAAAATTTTGGTTGTTGAAAATTCTGTAGGAAAGAAGTTGGTGTGAAGAATTTATTTTCTTTATTAAAATGATTTTCTGTCTTCGATATTTGCAACGAAAACATATCCTGCTCACCCAAAGAAATTGACGGTACGATTGAGCTATCGCTGATTGTTTTTCTTACCGCAGAAAAAATATTGCGATACATATTTTGTTCGTCATCAAATTTCACTTCCATTTTGGATGGATGAACATTGACATCAACACGCTTCGGGTCTATTGTAATGAACAGAACAAAAAAAGGAAATGAACCTTTCTCTAACAAATGTTCGTATCCCTGATAGACTGCATGCATCAGGTTTTTGTTTTGTATAATACGTTTGTTGAGAAAGAAAAATTGTTCTGCGCGTGTTTTGCGAAAATATGTCGGCTTGCCAATAAATCCCTGAATAGAAACAAACGGATTTTCTTCATTGACAGCAAGTACATTATCCGCAACAGTTTCACCGAATACTAACGCAAGTCGCTCAAGTAAATTTTGTGTTGGGAGCGAAAATATTTCTTCATCATCACTGATAAATTGTAATCGCAAAGAAGAATGTGAAATTGCAAATTGCTGTAGAAAAGAATGGATATGGCGAAATTCAACGTTATTTGATTTCAAAAAATTTTTCCGCGCAGGCGTATTAAAAAATAAATTTTGCACAAATATTTTTGTTCCAACTTCCGTAGCAATTTTTGATTGGGTAGTAAATTTTCCTCCTTCAATTTTTAACAGAGTGCCAACATCATTTTCATTTGTTCGTGTGCGCATTTCCACTTGTGCAACTGCTGCAATAGATGCAAGTGCCTCACCGCGAAATCCGAAAGAATGTAATTGCTCTAAATCTTCGTAGGAAGAAATCTTGCTTGTAGAATGTCTCGCGAATGCCGTTACTGCATCTCCTTCGCTCATTCCTGAACCATTATCAAAAATCTGAATGAGTGATTTTCCTCCCTCTTTGATAACAATGGTAATCTCTGACGCACCCGCATCAAGTGAATTTTCCATCAGTTCTTTAATTACTGATGCCGGACGATTGACAACTTCTCCCGCCGCAATTTTATTGACAATGTGGTCCGGAAGGATTTTTATAAATGATGAATTCACGTGCTAATGTAATGTCTTCTTTACGCCAATACCGGGCTCATCATTGACATAAATTTTCCCGTAGATATTTCTTATTCCTTCAAACGGATCATTATCAATGAGTAAACTTCCATCCAAATCGCAATAATGCACGAGAGAAGAAAGTTGTGCCGCGGCTGAAATTCCAACCGATGTTTCAATCATACAACCGAGCATTACTTTCATTCCCAGAATTTTTTTTGCCGTATAAATCATTTGCAGTGCATTGCGCAATCCACCACACTTCATCAATTTAATATTGATGCCGTCATATACTCCCTTGAGTCGTGTTAAATCCTGAAGCGATACGCAACTTTCATCTGCAAAGAGAGGAATTTTAACATACCGTTTTAGCCATCGCACTCCATCAATATCATTTGCAGGCAATGGTTGTTCAACAAGTTCCACTCCCATACGTTGGATGAAAAGAATTTTGTCCAATGCTTCTTCTTTTGTTTTCCAGCCCTCATTCGCATCTACGAGAAGCGTTTTATCCGTCATCTCGCGAACGGCTTGCATAATTTCAATATCGTGGTCAAAGCCTAATTTGATTTTTAAAATGGGATAATCTGATGCTGAACGAACTTTTTGTTCGATTTCTTTTATTGTCCCTCCTGCAATTGTAAAAGAGGATAAAGGGTATGGTGTCGAAGAAAATTTCCACAATTTCCACAACGGTTTGTTTAGTCTTTTTCCCATCCAGTCATTGAGTGCTATATCCAGCGCTGCTTTCCCGGCATTGAAACCGGGAGGTAATTTATCGAGATACGCAAAGACATTTTCTATTTTGAAATTTTTTTCAAAGGAAGATAAATCTATCGTAGAAAAAAATTCAATGGTAGAATCGGTTGTTTCACCGTAACGAGCGGACGGTGATGCTTCTCCGATACCTGTAATTCCCTCGTGTTCAATTTCTACTATAATTGTTTCGTGCGTGGTGCGAGTTCCTCGTGAAATAGCAAAAGGCTGATTCAGTTGTAGTGTTGTAGTATAGTACGAAAGTCTCATTCTAAATTTTCTGTTCCGAGAAGAGCATTAATAAATTGATTGGAATCAAATTTCTGCAAATCATCAATTCCTTCGCCAACACCAATATATTGTACAGGTGTTTTTAGAGACTGTTGAATTGCAAGCACAACTCCGCCCTTTGCTGTTCCATCGAGTTTTGTGAGAACCAATCCTGTAACATCAACGGCAGAAGTAAATATTTTTGCTTGCTGTATTGCATTTTGTCCCGTCGTCGCATCTACGACAAGAAATACTTCGTGTGGAGCATCAGGAATTAATTTCTGGAGTACACGGCGAATTTTTTTCAACTCTTCCATCAAGTTTGTATTCGTGTGCAATCGTCCCGCAGTATCAATGAGAAGCACATCCATTTTTTTGGCAATTGCAGAACTCAATGCATCGAAAACTACCGCTCCGGGATCTGCGCCTCGCTCCTGTTGAATAATTTCTACTTTTGCCCGCTGCGCCCAAATTGTAAGTTGCTCATTTGCTGCTGCCCGAAATGTATCTGCAGCAGCGATAAGTACGCTTTTGCCTTCGATTGTAAAATTGTGCGCAAGTTTTCCAATAGTTGTAGTCTTTCCAACGCCATTAACGCCAACTATCATATAGACAACCGGAGTCTGTTGCCATTTATTATTGTTTGCAGAATTTTCTGGAAATAAATTCTGAATTTCATCGCGAAGCATTGTCATAACTTCATCAGATGTTTGGAAACCGGTTTTCTTCGCACGAATGCGAAGTCCCTCGATGATACTTTCACTTGTTGCAACGCCAACATCTGCGCTCAAAAGAATTTCTTCTAATTGCTGCAGAAATTCATCATCAATGGATGTTTTGGTCGCAATAATAGTTTTGATTTGACTAACAATACTATCGCGGGTCTTTGATAATCCTTCTTTTAACTTTGAAAATGTTTTTGTAAAAAATCCCATTTACTAATTCAAGCTTTTAAACATTGTTTTATAAAATCGAAGTACGTATTGAGCAAAAGAAATGAATAACATTCCCGTGCTGCAATAAATGAGAATTTGCACAACGAAATGTTGCGGAGGAAGAATGAGTGCAAGTAAAAAAGTTAATGCAATAATTGTTACAGTCCACTTACCGGTTAAATTTGATTGGAATACCATGTGCTTTGCATTTTTTAACCACATTCCCGCAAGCAGTATGAGCAAATCCCGTATCAGAATTATGAGTAAAAACCAGAGTGGAAATATTTCTAATATGACAAATACAATGCCGACTGCACCAACACAAATTTTATCTGCAACGGGGTCAATTATTTTGCCAAATTCTGAAACCTGATGCCATTTACGCGCAAAAAATCCGTCAAAATAATCAGTAGCAACAGCAATACAAAGTAATGCAAATGCAAGAAACTTTCCCGTATCTGTAGTAAGCAATAAAAAATAGAGTATTGCCGGAAGCAATGCAACTCTGCTTATACTTAAAAGATTTGAAAAAGTCCAGATGCGGTTTACCATTAAGAATAAAAATACCCGTTTAAATTTCTCTAAACGGGTAATGTTCAGTAAAAAGAACTATTTACTTTTTGCAGCACCCATCCAATTGCTCATACGCTTCAGGATTGCGTTGCTTATCATTCGCATTATATCCAACCGAAGTGATTGCATTTTCCAAAACGGCAAGCGTTGTATTTTCAGAAACAAACGAAACTGTTGCAGTAAGTTTTTCCATATCAATAACTACATTCTGAACGCCATCTACTTTTTTTAGCGCGTCTGTAATTGTTTTTTCACAAGTTCCGCACACGGCAGAATTCACTGCGATGACTTCCGATTTAACAGCATTGGATTTATTGGAACTGCATCCAATAATAAAGGTAAGAGAGATTAAAAGAGTGAGTAATAATTTCATAATAAAAAATTTGGTTTAAATTTATTCAGCGCGACGGCGCCAGTTTTTAACGATTGATTCATCTATTGTTACCGTATTGCCGTCAATTGTTGAAGCAATTGGGTCTGGCGGATATTTCTGACAAACTCCGCATCCTCCTGAAAATTCAAGATTATCAAGATACCATCGTGTTCCGCAACCGGAGACCATTTCAGTTTCATCAGTAGAAAATTTTGTTGTTCCGCACGGTTCACAAATTCCGATAGCCGTTACCATTTTTCCAGCAGGAGAAATGTATGCGACAACAGGAATATCCGTTGTAGTATTATGATAAATAAATTCTATAAATTTCTTGTCCCGCAAAACATAGTAATCAAAACTGATTTTTCCATTCTGAATAGAAATATCAATTTCACTGAAATGAAACGGCTCAAGTTTTTGTCCTTCATACGGCGAGGGAAGTGAAACTTCGGGCTGACTTCTTATGATAGGATTTTCACCGCCGGGCAAGTACCGAAAGAATACAAATACCATCGCAATCAGTAAAAGTGTTACGATGCTCGTATAAATAATTTTCGCTTGCGTAGATAACGGGCGGCTATTTTTCTTTGAAGAAGACGGAAGCTGAATTTCGGAAGGGGAGTTTGCTTCTGTTTTGAAACCACAAGTGGGACAAAATTTCACATCACTGCGAAGAGATGTCCCACATTGTGAACAAACGTTACTTATATTTTCCATAAGAAAAACTTAAGAAAATTTTGTTTATTTTTTTTCAGACTTATTATTCTTATCAGAACTTTCTTTCTTTTCTGATTTTTTTTCGTGATTCATTTTATGACCCTTTGCGTCTTTATCGCAACTGTCACCTTTCTTGGTATTTTTGGCTTCATCTTTACATTCATCTGATTTTGTATCGCATGCTTCACTTTTTGCATCAGATGTTTTCATTGCTTTGCCATCTTTCATACAGCAAGAAGCATTTTTTTCTTTTTTAACTTCTTTTGTGTCCTTTGCATTTAAAGTAACTGCAACAAAAAACAAAAGCACGAACAGCGAAATAATTTTATTCATAAGTAATACTAATTAGTTAATGGAATTTGTTAAAATAATGTGGCTAAATATACTATTTTAAAATTGGAATGCCACTTTTTCCGATTGTTCTAACGGAAATTTCTGATAATTTGTTCCGCAATTTTGGGAAAATCTTCCTTGCCTGAAATCGGATACCATTGAATTCTACTATCAGCGCGAAACCACGTCATCTGTCGCTTTGCAAATCGTCGTGAATTTTGCTTTGTAAGTTCTACCGCTCTTTTAAGCGTGATTTCCTCACGCAAATAAGCAAAAATTTCTTTATATCCAACAGTTTGCAATGATTGAAGTATTGCGTTGAAACCTTTATTTTTCAATGAGATAACTTCTTCAATAAATCCATTACTGAACATTTCATCCGTCCTTTCATTGATATTGCTGTATAGTTTTTTTCTATCCCACAATAATGCTACTTGTTGGACTTCGTATTCAATCGGCTTGGTCTGTTCTTTTTGAAGTTGAGAAATTGGTTTACCGGTTATTTTAAAAACTTCAAGAGCGCGGATAATTCTTAACTTATTTGAAGGAAGCATTTTTTTTGCAGAATCACTATCAACTTCATTCAATTCCTTTAAAAGAGATTCTCCTCCATCTTCTGAATATTTTTTTAGTAATTCATTGCGCAATTCATTATCTGCGGGAGGTCCGTTAAAAATTCCATCAAGTAATGAACGAATATACAAACCGGTTCCGCCGACAATTAATGGAGTTTTATTACGTAAAAAAATTTCTTCAATTCTTTTTTTTGAATGAATTGCAAAATCTCCCGCATTAAAAGATTCTGTTGGTTCAAGTTCATTTATAAAATAATGCTGGATATTTTTGAGGAAATGCGTTGAAGGTTTTGCAGTTCCTATATCGAGATACTTATATATTTGCCTTGAATCAGCAGAGAGTATTTCTACTGAAATTTTTTCAGCGATTAACTGACTGAGATAAGTTTTTCCCGAACCCGTTGGACCGACTATGCAAAGTATTTTGTTGTTGCTCAACTATTCATTCCAGCCGTATTTTCCAACGAGCGGGACAAATTTAAAACCGGGAATTATTTTTGTTACAGTTTTTCCTGCAAGTTTTGTAATTATGTGCAAATCCTGTTCTTCTGCAGTTCCGATTGGTATTACAAGATTTCCTCCGAGTACTATTTGCTTCAATAAACTTTCAGGAACTTCCTTTGCGGCGGCGGTAACAATGATTGATTCATACGGAGCAAATTCCGACCATCCAACTGACCCATCTCCGCATTTTGACGCAATATTGTAGCCAAATTTTGTCAATGCTTGTCTTGCTCTGTTCAGCAGTTCAACATGACGTTCTATGGTAAAAACGCGCGCACCTAATTCCGATAAAATTGCGGCTTGATAGCCGGACCCTGTTCCTATTTCAAGAACTTTATCGCCTTTTTTTATGCGAAGCATTTCCGTCATTAATGCAACGGTATATGGCTGTGAGATTGTTTGATTTTTTGCAAGAGGTAATGCAGAATCTTCGTATGCTCTGGGATAAAATGGCTCTTCAAGAAAAAGATGACGATATACTTTTCCCATTATTGCAAGCAACGTTTCATTTTTTATTCCCCTACTGCGCAACAGTGTAATCATTGCTTCTCGCTCCTTAACGAATGGTCCTGTCAATGAAAACGGATGGTTGGGATTTCGTGGCGGTGGAACTGGCGCTGTTGATGTAGGCATATAAAAAGGTTTTTGTGTATGTAAAATTGCATCCGCGACCTGCACAACACGCTTCATTTGTTTCACATCGTGCACACGGATTATATTTGCACCGCTTTCTATTGATAAAGCAACTGTTGCAGCGGTTCCTTCAATACGTTCTTCAGGTGAAGCCCCGCCAAGTATTTGTCCGATGAATGATTTTCTTGAAGGTCCGAGAAGAATAGGATAGTTGAGAGGAATATATTTATGTAAATATTTGAGTAGTTGAAGATTATGCTCTAATCGTTTTCCAAACCCAATACCCGGGTCAATAATTATTTGCTGAATATTATTACTCAACGCGCGTTTAATAATTTTATTGAAAAAAGAATTTACATCTTCGAGAATGTTATTGTATTGCGGCTTATCCTGCATATTTTTTGGTGTTCCCTGTATATGCATTCCAACAAAAGTTGCCTTTGCGCGGGAAACGACTGATAGCATTTTTTCATCTTGCGAAAGACCGCTGACATCATTCACAATTTTCGCTCCAGCTTTTAATGCCGCATCTGCAACAGCGGCTTTGTACGTATCAATGGAAATCGGTACGGCAATTTTTGCTGCAAGTTCTTCAATAACGGGAATTGTTCTGTGTATTTCTTCATCTACGGAAACAGGCGTTGCGCCGGGACGAGTGGATTCGCCTCCGACATCTATTATATCAGCGCCATCTTCCACCATTTGTAACGCATGGCTGATTGCTGTATCTATATCTGTGTATTTTCCACCATCAGAAAAAGAATCAGGCGTAACATTTAATATCCCCATTATAAATGTTCGCTCTGTAAAATCAAATACTTTATTTCCAATAGTATAAATCGGTAAATTTCGGGTCATAGTAAAATCTCATTAGTTTATTATTTGTTCGGAAATAAAGAAACCAAGTCGCGGAGTAACTTGGTTTCCTTATTTATTTGCTTTTCGCCGTTGCAAGTTGCTTCATCGCCTGACGCTTTACTTTCGCTTTTTGCGCCTTCTTACGATGCTTATACTTCGCATTGAGTTGTTTTTTATTCATTGTTTGTTAAGGTTGTTTGTTGAAGAATATCTTTTGTTTCTTTCCGCATTTTCCTTCTGTTATATGAAGTTTTCGGTACTTCAATTTTCGGAGGCTTTTGTGCGAGCGGAACGCGCTTTGAATATTTTTTTACTTTTTTTGTTTGAGAAGTTTTTTTCACACGTAAAATCAGCGTGCATGATTAAATCTTTTTCCCGCTTCTTCCCAATTAACAACATTCCAAAATGCAGCAATATAATCAGGACGGCGATTTTGATATTTCAAATAATAAGCATGCTCCCACACATCCAAAGCGAGTATTGGAACGCCTTTCACTTCAGCAATATCCATTAATGGATTATCTTGATTTGGTGTTGAGCAAATAGTTAATTTTCCGTGTTGTGCAACAAGCCATGCCCAACCCGAACCAAATCTCGTTACACCAGCATTTGCAAATTGTTCTTTGAATTTATCGAAAGAACCAAAATCACGAATAATTGCATCTCCAAGTTCACCCGATGGAGTTCCATCACCGTTTTGTTTCACTAAATTCCAGAACAAAGAGTGATTAAAATGACCGCCGCCATTATTTCTCACAGCAGGTGAAAGTTTAGAAACATTTGTAAGAATTTCTTCAATGGTTTTTGAGTCCCATTCAGTTTCTTTTATTGCATTGTTTAAATTATTTACGTACGCAGCATGATGTTTCCCATGATGAATTTCCATTGTCATAGAATCAATATATGGTTCTAATGCGTTGTGTGCGTAGGTTAAATTGGGTAAAGTAAAAGGCATATTAAAAATTGTAATTGTGAATAAAAATTTTTGTAATGAGTACTACATATTGAGAATTAATTTCGCTTGTTCCGTCATCATTCCGGGATTCCATGTAGGAGTGAAAACAATATCAATTTTTGCATCCTGTACACCTGGAACCTGCATCACTCTTCTTCGTGCATCTGCGGCAATCATTGGTCCCATTCCGCATCCCGGTGCCGTGAGTGTCATTTTTACATAAAGATAGTTATCCTGAATTTTCACTTCGTACACCAATCCAAGGTCAACAATATTGACGGGAATTTCCGGGTCATAACATTCACGAAGTGCATCCCACACAAGTTGTTCTTCAACAAGTCGTAATTCTCCGTTAAAAGTATTAATCGGTTTTATTTCTTCCTGAGGAATTTCCTCAATTAGAATATCCTGTTCTTCTTCTTTTTTATCTTTGCGCCAGAACATAATTTATGCGCTAAAAGAATTTCCGCAACCACAGGTTTTTGCGGCTTTTGGGTTATTAAATACAAATCCTTTCCCGTTTAATCCGTCGGAAAAATCAAGAACGGTACCACCGAGATAAAACATGCTTTTCGGGTCAACATAAATTTTTATGCCATGTTGCTCTAAAATAATATCACGTTCTTTCTGTGCTTCGTCGAAAGCAATAACGTATGAAAATCCCGAACATCCTCCGCCCTTTACACCAACGCGCAATGCGTGGTCGTCAGGAATACTGTTTTCCGTTTTGATTTTGACCACTTGTTTTGCCGCTTTTTCAGTAAGAATTATTTCTTCCTGCGACACGGCTGGAGGTGTTTGTATTTCTTGAATAGTTAATGTGTTATCCATGTAATTTTAATTAAATTATTCGAGAATTCACAACATTTGTTGGATTTGCAATATTATTTCTGACATCTGGATGTATGTCAGCATTCATAGCACAAAGTGAAATATTAACATTAAAACCGTTGGGAGGAGCACCTCCAGGAGGGACTATAGTATAAGTGGCATTTCCACTTTTTAATAATTTTGAATTAATAACTTGAATTCCAATATCTGTCATAACTTTTATTGCGGCATTATTTGTACCTCCAATAATTGAGCAACCATTCAAAATTGGAGTAGATTTAATTTGTCCAATGTATATAGCCTGATTTGCGTCGAAAGTTTCATCATGACCACCTATTATATTACAATTTTGACATTGCAAAATCTGACCACCAGCGGCGGATACTCCGACAAAACGAGTACCTTGCAAAAACGAATTTTTTACAATAACTGAATAAACAGCATCTTCCACATTGTTTGATAAATACAATCCAGCACTCGAACCAATCAGGTTTGAATTATTTATGTAAACATTTTTGGCATTTTTGATTTGAAGAGCTTCCTCATTTGCACTTTTTAATATCACATTATCAATATACACATCACCATCATAGTCTCCTGATGGACCTCCAATATCAAGTGCTTCGCCTCCATCTATATTATTTTGCTCAATCGTTAAATTAGAAATTGAAACGACTCCTTCACCTTTATCGAAAATTGTGAATACATCTTGGTTGTGAGAAGTATTGTAAGAAATTATACATTTGTTTTTATTAATTCCCACTAATTGTAGTCGTTTAGAAGTAGAAATGACCTCGTTATAAATTCCAGGATAAATAAAAATTACAAATCCATCTAAAGAATTATTTATTGCTTCTTGAATTGAGCTATAATAAGGGTCAACGTTATTATAAATCGGCGATACAAATTTAGTATTTTGAGGATCCATAGCTATATATTATTATTTTTGTCCAAAACAAACTGTTCTAACTCCAAATTTTAATCCAAACCAAGAAGATGGATTGGGTAAAATAACGCGCAAAATATACGATATTAATCGTAAAAGAAACCAATTCGGGTAATGGGAAATTGAATTATATACATCAATACCCTTTATTTGAACATTTCTCATTCCGGCTTTTTCCATCTCTTCTTTAATCTGGTTGGATGAAATGAAATATTCCTGAAGTTCATAACTCTCAAAATTAGAAAATTTTTTCCTTATAAAATCCCAAATACTTACAAATGGATGAAATCTATTAGGGAATGCAATTACAATATTTCCTCCATCCTTCGTTATTCTCATCATTTGTTTTATCAATTCAATTCGCTCACTACTATTTATATAATGTTCGATTACTCCACTATTAAAAACTAAATCAAATGAATTTTGTGGCAATTCAGTTCTGAAAAAATCATTTTTTACAAATTGGATATTAAGTTTACAAGAGAATTTATCTTCATAATATGATTTAGCTCTTTCTAACTTAAGTAACGGTAATTCATAATAATCTAACGCGGTTAAAGAATATCCTTTATATGCTAAAAATAAACTATCAATCCCTCTGCCGCATCCCATCTCTAATGCACTTGCATTCTTTTTATTTGTGAGAAGTAATAATAATAATTTATTAAAATCCTGATGTTTTAATCGTTCAAGGTTGCTTGGGTATTGATAGTTATAAAATAGTTCACTTGTATCATAAACTTTTCCCCATTCCTTAGTTATATTATCTTTTTGTACAGATTCCAGTTTAATTTCCAATAATTTTATTCCTCTTCTCTCGTAATTGTTTGAGAATCTTCCTTTGATTTTTGTATCCATTGTTCTAATCCTTTGCGCAGTGTATTCCAGCCAAGTGTTGCGCATTTCACCCGTACAGGAAATTCCAATACGCCTTGCAAAACAGAAATTTCTTCAAAATCACCCTCGCTGGGAAATTTTTTCTCCCCTTTCATCATTGATTTGAAAGAATCAACAAATTCAATTGCTTCTTCTATGGTTTTTCCTTTCAATGAATCCGTCATCATCGAAGAAGACGATTGACTAATTGCGCATCCTTTTCCCTGAAAACGCACATCTTCTATTCTTTTATCTGAAGTTAATTTTACGGAAAGACGAACATCATCTCCGCAGGATTCGTTGTACCCGCGCACTTCTATATCTGCGTCGGGAATTGCTCCGAAATTATGCGGGTCTTTGTAATGTTCAAGAATTATAGTTTGATAAAGTTCATTTAATTGCAAAGGAAAAGACCTCCTGTACTTTGTGCAATGCGTTTATAAAAATATCAATTTCATCCTTTGTATTGTACACATAAAAACTTGCCCGCGCAACTGCTGGAACATCAAGCCATCGCACTAATGGCTGCGTGCAATTATGTCCTGCGCGCACACACACGCCTTCGGTATCTAAAATCGTAGCTACATCGTGTGCGTGAATATTTGCAATATTAAATGAAATAACTCCGCCGCGATTTTTTTCTGGTCCGTACACTGTAATTTTATCAACGGATTGCATTTGCTCACTTGCGTATTGAACAAGTTCTGCTTCGTGCTGTTTCACATTATCCATTCCAAGTTCCGTGAGATATTCTATTGCCGCCATCAATCCGATTGCGCCTGAAATATTGGGCGTTCCTGCTTCAAATTTCCAGGGAAAATCGCGATACGTTGAGTACTCAAGATGTACTTCAGAAATCATTTCGCCGCCACCCATATACGGAGGCATTGCGTCGAGAAGTTCTGATTTTCCGTACAAACATCCGATGCCTGTTGGCGCACACATTTTGTGTCCTGAAAAAACAAGAAAATCACAATCAAGTTTTTGTACATCCATCGGCATGTGCGGAACACTTTGCGAGGCATCAATGAGAATTTTCGCACCGATTGAATGTGCATACCCAATTATTTGCTCAATGGGATTAATCGTGCCAAGTGTATTAGAAATATGCACGAGTGAAACAAATTTTGTTTTACCCGATAATAAGTTCGGCAGTTGTTCAATATCCAAAACTCCCGGATGCAAAAGCGGAATAAATTTTAATTTCGCTCCCGTTTGTTGTGCGATGAGTTGCCATGGAATTAAATTGGAATGATGTTCCATTGGCGTAAGAAGAATTTCATCGCCTGCTTTTAAATTCGCTCTCCCCCAACTGCTTGCAACAAGATTGATCGCCTCAGAAGCATTACGTGTAAAAATAATATTTTCAGAAATTGGCGCATTGATAAATTTTGCAACTGCCGCTCTTGCTTTCTCGTATGCTTCTGTCGCTTCGTGCCCAATGGAATATACACCGCGATGAACATTTGCATTGTACAAACGATAATAATCATCCATCGCTTTCAAAACGCTGAGCGGTTTCTGCGAAGTTGCCGCGCTATCGAGATACACTAATCTCTTTCCGCCATTTACTTTTAGCTGAAGTATGGGAAAATCTTTTTTTATTTCTTCTGTATCGAACATAAATTTACTCAACGTGTTCCAATCGCTTCTCAATAAAATTCATCACTTCATTGCGCACATCTTCCACAGAAATTTTATCTACGACTTCACTGAAAAATCCCAACGTAAGCAATCGTGTTGCTTCTTTGCGTGAAAGTCCGCGCGACATCAGATAAAATAAATCTTCCTGCCGAATCGGTCCAACTGTCGCCCCGTGTGTACAGCGCACATCATCCGCTTCTATTTCCAATTCCGGGAGAGAATCTGCACGTGCGCCATTACTCAATAATATATTTTGATTTTTTTGATATGCATCTGTTTTCTGCGCGCCTTTGTGTACGCGAATCAATCCTTCAAACGAAGTCTGCGCATTATCCGTCAGTACACCTTTGAAATGTAAATTACTGTTGCAATGCGGAGCGATATGTTTCTGCAATGTATCAAAACAAAATTTCTGCTCATTCTCTGCAAAATACACTCCGACTATTTCTGCATTCGCGCCTGATTCTTCGAGATAGACTTGCGCGTCGTAATGGCTTTTCTTCCCGCCCAACACTACTTCTATCCACGTCAATGCAGAATCTTTTTTCATCATTGCGCGCTTGAAATTTCTATACAAAACATTCTCTCCGAATTCCTGCAGCGAAACATAATTCAATCGCGCGCCTTCACCGATAAATAATTCCGTTACGCCCGAAACAACGCTTTCTTTTCCACTTGCAGTTTCGGGAGACCAGAAACTTTCAAGCAACGTCAGCGAACTTCCTTCTTCAACAACAATAATCAAATGCGGAAACATTGCGACAGAAACCTGATTCAAAAAATAATAGGAATGAAACGGTAATTCCACGTTTACATTTTTCGGAACATACACAAACAAACCGCTGTCAGCAAGCGCAGAGTGTTGAGCAACAAATTTTCCGTCATTGATTTGCGCACATTCATTCATAAAATATTTTTCAAGCAATGCTGAATGATTTTTAACAGCTGTTGTAAAATCTGCTATGATTACTCCGCGCGATTTCAGTTCATCACTGCAAATATTTTTCTGAATTTCCTTATTAAAAGAAACAACTACTCCCGAACGTTCTTCTTCGTGTAATGGAAAATGCTCCTCCGAAGATTCAATTGTTGCCGGATTTATATATTTGTCTGGATGTATTTCCGGAAAAATGATGCGCTCTTTTTTTTCACTCCTCATTTCATCAAAAATAATTCCTGCTCTCATTCGTTTTGAACGCAACCATGATGGCTCATTTTCTAACGTTGTACTTTGTACTTCTGTCATCATTAATTCTTCATTATTCATTTTCAACTATCCTACGCTTCCTTCTAAACTAATTTCCATCAATCGTTCTGCTTCCACAGCAAATTCCATCGGAAGATTGTTGAATACTTGTTTTGCAAATCCATTGACAATCATCGAGATTGCATTTTCTTTTGTTATACCGCGCGATGTCAAATAAAAAATTTTATCCTCACCGATTTTTGACGTCGTTGCTTCATGTTCGGTAATTGTTGTCGGATTATCAATCTCAAGGACAGGAAAAGTATTTGCGCTGCATTTATCACCAATCAAAAGAGAATCGCACTGTGTGTAATTTCTCGCATTTGTGGCATTGGCAGAAACGCGCACTAATCCGCGATATGTATTTTTTCCGTATGCACCCGATATTCCCTTTGAAACAATTGTGCTGCGAGTATTTTTTCCGAGATGTATCATCTTTGTTCCCGTATCTGCTTGCTGACGATTTGTTGTTACTGCAACGGAATAAAATTCTCCAATGGAATTATCACCTTTCAAAATGCAGGATGGATATTTCCACGTAATAGATGCACCGGTTTCAACTTGATTCCAAGAAATTTTGGAATTTTTTCCTGCACAAATGCCGCGCTTTGTTACAAAATTATAAATACCACCTTTGCCATCTTTATCGCCGGTGTACCAGTTTTGAATTGTGGAATATTTTATCGTCGCATTTTCGTGCGCAACTAATTCTACAACTGCAGCATGCAACTGACTCTCTGAACGTTTCGGGGCAGAACATCCTTCGAGATACGAAACATAACTATCATCATCAGCGATTATCAACGTGCGCTCAAATTGTCCTGTGTTTTCAGCATTGATTCTGAAATACGTAGAAAGTTCCATCGGACAATGCACGCCTTTGGGAATGTAGCAAAACGTCCCATCAGAAAACACTGCGGCGTTAAGTGCGGCAAAAAAATTATCCGTGTGCGGCACAACAGAGCCGAGATATTTTTTAATGAGCTCAGAATGATTTTTTACCGCATCCGAAATTGAACAAAAAATAATGCCGTGTTTCGCAAGTTCTTCTGCGAATGTTGTTGCAACAGAAACAGAATCAAACACTGCATCCACTGCGACGCCGCTCAGCATTTTTTGTTCATCAAGCGGAATGCCAAGTTTTTCGTACGTCTTTATTATTTCCGGGTCAACTTCATCAAGAGAGTTGAGTTGCGGTTTCTTCTTTGGTGCGGCGTAATAATAGTAATTCTGATATTGTATTTCCGGATATTCTACCATTGCCCATGTCGGCTCTTTCATTGTCAGCCAATAGTGATATGCTTTTAATCTCCACTCTAAAAGCCATTCCGGTTCGTTTTTTTTTGAAGAAATTAACCGGACAATATCTTCGTTAATTCCTTTCGGAATGGTTTCCATCTCAATATCGGTAACGAAACCGTATTTGTAATCGCTCGTAACGAGGTCGTGTACTTGTTCTGTAGCCATAAAATTATTTTACTTTCTCAATAGTGAATTAAAAATTATGCAGCAATCCGCTCTGCATATTGTTCCTTCACCCAATCATAGCCGTTTGCTTCCAAATCCAATGCAAGTTTTGGTCCGCCGGTAAGAATAATTTTTCCATTCCACAAAATGTGAACGTAATCAGGTTTTATATAATTCAACAATCGTTGATAATGCGTGATGACAAGCGTACTTCGTTCAGGCGATGCAAGCCGATTGACACCATCGGATACTATTTTGAGCGCATCAATATCGAGTCCGGAATCTGTTTCGTCGAGAACTGCAAGCGATGGTTCCAGCATTGCCATTTGCAAAATTTCCGCGCGTTTTTTTTCACCGCCGGAAAATCCCTCATTCACATAGCGTTTCTGAAACGATTCATCTATGCTGAGCTCTTTCATTTTCTCTGCAAGGCGTTTACTGAATTGCATTACTGTTTTTGCAGACTGACGTTTGTCTTTTTCCGGGTCAACTCCGGTTTTTTTCTTTTCGATAGAATTTATTGCGGAACGCAAAAAATTAAATAATGTAACGCCGGGAATTTCAAGCGGATACTGGAATGCTAAAAAGATTCCAAGTGCGGCGCGCTCATCAGGTTGCAATTCGACAATGTTTTCTCCTTTGAACCATATTTCACCATCAGTGATTTTATATTCCGGATGCCCCATTAATGTGTTAGCAAGTGTACTTTTGCCGGAACCATTTGGTCCCATAATTGCGTGAGTCTCTCCTTTGTTTAAAGAGAGAGTTAATCCTTTCAGTATTTTTTTATCTTCCGTTTCTACGTGGAGATTTTTTATTTCGAGTAGTTTTGTCATTGATATCATTATTGTTTTTAAAAATTTAACTCGCTTGTACAGGAGTTGCAACTGGAGGCGCTGCGGGTGCTGGTTTTGGCGCTGGCGGTGCAACTTCTTTCTTCGGTAGTGCAAATTCAGGATAATTAAGCGTGTATGCGGCGGATGGTTGCTCGTGTAATAATCCCTGTTGCATCATCTTTGCAATAATATTTTTTGTAACAATTTCTGCATCAAGGTAATATAATTTGATGCGATTGCTTTTCAAAAATTCCATTGTCCCGTAATGCATATCTCTAAAAAATACATTCGAGAGATGATACAATTTGAATTTTGTTTTCAAGAATTGCAAGTATTCTTTTATGTTATTTGCTATAAGTTGTGTTGCTTGTTCTGTCATTTTCTTTACATTTATTTTTATAAAACTAAACTGTTTCTGCTTTTATAAATTTCTGTGCAGAATATTTGGATAAATTTTTTCTCAATTGCTCAACTACTTCTTTTACTTTCACTGCTACGTATTCAATTTCTTCTTCCGTATTGAATCTGCCAACGCCAAAGCGAATGCAGGAATGTGCTTCATTACTTGCCAATCCGAGCGATTTCAAAACATGCGAAGGCATTGCCTGAGATGTAGAACATGCCGAGCCGGATGAAACAGCAATTTCTTTCATTCCCATCATCAATGCCTGCGCATCTATTCCGTCGAAACCAATGTTGAAATTATTCGGAATTCTGTTTGCAGAATCTCCATTGAGCCACACATCGGAAATTGTATCAAAAATTTTTGCCTGCAGTAAATTTCTCAATGAAAAAATACGTTGTGTCTCTTCGTTCATTTCGCCGGCACAAATTTCAATTGCTTTTCCCATTCCGACAATTCCGGGCACGTTCAGTGTTCCCGAGCGAATTCCTTTTTCCTGTCCGCCGCCAAAATGCAACGGATGAAGATTGGTTCGTGGATTTTTTTTGCGAATAAATAATCCGCCAACCCCTTTCGGTCCATATATTTTGTGTGCAGAAAATGAAAGCAAATCAATATGCAATTTTTTAACATCTATGCTTGTTTTCCCGACAGATTGCGTTGCATCCGTATGAAATAAAATATTTCGTTCACTGCATAATGCACCAATCTCCTCTATTGGATGCATCGTGCCAATTTCATTATTTGCGGACATCAGCGAAACAAGAATTGTTTTTTCTTTGATAGAATTTTTCAGCGCTTCTCCATCTATATTGCCGCATTTATCAACCGACAGCAAAGTAACTTCATATCCCTCCTTTTCCAAATGTTTGCAAACGTCAAGTACGGAATGATGTTCTGTTACGCACGTTATGATGTGATTACCTTTTTGCCTGTAACTTTCTGCAATTCCCTGAATCGCAATATTATTCGATTCTGTTGCGCCGCTCGTAAAAATTATTTCTGACGATTCCGCATTGAAAAATTTTGCAATTGTTTTTCGTGCATATTCAACTGCTTCTTCTGCAATCCATCCGAAACGATGTTGTCTGCTTGCTGCATTGCCAAAATTTTCTGAAAAATAAGGCAGCATTGTTTCTAACACTCTCGGGTCAACTTTTGTCGTTGCGTGATTATCCAGATAAATCGGGAAATTCATTAGTACAAAATCTCCTGCAATGTCATTCGCTGAAATGCTTCGTTGATGGTATTCTGTATTTTCAGAAGTGGATTTTTTATTGTACAAAGAGAACTTATCGCACAATTATCTTCGGTTATCGTTTCGCACTGCATTAACGCAATCTGCGGCACTTGTTCGATGGCATTGATAATATCAGCAATTTTTATGTCGTGCGCATTTTTGGTAAGAATGTATCCGCCGTTTACGCCTTGGCGCGGTACTATTAAATTATTTCGTGCGAGTGATTGCATAACTTTCGCGAGAAGATTGTACGATATGTTATACCTCTCCGAAATTTCCTTCGATGTTGTGCAACAGGAATTTTTTTGCAATGCCATGTGGCGAATTGCAATTAATCCGTACTCAACTTTTTTAGAAATCTGCAACATTCTTTAACTACGACTTATTTAGTCCGATTTACATCCAAAATAAATCCCGAAATATATTCGGGATTAAAAAATTATTCTTCTTTTTTACCGCCCTTGGGAATTTTAATTTCTGTAACAGTTCGCACCATTACTTCTATTTTATCTAAATCAATTTGTACTTCTGCTTCGCAGTAAGGGCAAATTTTCTGATTCTTTCTGTCGAAATTTACCGGATTATTACATTCAGGGCAACTCGTAATAACCACGCCAACAACTCTTGCTCTTTTCTTTACTTCGGGAGAGTATTCCCGTTCGACATTCGCTTTATCACTTTTATCTGATTTTTTTTTTGCCATAATTTTTTTGCTTGCAATTTTTTTCGCGTCAAATATATGTTTTTTTTCTTTCCCCAAAAACTTGAACGTGTTCCGAATATTTTCTATTTTTCGCCCGCTTATGAATATTGGAATGATTTGTTACCCCACTTACGGAGGCAGTGGCGTTATCGCCTCCGAACTTGGTATCGCTTTGGCGCTGCATGGACATCGAGTGCACTTTATCACGTACGCAATGCCTGCACGCCTCGAAACGTATGTCAATAATATTTTTTATCACGAAGTGGAAATCAGCCGCTATCCATTGTTCGAGTTTCCGCTCTATACACCTGCTTTGACGAGTAAAATTGTGGAAGTTGCACAATTTGAAAAACTCGATATTGTGCACGCACATTATGCAATTCCCCACGCGATGAGTGCGCTGATGGCAAAGCAGATTTTAAAAAACTCTGTTAAAACCGTTACCACATTGCACGGCACAGATATTACGCTCGTCGGACTGGAGCCCGCATTTCTTCCCATAATGAAATATACCATTGAAGAAAGCGATGGTGTTACAGCAGTTTCTAATTTTTTAAAACAAGAGACAATTTCCAATTACGATATACTAAAAGACATTGAAGTGCTGTATAATTTTGTGGATTTGGAAAAATTTCAGAAAAAAGATTTGCCGGATTTCAGAAAAAACTTCGCGCCCAATGGAGAAAAAATACTTATTCACATTTCCAATTTCAGACCGGTGAAGCGCGTTGCAGATACAATTCATATTTTACGCGAAGTAAAAAAGAAAATTCCCACGAAATTATTACTCGTTGGCGATGGACCCGAACGTTCACCAATTGAAAATCTTTGCCGCGAATTGCATTTATGCGATGATGTTTTTTTTCTCGGTAAACAGTCGGAACTGACTTCTCTCCTTTCCATTTCGGATGTATTTTTACTACCGAGCGAAACAGAGAGTTTTGGACTTTCTGTATTGGAAGCAATGGCATGTGAAGTTCCGGTGGTTTCTACAAATGTAGGCGGTGTTCCTGAACTTGTTGTTGCAGGCGAAACCGGTTTTACAAGCAACGTTGGTACAATTGAAAAGATGGCGAATAATGTTGTTCTGCTCCTCACCAATGAAGAGCGCAGAAAGCAATTTGGGAAAAATGCTCTAAAACGTGCGCAAAATTATTTCGATTATAAAATGATTGTCCCGAAGTATGAAGCGTTTTATGAGAAAGTGTTAAGTCGGTAAACTTTTTTCCTGAATTAACTTCCTATTTCAGCAACAGCATTTTCCGCGTTGCAGTAAATTTACCAACTGTTAACCGGTAAAAATAAATACCGCCTGCGACTGCTTCTGCTTTCCATTCTACATTATATCTTCCACTTTTAAGTTGTTTGTTATTGACTACGACCGCTACTTCTTTCCCAAAAATATCATATACTTTTAAAGATGTTTGTACTCCGTCTTCTTCTATATAAAAAGGAATTTCAAACTGTATTGTGGTTCGCGGATTAAAAGGATTGGGATAATTCTGCAACAAAGAATATTCTTTGGGAAGCAGAGTTTCGATTAAAATTACTGATGCCGGACGTTTTTTTAATGTAAGTTGAAATGTATCCGCACTCCCAATTTCATGAACAGCGCCTAACAAATCGCGGGCTCGCACAATCCAAAATACCTGCACTGAATCTCTTGTTTGTGTACTAAAATATTTTTGATAGAGTTTCTGGCGACTGATATTCATAAAAGTATCTTTCACTGTAATAAAACTACTTCCATTGATATTTGGCGAGTACGTTGTTGAATCAATGAACTTTTTGTTTTCACAAAACAAAATAGAATAGGATACTGTATCCTGAACATTATTATCAATTGATGTATGCCACCGCATAACAATAGGCGATGCTGATGCAGAATCATCAATAATTTCATTAGAGTTGTTTACAGGAGCGATAAGTGTAAATGGCTGCGGTAACGAATTTTCTATCCTTAACTGAATTGTTCTTTCTTCGATGCTGATTACGTGATTTGCACCATTGTTTGCAATAACTCTCCAGATTATTTTCACTGAATCATTATCAAGTAAAAATAATCTATTCCCCGCAGTTGCACCATCAAGCGTTAAAGTAGGAACAATCCCATTTTGATTACTTGCGAGTGTTTCAGCAAAGATATTTCCTGTTGAATCTGAGAAAATGACGCTGTACCGTATAGGCATCCCTTGCGGGTCAGTAGAAGATTCCCATGTAAACTGTATTGTATCATTTGCATTATAAAATATTTTAGAACTATTGTTTTCCGGTAACAGTAAATGAAATGCAGTGGGAATACTTGCTGAGCGAAATACTCCTCCTCCTTTTGTACCTGCAAAAAAAATATTTCCTTTTGTGCCGAATGTCCGCACTCGATAATTACTTAATCCCTCTGACAACGCCTGCCACAATGCTCCGCTATTTGAAGAAAAATATACTCCTGATGTATCTGTTGCGAGATATAGTTCCGAAGTAGATTTGCGATAAAGTGCAATAATCGAATCAGATGGCAATCCATTGTTTATTAGCTGCCAATTTTCACCGTAATTGACAGACCGAAATACACCATCGCTGGTTCCGGTAAATAACATTCCTGTATTATCGCCTGTAAGCGCAGTAATACTCTCGTTTGTGAGACCATTATTTTTTGGCAACCAGTCGTTTCCCATATTTGTACTGCGAAATACTCCGCCATTGCGTGTACCAATGAACAATTTATTATCAGATGTTATAAAAATACAACGGACATTCATATCGCTCAAACCAGTATTTATCTCTTCCCAGTTTGAACCAAAATCTGAGGAGCGGAACATTCCCCAATTAGTCGTACCAACAAACAACGTACCATCTGAAAAATGTGCAATTGCTTCAATATTAATTCCCGGAAATTCAAATCGAAAAACTTGCGACCACGAATCTCCACTATTTGTGGAACGAAATAAATATGAACTATCAATCGCGGTGTATAACTGATTGGAAGAAACTAAATCAAGTAGCGGAATATATGCCGTTGGTAATCCGGTATTTATAGAGAACCAGTTCTCACCATTATTTTGCGAACGATACACACCATTGCCCCACGATGCAGCAAACACTGTAGTAGGGCTGATTGCAAAAGAAGAAATATGAGTTGCTATTATACCATTACTTGCGAACGACCACAAATCGCCATTTGTAGAAGAACGATAAACACCATTAACAGTACTTGCATACATCATATTGCTACGTGTAACAAGAGAATGAATAAACAAATTATCCAACCCATTGGAAGAATTAGTCCATAGCTCTCCATCATTTGTTGTACGATACACTCCACCGCCAAAAGAGCCAGCCAATAAAGATGAACCGGTACCTGATACGAGACGGCGTATATCTTTCTTGGTTATGCCATTGGTTTTTAAGTGCCACTCAATATAGAGTATTGGAGTACGTCCGATAGCATTTTCACCTCCCCCATCAGCAGAAGCAAAGATGTAAGAACCTTTATTTACAAAACTTGTTAACCAGTGCCAGTAACTTCCGATTCCACTTCCGGGAAGCCACGAAACTCCATTATCTGTCGTTAATTGAACTGCCCCATGTTTGGCACCGCAATAAATTGTGGAATTTCCAGGTAAAAACAAATAACTGCTGAATCCATAACCCGGGGCCAATGAAAGTCAATCCACGAATCTCCGTTATCTGTTGAACGAGCATTTTTCCCTTCGCGCGAACCTATGAAAATATCTCCGTTTAGTCTTATTGCAATCGTATGAATAGGAACTAACATTGGAAAGCCTCCATTCAGCAACGTCCAATGAGAACCATTATCTGATGAACGAAAAACACCTCGGTCTGTTCCAGCAAAAACGCTGCCATTGGAATGTACTGCAAGTGCATAGACGGAATAATTTTTTAGTCCTGTACTTCTCCACGTTGTTCCAAAATTTGAAGACATATATACTCCTCCATCTGTTCCTCCCCAAACATTATTTGAAGAATCAATTTCAATTGTAAACACCTGCCCATAGAAAGGACCACCGGTAGAACTCCAAAACTGCGTTTGCGAATTAACAAATTGCAAGTCTAACAAAAGCATAAAAAATGTTAATGTAATTGTTTTTTTCATTGTGGATAACTTTATATAAAAATTTAATATAATTTTTCTTCTCTCCCACAAAAAAATGTGGGAGAGAAGAATTGATTGATTTATGGATTACAATCTCCTGCACAGGAGAAGTTTACACGTGCATCACATGTGTACTGGTCAACATAAGAATATTGCTGTATTCCTGTTGTGCCATATTCAAGATTACAACAATACCCTTCCACTTTGTGGTCACTGTTCCAAGTTCCTGTAAAAGAGATATAGTAATAGCCATTTGAATTTGTTTGAGATTCTGCCTTATAATTCCAAGAACCATTCTCTTTTTCAAAGACCTTGACAGTTACACCTGAACCGACTGCACCACCACCATTGCCTCTTAACGTTCCATCTACTGTCAATGTCGTACATACCTTTTTTATCTGATTGTCAGAACGCCCTTTTTGTTGAGCGGTTACATTCATTGTTTGCGTTATAGTATAATGAGTGTGTTGCCGAATGACCTTTTTGTTAAAAAACATTTTGTTTTTATTCAGTTTTCAATAGATAAATTTGTGAAAAACCTATTCGGCAACAGGCTCATAATATGCAAAAAGCAATATTATTGTTGTTATTTTCTTTTTCATTGGATTATTCTCCAGATTATAAATGTTTAAAAAAATAAATTATCAGTGGACAGATGTAGAGATTAAGGAGGGCGTAATAATTGTTCAATACAAATGTTGCAGTAAGTATAAAACAGGGAGTGTGTGATGATTCTGCTCAATGAAGTCTTGTTAGTGAGAACAGCAATCCCAATGCTTGTTGAAGAAAGTTTCTTTGGAATTTGCGAAAGATTTTTCGCACAAAGAAGTTTTCTCTCAAAAGCGTAGAAAACGTAAAGATGTTGATTATTGGAAATCATTGCCTGCCTTCAAAATTGCGGCAAAGATATATGAAAAAGAAATGGCTATTTCAAACAATAAAAAAGAAACCTCTGAAAAAAATTGTAATTGCTATAAAGACATTCCTGTCTGTTATTGTTGTATCAATTTCTCTTTTCTCGACTGACAAGAATACCTGTCCCACTACTTTTTTAGTAGTTTCAAAAAAAACTGAACGTCAGTATTTTTTTCACATCCCAATCTTTACCGATGTCATTGTCAGTGAACCCGCAACGGCTTTGTCGTTAAATACGCTCACGGATTCGTTTTCTTCTTTCAGTGCAAGCGCGTACAGTAATGGCAAATAATGTTCCGGAGTCGGTACAGAAAGCGCGAACGGTTTTCCCTGCAAATTGTAATTGATGAGTGAATAGTGGTCGCTATCTAAAATAAAATTTCTCATTTTCTCTTTTGCTTCCAACGCCCAATCGTAGCCGTAATTTTCTGCATTGAGCTTATCCCACGCAACCATTCTCAAATTATGCACCATATTTCCGCTTCCGATGAACAGCACACCTTTGCGGCGCAGTGATGATAATTCTTTTGCTAATTCATAATGGTATTGCGGCGGCTGATTGTAATCCAGACTCATTTGAATGACCGGAACATCCGCATTGGGATACAAATGTTTTACAACACTCCACGCTCCATGGTCAAGTCCCCACTTATCATCTAATCCGACTTCAGTTTTTGTAATAAGCGATTGTGTTTCCTTTGCCAATGCAGGACTTCCGGGAGCAGGATATTGCACGTCATATAATTCTTTCGGAAATCCGCCAAAATCATGAATCGTTTTTGGCTTCTCCATTGCAGTTACAAATGTTCCGCTCGTTTCCCAATGCGCCGAGACGCAAAGGATTGCATTTGGTTTTGGCATTTGCTTTCCGACATTTCTGAACTCCGCTACAAATTCATTCTCTTCGATTGCATTCATCGGACTTCCATGCCCCAAAAACAACACGGGCATTTTTTCCGTGTTCGTAAATGGCGTTATTATTTTATTGAGTTCATTCAGATTCACTGTTGCTCCTTTAACGGTAGTACTGCAAATGATACTTGCTTTGAAGTAATCCCACAATCAAGAAATTTGGATAGGACGATTAAGAAAGATGAGAAATAATAACATTCTTTCTCTCTACTCCGCCACAAATTCTACCGCCGCTCGCGAATGTATCAGCGTTGTATCGAACACGGGAACTGCGACATCTTCTTGCCTAAGCAACATCGGTATTTCTGTACAACCGAGAATAATTCCTTCCGCGCCTCGCGTTGCAAGTCCTTCTATAATTGCAATGTATTGCTCTTTTGTCTCCTGATTAAAAATTCCTTTGGCAAACTCTTCAAAAATTGTTGAGTGAATAAAACTGCGCTCGTCCACTTCAGGAATAATTGTTTGTATGTTTTGCTCGCTGAGTTTTGTTTTGAAAAAATCCATCTCCATCGTGTATTTTGTACCAAGCAGTGCAACAGTTGCTAAATTTTGTCTTCTGATTTCCTTTCCTGTTTCTACTGCGATATGAATTACCGGCAACGCGGTTTTTTCTTGCACACTTTCTGCAAAAAGATGCATTGTATTTGCACACAGGACAAGCGCATCCACACCAGCATTTTTTAAACTCATTGCGGCATTCACAATCAATTGCTCGTTTGCCTTCAAATCATTTGCCTGATTATTTTTTACAACATCAGCAAAATTGAGCGAGTATATTATACAACGTGCAGAATTGGAGCCGCCGAGTTTTTCATTCATCAACTTATTGATGTATTTGTAATAATCAGCTGTCGAGTGCCACGTTGTTCCGCCGATGAGTCCGAGTGTTTTCATAAAAAGAATTTTGCTATTGAAGTATTTCCTGTAAAATGTTATTCCATTTTTATGCTGTGCAAATTTTCACCTAATTCAATATTATGCTTCTCTCTGTACAATTGCCCTATTTGTCCGCCGATAACAAATGTAATGCACGAGTAGTAAATCCACAGTAACGCAACAATGAGAAATGCATACGCGCCATAAATTTTTCCGAACGCAGGAAACCGCGAAAGATACCACGAAAATAATTCCCCAGCCGATTGCCAGAGTATTGCTGTTGTCAGTGAAGAGATAAGCGCAATTTTTGTGGGAATGCGCTGGTCGGGAATGTAGCGATAAATAATAAAAAACAGCGCGGCAAAACTGATAAATGAAAGTATGAACGGCACACTGTATTCGAGCAGTTGTTTCTGCACGGGAATTGTTCCCGGAAGAATAGTGAGCATACTGACAAGGAAAGAATACATCCACATTACGCCATTGACGATAAAAAATAAAATAGCCGCCGCAAGCACCCACGTAATATCTTCGAGAATACTCATCACGATATTTTTGGTTTGCGTAACACGATAGATGCGATGGAGCGACGAGCGCGTAAATGCAAATAAATTGGTGGAAGTCCAGATGAGTGTGAACGCGGCAAGAAATCCAAAGCCGGTTCTGTTGCTGATGATTTCTTCAATCACCGATGTCAGTGTTTCACGAATTGTGCCGACGTATGGTTTTGCGACAAATATTTTGCCGAGAATTTCATCTATCTGCTGATACACGACAATGCGTGATTCGAGAATGGAGCCGAGTATCGAAGTGAGTAACAACATCAACGGAATGATGCACGTTACCACAGCAAAACTTATTCCCGAAGCAAGAAAAAGTCCGTCATCTTTTATAAAATGGCTGAGCAAACCGCTCAGATAATATTTTATATCTGCCCAAATATACGCGAGCAATTCCTTCAATGATTTTCGCGGCAAAGTTGTAATTTCAGATTGTTGCCTGCGAAATTTCGGAATTTTCTTTCGCACGTTGGACATTATATCCTTCGTGCGCATTTTCGCTTTCAATTTCATACGCTCACCGGAATCAATTGCGCAAACTTAATCATAAGTTGCTTTTTTCCGATGGTGTCAAAATCCACTATTGCACGCGCTGTTTCTCCTGCGCCATTTAAATGCACTATTTTTCCTTTGCCGAAAACTTCATGCGCTACACGCATTCCGATTGTTAATTTTTTGGGTTTCATAATTTGAGTTTCGTTTTCATAGTCAGGAAATTCCTGTTTGCCTGTGTCATCGAATTGTGTTTTGCTATTGTGTGAATAAAATTGTTGTCGCTGTTGGGTAACGCCTGTAAATATTTTTTGCCGTTTCGATTTTTCTTTCTGAATATACTGTTCATTAATTTCAGAGAGAAATCGCGATGGTGTTGCGTACGTCATATTGCCGAAACGATAGCGGACATTTGCAGTGGTAATATATAATTTTTGCATTGCACGTGTAATACCGACATACATCAGCCGCCGCTCTTCTTCAATATCTTCCACGTTGACAAATCCATTCATCAACGGCAGTAAACCTTCTTCTGCGCCCGCAATAAACACCACCGGAAATTCTAATCCCTTTGCGGCGTGCAGTGTCATCAATGTAACGTTATTTTGCGTAGTATCTGTTTTATCCACGTCAGCAATAAGAGCAATTTCCTGCAAAAATTGTTCTAACGTCGGCGCTTCATTTTCATCCGTAAATTCAGAAATAGCGGAAAGTAATTCCTGAATATTTTCCCATCGTGCAAGCGATTCTATTGTTCCTTCTTCTTTCAATTCTTTCAATACACCGATTTCATCCACAATAGCGCGGGCTAATTCATTTGCGGAAACCTGCTCTTTGAGATTGATGTATTTCCACATCATTTCCAGAAATATTTTTATCGCATTTCTTGTGCGTGCTTGTATGCCATCCACTTCGTTCAATCGCTGCAATGTTTCAAAAAGTGAAACAGTATTCTTTTGCGCGAACGTGCGTATTTTTTCCAATGCAGTTTCACCAATGCCGCGCGCGGGATAATTTATGATGCGCGCGAGACTTTCACTATCCTTCGGATTGACAATGACGCGAAGATAGGCGAGCACATCTTTTATTTCTTTCCGACGATAAAATTCCACGCCGCCGACAATGACATACGGAATATTTTCTCTGCGCAACGCTTCTTCGAGCGAACGGGATTGCGCATTCGTGCGATAGAGAACGGCAAATTGTTTTAAATCAAGATGTCTTTTGCGCTGTTCTTCCTTTATTTTTTGCACAATCATTTCGCCTTCTTCGCGGTCATCCTCGCACGTCAACAGCGATATTGCTTCTCCTTCGTAATTATCTGTCCATAATTTTTTCGGAATTTGTCCCGTGTTATTGTTGATAACATCGTTCGCCGCGTTGAGAATATTTTTTGTGGAACGGTAATTCTGCTCAAGGCGAAATGTAACCGCTTCGGGATAATCTTTTTGGAAATCCAGAATGTTTCTGATATCCGCGCCGCGAAAAGAATAAATACTCTGCGCATCATCACCAACAACGCATACATTTCTGTATTTTTCCGCAAGCATTTTCACCAATACATATTGAATGCGGTTTGTATCCTGATATTCATCCACGAGAATAAATTTCAATCGCTCCTGATATTTTGCAAGTGTTTTCGGAAAGCGGGAAAATAGTTCTATCGGTTTAATCAGCAAATCATCAAAATCCATTGCATTGGCAGTATGCAATCGCGTCTGATATTCTTCATACACCATTGCGGCTTTCTCTTCCACCATTCCACGCGCCTGCATCTGAAATTCTTTCGAAGAGAGCATTGCATTTTTCGCTTTGGAAATCATTGAACGAAATGCAGATGGTTTATATTGCTGTGTGGAAATTCCTTTCTCCCCCATAATTATTTTCAGCAACTGCTGCGTATCATCCGTATCGTAAATAGAAAAAGTACGATTGAATCCCAGCGGTTCACACTCATAGCGGAGAATTTTAGCAAAAACAGAATGAAACGTTCCCATCTGCACATATTTGCTTTGTTCGCCGACAAGTTCGACAATGCGGGATTTCATTTCATTTGCGGCTTTATTGGTAAATGTGAGAACAAGAATTTCGTGCGGACGAATTCCCTGTTGAATAAGATACGCAGTACGATACGTTAAAACACGGGTTTTACCGCTTCCTGCCCCTGCAATAACGATTGCCGGACCGTTAATGTGCGTTACTGCCTGCTGTTGAACTGTGTTGAGTAGTTGGAGAAATGCCACGAGTGATGGGTACGAATAATTTTGCGGGCGAAGTTACAAAAATCCCGTTAAGGAATCAAAAAAGGTCATCGAATTTCTTCAATGACCTTTAATAGAATTATTCCAAATGAGAATCAGGCAACGATGTTACTTCATCAACACCAGTTTCTTCGTTTCCGAAAATTTTCCATTCACACTCAACCGATAAAAATACACACCGCTCGGAAGGTTATTTGCTTCAAAGATTATGCGATGCTCTCCCTCTTCCATTTGTTCATTATTCAAAAGTGTTGTTACTTCTTTCCCGAGTATGTCGTACACTCTCAATGAAACATTTCCAACAGCCAACAGCGAAAAGCCAATAGCCGTTGTTGGATTAAACGGATTCGGATAATTCTGCTCAAGCATTACCATTTCAGGAATACTTCCGTTTTCATTTGTTTCATTCCAGTTCCATGCTGCATTTCTTTTGGTTCCCCGTTTCAAAAACGTTATTTCAGAAAGCGGCGTAACTCCTTTCAGCACTAACGGAGAAATTGATTTGATGTCTTCCGTCGTATCATCAATATCGTTTGCGAATGCTTCATTAATATCTTGCAGCAGTATTTTTATTTCTTCCGCCGCCGCTGAATCTTTGAGAATTGAATAGCGTGTCCAATACGTCATTGCAGAATCCAGCCCGTCTGCGATTTCTCCCAGCATCATTCCGTTAAAAATACTTGCGCTGTTTTCGAGTTCGAGTTCTTCAAACTGTTTCGGAAATACTCCGCGTTGACTGCCTGCTAAATTCATTTTAAACACTGCAAACTCTGCGGCAAACGGATTGTTGTATGCTTTGCGAGTTGCCTTCAATACTTTCGACAGTTTCTTCGTCTTTTTTCCGGCGAGACGAATGGAATCCAACGGATATGAACGCCCCGTATGTTCTGACGTATAAAATTTTCCCACATCTTTTCCTGTTTTCCATTGCAGCCATCCATAGACTTTCGCGCTGTCTTTATTACCTTGCGCTCTTCCGACAATGAGTCCATTGTTTTGTTTTACAATCGTATCCCTAATGTTTGCAATATTCGGCAACGGATATTTTCCATCTCTGCCTTTTTTCAATTTGATGGGATTGGCGGAGAGAAGTGTACTTGCTTCAATGGTGCGGAAACGTGTGGTATCAGGGTCGTAGCGAGTAACAAAAATGATGGGCAATACTTTTCCATTCTGCACGGAAACACTGACAAAACGATTTGCAGTATCTGCTGTTGCAACGCCATCTACAATTCTTCCGAGTTGCGTGAAGTAAATGGAATCTATTTGCTCAACAAGATACGTTCCCGGCGCAAGCGCAGAAACAGTAAGCATCGTATCATTTGTTTGCGCAATTGTATTTCCGTTGAATGAAACAGAAAACCGCCATTGTATTGTTGTTCTATCGTTTGCAGTAGAAAAATCTTTATCCGCATCCAATTGTGTTTTGACGGTGATGGAACTCGTTTTGTAATACCCAAACGTAATTCCCGTTGCGTTCTCTCCGTAATCAACAGTTACTGTTTGAAAATTGCCGGATGGAAATGTCTTCACCCAACCTGTTTGTGCAACAGCGCGAATGTAATATGTTCCCGGCTGCAACGCTCCTTTGTAAAACCCTTCTTCATTCATCACCGTTGAATCCACAAGCGAAAGAGAATCATTGCGGTAAAAATATATTTTCCAGTTGTTCAAGAGCGGCTCAAGATTTCCCTTCAATCCGTTGCCGTTCAAATCATTAAACACTATGCCGCTGATACTCGGATATTGAATAGTAATTGCAAACGCAACAGCAATAGTGTGGTTTGCTGTTACATTATAAAACGTATATCCAACCAATGAATCAACCAGCGCACCATCCACTGTTACGCTTTCAACGTGATAGCCGTTGTTTGATGAAAACGTAAATCGCTGATTTGCGCCATAATTAACAACAACATTCCCTGTTGTATCTATATTTCCGCCTGTTCCTGATGTTGCATTGATAGAATAGGTATTGAGTTTAAACGTTACGCGTATTGTGTGATTTGCAATTACATTATTAAACGTATAACCAGCTAACGAATCAATAACGGGCAAACCATCCACAAGTACGCTATCCACGTGATGACCGGTAACGGATGAAAATGTAAACCGCTTGTTTTCTCCGTAATTAACCGTAACAGTCCCCGATGGTGAGATACTTCCGTTTTGTCCCGCAGTTGCAGTGATGACAAAACGCTGAAGTGAAAACTTTGCCGTGATTGTATGATTTGTGGTAACATTATTGAAAGTATAACTCGTCGTAGAATCCACTTTTCCACCATCCACAATTACACTATCAAGATGATAACTGCTGTTGGGAGTGATGGTAAATTGTTTGTTCGTTCCGCAATTCACAATTGACGTGCCGGGAGTAATTATTCCGTTTGCTCCCTGTGTTACGGTGATGGTGTAAGTATTGACTCTAAATTTTGCAGTAATTGTATGATTTGCAGTAACATTGTTAAATGTGTAACTCACTAACGAGCCAACGTTCACACCATCAACGAGAACGCTATCTATGCTATAGCAACTGTTTGGCGAAATGGTAAATTGTTGATTTGCGCCGCAGTTTACTATGGAAGTTGCCGGAGAAATTATTCCGTTCGCACCTTGTATTACGGTGATTGTATATGTGTTCATTTTAAACGTAGCACGAATCTCCCGATTCGTGGTAACATTCGTAAACGTATAACTCGTAGTGGAATCATTTTTTATTCCATCTACGATGACACTATCAATGCTATAGCAACTGTTTGGCGTGATAGTAAACTGTTTACTCGCACCGTAATTAACTATGGAAGTTCCCGGAGTAATTGTTCCGTTTGCTCCCTGTATTACAGTGATTGTGTAAGTAGTAATTGCATACACTACCCGTAAAGTATGGTTTGCAGTAATATTATTGAATGTATAACATGATAGAGAACCTATATATATATTATCAACAAAAACACTATCAATATGATAACCGGTGTTGGGCGTAAAACAAAACTGTTGGCTCGCTCCACAATTAAATTGTGAAATCGCGGGAGTAATTGTTCCGTTTGTTCCCTGTGTTACGGTGATGGTGTAAGTATTGACTCTAAATTTTGCAGTAATTGTATGATTCGCCGAAACATTTACAAACGTATAACTAACTAACGAATCAACCAACAAACCATCAACAATAACACTATCTACGCTATAACAACTGTTTGGCGAGTTCGTGAATTTTTGATTTGCACCATAGTTCACTGTTACATTTCCGTTCGGCGAGATTGAACCGTTTGGACCCGCACTTGCAATAATGGTAAATGTATTGATTGCGAACGTTGCCGATACTGTATGCGCTGCTGTTATGTTGGATAACGTATAAGGCGAAGTGTTGCTTACATACGCACCACCAACGCGGATGCTGTCAATATGGTATCCTGTGCTTGGTGTTACTGTGAATGCCTGACTACTTCCATAATCTTTTGAGAATGTTCCCGATGGTGAAATTGTTCCGTTCGTTGGTGTGGTTACAGTGATTGTAAAAGTATTAATTGCAAACACTGCTCTTATTGTATGATTGGCTGTTACGCTATCAAACATATACGTTGTTGGCGTACCGATAAACACTCCATCAACAATAATACTATCAATGTGGTAATTAGAACTTGGAGTGATAGTGAACGCTGTATCATTTCCGTTTCTAACAGTAATTGTCCCTGACGGAGAAATACTCCCGTTCGCTCCGGCAGATGCGGTGATTGTAAAGAGTTGCACATTCCCGAAATCAAATCCGGTTGTATCCTGACCTGCGGAGAGTGTAACCGAGTAAGTGTTTGGAGAAACAGGAAACGTTTGTTCCCAACCACTGCGTTGTTCTTCGCTGATGGTATATGTTCCCGTTTGAAGATTGGTGAACGAATAATTTCCGTTGATATCAGTAAAAGTTGTTTCGCTTGCCGCACTTGAAAGATAAATACTCCAATTCTCCATTACGCCATCACTCCCGTCTTTGATACCATTGCCGTTGAGATCGTTGAACTTGGTGCCGGAGATAGAGGCAGTTGCATTAATATTTTTCAAAACAGAAATTGTATTAGAGCTCATGTTTGCCGTAACAATATCTCCGTCGCCGTCACCATCTAAATCACTCACATAGACATCTAAAGAATTACTTCCTGCTGCGTATTCAACATTCGTTGTGAATGATCCATCTCCATTGTTTTTCAATATAGAAATTGAATTACTATTCGACACACAAACATCACCGTCGCCGTCGCCATCTATATCGCTTACGAAAGCTGAACGTGGATTTGTTCCTGCTGTATAATCAACTTTCGGTGCAAACATACCATCGCCGTTATTTTGTAAAATTGAAATGGTATTGGAACCATTACCACCATTAGCTGTTACCATATCGCCATCACCGTCTTCGTCAACGTCGCTAACTGTAAGTGAAATATTGCTTGATCCAAAATTTCCCATTATATAATCCACTTTTGTTGCAAATGTTCCATCACCATTATTTTTCAAAACTGAAATTGATTCCGATTGGAGATTAGCTGTTAATACATCATGATCACCATCGCCATCTAAATCGTATAAAAAAGCTGAACGTGGAGTCATTCCAGTCGCATAATCAACTTTCAAAGCAAATGTTCCGTCGCCGTTGTTTTTCAAAACAGAAATTGTATGAGAAGCATAATTCTCGGTTACTATATCTCTGTCACCGTCGCCATCTAAATCTTTTATTATTACTGAAATTGGACCCCCACCAGTAGTATAATCAACGTTAGTTGCAAATGTGCCAATGCCATTGTTCATTAAAACTGAAATTGAAGATGCATTAGTATTTGCCGTTACTGCATCGCCATCGCCATCGCCATCTATGTCGTCTACAGTAACGGAAAAAAAATTATTACCAAAATTCCCAGTTGCATAGTCAACTTTAGTTGTAAAAGTTCCATCACCATTGTTTTTCAAAACTGAAATCGTACTTGTTAGTAGATTTGAAGTTACTATGTCACAATCGCCGTCTGAATCCACGTCACTAACAAAAACCGAAGTTGGATTAAATCCAGTTGCGTATTCTACGCTTGAGGTGAATGTTCCTGTGCTTACACTATTTTGAATTGTAAAACTCCAATGCCACCCATTCGTTAAACTATCTCCGCTTGCGCTTGTAATGTTTTTTGTGAGAGTAACATTTACAATTTCTCCCGCTTTAAAACCTGTTGTCGGGTCAAATGTAAATGCTGTGTCTCCACTCAGTGTAATTGTGCCAGCGTGCTTCCCGCTCTGCGAGCCGTGAACGAGAATATTACTTGTGTTTAATGTTACCGTGTTCATTGCAACATTGAACGTGGCGGAGATGTTTGCGGACTTGGAGATGGAGAGAGAGTTTTGGGAGGGAGATACAGAATTTACTTTTGGAGACGGCAAGAAAGTAAAACTTTGCTCGGCGGAAAATTGTGAACCTGCAAAGGAATTGTCTATTGCTTGTACGCTCCAATAATATGTTTGTGTCGTATCAAGATTCTTGATTGTCCAACTAGTATCATGGTTTGTATTTCCCAAGCGAACAACTTTCCGATATCCGTTACTCAAATTTGCCATCGGAGATTGTGTGTTGATTCCGTTTAAGGATGTGCCGATGCGAAGATTGTACGTTAACCCGGGACTCGGTGTTTGTGGATCGGTTGCGCGGTTCCATTTGAATGAGATGCTGGTTCCGGATTCTGTTGCTGCTAATCCTGAAGGTGAAGTGGGCGATGTATTGAAAGTCGTACCATTATTTCGATAAATTTTAGAAATGTAACCCCCACCTTTGTATCCAGTCAAAAGAATATCTAAATCACCGTCATTATCATAATCGCCCCATGCAACGGAGGTGCGAGCTACTCCGATTAAACTCCCTGCATAGATTTCAGTAAATCCACTTCCTGTATTTTGATAAATTTTGGAGATGAAATGTTCGTTACCATCATTATGAGCGTGTTGCCGAATAGGAACTAAAAGCGATTTTTTTTTGTCGAGAGAGAAACAAATATACAGACAACACGAACCACCCGAATCCTATGCTCAGTCACGAAAGCCAACAACAAAATTTTCATTCTTCCCTTTTTGATATCTGTGTCCCCGCGGGTCACGTCTATCGCCGCATGCTCAAGAATCTTGATATGCCACGTCTCTGCAAGCAAATTGCACCGACGTATAGCACGGTGGGAACCACGGGGTATGCGGTGGAAAGCGCCATCAAAATGTTGGTGATACAATTTGTAGAGGATATCAGCGACCGCGAGATGGAACGCGCCCTGCGCGAGAATATGGCATTTCGTTTTTTCTGCGGATTTACTCCCGATGCGCAGACACCGGACTTCACCTATTTTACGAAACTACGAAAACGCATCGGCACGAAAGGCATCGCGGAGGTATTCAATACGTTTACCGCGATGATGAAAGAGAAAGGATACATCGGAGAAACATTTACCTTCATCGATGCGAGTGCGGTCATCAGCAAGACCAATCTCTGGAAAGAACGTGACGCCGCGATTGCCACCGGAGAAACAACTCTCAACAATGCGAACGTCCGCAACCACGCGAGCGATGCCGATGCTTCTTTTGGCGCAAAGAGCAAGAAGAAGAAATGGTTCGGGTATAAACGCCATGTCGCCGTCGATATGAAACAAGGATTGATTACCAAGGTGGTCATGACCACAGCAAACGTGAGCGACAACAACCCGGAGATAGTCGAAAGTATTTGCCCGAATCAAGGGATGGTCTTTGCCGATAAAATGTATGATACCGCCGATGTCGCTCGTGTTCTGCGCAGCAAGGGATGTGCGAACGGCGTTATTCTCAAAAACAACCGCACAGAGAAAAACAAGGCGTTAGACCGATGGCGCAGTGGTATTCGTATGCCGTTTGAAAATATCTTTTCGAAGATACGGAAGTTTGCACGCTATCGGGGAAGAGTGAAGATGCTCTTTCAGGGATTTGCAGAAAGTCTTGCCTTCAATCTCAAACGCGTGGCACAACTCTGTCCTCTCGGTTAAACGCTAGACAAATACGATAAAACAAGAAAAAAAACAGTCGATAAACTCACCGACAACGCTTACACTGCCATGAAAACATAAAAAAGATACGCGCGTTCCTTGATTTTTTTTTGTTCCCGTCCGATTGATGGGATTGGACTATACCTGAACTCTATTCGGCTACACGCTCATTATAAATACCAGTCAAAAGAATATCTAAATCACCGTCATTGTCATAATCGCCCCATGCTACAGAACTTAAAAAAACTCCTGTTAAACTCCCTGCATATACCTCAGTAAAACCTGAACTTGTGTTCTTGTAGATTTTTGCAACTGCATTGCTCCCTGTATAACCGGTCATTACAATATCTATCCTACTATCATTATCATAATCGCCCCAGGCTACGGAACTTGTTGAACCCCAGTACACACCAATAAGCGAACCTGGAAATACCTCAACAAAGTTGTTGCCAGTATTTTGATAAATTTTTGAAACAAAACCAGAGCCTGTATTTCCTGTTAACAGAATATCCAAATCGCCGTCATTGTCATAATCGCCCCAAGCTACGGAACTTTGACCAACTCCCAATATACTTCCCGCATAAACCTCGATAAAGCCGCTTCCAGTATTTTGATAAATTTTTGAAACAAAAACATTATTATTATCTACCCCAGTCAAAAGAATATCCAAATCACCGTCATTATCATAATCGCCCCATGCTACAGAACTCGCTGCTACACCTGTCAAACTTCCTGCATAGACCTCAGTAAAACCTGTACCTGTGTTCCGATAAAGCTTGGTAATGTAGGAAGTACCGTTAGTTCCAGTCAAAAGAATATCCAAATTACCGTCATTATCATAATCACCCCATGCAACGGAACTTGCTTCAACTCCCATAAAACTTCCCGCATAGATTTCAGTAAATCCACTTCCAGTATTTTGATAAATCTTTGATATAACTACACCTGTATATCCCGTCAAAAGAATATCCAAATCACCGTCATTATCATAATCACCCCATGCGACGGAACCACTTTGAACACCCGTTAAACTTCCCGCAAAGACTTCGGTAAAGCCCTGTGCTTGTGTTTCAACCACAAAGCAAAGAACAAAAAGAATTGTGATGAAAGAAAATTGAATCAAATGTTTCATAGTGGTACTTCGTTTAGTTGTAAGTTTATGTAATTGTTGGTATGCCGCGTTCTTATCTAATTATTCCATAACCGTAGTGGTTCACGCTACTTCATTAATCGAAATCCTAAATTGACTTGTTCAAAATGCTCATCGCCTGTAAATACATCTGTAACGTTCATCTCTCTCATAACAACGAACGAAGTAAAGTCCACAAAAGAAATATCGGGTTTATCGGTATAGCGTTGGAGAAGTTCAAACGATTTTCGCCAAAGAGAATGTTCAACATCAACAATGGTAACATTTCCCAGCGATTCCTCCTGCAATAATGTATTCGTCCATTGCATCGTACGAGGATGACCAATTCTTTGTCTCAAAAATGTTATCGTTTCCATCAAAACGAATTCACTTGTAACGATTGAATTGTCATCCAGTAAAATTTTTGAGTTATAGGTGTTCACCGCTTCTTTATGATATGCGTCTTTTTTGTCAGCGACTGCAACCCAACCCCATGTATCAATGAATATTATCATTTCGTGTATTTCTTCGGAGTTCCATAGAGATAATGGTCGTGTTCAGCGGCGCCGTCAGTAACATCACTTTCGCCAATTCCGATAAGCCGTTCAAGTCCCCGAAGGTTCTTTTTGTGATTTGTATGTTTATTACGAAGCAGTGATTGAATGAACGAAAAAACTTTTTGTTGTTCGTTTTCATCTAACTGCATCAGTTGTTGTTCCAATTGAACGTGTGTTTCCGGTTGTGTCATAGTAGTATTGCTTAAAGTAAAATGCGGTGAAAAAGTACGAATCTTTTCGGCAAAAACAAAACGGTGTTTGCATCGGTAGTGTGTTCTTGTCCCATCACCGCACTCGTCAAGCCAATAAGGAGGGCAAGTAAGACTGTAGCAACTTGTAGGACACTTCCAAAGTGTCCTACAAGTTTTTGGAAATTATTGCCCCGAACTTTAGTTCGGGGAAAAGAAACAATCACACTTCTTTTGGCTTCAGCCACATTTTCTTTTCTTTGACTAAAGTCAAAAAGAGATTTGAGTTTTGTGAACCCGATTTGAAAATCGGGGCAATATGTTTTGTAACTGCATTGTTTGTTGTGCGGGGAATGTGTGTCATAAAAATTTCTCTTTCAAAAAATAATTTGTAAAAAACTTGTTGTATTTGTAGGACAAGTTTCTAATTTGTCCTACTCTAAAAATAAAAAAACCTCACGGGCGTTTGTTTCCTATGAGGTTTTGTGGAGCGCTATAATTTTGTTGTTGTCGTTTTACTTTGTTTCCTGTCTTGAAGCCACGTCACAAGTACAATGATACCAAAGAACAAAACTACGGGGGCAGTTATAAGAAGAACGTTATCCATCTGAGTTACCTTTCTTTTTAAGAAATAATGAGAACATAATCAACGTGAGTAAAAATATCACGCCAATAACAATTGAAATCCATTGAATCGGATTAGGAGAAAAAATACTACTGACTATGAGTGCGCCAAAGATTACAACACTAAAGTCTTTAGTCATTTCTGCAAGTAGTGTGTATTGGCTTTTCGAGAGTTTCATATCAAACTTTCTGGTTTAAACATACTAAAAAGATAGTGAAAGCAAAACAATATTGTAGCAACTTGTAGGACACTTCCAAAGTGTCCTACAAGTTTTTGGAAATTATTGCCACGAACTTCAGTTCGTGGGAAAGAAACAATCACACTTCTTTTGGCTTCAGCCACATATACATTTGCCTTTCTTCGACTAAAGTCAAAAAAGGATTTTAGTTTTGCAATCCCCGATTTGAAAATCGTGGCAATATATTTTGTAACTGCATTTTTTGTTTTGCGGGGAATGTGTGTCATAAAAATTACCTTTCAAAAATAGAGTTAAATAAACTTGTTGTATTTGCAGAACAAGTTACTAACTTGTCCTACGGTAAAAATAAAAAAACCTCACGGGCGTTTCTTATCCTATGAGGTTTTGTTGTGTTAAACTTTTGGTGTTGGTGTATTGTGTTGTTTGCTGTGTTTTTTATCCTGCCATGCCGCCCAAAGAGCAATCAAAGTTAAAATCATCACTACGCCGGAACTAAAAATTATAAAGTTATCCATCGGAGTTACCTTTCTTTTTAAATATAAGTGTTAAAAAAATCGTAATTACATAGAGAAAAAATCCAATAACAATGGAACTCGATGTAAATGATTCACGAGAAAAAATCATTCCCGCAGCAAATCCCCCAAATAAAATAGTATTGGAGTCTTTTGCAATCTCTGCAAGTATATTGTATTGACTTTTAGTAAGTTTCATATAATTTTTGCTTGGGCAAATATAGGAAATAATGTTGCACTCGTCAAGCCAACGAAAAGAGCAGTCAATAACGTCATCAAACCTTGAAGAAAATGTTCCATAGTAGTACTTCGTTATTGGTTGTGAAAATAATGTTAGCGCATCAAATCATTATGCGAGATTTTATTTAAATAGAGTATGTTGTGTTGTTAAGGGGTACACTTGCAGAAAGTATTATCAGAATTTGATTGTCAACGATACACTTTATCATGCACTCCTAACGTAATAAAAACTATTCCCTTTCCTCCAAGTTTATTACAAACTACGACTGTTTCACTCGGTAAATATTTCTTCGCTTCCTCACATATTGCAAAAATTATCCTGATATTTCGAGTAATGCGTGCGCTCGTAACCCTTTTAGGTGATGATGAAGCGGCTCACTCTTACAGTGGTGGTACGGGTCTTCAAGTAACAGTTTCACTTTATTTCTTACGATACTTTTGTAATCAGAGTATTTTTGAATCTGTTTCTGAAATTCCTTTGTATATGCTGGTATAAAGTTCAATCAAATACCTCTGCATGAGTCAGCAGTCTGTTTTCCTGAGCATCCTTCAATCCTCGTTTAATGGAATGTAAAAGTTTTTTATCGTTGATAATCATTAACGTCTCCATTAAACCGAGAAAATCATCGTACGGAAGCACAACAGATTCCGGTATCTTTGAATCTGCATACAAAAATTTTAGACTATGATAAGGATATGCTTTGGTAATTCGTTTAAGAGTTGTATTCATAAGTAATGGTCTGATTTTTTTTGTGGTTTATACAAGATATAGTGAAACGTCAATCAATTTTGCGTGGGCAAATATAGAAAAAATCACCGCACTCGTCAAGCCAACAAGCAAGGCAAGTAAAACAATCCGCATTGTCATTCCCGTCCCGCAAAAGCGGGATAAACTCCCGACTGGAATCCATTTTGTTGCCATCGCGTTTTGGATTCCCGTTTTTACGGGAATGACAAATCGGGAAATATTTATCAGCGAATATACACACGAGATACATCTCGTGCTACAATGTGCAAAACTAAAATTAGTTTTCATAAAAATTACTCTTTCAAAAAAAAATACGTAATAGCAGCATAGCAAACACTGTGGCGGCGGCAGGAGATGGTGGGGGTAAAATCTACAAAGCGGTTTTATCTCGCGTCTTCGTCGTCGAGTCACAGGTATTGTACTGTGAGTTTAAAAAACGTGGGTAAAAAGTAAGGAATTATAGTTTCAAAGCAAATGCAATCTGCAAAGAAATTTCTCGTCGCTCAATTAGCGGTAGGATACTTCCAAAGTGTCCTACAACTTTCTCGGAAGGTAATAAGGTAAATGTGCTATGGTAGTTTTTTCTACTAAGGTTATTCATTTATTTTTTCCCGGAATGTTTCAGCGGTCTCAACAGAAACAGTGAATCGTTTTGAGCAAGACATACCATTCTCATTACTTCACGCGCATAATCTTCCAACGGTTTTGCATTTTTCTTTGCCGCTTGCCGCAAAACACGAGCAGATTTATTTTCAAGAGAAATAGTTAATTGTATCATATAGTTTCAGAGTAATTAAATTTGATAAAGTTAAAATTTTTTCTTCCTTTGTGTCTTGGTGTCTTTTGCCGAAGGCATCCCTTTGAGAGTGGTAAAAAATTTAAACACAAGAAACAACTTACGGATTTATCGGCAGTCCGGGTGGATTCCCAACCAAATCAGTCGTCTTTGTTTCCTCCGGCGGCTTCGCTAACAGAAAATATGTTGCTGCACCAAGTACTGCTCCCCCGCCATAATACCACCACGAAATACTGCTTTTCTCTTCCAGTGTTACTTTCAATCCCTTCGTTTCGCCCGGGAAAATTTTCATCGTGTATTCCTGTGTAGCAAATCCATCCTTCATAATCTCTATTGAATGTTCACCGCGTTCAATCGTAAACTTTGATTTATCTGTCACTGCGCCGAGCAGATTTCCATCAACAAAAACCATTGCATCGTTGGGCACAACTTCCACTTCCAAAAACGATGGCAACACCGTCTCTAATTCTTTTATTTCCGGTTGAACAATTGCAATGAGTTCAGGAGTCAACATTCTGTTTTCCGCAAGTTCCACCGAAGTAGAATACCGCTGATATTTCGGCGACTCAATTTCTATGGCATATTGTCCTTTCCGAAATTTCTCGTTTACGCTCTTTTTATTTTCAGAAACTTTTTTTCCGTTCACATACACGGTGTTTTGTTCGGGAAGTTCATTGAGCGTAAGTTCGTATTCCTGCACTGCAACAACAAATGCAAATTGTCCTTCCGAAGATTTTAAATTTGCAAATACCGGACGATGTCCTTTCCCTCCGCTTTCTGTGGATGAGAGTTCAAACACTTTTGAACCGAGATAGGAGTATAATTCATCGGAAGTTACAACGCCGTTATTATCGCGGTCAACAAGTTTCGTTTTAAACCCATCGAGAATTGCTTTTGCAAATGCGCTGTGTCCCCAATTGGAACTTTCGACTACTTGCTGGTCTTTCGTTCCCGCAGTAATAATCTGAATTGCTTCTGCGCTTGTTACCTGTTCCAAATACAATTCTGTTTCTTTCGGTAATGCACGCGATGCAACAGCAGAAAGTCCGCCGTAACACGCATCAACAAGAAAGAGAACGTGCTTCGCTGCAACACGTTCAGAAAGCCGTTTCACTTCATCCATACTCAAACACGTGCTGTACATTGCATTTGGGTCGCCATCGTACGTAAGCAAATATCCCATTTCTCCTCCACGCGGAAGTGATTCCGTTTCACCGTGTCCCGCCCAATAGACAAGCAAGCGGTCGTTCTTTCCTGTTTTCATTCCCATTGCGGAAATTTCCTGCTTTACATTGCTGAGCGTTGCCTGTTCATCCAAAAGCACTTTGATATTCTCTTTCGGGAAATCCATTTCTTCAAGAAGCTGTGCGATGGATTCTGCATCCTGTTGCGCATAATTCAACGAAGGTATTTTATCACTGGAATATTTGTTGAGTCCAACAATCAATGCCCAACTGTTATCGTACGCAGTAAATGTTTCTCCTTTTGCATTCTGCATTTCTATTTTTTTCATTCCGCGTGTTTGGGAATTTGAAATTGAAATAATGAAACAACACAAGGCGAACAATATAAAATTGCTTTTCATAAATATTTTGTTGTAAAGTGTATTAAAAATCGTGGATAAATCTAATGATAATCGTTGAACCTATTTCATCAAATTCATTTTAATTGATTTGGTAAACTCTTTTGTTTGCAATCGTGCGAAATATATTCCACTGCCCGCAATATTACCGTTTGCATCTTTGCCCTCCCAAATGAAATGGTATGTTCCGCTTTGTAATGCGCCATTAAATAATGTTACAACTTCTCTGCCAAGAACATCATAAATTTTTAATGTAATGTTGCTAACAGCCAAGAGCGAAAAGCCAATTGCTGTATTTGGATTAAACGGATTCGGATAATTCTGATGTAATGAAAATGTTTGCGGCAATTCATTCTCCAGTTTATCAATTTTTCCTGCAACAATTTCTGCAATAAACGGAACAGAAATATTTTCGGAAATAGCAATCTCCTCACCGACAATGAGTACTCTTTCATTCACGAATGGAATGCCGCGAATAATTATTTTCCAATCATCCGGTAACGCAAAAATTTCCTTGATACTAATCGAATGAGTTTCACGCGGATTGATATATATTTTCCATCGCAAATTATCAGTGTCGCTCGTAGAACGAATATCGCTCCACAGTTTTCCTGATAAATACGGTTCGTCATTGCGTGCTTCGGGATTTGAAATTGCAGAAGGATAGTCATACACATCTTTCTTGCTTTTTGCTTTTATATGCTGTCCGAAACGCAACGGAGAATTTCCTGCCTCAATCAGTGCAAACCACCCGTCATTTGTATTCCATTCCTGCGTGGGAGTAATTGTTGTATTGCGTAAAAAAGTAAATGATGTTGCGTTTGCAGTTCCGTTATACACAGCATATCCTCCGAACGGTTGCATTTGTTCTTGCCACGGATATATAGGTCCCTCCCATTTTTTATTCGTGTAATTCCATTTCCACACACGCACGCCTATGCTTCCTCCGATTGAACTATCAGAAATCCACACTGCATCCTGTGGATAAAAAGGTGAACCCACGAGTGACCATCCTTTCGGAATGGTGACGGAATGTGATTGCTCTCCGTTCAAATTTCCAGTCCCGAAATTCAGATTAAATGAATTTGACATCGCAACAGTTTTAAACCAAAATGCGCGCGTGAGACGAAATGCAACCTGTGAACTTGAAATATCAATAAATTGCCCATTCTCATACGTAAACATTTTCCACGCATTCTCGCCGCTCAATTGATTGCGCAAAACATCTGTGCTGCGAAAATCCAAATCGTACGGAATACTCATCAACACCCAATGCGAATCAGGAATTCCTGCAGAAAATTGACCAATTGTTGTTTGAATTCCCTCCGTAATTTTTTGCTTACCTTTTCCATTTACAGTAATAATTACGGGATAACCTGCATTGTGATGAACCGTTATATTTCCATTGTAATTTCTTTGTTGTGAAGGTGTAAAAAACAAATGCACGTAATAAGAATCACCCGGAACAACCGTAAACATATTTGTTTGAAATGTAAATGCATCGTTACTTGATTCAAGTGAATTTATTTCAAGAACTGCAGTGCCGATATTCTTCAGTAAAAAAGAATCTTGTTTTATGCTTCCGACCAAAACGCTGTCAAACAATATTGTTTGCTGTGGCAAAATCAAAATCGGAACGGGAACGCCAACACCGTTAAGCGTAACAATTGAAGAATCTCCCGGAGCATCGTGAATAATTTTTACTCTGTCTGAATACGCACCGATTGAATCCGGCGTAAATGTAACTTTAATAGTTTGTCGTGCGCCCGGAGGAAGTATAATAGAATTCACATTCACATCAAACGCAGAGGTAAAAGTATGTGTGTTTCCCTTGAGTGTATCACCACCGGTATTACGCACAACAAATGAATCAACAGAACTCAATCCCAAATTTGTAGATGGAAAATTAAGTGAATTTCGGGAGAGAACTGCGATTGGAGTAGGCGCTGCAATTCCGTTTCCGCTTACGCTAACAGTATGCGACGTATCAGGAGCATTATGAGAAAAAGTAATTTTTCCGCTGAAACTATTAAGTGTATCCGGTGAAAAAGAAATGTGAACAATTTTACTTGAATCAGGTTGAACAACTATTGATGCAGTATCAACACTAAACGCAGAGTTATTGCTTACAAAATCAGAAACAAGTAAATCAATATTCCCGCTGTTCGAAATGGTAAACGAATCAAGTTTTATTTGATTAAGAATTACATTGCCAAACGTAATACTTTTCGGTGTGTATGATATTGTAGGTGCGACTCCGGTTCCGGTTATGGTTATTTGTATCGGATTTCCAGCGGCATTGTGAAACATACGAAGTATAGCATTGTACCCAATATTGTTTGTAGGTAAAAAAGTAATTTCGACAATTTGTGAATCCTGCGGAGTAAGAGTAAAGTTTACCGGTGTTGCAGTATATGCAGCAAGCGTGCTTGTTATATTAGAAACAATGAGGTTTGCAGTACCTGTATTTTTAACGAGAACTGATTCTCTTTTAGCAGTATGTATATTCACAAAACCAAATTCCAATGGAGAAGTAGAAACATTTATTACAGGCACAACGCCATTTCCGGACACTACAATTGTATCAGGATTACTCGCGCTGTTATGCGATAGAATAATGGATGAACTATAGAGTTGTGCGAGAACGGGCGAAAAAGTAATTTTTACATAACGACTTGCAGACGGAAGAAGCGAAAAATTAATTGGTGAAATTGTAAAAACAGAATTGCTGCTTGTAATGGATGAAATCACAAGTGTTGCCGCTCCCGAATTGGTAACAAGAAAAGAATCTTTTTTACTTGTATGAATATTAACACTGTCAAAATAGAGATACGTTGTATCAAAATTAATGAGCGGAATAATTCCATTTCCTGCAACAGAAAGCGTATCCGGTGAACTTACAGCATCGTGAGTAAAAATAAAATTTGCGCTCATTAATCCTACAGTATCAGGATGAAACGTCAGAAAATATTTTTTTGAATTTAGTGGCGGAATTATTCCGGAAGTCGAACTGATGTTGAATACAGAATTATTTGAAACTATATTGAATAGGTTTAGCGTATCTGTTCCATTATTAAAAACTACAATACTGTCCCTCTTCACAGAATCTACAACTACATTCGAAAAATTAAGAGAAGAAACGTTGAGTGCAAATAAAGGACGTGGAGTAACACCAATCCCGCTTAATGAAACAGTATCCGGTGAACTTTGCGCTGAATGAATAGTAATCATTTTTCCTTGCTGCAATCCACTGTTCACAGGTTGAAATTGAATATATATTTTTTTACTTGTCGCTGACGGTATAGAATCAACATTCGTTACAACAAAAAACTGAGCATTATCGCAATACAGTGAATCAATAAACAATGTTGCGCTGCCGGTATTTGAAATAACGACACTATCTTTTTTTACTGCACCAATAACAACGCTATCAAATGTCGCTGAAATTGAATCAATGGAAAAATAGGGTATTGTTACAGTACGAAAATTCCATCGCGAAGACCAGTTGCCGATGCCTGCTTCATTTTTTGCGCGAACTCTCCAGAAATATTTAAGATTATTCTGCAAATTTGAAATCTGCAATATTGTATCTGCTATTGTGGAATCATTAATTACAATCTGAGAAAAAAGTGAATCCCGTGCAAGTTGTGAATGATACGAAGCAGCATTTGGTGTATTCTTCCAGCGCAATTGTGGAGCAATGGAAACTCCAATCGAAGCGCTGTCAGGAAATAATAATATTTGCGCAGAGGGAACGTTCAAAGGGACACCAATTATTTCATTTGAAAATTCACTGATATTTTGCGCGCTGTCAATTGCAACAATTCTGAAATAATATGTTTTGCCATTGGTTAAGTTGGAAATCAATTTCAGTGTATCACCTCGTTGCAGTGTTGAATCTATTATTTTCAAAGATGGAGAAATTGTATCTCCGTAAATTCTATACTTTTGCGTGTTCAGTTCAGGATTCATTTTCCATCGCAATGTAACTTTTTGCAAACCGGCAGTTGCAGAAAGAAGCTGCGGTTGTGTAGGTGGAATGGAGTCAAATTTATAGAGGAATAACGTAACTGATGCGCTCCAGTTTCCTACATTATCTTTGGAACGCATTTTGAGAAAATAAATTGAATCACTTTTCAGATTTTGCGTTGTATTATAAAAAGTATCAGTCGTCGAAATATTCGTTGATGGAATTTCACCACTGTTTGAAGTAAATAGTACAGAGTATCCGCTTACTCCTGAACCGGTATCATTACTTCTGTTCCATTCAAAATAGGGATGTGCAAAACTATTCCAGGTACTATTTAATATTTGTTGAGTTCTATTTGAATCTCTCCAACTAATTGCAAAATTTGTGTTAACTGGTGGCAATGTATCGGGAAGAATAAGCGTGAAAGTAGAATCTGTGAAGGGTGTATAGAGAACTTTTCCAAGTGCTGCGTTATCTGCTTTATCAAAAATGTGTGCAGAAATTTGTGCTGTATCTGACGTACCCCAGTAATTATATTGTGCATTTACATTTGACGCACCACTAACCAGAATATCATACGTTCCATTGCCGTATATAATGTTTGCATTGCTCAATGATGTCGCGATAACTGGGCTTGATGAACTGCCAACAAAAATTCCTGATTGTATATTATTATATATTTTTGAATTTTGAATAACGGGTGATGACGTTATAGTATAAATTCCGTGCGCGGCTGACGAATAAATTTCAGAATTTCTGATGAGTGGCGCATTTGTGTTGCGGCAATAAATATTTGCATTGATATTATACGAATTCGGTAAACCTGCGTTAAATATTTTACAATATTGCAGTAACGAATTTGCATTCAAATCACTGCTGTTATCGAAAATAATTCCTTTCCATCCTCCTATTCCTCCGGAAACACTTGTAAAAATAACAGGATAATTTCTTGTGCCATTTGCAATCAATGACCCCTTTACACTTGATGTAGAACCTCCAACTCTTATTCCCACATTCAACAATTTGATGGTAATTCCAGAATCCAATGTTAATACCGGCGTAATTCCCGTGCTAATCTGAATATCGCTTTCTACTATGACATAAACAGAATCACCATTCTGCACACTCCACAAATGTTGAGTATTCAATGTTCCACCAATAATTTCGATTCCCTTTTTGTTAACAAATGTAAAATTATTATTAACAAGTTGAGATAAAATTCCGGTTTTCAATGACTTAGCATTTGCACTTCTGAAAATATTATTTTGATAAACTGCCTGTGAAGAAGAATCACTTAGTGCAATGTATGTTGTGCTATCTGAAGTAATTATATTGGCAGTAAAATTAGCAGATGAAATATTTCTCAGATAAATTGCACAGGGTCCCTTATTTATACTATGTAAATTTGAATTTAATATTGATGCAGAACTGTTATCACTGTACATTTCATAACCTGATGAATTACGAATTGAAGAACTGTCAATTTCGGGAGTTCCCGTTTTAATGCAGTAAATATTTGCGGTAGTGTTGTAAATATTATTCGAAGATGCGTTTTCGATAACACAATATTTCATAGAAGATGTAACGGTAACATCACTGCCATTATCAAAAATTATTCCTCTCCAGTTTGCACCGTCCGCATTTGTAAAATAAATCGAATCGCTGCTTTTTCCAATTGCTACAAGTTTTCCGCGTTCAGTTGATGCGCTACCACCAATGCGCAATCCGCATTCTGAAAATTGAATTTCCAATCCTTCTGATATAGTAAGAGTAACGGCAGGGTTGTTTTCCACAATAATATCGCTCTCAAAAATTTTATAGAGCGTATCTCCCAATTGTTTACTCCAAACTCGGTTGTCATTGATTGTTCCTCCCCATAATTCTATTCCTTTTTTTGAAACATTGATAAAATTATTCCCACTAAATTCGGATAAAATTCCCACCCGGCAACTTTTGGCATTTGATGATGAAAATGAATTGCCTGTGAAAACAGGATTACTTAGTGAATCAGCATAAAAAATGTAATCAGAACTATCCGACTCTATGGAAGAATTTGAAATCGCCGGAGAGGAATTTTGAGTACATACAACGGAAGCCAATCCGGTATCTGTATGTATTATGGTGCTGTGAAGTATTAAAGGCGATGAATTTTCAAGTATAATTTCACTGCCATTCGCAAATTGAATTGTACAGTAATCGAGGGTCGGAGATATGGTTTTGTTGCAATAAATATTCGATGAGACATTATAAATATTTGCCTGTCCACCATATTCAATTGTACAATAGCGAAGTGAGGAATTTGTCCCATTATCGCTGCCATTATCAAATACTAATCCTTTCCAACTGCCTGAAATGTTGTTTAATGCAGTGAAAGTAATCGGTGTTTCTGTAAAACCAAATGCGTTTATTGCACCTGCATCGGAAGTATTATTTCCGCTCTTTCCAATTCTCAATCCAGCGTCGCTATCAAATAATACCACTACGCCCGCCTCTACCGTAAGTGTTGCACCATTGGAAATAATGATTTCATTCTTTACTCGATACGGAGAATAACTTAGAAACCATGTCGTATCAGAAATAATATTATTTGTTACGTCTGTGGTATCGCAAAGGGCAGTATTCAATAATAAAGTCGTAAAAATTATTAAGTAAATTATTTTTCTCATTTTTATGGATCTATTGGAAATCCCGGAGGCGCTCCATAGGGATTTGTTTCTTTTACCTTTTCCGGTTGATTGATAAGAATTAAATACGTACTTCCGCCTGCAACAAGTGCGCCGACACTTCCCCAAATCCACCATTTAGAAATTGGTTTTGATGGCACTAACTCAATTGATATTTGTTTTGTTTCTTTTGATTGTAATATTTCAGTGTAACTATATGATTCAAAACCATCGTAATCAACAAAAATATTTTTCTCTCCCGGAAGTACATTCACTTTTGCTTTGCCAAGACTTGTTTGTATTCTTTCACCGTCAATATAAATATATGCATCGGAGGGCGTTATTACTATTTCAAGATGCGCCATCGAATCAGAAGAGAAATCGAATTCCTTTACCTTTATATCAATATCAAAAACATTTATGCTGTCATCATTAATCTGGTTGTTTTGGCTTCCAACAAAAAAGGGCACAGAATCTTTAACCGATGATTTACGTACAGTTGCACTAAACAAAGAATTACCTTTACTGACATTAATATTATACGAAATGGAATCATAAAATTCTTTCGATAAAGAAAGTTTATGTTCTCCCTCTGTGATGAATGTAGTTAATGGCGTCATGCCGATATGTTCATTATCAATAGAAACATTGACAGACTCTGGCTCAGATTTTATTGTATAATTTACTAATGGTACAAATTCAGGTGTAATGGTTGTATCATTCTCAAGCAAAAATGATGTACCGAAACGATGAACTCCGGGAGATTCTACACGAACAACATATTTACCAAATGGAAGTTTTATTTTAAAAATGCTTGAATCACTTACATACTGTTTTCCATTGATAAAAAGTAAATTATCTGTTGGTAATTTCTTGATTGTCAGTTCATAAATCCTTTGCTTCTGTAAAACAACTTTTTCTGATTTATCCTTATCAGTCATTATTGTAGTAAAACTTAGTGTATCAAATCCATCCTTTGATACTACAATAGAATGTTCTCCAGCGCTTAATTTTGTTGTTAGCGGAGTAACACCAACATTTTTTCCATCAATAAAAACATTTGCGCCGGATGGCGTTGATTCAAGTGTGTAGTTTAATATTTTGGGAAGGTTTGGACGAACAACAACATCTCTGTTTACCTTTACTGTCGTAACATATTTTTGTCGCCCTGGAGATTCTACTTCAATTTTGTAATTGCCGGAAAAAACATTCTGCACATATTCATACTTTCCGTTTGCGACAAGTCTTCCATTAATGAAAACCTTGCTACTTTCAGGAATGTCAATTATTTGCAATGAGTACATTTTGTCGTCACGATTGTAAAAAAACGGAGTCTGACAATTTCCAAATGTTACCAATTGCGGATGTTGCCCTTTATATGCACCTTGCTGTGACATTTCCGTTACTCGTGGAGAAATATATTCGTGAAGTTTACTCGGCAGCAAGATATCATACTGGTTTGGAGTTTCTTGTGCTTTTTTAAATTGCTCAATGAGCAATTTTCCAAATGCGCTGTGTTTCCATTGTTTGTTTTCCACCAAGAGTTCTCCTTTAGAACCGGATGTGAGTATTTGTAAACATTTCCATGAAGCATTTTTTACATTTTTTAAACCTCCTACACATGCATCTATCATAAACAATACCTGTGCCGCATTAATTTTATCTGTGATGCGATAAATTTCATCTATACTTATGCAGGTTTGAGCAAGCGCATTTTTTTCCCCATTGAACGGAAATAAATATCCAACATCTTTCCCGCTACCGGTACTTTCTGTCTCACCATGTCCAGCCCAATACACAAAAAACCTGTCGTTTCTATCAACAACTTTGCTCATTTCGACAAACGATTTTCTGACATTATCAAGCGTGGCGTTTTCATTGAGCAATAATTTTATATTCCCTCGTGGAAACCCAAGTCCTTCAAGTATTTTGGTAATTGACTTTGCATCAGTTGAACCGTAGTAACGAGAATGTAAAATCGTATTCTGATATTTATCTATTCCGACGACTATTGCCCAACTACTATCGAATGAGTTCGCAGTTGATGACTGCTGAGAGAGAGTTTCAGAAATACTTCCAAGTATTAAAACGAAGTAGAGAACAATGTACTGCATCAATTTTGATTTATTTTTTATACAAATATGCACACTCTAATTCCTTCAAATTGCTTCCGTTGTGAATAACATATTTTCCACCACTCCAAATACTTGCGCTTCCATATTCACCTTTTTTATTAATTGCATAAAATTTTACTTGTGGTTTATATTTTCCGCTTTCATCAAGCAATCTTTTTTCTTTGTTTCGCTCAACTATCCGCTGGCAAGCATTGAAACACGCTTGTTCGGGTGATTTTCCTTGTCTCATCCATTCAACAATCATAACAGAACTGCAATTAAATAAATTTGACTCTCCTCTTCCTGTTGAACCCGCAGAACCAACTTCATTATCAAGATATAATCCTGCGCCAATAATAGGAGAATCGCCAACACGACCGGGAATTTTATACGCAAGTCCGCTTGTCGTTGTAACACAGGAGAGATTTCCATTCAAGTCCAATCCGCTGCAATGAATTGTTCCATAATTTCTGTAAAACGGTTCAAAAACTCCTCCGACTTCTTTCTCATCAATTGAATGTGGCGGCAACCAGTCATCTTCACGGCTTAGGTTTTCTTTCCATTTCAACCATTCTTTCCTTGATTCATCAGTGAGTAATTCTTCCTCTTTAAATCCGTGCGCTTTTGCGAAACGTAATGCGCCTTCTCCGACAATCAGAATGTGGTCTGTACGTTCCATTACTAATCGCGCTACTTTTGATGGATTTTTGATATTTCTGACAGAAGCAACTGCTCCCGCTCGATGAGATGGTCCGTGCATAACTGCGGAATCAAGTTCTACAATTCCTTCCTCATTTGGAAGTCCGCCGTAACCAACACTTGTATCTTTTGGGTCATCTTCTACGATATTGACACCTGCAATCACTGCATCAAGCGCATCTTTTCCTTCTTTCATCATTTCCATTGCCTTTGTAACAGCTGCTGAGCCATTGCTACTGGAAATAACGACTGGCTCTCCATATTTTTTTTCCTTTTCATCTGGTAAAGAAATGTCTGAAAAAAAAGTCGTGGCTGTGGAAAGTAGCGCTGATGTCTTAATAAAATCTCTGCGTGAATAATTCATAATTTTCCTTTAAAATAACTGGCAAAAAATTAGGAATTATTCAGTGAAAAAAGAACTCTTTTTACTTTTTTGTCAAAGAATTTTTCTGCAATTCCTAATTTGCTTTTTCGTAAATTTTGCACAAAATTTTACTGAATTGTTACAAACACTCACTTCCTTTTTTCGCGAAAAGCGGCTAACACCTGTTTGGAGTTACAATTGCAAAAATACATTTTGGCGATTGAAAACTTCCGAAGATGGTTTCATTATCGGAGAGGACAGAAACACGGAACAAAAGACGGCTACTTTTTTTTGTATTAATGCGTCCAACGGAAAAATCTTGTGGGAAAATAAATCACTTGAAGAAAAATGGTGGCTCAGTTTTGAGATTATTCATCAGGGAATTATTTTGTTTCATGAATACGGTTCGCCTGATTTACCGGAGCCAAAAAAAATTCTCGCTGTTGATGTGCGCACGGGAAAAACTCTTTGGACAAACCCTGATGTCAAATTACTCTTTACGTTTTCCGGAAATGTATATGTAGTAAAACAAGGTTTTGCCAATCAATTTTTTGAAATTGATATTGTATCAGGTGAAGTCGTTCGCGATTTAGGATTTGATTCCTCGTACGTTGCAACTCTTCAGGGAATTGCAGAAGAACAGCAAGTGAGCAGTAACATTTTTCTCCCGGAATACATTGATAAAACTATTTTTTTCAATGAAACAGAGCATCAGCAAATGTTCAAAAAAATACATTCGACAAACATTGTTGGATTGATTGAAAAATTTCAAAGCGAAAACTTTATTGCCATCAGTTTTTACGAAAACATACATCGCAACCCATTTGAAAATGATTTGACACAGCACCTGTATATTTTTAAACCAGAGCGAACTGATTTCCAAATTTTTTATAAAGAAATTCTGATAAACCACGCAACTACAGCATTGACAGGTGCATTTTTCGTACTGAATAATTTACTCTGTTTTGTGAAAGAAAAAAAAACTTTATCCGCAATATCTCTGATTGATTAATATAATTCTATTTTATACTTACTAACACCTTATGGGAAATCCTCTTCTTTTTTTTGCTTTTCTACTATCATCTTTTGCGCTCTTTGCATATAATGTCAGGCGGCTTGTCGGATATTTGCAAATAGGAAAAGCGGATGATTCCCGTTTTGGAAATTTTCAGCAGCGAATAGAAAATGTCATTACTATTGCATTTGGTCAAACAAAACTTATGCGGGACCCGCTTGCTGGAGTAATGCATATTGCAATTTTCTGGGGATTTAATGTTCTACTTTTGGCAGTTATTGAATCCATCGGAGAAGGTTTGTGGCAAAATTTTTCCTTTAGCTTTTTAGGAGGATTGTATCCGCCATTGATATTGATGCAGGAAATAATGACGCTTGGTGTCATTGTTTCAATTCTCTCTGCACTCTTCAGAAGATACATCGTAGTTCCAAAACGATTACAGGTTGATAGAGAAGAAAAAATTGATGCGACGATTGTGCTTGTTATGATTTTATGCGTAATGATTTCAATGCTTGGACAAAATGCAGCAAGAATGTTGTACCATCCAACAAGCGTTGATACTGCGCGAATAGTTTCTGCGACCTGTACTTCATTTGTTGCGAGCAATCCGGAATGGTGGTTTACTTTTTTCTGGTGGGTGCATATCGTGTTCGTATTTGGTTTTATGAATTATCTTCCGTATTCAAAGCACCTCCATATTTTTTCATCATTTTTCAATGTATATTTTGCAAAATTGCATGCACGTGCATCATTGCGCGCATTGAATCTGGAAGATGAAAACCTCACAAAATTTGGTGCGAGTGACGTGGAAGACCTTTCATGGAAGCAATTGCTTGATGGTTACACTTGCACTGAGTGCGGGCGGTGCAATTCAGTTTGTCCTGCGCATACAACGGGAAAGCTCCTTTCACCAAAAAAAATAATTGTAAATATACGCGAGCGTTTGCTCGAGAAATCCGGGGATATAATTACGCATACGCAACTTGTTGATGATTATATCACGGAAGATGAATTGTGGGCTTGTACTACGTGTATGGCTTGCGTTCAGGAATGTCCTGTTCAGATTGAGCACATTGATGCAATTGTTGATATGCGCCGCTATTTAGTGTTGAATGAGTCAAGAATACCAAAGGAAGCCCAAACAACTTTTTCCAATCTTGAGAGAAATTTTACTCCGTGGAATTTCAGTCATTCCACAAGAATGGATTGGGCTGAAGATTTACACATTCCAACTTTTGCAGAACAACCAGATGCAGAAATTCTTTTCTGGGTTGGATGCGCAGGTGCGTACGATGCACGGTATAAAAAAGTAACACAATCGTTTGCGCAATTGATGCAAATGGCAAATCTTAAATTTGCTGTGCTTGGTTTGGAAGAAAAATGCAATGGAGATCCGGCACGAAGACTTGGAAACGAATACCTCGCGCAGACGCTGATGAAAGAAAATGTTGAAACAATGTCGAAGTATAACATAAAGAAAATTGTAACAACTTGTCCGCATTGTTTTAATATTTTCAGAAATGAATACCCTCAATTTGGAGGAATGTACGAAGTAATTCATCATACAGAATTTATTGAGCAACTTATTTCATCGAAGAAAATAGAATTAACTGTCGAGAAAAATGAAACAGTTACCTATCATGATTCCTGCTATCTCGTAAGATATAATGGTATTGCAGATGCTCCCCGTACATCGTTGCAATCTATTGCTGGTGTAAATCTTGTCGAAATGGCGCGAGCAAAAGATAAAGGGTTTTGCTGCGGGGCTGGCGGCGGAAGAATGTTTTTAGAAGAAACTGTTGGCAAACGAGTAAATATAGAACGAACGGAAGAAGCGCTATCAACAAATGCAACAACTATTGCATCTGCGTGCCCATTTTGTATGACAATGATGTCCGATGGAATAAAAGCAAAAAATGCGTCTGAAACGGTGCAGGTAAAAGATATTGCTGAATTAGTTTTTGAAGCAACAAAACGTATTCACTGAAAACGTGATTATTTCTGCTGCGACAAATTCTTTGATGAAGCAATTAGAAGAGTATTCAAAACAACCACTTCACTGCCGGGATTTTTTAATTTCAATTATAGAAGAAACAAATGAAAAGCAAACAAATTCTGCTCTTGATGAAATTGTATTTAATGCAAAAGCATTAATCAATATTTTTCAACTGATGAAAAAAATCGGACACAATGCTGAAGGATATGATAAACTCGAAGCAGAATTTTCTCGTATAATCAAAGTGATTCATTCACAGATTCTCACATTGTTCAGAAATAAACCAGAAGAGTTTCAAAGAAATTTGAAAGAAACATATTTACAACAATCGCAGAAATCGTTTCAGCAATTTCTCCTTCTTTGTGAAGATTTACGAACTTACAAAAACTGGAAAGCAGATACACAAAAATAAATTACTGTGAATTAAATCGAAATACTTTATATCAATGGAATCAAAAATCACTAAAATAGCGGCATATACATTTGCTCTCGGATTAATTCTTTGGCTTGGAGGAGTCTTTCTTCGCGCCGTAATCAGCAATGAATTATTACAGGCAGGAACACTGGAATTTAAACCCAATATCAATCCCAATGCAGAGCGAATAATATATTCACTCATCGCAAACGCTTCAAGTGTTGTACTGACGGGCTATATTCTCACTTGGATTTCTGGAGTAGTTTTTCTTATCACAACATCTTTTTCACCGAAGGAACATGGCTGGCTTCTTATGTCCGCAGTATTTTTATATTTTTTAACACCGGTTGAGGTGTACACAATTATTCTCGATGTGAAAATGATGCTGCTGAATTTTTATGGTTCAAATGATTTAGTTGAGTACCGCAAACTTCTTATTCACCGCCTTGGCGCGCTTTCAGGAGTACCTTTTATTGCAATACTGTGCTATCTGACAATGCTTGGTTGCATTATTTTTCAACCGTTGCGAAAATTGAAAGAGGAAGTTTTTGAAACAAACGGCGAACAAGAAAATTATTAAAAAAAGTATGACACAGGAAGAAATTTTAGAAGAACTGGAAACAATAATCAAGCATCAAAATATTCATCTTCGCTACGAGAAGGGTGATTTCAGCGGCGGATATTGCATCTTAAAGCAACAACGCACTATCATCATCAATAAAAAATTTTCACTACCGAAAAAATTAAGCATCCTCGCACGCGGACTGATGGAAATAGGTATTGAAGACACATTTATTCGTCCTGCTGTACGTGAATTTATTGAAGATGAAATAGCAAAATTAAATACAAAATAAGTATATGATTCGTGCGATTATTTTTGACCTTGATAACACACTCGTAGATTTTATGGCAATGAAACGGCTTGCTGTGGATGCCGCAATTGTTGCAATGATTGATGCTGGTTTAACTCTCACCCGCGACGAAATTCTGGAAAAAATTAATACAATTTATAATGAAAAGGGAATGGAGTATCAGTACGTTTTCGATACACTGCTCTATGACCAGTTTCAAAAAGTAGATTTTAAAATTCTTTCTGCAGGAATAATTGCGTACAGAAAATCACGTGAAGCATCGCTTGTTCCATATCCACACGTTACTATAACTCTAATGCAGTTAGTAAAAAAGCAACTGAAACTCGCAGTGGTATCAGATGCGCCAACACGAGAAGCGTGGCTGCGATTGTCGTATTTGAATTTCACGCATATTTTTGACCACGTTATCACATTTGATGACACGGGCGAACGGAAACCAAGTCCTGCACCATTTCGTAAAGCATTGGAATTACTTCAGGTGCAACCGCACGAAGCAATTATGGTTGGCGATTGGGCAGAACGTGATATGGTCGGTGCAGCAAATGTCGGAATAAAAACTGTCTTTGCGCGTTATGGCGATGCATTCGATACGAAAGATTCGCTTGCTGATTACGAAATCACCGACATACGGCAATTAATTGATATTGTTGAAAAAGAAAACGCGAAAGTAGTGAAATGATAACAGGTACGGGCGTTGATATTGTTGAAATTCATCGTGTGCAAACTATCATAGAGCGATGGGGAGAAACATTCGAATTAAAAATATTAACTGAAAAAGAACGACAATACTGTAATGCAAAAAATAATCCTGCGCAACACATTGCGGCACGATTTGCAGCGAAGGAAGCATTTGCAAAAGCAATTGCAACGGGCTGGAGCGGTATTTTTCGATGGACTGATGTTGAAATAGTGAACGAAATATCAGGCAAGCCCACCATTATCTTGCATAACGAATTAAAAACAAATTTAACCCTTCACAAAATTTTTCTCTCAATCTCGCATACAGAAAATTCTGTCGTTGCATTTGTAGTAATTGAAAAACTATAAAAAGAAATCTCTCTATTTACGTTTAAATTGTGTTTCTGCACATTCTTTGCAAATGCCGTGTGTAAATGTTGCAGTAGTATTATGTGCAATATACTCTTCAACTTGCGTCCAGTATCCTTTTTCATCCCGGATTTTCTTGCACCACGCACATATCGGCAGCAATCCTTCCAACGTCTTCACTTCTGAAAGCGCTGTTCGCAGTTCTGCAATCAATCGCTCACGTTCTTCTTCCGCTTCTTTTTTCGCTGTTATATCAACCTGTATGCCGAGGTAATGGGTTATTTCCTTTTGCTCATTTGTAACCGGTGAAATTGAAACTGATGCCCAGTATAACTCTCCGTTTTTCTTTTTATCCTGTATTTCTCCCTTCCATGTTTGTTGTACACGAATGGTATCCCACATTTTCTTATATGTCTCCGCATTTGTTTTTCCCGATTGCAAAATTCTCGGATTCTTTCCTACTACTTCTTCAAATGTATAACCAGTCAGTTCTGCAAATTTAGGATTGATAAATTCGATATTGCCTTCCGCTTCAGTAATAATTATGGAGTTGGGACTCTGTTCCGCAATCATAGAAAACTTTCGCAAATGTTCTTCTGCCTTTCTTCGAATCGCAATCTCACTTTCTAATTCCCGATTGATTACAACTAATTCTTCGGAACGCTCTTTCACACGCTCATCAAGTGTATCTCGCTCATTCTGCAATTCATTCTCCGCCATGCGTCGCTCGTGTATATGCTGCAACATCGGACGAAAAAAGAAAAAATATAACGCGGGAAAAATAAAAATAAGCAGCAGAGACGAATCAATAATTGCTTCCGTAAATGGCGAGAAGAACGGCGAGATGCCAAGCAACAGCATCACGAGCATTTCTGTAACATACACAACGGCTGCCACGATAATCATTAACCACAGCGCCGAACGAAATATCGGATGCAATATTTTTCCTTTCGGCTGCTTCAACGATTGCGTTAACATACTTGACGTCCTTTCTTTTTTTTGATACACAGATATATTCAAAAAATATTATCGAAGAATTGCAGTAAACATTTCACATCTTTTCTTTCGATTTCTCAAATAAAAGAAGATATAATTCTTTCAGCGTTTTATTTTCCGCATGTAATTTCTCATTTTCCAAACGTAGTTGAGCAAGTTCCTGCTCCAACGCATCATTTTAGATAGAACTATCTACCTTTTATGAAGAATTATCAGCTTCTCACTTCTAAAATCTTCATTCCAAGATGAAATTCATCGTTACGATACATTTTTGCTTTGTTTGCGGATACGAAGCATCAAGCGGGTCAAAACGCCAAAGCCGTATTTCGCGCAATGCTGCCTCTACTAATAAGCGATGCGCAGTTCTAACGGGAATGCATTTTTCAACTGAACCATCAGGTAAAACTGTCGTCTGAATTCTGATTTGTGCGCGCTCATTTACTCCCGCCGGATATTGTGGCAAATTTCCCTCAAGTAATTTACGTGTACCTCCCCCCTTCCATGAAATTGAATATCCAACAGAACCTTCACCGTCTTTTAGTCCATCATTACTTCCGTTGCCTGAAGCATTTTCTTTGCCTTCGCTGCTTTCATCTGCATTTCCATTTTTTTCTAGTGAAGATAAAGCACTGCTGGAACGAATATTATCAATCTTTCGCAAAGTCGAAGCCGATGAAGTCTTTACTGAAGATTGTTGAATTACTCTTGGTTTATCTTTTTTCTTAGAATCAGCAATAGGGAGTTTAATTTTCGGCAATTTCGTTTTTTGAAGTTGAGATTTTTTTTTCTGAGGTATTGCTGAAGCATTTTTTTTGGGCTTTTGAGAAGATGGCAGTCCAACATTTCCTGTATTTCCCCATCCGAGTTCTACAATTGCAACGACTGATTTTGCCTGCTCAGGCAGAAAATACAAAAGAGCAATCAGCAATAAGAAAATGTGAAATACAAACGTTCCGATAAATGCCTTGCGGCTTTCACGTGAAGATTTGTCCAGAAAATTCATCGTTGTCTTGCTTTTTTATTTTGTTGCGTTGCAATTAAAAAATGTGATGCGCCAATATTCTTTGCAATATCCATCACTTCCACTGTGGTTTGCAGTGAAACATTTTTATCTGCATTAATAACGATTGTTTTTTCTTTATTATCACCAAGCAATAAAGCAAGTTGTGTGCTGATTTCTTCAAAGGAAAATTTCTTTTCATTGACGTAATAGTGCCCAGTTGAAGTAATAGAAAGTACAATTTGCTCATCCGCTTTTGATTTTGATTCTTCTGAACTTGGGAGTTGTACTTCTATTCCCGGGCGCACAACGAAAGAAGAAGTAAGCAGAAAAAAAATGAGGAGCAAAAAAATTATATCCGTCAGCGATGAAACACTGAACATTGAGAGTGCTTTATTCTCTGTATGAAATTTCATTACAATGTTCTTTTCTTATGCTTCAAAAAACTCTTCGTCACCGAAGGAGCGCTTTGAAATTTTTTGTGGAGAAATCTGTTGTGGAGATGAAAATAAATTTGGTGATTTTGGCGGGCTTATTTTCTTTTCTTCAAGTGGAGGTGTATCAAGTAAATCGAGAAATTGTGTTGTCGTCATTTCCATTTCGTGCACAAAATGCTCGACGCGGGAAACGAAATAATTATATGCAGCGTAGGCAGGAATTCCAACAATCAATCCAAATGCAGTAGTAATGAGCGCTTCCCATATTCCTCCAGCCAATGTTGCGGGATTGACTGCCGTTCCTTGCATTTCCACTTGTTGAAAAGCAGAAATCATACCTGTAACTGTACCGAGAAATCCAAGCATCGGTGCAATACCTGCAATACTTGCAAGCCAACTCAATCTTTTTTCAAGCCGGTAAATTTCTTCACGTCCTGCATTTTCAATCGCCTCTTTTACTTTTAATTCACCAATAGAAATTTTATCAATTCCTCGCTGTATTATTGCAGCAATCGGTGCAGTCGTGCGTTGGCATAATTCTTCGACACCGGCAATATCTTTACGGCGAAAAGCCTCTTTCACTTTTATAACAAATTGCCCAACATCCATTTGCGCCGAGCGCAATACTAAAAATCGTTCTATTACCACGTACACTGCAATAATTGAGCAGAGTAAAATGGGAATCATTACAATACCGCCTTTGACGGCAACAGAAAAAAGGTTCATTTATGTTTCCAAATAATTGATGATACTAAATAAAAATTGTATCATTATTTCATAGAAAAATTCCCGCTTTTTGTAAATATTATTATTCGCTGTATTTATTAAAAACTATCTATTTTGATATCGCCGCCCGAAGTTTTCAGTTTAACTAATTCACCCCCGCCATTGAATTTTCCATCCATTTTCGTTTTTTTAGAAGTTCCATCAAATGGAAAAGAGCAGTTCACCTCTCCAAATGAAGTTGAAGCATCTAAATTTCCCTTTGCTCCTGGAGGAAGTTTGACACGAATTCCACCGCCTGATGTTTTCAGAAAAATCCCTTGATTCTCCAATGCGCGACATGTGATTTCTCCTCCAGATGTCTCACCATTTATTTTCCCTTTTACCTCATCAAGTGTAATATCTCCGCCCGATGTTTGCAAATCAATATCGCCTACTGAATTGTGAATGGTAATATCTCCACCTTTTGTCATCATATTTATATTGCTGTTGCAATTACGCACTTCCATACTTCCACCGGATGTTTTAAACCAAAGTTCGCCGGTACATTCTTCTATGAGTACATCACCGCCGGAAGTACTTCCCTCCTGTTTGCTATTTATTTTTTTAATAGAAATATCACCGCCAGCGGTATTTATATTACTATAAAACTGAGAAGGTACAGTTATATTAAATTGTACATCTAATGAAGATGAACGGAACATACCAAATTTAAATTTATCCAGAAGATTTCTGTCAAAATCGCCTTTCACTTTTATAGTATTTCCATCCTGGGTCATTTCTGTTGTAAACTTGTCCACTTTCTTTTCCGTGCCTTTTATTTTTACAACAATATGCACTTCATTATCAGAGCCCGCTGATATATGAACATCACCAAGATTTGATGAAACATAAATTTTTCCTTTTGCTTCAACTGAAAACTTTTTTTCATCTGTTCGCTCTTTTGTTTTTTTCTCTGCAAAAAGGGTATTGCTTACAAATAATGTGAATAGGAGTAGTAGTAATAGAGAACGTGTATTCATTGGAGATTCCTCAATAAATAATTTGTGAGTGTTTAAAAAACATTATAAAAATTAAACTTACCATTGTCCGATAATACCAAGTGAGAACATGAATCGTTCCCCGCGATAATTTTTCCAACGATAATATTTACGGTCAAAAATATTGTTCATTGATGCGATAGCAGAAAAATTGGAAGTGATATAATACTGTAAATGTATATCCGTGAGGAAAATATCACTTAGTTTTTCGCTTGAACTCACTTGAGTTGTTTGTGCTAATCCGTAAAAATATCGTATTGTTGTCGAAAGCGGAAAAGAGAACTTGTATGTATATCCTGCACTAAATTCGGCGGGGTGAATATACGGAAGTTGCTCTGAAAAAAGTGAATTTTTCACATTTTGAATAATAAATTTTCCGAAAAAAGTATGTGCGTGGTTTAATAGATACTCTGTCTCAACATTTAAAGAAACAGAAGTTGTTTTTCCTGCATATTCGGGCTTCCAAACACCCGTTGTAAGTGAATCAATAAAAACGGGAAATAATGCGCTTTTTTTGTAACGAAATTCTGATTTAAGTTCTAATTGCGAAATGGGATTATAATTTGTTGATACAAAAAAATTCAAATAGTTATTTGTTTGAAATATTCTGGAATCAGTGCTCACGTAATGATTGATGGTCTGCAGGTGCTGTAAATTATTCGATTCAACATCAGGTGTAAATCCAATTCTCATAAGCCAATTTGATTCCGGAAAATAATCATATTCAACTTGTGGAGAAATCAACCCTTGCACAACGCTGTTGGAATGTTGAAATAGATAACCCGCAAATCCAATATTAATTGAAGAAATTTGATTTGAATGAACTGTTGCAAGATTTTTTGTAAATATGATAAAGGGGTCAGCAGCCGATTCAAGAACATTGTAATCAAAACCTATGGAATTTTTTATTTGAATATCGCCTATTTGTAGTTGCCCGGAAGTAACAAAATTCAATCTGCTTTCTCCACGATTCAACGTATCATGTAAAGAAAAACTATTCCATCCAAATCGAATATTTTCAAACATCGCTAAATTTTGAGGAGAATTCATTCTGCCTGATACTTCGAAAGAAGAAATATTCCTGCTCAATGAAGGTGAATGTGAACCATAGAAACGGTATTTGTGGAAATTATATTTCAGAGCAGCTTCAAAAAGAATTCCCTGATGAGTTTCACTTGATGAATTGCTTGTACTTAATTGAAAAAGAAATTCTCCCCTCTTATAATCAGCATTTTTAATAAAACCATTACTTGACTGAAAATTTCCTTTTGAATAATAACTCAACCCTGCAATTGCTCTTCCATATGAAATATCTAATTCCGGAGAAGCAAAACGACCAATATGGAATAATGCTCGAAGCGGATAATTATTCTCCAACTGCAGAGTTTCATTTGGCGTACGTAACTCTTTACTAAAAATATTTTTTTGCTCTGATGGAAAATTCAACTCAATTTTATTAACATCAAATTTGTTGAGTTCCAAAGCATGCGGTTTTGATGACGATGGAAGTGCAATAATTTCTTTTCCGGTTATTTCAAATTCCGGGACATCAAATTTGGGAAGTGTCGCATCGCTTAATGAATCCTGCACCTGTGCATTGCATAAAAAATGAACTGACACTATCAGAATAAAAAGTAATCGTAAATTTCGCGTGAACGTATTTATTGTCATAGTCAGTTATCGTTCCCTCGTTTCATTTCTGGATGTTCAAGATAAAATTCAGCGATAATTTTCCTCGCAACTTCATTTTTTTCCTGTATTCCATACACATATTCGATTCCTTTCAGCGCGTTATATATTGCACTATGTTGCGGATAATTCAATAATACTTTTTGGTAGTATTGCAATGCCTTGTCATACTTCTGCAAATTAAAATATGCATCACCGATTTCGACAAAAGCGACGGGAAGAAGTGAACTTCGCCAGTAGCGCGATGCAAAATTTTCATATTCTGTTATTGCATTTTTATAATTTCCTTCCTGCGAATACATTTTAGCAATTCTGAATTGTGCTTCATCGCGTAACTCGGAAGAAGCAAAATTTTTAATTAAAAGTTTGAGATGCTCAATTGCATCTGTGGCTTTTCGCATACTGAATAATGTTTGTGCAAGTTGGTAATGTATATAATCCTGCTCTGATTCGTCAGGAAATTTTTCAATAGCTTTTCTGTATGCCGCAGTGGCGTTTCCATATTTTTTCAGATAATAATATGTATCACCAAGTCGCATATAAGCGTTAAAAGCATAAGAAGTTTGAGGAAATTCAAGAACAACTTTTTCAAACGCCATTTCCGAAGAATCGTACTGCTGTAAAGCAAATGCTGACCAGCCATATCCAAGCAATGCATCAGGATAATAGTTACTTGATTTATAATGTTGTGTTATCTGTGAATAATACAATTTAGCAAGCGTAAATTCATTACAACGATAGAAAGATTCTGCTGCACCCATAAGTGCAATTTCAACAGGAATATATTTACTGTATGTTTTTGCAATTTTTAAAAATAAATTTCCTGCTTCTTTGTAATCTGTAATTTGAAACAGTAATTTCGATTCGCTGAGTAAAGCGTTGCCACGAAGTGAATCATGCAGCGCTTCATTTTGATATGCCTTGCGAAATTGTTCTTGTGCATCTCTATATTTTTGTTCAGCAAAAAACGCTTCTCCTAATAAACGATGAGCTTCACCAAGCAAATATTTATCGCGTAATTGCAAAATATTATGTATTGATAATTTTAAAATAATTTGTGCAAATAAAGACTCTGCAATCGTAAATTTTGATTCTTGAAATTTTTGCAATGCTATTTCGAATAACGCAGAATATCTGTACTGAGAAGAAGAATCAACTGCGATAGTTTGTAATATTTCATTGGCTTCATTTTTTTTTCTTAACCTTAATAATGCAATTGCATGATAGTAATATATTTCCTGCGATATAGTATAGTTCTCGATAGAAATATTGTTCAATATTTCTATTGCTTCCAAATACCGTGAACTGGAAATGTAAATCTTTGCAAGCGTAAGCTGTATTTCCCTTCTATTTTCATTTTCTAAATATGATGTCAAAAATTTTTCACAATGATACTCTGCCTGTACAATTTTTCCTTCGCTAATTTCTGCACGAATACGTAATTGCAAATGTAAAGACGAATGTACGCTATCAGCATTTTCCAACGTATCAAGAATTTTTAATGCGTCTTCACTTTTTCCTTGTGCAATCTTAATCTCAGCAATACGCAATGGAGCCAAAACTGCAAGTGAATGTGATGAATAATTCTCAAGAAGTTTTTCAAAATAAATCAGTGCAGATGAATACTCATCCGCTTGTAAATAGTTTTCTGCAATGGAGTAATATACTTCTGCAGCGAATGCTGATGCAGGTGAGTAATCAATAGAAAGTTGAAAATATTTTCTTGCATTTTCACTATCCTTCAATTGTGAATAGGCTTTTCCGATACGATATGCTGCAAGCGCTAATTCATCTCCGGATGTTGAATAATCGAGAAGTACTTTATTGTACTCAATAGATTTCTCCCATTGCTTAAAGTAATAATAAATCTCTCCCAATCGCAAATACATCTTATTATTGCCCTTGGTAAAGGGATAGTTCTTCAATGTATTTTTAAAACTCACTTCTGCCTCATCAAATCTTCCAAGTTGATACAAGCACTCTCCAATAAAAAAATGAGCATTTTCTTTTTCTAACGAGTTTCTTGAAGCGACAGCAACTTTTTGAAAAACTTCCATTGCATAAAAAAACATTTTGCGTTCAAAAGATTTTTGCGCAACATTGTACAGCCCCGCCTCATCAGTGGAATGGAATTTTGTGTATTGTTCTTGCGCTAGAATTTGTATTGTTAGCGCAAACAACAAAATTAATAAATAGTTTGTGTATTTCATTAGTCAGAACTTTATAAAAATCCCGCAAAAATTTACGAGTAGAACGGATGAATTCAAAGGAATAGTTCCTCTTATAAAATTAAAAAATTGCAATGAATGAAAATAAAAAAAGGAACAGTTGATGCTGTTCCTTCAATAAAAAAATATGTTACACAAAATTATTTCAATGGAACTATAAAAGAAAATGAAGCTCCTTTTCCATACGTTGAATCCACCCAGATTTTTCCCCCGTGTAATTCAATAGCCATTCTGCAAAAGGTCAGTCCTAATGCAACACTCTTACGAGCCTTCAATTTCAGACTTTCTTCAAACTTTCCAAATATAAAATCCTTTTCTTCAACAGATAACCCAGGACCGTTGTCCGCTACTGTAACCTGAACTCCTCCTTTTAAATCAAGCAGAGCAGAAACTTTTATTTCTCGTCCTTTTTTGTTTGCATTTTTAAGCGCGTTGTGAAGCAAATTGGTAACGATACGGCTCAGTAAATCTTTATCAGCATTCACAACTGGAAGAGCAGGTGGAATTTCTTCTTCAATTTTTTCATTCTCTTTCAATAATTTTTTAAAATTACTTATGTTGTCGTGCAACAAATCGCGCAATGAAAATTCTTCTCTTTTTAATTCTATATTTGCGTGCTCCATTTGCTCAACGGAAAGAATATTACGAATAATAAGTTGTATGGTCTGACTTGCCTGCTGAATATCTTCTATATTTTTTTTAACATCCGTATTTAAATCTCCATGTTGTAGAGCAACGTAAGTGGACATCGAAATGACTGTAAGCGGAGATTGCAAATCATGAATAATTTTATGCATAAATTCAGTTTGCAAATCTGAAAATTTTTGTATCTCTTCATTTTTGTGATTTATTACTTCCCACAATTCAGTGATGCGAAGCAAGGAACGAACTCTTGAAAGTAAATCTACTTTATTGAATGGTTTGGTTAAAAAATCATCAGCGCCAACTTCTATTGCACGAATTTTAGATTGTAAATCCTGCAACGCTGTAACCATACAAATTGGTATTGTTTCCGTGTGATGGTCTTTTTTTAGTCGCTCACATACTTCGTACCCATCCATTCTCGGCATTTGAACATCAAGAAGAATTAAATCAGGCTTATGTCGTTCTACGGCAGCAAGCGCCTCTATGCCATCATTTGCAGAAACGACATCAAACTGATTCGATTTTAAAATATCGGCAAGGAGCTCAATATTAATTTCCGTATCGTCAACGATAAGTATTTTACGTCTTTTGTTCATTCAAAAAATAGTACAAAAACAGAACGCCTACACGCTCTCACGCAATAATTATCGGTTTAGAACAAGGGAATTTTGAGAAAAACTATAAAATAAATTAATTATTTTTGCTACGAGTAATTTGCTTTGAAACAAAAATATTGTCTGTAAGAAAGAAGCGCCACTTTTTGGTGTCTCCGAAGCCAGAACGCAACCCGATTCTTGGAGAAACAGCGTATTTGTTCCTAATTACATTACTCTTATTATGTAGGTTTTCGGCAATAAAAATCTCATTTCCAAGCAAATCTGCACCGTTTTCTTGCTTTGAAATAGAAAATGATTGACAAATTTTTGCTGGTCCGTTTGTCAATTCCCGGATATCAATTTCCAAATTTTTTCGCACTCTGTTTTTCTTCATTACATCTATTCCTGAAATTGGTTCTACTCCACGCAATAATACCGCACAACCTCTTCCCTTTCTTTCGGTAACTATATTGCAACAATAGTGCATTCCATAGGTAAAATAAACGTAAAGATGTCCGCCTTCTTCAAACATTGCAGAATTTCTTTCTGTTTTTCCTTTAAATGAATGACTTGCAGAGTCGTCAGGAAGATACGCTTCCGTTTCAACTATTTTTCCGATTAAAAAATTGTTGTCGAACTTACGAACGAGCAGTTTGTTGAGGAGTTGTTTCGCGACTTGTAAGGTAGGCTGCAAATAAAATTTGCGAGGAAGTTTTTGAAAATTCATTATTCAAAAAATAAATCACTTGAAATTACGCAATATTTTATCTACCTCTTCTTTTGAAATGCCTGTTCCGAATTTTACTTCTGCTTGTTGCAACGGTGCTTGTCTGACCGTGTCATTTTTTTTTGATACCGGTGGATTTCCAGCCTTCAAGCGAATTCGCTCATCAATTATATCAATCCACGAAACATTTGAATTTGTGTTTTTTTCCATTGTAAGTTTAAGATTTGTTTCAGTTTTTTTTGATGAATTAAAATCTGTCTGTTTTCCTTCAATTTGTAAAGAAAAATTTTCCGAAGAATTTATAGAATTTGTTTCATAAGCAAGCCGCTTAATATTAATCATATGTCTTGCAGTAACGTTATCAGAAATTATTGAACCGCCAATTGTGCCGGGACCTAGTGTTAACGAAGGGTCAAGTCCGTTTGTAAATCCGACTGCGCCAAGTGCGGATTGTGTATTGACGAGAATACGAAAAGCAGGTTTTTCCAACGCAAATTTCATTATTATATCGTTATCAGTAGAATGAATAACCATTGTATGACCGATACCGCCAAATTCAAGCATTTCAATGCAACGATGACATCCTTCACGCCAATCCTGCACAGTCATAATGGAAAGAACAGGAGAAAGTTTTTCTCGCGAAAGAGGTTCTTCTCTTCCAACAGATGAAACTTCTGCTGCAAGAACTTTTGTATTTTCAGGAACAGAAATTCCGGCATTTTTGGCAATATACGTTGCAGATTTTCCAACCATTGCGGGATTGATTGTTCCTCGTTGGTCGAACATTATTTTAGCAAGTTTGTCTTTATCTTCACCGATACAAATGAAACAACCAAGTTTTTGCAATTCAAACATCACTTCGTCTTTTATCTGTCTGTCGCAAATCAATCCGCTTTCTGTTGAGCAAAGTACTCCGTAATCGAAAATTTTTCCACTAATAATATCAGCAACTGCCTTTTGAATATTTGCGCTCTTTTCAATGTATGCAGGTACGTTTCCTGAACCAACTCCGTACGCAGGTTTTCCGCTACTATACGCTGCGCGCACCATTGGGTTGCTTCCCGTCGCTAATATAATTGCGACCAATTTATGCTTCATTAATTCTGTTGTTGCTTCCATTGTTGGATTACTTACACAGAGAATTAAATTTTGCGGCGCGCCTGCAGATTCCGCTGCATCACGAATAATTTGTATTGCTTCTAAAGTACTTTTTGCAGCTTTCGGATGCGGGCTTGCAACAATTGCATTTCTTCCCTTGATAGAAATTAGAGATTTAAACATCGCGGTTGATGTCGGGTTTGTGGAAGGAATAAGTGCGGCAACAACTCCCATAGGTTCTGCAATTTCAATTAATTTTTTTTCGGGAATTTCACGAATGACACCTACAGTTTTCACATCTTTTATTGATTCCCAAACCCGCTGTGTTGCAAATTCGTTTTTCTTTTTTTTGTCTTCTGCTTTCCCAAATCCAGTCTCTTCGTGTGCCATTCTACCCAAATATTCAGCCGCAACAAAACCGGCATCAGCCATTGCTTTACAAATAGCATCAACTTTTTCCTGAGAATAAGAGCGAAATTCAAGTTGTGCGATTTTTGCTTTTTGAATTAAATCCCGCACTTCTTGAATGGAAGATAAATCTTTATCAAATGGCATAAACTTTTAAAAAATAAATGTTAAACTTCCCCAAGGAAATATAAATCTGGGATTTGTAGTTGCGGAATTAAAAAATCCAAATGTTGAAAAGGGTAAGGCAATTTCAGCAACAGTCGTCTGGCTGTAAAAACGAAATCCTACAATAAATGTCGTAAAAGAAATCGTCCTTTCATCATTTGGAGTAAAAAAACTTTCTACAATTAATTTTGAACCTTTTCCTTCGTTCGTTTTCTTTAAAGAAATTTCTGCTCCTATTTGAACAAACGTAGGAATTGGAACTTCTCCACTATTTTTGCTCAGAAATTGCAATTGCGATGCACTCACATGAGTTATAAATCTTTCTGTACCAAAAGAGGTTGCAATATTTAAAGAGTGTATGCTTTTTTCAAGTGAAGAGGAGATTCTTCCAATTTTATCAATGAACCCAATATCAGCACCAATGGAAAGCCCATAGAAATTACGTTTTGGAGGGAGTAATTGAATTTTTGTTCCCAATGACCAGTAAGTATTTTCATCCAAAAGAATTGGATAAACATACGTAGAAAAATTTAACTGAAAATTTTTTATTGGCGAATAACCGAATTGTAATAAAAATATTTCAAAAGATGTAATGGAAAATTTTCCTTCTGGCATAGTTTGTCCGGTGGACATCCAGAATAAACGATTTTGCGCCGGGTCGTAAAATGCTACTGTATTTGTATCAACACTCGACGAATCACGAAGTAATTCGCTTTTAGTTTTTGAAAAGAACAAAACCAAAATAAAAAAGTAAGGAAAGAATTTTCTCAAGTAACTTTTCTATTTAAGAATTGCTTTTTCTACTTCTGATAGTACCTCGTGGAAACGAAATGGCTTGCTTATGAATCCGATTGCGCCAAGTTTTGATGCTTCGATTGCATTTTTTATATCATCAAGCCCGGAAAGCATTAATGTTTTCTGTTTTATTTTCTGTTTTTTCATTTCGCGTAAAACATCAAACCCATCAATCGGCTGATTTTTGAGGCGTATATCAAGAATCAACAAATCGTAATTTTTGGATTGAATCGTTTCGACAACTTTTGTTCCATCTGCGATTGCATCTACTTCATATCCTTCAGATGTAAGCATATTGACTAATAGTTTGCGAATTGTTTCTTCGTCATCAACGATAAGTAATAATTTTTTCTCCGACATTATTCTTCCTCCTCAGTTGTTAATATTCTTTGAATTGCTTCGAGTAAATTTTCAAAATCATACGGTTTGGTTATAAATTCATCCGCACCGCGTTTTACAGATTCAATTGCGCTTTTAAAATCTGCGTGTCCGGTTACCATTATGACTTTTGTTGATGGATGATTTTCTTTTAAAAAATCCAGCACCTGTAAACCATTTATCCCGGGCATAGTAATATCAAGTAACACTAAATCAAATGACAAGGGGGATTTAGTGTTGATACATTCTATTGCAGACTCTCCGTCAAATGCTTCTGTTACTTCATATTGTTCACGTCTCAATTCTCCAGCGACTGTTTTACACAATTGCTCTTCATCATCCACGACTAATAATGTTTTTTTGATTTTCATATTTTTAAAACAATGTTCATAATTGGATTGCAAAATCGTGGTAAATTATATTGAAACGATTTGGAAAAATAAAATGTTTTCTTCTCTCCAAAAAAAATTTTATACTCTCTGCTTATTTTACTAATTTATGCCTGAAATTTTATGAAAAAAACAACCCAATTATCAGCAAAATGCACGCAAATTTTTATACTTTTTGCGGGCATAATTTTAATGTTCTCACGGAACTTTAGTGCAGAAAACCCAACATTTCTTTTCCTGCGCACTGATGTCAGTGCACGTGCAGCAAGTCTTGGCGGCGGATTTTCTACCGTCCATGATGATATAAACGCAATGTTTTATAATCCCGCTACGTTAGGAACACTTTCTTCTTCACAAGCATCGTTTGGATATTATTCTCTTCTGATGGATGTAAGTGCTGGTTCTGCGGCGTATGGACAAACAATTGAAGATTTTGGTATTGTTGGTGCAGGGATTCGCTTCGTAAACTACGGCGATTTTATTCAAACAGATAATAATGGCGTGGGAATTGACCAGTTTTCTGCACTTGATATTGCATTTAATATCGGCGCATCATATAAATTTGAAGAGCGATTATTTTTTGGCGGTAACATGCGCATTATTTCTTCTTCTATTGCAAATTACTCTTCCAGTGGAATTGCTTTTGATTTCGGTACACTTTACACATTGGAAAACAATCGCACATCATTTGCATTTACTGTGAATAATCTCGGCACCCAACTTTCTTCGTACATTGATACAAAAGAGCCATTACCGATGGATATAAAACTGGCAATTTCTCATCGTCCTGAGCGACTTCCTGTAACTTTAAACCTTTCTTTTAACAGATTAAATGATGCAAAAGATGGCTTCTCGTCACGTTTGAGCGCGTTCAGTTTTGGAGGAGAATTTAAAATAGGAAACTACTTGCGTGCGCGTCTTGGTTACAACAATCAACGCAGGCAAGATTTAAAAATCGGAAGTGGAATCGGGTTGGCAGGATTTTCGATGGGGTTCGGGGTTGTATATGAAGAATTTACTTTCGATTATACTTCATCGCTATACGGCTCAGTTGGCTCGCTGAGTTTTATTACGGTGGGAATGAAATTATAATGGAAACGAAAATTTTTTCATATCCATTTTAGCGATACACTCTTTCACTAATTTTTCAATATCAAATTTCTTTTCTTCTTCTAAAACTTCCTCAAGATTTGCCCACGTTTCCGGTGCGCGAGGAGATAAAAAGGAACAACAATCATCGTAGGGTTCTTTCGAAATATCGTACGTTCCAAGTTGCGTTGCTTTATGCATTATATCTTCCTTATCACTTCCGATGAGCGGACGCAGAATTGGCATCGTTGAAACTTCATCTATCACGCTGATATTTCTCAGCGTTTGTGATGCAACTTGACCAAGACTTTCTCCTGTAACCAATGCCTGTGCTTTTCCTCTACGTGCGATTGCCTCTGCTATACGAATCATCATTCTTCTGTATAAAATAATTCGGAATTTCTGATCTGCGGCGAGCACAATGTGCTGTTGTAATTCAGCAAATGGTACGAGAAACAAAGCGGATTCGTATTGAAATTGCGTTAATACTTTCACTAATTCTTCCACTTGAACAATTGACTGCTGCGATGTGTACGGAACGCTGTGAAAGTGTACAAATAATACTTTCGCTCCGCGTTTCATCAGTTGATACGACGCAACGGGTGAATCAAATCCAGCAGAAATTAATGACACAACTTTTCCGCTGATTCCTGATGGCAATCCTCCTGCTGCTGGAATTTTTTCACTATAGATGTATGATTCATTTTCTAACACTTCTATGAAAACAGTAACATCCGGCTTATTCATTTTTGCACGAACCTGGTATTTATCGCAAAGATACGCTCCAACTCGGCGATTTATTTCCATTGATGGAATCGGAAATCGCTTGCTTGCACGATGAGAATCCACTCGCAGTGTTTCAAATTTTTTTTCCTTTAATAATTCATCAGCAATTGAACAAAATTTTTCGATGCTGTTTTCGACGGCGAATCCCACACAAAGATTAGCTAAACCAAAAACACGTTTGAAGCGATGTATTATCAACTCAAGTTGCTTCTCCTCCTCATCAGAAAGTCGAACAATAAATCTCCCAAAGCCACCGGAAAAATTTCCGCGCGCAACTACTCCTGCAACAGAATTTTTAACATTCCGCAACAAATGCTGTTCAAACATTTTTCGGTTATTGCCTTTTAGAGTAATTTCGTGGTGATGAAGAATAACTACGGTATTCAATTACTTTCCTCCATCATTTGTCTAACAAATTCTACTGTGTGCATTACTTTTACATTAACTCCACATTTATCAGCACCATATCGCAATTGCTGCATACAACCAACATTGCCGGTTACAACTATATCTGTTTGTGCTTGTTTTATGTTTTCCATTTTTCTTCGCAATAATTGAAACGCATCGCTGAAGTGTGTAATATTGTACACTCCTGCGCTCCCGCAACACCAACTTGACTCTTTCATTTCAATCAAAGTAACATTTTGAAACTGTTTTATTATTTTTCTTGGCTCCTCTGTTATTTTTTGCCCGTGCGCAAGATGGCATGCATCGTGATAAGTGATGTTCACTTTTTTACTGAAAGTAGTGGAGTTTGCTTTCTCATCAAATGTACTCTCTGCAATAATTTCAGAAATATCTTTTACCTTTTTAGAAAATTCAATCGCTCGCTTATCATTCACGGAATCTCCTGAAAATAGCTTACCATATTCTTTCATTGCAGTACCGCATCCAGCAGTGTTCGAAGCTATAATATCACATTGAAAATGTTCAAAACTATTCATCACTTGTAAAGCAAGTATTTTCGCATTTTTTTCGTCGCCGTTGTGATGATGAAGTGCGCCGCAACAGGAAATATTTTCCGTCAAGATAATTTCGTATCCTAATTTTTCCAACACATTTACCGTCGCAATATTCACTTCGGGAAATGCAACATTTGTAACACATCCCAATGGTACACCAACTCGCATTCTCTTGTTGCCATTTTGATGTGTGTGAGATTTATACTTAAGTTTATTTTTATCAAAATATTTGTCAGAAAATTCATCTGCAATTTTTGGAGAGAGAAGAAGCATTTCATCTAATTGTGAAGAAAATATTTTTACAATTCCGCTTTGGTGAAGAGCATCCATTACTCCGCTCTTCTGCAAGATACGTAGAACGTAAGCAACAAATTTTATTCGTGCCGTTGAAAGAAATATTCCGTTTAATATTTTTTGGCTGAGTGAAAATATTTTTTTCTCATCAATCTGAAATAAAGCACTACGTGATGAAGAAAGAACAGAACTATATTGTACACCGGCAGGACATGCAGTTTCGCAAGCGCGGCAATCAAGACAAAAAAACATTTCGTGTGCAAAGAGTTCGCTCATTGATAATTCTCCTGATGCTATTCCTTTCATCATTTGAATTCTTCCGCGAGGAGATGAGCGCTCTTTTCCGGTAAGATTATATGTCGGGCAGGTTGGCAAACAAAATCCACATTGAATACATCGTTGTAAATCAGCTACAAAAGGAGATAAATATGTTTGATGTATTTGCAATATAACAGTGCGTTTATTACTATGTAAAATTATAAAATTTTTCTTAAATAATTTGATGCGATTTCCAAATCTTCTTCTGTTGTTATTTTTATATTTTCTGCAACACCATCAATTGTAGAAATAGACACACCTGATCTTTGAACAAGACTTGATTCGTCAGTGTTGTAATAATTTTGTTCAAAGGCAAGAGCAAAAGCATGCAGAAGAATATTGGCGTTGAATACCTGTGGAGTTTGAATAATACGAGTGTGTTCACGAGAATAATACTTCATGAGCTTTCCATTTTCATCTATCTCGCCGATTGTATCTTTCACACTTAACACAGGAACTACTGCTAAATTATTTTTTGCTTCCAGAATAAGTCTTCCAATCAAATCTGCATTAATACACGGTCGAACTGCATCATGCACCATTATTGTATCAGGAGAATATTTTAGTATCGCAAGACATCCGTTGTACACGGAAACCTGCCGTTCTTTTCCGCCAATAACAACATCGCGAACTTTGGCAATATTGAATTGGTGGAGTAATTTCTCAGTATCATTCAACGAATCTTCAGATGTAACGACGACAATATCACTGACAAGTTGGTGGTTTTCAAAATGTCGCAGTGTGTGGATGAGAACAGGTTCATTGTGCAATAAAAGAAATTGCTTCGGAATTTTGCTTCCGAATCTTATTCCTTTTCCCGCAGCAGGAATAACAACGCCTACACGAATAGAAGTGTTCATATAAAAAAAGAGCCGCTGCATTTAATACAACGGCTTCATTCAGTAAAAATTATATAATGAGCATTGCATCTCCATAACTGAAGAAGCGATAATTTTCTTTGATGGCTTTTTTGTATGCATACATCAGCAAATCATATCCCGCAAATGCGCTGGTCAGCATAAGCAATGTGGATTCCGGCATGTGAAAATTCGTAATCAATCTATCCACAATCTGAAAATCGTAGGGTGGAAAAATAAATTTGTCAGTCCACATATTTATCGCCTTCAAGTGGCGATGAGCAGTAGTTGCCGATTCCAACGCTCGTGTCGTACTTGTTCCACAAGAAAACACATTATGTTTACTATCAATTGTTTCATTTACTACTTTTACACACGGCTCGTGTACTTCAAAATATTCCGAATCCATTTTGTGTTTATACAAATCTTCAACTTCTACTTGACGAAATGAACCGAGCCCAAGATGTAACATAACAGAAGAAAATTTTACGCCTTTTGTTTCTAATTTACTCATAATGCGCGGTGTAAAATGCAAACCGGCAGTCGGTGCCGCAACAGAGCCAATATGCTTTGCAAATATAGTCTGATACGCATCAATATCACTTTTACTTGCGGCACGTTTTATATAATATGGCAATGGAGTTACACCGATGCGCTCAGTCAATTTATACAAATCACCTTTGTAATTAAATCGTACAGTGCGACCACGTGAAGTTGTATTATCAATAATTTCACACCAGAGAGCGCCATCATCAAAAAAGATTTTATTTCCTATACGAACTTTTCGCGCAGGGTCAACTATTGCATCCCAAATTGCTTCTTCGTGATTGAGTTCACGCAGTAAAAACACTTCAATCTGTGCGCGTGTTTTTTCTTTATGTCCAAACAAACGAGCGGGAAAAACACGTGTATCATTTGCAACAAGACAATCTCCTTTTTCAAAAAAATCAACAATGTCTGTAAAGCGCAAATGTTCAATGCGTTCTGTTTTGCGTTCAATGAGCATCAAGCGGCTGCTATCACGAGGGGATGCAGGATGCTGCGCAATAAGGTTGCGCGGTAATGGATATTTAAATTCCGAAAGTTTCATAATCTATCAGTAGTAGGGCAATTAAAAATAAAAAAATGATACTGTGAAGTGCATTGCATTAATTATACAATGCACTTCACAATTTTTGTGTTATAATCCTTTGTTTCGACGAAGCGAGCTATTCTTTAAAAGTATAGCGCGTTTTGCATTCGAAAGTTTTGGCGAAATCTGCGGAACAATAAATTTTTGTTCTTTCTTTTGTTCCGGTGGTGTCAATAATTTCTTTTCCTGAATCACAGAACGCGCACCAGCAAGCCGTGCAATAGGCACTCGGAATGGCGAACAAGAAACATAATTCAAACCAATGGAGTGACAAAATTCAATACTTGACGGGTCGCCGCCATGTTCACCACAAATACCAACTTTTAGCGTACCATTGACAGCACGTCCTTCTTTCACTGCAATGCCCATCAACTTGCCAACACCGGAACGGTCAATAGTTTGGAATGGGTCGCGGTCATAAATACCTTCATCAATGTAAAACGGTAAAAATTTCCCTGCGTCATCTCTCGAAAGTCCTGCTGTCATTTGTGTTAAATCATTTGTTCCAAAAGAAAAGAATTCTGCTTCTTTTGCAATTTCATTTGCAGTCAATGCAGCGCGAGGAACTTCAATCATTGTTCCAACGAGATAAGGAAATTTTATTTTCTTATCGTGCATTACTTCCTCTGCGATGCGATGAACAATTTCTTTTTGTAACGTAAATTCTTTTACGTGTCCGACAAGAGGAATCATTACTTCGGGCATAGTTTTAATACGCTCTTTTCTTGCTTGCGCCGCTGCTTCAAAAATTGCCCGCACCTGCATTTCTGTAATTTCAGGAAAGACAATTCCTAAACGGCATCCACGAAATCCCAGCATAGGATTCATTTCTTCCAACTGTGCAATACGTTGATGGATTTTTTCTTTTGAAACACCAATCTTCTTGCTCAGATCTGCAATGTCTGCTTCTGTTTTTGGAAGAAATTCGTGCAATGGCGGGTCAAGTGTACGAATTGTTACAGGTCTCTCCCCCATTACTTTAAATATTCCATAAAAATCCTTTCGCTGATATGGAAGCAATTTTGCTAACGCCTTAGCACGTTCCTGCTTTGTTTCTGCAAGAATCATTTCGCGCACAGCATCAATTCTGTTCTCTCCAAAAAACATGTGTTCCGTACGACACAAACCAATTCCCTCCGCTCCAAAAGCAACTGCAACTTCGCACTGGTCGGGTTGGTCCGCATTCACACGCACACGTAATTTACGAATTTCATCTGCCCATTTCATCACTTGTGCATAACGCTGATATATCGCTGATTGAGATGGTTTCATTGTTTTTTCAATCAAAACGGAAACAACATCGCTTGGCTTAGTTTTTATACTTCCAACAAGTACTTCGCCAGTAGAACCATCAATAGAAATTTCTTCTCCTTCTTTTACTACCAAATCTTTATCAGCGACACGAATTGTTCGAGCTTTATAATCAATGAGAAGTTTTTCACATCCTGCTACGCAAACTTTTCCCATTTGACGTGCAACGAGCGCCGCATGTGAAGTCATTCCACCGCGCGCAGTTAAAATTCCCTGCGACGACTGCATTCCACGAATATCTTCCGGCGATGTTTCAATTCTTACGAGAATTACGTTATCACCTTTTTTCTCGTGTGCAACTGCATCTTCCGCGTGAAAAACTACTTTTCCTGTTGCCGCTCCGGGACCTGCATTCAATCCTTTTGCAAGGAGGCGACCTTTTTGCATCGCTGCTTTTTTTTCTGCTTCATCAAAAACAGGGCGCAACAATTGATTCAACTGGTCAGGTTCGATGCGCATTAATGCTTCATCAGGTAAAATTAAATTTTCTTTTACCATATCTACTGCAATGCGAATAGATGCAATTGCAGTGCGCTTCCCAGCGCGGCATTGCAAAATAAAAAACCTTCCGCGTTGAATTGTGAACTCGATATCCATCATATCTTTGTAATGCATTTCGAGCGTTTCGCAAATATCGCAGAGTCGTTTATGCGATATTTTATCAATCTTTTTCAATTCTGCAATTGGCAACGGTGTACGAATACCTGCAACAACATCTTCTCCCTGTGCCTGCATTAAAAATTCACCGTACAATTCTTTTTCGCCGATTGCCGGATCGCGTGTAAATGCAACTCCTGTTCCTGAATCCTGTCCAAGATTGCCAAATACCATTGCCTGCACATTTACTGCCGTTCCCCACGATTCGGGAATATTATACATCTGGCGATATGCAATTGCGCGGTCATTCATCCACGAATCAAACACGGCACAAATTGCTCCCCACAATTGTTCCTTCGGGTCCTCCGGAAATTTTTTGCCGGTGTGTTTGAGAATTGCTTTCTTAAATTCATCCACGAGGTCTTTCAAATCCTCAGTTGTCAATTCAGTATCAAGTTTCACGCCGCGTTTTTTCTTTTTTGCGTGAAGAATTTCTTCAAATGGGTCAATATCATCCTTCGATTGCGGTTTTAAATCGCAAACAACATCGCCGTACATTTGCACAAAACGGCGATAGGAATCGTAGGCAAAACGCGCATCACCTGTACGGTAAATTAATCCTTCAATTGTTTTATCGTTCAAACCTAAATTCAAAATCGTATCCATCATGCCCGGCATCGAAGCGCGCGCACCGCTGCGAACTGAAACAAGCAACGGGTTATCTGCATCGCCAAATCCTGCACCCATTTCGTGTTCAACTTCTCGTAAAGCCTCATACACTTGTTTTTCCATTCCAAATGGATACCGTTTTTTATTTGCATAAAAATGCGTACACACTTCTGTGGTAATCGTAAATCCTGCTGGAACAGGTAATCCGAGATTTGTCATTTCTGCAAGGTTTGCTCCCTTGCCGCCAAGGAGATTTTTCATTTCTGCTTTTCCTTCGGCTTTCATTCCGCCAAAGAAATAAACATATTTATTTTCTAATGTTGTCTGTGGTTGTATTGTTTGTGTCATTTTAGAAATAATCCTTTCTGATTATAATTCTCTATTGAGTTTAAATTTGTCGTAGTTGTATTTCATGTAAAAACCGTTGTGCAATATTATTTGAACATTGCTCCTCAGTTGCACTCATTCGTTCTGGATGCCATTGCACACCAAGTAAAAAGGCAAACCCATTTTTCTCCCGTCGTTCAATGGCCTCGACAACTCCATCTGCAGATTTTGCAACAACAAGTAAATCGCTACTTATTGAATGTACTGCCTGATGATGAAATGAATTTACTTTTCCTTCCGTGTTATTGACAATTGATGCAAGTATTGAACCTGTTGCAATATAAATCTTATGCCTCTCGCTTTTTGTTTTATCAAATCTATGAGAAAAAAAACCTGCTGTCGGCACATCATAAATCAGCGTGCCTCCGTATGCGACATTCAAAATCTGCATTCCTCTGCAAATGGCAAGCAGTGGAATATTCTTCTTCATTGTTTGTTCAATAATTTCAATTTCAAAAATATCCCGAGTTTCATTGATATCATCACTATTGAGAACGTTGAGCAATTCCGGTTGATTATAAAATTTTGGATGAACATCTTCCCCGCCAGTAAGTACAACTCCATCGCATTGTTCAAGGTCTCGTATATTTCTTTCTGTGAAAGATAGTTTTTTGATGGTTACATTTTTACCTTGCGCAATCCACTCTGCATATTTATCGTATGATGGCTTGCCTGTATCTGTTACTCCAATAATCACTTTTGCTTCTCACTGTAATATTAATTCTTTTGCCCTTCAAGTAAATTCAACAAAAGAGATTGAAATGCTTCTTCGCCTTCTAAAAATTTTGTTTCTATTTTCAATATCCAAACAGGAATGTCTCCTTTTATGATATTTCTTATTTTCATGGCATCTTTTTCTGTTGTAATGCAATACTCTGCTTTGCTCAAAATAAATTTTTGCATCAAATTATCAATATCAGATTCGGTATAATTGTAATGGTCAACAAATGCCAAAAAATAACAAATAGTAGCACCGCATTTCTGCAACATTGTTCGAAAAGATTCAGGGTTGCCAATTCCGCAGAAAGTAAAAATATTTTTGTCTTTCAATTCAACAATATTTTTTTCAGTTCCGTTTAAAATATTCTCAATTTTGGATGGAACAAATTCTGTTATTGCAGTCGGTGCTGAAGAATTTTTCTTTGTAATTATAATATAATTTTGGCTCTGTACATTATTTTCGTACCTGCTGAAAATAACAAAACTACTACGCTTTAATCCTCGCATTTGTTCACGGTTTTTTCCCATCGGTATTAGTCGCTGATTCTGTCGCTGTGTATCCAAAATTACGACATCCATTATCCTGTCTATTTTTCTGTGCTGAAATCCATCGTCGAGAATAATTGCATCAACATCAAAATTATTTTTGATGAATAACCCTCCGCGCACACGTTTCTCATCAACAACTACAACACACTCAGGATATTTTTGTGCAATCTGAAATGGTTCATCTCCGCATTTTGATACATCACCAAAAATTTTACTTCCATCTGATACAAGATAAGTACCGCTTGTGGAACGCTGATATCCACGACTCAAAACTGCAATTTTTTTTCCTGATTTTTGTAGAAAATTTACTACGTATTCAACTATTGGTGTTTTTCCCGTCCCACCTGTAGAAATATTTCCAACAGAAATTACCGGAACACCGACATTTGTAATGCTGAAAATACGATTGTCATAGCAAAAATTTCTTATGAGAATAATAATTCCATACAGCCACGCAAAAAGAAAAAGTATCCACTTCCACCACATTATTGCAATACTAATTGCTTGAGTATTTCTTCTGCAACGTGTTTTGCTGCGCCCTTTTCACCTAATTTATTCTTCACCGTTGCAAGCGCTCTTTTCATAGTAATTCGCTTTTCTTCATTTTGCAGTAATTCAACAGCCTCATTATATAAATTTTCTGCCGTTGCTTTGTGTTGAACAAATTCTTTCACGACTTCTTCGCCAGCTACAATATTCACTAATCCGATATGTGTGATATTTACAAGCCGCTTTCCGATGGCATACGTTATTGGTGAAGTTTTATAAACAATCATCATCGGTGTTTGAAAAATTGCAGTCTCAAGTGTCGCTGTGCCTGATGTTACCATTGCAACATCACTGTGCTTCATTAATGCGTGGGATTGATTTTCAACAAAAATAAATTCACTGCTTCTGCTATCAATTTTTTTCAAATATGAACTCTGCAACGTCGGCGCTACACCAACTATACATTGCACATTATTTATTTTCTGTAACATCAAACCTGTCTCTACCAAAGTTGGAAATATTTTCTGTATTTCCTGTTTTCTGCTCCCCGGAAAAATGCCAACGATTTTTTTATTTATTGAAAGCGAATTATTTGTAATAAATTCTGCCTTCGTTGGTTGTTCATTTATTTCTTCAAGTAAAGGATGACCAACAAAACTCACAGGAATTGTTGCCTGCTCGTATATTTTTTTTTCAAATGAAAACACGACAAACATTTTATCTATAAAATGTTTCATTGTTTTCAATCTTCCACGCTTCCATGCCCAAATTTGCGGACTGATGTAATAAAATACTTTCAATCCAAGCTCCTTTGCCTTTTTTGCAAATCGTAAATTAAATCCCGGATAATCAATCAGTAACACTGCGTCAGTTTTTTTTTTCTGCAATGTGAATAAAAGATTTTTTTCTATCCGTCGGATATCGGGAATGTGTTTCACTACTTCGACGAATCCCATTACTGATAATTCTTTGACGTGATGAAGCAATTTCATTCCCTCTTTTTCCATTGCATCGCCGCCGATTCCGTAAATTTCTATGGCAGGGTTTTGCTTTTGTAATTCACGTACAACACCGCTGCCGTGCGCATCTCCCGACGCTTCACCGGCAATTATCAGTATGCGCATTGGAACTTATCCCCGAATGTACTTCAATGCAACAAGTGCAACTATCAAGAGTAAAAATGCCTGCAACGTACGTACTTCTGATTTCAATCCCCGTAAGAAATTAAACTCTTGTTTTTTTTCTGAACTGAATTTTGCTTTTGTAATTCGCGGTAAGAACCTCGGCACTGTTTGGCAATAATTTACATACGCTTCACCGAATTTTTTCTTTAAAAATTCCTCCTCGAGATGCACAATAATATTATACTGTATTGCAAAAAAAACAAAAACTAGTATCGAAAAATATGGCATCCAGAAATCTGACATCACTGCAATACCACAATACATCAGCATATTTCCAATGTACAAGGGATTGCGTACAAACGAAAATGGACCCGAAGTAAACAAATCAGAGCCGTCAACTTTTTCGGTTGTTCGTGTTTCACTTCCGATAATTCCTACGCCCCAAAAGCGAATACATTCACCAAGCAATGTAAATAAAAAACCAAGTATCAAACTGGAAACAGTCGGTTGAGCGAAAAACAAAATTAAAATTATAAAAGGTATCGGCGTATAACTTCTCAACCGAAAAATAAGCGCACGAATATCCATTACAAATTATGCTTCTTCTGTTGCTAATTCCGCAACGGCTTTTCCGTTTCCATCTTTGAAGCGCACTGTTAATATTTTGGAAACGCCTTCTTCTTCCATTGTAACTCCGTAAAGTGCATTGGCTGCTTCCATCGTTCGTTTGTTATGCGTAACAATAATAAACTGCGTGTTATCTGAAAATCTTCGTATGATGCGAATAAATCTGTCAATATTTGAATCATCAAGCGGCGCATCAACTTCATCGAGTATGCAAAACGGACTTGGCTTAACAAGATAGATTGCAAACAATAATGCAATTGCGGTCAATGTTTTTTCCCCACCGGAAAGTAAATCTATTGAAGTCGGACGTTTTCCACGAGGCTTTGCTGTTATATCAATTCCACATTCAAGCACATCAACTCCCTCTTCCAGCTGTAAATCACATTCATCTCCTTCATCAAATAATGTGCGGAATATGGAAATAAAATTATCACGAATAAGCGCAAAAGTTGTGGAAAATTTTTCCTGCGCTGTTGTGTTTATTTCGGTAATAGTGTGCATCAGCGATTCTTCGGAAGAAAGCAAATCATCGCGCTGTTTTGTTAAAAATTCAAGGCGCTCTTTTTCAGTTGAATACTGTTCAAATGCTTCAAAATTTACGCTGCCCAAACCACTAATTTTTTCCTTTAGTTCAAAAATTTCCTGACGGAGTTTTTCAATATCAAAATTCTCCTCATCAGAAAATGTTTTGTACTCAAGTTCAAGTTGAAGTTCTTCTCGTGATTTTTCACGTAAATGCTCAAGATTTGATTTTAGTTCTGTAATTTTTAATTCAAGTTCATGAACAGTATTCGTAGAATCTTCAGCGAGCCGACGCTTATCTTTAATTTGCTTTTCAACATTTTCCATCGCAAGTCGCAACCGTTTAAACTCATATTCAATAGTTTCTTTTTGCGAGGTAATTTCGTTTAAACGAAAACCGAAATTCTCCAATTGTAATTTATCGTCAGATAATTTATTTTCTACGGTAATACGTTCCTCAAACGCTGCTGAAATGTCTTGTTCATTCTGTATAAATACAACCGAATTATTTTTCAGTTGTTCATCATTATGCTTTGTTGTGAGAAGTACATTTCTCTCTTCGCCCTCAAGGGAAACAATTGTAATGTTTGCTTCTCTTACCGTTGCAGCATGTTGTTGGCGAATCAATTCTTTCTCTGAAAGAGTTCTGCGCGCGTTGGTGAGAACTGCTTCTCTTTCATTTTGTTTTTCGCCAAGAATATCAGTTGCGGCATATAATTCATTAAAAGTTTTTTGTAATTCTTCTATTTCGTTGGACAGTTTTTCTTTCTCTTCCTGATACCGTTCTGTTTCTGCAAGCGCGTGTTTTTTTTCAAAAGCAACCTGTGCAATTTGTGTTTGCACACGAGCAACTTCCATTTCTATTTTTTTAACTTCTTTTTGCAGGGCGGCTACATCAAAAGAGAAAATATTCTCCTTCACTTTTTTTTGCGCTTCCGCTATTTCATTTTTTTGACGATGTAGTTCGGAGAGTTCTGTTTGCAATTCTTCCATCTGTTTTTTTCTTCCGACAGAAATTCCCTCGCCTTGTCGCAAACTTCCGCCGCGTCGTAAACCGTTGCTCGATGCGACTTGTCCGTCTTTTGCAATGCAGCGAATGTTAGAATTTTTTTCAAGAATTTCCTGCGCATCGCTGATTTCATTGACGATAACAACATCACCAAGAAATAAAGAAACTAACTGACGAATTTCAGGAGTACACTCAACAACTGAATGAGCAGATTTACAATTTGGAATATCAATTTGTACAGACTCAATTATATTATTCGGTATTCTGTCAAGGCAGGCAAATGTTACTTTTCCTTTGTTTTCTTTTTTCAAAATTTCTATTGCTTCTTCTGCCTCTGCACCGGTTGCGACAATTAAAAATTCACCTGTTTCACCAAGTGCAGTTTCAATTGCAACACGATATTCTTCGGATGTATTGAGTGCATCTGCAAGCGGTACGATACGTGATTTCCACTCCTGATTGCCAAGAAGAAATTGTGCGCCCTCAGATAATCCTTCATTGCGCTCAAGTAAGCTTTGAAAAAAATCAAGTCGTGCGCTGCGTTGTACAATTGCATTTTCTATGTCCTGAATTTTTCGCTGCAACTGCTCAGATTGTTCCAGAACTTCCGTGCGTCGTTGTTCTTTTTCAAAAAAAGAAAATTCTGTTTCTGCAAATTTACGTCGTGTTTCTTTATCAAGCGCTGTAAGCTCTGCAATATTTTTTTCTAATGATGCTGTTCGCTGCTCTGCTGTTGAAATATCGTATTCGCGGCGCTGAATCTGCTGTTGAAGTGAAGTGATGTGCGCGGAATATTTTTCCAACTCGTTGCGCTTCACAGAAAGTTGCTGCATCGCTTCTATCAGTGCATCACTTGCCTGCTGGACGATAAGTTTCGTTTCATTTTCAATTGCTTCTGCTGCTTGTAATTCTTCTGCAAGTGATTTATATTTTTCACGCTCGCTTTGAATTTGTTCGAGCAATGATAAATAGGTTTCACCTAATTGCATTTTCTGAAGTTCAAAATTTTCTTTATCGAGAATGAGTTGCTTTTTATTTTTTTCAAAACGAATAATATTTTCGGAGAGTGCGCTTATCCGTTCATTCTGCACAAGTTTTTTCTCTTCGAGAGTGCGAATTTCATTGCGGACTTGCTCAAACACCTGCAGAACAACGGATAATTTCTCTTCAGTTAATTTTGCCTTTTCACGTAATCTGTCGAGTTCCTGTTCTTCTGTATGTAAAGTAAAATCAAGTGATGATTTTTCCGAGCGACGGGAATTGAGCAAAACATCAAGCGGGCGCAATGCATCAGTGAGAAACACAAACTCGTGCTCAAAAAGATTTTTCTCAGATTCTTTGAGCAGATTATTCATCTCGTTGTATCGCTCTGCCTTCTTCGCCTGACGATGAAGTGAATTCACCGTTGTTTGTACTTCCTTTACAATATCATTTACACGAAGCAAATCAGACTGAACGCTTTCTAATTTCCGAAATGTTGCTTTCCTGTTTTGTTTGTATTTTGTAACTCCTGCGGCTTCTTCAAACAAGCGACGGCGTTCTTCTGTTCTGTCGCTTAAAATTGTTTCCACCATTTTTAATTCGATAACAGAATATGCGTTTGCTCCCATTCCCGTATCCATAAAAAGATTCAGAATATCTTTGAGACGGCAGAGGGTTTTATTGAGAAGATATTCGCTCTCACCGGAGCGAAACATTCTGCGTGTGATGGTTACCTCAGAATATTCTGTTGGTAAAATTCCTTTTGTGTTTTCAATGGTAAGAGATGCTTCGGCAAAACCCAATGCTTTTCTTTGTCGCGTTCCATTGAAAATAACATCTTCCATTTTAGAGCTGCGCAATGTACTTTGTTTTTGTTCACCCAAGACCCAACGGATTGCATCAACAATATTCGTTTTGCCGCATCCGTTTGGACCGACAATTGCAGTAATACCATCATCAAAGCGCAAATTAACTTTTTGCGCAAACGATTTGAAGCCGAGAATTTCTAACCGGGAAAGATACATTGAAAAAATTAATCTTTATTGATGAAGCGATTGCGTAAGTGAAAACATATAGCGCAAATATGCAGAAGCAGATTGCGTGTAATCATAATACCCATATACAGCGATGAGGGAAAATATTAACAGGATTGTGCCAAAAAAATACACACGCGAAGGAAACATTTCATACACTACTGCAATACCTTTCAATAATCGTTGAGTGATCCAAACGATTGTTATTGCAATTAAAATTAAAATCGGATACACGTACGACGGTGTTTCAAGAATACGGTAGAGTATCATTCCGAGTGGAATAAAAAATGTAAATGGCAACATAGACCAAATTACGACTTCATACGCATGCAGAAACAATACACGCGAGCGAATGAACAGTGAAAAGAATTTTACAAGTACTGCAATGCACAACATAATTCCGAAAAATGCAAGCGCTAACCAAAATATCGCAGCAATTGGTTTCCAGACTGTAAAGACAAAATTTTCTTTCAGCACGTCGGAAATTAAAAGATGTGTAAATGCAACATCAATAAATTTTGAGTCGCGAAAATGAAAAAGCAAACTCGAAAGAATGACTGCAAAGGTTACTGATACAATGAGCGTAACAATGATTGTCTGAAAGACAGAAATAATACGCTGGTCACGAATATCTGCATAAAAATTATACGTGCGAAACAATGAGCGATTTACATTGTCACGAAATCGCCTGTCGCGATTGTATAAAAATGCACCAACGATAATAAGTATAAAACCTGCCACAACGTAAATCATCGGCTCAGTAAAAGCATAATTTCCAATTGGCAATGCAGAGACTTTTTCGCCAGAGTATAAATTTTTAACAATTGTGTATGATGTTCTTTTTTCTCTGTACTCATTGACAATACCATACGTCGAAAGATAAGGGTCTTTCGAGTGCACAGAAAGCGAAGGTCTGTCTCCGCGCCAATCATTAAAAGTCCAAATCACGCCTCCCGCAAATCCACTCTCTTTTACTCCGTCAACGAATTGTTGAAGCCCACGCGCCTGTGCCTCATAAGAATACGGGTCGCTCGAGCCATGCCTGTTTCCCGGCTCAACTTCCTTGCCATAACTTGCAATAACTAAAGGCTTATTTGTGATGAGTGATTTCCACTCATTCATTGAATTTTTTAAATTTCGTGATTCCAAACCGAGTGCATTTATTGCAACAAAATCAATTTCGTTCAAACAAAGATTATCTTTGATTCTTGATGTAATAAAATAAACCGGGCGGTTATCTAATGAACGAACCGTTGTCTTTAATGAACGAACAAAATCAGTTGATGGCTGTTCACTCATTTCAAAATCATCGCCTATTCCCCAAGCTAATACACATGGATGGTTATCATCTCGAATGACCATTTCTTTTACAATTGCATCAACAGTCGCACTGAAATCATCCTTTTCGAATATTTCTTGCGGCACTTGCATCATTGGAATTTCTTCGAAAACAAAAACACCATATCTGTCACAAAGAGTAAGAAAATATGGATGCGTTGGTCTATTCACAATGCGAATAAGATTTACTCCGGCATTTTTCATCAATGCAATGTCACGTTCCATTGCTTCAAGTGTTAATGATGCACCATATTTTGAGTGGTCTTCCTGCCACGCTATTCCCTTTAATAAATATGGAGAACCGTTTATGAAAAATTGATTTGCAGAAAGTTTAACATCACGAAAACCATATTCTTCGCTTACTTCATCAATGAGTATAAGATTCTCGACGGGAAGTACTACAATATTGCATTTTATATTATAAAGTTCGGGGAATTCCGGCGACCATAATTTCGGTGCAGAAATTACAGCATGCTGTTCTACTTCAAGAATATGATTTTCCTCTGGCAGGGAAATTGGCGACAGTAATTTTGAGACAAGAATACCAGTCGCTTGCTCATAAATTTCTGTTTGTACCGCGAGTGAAAGTTTTCTTGCATTCTGACTTTCCCATTGCGCCTGCTTTAATCCTTTATTAGAAAGTACTGATGTTATATTTAATCCAACAGATTCCATTGTGGGGGAAAATTTACTTTCTAAATGAACATCATCAATAAATAATTGAGGAGTATAGGATAAAAAAATGTCGCGAATAATTCCACCGTAATTTCTCCATCCTCCTATTTGCTGACGCAACGGAACTGTGTTGCGTGCATTCAGCTCGTTATCAACATAGATGACTATGGAATTTTCGCTTCCGAGCTGTAATACATTTTTTTCTATTGGAAAAGAAAAAGAAGTTGAACCGCCTATATGTCTTCCGATAAAATTATCATTGATTGTGATTTCACAAAAATAATTTACGCCAAGACATTGAAGAGAACCAACGTAATTATCAATGACATTTTGATTAACGGAAAACTTACGACGAAACCATATTTTTCTCGCTTCACTATATGAACTAGGAATTTTTACAGAATACCAGGTTTTTTTTTCGTCCAATGAATATTCCCACGTTCCAGCAAGGTCTGTAATTTTTCTTGTAGAAGAGTTCCCGAACATTCCTCCATCTCGCGCAATTGTAGAAGAATTTCCATTTTCTAAAAACGGAATTTGTGATTGTAAAATATCAGGAATAAAAAATAGGAGAGCTATTAGAAGAAATTTGCAAGCGTTGCGACTAAGCAAAGATAGCAGATTCACTATGTTATAGGATTTTTTGATGGCTGTAATTGGGGATTTTTCAAAAATTTCGGCTAAATATAATACAATTTCAAAGTGAAAACAACGAAAATATATAATATCCTATAAATTCATTTTAAATCTTGAAAAAATAAAAACAACTTTCGTTATATTTTCGCACATTTTTTAACTAAATAGATAAAGAAAATATTATGGATAAAAATATGCCTGAAAGGCAAGAAACCTCAGAGAAGATTATTGAGGAAAAAACAGGAAAACCATGGTCTGAGTGGGAACGAATACTCGAAATGACGGACATTGTTTCTGCCAATCAGCAGGAATTTATTGCAGATGTCCGCGAATCATTCAATCTCGATGGACTAACTGCAGCTTTGCTTGTTATCCATTATAAAAGCAAACACCGCTTGCCAATTCTATCACGATAAAGTGTTAAAATGAGAATAGTATTTAGTCAATAACTTCAAAACTCGTGTACTTTTGTAGCACTTTCGGAACAATAACTTTTCCTTCAGGAGTTTGATTATTTTCTAAAATTGCTGCAACTATTCTCGGAAGCGCAAGACCAGAGCCATTCAGTGTATGTAAAATTTCCGGTTTTCCTCCATCATTCGGTCGAAAACGAATATTCATTCTTCGCGCCTGAAACGATTCAAAATTGCTTACGGATGAAACCTCGAGCCAACGATTTTGCCCTGCAGCCCAAACTTCCAAATCATATTTTTTTGACTGCGAAAATCCCATATCCCCTGTACACATCAACAAAGTATGATATGGCAGATTCAGTTTTTGCAAGAGCGCTTCAGCATCTGCTCTTAATGCTTCCAACTCGTCAAATGATTTTGATGGGTGAACAAATTTTACAAGTTCAACTTTATCAAACTGATGGAGGCGATTCAACCCACGAACATCTTTACCATAGGAACCTGCTTCTCTTCTAAAACAGGGTGTATAAGCACAATATTTTAAGGGAAGAGAATTTTCTGCAATAATTTCGGCGCGATGAAAATTCGTAACAGGTACTTCTGCAGTAGGAATAAGGTACAATCCGTCTCTCTCTGCGATATACATTAAGTCCTCTTTGTCAGGAATTTGTCCTGTTCCTCGGGCGGAATCTTCATTAACTACTATCGGCGGCTGAATTTCTGTATAACCTTTTTTTTCAGCTTCATCAAGGAAAAAATTAATAAGCGCTCTTTGTAATTTTGCACCCTTGCCAATATAGAAAGGAAAACCTGCACCGGCGACAATTGTTCCTCGTTCAAAATCAATCAGTCCATATTTCGCAGCAATTTCCCAATGGGGCTTTAAAGGAAAATCTGATTCTTCAATTTTTCCCCACGTAAAAATCGGAATATTATCTTCATCTGTTTTTCCCACCGGAACCGATGAATGAGGAATATTCGGGACTGCCAGAAGAAGTTTATTCAATTCCGTTTCTACAATTTTTAATTCATCATCATACTTTTGAATTTGCTCTTTAAGTTTCGCCATTTCAGCGATAACTTCGCTTGCATCAAGTTTATTTTTTTTTAACTTTGCAACATCTTCAGATACTACATTGCGGCGATTTTTCATTGCTTCTACCTGCTGCAAAATCTCACGTCGTTGTTCATCGAGTTGCAGAATATCCTTCAGTGAATCCTTTTCACCTTTTTTACGTATTCCTTCTCTGACGAGTTCTGTATTTTCACGTATAAATTTTAAATCTAACATTATCGGATATTAATAATTTGGGATTGTTCAAATAATTCAAGTTGGTGTTTAAAATGCTCAATGCCTCGCAATACATTGCAATTGGAAATTCCTAATTGTGTCTCTGCTTTCAGTGTTATTAACCCTGAGCGCAACGGACGAGGCGCACGCTGTTGCAGTTCGGAAGTTTTTATCGCCGTAACAAGTTTCGTACTGAAATGAAATATTTTTGCAAGCGCAATTGCAAAATCATAGCGGCTGACTATTTCTGCTCCGGCAATATTATACAAACCGTTTTTTTCAAGTTCAATTGCTTTTAATGAAGCGTATGCAAGGTCATCTGCATATGTTGGATTACCTGTTTGGTCATCCACAATACGAATTGGTCTCTCATCGCGCAGCATTTTTACAAGCCATAAGGCAAAATTGGATTTTATATTTTTCCCAACACCGTATAAAACCATTGTTCGTATTATTGTAAAATTATGACCGCTTCCCCACAATACATTTTCACTTGCAAGTTTTGTTCTTCCGTAATACGAAATCGGATTGGGAATTGCTATTTCATCGTACGGACCATCGGTGCCATCAAAAATATAATCTGTAGAGTAATGAAGAATATGTGTCCCTTTTTTAGCAGCACTAACAATATTTTCAACAGCAACGACATTGGATTGCCATGCTTGCTCTTTGTGCAATTCACACCCGTCAACATCCGTCATTGCAGATGCATTGACAATAATGTGTGGTGCAAATTCTTTGATAACCGATGAAGTGTCCTTTCGATTTGTAACATCAAGCGATTTATACGGCGGACTGTCTTTTCCGAATACTGAATCGGGTTGTTTTGATGTCAATAACAAATCATAGTAATCACTTTGCGAAAAAATGAATGCAAGTTTTTGTCCTAACAAACCGTTGCTACCGGTTATTAATATTTTCTTCGTCAAATTTTATTCCATTTCAAAACGTAAACTTTGCTCTAATGCTGCAGAGCGGGAAGTTTTCTCGTCACGATATTTTATTATTACTGGTGTGTAAATCGAAAGGAAGCTCTCCTGCGCCCATTTATTATTGATACTTCGTGTTCCCATTACAACGACAGCATTTTCAGGAATTATTAATGGAGTAATTTCCGTTTTCTTATGCACTGTTTGATGCACAATATCGTACACAGGTGTTGAAGATGTAAGTTGAACACCGGCGGCTAAAACTGCACCTTTTTTAATAATTACTCCTTCAAAAATTCCTGTGTTGCCTCCGATAAAAACATCATCTTCAATAATGACAGGAAGAGAACCGATTGGTTCTAATACGCCTCCGATTTGCGCTCCGGCAGAAAGATGCACGCGCTTTCCGATTTGCGCGCAAGAACCAACAAGCGCGTGCGAATCTACAAGCGTGCCCTCATCAACGTATGCGCCGATATTGATGTACGCAGGCGGCATCACAATTACATTCTTTCCGACAAAACATCCATCACGAATAATACTTCCACCCGGCACAATGCGAATGTTATCTTCAAGCGCAATATTTTTAACGCTAAGTAAATCTTTATCAAAAAAACGAAATACTGAATCACTTTTTATCTCGGAAAAAATTCCCGCACGAAAGCCAAGAAGAATTCCTTTTTTCACCCATAAATTAACTTTCCACTCAGCGTTTATCAATTCAGCTGAACGTATTTCTCCTTTGTTTAAAAAAAATTTTAATTCATTAAAAACAGGAAGTACATCTTTGCGTTGAAGTTCCATTACTTCAAGTACAAATAATTCTTCTATTTTTTTTTGCAATTGCATTGCACGCATCCCTTATGATTAATTTTTTTTCGCGCCTTGATTTATCCAATCAATAAACAATTTAATTTGCTCATCCGTCAGTTTTGGAATTTTTTTTGAATCAGGCATTTGGTCGCCAAAAGGTGGATTAGGGCGTAATTTTTTAACGATTATACTCGAATCACCTTTGCCAGCAATAATCGGCGCACCATGTTTTCCACCCTTCATCATCGTTTCATAAGAATCAAAATATAATTCGCTCGGGCCCATATCTTCTTCTTTATGGCAAGGTAAACAAGTTGTTTTTATTATTGGAAAAATATCTTTCGAAAAAGACAATTGTTTGCCTTTCTTTTCATCTTTTTTAGCAGAAGTCTTTTCCTTCTTCATTTTAGTTGAGTCAGCAGGCATTTCTTTCTTTTTTTCCACCGGCATCATTTTTTTTGATACTGTATCACTAGGGATTGCTTTTGCTTCCTGTGCATCGGTAACAGCGAAAAATAACATTGTTAAAGTAAATATTGAGAGAATTATTTTTTTCATAGAATAAGAATTAGTTAATAAATTAAAACCACACGTGCATTTGTAACACAAACTGATTATTGGAAAATTCCGGCTTTTCAATGTTAAATCTGTAAAATGGACGCAGTTCAATAAAACTCATCGGAAAAAATTCCACGCCGAAATTTACACGTTTTAACACGTCATCCTTTACGCCCTGTTGAGGGTCAAACAAATCATATTTTCCGACAAACCATAACCCTTGCATAATACGGTAATCAATTTCTGCAAATGCAGCGAGACTACGAACTTTTTCAGTGATGACGTACGTATTGATGTCAAGTTGATTTTTTGCCCAATCAATTTCTGCAAGAAAAGTTAAATCTTCCGTTCCAATTCCAAAATTAACTCCCTGCATAGTGAAATTTTTGTACGAATAATTGGAAATTCCTACGCGATAATTGTGCGAAAATATTTGGTTTGCATATTCAATTTTCGCAGAAACGGATTTCTCTTTTGAAAAATTTAGTTTATTTGTATGTCCTGTTCCATTAAATATACCCACTGTGATAAAAAAATCATCGAAGTAATTTCCAATTTCCAAACCAATGTCTTTATAATTCGGCACAAAAAATAGTCCCGGATGGTAACCAGCGCTTGTGTATCCTAAATCGCCTCCGCGCGTGTACCCTGTATGGTCATCAATGCGCCACCCAAAATCCGGAAGAAAGATTCCGCCTTTTGCATAAAAATTCGCGGGCAATCCTTTGACAAGAGCAAAAACTTCCGTACCCGGGAAAAAAGAACCGTACGTTCCGTTTACAATATCCTGTTTGTAATAAAATGTCGCCTTTTTTGTAAGGTTAACTGATGCATATACGGATGCCGCCATTGCTTGAAAAGTAGATGTATGCGTAAATTCATCTGCAAGGTATTGCGAACGAAAATCTGAACCGATAGTAATATTATCAGAAATTTTCGGGTCAAATGTGAACTCACTGTCAAAAGTAGATTCAAGAGGAAGTTCTTCCATTGAATACGTATTTGTTCCGTATTGATTTCTCATTTGTCCGCCAGTCGGATTGATATGGCAGGAAGCACATTTTATTCCAGTTGAAAGTGCAAAACGCGGCAAAGCATTTAACTTTAATTGCACAATGAGCAACAGGTAAAAAATAAAAACGTATCGGTATAAAATTTTCATAAAACTATTATTAAAAGTGGCGGCAAATATAATAATTCAAATGGAATGGATAAATAGAATATTGATTCTGCACTAATAAAAAAGGCGATACTGAAGAATTTCTCTATCGTCTCTCTTCAATATAGTTAATCTTCTAACACGTACTCTTTACGATAAAATATCTATTTGTCAGACAAAAACAATTAAGTATTTTCATCTACAATTTTTTGAAAAAATGAATACCATAAAGACTTCTACCGAAAAAATTGCTGTTGTATTGTTTCAACTTGGCGGACCTGATTCGCTGGATGCTGTTGAGCCATTCCTCCTCAATCTATTTCGCGACCCTGATATAATTGATTTTCCATTCGCATGGCTTGCACGAGAACCACTCGCCCGTTTTATTGTTTCAAAAAGATTAGAAAAAGTAAAGGAGCACTATTCAGAAATAGGTGGGAAATCGCCAATTCGTGAATTAACCGAACGACAAGCAACGTTATTGGAAAAACAATTGCAGTTTTCTTTCCCTGAGCTAAAAGTTTTTGTCGCTATGCGATACTGGAAACCAACAACAGAAGAAACTGTTTTGAAAATAAAAAAAGAAAAATTTGACAAAATAATTCTTCTTCCTCTTTACCCTCAATTTTCTTTTACAACGACAAGTTCAAGTATAAACGAATGGAACAGACAGATACAAAAACACGGACTGAACACTCCTTCACTTTTGATTGAATATTTTTATACAAGTGAACTTTACATCCAATCGCTTGTTGAACGAATAAGTGATAAAATGCAGTTATTCAATGATGTTGGTGAGGAGAACGTACAATTAGTTTTTTCTGCGCACGGTGTTCCCGTTTCAATCATTAAGAAAGGCGACCGCTATCAGCAACATATTGAAGATACAGTACACCTGATTCTTGAAAAAGGAAATTGGAAATCGCCGCACCATTTGTGTTATCAAAGCAAAGTAGGACCGATGAAATGGTTGCAGCCATCTCTTGATACAACAATTCGCAAATTCGGATTAGAAAAAAAAGATAATCTCCTAATTGTTCCTGTTGCATTTGTTACCGACCATATTGAAACACTGCATGAAATAAATATTGAAACACGTGAGCATGCAAAACATCTCGGTGTAACACGTTTTGAAATGACGCAAGGACTAAACGATTCACATACATTTATTTGTGCGCTGACAGAATTAGTAAATACAAAAATTGCAGCATGATTTTTTTCTACATTGAAAACTGCAATTTATTTTATTTTATTAAAGAAATCTCGTATAATTGTTCGCAAAAATTATGAATTTATTCGTCGAATGTTAACTGCACATACTACAATGATTCTACGAGGCAATCATGGCTGATATGGATAAAAAAATTGCTTACGTTGCTATGCTTGACATTGTTGGGTTTTCTAAACTCACTAATGAATTTCAAGTGAAGAAGGTTTTTGCATTGGAGAATATCATTCGGCAGTCGCCCACGTTCCAAGGAACAAATTCCAATTCTCTATGCGTAAAAACTACTGGCGACGGAGCAATACTGTGTTTTTTTGATGATATGGAAGCGCCTTTGAAAATCTGTATGGAAATACAGAAAAAAATTGTGGAGCATAATGCATCAAACGCTGAAGATAATAAAATCTTCATAAGAATGGGTATCAATATCGGGCAAGTTTCTGTTCGCAGAGATTTGGCAGGTAATGTTGATATTATTGGAAATGCTGTAAACAAAGCTGAGCGACTTATGAGTTTTGGCGTAACAAGTCATATTCTCGCATCACGTGAATTTCACGATTTAGTCGCAATATTGAACGACAGTTACTCGCAACTCTTCCATTATGTTGGTGAGTTTCCTGATAAACACGGCATTAAACACGCTGTTTATAATGTCTATGGACAGAACGTTGGAAACGCAACTGTACCTGTTCCTAAAACTGCAGCAGACGAAAAAAAGACAGAACAACCTGCTGTTGCTCCACCAAAACCAGTTCCTCCCGTTGAGAAGAAAAACCCTTACCAAACAAAAGGTAAAATTACTGCACTTGATAGTTTTATCGGAAGACAGGAAGAAGTACGAAGAATATTTACACTTCTTCCAATGCAAGAAGCGAAAAGCATTGCTATAATGGGAGAGCGAAAGATTGGAAATTCTTCCCTTCTCTACTACATAACGCATCCCGATGTTCGTAAACATTACCTTGCGAGGTCAGAAAATTATATTTTCTCTTTTGTTGAATGTCCTGAACGAGCAAATTTTTCACTCGAGGAATTTTTCTTTTCTGTGTATCAGAATATTGACAAGCCGTACAATAATACACAAGGAATTACTCCAACGTACGATGGATTCCGAAAATTACTTAGTGGTTTTGACCGAATGGGAAAATGTTTTGTAATGGTGATTGATGGCATTGATAATCTTGCACGCAATGAATCGTTTGATATGTACTTTTTCGATTTGTTGCGCTTTGTTGACCAGAATTATAACATTGTTCAAATTGTTTCAACACACAGCAATTTAAAAACGTTACTTGCCGCAAAGGAGTATCCGGAAAAACCCTATTCCGGTATGTTTGAATTGATTTCACTCGGACATTTTACGACAACAGAAGTGAAGGACGTTATTAGTCGTTCTGTTAAGTTCGGTGGACCATCATTTGAACAACACATACAATTCATCATTGACCTTGCAGGATATCATCCGTATCTTTTACAACTTGCTTGCGGTATGTTATTTGAAGCATTAGTAAACAATCCGACTGTACCACTCAACGCGGAAGGATTGCAGCAAAAATTTATGAATGATGTGCGCCCTCTGTTTCAATTTTATTGGGATTCAATGGATATAGATGAACGCTCTATTATCGCAGATTTGGTTGAAGGAAGAAGAAACGCGCGTATGAATATCCTCTCAATGAAGGAACTTGCCCGCAAAGGATTCATCATTGACATTGAAAAATCACCAAAAGTATTTTCAAATTCGTTTAAAGAATTTGTTATTAAATCCGCTCAACAGCGGTTCCAATCTTCAATGAGCACATTCAAAGAAGATTTTTTGAAGCGTTAATCCAGCAATGGTTGCCGTTTAAAAAAAGAATATGCAGGCGATAGGAACGTACCTGAGGGTAATGGAGAACGGCGTAATATTTTTGACTTCGTTACTCTGCCGCAATCGTAATATTGCCGCTCATATACTTTCGGTTATCGGGCGAAAGACTTAACGTTCCACCCGATGAATACTATTTCAATCTCTATTGAAAAACCCCGCAACTACCGAAGATGATGCGGGGTTTTTTATTTTCAAATACCTGTTTAACTAATTTTTCGCCGTTGCTTTGCTAATACTTCTTCAATATCAAACGGCAATGGCGTATCGAAGCGGACATATTGTTTCGTAGCGGGATGAATGAAGCCAAGTGTTTTTGCGTGTAGAGCTTGTCGCTTCATTATTTCAAGAAGATTATTTACTTCTGCAACCCGTTTGCTTGTCGCCGCAGTTCCGGTTATTTTTCTTCCGCCATATTCAGCATCGCCAAAAATTGGATAACCGATATGATGTAAATGCGTACGTATTTGATGTGTACGTCCGGTTTGTAATTGCAGACGAAGAAATGTGAGAAATTCAAATTCTTCAAGCACAAAATATTCAGTTACTGCGTGCTTTCCATCTGCGCGAACAATCATTTTTTTTCTATCCTGCGAACTACGACCAAGACTTGCTTCGATAATGCCGCTCTTCACTTGTGTGTGTTCGTTTCTTTTTTTTACTGATGGAAAAATTCCCCAGACAATTGCGCGGTACTCACGTTCAATAGAATGTGCTGCAAATTGTTTTGCAAGAAATGCATGTGTAAAATTGTCTTTTGCAACCACGAGCAAACCCGTTGTATTTTTATCTATGCGATGAACTATTCCGGGACGTGTTACATCATTTAATGAGGAAAGCGAATTGTAGTAATATAACAGCGCATTAACAAGCGTGCCGCTATAATTTCCATACGCAGGATGGACAACCATTCCAGCAGGTTTATTTACTATGAGGAGAAATTTATCTTCATAAATTATATCAAGCGGAATATTTTCAGGAACAACTTCTGGAGGCGGATCTTTGGGTAACGTGATTTGAATAAATTCGCCGCCAATAACTTTATGACTTGCTTTTGTCGGTTTGCCATTGACAAGTACTGCTCCTTCGTCAATTGCCTGCTGTACTTTCGTGCGGGTTGCGTTTTCAATACATCGCGTTAAATAGACATCAATGCGCTTTGGAGTCTCCCCTTCGGCAACTTTTATGGAAATGGTTACGGGCATTGATGAGTGCTTATATCAGTAACCGGTATTGAAGTAAAATTGAACTATAAAACAGTATTCTCAGAGGATGGCACGGTAGAAGTGTTTTCAAGAGATGAAGTTTTCTGCTGGTGTTTCCATTGCACAAGAAGGAGTATGCACACGCCAACTGTAACGGAAGCATCTGCAATATTAAAAACAGGCCAGCGATGCAATTGATATCCAAGTAAATTAATATCAATAAAATCTACATCAATAAAATCTACAACACTTCCGTAAAATAATTTTCCATCGTGATACAGCATTGCATAAAATACGCGGTCAATGAGATTACCCGTCGCACCGCCAAGTATGAATGCAAACGGCAATCGTTGAAATAATGTTTGATGTTGTATTTTATAAATATAGTAGAGAATTGCCCCGCTTGCGACAACAGAAAATAGCGAGAAAAATAATTTCGCGCCAACATCAATGCCGAAAGCAAGTCCTGCATTTTCTATATAGGTAAAGTGCAAAAATTCACCAAGAAGCGGAACACTTGTGTATAAAGGAAAACCGCTCCACTCAATGCCAAACAATGAAAAACCTTTTACGTACAGTTTTGTCGCCTGGTCAAGCAAGACTATACATATACTAACCCATACAATGTGCATAAATGCTATTGACCCTTTGGAGAAACAACGGGAGTTCCGCCTCGTGTATTTTTGCAACTGACACAAAGCGTTGCGTGCGGAACAGCTTCGAGGCGCTTCTTTTCAATAAGTTTGCCGCAATCTTTGCACCAACCGAAAATTCCTTTTTCAATTCTTCGCAATGCTTCGTCGAGGTCGCCAAGAAAGCGTACTTCACGCGCTGCAAGCAGAAAATTTTTCTCTCGCTCCATTGCATCAGTTCCGAATTCCATGTGCATAGAATAGGATGAACTTTCGCGTGTATATTCGCCTGTCATCGGGTCAATGATACTTTCACGCTGCGTCTGAAAATCTTCGAGTGTTTCCTTTTTTTTTTCCAAAATCATTTTCTTGAAAATGTTCAACTCAGATTTTGAAAATCCTTTACCGCGTTTTTTTACTACGATATCTTCCTGCGGCTGAACCTTTTCTTTTTTCGCTCCCTTCTTCGGTTTCATAATTACCTTCTTTGTTATTTTTTTTTTCGAAGAATTCATCGTAGATTTTTTTGATGAAATCGAACGAGAAGCGGGCGCAGTCTTTTTGACAACAATTTTTTTAGCAACTGGCTTTTTCACAGCGGCTTTTTTTGCAACCGTCTTTTTTGGGGTTGTTGTTGTTGTTTTTGATTTTGATGATGTAGCCATAATATTTTACCTGTTTAAAAATTTTTGTTTATAATTAAATTCGCTGTACCGCGATACGACAATTTTCCCCACTAATATCAAATTCCTGAACACCGTTATTTGACGATGCAAGATTCATGGAAATTTGTTCTGCAAGTGTTTCACGTTGAATATATAATTGAAATGTATTGACTGCTGCTGTAATTTTTTCACTACCATCGCAGAAAATGGTGATTCTATCCATTACATCGAAATCAGAATCTTTTCGTAAATTCTGAACGCGATTCACAAACTCACGCGCTATTCCCTCTTGCAGCAATTCATCGGAGAGCGATGTATCGAGCGCAACGGTAATTTCGTCGTCGGACTCAACAAGCCATCCAATAATATCTTCGTGTATCACTTCGATATCTTCAAGTACAAGTGAAATAGTATCACTGTTCAATATTACTTCAAAAACATTATTTTTTTCTAACTGCGTAATTTCTGTGTTAGTAAATGTTTTGATGATGGTTGCAATTTGCGGAACAAGTTTTCCGTATTTAACCCCAAGCAGTTTAAAATTCGGTTTTGCTTTTTTCTTGACAATGTTTGCATCATCTGTAACGTATTCAACTGCTTTCACGTTTATTTCGTCAAGAATGATGTCTTCCATTTCTTGCAAAGAAATTTTATCGCTTTCATTTACTACCGGAATAATGATGCGTTGTAATGGTTGTCGCACTTTAATATTTGCACGAGTACGAATTGCACGCACAAGCGATGAAATGCGTTGCGCTTTATCCATCCGCGATTCGAGAGATGTGTCATTGAACGCGCTCTTTGCTTGCGGAAGCATTGAAAGATGCACAGAAATATTTTGCTCATCACTCTGCAAATTGCGAAATAACTCTTCTGCAAGAAATGGTGCAACCGGAGCCATCAATTTAGTAATTGTTTCAAGACATTCGAACAAAGTCTGATAAGCAGATTGTTTGTCTTTAATTTCGCTTGGCGCTCCCTTTGACCAAAAGCGGCGACGATTTCTGCGCACATACCAATTGGAAAGCTGGTCAATTGTAAAATCAGAAATAGCCCGCGAGGCTTTTGTAATGTCGTACGATTCCATTGCAGCTGTATATGTTGCAATCAAAGAATGAAGTGTTGAAATTATCCAGCGGTCAATTTCGGGACGTATGCTGTACGACAAAATATTTTTTTTGTCGTAAACAAAACCATCAATGTTCGCATACATTGTAAAAAATGAATACGTATTGAGCAGAGTTCCGAAAAATTTACGTTGTACTTCTGCAATGCCATCTTCATCAAACATTGTCGGGCGCCACGGAGGACTTGTTGCAACAAGATACCAGCGTGTGGCATCTGCTCCGAATTTTTCCAAAATTTCAAATGGATTTACTGTATTGCCTTTTGATTTCGACATCTTCAGCCCGTCTTTATCAAGAACAAGTTCATTGACAATGAGATTTTTATACGCAGGTCTGTCGAATAAGAAAGTGCTGATGGCATGAAGTGAATAAAACCATCCGCGTGTTTGGTCAATTCCTTCCGAAATAAAATCGGCTGGATGCTGCGATTCAAAAATTTCTTTATTTTCAAATGGATAATGCCATTGCGCAAATGGCATCGCACCGGAATCAAACCACACGTCTATCAATTCCGGAGTTCGTTTTTTTATACCACCACACGAACACATCCACCAAATTTCATCAACGAATGGTTTGTGTAAATCCAATGGCGAAGAAAGACTTGGAACACGTGATGTAAGTTCTGCAACACTGCCGATACATTCTTTTTCTCCGCACGTATCACAAATCCAAATTGGTAAAGGTGTGCCCCAAAATCTATCTCGTGAAAGCGCCCAATCTTTATTATCTTCAAGCCAGTTTCCGAAACGTCCCTCGCCCACTTCTTTTGGTACCCAATTAATTGTTTTATTGAGTGCAATCATTCGTTGAACATATTTCGTAGTTGCAATGTACCACGAGTCGCGTGCATAATAGAGCAAGGGTGTTCTGCAACGCCAGCAATGCGGATAACTGTGCGTGATGGTTTCTTTTCTATAAAGTATTTTTCGTGATTTTAAATTTTCAATGATAAGTTTATCGGCATCTTTCACGAACATATTTTTGAAATCCGTTACTTCTTCGCCAAACTCACCGCTTTTATTTACGGGATGAAGTGTTGGTAAATCATATTTTTTTGATACCTGATAATCATCTTCTCCGTAAGCAGGAGCAATGTGGACAATTCCTGTGCCATCCGATGTTGTAACAAAATCTGCCTGCACTACATAGTGCGCATTCTTTTCAAGCGGATGATAATTGAATAATCGCTCGTACGATGTTCCTGCAATTTCCTTTCCTTTGAATTTTTTTAATTGAACATACTCGCCATCAAGGACAGATAATCTCGTTTCCGCAAGAATGAGTTTTTCTCCCTTATGTTCAACAAGAGCATAATCAATCTCAGGATGAACAGCAATTGCAACATTTGAAATGAGCGTCCAAGGAGTAGTTGTCCAGACAAGAAAAAATGTATTCTCCTCTTTGCTCAATTTCATCTTTACATATACACTCGGATCTTTTACATCCTGATAGCCAAGCGAGACTTCGTGAGATGAAAGCGGTGTTTCACAACGCGGGCAGTACGGCTGAATTTTAAATCCTTTATAAATTAATCCCGCATCAAAATATTTCTTTAATGCCCACCAGATTGATTCGATATAATTATTTTCAAACGTAACGTAAGGTTCATTGAGATTTACCCAATATCCCATACGCTCTGTCATACTTTCCCATTCTGTTTTGTACTTCCACACTGATTGACGGCACTCTTCATTGAAACGTGCAACTCCGTATGTTACGATTTCATCTTTGTGCTTCATCTTCAGCGATTTTTCCACTTCAATTTCAACGGGTAGTCCGTGTGTGTCCCATCCTGCTTTACGATGAACCTGAAAGCCACGCATTGTTTTATAACGGCACATCAAATCTTTCAGCGTTCTGCTCATTACGTGATGAATTCCCGGGCGACCGTTTGCTGTCGGAGGACCTTCATAAAAAGTAAAGCCGGTTTTTCCCTCTCGCAGTGAAATGCTTTTTTCAAAAATATTATTCTCCTTCCAGAATTGAAGAATCTTCAACTCTAACTGCGAATAATTTATTTTATCTGTGAGCGGCTTGTACATTTTTACTTCAGTCTTTTTACAACTTCTCTCACAATTTTTGTGAGCTTCGGTTCTGCCGCATTTGCGACTTCAATTACTTCTTTAAGTGAAACAGGTTTCAAAGAATCGGGAAAACATTCATCCGTAATTATTGTAAATCCCAGCGTCTCCATTTCCATGTGATTCGCTACAATATTTTCGGGAATAGTGGACATACCAACAACATCTGCTCCGATATATCTCAAGAAACGATATTCTGCCCGAGTCTCTAATGTTGGACCTGAAACAGAAACAAGTACGCCTTTTTGTAACGGAATTTTTAAATCTATCGCGGTACTTTCTGCAAGTTGAATTAATTTTTTACTGTACGGCTCGCTCATATCAGGAAAACGCAGACCAAGTGCATTATCATTTTCTCCAATAAGCGGATTATTTCCCATCAAATTAATGTGGTCAACTATCACCATAATATCACCTTTACGAAATAACGGATTCATTCCACCAACCGCGCTTGATGTAATTAACGTTTTCACTCCAAGAAATTTCATTACACGAATTGGAAATGTAATTTCCTGCATTGTGTATCCTTCGTAATAATGAAATCGTCCTTGCATAACGACAACATTCTTTCCTGATAATGTTCCGAAAATTAATTTGCCTGCGTGCGATTCTACCGTTGAGTGTGGAAAATGAGGAATATTTTCGTATGAAATTGAAACTTTGTTTTTTATTTCTTTCACCAAACCGCCAATTCCTGTTCCGAGTACTATTCCAATTGTTGGTCGTAAAGAAGTGAGTTTGCGAATTTCTTTTATCGCATCATTTATTTTTGTACGCAAGATTGTCATTTTTTATTTGCAATTGCTTCAATAATTTCTTCAAATTCTGTTAGTTCCGGAAGAGCTTCATTTTCTGATTCTATTTTATTTTTTTTCGTTTTTTCTTCTTCTTGCTGAAGTATGCGTAATTCTCCGGTTAATAATTCTTTTAATCTTCCGAGAAGATTATCACGCTTTGCTTCAAGTATATCAATCTCTTCCTTCAATTTTACTAAATCACGATACGCCTGTTCAACTATTTTTGCGGATTTTTTTTCCGCTTCTTTCCGCGCTTGCTCTTCATAATTTTTTGAATTACTCACCGATTTATTTGCAAATTCCTGCACTTGCACTAACGTTTGTTGCAACGTTGCTTCGAGTTGCTGATAGTGATTTATTTTTGTAATTAAATCATTCAGGCGGATTTTTATTTCTTCATTTTCATCGTACACATCTTCGTAGTCGTTTACGACGGTACGTAAAAAATCATCCACATCACGCGGGTCGTAGCCGCGTAATACTTTTTTAAACTGATGATTTTTAATTTCTTCCGGAGAAATTTTCATAAAATTATGTTGTATAAATTCTTTTTCCGAATAATGCTGTGCCTAAACGAATTATCGTTGCTCCTTCTTCAATTGCTACTTCATAATCGCCGGACATTCCCATAGAAAGATGCGGCGCATTGATTCCATTGTTAAATAAATCTTCCCGTAATTCACGCAAACACCGAAATGATGTTCTTGCATCTTCGGGTTTTTCGGAAAGCGGTCCCATCGTCATCAAACCTTGCAATTGAATATTTTTAAATTTTTGTAACTCCTGTGCAAAATGCAAAGTTCTGTCGGCTATAATTCCGTACTTCGTAGCTTCGTTCGTAGTATGTATTTCAAGCAAAAAATTAATCTTTCTGTTCGCCTGCTCTGCTCTTTTGTCTAATTCGCTTGCAAGAGAAAGCGAATCAACAGAGTGAATTAAAAATATCCACGGCGCTATATATTTCACTTTATTTGTCTGCAAATGACCGATAAAATGCCAGCGAATATCACTGTTCAAAATCTTCTCTTTCTTATCTCTGATTTCCTGCACAAAATTTTCTCCAAAATCATAAATTCCAGCACGCGCTGCTTCCTGAATTACTTCTGGAGGGAAAATTTTTGTTACCGCAACAAGGACTATTTCGTCAGAGTTGCGATTGCTTTTTTTACAAACAGAAGCAATATTTTCTTTGATTTTTTGGAGATTTTCAGCAATCATTCATTTTTCGGATTGCAAATATACAGAAACAAAAATGAAAAAAAACGTTTTATTTTGAACAAAACCGTTCGTAACTTTTGCACGAAAAAACACTTAAACTATGAAGCCACTTATCGCAATTTCTATCGGTGACTACAATGGCATTGGTACGGAAATAATTATCAAAGCAATTTCAAAAAGAGAAATTCTTGAAATTTGCACTCCATTGCTCATTGGTAGTAAATACGTTTTTGAGCACTACATTAAAAAATTACATAAAAATATTTCTTTGAAAGAATTCCACACGCTCTCTTTCAAAAAGAAAAAAAATGAAATCTGGTTTATTGATGTTGCTCGAACAAATCAAATTCAATTCAAATTTGGAAAAATAACAAGTGATGCCGGAGCAATCGCATTATCTGCAATTGAAACAGGAGTTGCATTTTGTATCGCAGGTATTACCTCTGCGCTTGTAACTGCGCCTGTATGTAAAGAAGCAATGGTGATGGCGGGATTTCGTTTTCTGGGACAAACAGAATTTATCGCGTCGCTTTGCAACGCAGAAGAAAGCGGAATGTTGCTGTTCACAAGTTCGATGAAAGTCGCACTTGTAACAATTCATCACCCGCTGAAAAATGTTCCTTCGCTTATTTCAATTGCATTGATACACAACAAACTGAATTTGCTTTCTTCTTCACTTCAAAACGATTTTGGAATTAAGAAACCAAAAATTGCAGTTCTTGGATTGAATCCGCACAGCGGCGAAAACGGATTGCTTGGATTAGAAGAAAATGCAATTATTATTCCTGCATTGCAAACGTTCAAGAAAAAGAATATTTTCGTGCAAGGTCCTTTTCCAGCAGATGGTTTCTTTGGGCAGCATTTGTATAAAAATTACGATGCAGTACTCGCAATGTATCACGACCAAGGATTAACGCCGTTGAAAATGTCAGGAATGGATGAAGGAGTGAATTATACAATGGGTTTGCCAATCATCCGCACTTCACCCGACCATGGGACAGCATTTGAAATAGCAGGAAAAGGAATAGCAACTTCGACGAGTATTGAATCTGCAATTCGTGCGGCGGCACACATTATTATACAAAGAAAAAAAGGAGAGTTTGTGTAACTCTCCTTTTCACTAAATAGTATTTATCATTCTCAGTCTGCAATTCCATCATCAGTTGAATCCGTAAACATTTGCTCTGCTAATTTCTCGGCTTTCCTTTTGCGCCGCTCCTTTCTTACATTGAATAAAAAAGCGCCGATGAACATTACGCCAATCATTACATACACAAACCAATGTGGAATTTCCCAATCAATCAAATGCACAGTATGGAGAAATTCAATAAATAATTTCAAGCCAATCCATAAAACAACCGCATAAGCCGCATCAACAAGCAATGGATATTGTTTCAGCAATTTTAAAAAACCGCCTGCGACAAATCGCATTGCAACGATTCCTAAAATTCCGCCGGTAACTATCACCCACATTTTGGAAGACATTGCAACGGCAACAAAAATTGAATCAACAGAAAATACAATATCGGTCAATTCAATCGCAATGACCGTACTCCAGAATTTTGATAATCCGAAAATTTGTTTCGCTTCTTTGCGTGATTCGTGCTCTGCATCTTCTCCTCGGACAATTTTTTCGTGGAAATGTTTTATTCCGAGATACATCAGGTACATTCCGCCCACCATTTTCACCCATGTCCATTTCATTAAATAGGCAACGAGTAAAACGGAAATTATACGAAAGACAAATGCTCCCCACATACCGTATCGCAATGCTTTTTTTTGCTCTGCTTGCGGAAGGGGAAGCGCAAGAACTGCAAGAACGATTGCGTTATCTGCGCTCAGCAATCCTTCCATAAATACAAGAAGTAAAACTACTCCAATATCAGAAAATGAAATATCCACCGTTTGTTTGCAACTAAGTTATAAAATTATTTATCCGCGTTTTGTAAATGGAATTACATCACGACGTTTATGTCCAAGATAAATTTGTCGCGGACGTGCAATTTTTTGTTCTCCGTCCACCACCATTTCCTGCCATTGCGCTAACCATCCCGGTGTTCTTCCGATTGCAAAGAGCACGGTGAACATCGAAGACGGAAATCCCATTGCCTGATAAATCAATCCGGAATAAAAATCCACATTGGGATATAATTTTCTCTTCACAAAATATTCATCTTCCAATGCAATACGTTCCAATTCCAATGCAATATCGAGTAACGGATTACGACCGGTAACATCAAATACCTGCTCTGCAAGTCGTTTAATTATCCTTGCGCGCGGGTCATAGTTTTTATAGACACGGTGTCCGAATCCCATCAATCGTTTTTCGCCTTTTCCTTCTTTTACTTCTTTTACAAATGCTGCAACTTTTTGCACCGAACCGATTTCAATGAGCATCTTTAATACTTCTTCATTTGCGCCGCCGTGCAATGGTCCATAAAGCGCAGCAATTGCACCTGCTGTTGCGGAAAAGGGATCTGTTTGCGAACTTCCGATTGCACGCATTGCATTTGCGCTACAATTTTGTTCGTGGTCTGCGTGTAAAATAAATAGTACATCAAGCGCTTTTGCGAGTATTGCATTTGCATTATGTCTTGAAGTTCCTCCAAAAAGCATGTTGAGAAAATTTTCCGCATAACTCATCGAATTGTTCGGATACACATACGGTTGTCCGACACTGTGGCGATACGCAAATGCAGCAAGCGTCGGCATCTTTGCAAATAGTCTCGTGATTTGTAATTTTTTGGAATGAGCATCAGCAATATTTCTTGCATCAGGATAAAATGTAGAGAGCGCGCCGATTGTGCCAAGCAACATTCCCATCGGATGCGCATCGTGATGATATCCGTCCATAAATTTTTTAATATTTTCGTGAATCATTGTATGGCTGACGATATTTTTTACCCATTCATCATATTGTTCACGTGTCGGGAGTTCTCCGTTTAAAAGTAAATAAGCGACTTCAAGAAAACTGCAACTTTCCGCAAGTTGTTCAATGGGATAGCCGCGATATTCCAGTATTCCTTTATCACCATCAATAAATGTGATAGTGCTTTTACACGAAGCAGTATTCATAAACGCCGGGTCGTACGTCATCAAGCCAAAATCATCGTCTTTAACTTTAATCTGACGTAAATCCATTGCGCGTATTGTTTCGTTTTCTATCGGGACTTCATATTGTTTTCCCGTGCGATTATCTGTAAGTGTGAGTGTATCTTTTGGCATATTATTGCTCCTGCAAAAAGAGTTAATTGATTTTTTATTATTAGAGAAACATGAAATTTTTAGCAAAAAATTTCGCAAAGATATACGAGATTTTCGTGAAGAAAAGAAATGAATTATTGAGACATCCGAAAAAGTATGCACGTAGTAGAAATCCCATTCAGCCGTACATACAAAGGCATATTTACAAAATTTTTTCTTTCAATTACTTCCGACTGAATCGGAATAAATTCTACGTATTTCACCCTTGTATTATACTGTATGTTCATTGCTATTGGTAAAATAATGATACTTTTATTGTTTGCTACAATGTAAAGTTTTTCACACATTCCTATTATTAAAAATGAGAAAAAAAATTGTCAGACTTCACTGACAAAAATGGAAATAGGTCAAATTCTTTGTTTTATAGCATTGTAAAAAGTTACAATAGAGCAATGAACGTTCAGGATGGCATTGTAAAAAGTTACAATAGGGCAATGAACGTTCAGGTTGGCATTGTAAAAAGTTACAATAGGGCAATGAACGTTCAGGATAGCATTGTAAAAAGTTACAATAGGGCAATGAACGTTCAGGTTGGCATTGTAAAAAGTTACATTGTAAATCCGTTAGATAAAATCGTTTCTAAAATAAAAAAATCCCGGCTATCAATATGATAATCGGGATTTGAAAAAATTTCTTTCTTGTGAGAAATAAATATTAACTTAAATAATAATTCCTAATCCAGCAGCAATGGTATTATATTTTGATAAATTATATTCTGCATTGATTTTGAGAATTGCTAATTTAAAAGACAAACCGATGGTAAAGCGTGTTTTATTTTCGCCTTCTAATTTGAATTCGATGGGATTGGTTATTGTTTGACTCGGATTCGTTGGGTCTTCCGTTGTATATTCATAGGTAATTGTCATTTCAGATTTTTCAAAACTGAATCCTGCGTACGGTGTAACATTTAATGCTCCGGGTCCAAATGTTTTACTTGCCTGCAATCCAAACATTGTTGCCTTCGATTCAAATATTGTTCCCACTGTCATCGTTTGTGTAAAGAAGCCAAGACTGACATCTACGGGAGGTTCCGGAACGGGAATAAACATAAACGGATTATGCTGAATTCCAAATCCGAAATATTCAAACTTTCCTATTTTTTTATCTATCTCAATACTTGGGAGATAGCGCAAAATAAGTTTTGTTCCGAACACTGTTCCGATACTTGCTTGAGGTGCGGCAAGAGGCAACATTGATAAATCACCCAAGACACCGGTTACCGGTAAAACCTGATTTGTTGGAGTGAGCGAAAAAGTCGTATCACCAATTCCGGGAACATTTACCGTAACGGGAGTTCCGGTATAACTCACGAGAATGCTATCATCTTTTGCGCCAACGACTGTTGGACCAGAAACATTTACTGTGAGACCTGAGCCATACAATTCATTGCGCACAGCAGATTGGAATCCACCGAGAGTAGATAAACTTGAAGTTAATACATCTATTGTTGCATTATCAAATGTAAATGAAGTGCTTAAATCGAATTTTTTGCTTTCGTCTTTAAACATTGCACCCATTACAACTAAACCAAAATCTAAATCTACTCCAAAAGTTTTTGCTTCCGGAGAGCGATACATCCATCCGCTATTGAGGTTTGCACCAAATGCAGAACCGATGGGTCCTACATATTCTTTTGCAACACCTTCTGCAAGTTTTTGCAGAGATTCTTTAATTCCATCATCTGCGCGCGTAATGGCGGTAGATAACGAAAGCGTAATCATAAAAATTGCGAATACACGCAATAGTTTTGTAGAATTTTTCATTGTAATTATTCCTTTTTATTTGTTGAAATTAATAGTTAACTGATAAATTTGTTATTTCATTAAAATCATTTTTTTGGTTTCGATAGTATTACCGACAGTTAAACGATAATAATAGATACCGCTTGTGTGTTGCGCTGCGTTCCAAAAAATTTCATACGCACCCTGAGGATGTATGCCATCGAAAAGTGTTGCAATTTCGTCGCCGACAATATTGAATATTTTCAATGAAACTGCATCTGTTTGATGCAGTGAAAAATTAATTTTGGTAATCGGATTAAATGGATTGGGATAATTTTGTGCAAGTGTAAATTTTCTTGCTGAAACAGAATTATCTTTTACATTTACAGAAGTGCCATTAAAGGTAAAATGCATCGTATCTTTTCCATTTACTTCGGTATATTCATCCATCACTTTTACAAACCACGAATACTCCTGTCCATTTTGCAAACCAAGCGCACTGTTCGCAATTGTCGTAACAGTATCTTTTACTTTCATTGTCTTATTAAAATTCTGTCCGTAAATAACAAGTTCATACCAATGCGGATCTTCGCTTTGATGTGCGGAAGAAGTCCATTGAAAAGTTATTGAATTATCAGTTACTGAACTTCCATTAGAAGGGAAGAGAGATGTGGGACGACTGCGCGGTAATAATTGGTCAAAGGACATCAGATACAAACCTGTTTGCATATCCGATTCAATCCATCTTCCTGAAAAGAAATACGGATATACAGCCCACGAACCAACATAATTTGCAACAGAACCCGGATACGAATCATAGCCGCCAACTTCTGTTGGAGTTAACGGATTATGAACATCAACCACTCTTGCACCTGCTCCATAATGAGAAATATATGCATAGTTTCCTCTCCCGTGCACGTTGTGAATTTTATCTGTGGGATTTGCGCGATAATTTGATGCGGGAGTATATGGCGGACCTACACCCGGATTTTTATAATCCCATATTTTTAAACTTGAAGGAGTATTACCAATTTCGTCAGTAGTTAGTGCATAGCGTCCGTCTGTCGTTGCCCAAGCATGGTGTGTTCCGCTTCCGCTGTACGGAATAAATTTAAATGTTGTCGGATTCGCTTTATTCGTTGCGTCTGCAACATATAATCCTCCGCCGCTGTAAATTGCAGCGCCAAAAATTGTATCATTACGTACATAAGAATCGTGAATATAATCTGGCTGATATTGACCAACGTACTGCGGTGTTGTCGGGTCAGCATGTAAATCAAAAATAATCATTCCTCCATTGCCCCAGTTTGCGCTTCCGTTTAAATAGAGAAAACCATCTGCGAGAGTTACTGTGTGTGAACGCTGAATGTTATCGTTTCCTAAGGCAAAGTTAAAGTTCTTTACATGAATTGCTGTATCAGGCAATTGAGAAAGGTCAACAATTTGTACGCCGCTTCCTCCCTCTGATACGATATACAAATAATGTTTATACGTTTTCATTTCACGATACGCATATCCTGCATGAGGTCCGGGAATAAATGCAACTTCTTCCAATGAATCATTTGCCATTGAAAAGATAGACATTCCATCGTAATTGCCGATAAAAGCATATTCATCGCCTGTTGGAGAAACCCATCCCCAACATGCAGAAAAATATGTTCCTTGCGGGGATGTTCCGTGAGGAATATTTTTGTGGCTGAGTAACTCTACACCGCCGCTTGGTTGCGCAACCAAAGTTGAAGCGCAAATAATAAGGAATAAGAATATATAATTCATCGAGTTATAGTTAAGTAATTAGAGAAGAAGCGCGCCTTCTAATCGTAGTAAAAATTCTTTTGTTTTAATTCCGCTTGCGTAACCCGTTAATGCACCATCAACGCCGGTAACGCGGTGACACGGAATGATAACAGGAAGTGGATTTGAGCCAACTGCCTGTCCAACTGCCTGCGCTCCCTGCGGAACACCAATTTTTTTGGCGATATGTTTGTAAGATGTCGTAACACCATAAGGAATTTTTGATAATTCCTTCCACACACGCAGTTGGAATGGTGTTCCATTTACATCAATATCACAAGTAAATTTTGCAAGTTTGCCGGTAAAATATCTGTTCAGTTGCTCAATAACATCTTTGTTTTGGGATTTATTCTCAACGACATCTTCCGGCGGAAAACTCTCTTTCAGCCATTGAATAAAATCTTTCTTGCTGCCGCGCGGAATTGATATTTTGCATACCCCCTTTTCCGTTGATGCGACATATATTTGACCGATGCGTGTTTCAAATGATGAACAGTACACTTTTGATTTTTGCACTGCTGCATCTCCTGAAATTAATTCTCCTCCCCTGCGTCGAGCCATCAGGTGCGGCTTCGAGATTAAGCGTAAAAACTCTTCCATTGATTGGTAATTATTATTTGCGAGAAGAACTATATCGCGAAATGAATTTTTTCATTCGCGTTGTTAAAAAAACGGGTACTAAATATTGAAAATTTGTGTAACAAGCAAGAGAAAAATAATTAAAAAATAAATTAATTTTTTTGAAAAAAATTTCTCATTAAACGAACTGTTTGGCACAGTCTTTAGCTGTTCATTATTCGCAAAAATTCTTTGTTTGATTTTGTACCGCGTAGTTTTTCGAGTAGAAATTCCATTGCTTCGGATGAACTTTGGTCAGCAAGCAATTTGCGCAGTATCCATATACGCTGTAAATCATCTCCTTCCATAATCAACTCTTCTTTTCTGGTGCCTGAACGCAATACGTCAATTGCAGGGAAAATTCTGCGGTCACTCAGTTTTCTGTCGAGAACAATTTCTGAATTTCCTGTACCTTTAAATTCTTCAAAGATTACTTCATCCATTCTGCTTCCTGTTTCAACCAAAGCAGTTGATAAAATTGTTAAACTTCCACCTTCTTCAATAGAACGCGCGGCTCCGAAAAATCTTTTGGGTTTGTGAAGAGCATTTGCATCAACACCGCCGGAAAGAATTTTTCCTGAATGAGGAATCACTGTATTATGCGCGCGCGCAAGTCGTGTTATTGAATCGAGAAGCACAACGACATCTCGTTTTGCTTCCACTAATCTTTTTGCTTTTTCAAGAACCATATCTGCGACCTGCACGTGGCGTTCAGGCGGCTCATCAAACGTGGAGGAAATGACTTCTGCCTGTACAGAACGCTCCATATCTGTAACTTCTTCAGGGCGTTCGTCTATGAGTAAAACGATGAGGATAACTTCGGGATGATTACGTGCGATGGAGTTAGCGATTTTTTGGAGAAGAACAGTTTTGCCAGCTTTTGGCGGAGAGACGATAAGTGCGCGTTGTCCTTTTCCAATGGGAATGAGTAAATCAAGTATTCTCATCGAGTATTCGCCGGGAGCAGTTTCTAATTTTAATCTTTCTGATGCGTAGAGCGGTGTAAGATTATCAAAAAGTGCTCTGTCCCCTATTTCTGCTGTGGAAAGTGTATTGACAGTTTCTACACGCAACAACGCAAAAAATCTCTCTCCGTCTTTTGGCGGGCGAACCTGTCCATTTATTGTATCACCTGTGCGTAATGCAAATTTTTTTATTTGGGAAGGTGAAACGTAAATATCATCGGGTGAAGGGAGATAATTGTAATCAGCAGAGCGAAGAAAACCGTAACCATCCTGCATAATTTCGAGAACGCCGCCGCTGAAATTCATTCCGTCTTTTTCGGACTGCGATTCGAGAATTCTAAAGATGAGTTCGTTTTTTCGCATATCGCCGTAACCGCTGACGCCGACATCTTTTGCAATACGAATTAAATCAGAAATTTTTTGGGATTTTAATTCCGTTATGTCCATTGGCATAAAGTGCTTCCTATGTTGTAAAAATTATATTAGAAGAATAAAAACAACAATGCATATTGTTGTGTAAAAAAATTGGGATTGTTTTTTTAGAGTTGTTATAGAGAGGGATGTACCACACACTGAGCAGGCAATCTCCGAACTGTTGAAGAAATACTTTTTTCCGACAGTACAATTATGACGCTTCCGTTCAAAAATTGCGGCAAAAATATACAAGTTTTATGCTGATACGCAAATAAAAAAGCATAAAAAAAGCCAATCTCATTGATTGGCTTTATAACAAGTAAAGTTAAATTTTATTTCAGTAATATGATTTTTTTTATTGCAGATAATTTTCCGTTGACTTTGAATTGATAAAAATATACTCCGCTGGTCAATGTACTTCCGTCAAATTTAATTTCGTGTTTTCCCGCTTGCATTGCTTTATTATTAATATGTGTTGAGATTTCTTTTCCCAAAATATCAAAAACTAAAAGCGTAACATTTCCATCGTGAACAAGTGTGAATCTGATTGTCGTTGTCGGATTGAATGGATTAGGATAATTTTGTTCAAGAGAAAAATCATCGGGAAGATTGTGAAATTCAGCAACGCTATTGGGAATCCATCCTAACCCACTCGCTTCAATATCATCAATGTACCAACCGGGTTTTGTAATTGAGCCATCAACGCCAAATTGAAATTGAAATTTTATGTGGTCGCCTGAATTTACTAATCCTTCCAAATTAAACGTAACTTGTTCCCATCCATTGGAAATATTGGTGAACACTCTCTCATTTACAAGCGGATTATTTGCAGTAGAACGAATTGTAGTATCATAACCGCCAACAGGAATGATAAGTGCAAAATTATTTCCATTGACAGACATTTTTATATTTCCTCCGTCCCATCTGTCCTCGATACTGTACCAATGCCAGAAAGAAAATGTTGGCGATGTTCCAAACACTTGCAGTTCCGGCGTTTCCATTAACGAAAGCAAGGGACCATCATTATATTCTCCATTCAAAACAGTTCCCCACAATTTCGGCGCACTGTTCGGCTGCGGTGATGGTGAAGAAGGTATTCCCCATTCCCAATCATTCGTTCCTGAAATGCTTCCGTTTGTTTCATCAAAGTTTGCACTGTAATTTACAAGACTGACAATATCAAATGAATAAAAAGTTGAATCGGAAGGAACGGATGTAATATTAGAAATATTTGCTGAATCAACTGCAACTATCCGATAAGAAATGACATCACCCAACATTACAATTGAATCGGGAATTGGAAAATATGCTTCGTATTTTTCTGTATTTTCAATTTTCAATAAAGGAAAATTTACTTTCGGAGTTCCGTTTATTCGATACTCCACAAAGACATTTTTCACTGCAAGATTGTCAATTACATTTGCAGAAATTTTCGGAGGCCACGCAAGTAATGATTGTGAACCTATTTTTTTGTGATTCACTACCGGATTTACGATATCTGCTCCGACATAAAATTGAAAATATTCACCCGATTGCGCTTCCTTTGGTAGAAATGAAAATACTCCAACACTATTTGCTGCTTTGATATAATAGCGAACAATTACATTATTCAGTGTTACCGGAATATTTGCTTCATACATATCTCCGCCTGTATGTGAAAAGATTACTGAATCAAATTGTGTTGATGAATTCACTGCATAAAAGACAAATAACTTTGTCGGGTCAAGTGCGAGATTTGAAGTTAATTGTGCAAGCACTTTGTGCACGCGATTTGGATTTTCTGTATCATTCAATGGTGAATGAGAAATTTGTACACGGAAATAATTGACCGCTTCAAGAGCATTTAAAATTCCGTAACCGTTTTTGTTGTCAGGCGAATTATGCAACGATGCAGTATTTCTCATCGCATCACGCACCTGCATTGGAGTTAATGTTGGATTTGCAGAAAGCACTAACGCAGCAACTCCTGCAGATAGCGGACAACTGAATGATGTTCCGCTGCTTGAAGTGTAGCCCGTAATGCTGCTTGGACTTGCAACACGGACTCCTGAACCCATTGCCATCACATCGGGCTTTATTCTTCCATCAACACTTGGTCCGACACTACTGAACGATGAACGAGAGCCATCAGAATTTACTGCTCCTATTGTAATAACACTATCTCCATCAGCAGGCGCTCCTAATGTATTGTGCGATGAATTATCTCCTTCATTTCCTGCAGAATTTAATACCGTGATTCCTTTCTTTACAGCCATATCTGCACCAATAGTAATGCGGCACGTATTTCCATCCATACTTTGCCACGTGTAACTTGTGAACGGAGAATCAAATGTTATGTAGCCAAGCGAAGTGGAAGTAACATCTACGCCAATACTATCAGCCCACTCAGATGCTGCAATCCAGTTATCTTCTTCAATTGGAGTTTCGCTGTCTGTGTTTTCTGTTTTTGCAAGAATGTACGTTGCACTGAATGCAGGTCCGATTAATTGTCCGGGTTTGTAGCCGCCAATTGTTGAGAGTGTTTGTGTTCCGTGTGAACCTTCTCCCATATCTGTACTATCCCCCACTCCTGTATCGTGATTCACAAAATCGTATTTTGCGATGATATTCATTGATGCAAATGATTCGTGCGGAAGATTATTGAAACCTGCATCCATTAAACAAATCGTTACGCCTTCTCCGTGTATTCCCAAATCGTGTACAGGTGGAACATTTATTTGATTTACCTGTGTAAACGATGCACCATAATCAAGCGAATAATTTTGCTTTTCCTTGGGAATAATAATTTCTTTTGATGATTCAGATATTTCTTTTGGTTTGCGAAGCAGATAAACAATATCAATTTGTTTCACAAACGAAAGCGAAGCAATGATTTCAATTTGTGATTTCGTCGCACTTCCACTGATTCCATTGAACCATTTTGTCCGCTGCTTCATTTTAAAACCTGATTGTGTAACTGCATTCACATAATCATTATTCAACGGAACATCCGTAATATCAATCAGTGCATTTGCAGGCAATACTTTTGTGCGACGTTGTAATGATTTTTCACTTACTGCCAAAGAAGGTTGCGCAAAATATTGTTCCGTCGCGTTTCCTTTATCTTGAAAGAATACCCACACGAGAATTGGTTCGCTATCCGTTGCATTTGATATTTTTGTTTGTAACAGCGGCGTTACTTTTTCCTGTTGCGAAACTGCAACACACACAAACAAGAAAAATATGACAAGTAATTTTTTCATTTTATCCATTTTCAAATTTAATTCTTAAAAATTGCGATAAAATATACTACTCTTTTAAAACAGATGAGCAGAATTATATAGAAGTTTCTGTAGTGATTATAAAATGGAAAGTTTTTTAAGAAAATTTTCTATACATGTTTTATATTCAAAAAAATAGCTTAAAATACATGTTAATATTAAACTATGTAATCAAAATCGTATATTTGAGAAATTAATACAAATCTAAACTTATGATTATTGAATTTAGCATCGGAAACTACCGGTCAATAAAGGAAATACAAACCCTCAATATGTCCGCAGCCAACATCGTCTCTAAAAATAAAGAGATTGATGAAACCAATCTGATTAAGATATCAGATAAATTATCGCTTTTAAAAAGTAAGGCAATTTATGGAGCAAATGCAAGCGGAAAAAGTAACCTCATACGAGGATTAGTATCTTTTATTGCTATTGTTAGCGATTCGGTAAGAGATGATAAAATTCTAGAAGAAAGAATAGACCCATTTCAGTTATCAACTGAAACAGTAAATAATCCATCCTATTTTCAATTATCATTTCTTCTGAAGGGAGTTTACTACAGGTATGGTTTTGAAGCAACAGTTGAAGAAATCAAATCGGAATGGCTCATTGGTTCGCCGGGGAAAAAAGAAGTACCATTCTTTACAAGAGAAGTTAGCGAAATAAAAATCAATGAAAGACAATTCAAAGAGGGAAGTAAACTGCTTGATTTATTTAAATCTGGGAATAATGATGTTGCACGAAATAATTCACTATTTCTCACTACAATTAAATCATTCTATAATGTTGGCATTGCGAAAGAAATAGCAGAGTTTATAAAAAATATAATTGTTATTTCTGGATTAAATGATAACACTCTATATAAAAATGCAGAAAGATATTTAGAAAATAATGCAAGGAAAGAAAAAATAACTGATTTCCTCAAAATCGCAGATACTGGAATAATTTCATTAGATAAGTTTGTACTCGAAGAACATGATGAAAGAGAAATAATAAAACAGAGCTACGTTTTTACAGGACATCAAACATATAATGCTGCATCCGAGGCAACCACCACAACAATACTAAGTTTACTAAATGATGAATCGGAAGGGACAAGAAAAATATTTGAACTAAGTCCGTTAATAATCGAATCTTTGGAGGAGAAAAGAACTTTGGTTATAGACGAATTTGATGCACGATTACACCCACTTCTCACTAAGAAATTAGTACAATTATTTAACTCAGAATCAAATAAAGGAACGCAATTCGTTTTTGCAACACACGATACTAATTTATTAGATGCACAACTTTTACGCAGAGATCAAATATGTTTTGCTGAAAAGGATAAATACGGAGCAAGTCATTTTTATACACTTGTAGATTTTAAAGGCATACGCAATGATGCATCCTTTGAAAAAGATTACATTGCTGGGCGTTATGGAGCAATACCATTTATAGGAGATTTTAGTACTTTAATCGGAGAGTAAAATGCCCAAGAGAACAAGCGCAGTTAAAGTTACTGATGTACGAAGCAACAAACCTTGGTTGAAAAAAATTGGCGTTTCAAAATATCCGGTTAAAACAATTCCCCTAAAGAAAACATTTCTGATTGTATGTGAAGGGCAAACAGAAGAAATGTATTTTAGGTCTTTTCCCGTTGTTACCGCAGTCGTCAAATCTATTCAATCGGGTTCATCAAAGAAAGCATTAGTTGATAGGTCTAAAGAGTTAAAGAAAAAAGGCGATTATGATGAGGTGTGGTGTGTCTTTGATATGGATTATAAACCTGATAGACAAGGACAGTATGACGATTATAATAACGCAATCCAATTGGCTCTTATGAAAGGATTTAAATGTGCATATTCAAATGATGCATTTGAATTATGGTGTGTACTACATTATGATTTCATAGAGCAAGAACATTTACGCACATTTTACTACGAAAAATTAAGTGAATACTGGAAATTTAATTATGAAAAGCATGGAAAAGAAAGAAAATTCTCGAATTCAATTTATAACAAGTTAAAGGAAGATAAGAAAGCCAACCAATTACAAGCGATTGCATCTGCAAAGAAACTCTATGAACGCCAGGAAGGGAAACCGTACCATTTACAGAACCCTGTAACCAAAGTATATGAGTTAGTTGAATCACTGAACAAACACATTCGTGCATAATGTTCACTATATTTTGCAGAATTGTAAATGAAAAAGTTCACCTACGAAGAAATAGCGGCAGAACGTTTCTCTGCTGAACAGTTAAAACACCTTGAACGGTTTCCTGTGTATGCTATATGCGAGAATGTGCGCAGTGCCTTCAATGTCGGCTCAATGTTCAGAACTGCTGATGGCGCACGAATGGCAAAACTTTACTTAACAGGATATACACCATTTCCTCCGCATAAGGATATTGAAAAAACTGCGCTTGGTTCAACACAAACCGTCCCATGGGAATATGCAAAAAATTCCTCTGCAATAATTGATACATTAAAAAGTAAAGGGATTACTATTTGCGCTGTTGAACATACCGACAAAAGCATACCGCATTATGATTTTTCGCCAGCATTGTTTCCTGTATGTTTTATTGTAGGAAATGAAATCAGCGGCGTTATGGAGGAATCAATTGCAAAGGCAGATTGCGCAATTGAAATTCCGATGTATGGTGTGAAACAATCACTCAATGCAGCGAACGCATTCAGTATTGTCGCATTTGAAATGATTGAAATATTGTTGCGAAACAAAAAGTAATGTACTTCACGCTAATGTAAAATAATCATCTTTTTCGTGCGTATAGATACGAACAACGCCAGCGCGTACAAGCGCTACTAATGAACGTGATGCAGTTCTTTTGCTCACGTTGAGGAGATGTGCAAACTCATTCACCGTGATTGTTCGTTTCGCTTCAAGATATGCAAACAGGCGACGTTCATTATCTCCGATTGAAATCCGCAACGGACGTTCATCCTTCAACACTTTCACCACTTCTTTACTTGCTTCTAGAGTCTCATCGCTCTCGCGAACAAAAACTCCGGTTCCATCTCCGCTTTGTATTTCTTCAATGATGCGATGCGGCTTTGTTTCACTTTCAAATACAGTGCAAACAATAACATCTTTTTTTGCCTTATACGCAATGATGCGCAGTTCAAAAAGAATTGGCGGTACTGCAAGTTCATTCGCTGCAAACTGAATCTGTTCTACTTCTTCTTTCTCGCTGCGTACACCGCACACAGAACCATCATCATCAACACCGAAAAGAATATTTCCGCCATGCGAATTTGCAAAAGCAATTAATGTCCGGACAATTTTTTCCGGCGAAGTAACTTTGCGTTTGAACTCAACAGTTGCACCTTCTCCCTCTTCAATCAAAATATCAATGTCTGCGTAGTTCATAATTGTTTACTGAGGTAAATCATCGAGATACGCTTGCAAAATAAGTACCGCTGCAACTTTATCTACTGTACCTTTATCCTGCCTCTTTTTCTTCTTCGTTCCAGCATCGCGAATTACTTGCTGCGCCTGTTTACTCGACATTCTTTCATCTTCCAGTATTATTTCTCCTGAAAATATCTCCTGCAGTTTTTTCACAAATGCCTCCACCTCATACGTCATGGCACTCTTTTCTCCGCTCATTCGCACCGGAATTCCCACTACAATTTTTTCAACATCAAACTCGCGGATTACTGCATGCAATTCATTGTATAATCCTTGTGTATTATTTATTACTTTAACTGCTCTTGCAAAAAGCCGGAATGGGTCACAAACGGAAACGCCAATGCGTTTCGTTCCGTAATCAATTCCTAATATGCGTCTTTGTATTTCCATAATTATAATTCTTCAAAACGAACTGCACTTTTTACACTCTTTACTTTTTTCATTTTATCAATTATTTTCAACAAATGTTCTGTGTCGGTTACATCCAAAACTATCAGACCATCAAATAATGAATCGTGCGTTTCTACATTTATGCTTCTTATGTTTGTATTTTTAAATGCAGAAATTGCTTTTGTTAAATCATTGACTAATCCGGCACGGTCATTTCCTGTCATTTTTACGGCAGCCGCAAAATTTGCTTTGTTATCTTTCGGCCAACCAACTTCTACGAGCCGTCCGGATTTTGCTTTCTGCATACTCGTAATATTTTTGCAGTTGCTTCGATGTACTTTAACACCTTCTCCAACAGTTACAAATCCAATAACGTCATCGCCGGGAATCGGATGACAGCAACGCGCAAAACTGTACATCACCTGCGATTGACCTCCAAAGAACGTTACGCCGTCAACAAGTTTTCGCGCTGTCTGTACAAAATTATCAAATAATCCTGCTCCTGCCTTGCTCTCTTTTTTTTCTGCAACGGGCTGCAATTCAACGGAATGAATATTCTTCCGTTTATTATCAATTGCAACGAGAATGCCATCCGGTTCTGCTTTTCCTTCCTGTACTGCAAGAAAAAGTTTTTGCACACTGTCAAAGTGAAAATCGTGTAATGCTTTTTGCAATTCTTCTTCTGTGTATTGAATCTTTAATTTCTTTGCGCGGCGTTCAAATATTTCTTTTCCTTCATCTTGCTCCTTGTGTTCTGATTCACGACGCAATCTGCGTATTTTTTGCCTTGCTTTTCCGGTTACAACAAATTTTTCCCAATCAAGACTCGGCTGTTGATTTTTGGAAGTGATGATTTCAATCTGGTCGCCGCTTTTCAATGGCGCATCCAGCGGCACAATTTTTCCATTTATTTTTGCGCCGATGCAATGCATTCCGACATTTGTATGCACTTCAAAAGCAAAATCTACCGGTGTTGCGCCGCGCGGTAAAATTTTTACTTCTCCCTTCGGCGTGAATACATAAATTTCATTTTGAAAAAGTTGCTGCTGAACAGTTTCAACTAATTGTGTCGGAGAAGTATCGCTGTCCATTTGGTCAATAATTTCGCGCACCCACTTTATCCACCTTTCTACTTCGGGGTCTCTGCTATTTTCAATTCCTTTGTATCGCCAATGCGCCGCAACTCCATTTTCTGCTATTTCGTGCATTGGTCGCGTGCGTATTTGCATTTCTACTTTTTTTCCCTGCGGTCCCATTACTACGAAATGCAACGATTGATATTCGTTTTGCTTTTTTATGCTGATGTAATCTTTCAACGTTCCGGGAATAATCATCAGCCCTTTTTTAGGGTCAATATCTGAATCTTTTTCATCGGCATCTTTTTCTTTTTCGGTAATTAACGCATACGCAGCATAGCACGCTTTCGGGTCTTCTGTTTCAAGAATTATACGAATCGCAAGTAAATCGTCTATTTCTTGAAATTCTTTTCCTCGGCGTACTTTTTTTTGATAAATGCTGTACAAATGTTTTGGGCGACCGGTAATTTCAAATTTGAATCCACCTTCACTTAATTTTTCCTCAATCGGTTTGATGAGACGTGAAATATATTGCTCTCGCTCTTTTCTTCGTGATTTGACCAAACGCGAAAGTTCATCATAATCTTTCGGATGAAGATGTTTGAATCCAGCATCTTCGAGTTCCCATTTGATGCGTCCTAATCCAAGACGATGAGCAAGCGGCGCGTAAATCTCCATTGTCTCTTTTGCAATGCGATGGCGTTTTTCATCGGGGAGAAAAGTCAATGTGCGCATATTATGCAAACGGTCTGCAAATTTCACAAGCATAACACGAATATCGCTTGCCATTGCGAGCAGTAATTTCTTATACGTTTCTGCTTGCTTAATTTCGTGCTTTTCTGAAACGTCTGTTATTTTGGTGAGTCCGTCAACAATATTTGCAATCACGGGACCGAATTCTGCTTTGATTTTATCATAATCAATTTCGTGATTGGTTTCTTCAATCACATCGTGCATTAATGCGGCAGCGACGCAAATATCATCCAACGGAATTTCCTGAACGACAATAAGTGCGACTTCGTAGGGATGGTTGAAAAATAAATCTCCCGATTTTCTGAAGTGATTTTTGTGCGCATCAAATGAGAACTGAAATGATTTTTTAATCAAATGCTCATCAAATTTGGGAAGATTTTTTTTACAGAGGTAGAGAAGGTTGTTTAATTTTTGTTTTACTTCGGCATCATTCATAGTGAACTCCAAAAGGAATATACCGAAAAGAAAATAAAAAAATCCTCACTGCTTTAAAAAAACAATGAGGATTCATTTTTTCAACAATAATAGAAAGGCAATCTTGTTATTGAGGAAGTGCCCCCAACGGGATTCGAACCCGTGTTACAAGCTTGAAAAGCTCGTGTCCTAGGCCTCTAGACGATAGGGGCAACGTAAATTTGTTGTGTGATCCCGGCGCGATTCGAACGCGCAACCCTCAGCTTAGAAGGCTGATGCTCTATCCGATTGAGCTACGGGACCGTTCGCAACAGCATCACCGATGCAAAAAATTGCGCGCCAAATATACTAAAGTTTCTCTTTCGTCAAAACAGAAAAAAAGAAAACAAATAGACTTGCATTGAATTTGTAATTTCTTTTTCGTAAAAAATTATTCCTAACCAATCTTCGCCATCAAAAATTCTCTGTTCAATCGTGCAATGTGTGTTACAGAAACTTCCTTCGGACATTCTGCTTCACAGGCAAGTGTATTTGTGCAGCCGCCGAATCCTTCTGCATCCATTTGTGCGAGCATTTTTTGGACGCGCTCTTTTGCTTCCGGTCTTCCCTGCGGCACTAATGCAAGTTGCGAAACCTTTGCACTCACAAAAAGCATTGCAGAACTGTTTTTACACGCAGCAACACACGCACCGCATCCAATACACGAAGCGGCATCCATTGCTTCATCTGCAACTGTTTTTGAAATTGGAATTGCATTGGCATCGGGAACACCTCCTGTTTTTACCGAAACATATCCTCCCGCATCCATTATTCTATCAAAAGAAGTTCTATCAACGGAAAGGTCTTTGATTATCGGAAACGCTTTCGCACGCCATGGCTCTATCGTAATTGTATCTCCATCAGAAAATGAACGCATGTGTAACTGACACGTTGCTACTGCTCGTTGTGGTCCGTGTGCTCTTCCATCAATGTATAAGCCGCAACTTCCGCAAATTCCTTCGCGGCAATCATGGTCGTACGCAATTGCATCTTCACCTTTTGTGATGAGTTCATTGTTGAGTTTATCCATCATTTCAAGGAATGACATATCGGGCGATACATCTTTCAGTGAATACGATACTAATTGTCCGCTGGTATTTTTATTTGCCTGTCGCCAGATTTTAAGTGTTAAATTCATAATTCAAATCAAAAATTAATTCATAAAATTATTTATAACTACGCTGACTTGGTTTCACGTGTTCAAAAGAGAGTTGCTCTTTGTGCAGTACTTCCGGTTTTCCAACGCCTTGAAATTCCCACGCCGCAACATAAGAAAAATTCTCATCGTCGCGTTTTGCTTCGCCTTCTTCTGTCTGATATTCTTCACGGAAATGTCCGCCGCAGGATTCTTCACGATACAATGCATCTGTTACCATTAACTCTGCAAGTTCCATAAAATCAGCACAGCGATGCGCTTTTTCCAATTCCTGATTAAAATAATCTGCAGTGCCGGGAATGCGTACTTCTTTCCAAAATCGTTCGCGTATGTTGGGAATTTCTGCCAATGCTTCTTTCAATCCTTTTGCATTGCGTCCCATTCCGCACTTATCCCACATTACTTTGCCAAGTTCACGGTGCAATTCATCCACAGGCTTTGTTCCTTTCGAATTCATCAATTTATTTGTAACATCCACAACATTCTTTTCTGCATCTTTAAATGCAGAATGATGTTCATCTATTTTTGCAAATTTGGATGTTGCTAAATAATCACCTATCGTATAGGGAATTACAAAATATCCATCCGCAAGTCCCTGCATCAATGCGCTTGCACCAAGTCTGTTTGCACCATGGTCAGAAAAATTTGCTTCGCCAAGAACGTACAATCCCGGAATTGTGCTCATCAAATTGTAATCCACCCACAAGCCGCCCATTGTGTAATGCACAGCGGGATAAATTCTCATCGGAATTTTATACGGGTCTTCTGCGGTAATTTGTTTATACATATCAAAAAGATTGCCATACTTATCTTTAATAACATCCACGCCAAGTCGCTTTATTGCATCGGCAAAATCAAGATAGACAGCAAGCCCTGTTTCGCCCACACCGCGACCTTCATCGCAGACTACTTTTGCCGCACGTGATGCAACATCGCGCGGAACAAGATTTCCAAATGAGGGATAACGTCTTTCGAGATAATAATCTCTTTCGCTTTCAGCAATCTGGTCAGGATGCCGTTTATCGCCTTTGTTTTTTGGCACCCATACACGACCGTCATTACGGAGACTCTCACTCATTAACGTGAGTTTGGATTGATGTTCGCTTGCAACCGGAATACACGTCGGATGAATCTGTGTAAAACACGGATTGCCAAACAACGCGCCTTTTTTATGCGCGCGCCACACTGCTGTTGCATTACTCATCTTTGCATTGGTAGAAAGGAAAAATACATTGCCATATCCACCCGTTGCAAGTATAACTGCATCACCAATGTACGATTCTGATTTTCCTGTAATAAGATTTCTTGCAATAACTCCGCGCGCTTGTCCGTCTATTACAACGAGGTCAAGCATTTCGCGGCGTTCATAAAATTTTACACTTCCAGCATCTATCTGTCTGCACAACGCTGAATACGCACCGAGCAGAAGTTGCTGTCCCGTTTGTCCGCGCGCATAAAATGTTCGCGAAACCTGTGAACCGCCAAATGAACGATTATCAAGCAACCCTCCATATTCACGAGCAAACGGAACTCCCTGTGCAACGCATTGGTCAATAATGCTTCCGCTTACTTGTGCAAGACGATAGACATTTGCTTCACGTGCGCGATAATCTCCGCCTTTCACCGTATCATAAAATAAACGCCATACACTGTCGCCATCGTTGGTATAATTTTTCGGAGCGTTGATTCCTCCCTGCGCAGCAATACTATGAGCGCGGCGCGGTGATTCGTGGTACGAAAGCGCAGTAACATTGTACCCGAGTTCACCAAGTGATGCAGCAGCAGAAGCGCCTGCAAGACCTGTTCCGATTACAATGATATTGTATTTCCGTTTGTTGGCGGGATTCACCAACTTCATTGAAAACTTATGTTCGTCCCATTTCTTTTCTATGGAACCTTCCGGAACTTTTGCATTGAGTATCATATTAATTTCCTCCTTCACAGTATAAAAAATACATTGGCATTGCCGCAAAGAGTATTGGTATGAGCAGCCAGAATATTGCACCAACTGCTTCAATAAGCGATGCATATTTTTTATGCTTTATGCCAAAGGTTTGAAACGCCGATTGAAATCCATGCCGCAAATGAAATGCAACAAGGATAATTGCAAACACATAAAAAAAATCGTACAGCGGTGATTGAAATGCTTCTTTCACCATCAAGTATGAATTGCCTTCACCAATAAATCGTGTAGGAATCCAGAAGGTGCGAAGATGCACAACAAAGAAAAAGGTAATGATGCTTCCCGAAAGAAACATTGTGCGCGAAAAGAATGTACTGTTGGCAGAAGGGTCATTCATTTCATAGTTCTGCGGACGCGCTTGTTTATTGCGCAACCACAAAACAACGCCGGTAATAATGTGTCCGAATATTCCAAGAAACAATACGATTTCAATTGTTCGTATGATGGGATTCGAAGACATAAAGTGCGAATACATATTGTATTCCTGCTCGCCGACAAAGAGAAACAAATTAATTCCACAATGGATAACGAGAAACGAACAGAGGAACAATCCCGAAAGCGCCATTGTAAATTTTTTACCAACAGATGAATTGTATATTGAGAGTAAAGTATTCATTGTCTATAAAAGGTAAGTGCAGTGTGTAAAAATTGCGGGACAAAATTAGGCAAAACCCGTTATTAAATCAAACGAGGATGTATTGACGTTTCGCAAATCCACAAAAGTTTTTTGCAATTCACAAAAACTTCATACATTTTGCCTGCCAACGTACTATGCGTGGCTATAAAAGTGCCGTTGAAAATAATAACAGGCGATAGGAACGTACCTGAGAGTATGAAGTAACGGCGAAATTTACTACCTTCCTACTCAGCCGCAAGTTAAAGAATCTTGCCGCATCATGGCTTTCGGTTATCGGGCGAAAGACTTAACGTTCCACCCGATATAGTCATATAATTTGGATTGACATAAAAACCCGCACCGTCGTAAGATGATGCGGGTTTTTTTGTTGTAATTCGTAATTATTAATTAAGGAGTCGGCGGTACCGGTGGCGGTTCAACAGGCGGCTCTTCATCAGTCTTTGCAGTTTTAAACATTGATAAATCGTAGTAATCCAACACCCGTTCCGTATTATCCACAAAGTGTTTCAGCAAATCCAGCAAGTTCAAAAACATCTGCCGCGCAAGAAATGTTCTATCCTGCTTCGAACCCGAATCTTCCGTCTTTGCACTCCCGATATATTGCTGTTGCAAGGAACGCTCCGATTTATACTGTACAAATAATTGCTCTAAGTCCTGCCACATCTTTGCTCCAAAATCCGCCTCGTACCGCTTTATTGCATCAATCATTCGCTGCACTATTGGTTCAAATTCCTTCTTGGGCGCGTTCGTATATTCCGTTAATCCATACGGAAAAAATTCCTGATACTCACCTGTCTCCGGTCTCAGCAAATCTGCTATAACGCCCTCTTTCCGCTTGATGTAGTCTTTTATCAATCCCATATACATATCCACCTTTGCCGTCTTTCCTTCACTGATGGATTTCTCTTTCTTTTCCGCAAACACACTTGCGCGAAAATTTCCCAATAACGGCTCCGTTGCCGCTATCATATCCGACCATTGACCTGCATCATTATCCTTCTTCAACCGTTCAAGATGCGCAAAGCAGATTTTATCATAATTGCCATCTCCTACGCGAGAATTGGCAAACGGATTCTCAAGATGATTTTGTATCATAATTTCACCACGAATTAAATTATTGAAAAATACTATGGAAAAAACGATAATTTTCTCCATTACCTGTAAATAAAGAACTGCTTCCCGATATTTTCTACAGTCAGCAATTCTTATGAAATATGCAATTTTTCTCTAAAAATAGCAACTCACATTAATGAGTACCTATCCTGAACATTCTTTATCGCTACTCACACAGATGAGTACCTATCCTGAACGTTCTTTATCGCTACTCACATCAATGAGTACCTATCCTGAACGTTCTTTATCGCTACTCACACAGATGAGTACCTATC
>CAYHPL010000009.1:130260-133707 GCA_964358705.1 uncultured Chitinophagales bacterium
TATCCTGAACGTTCTTTATCGCTACTCACACAGATGAGTACCTATCCTGAACGTTCTTTATCGCTACTCACACAGATGAGTACCTATCCTGAACGTTTTTTATTGCTACTCACACAGATGAGTACCTATTCTAAATGTTTTTAATGGCAACTCATATTAATGATGAATGTACTACGAAGTAATACAAGCAATTTCAGAGCGATATCATTACGATATTTTTTAAAACTATGTAATATTTAAGTGCTTGAATATTAATTAGAAAAATTTTCTATTATGTTTTTGAGAAGTGCTCATCCCTTTTTTTCAATTCATACATTGCTTTATCTACTTGTTTATCTCATAATTGATGAGGATAAAGACTTAGTTGAGCTAAGAAGAATATCTGCTATTCTTTCTTCATTATCATCTCCGAATTTCTTTTCATAAGGAAATAATCTTTCTAATGGAAAAGGAAATGGTTCACTGTGAAATAAACGTTTAGGCATTTCAGGATTCCAAACTAATATTTGTAGATTCTTATTCCTATCTAAAGAATCAATGAAGATTTTATTGATGAACTCATCCCTAAAGGAAAATCCAATAACAAGACAATATTCACACTCCATAAGGCATTTTCTGAGTCTATTGTGCAAAAAGATAAAAGGCTCTTCTATTGGTTCGCCCTTGAATCCAGGATACAGAATAGCATTATCTTTTTCATTTGTCATATCGTGTATCGGTGCTTTCCATACAAGATCGTGTTTTCTCTTCCAGTTTATTGAACCGTGCAATTTATACAAACAAACATCTTTATTCATGAAGTTTTCAGAATTCCACCGAACAGTAGAAAATTTATCATATTCAAAACCATCAGTGAATGTTAAATCCGATCTCGGAGATTCCCTAAAATTTTCCTCGATACATAAATCATAATTCGTTGTAAAAAAATGTAATGGAGGAGCTAACAAAGGAAATAATTTACGATATGCATCTTTTATTTTCTTTAATTGTCCCTTGTCAGGTTCTCTCCAATATGTATTGTAAACTTCCTCGTTAATTTTTGACCTCAATTGATTTATATTATTCTTTTCTTCACTTATTTTATTTATAGGTCCATTAAAATTTTCATTCAGGAGATACCATCTCATAAAATGTTCCTTATTCAAAACATCATCGGTAATACGTTGGAAGTGGTCTAATTCCCAAAGAACTTCCTCAATATCGAATACTCTCCCGTTTAATCTCTCTTCGAAATATTTACAAATACTTTTAAATGGCCGTGGTAAATCTTTCTCTCTTATTTCTTTGATAAATTTTTCTGTTGTAGGATAACCAAATGGTACTGATGCTCCAGCACCCGTAAAATATACTATTTTCATAAATGTGTTAATTTGCTTTGCTAATAAATTATTTGTAGCTATTTTCCATCCCGCTCCTACGGAGCGAAAATTGGTTTGTGGTTCTTTCTATTATTATTCCACGCCAACGGTGTTGGTGTAATTATTAATTACTAATTAGTAATTAATAATTGTTTGCTCTTCTCCCCTTTTGAATAAAGAATCTGCTATGCACTTTGAAAGTGTGTAGATTGTTTGACTGACCTATTTGTATGGGAGTGCATTATTTTTTTATTTGTTTCAACATAAAAAGAGTTATGATTTTTTTAAATGCCACCACCAATATATTTTTGGACGTGGTGTTCCCAATGCGTTATATTCTGTAATCCTTTCATGCTTTAGAATAGTTGGCAATAAAAACTTTCGTACAAGTTCATCTGCCTTGCTAATCTGAGCACGTTCTTTTGTTGAAATTTCACGCTCGCCATTTTCAAAGGATTCGCGCATATCAAGTGTCTGCCAATAATCGTATAATTCAAGTTGCCCTTTTGAAAGTTCTGTCGCAAAATCTTCCCATTCCGCAATGGCTTGGATATTGGTAAAATGGGCAAAGTATGTTTTATGTTCGTCAAAATATCTCATTAGAATTTTCCTAAAAAATCATTGTTATTTTTATTGATTTTTTTCCGCAATTTAAAATTTAATGGCTTGCGCTCCGGACGTTGTTCAAAACGTATTCCGTTATCACCGGGAAATGGTTCTTGGTGGTCGTGAAAAGCATCAACAATATCGTCAGGAATTTCTTTGGGAAATGCTTTACATCTCCAAACTTCCTGTTCTTCATTATCTAAGTGGATACAAAAATTGCATTGCGGATGTCGGATGTCATCGGGATTTCCAAATTTTGCGTATTCATTTGTATTCATAGTGATATTATACTTTATCGCTGTGTGACATTTTCCATTATCGGCGGGGCATTGGTGTTCTTACAATAAACTTTTATATTTCTATCAGATTATTATCTCTATGCGAAAACTAACTTACTACGGAAAATCATTTCTCATGCTCCCTGTGCTTATAACGCTGTGGTGCATCGTGGCAATGCCGTGTAAAAATGAACCTGTTGCATTTTCTGTCGTGAATTATTTTTTCATCGCACTCATTGCCGTAACGGAAATCTATTGTATTGTGATGCGTTTCCGTGAAGTAAAAGAGAACCGCTGGCGTGATACCGATTCTGTATTTCCCATTTTTAAAACTCCGGCTGACTAATGTTTACCACCAATCAAGTTATTGCTTTTCGGATGATCGTAATTATGGTTTCATCTCTCTTCATAGCTCTTCTTTTTAGTAAGATATTTCCGGAAGAATCGCAATTCTTTATGAGTTTATTTTTTATCATCGGCTTTATTGCACTCATCTTCGATGCCCGTCAGTGCCACAAAAAACACAAAGACAATTACTGGTGAAAAAAAATGATTGAACCATTTACCATCAAAAAAAAATCAAACCGCTTCGCACTTTTACTCATCGGTGTATTTATTCTGAATGGTTACTCACATGTGTTGTTTGGCGTTGATATAGACTATGCCGCAATATTAGCCATTGTATTGATTTTTGTAGGTTTTCCTGTATTCATCATCCTTCGTTTGCAGAAGAATGATGAGCAATCAAGCAATTCTTCATTACACTTATTTGATTCTTCATCGAAAGAGTGTACATCTTCTCCTGATGATTTCCAGTCGAATAACTATAGTATTACAATAAATGTTTCAATCACACAAAATCCCGAACCCGAATCAAAAGAAAAGATATGAATGAAGAACAGCAAAAATGGGTAGTGTCAGTTGTGAGTTGATGAAATGAGAGCATTATTTTTGAATATAACCTTAATAGAAAACGAAAAATGGCACAACCACAACCTTATTACCTGTTGAAATGGTAATAAGGTTGTAATATTGTGGTACTTTTTCTATTAAGAGCCTGTTGCCGAATAGGTTTTTCACAAATTTATCTATTGAAAACTGAATAAAAACAAAATGTTTTTTAACAAAAAGGTCATTCGGCAACACACTCATTAAGGTTAATAAAAAGGAAGATAAGTTTTTTAAAATTCTCAACTCACAACTGA
>CAYHPL010000010.1:0-85319 GCA_964358705.1 uncultured Chitinophagales bacterium
TATTATGAGTCAACGACCACTTTTCCAACTTCCGTTGGGTAACTTTATTTGTGAGACAATGCGGATGAGGGAATAGAGTTGGTGCTTCAATGAAATTTTTGTAGTTTCAAACGCAATTTTTTAATGAACGTGAATGGAGAAAATGCTGTAAATAAAACCAACAATATATTTAGATACATCAACGATAAACATTCTTTTTGCCGAGGATGCTCCAGAGTTAATAGATTATGAAACCGAAAATTGAACATACGTCCAAAGCCCAACTCGAAGTGTCGAAATGGAAAGAGAAAGCGTATAATCTGATAAAAGATATGCCTTTGGAAAAAGGTATAGACTTCATTCAGAAACAAACACGACAACTTTCTGAAGAATTAAAAGCAAAACATGAGAAAATTATGGAGAGTGTGTAATTGGTTTTGCTCGTTGTTGCAATTGTGTGTGGTGGATGATGATGGAGTGAAATTGATGTTTCGTAGAAAGTTGGTAATTTCCTACTGCAAATTTTATAATCACAGATAATAAAATGTCCCTAACAAAACATCTTAAATTATTTTTTACAATTTCAATATTTTTACTCAACGGAAAATCTCTTGCTCAAAATGATTCACTCGTTGATGTCTTTCCGCTGGCAATCGGAAACAAATGGACATACGATTATTATTCATCTCTATGGACAATGGACGACGTGCTTGAAAGTGATATTGGTACAGCGAACTGTCGTGTAGTAAACGAAACAATTTTTACCGATTCAACCATTTGGTTAATTAAAGAAAACAGAGACCTTCTGCATCACATTCATCAGGGATTTCCACCTTCATTTGATACAACATACCCGATAATAGATTCATCAACATTTGAACTCATTGAATCTCATCAAACTCGTCACAGAATTTATAGAAATGAAACATTAATCTCTATTTCCGGTTCTGTCTTTCCTTATGGAAACGATGTGAATGATAGTGGAATCGTTTTTCGATATATGAACGTAAGCGCAGAAGATACAATTTCTATACAAGCCCGCGATACAAATTTGTACTATCGTGACGTTCTGGATTTCACCTTCAAGAAAGAGATAGGAGCAATAAGAATCCACGGTAGAAACAGCCCTTATGTCGTTGGCGTTGGCTGGGAATCGAAACATCATTTGATAAGCGCGGTAATAAATGAAGTACAAAATCCAAATAATCATTCTTTTCCGCCGGAGTTTATTTTACATCAAAACAACCCTAATCCTTTTAATCCAAACACGAATTTTTCTTTTAATCTTTATAAGCCAACCATTGTCAGTTTAAAAATTTACGACATACTTGGTAACGAAGTCGCAACGCTTGTCAACGAAAAGAAAGATGCTGGAAATTATTTCGTTCAATGGAATGCGGAAAAATTTCCAAGCGGAATGTATTTCTACCAATTGAAATCGGAAGAATTTTCACAAACGAAAAAATTGATTTTGATGAAATAGAATACCATCGGGTGGTATTGGAGGAGAGAATAGTCGCGACTATTTCCTACGTTTTTAAAAAAAATTGAATTAGAGAATATTTTTGTATGTTTTTGCCACATTTTATGATAAATCATTTTCACAACAAATTTAGAAAGGATAAAATAATGCGCACAAGTAATTTTATTTTAGTTATTATCTTTACAGTATTACTCTCTTCCCCAAAATTAGCAACTGCACAAACGTGGAGTGCGGTCGGAAGTGGAATGAATGCCCAAGTAAATACTTTAGCAAATTACAATAGTGAACTTTATGCTGCGGGTACTTTTACAATTGCTGATACCAATAACACAAATTTTATTGCCAAGTGGAATGGAACTTCATGGTTACCCTTAGATCAAGGTTTAAGCAATAATGTGAGAGCTCTTTCGGTTTATAAGGGGGAATTATATGCAGGAGGTTGGTTTATACAAGCAGGGGAAGATACTACAAACTATATAGCAAAATGGAATGGAATAAATTGGACGAATGTTGAAAATGGAATGAATGATTGGGTTTTTACTCTTCTCGTTTATAATAATGAGCTTTATGCTGGCGGCGATTTTACCGTTGCGGGTAGGGACTCAACAAATTATATAGCAAAGTGGAACGGAGTAACATGGCAGTCACTCGGAAATGGATTTGATGATAGAGTACTAGCGTTAACACAATATGGGAACGAATTATGTGCTGGAGGAGCATTTTCTATGACAGGAAATGATTCCGTTAATCATATTGCAAAATATAATGGCACGTCGTGGGAATCACTTGGTTCTGGTACAGATGGTTGGATTTCTTGTATTGCGGAGTATAAGAATGAACTATATGTAGGAGGGCAATTTCATTTTGCTGGTGGCGTAGCAGTTAATAACATCGCTAAATGGAATGGAGTACAGTGGTCAGCCGTCGGAAATGGAGTTGATTATCTCGTAAATAGTCTCACTGTTTATAATGGAGAATTAATTGTAGGCGGTTCTTTTCAAATTGTTAATGGAGATTCTACAAAATTCATTGCAAAATGGAATGGTTCATCCTGGAGTTCTGTAGGATGCGGTATGAATCATTGGGTTAATACATTATTAGTTTATAACAATGAATTATATGCTGGAGGTATCTTTACTACTGCATGTGTAACTCCAGCAAACCACATTGCCAAATGGTCAGTGCCCGTTAGCGGAAATGAAAACTCTACTCAACTTCCAACAAAATTTTCTCTCTCTCAAAACTATCCCAATCCCTTTAATCCGGTTACAAGTTTCGAGTATAGAGTTCCGAGTTCGTCATTTGTCAATTTAAGAATCTACGACATTATCGGTAACGAAGTCGCAACGCTTGTCAACGAAAAGAAAGAAGCTGGAAATTATTTCGTTCAGTGGAATGCGGAAAAATCTTCAAGCGGAATGTATTTCTACCAATTGAAATCGGAAGAATTTTCACAAACGAAGAAAATGATTTTGATGAAATAGAATATCATCGTGTGGTATTGGAGGAGTGAATAGTCGCGAGCATTTCCTACGTTTTAAAAAAAATTGAATTGCAGAAAGATAAATTTCTTCCTAAATTTGCCCCGACTTAATAACAATATTTTTATACATCAGAAATCTACTACAATGAAAATTGCCTCTGTGTTTCTCTTCTCGCTTTTATTTTTCAATTTCACTTTCGCGCAATGGTCATCCAATCCGAATGAAAATCTGCCGGTCTGCGATGTAAGCGGAGAGCAAGTGCTTCCGAAAATCGGCAACACATCCGACAACGGATGTTTTATTTCGTGGTTTGATAATCGCGCGTCAGGTTATGCTGTGTATGTGCAGCGAATAAATGCTTTCGGTGAAAAACAATTTACTGATGATGGATTACTCGTGAGCGGAAACCCGCAATCAAGTTCACTCGTGGATTGGGATATGATCGTTGACGATAGCGATAATACAATTATGGTGTTTACTGATACACGCAACGGAGGAAGTATCAATCCATTTGCATACAAAATTTCTTCGCAAGGAAATTTTTTGTGGGGGGAAAACGGCATTTCGCTTTCAACCTCGCCAAGCACGTATCAAGCGAATCCGAAAGTTGTGCAAACATCCGACGGCAATTTTGTTGTAACGTGGGTGTTCGGTTCATCACCGAATAAAATTGCGATGCAAAAACTTTCTTCGACTGGAGAAAAATTATGGGGAACAGACCCTATTTTCCTCACAGGAATTACAAACGAAAACTATACATATCCGTCGCTTGTTTCATCCGATAGTGGCAGTATAATTATGTATTGGGCGGGATACCTCGGTTCATTTATCAGCCCGCAAAACTATCACTTGTATTCGCAAAAATTTTCTCCTGCGGGAAATCCTCTTTGGTCTTCAAATCCTGATACGGTCTATACACTTGGTCGCGTTGCAGGATTTTACACACCGAAAATTTTTTCTGATGGAAATAATGGTGCGCTGTACGTTTGGCACGACGATAGAAATTCTATAAACTTAACGACTGGATTCGTGCAACATTTTTCATCAAGCGGAGAACATCTGTTTCCTGAAAATGGCGTTGCAGGTTCGACCAATTCATCACAAAATCATTTTGACCCGATGGTTGCGTATAATTCTGCAACAAACGAAACATATATGTTTTGGAAAGAAGCAAACCCGCTGCAAAGTATGTTCGGCGTGTACGGGCAAAAGTTTTCTGCAAACGGAACACGTATGTGGAATGATGAAGGGAAAATTTTTAAAGCGATGGATAATAATAGTTACGCTTCGCTTTCTGCTATTGCGTACGAAAATAGGGTAATGGTGTATTACAATGAACTTCCTTTTTCTGGACTCAATGATGTAGTTAAAAGTTTTCAGATTGATGACGCGGGAAATTTTTTATGGAATGGAAATATTCTTACTGTATGCGGAGTTACCAGCGAAAAGTTGCGCGTGAATGCTGTTGTTGGTTCAAACGGAATGTCGAAACTGGTGTGGACGGATAAACGTAGCGATGCGGGCGGATTATATGCGCAAAATATCAATCTTGACGGAACGTTTGGCAATATTACCGATGTAACTGAAAATAACTCTCCGCAAAAAATTTCTCTTCTTCAGAATTACCCCAACCCTTTCAATCCCGTTACAAGTTTCGAGTTTCATATTTCTTCTCCTTCGTTTGTATCACTAATAATCTACGATATACTTGGAAATGAAATTGCAACACTCATTGCTGAACGAAAAGATGCGGGAAATTATTCTGTGCAATGGAATGCTGAAAGTTTTCCAAGCGGAATTTATTTTTACCGATTACAGACAAATGCATTTTTTGAAACGAGGAAATTGATTTTGATGAAATAATTATTTTTACTGTTGATAAAATTAAACAAAAGGTCCATTTCTCTGTGTCCGGAAAATTCATATTTTTGTCCCGCGTTTTTTAAAAGAACGTGATGCACAAAGAAAAATTTCTCTTCGCATCTCCTGCGGGAAAAAATATTACAGGGGATATTCGCTTTCTGAATGATGGCAATCCAAAACCGGTCATAATTATTTGTCACGGTTTTATGGCATTTAAAGATTGGGGAATGTATCCGTTCGTCGGTGAAGAATTTGCGCGCAAGGGATTTGCTTCGGTCGTGTTTAATTTTTCACACAATGGCATCAACGAGCGATTTGACAGGATAACAGATTACGATGCTTTTGAATCGAATACGTTTTCCAAAGAATTATTGGATTTACAATTTCTGCTTGATGAAATTTGTGACGGACAATTGAAGAGAGAATATTTTGATACTTCAAAAATCGCTCTTGTTTCCAATTCGCGCGGATGTGGAATTTGTCTTGTACAGAGCGCGAACGATGAACGCATCAAAGCGATTGCAACGTGGTCGCCGATTGCAACGTTTGACCGTTGGACGGATGCGCAAAAGAAACGCTGGTGTTTAAATAGTTTCCTTCCCGCATCAAACCGAATGGAAACACATCCATTGAAATTCGGTATTCAATTGCTGAAAGATTTGGAAACAAATACCGATACTTTAAACATCGAGACCGCGGCTGCGAAAATACATATTCCGTGGCTGATGATTCAAGGAACAGAAGATAAAATAACGCCACCCGAAGAAGCGCAACGATTATTGGAATGTTCTAATAAAACAACAACTGAATTAATTCTTCTTGAACACGTCGGACATCTGTACAATGCGTTCAATAAAGAAAACAACGATGATAAAACACTTCAACACATACTTGATTTAACAACAGCATTTTTCCACTTACACATATAATTATATGGCAATTACAAATAATTTCTCGGAAATTTTGGTAAAATATAAAACGCAAATTTTTCTTCTTACTATGACGATGGGTTTTGCGGCTCTCACTGCAATCGGCGCTCGATTTGAAATACCCGCATATCCTGTTCCATTTACTTTGCAGTCGTTTTTTGTACTCCTCTCCGGCGTTGTCTTGGGTAAACGATTTGGGGCGTCAAGTCAGATATTGTATTTATTGATTGGCGCGGCGGGACTTCCTGTCTTTTCCAGCGGCGGTTTTGGATTAATGAAAATATTTGGACCGACGGGTGGGTATTTGTTAAGTTTTCCCCTCGTCGCATTTCTTGTCGGATACGCGGTAGAAAAATCGCAGGGATTTTGGTGGATTCTCGGAACGATGTTCATAAGTACGGCCGTTCTTTTTACACTCGGAATGTTGCATTTGAATTTTTTCTACATCCATAATGTTTCTGAGGCGTTTGAAAAAGGATTTCTCCTGTTCTCGTTGTGGGATGTTGTAAAATTACTTTCCGCCGCTGGCATTGCGCATCAGATTTTAAACTGGAAAAAAATTAAAGGGTAAAAGTTCCTTTTTAAAAAAGTAACCGGCGTTCAAAAAAATATTTGGATGCCGTTTTTTTTATTGAATAAAATAAACAGTTTCTTATTCGAATCGTTGAATCCACTGCGTCCCGCAAATATTTTTGTACGGACAATACGGACAGACTTTTTCTAATTTTCGGGGAGGAAGAAATTCCTTTTCTTTTTCAGTAATTTCGTTTAACAATTTTAAAAGAACTTCATACAGCATTGCATAAATTTCCTGTGCATTATCATCCTGCTTAAAAAGCGGCTTCTCTATTGATTCATCTATCGAATGTCTTCCAATGTGAAGGTAAGCGGGAATAATTTTTTCGATTGGAAATTTTTCGCTGTGCGAATATATCAATGCATTCAAATACAATTGTATTGAGTCTATCGCATTACTCCACGAGTCTCTTTCATCAGGAAATAATTTTTTCATTCGCAATGTCGGCACACTTCCTCCAGCCTTGTAATCAAGTATAAAAATGTAATCGCCACGTTGTTCGATGCGGTCAATGCGGCTCTCCAAAGAAAATCCTTGCAGGAAAGTTTTCTTTTTAGATTCTGTTTCTTTTACCATAATCGTTTCGTGAAGCGTTTTAGGAATTTGATAAAGCGCTAAGAATTTTTTCAGTTGTTTTTCAATTTGATATTTCAATATAAGAATATCACCTTGTGATGATTCACCAAATTGTATTCGAAATATTTCTTCAAAAATTTGTAGCAGTTCTTTTTCCCGTAAATTCTTTTCGTTGAGCGGAAAGAGCAAGTGTGCGGAAAAATATTCATCTAATACGCGATGTAAAAGGTTGCCAATATCTTTGTTTTCTATTTCGTCAATGATTTCATCTTTTTCATACAGACGTAAAACGTATTTGTAATAAAATTTTAAACCGCAGCGAAGATATTCATCAAGCGACGTAGATGTGTATGTAAAATTTTGCAGCGAGGAAATCATCTCTTCCGTTTTAGAAATTGGTAATGGCTGCATATTTACAAGAGATAATTGATATGCAATATTTTTTACTCTTACTGACGAAGTAAGTGAGCGATTTGCGTGTTGTTGTTCCCAGAATATTTTTTCAATAAATCTGCTTTTTTCACGCTTGACATCGTTGGAATAAAAAAGATATACATTGCGGGCACTTTGAATTAAAATATCAAAATAATATTCAAAAATATTTTCACGCTGTGTAATTGTTTCCATTCCGAGTAATGTTCTCAATTGCTGTGGCAGAATCATTGACGCACTGTCATTTGTTCCGGGAAAAACATCATCATTCATATCTAGAATACACACGTTTTCAAATTGCAAGTTACGTGTTTCCAAAAATCCCAGTGTTTGCAAACCTTGCACTGGTGTTCCTGAGAAATGCACTTCTTCCCGTTGCAGGTATTCTTTGATGAAAGTAAAATATGCCTCTGTCGAATTAAATTGTATGTTGGCAATGCGTCCCTGGGTGAGTTTTTCAAATGTATGGATGAATTGCTCTGCAAATGGTGAAAAGAATGGATGCAATCGTGCCGTGCTGTGGTGGGATATAAACTCAAACACGGTGATACTTTTTTGTGCAAAATCAGCAATGGTTGCGAACGATGATAAAGGCTTCAATAGTTGTTCATGAATATTTCGTAAATGTTCATGAATCTCTTGCGAAGTAATTTTGTCGTCTTCATCAAATGCTTTTGCAACAGAATCAAAAATAGTTGTTGCATCATTGAGTTCGCTCAAAGAAAAAAACATCCCGGGGAATTTTTTTGTAAAATATTCTTCAACCGAATGAAATACAATCCGCGTTACATCCGTTCTTTTTTTGAAATAAATATTTTTTGTGTACGGATGCAACACAAATTTCAAATATGACGGAATATAATATTTTTCATCCTGCTTCGTCGCAATAACATCAAGTAACAATTCGTAGAAAGAATAAAGGGGAGAAAACCGTAGCGCAAATCCGAGTGAAATATTGTATTCATTTTCGTTCAACAACGACAGTGATTGCTGTAAAAGTGGAAATAGTGACGATGATGAAGGAAGTACAATAACAGAATGTTCATTCAGCGGAAATTGCTGTTGTGCATTATTTCCCATGAGTGCATTTAATGCATATACCTGACCATGTATATCTGGACATGCGGTGAAATTTATTTCAGAAGAGTTTATGTCTTCTCCCTTTATTACAGTCGTTAGATGTAATTCGTCTATAACACGACCGATGCCTTTTCCTTTTTGAAAAATAAAAACACTTTGCTCCGCTTGCGAAAGTTTGATGAAGAGAGTTTTCTCCGCCTCTGTGAGTCCGAAGAACCCTGCAAGAATTATTTTATGGAATATATCTGTGTGTTGTAAGGAATACGAAGACGCAACTGCATTATACTTCATTGCTCTCGTATATAAGCGCTCCACCTGCAGTGTGGTATAAAATTTTTCGTACAGAGAAGAAAGTGTGAACAATTTTCCGTATGTCAAACCACTGACTATTTCATTTACTTCGCGATGAGTTTTCATTGCAGAATGAAGTTCTTCGAGTTCATTAAACATTTTAATACCCAGTGGAAGAAATTTTTCAAACGTCAGAAAATGAATATCGCCAATGTGCTCTTGCTCCGCACGATAAATATCAAAAAGAATAATGACCGCATCAAGCAGAGATGGCGATGAAAAATTTCCTGCATTAATTATTTCAAAGAGAAAACCTACGAATTCATCAATGGAAAAAATGAGCGGAGGAAGGTAACTTTTCCTGTATGTTTCTGTTATCCGCTTTTGCAGGAAATGAGACGGACGCTTTCCAGGAAACACAACAATATTTTGCGAAAAATCCGATGAAGAATTTTCGAGATGAGATATTATTTCATCGAACAGATGAACTGATGGTGCGAGAAGATAGCTTTTACTCATTGAACTGCTACTACTTGTCGTGCGTCAATATATGCGATGATGCCAATGATTATTTTTTGCGGGTAAACTTCCTGTAAAATATTCATATAGTTTTTTATCTGATTGTAATATTGTTCCTCATTTTCTACCATTCCTGTTTTAAAATCAATAACAGTAATTTCCTTTTCATCAATGATAATACGGTCGCAACGGTATCGAATGCCGTAGCGATTGACTAATTCCTGCTCAATAAGTACCGCACGGAATTGCTGTGTCGTAAAATATTTATAAAAATCTGTCGCAATAAAAAACTGTTGCAGTAGAGATAATATTTCTATGTCATCTGTTGGAAAATGTATTTCCTGCTTTGCGCGTGAAATTGCGTTCAGAATATTTTGGTCGAAATTTTCATCAAGAAAATGTAAATACGAAAAAACGGTATGGATAAAAATTCCCCGCTGTGTTTCACTTTTTTGTCCGTGTTTGAATTCTGTACCACTGCGCTGTGCAATGCTTGTTATCCATCGTCCGCGCGAGAGATTTTCTGTTGCCGTTTCTTTTGAAGTAACAGCAGAGGGCATCGTTCCAATTTCTGTATTTACAAAATATTTTGCTGGACCTTCAGGTTGCGGTTTATCTGAAGTGATGAGTATGTGCATTTCATCTTTCGCACGAGTGAACGCAACGTAGAGTTTATTCAACGCATCAGTTTGTTGATACAATAATTGCTTACTGGAAAGCGAATCGAGTGCAGGAGAAAATTTAAGAAAATCTTTTTTTGAATACAGAAGATGTACCGCTTCATCGCTTTCTTCAAATATTGTATTGTCTGCTTTAATATTCGTATCGGGCAGAAAAACAAGAACGACACGGAAATCCAATCCTTTCGCTTTATGGATTGTCATTATTTGCACCGCATTTGATGATGATGCTCCGGCAATATTCCATTCATCGGAATTGTCTTCTTTAAAATAGTGCAGAAAATCTTTGATAGAATTGCATCCTTGTTGCGTTGCGGTGTTAACGGATTCTAATATTTTCACTAATGTTGCTTCTTCTTTTGGAAAGTGTGCAAACAGTGAAAAAATTTTTATCACTTCATCAACGCTGTCGTAGAGCGGAAGGTAGCCAGTTTTTGTAAATAGATTTTCAAAAAAATATTCCCAAATTGCAGGATACTGCACTTGAAATAACTTGTAGAGCGGCTGAATATTTTGTTTTAAAGAACGGGATAAGAAGAGAAACCGGTGAATATCTTTTTTCGCCAATGAAAATTCTTTGTGCAATAGTGCTGTTTCAAAAATATCCGAAAGTAAAAATGTTGCAAACGATAGATTATCAATCGGCGCATCAAGAAATTGTATCAACGAAAATATTTCCTGGGTAATTTTTCTATTGCGTACATCAAGATTACTTTGCGATAAAAACGGGATGTTCTTTTCATTCAGCCACACGCCGATGCGAATAACGTCGTCATTGTTTGGTGTTATGATTGTAACATCCTGGTATGAATATCCGCGAGTAATGCAATCACGAAGAATCTCTAACAGTTTTTCTTTGTCTGCAATTTCATTTTTTTCTGTTGAAATAAATGTTGTCCGAACAAATCCTTTTGCTTTTTTATGGTCTTGTACATCTTGCGTGAACATATCCGCGCCGCTGTTTTTCACTGCGTCTGCGTATTCAGTCTGCGGAAATGTATCACGAAACAATAATTCATTGAAGCGTACAATATTTTCCATACTGCGATAATTCATTGGCAGATTGATGGAGCGTGGTGCAACAGAATCAAATTCATCACCACTCTCCACTTGCTTCATCATGCGCCAGTCATTGCCAAGAAAACCATAGATGGATTGTTTTGTATCGCCGACAATAAACAGCGACCCGTTTTGCGCGAGCGTTTCAGTCAGAAGCGGTTTCACATTGTGCCAGCGAATAGAAGATGTATCCTGAAATTCATCAATCAGATAGTGGTAAATTGTTTCTCCCAGTTTGTAATATACTTCCGGAATTTTTTCGTGCAAAAGATTTACTTTCATCAGATGATTGATGTCTGCAAGTGTGATTTGTTTTTTTTCTTTGCAGAGTTCTTCAATTTCTTTTTCGAGAAGAGAAAGGAATTGAATGTATGGATAAAAATGTGCGCGTGAGACGGTCTCTACGTACTCCGCAATGCGTTCATACAATTTCTCTGATGCATTTTCTATTTGTGCACCATACAATGCTTCGTTTTGTTTTTGTAATTTATTTTTAGGCGCGTTGAAAAATTTATTTTTTCGACTGTGCGTAAGAACAAAATCAATGTTTTCTTCCTGTAAAGAGGATATATCATCCATAAAATTTTTGGATGGAGGCAAGCCGGATTTTTCGATGAGAGTTTGTACTCTTGCTGCCTGCTGTGTAATTTCTTTTGCTATGCGTTGAAGTTCCGGTGCATAATTTTTAATATCAAGCGGAAGCGTTTGTTGCCGGAGCGTATTGTACAATTGCTGAATTTCTTTCAGAAACTTTTTATACGGATTCCAGATATATCCGCTTGTATTATTGCGCGATTCTTCTACGAAATTAATAAGATTGAAAATAAGTTCACGATGCTCTTCGTGACGCTCTGCTGTCCGTACAAATTTTTCCATTGCACCAGAAAGCAATGTATCGGTATCAAAAAGAATTTCTGTTTCCGGATGATAACCCAACTCAAGCGCGGTTGTTTTAAATACGCTGATAAGAAAACTATCAATGGTTTTCACCTGAAATCCTGAGTAGTTATCCAGAATCGTATCGAGAAGCAATTCTGCTTTGCGCATCAACTGTTCCTGCGGAAGCGAAATAACAGAGGAAATTTCCTCAAGTATTTCATTGTCGCCGAGACAAATTTTTTTTAAAAACGTAATGATACGTTGCTTCATCTCGTTAGCGGCGTTGTTGGTGAACGTAATCGCGAGGGTATTGCGTAACGTATTATTTGCAATAGCGGGGGAAAGGAGAAACTGCACATAGCGCATTGCGAGCGTGTACGTTTTTCCTGAACCCGCAGACGCGGAAACAACCGTCAAGTCGGGAAAAGAAATTGTGGTATCGTGGGGAAGCAGAGATGGCATTGTGTAAAAAATTAATCACGGTAAATTTACGAAAATGCAAACGGAAAGATTCCTGATTAAAGGAGAAAAATTGCTTTGGGAAAATTCCTATATTTGTCTGCGAAAATTGCCCGGATGGCGGAATTGGCAGACGCGCTAGATTCAGGTTCTAGTGAAGTAACATTCGTGCAGGTTCAACTCCTGTTCCGGGCACTTCCTTGTTTTCCCTTTTTTCAATTCGTTGCGAAATACTAAAGTAATTGAGCGTAAATTGCGACTCAAATATTTTTTAGAAACGAAATTCTTCGTTACTGATAAGTTTCAATTTTTTTAAGAGCTCTCTTCACCAGCACTCTCACCATTTTTTTTCTATAACTCACCGCACCATCAATATTCGGTATCGGATGTATGAGCGACGAAATTTCTTTTGCTACTTCTTCGATTAACTTTTCCGTAATATTTTCTCCGACAAGTTTTTGTGCAACATTATCGGCAATAATCGGAGAACTTGAAACTGCCCCAACAACTATATTCGCTTTTTCACACATGTTTTTTTGATTGAAAGAAATTGCAACGCCGACATTTGCCATCGCAAAGTCAATAGAATTTCTTGCTCGTATTTTTCCGTGAGCAGATTTTATTTTTTCATTGAACGGAATTGATACGGAAGAAAGTATTTCCGATTGAAAAAGAGAGACGTGGTTTTTTCCATCATCGTTGTATAATCTTGAAAGGGGAATTTTGAGTATTGATTGTGAACTGTGCAATTCAGCATTTGCATCGAGCGCAATGAGTAACGGCGCAAGGTCAGAAGAAAACACAGCCGTGCAATGTGATAACTCCGGCGCTGCGTGACAAATTCCGTTTCCGTATTTCAAACAACTACCGAGCGAATTTCTCCAGAAATCCGATTGGTCGTAATAAAAGCATCGCGTGTTCAAACATAAATTTCCGCCAATCGTTGCGCGATTTCTGATTTGCGGCGATGCGATAGATTTTACAGCATCAATGACAGATGGGAAATATTTTTGCACGTTTTCATTTTTTTCAATTTCTGAAAGCGTGCACATTGCTCCAATCTTCATTCCACCTTCACGTGAAAATGTTATTTGCTCTAACTCATTTATTTTTCCAAGCCACAAAATATTTTGTGGCTGAACAATTCCTTGTTTCATTCCAACTATTACATCTGTTCCGCCTGCAAGAATTTTTGTATTTCCGTTTGAAGACGAAAGAAATTTTGTTGCTTCGTGTAAAGAAGACGGAGATAGAAATTCAAATTTATTCAGACGAATCATACAACTTCAACCAATTCTTTTTCTGTTATGTTTGAACGTTTCTTTTCTTCGAGCGCTTTCAAAATATTTTCAGGAAGAAATGGAACACTTTGCAAACGAATTCCGACAGCATCATAAATCGCATTTGCAATCGCAGGAATCACTGCAAGCAACGGACCTTCGCCTGCTTCTTTTGCTCCAAGCGGTCCTTCGGGGTCAATGCTTTCAATTATAAAAGTTTCAATCTCCGGTGTATCAAGTGCAGTTGGAGTTTTGTAATCAAGAAGCGAAGAAGTTTTCAGCAATCCGCCGAATGTATCTTTTGTGTTTTTTGTGTAAGACATTTTTTCATACAGCGCTTCGCCAATTCCCATATACACACTTCCTTCGATTTGTCCTTCGACCAACGTTTGGTTCAACGCTTTTCCGCAATCGTGCGCAGACCACACTTTATAAATTTTCACTTGTCCTGTTTCTTCATCAACTTCGAGTTCTACGACGTGCGCAGTAAAACTATACGATGGCGATGGTCCTGCTCCTGCCCCTTTATATGTTCCGCCAAGTTTCGGCGGTGAATAAAAACCAACGGCAGAAAGCGTTCCGAATTTTTGTTCTGCTAATCTCGCGGCTTCAATGAAAGAAATATTTTTATCTGCATTATCAGTAACAAAAATTTCATTATTCTCTGCACACAAGTTCTCAATTGATGTTTCAAATTTTCCAGCAACAACTTCAAAAATTTTCTTTCGCAATTCAGTCGCGCCTTGCAACACTGCATTTCCTGCCATAAATGTTACGCGGCTCGAATAACTTCCCAAATCAACTGGCGTTAAATCCGTGTCTGCTTCAAACACTTTCACGTCGCAAATATTTACGCCGAGAGTTTTTGCAGCAAGGGAAGCAAGAACTGTATTCGAACCTTGTCCAATATCCGATGAACCACAGAAAACAGTAACACCGCCGCCGCGGTCAATTTTTACTATTGCTCCACTATGCGGAAGTCCGAGCCAGTTAATTTCTTTTCCCGCACCGCTTATGTATGCGCTTGTTGCAATTCCGATTCCACGACCGCGCGGAAATTTATCTTTTTTATTATTCCAATCGGATGCATTCAAAACTTTTTCAATGCACTCTTGTATTCCGCAACTTGTTACACGAAGCGAATTGATTGTCGTTGAATTTTCTTCAATGAGATTTTTCAAACGTATTTCTGCTGAATCAATTCCAAGTTCTTCAGATATTTTGTCGAGTTGAACTTCAAATGCAAAACGTGGTTGAACTGCGCCATGTCCCCGTTTTGGTCCGCACGGAGGTTTGTTCGTGTAAACTCGCGTGCTTTCAAATTTGTAATGCGGAATTTTATACGGAAGCGTGAGCAGTTGTCCCGAATAATACGTCGTGATGATTCCATAACTCCCATACGCGCCGCCATCAAGCAATGCTTTGTATTGAACGGCAGTAATTGCTCCGTCATTTTTCACGCCGGTTTTCAACCACATTTTTGTTGCGTGTCTTCCGCGATGAGAATAAAAAACTTCTTCGCGCGTGTATGTAATTTTTACCGGTCGTCCTGATTTGATGGAAAGAAATGCCGCGCAAAATTCCAGCGCAAATGGTTCACTCTTTCCGCCAAATCCACCGCCGAGATGTGGTTTTATTACGCGAATATGACTTGCAGGCATTTCCAAAACCTTTGCGAGCGTGCGGTGAACGTAATGCGGTGTTTGCGTAGATGACCACAAAGTAAGATTTCCATCTTTGAAATTATTGGAAACGGCAGCCGGTTCAAACGATGCAACGGCAGAATGTGGTTCGAGCATTGCATGCGTGTTGGAGTTGTAAAAAAATTCATCTTCGCGAATGTAATCCGCTTCGGCAAAACCTTCTTCAACATTTCCGAATTCCAATTCAACATTTTTTGCAACGTTATTTTCATACTTCGAGTCGGCGTGAATTTTTGGAAAAGTATTTTTCAACGCATCTTCAACAGAAAGAACCGAAGGAAGAATTTCATATTCCACGTCAATCAATTTCAACGCTTCCTGCGCAGTGAACTCATCAGTTGCCGCAACTGCCGCAACACCGTCGCCGATGAAACGCACTTTATCAACACATAACGCAGTTTCATCTTGACTTGAAGGAAGCATGCCGTATTTCATTGGTAAATCTTTTCCTGTCATTACTGCAACAATGCCGGGAAATTGTTCTGCTTTTGATGTATCAATGGAAAGAATGCGAGCGTGTGCGTGTGGGCTGCGAAGAATTTTTCCGAACAACATTCTCGGAAGAAAAATATCATCGGTAAATTGAGCGGAACCGGTAACTTTCGGAACGCCGTCAACTTTGATTTCTGATTGTGAATCACGATTCGTGGCTCGTGATTCGTTTTGCCGACTGCTGACTGCTAATTGCTGATTGCTATAATCTTCAACCGCTTCGACAATTTTTTTGTATCCCGTGCAGCGGCACAGATTTCCTGAAAGTTCTTCCCTAATTTGCTGATTGCTAACCGCTGAATGCTGATTGCTTATCGCCGATAACACCATTCCCGACGTGCAAAATCCGCATTGCAATGCTCCGTGTTCAAGGAATGATTTTTGTAATGAATGCAGATTTCCGTTTTCAGCCACACCTTCTATTGTTTGAATTGAACTTCCGTCGCAAGTAATTGCAAGTGTAATGCACGAGAGAATTGGTTTTCCGCCAACGAGAACTGTGCATGCACCACAATCGCCAGTATCGCAACCAATTTTTGTTCCTGTGAGATGTAATTGCTCACGAAGAACTTCTGCAAGTGTCCATTGCGGTTCAATTGCAAGTTGTTTTTTTTCGCCGTTGACGAAAAGAGAAATAAATTGCTTCGACATTATTACGCCGATACAAAAGTTTTTTCCGACAACTCTTTTCCTTTTTCAAACGCTCGCAAATTCAAATCCACTATTTTCGGATTGAGATTTTCTTTCATCACGTCGAGCCAATGTTCATCGGCAATTCCTGTGTGTGATGCCATCGCGCCAAGAAGAATGGTGTTTGCGGCGCGGTAATTTCCCATCTCACTCGCAATCGAAACCGCATCAATCGTTTGCACACGGTATCCTTTGCTCGAAAGAAACTTTTCAATGTTTTGCGGATACTCAACTTTTTTTTCTGTCATCGGTTGCGGCGAGCGTTCTTCATTATTGAGTAAAATAATTCCGCCATCTTTCACGTAATGCGCCCAACGAAGTCCTTCCAACTTTTCAAGGGAAAGTAAAATATCTACATCGCCGATTTTGGAAAGCGGCGAATAGACTTTTTGAGAAAACCGCACGTGGCTTACAACACTTCCGCCGCGTTGTGCCGCTCCGTGCACTTCGGTTTTCTTTACATCAAAACCAGCGTGAATTGCGGCACGTGCGGTGAGTTCGGAGATTAACAAAATTCCTTGTCCACCCACGCCGGCGAAAAGAAGGTTCTTACCATTCGACTCAATCATAACTTTTTTTTATTAACGGTATCGTTTTACAATATCTTCAATAGGAATTTTATTCGATAAGAGATTTGAAGACTCTGCTCCATAAATCCATTCATCAAAAAATTTCTTCAAACTCTTTGACGAAATCTTCTCACACAATCCTTGAAAATCTAAGAAGTCTATAGGTCTATCGGCAAACTCGGCGAGCAATGTTCGCATACACTGCTTAAAATCATTCTCGCCGATCAATTGATGAAGGACATAGAGCGACCACGCACCTTTTGTATAAGAGTTTCGCCCGAGTTCTTCTTTCCAATAGTCTGCAATCGGGGTGTTGAAGTTCCGCTTGTCGTAATTAGCCCAACGCAAAAAATTATCTCTACTCTTTTCCATATCGGTTTGAAATGTTTGCTCCCCTCGAAACTCACGCTCCGCCAGACTTTCGAAATATGAAGCGAATGCTTCGTCAAAGTAACGACAACGTTTCACTTCAATCTTTGCTTGCACATTCCATGTGTGGGAAATTTCGTGATACATTTCTGAAATTCGAGTTGAATCCTTAAAGGCAGCAGCAGATTGAAGAAAGTAATCGCCATTAGCTTGAGAACCCCATCCATCCGGAATCTCGATAGATGTAAAACCACGCAACTGTTTTACTTTCCCCAAAAAACCTGAATAAAAATCTATTACTCTTTTCATTTCTTTCAGGACATAAACGCCACCCGATTCATCTTCCGGAAGAACATACACGGAAAGATTCTCACTCGAATCTCTCAGTGGTTTAAATTTTGCTACTGCAATATCCATTCTCCATGTAGGTGAGTGGCTTCTGTACGAAAAAGTAGTTGAATCGCCCGTACTCAACATCCCGTCGAATACACCTCCCGCGGCAACAGTATATGCCGAAGGAACAGTGACGTGTATATCGAACGAGAATTGTGATTCGTATGCCTTCATCAGGCTAGAATATCGCGGAAAAGCGACCATCGGATACGCAAGCGCATCTGGACGAATGAGTGTATATGTTTCATCAATTCTATCTCTTACATACTGCATAACTTCCTGATACCCGAAAATGTAGCCAGTATATTGTATCGTAAATGTTGTCATTGCAAAAGGAAGCAGGGGCGAAGGAAGTTTGATAGTCACAGCATTTACCTGCCACGATTTCTCATCCTCGAACACCCGAATTTCCTGTGTAAAATCTATAGGCATGCCGTTAGAATCAGTTACATTCTCGACAATCAAAAGTCGGTAGAGGAGAATAGGGATGGTTATCAGTTCTCGATTAGCGCTGTTCTTAATGGTAAGACGATCTTCTGCTTGAAGTTGATTTTCTTTCAGCACTGTTTTCATTCGTACAGAATGATGAATGACCGATGGTATATCAGAACCAAAACTTTCTTGCTTCCCAAAAAAGAGAACGAAAACAAATGCTACCCACGATTTCTTCATACTGTTACTTCCTTTCGAGAATTAATAGGAATGATCGCATCAAACGAACAAAGTTTCGCGCACAAATCGCAACCAATGCAACGTTCTTTTGAGATAAATGGAATTGAGTGCGAGCCATCAATCGCAGGACAACCGATTTTCAAACACAAATCACATTCTTCACAGAGTTCATCAAGAATTTCATACGGATAATGTGTTTTTGTTTTTTCTTCTTCCAACAACACACACGGACGACGAGAAATAACAACAGCGGGTTCATTCAATGCCAACGCTTCTTTCATCGCCGCTTCTGTTTCTTCCAAATTATACGGGTCAATAACACGAATATGATTTACGCCAATCGCACGAATAAGTTGCTCGTAGTTGATAGCAAACGTATCGAGATTGCGAACAGTTTTTCCCATTCCCGGATGTTGCTGATGTCCCGTCATTCCCGTCGTCGAATTGTCCATCAACACAATCGTGGTAATTCCTTTGTTGAACACAATATCAATCAGCGGCGCAATTCCGCTGTGGAGAAACGTTCCATCTCCAATCACTGCGACAAGTTTTTTTCCCATTGTGTTGCGATGAACTTTTTCCATTCCAAACGCATTGCCAATTCCTGCGCCCATGCAAAACGTTGTGTTGAGTGCATTAAACGGTGGAAGCGCGCCAAGTGTGTAACACCCAATATCGCCGGTAACAATTGTTTTCAGTTTATGTAAAACGTAATACACGCCGCTGTGTGGGCAACCCGGGCACATCACCGGTGGGCGCGGTGGAATTGCAATTTCATTTTCAAAATTTTTCTGTTTGCCGTTTCCGTTGAATGCGCGATTGACAATATCCGGCGAGAGTTCAAAAATATTCGTGAACACATCTTTGCCCGAAATGTTCGTCAAACCAAACGGATTTTTCACGCCGAGCAATCGCAATTGTTCTTCGAGAAATGGTTCGAGTTCTTCGATGACAAAGATTTTTTCTACGCCATCGCAAAAATATTCAATCATTTTTTTCGGCAATGGAAAAATCATTCCGAGTTTCAGAAATGACGCATCGGGAAAAACTTCTTTTGCATATTCGTAACAAATGCCGCTCGTAATCACGCCGATCTTTTTGCTGTTCCATTCAACCGTGTTGTGCGGAAACGTTTCAGCAAACTCTTCCAACTTTCTCAACCGCTCTTCGATATTACTACGCCAGCGTTTTCCCCAAATAGGAACAACGTGTTTGTGCGGGTCTTGCTTGTATTTTTGCGGCGGCGTTCGTTTCGGTTCTGAAAACTCAACGATAGACTTAGAATGTGAAGTGCGCGTTGTCGTTCGTAAAAAAACGGGAACGTCAAATTGTTCGCTGATGTCGAATGCAACTTTCACAAACTCTTTCGCTTCCTGACAATCAGAAGGTTCGAGCATCGGAATTTTTGCAAACTTTGCGAAGAAGCGATTGTCTTGTTCGTTTTGCGAAGAATGCATTCCCGGGTCATCCGCAGTTATCACAACGAAACCACCGTGAACGCCGGAAAACGGTGTAACCATCAGCGAATCGAGCGCAACATTCACACCAACGTGCTTCATCGAAACCAGTGAACGCGCGCCGGCAATTGATGCTCCATACGCTACATCGAACGCCACTTTTTCATTCGTTGACCACTCGACATCTACATCTTCGTAACGCGCAAGATTCTCGATTATTTCCGTGCTTGGCGTTCCCGGATAACCGCACGCAACGTGAATTCCCGCTTCCCACGCGCCCCGAGCAATAGCTTCGTTGCCTGATAAAAATTGTTTGTTGTTCATAAATATTTCAACCACGAATTTGCGCAGATAACACGCAGATATTCACGGATAGCATTTGTGTAAATCCGTGTTTCATCCGTGTCGCTTGCGGTTAATTTTAAATTCCATTCTTCAAAACATCACGTGCAATTACAATATGTTGTATCTCATTCGTTCCTTCAAAAATGCGATTGACACGTGCGTCGCGATACAAACGTTCAATCGGATATTCGCGCATATATCCCATTCCACCGTGAATTTGCATTGCTCTATCGGCAATTTTACAAACCGTTTCCGTTGCAACAAGTTTACAAATTGCCGATTCACGAGAACACGTAATGTTATTATCAATCATCCACGCCGTGCGATAAATTATACTTTCCGCTTGATAAATTTCCGAAGCCATTTCTGCAAGCATAAATTGAATTGCCTGTTGTTCTGCAATCGGTTTTCCAAATTGTTTTCTTTCGTTCGCGTGTTTGACGCTGAGTTCCAGCATTTCTTTCGATGAGCCGAGACATTGCGCTGCAAGACTTACACGTGCAACATCGAGCGTTTCCATTGCGACTTTAAAGCCGTTTCCAATTTCACCGAGAATATTTTCTTTCGGCACTTCGAGATTTTCAAAAAATAAGTCTGTTGTATGCGAACCGCGAATTCCCATTTTCTTTTCCGGTTTTCCCGCGCGAAATCCATTCCATTTTTTTTCAACGATGAATGCTGTGATTCCTTTCACTCCTTTCGACGCATCAGTTACAGCAAAGACAACAAGCACATCGGCAATATTCCCGTTCGTAATGAAAGTTTTATTTCCGTTGAGAAGAAAACTTTTTCCATTTTCCGTTGCGAATGTTTTCATCGAAGCCGCATCGGAGCCGGCGTTGGGCTCGGTGAGTGCAAAAGCGGCGAGTAATTTTCCTTCCGCAAGTGGACGTAAATATTTTTGTTTCTGTTCTTCGTTACCGCAAAGATAAATTGCCATCGCGCCAAGGGATTCGTGTCCACCGATTGTAACTGCAGTAGAGTTACACCCGCGCGCAATTTCTTCAAGCAAAATGCAATAACCGATTTCGCCAAATCCACCGCCGCCGTATTGTTCCGGAAAAACAACGCCGAGAAATCCGAGTTCTGCCGCTTTCGTAATTATTTCAAATGGCAATTCTTCTTTCTCGTCAATCATTGCAGCAAACGGTCGCACTTCGTTGTCGGTGAATTTCCGAGCAACGTCGCGTAACATTTTTTGTTCTTCGGTGAAAGTGAAATCGAGCATTTTATTTTTATTTACCACGAATTTGCACGGATGCTTCGCGGATATTCGCGAATTTCATCCGTGTAATTCGCTGTTAATTCTTTTACATTACAACAATCGAACGCAGCGCATTTTCATCGTGGCTTCGCAGCAAATCAAACGCGTCGTTTATTTTTTCCAGCGGAAATTTTTGTGTTACTAATTCCGCAACTTTTACTTTTCCAATTCTGCATAACTCAATCAATTTCGGATAATCAACAGGACGGCATCCGAGCGAGCCGCGAATTTCCATTTCGAAATACATTATTTTTGCCGCGCTCAATTTTATATCATCAGCAGAATAGCCAACGACAACTAATCTTCCCCCTTTTCGCAATGTTCCGAAAGCGGATTCTATCGTTTGCGATTTTCCGATTGCTTCAATCGCAGTATCCGCTCCGCCATTTGTGAGTTTCTTAATTTCTTTTCCAACATTTTCAACTTTGGTTGGATTGACTGTGTATGTAGCTCCAAACTTTTTCGCCCACTCTAATTTTCTTTCAGAAACATCAACGGCGATAACAATTCCACCAAATGCTGACGCAAGTTGCACGACATTAATTCCAACACCACCACAACCAAAGACAACAACCGAATCTCCCGCTCTTACCTCCGCGCGATTTTTTACAGCGTGATACGGTGTTGAAATTGCGTCGGCAATAATTGCTCCTTCTTCAAGCGGAATTTCTTTCGGCAGATGAAAAATATCTTTTGCGGGTGCTGTGACAAATTCTGCATACGCGCCATCAATATTATTTCCAAACATTGTCATCGTTGCGCAAATATTTTCGCGTCCCGTTCTGCAAAATTCACATGAGCCGCACGTTAGCACAGCGGGAAGTAAAACTCTATCGCCTTCTTTGAAATTTTTTACTTCGTTTCCGACTTGCGCAATTATTCCCGATGGCTCGTGTCCCAAAATGAGCGGCGGTTTTCTGAATGTCGGCGTTCCGTGGTCAATGTAATGCAAATCGGTATGACACACACCGCACGCAGAAACTTTTACAAGCGCTTCATTCGGCTTGATTGTCGGCGTTTGCCATTCTTCAATTTTCAGTTGTTGATTTGGTCCGTAGAATATTGCGGCTTTCATTTTATTTTACATTTTAGATTATATGTTTATTCTTAATTCAAATTCCTAATGTAAATCATATGGTGGTAGAGAACCAATAGAATTTATATCGTTAAATAAATCTTTCAGCGGATGAGATATAGAAATTAAATTTGTTTTTACAGCAATATATTCTTGAAATGATATCGGACCTACATATTTTCTAAACCCTGGTGCAATTACAAATATGATACCATTCTCATTTATTTTTTCTTTCCATAAATTCAGTTCAGAACAAATCTCAATTGTAGCAGAATGTTCTCCATAAAGAATAAGTGTCAATAACAATTTGTTATTAATCGGAAGAATAAGAATAATATGCCCCGCATCCCACCCTAACAGTTGCTGCAGCGGTTTCAATTCTTCATTGAGAAAAGTTGTGCCGAATACTTGAATATTTGCACGGTTTTGTGGATTACGTTCCCACATGAAACTTCTTAATTTAGAAGCATCCACGCTTTTAATAAATTGTGGCTCTATGAATAGAACTCCACAACCAAGAGCCATTTTGGCTAAAAAACGATGTCCAAAATCAATGTTAATACTAAATTGTAGTTGATGGAATTGTCCAGCCTTAGATTTCAGTTCTTTATGCAAATCTAAAAGTTCTGCTGGAATTTCAGAGAAACGTCCACCTTCCGGCGTTGGTCCATTTCCTAAATATAAAATTGAATTTTCAAATTGTTCGACAAATGAGAATAAAATACATTTATGCCATGCTGGATTTGTTGCCATGACAAAAATAAAAGCAAAACCTGGATCTATATCGTCCGTTCTTAAATACAATGGAGGTCCGATGTTTTTTTGATTACCATCTTGCTCTGGGTATGGATCATGGAAATGGTAAATAGTATCACCAGTTGGTCCTAACCACATATCGCAGTTTTTTTCACGTATAAAAGAATTTTTTATCTCTCCCATATATATAAGTGGAACAATTGGATTCGCATTCAAATCAAGATATTTTTTTGCATTTTCTGCGCGCCTGTTTTGCATGAACCAACTTCGGATAAAAGGTCCATCAATGTAACGACCGCTTGCTACGTTACAATTTTTACAAACATTTTTTATTAAGAATGGATTTTGAGGAGACAAATTTCCACCGAGTTTACGTGGAAGAACATGTTCGTCTGTCATATCAATGTTTAGCTTGTCGTATGAACAATAAGCACAAATCATATATAAATTCCTGCATTAATTTGAATCTAACTTACAAAAACTTGAGATTTCTCGTTCGCAACTTTCTTCAATCGTTTATTTGCAAGAACACACGCGCCGATTGCTCCGGCGTATTCAGAGTTTTCATTCACGTTGAGTTTTATTCCAAGTTTTGTTTCGAGCGCTTTCACCATTCCGGCATTGCGTGTTATTCCACCGGTCAATGTTATTTCGCCGTCAATTCCCACTTGCCGAAGCAGCGCAACAATTCTATCAGAAATGGAAAGATGTGTTCCCATCAAAATATCCTCAACGGGATAACCGCTCGTAACGAGATTGATTACTTCCGATTCTGCAAGCACAGCGCAAATTGAACTAATCGGCTGCGGGTCTTTGGAGCGAAGCGAGAGTGAACCGATTTCATCAAGTTGTAATTCAAGTCCTTTTGCAACGCGTTCTAAAAAACTTCCCGCTCCTGATGCGCATTTGTCATTCATTTTAAATTTCATCACGCGACCGTTTTCATTTATGCGAATCGCTTTTGCATTCTGCGCACCGACATCGAGAATGTTTATTGTATTTGGAAACAGAAATTTTGCTCCCATCGCGTGACACGTAATATCGGTGATTTGAATTTGTCGCATCGGCGCTTGGTATCGTCCGTAGCCGGTTGATGCAACATAAAAAACATTCGTCGGCATAATGAAAATATTTTTACACGCTTCTTTCAAAACATTTTCTGAAGCGAGCGCGAGGTTGTGTTTGGTAAGAATGGTTGCGCGCGAAACGATTGATTCCGTTTGCGTATCGAGAATTGCGCATTTCGTCATTCGCGTTCCAATGTCAATTCCCGCAATGTATTTTCCGTTATTCATAGTGCTGCAACTTTCGCTGAAATAATTTTTTCTTGGTGAACATATTCTCCGTCGTGTCGCGCTTTTGCTCTATCAAGCGCAAACAACGCCGCGCCAATGGCTCCGATGAATTGCGAATCATCGTTGACGTTGATATGCAATCCTAATTTTTCTTCAAGCGATTTTATCATTCCTTTATTTTTTGAAACGCCGCCCGTGAACGTAATTTCCTGCTCAAGTCCAACGCGACGCAATAAACTCACCGAACGCGCGGCAATGGATTGATGAACGCCGGCAAGAATGTCTTCGCCTTTTTTTCCTTTGGAAAGATGATTCATAATTTCTGTTTCGACGAACACCGTGCAAACGTTGGTAATGCGAAGCGGATTGTTCGATTGAAGAGCAACATCGCCGAGTTCATCAAGCGTAATTCCCATAACATCAGCGGCGGCGGCGAGAAATCGTCCCGTTCCCGCAGCACATTTATCGTTCATACAAAAATCAATCACTTCACCTTTCTCGTTGATGCGAATTCCTTTTGTGTCCTGTCCGCCGATGTCGAGAATTGTTTTTGTGTTCGGAAAAAGAAAACTTGCACCGCGCGCATGACAAGAAATCTCTGTTATCTGTGCATCACCGAACAAAACTTTGTAGCGACCGTAACCCGTGCCGACAGTGTAGGAAACGTCCCACTCTTCTAATTTTGCAGTTGAACGCGCAGTTTGAAATGCTTTCTCTGCGGCTTTCACTACGTTTGCACCCGTGTTCACAATTCCGCGCGCTACGATTTCAGCATTTTCATTGACAATGATTGCTTTTGTTTGTGTTGAACCGACATCAACTCCGGCGACTAACATATTTTCTTTCTAAATTTTGTTTACGAGAATAATAATGATTGCTTCTGTATTTTTACATTTTGTTTTAAACTCTAAATAACAAATTTCAAATCTCAAATAAATTCCAATATCCAAACATCAATTAGAAGTGTAAATTTTGAATTTATTTATTGAAATTTGTTTAGTGCTTGTCATTTGTATTTTAGAATTTTCAATCCACTAAAATCAACTTATACGTGAACTAACCTTTTATGTTCCAACGATTCAAAAAATGCATCAATACGATTTTTTAATTGCGCTGCTTGAAAATATCGCGGGTCAGCCAAATCGCTTTCGACAAGCAATGTTGGAATATCCCATTTGCGAATAAATTGCTCGCGCATATCCGCTTGTCCAACCGAAAACGAGCGACACGATTTTACCGAATGAATCACAATTGCATCAGCGCTGTATTCTTCCGCATAACTCCGCAACAATTCTGTTCGCATCGGTAAATTCTGGTTTGTGTAACACGTCAAACAATAATCAGCAATGCTTTCAAACGGCTTTGTGTAATCGTGACGAAAACCGTGGTCCCAAAAACCACCGACTTTCGAGTAACTCGATGCAACAGCACACACGCCCCAATGTTTCAGTAATTCCCAAAACGCGCGAAAGTGGGGCCATGGCGGCGGACCTTCAATCACCACGCGAACTTTTTCATCGGGAATCGGACCAACGCCGTGTTCAATGCGCTCTGTGATTTCTTTCAATGCTTCGCGATAATAGTCTGTGCACTCGGGAAGTCCGCGCAGCACATAAATCGGCGCCATAAAAAACACTGCCTCGAAATACGAATCAAATGGCGATGGTTTGTGTTTTGCTGAATGAAGAATCTGCACCCACAAATCTTCCGCTTCGGCAGAATGTTTCATCGCTTCAACAAGTTTATCGTAATCGAATTTGTTGCCCGTAATTTTTTCGCACAACGGAATCAATTCTTTCAACTGCTCAACAATGTATTGTCTATCGGTATCGGAAATTTCTCCGTCGCGCATATACGGAACGTCGAGCATCACGAGCGGAACATCGTAAAAATGCGCAAGCGCTTCAAACCATTTTATGAACGTTGTGCAACCGCAATACGTGCAGAGTAGTAAATCCGGTTTGGGAATTTCCGTTCCCGATGGACCAATATTTCCTTGCAGCATCATTCCGATATCGTTTTTCACGTAGCCGCATACATCGGACGAATAGCCAATATCTTCTGCTTTCAAAATTAAATCGCCGGAAGTTTTTCGCACGCCGCATTGCAATGCATTGACTTCGGGAAACACGAGTTCAAAATCGAACACGCGCAAAAACTCGGCAACATTTCCCGGCACAAACAAATATGCAACTTTGCGACCTTCGCTTTTTGCGTTTTGCAGTCGCTCATACCACGCAGTAAGTAATTGTTTCTGATACTCTCTTCCGATTCCCTGATACTTAAATTTTTGTTCTGACATTTTTTATTTAACCACGAATTTCGCGAATGTTACGCGGTTGTTCACGAATGCAATTTGTAGAAATTCGTGTTCAAACCGTGTCATCCGCGGTTAATATTTTCAAGAAAAAAACAATACCGATTCCACAAATGTTTCGACTTGCATTCTGATAGATTCAAACACGCCCATCTTTTCTTCATACTCAAACGTCATATACGCAATGTTCTGTTTTTCAAGTTCATCTTTCAAAACGACGTAATCGAGCAATGCCGGTTCGCAAAATTTTGGCGCGCAGAAAAGAACACCGTCAACTTTACCCGATTTTATTTTTTCAAGAAATTGTTCTTTGCGCGATTTGTTTCCGTAATGACGAACTGAAGAATAACGGCTTCGATTGATATAACTTTCTGCGAGTGAATGAAGCGGGTCGCCATTGAGTGGAACTGGTTCATTAAACCAGCGCGTGTGCAACAGTAAATCATCATCAACAATGTAACAACCGGCATCTTCAATTACTTGCATCAGTTCAAGCGGTGGTTGTTCGCAAAAACTACCTTCAATCATAACACGGACGAAATCTCGCGGTGTGCGATTACGTTGGTGAATTTGCGGAATTATTTCTTCAAGAAGTTTTGAATGTTCTTCAACGGGAAGCAACGTTCCGAGACGAAGTAAAATATATGCTTCAAACGTGGAAAGAAGATGCGGTGTTGCGCTTTTGATTTGATACAACTCCAAACACAGTTCACGATTGCGATTGAATGTTTTTATACTTTGCAACAAATCTTCGTTTGTAATTTTCTTTCCGGAAAGTTGTTCCAAGTTGGAAACAAGTTTTTGCAACTCAGCGCGATAATGTTTTGGCGCGCTGGTGTTGTTCATATTTTGTGGAAAGTGAATATACTCAACGAGTTGCTGCGGGAAATTAGTTTGCCAAATTCCGGAAAGATTTCTTGCAACATCACAAATCGAAGTGAAATACATCGCATCGAAATTTTTCAATCGTTCTGTTAATCCCAATTCCAGCGTTGAGCGTGCGATGGAACATACAAAGGATTGAATGCGTGAATCTGCGTGGTCAATTTCTATTTTTCCACCGGCGCCCAAAACACCAATTGGCAACATTCCCGCTGCGTGAGGAAGTTCATACGGTGTATAAACGGGAAACATTCCAACAACTTTTTTATTCGGATGTTCTGCCTTCCATTTGTTTACCGTTGGATAGGAAACATCGTCAATGATAGTGCGATAGTATTCTATTTTTTCTTCAAATGTCATTTGTTTTTCCATACGGGATTTCGCTTTTCTAAAAATGCGGCAAGTCCTTCATTCGCATCTTCCGTTTTCATCATTTCGTTCATATAAATTTCTTCCGCGCTGGAGATAGCTTCCATCACTGGCCGACGCAACGAAGTATCAACAGCGCGCTTTGTCATTTCCAAAATCACTTTGCTTTGCAATGTAAATTTTGCGACAAAATTACTCACGTGTGTCTCAAAATTCTCAGCGGGAAAAACTTTATTCACGAGTCCGATTTTTTCTGCTTCCACTGCGGAAATAGTTTCGCCATTCATCAGCCATTCCAATGTTCGATTTCTTCCAATGAGTCGCGGAAAAATTACAGCGGCAATTGGCGGAAACACACCGACTTTTATTTCCGGTTGTCCGAATTTTGCTTTCTCTGAAGCAAGAATCATATCGCAGAAAATTGCAACTTCACATCCACCGCCAAGAGCCGCTCCGTCAACAACTGCAATCACGGGAATTTTGAACTTGTTGATGTTTTCAAATATGCGATGAAACTCATTCATCATTTCATCAATTTTATCTGCAACGTGGTCAGCAACATCAACGCCGGCAGAAAATGCTTTTCCTTCTGCTTTGATACACAATACTTTTGCAGCAGGATGAAAAAGTAATTCATTCAAGGCAATATTTATTTCTTTCATCATCGGAATATTCAACACGTTCAACGGTGGACGATTGAATACGAGAGAAACGACTTCGCCTTCGTCAATAATATTTATATACTTGAAATCACTCATTTTGTTATCTAGCTTAATTTTCTTTAAAAGGTAAACACGAGTTTTTCAATAACGGTTTTACAAGTTCAATTTGCGCTTCTTCGCTGAGCGTTCTGTTAAACCATTCGTCGCCGACTTTCGTCAAGCCAATCATTACGTTTGCGCTCAACCGAATTGCTTCCATCGCCAAATCCACCAAATGCGTGCAACCGTCGGAATGTCCCAACACATCAATAAGTTGTTTCTGAATTCCGCGTTCAATTTTCATTCCGATTATTTTTTTGATATTGGAAAGCGTGAACTGGCAAAGTCCATACGGAACTTTCGTCATTTGCGCATGTGCATCGGTGATGGATTCGTTCTGCAAATCAATCGTCAACTCAACGCGGATGTGATGATTCAAATCGAGCATTGAAGCGCGTGTGATGATTGCGTGTTCATTTTTCCATGCGACTGCGACATTGATATTTCTCTCGTAAATTTCTGTCATAGTTTTATTAACCACGAATTACGCGAATGGAACACAGATTTTCACTAATAAAATTTTCAATCTTAAATCTAAAATCATATATACTGTCCGCCGTCAACCTTAATTACTTCTCCCGTAATGTGTTTTGCTTTTTCCGAAACGAGAAACGTAATGAGATTTGCAACATCTTCCGGTTTTCCGAAACGACCAAGGATAATTTCCGAAAGCGATTGCTGTTTTACTTCTTCCGAAAGATTGCTTGTCAAATCCGTATCAATCATTCCCGGCGCAATCGCATTAACGTTCACATTATATTTGCCAAGTTCTTTCGCAACGACTTTCGTTAAACCGATAACTCCCGCTTTCGATGCGGCGTAATTTGCAAGTCCAAATTTTCCACGCATTCCATTAATAGAACTGATGTTCACAATTTTTCCAAATTTCTGTTCACGAAAAATTGAACTCACTGCATGCGTGTAATTGAAACAACCTTTCAAATTTATATTGATAACATCGTCCCATTGTTGCTCATTCATTTTCCACACAACACTATCGCGGGAAATTCCAGCATTGTTGACGAGTATGTGCAATCCACCCAATTCGGAAATTACTTTTTGAACGACGTTTTGCGCTTCATCAAATTTTGAAACATCGGATTCAATCGCAAAACATTTCCTTCCGAGTTTTTTTACTTCGTCAATAACTTCATTCGCTTCGTTTTTGTTATTTCGAAATCCGAAATAGGTGAACGCTACATCCGCTCCTTCATTTGCAAGAGCGAGAACAGTTGCTTTTCCGATTCCGAGAGAACCACCGGTAACAAGTGCAGTTTTATTTTTGAGCAACACTGAATTCACTTCTGTTTCGGCAACACTTCTTCAAAAAAGTTTTCATTCATTTCACTTCCTTCTGCAACCAACTGACGATACTTTACGAAATCAATGACATCTTTTCCCGTGAGTTTGCGTGAGTTGAATGCTGTGAATCCGAGAAACCCTTCGAGCATTTGATTTGCCGCAAGCCAATGACGATTTGCAAGTTTCGTTTGGTCCCAGAAAAATTTTTTCTTTGCGCGAATTCCATCAATGGATTTAATCAAACATCCCGGAAAAAGATTTGTGAATCGCCAAAGAATTTCGTTTACAGATTTATCGAGTAAAGAAAAATCAATTATCGCCTTTTCAATTTCTTCATTCGCTTTTTTCCTTGCATCGCCGGAAACAAATTCACCATACACAATTTCTCCATCGTCAACATATTTATCCGTAGCGACCAGCGGATTACGTTTGAAAGTATTTCCATCTTTGATAACGGGAAGAACTTTACTAATCAGCGAGAGACGTTTCATTTTATACGCACTCCACACTTCGCACGAAACGCAATTCCACATCGCGTCTTCAATGCTCAGATATGCGGGAAGAAAATCCGTTGAACCGCCATCGGGTGCAGAGCCGTGTTTTGGTCCCGCTTGTCCGAACACAGCAGTGTCAGCAGAAAGTGTAATATCGCACGCCATTCCGATTTCCTGCCCGCCTGCAACACGCATTCCGTTCACGCGGCAAATCGTCGGTTTCTTGCAATTCAAAATCGCATCCACCATCGCATTGAACAAATCCATATACGCGCCGTATTCTGCGGGACGTTTTGCGTAATACTCCGCATATTCTTTTGTATTTCCACCGGTGCAAAATGCTTTATCACCAACCGCAGTAAACACGACCGCAACAACGCTTCGCTCCATTGATGCTTTATGAAATCCTGCAATCACGCCTTTCACCATTTGCGTCGTGTACGAATTATACTGCTTCGGATTGTTCAGCGTAATCCACGCGGAATGTAATCCCGGGACAACATTTCCTTTCTCATCGAGAATCGGACGAAGTTCATACATTGTGCAAGGCGATTCTGCTCCAAAAAATTCATCGCCCCATAAATTGTGATTTTTTATTTCGCTATCACGCGGTAACCAGTTCAGGCTCATAATGTTTTCTTTCGTCTTCGGGAATTTCCGTTTCAATGAATGCTTCGATTTCGTCATCGGTTAAAAGACGATTCGAGTGTTTTGCGTAATCAAAAATTTTCTTCACCATTCCGCCATTAAAATCATAACCATGGTCATGCAACCAATACGCAACATTCGATTCGCCGCTTAACGGACCAATATCTATTTTTTGTTTTCTTCCCACCATTGAAGCAGGAACAGCGGAATACACCATATCGGAAAGCCACGTGTCGTTTGTTTTCAATGCTTTGATAACTGCGGCGGCGTGAACTCCAGTTGCTGTGCGAAATGCGTCGGGACCTATGACGGGATAATTGTAGGGAATGGGAACTTTGCACGCTTCGGAAACAAGCCGGCAATATTCATTCAGTTTACAAAGGTCGTTGTTGATGATTCCCCACATTTTCAAATTCACGAGAAGCAAATCCATCGAAGCATTGCCGCAGCGTTCACCGATACCAAGCGCGCAACCGTGAACTCTATCAACGCCAGCGCGAATTGCTGCTATTGTTGCCGCAAGCGCAAATCCTCTGTCGTTGTGTCCGTGCCAATCTATTTTTATGTCTTCGCCCGTCTCTTCGATTACATCTTTGACAAAACGAACAATGTTTGTTGCGCCGGTTCGTGTCGTGTGTCCAACAGTATCAGCAATGACAACACGTTTCGCTCCGCAATTGATTGCCGCTGTATAAAGTTTTTCGATGTCGTCAGGATGAGCGCGCGTTGTATCTTCCGTAACATACATACTCGGCAATCCGTGTGCAACAACATACGAGACAGCATTCTCGGTTAGTTCCCGAACTTTTTCAACTGTCCATCCTTCCACATATTGCCGAATCGGGCTTGAACCAACAAACGATGCGACTTCAATTGCTATTCCTGCTTTTTGCGAAATTTCAATCACCGGATCAATGTCGGCAATCACTGTTCGCGCGGCGCAATTAGGAAATATTTTCATTTTGCTTCGTGCAATTTCTTTTGCAAGCTCGAGTGTGTCGTTATACGCGCGCGGACCTGCACCGGGCAAACCAATATTCGCAGATTGAATTCCCAAATCTTCCATCAAATGGAGAATGCGAATTTTCTGCTCAATCGTTGGGTCAGTTACGGAAGGAGATTGAAGTCCGTCGCGCAAAGTTTCATCATCGAATTCAATGCGCACTACGCCTTTCATATCAACAATACCGCCTTTGTTCCAATCGTAAATTAGATTTTTATTTTCTGAGTTCATAATTTGTTTTGATTAGAGTGAATAAAATATTTTCTTTTTTTGCTGAATGCTAATGGCTTACCGCTAATCGCTTCTCTTCAATTCTTCGCTTCGCAAATTCCACCATTCCGCCAAGATTGATTATTTCTTGAATCATTTCAGGAAACGGAGGAACGTGGTATGTTTTATTTTTAGAAATATTTTTGATGTTGCCTTTTGTTAAATCAATTTCCAATTCATCGCCGTTTTCCGCATCATCAACCGCCGCATCAATTTCTAAAATCGGTAAACCGATGTTGATGGAGTTGCGATAAAAAATTCTTGCAAATGATTTTGCGACAACGCACGAAACGCCCGCGCCTTTAATTGCTATCGGCGCATTTTCCCGTGAACTTCCGCAACCGAAATTTCTTCCGGCAACTATGATGTCGCCTTTTCGCACGTTCTTCACAAAATTTGCGTCAAGGTCTTCGAGTGCGTGTGGCGCAAGTTCTTTCTCTGTGAATGCAGTGCAATACCGCGCGGGAATAATAACGTCGGTATCAATGTTGTCGCCGTATTTGTGAACTTTGCCTTTAATCATAGATGTTGGATATTAGATTTTAGAATTAAATTATTTCTTATTACTGAATTCTGACTACTTACTTTTTACTTCTTAATTCATCCTCTTACATCGGATACCTTCTTTTAAACTCAGCAATTTTTCCTTTCACAACCGCTTCCAATCCAATCAGCGCATCAGGATGTTCAAAAATTTGCTGCAAATAATGTTCAAGTTCAAATTCCGCAAGCGTGTTATTATCAATTCCGTTTAAATAATTTTCAAAACCGCGCGAGATAAGATAGCTGGAAATCCATACGGCATTGGGAGAATTATTTGCAACTCGTCGCACAATTTTTTCTGCAAATGCTTTCGCTTCATTGTTGTAATGCAGCGGAAGATAACCACGCGCTTGTGAAAAGAGTGTTGGAAGTAAATCTGCTTGCGAAAATAATTCTGTCGCAATTTGCAACTCCCGTTTTTCTTCAAATGAAATTTGTGAAGAGAGTTTTTCAAACTGCAACTTATTCAATTGTTCTTTCGAAATAATTTTTCCGTTGTTGTTAATTATCGCTTCCGAAATTATTTCTGTTGCATCATCGCGGTTACTCTGCGGAACAACAACATCTGCGAGTCCAAGTTCATAAATCATTTGCGGCGATGATGTTGAAACTCCACCCGCGAGAATAAAATATCGTGCAAGTGCAAGAGCAGTTTCCGCGTCGTTTAATTTTTTGTAAATGAGTTGTGGAAGTGTGAGCGTTCCGCGAAGTCCGGGATAAATTCCAAGCCGAGTTTCAGGAAGTGAAAACGTTGTGCGATTAGTAATTAGCGTAAACGTGTTTTCGTCAAGCGCAAATGCAGATGCAACTTCAACGCCGCCGCCAAACGCTTGTCCGTCAACAATCGCAATTTTCGGTTTCGATGTCCCCGTCATTACGTTGAAAATGACATTCTGCCAATCGCGTGTATCATCAACAATTGCTTTGAAATTTTTTGCTTTGATTCGTTCGATAAACGTTGGAATATGCGCGCCAGCAATAAATGTTTTGATTGGCGCCGTATCGAAAATAATGACTTTGCATTTTTTATCGTCATTCGCTTCGGAAAATTCGCGCTTCAATTCTTCAAACACTTTGTTATCCATTGCATTTGCTGCTTTAGGATTGGAAAGCGTAATGCGGCGAACTGCATTCTTGTTTTCCTTTTCTGTGTAAACATTTGAAAGATACAATCCCCAGCCGCTTTTCTTTCCCATTTGCTTTTTCAACAAATCACAAAGTGGAAAATTTTGATTGAATTTCTTCGCAAGTCCTTCACGCTTTTTCACAACTTCACTCACACGCTTCATACCAAATTCATTCATCAAGATGAACGGACCTTTGTTCCAGAGAAAAGCATTCTGCGTCAGTAATTCCAAATCTTCTATTGTAATCAAACCCGCATTAACACATTCCGTTGAAGTAAGAAAACCAATGGCAAGAAATCTATCGCGTAATTCGGCAACAGATTTGGGATTTGGGATTTGCAATTTGAATTTTTCCTTGTTTATCCATCGAACAGAACTTTTATCCGTTGCAGAATTATACTCATCAATCAAATCAATGTAATTTTTTCTTGGCGAAAAGAAATTGCCATACACTTTATACAATGCATCATTCAGATTAGATGAATCGGAAAATGATTTCATCGAATATAAACCAACGGGTAAACCTGTTGCGTCCATTAATTCAAGAAAACCAATCGGAATTCCATACGCCTGCTTTCCTGCTTGTTCAATGGTTGGAATATCGAAACCTTCTTCCAGCATTCGTGTTGCTTCGAGTAGGAGCGCGACGAAAATTATATCCGCAACTCCTCCTTTTCTGCTTCCGCGAATGTGCGTGGGAATTTTTCCACCGAGTTTCAAATACTTTCGCGCGATTGCTTTGCTTTGTTCCGAAGCAGTTTTTGTTCCGGCATATTCCGCTGCGCGATTTTTGTGCGGCAAATAAAAATAGTGCATCCACACAATTTTGTCGGGACGCTTTGTTGCTTGCGCAAGAATATTTACATCGAGCGAAGATGAATTGGAAGCAAACACCGTGTGCTTCGGACAAAGTCTATCGAGCGTTTTGAAAATTTCTTTTTTAATATCAACACGCTCTGTTGCGGCTTCAATGACGAGATTCAAATTTTTGCTTTTACACGCAACCTCGTAACTGGTTGTGCCAATGATGCGGTTTCGTATTCCAGATATTTCTTTTGCAGAAAATATCTTTCCTTTCGCACTTTCAAGTTCTTTTTCAATCGTAGAAAATCCGCGTTGCAAAATTTCATTCGATACATCAAGTAAACCAACGTTGAAACCGTTTTGTGCATACGATTGCGCCAAACTCGCTCCCATCGTTCCCGCGCCAACGATAAGTATTTCTATGTTATTCCAATTTGCTGACATCAAATCTTCAATCTAAAATATAAAATCAAACATATCCTTCAACAATCAGCGCCCCGCCTTGACCGCCGCCAATACACGCAGATGCAAGTCCGAGTCCCCCGAGTTTTAAAAGAGAAATTGTCATTCGCGCGCCCGTTGCACCAAGCGGATGACCAAGTGCAATTGCGCCGCCATTCACATTTACTTTTGTTCTGTCGAGTTTCATTTCTCGTTCGCATGCCAAATATTGTCCCGCAAACGCTTCGTTGATTTCAATGTGTTCGATTTGCTTCAATGAAAGCCCTGCGCGTTTCAATGCAATGTTTGAAGCGGGAACAGGACCAATTCCCATATAATGCGGGTCAACGCCGGCAACTCCCCACGCAAGTAATTCGCCAATCGGTTCGATACGGAGTTCTTTTGCTTTTCCGAATGTTGTCATCACAACTGCGGCGGCTCCGTCAACAATGCCGGAAGAATTTCCCGCAGTCTGCACACCATTCGGTTTTACTGCCGGAAGTTTTGCGAGCGATGCAAGTGTTGTTTCCGGTTTTACGTTTTCATCTTTATCAATAATTTTTTCTTTTCGCTTCTCTTGAATTTTCACCGGCGTAATTTCTTTTGCAAGTTGTCCGTTTTCCTGTCCAACTTTCGCTTTCATTTGTGAAGTGAGAGCAAACTCATCAACTTCTGCACGTGTAATTCCATACAGACGAACAAGATTTTCCGCCGTTCCCATCATATCGTTATTGATGAACGTGTCATTCAATCCATCTTTAAAAAGAAATTGTGTTTTCGGTCCGAGCATATACGGAAAGCCATACGCCGCAGCATAAATGACAAGCGGTGATTGCGATGTGCTTTCATAACCGCCGGCAAGGACAATTTCTGATTCGCCGCTCAACAATTCTTTCGCCGCTTGTGCAATTGCTTCGCCACCCGACCAGCAAATGCGATTCACCGTTAATGCAGTAGAAAAATTTGAAAGTCCCGCTTTGAGTGCAACGTGTCGCGCGCCGTAATGCGAATCAATACTCGTATGCATTCCATTTCCGAAAATTGCTGTGTCAATGAGTTCTCTTCGTTCAAAAAGATTTGCTTGTTCAATTGCAGCGCGTGTAGCAATTGCTCCTAAATCGGTCGGAGAAAAATCTTTCAAACTTCCGCCGACTGTTCCAAACGGCGTTCGTGTCGCAGAAAGAAAGACAATTTTTTTATTCTTGTCTTTCACAATTGCAGGCGATTCTATTTCTTTCTTTTTGGGAAGTCGAAAAATTTCTTTGTTCATCGGATTAGTCATTCAGATTGTTCCAAATTCGTTCGATGTAATTCAGCATTTCACTTTTTTCTGATTCGGAAAAACCTTTCCAAATATCATCGTCAGTTTTTTCAGCAAGATGTTCAATTTCGTAGCGGAGAAGTTTTCCCTTCGGAGTTAAATACACATTCACCACTCGTCGGTCAATATCATCGCGCATACGTTGAAGCAAACCATCGCGCTCCATTCTGTCAATAATTCCTGTGAGTGTCGGGTTGTCCAAATATAAGCGCTCGCCAAGTTCCGTGAGTGAAATTCCATCTTCTTCATACATTCGAATCAACACAATGTATTGCGTTGCCGTGAGTTCATAATCAAATAGTTTTGCATCAAGTGCGCGTTTCATTCCGCGTGCAGTTCGATTCATCAAAAATCCAAGAGATGTATCGAGATTCCACGATTCGGAATTTTGTTCAGAAAAATTTTTAGTTGCGTTCAGATTATTCATTAGCAAACAAGTTGTTCATGTGCAAAATATTACTTTTAAAAAAATCTACATTTCCCGCGGGTCAGTAATAAATCCTTTCAACGCAGAAGCAGAGGCAACCACGGGACTGCACAAAAATACTTTGCTTGAAATATGTCCGTTTCGTCCTTTGAAATTACGGTTCGTCGTGTAAAGTCCAACTTCATTTTCGCCAAGAATTCCCATGTGTCCGCCGATGCAGGGACCACACGTTGGCGGACTTATTGTTGCTCCTGATTTAATGAATGTGCTCAAGAGTCCTTCAAACATCATTTGCAAATAAATTTCCTGCGTTGCGGGAATGACAATCAGCCGAACATACGGTGCAATTTCTTTTCCTTGCAATATTTCTGCGGCAGCGCGAAAATCTTCCATTCGTCCGTTAGTGCAAGAACCGATGACAACTTGGTCAACTTTTATTTTTTCAACATCGGAAATCGGTTTTACATTGCTCGGCAAATAGGGGAAAGCAATTTGCGGCTCAAGATTTGTAACATCAATTTCAATGACATCTAAAAAAATAGCGTCAGTGTCTGAAGAGTAAGAAGTAAATTTTCTGTTTGTTTTTCCTTCAAGAAAATCAAAAACTTTTTTGTCCGCTTTTATTATTCCTGATTTTGCGCCGGCTTCGATTGCCATATTGCAAATGGTAAAACGGTCAGCAAGCGATAAATTATCAATAACGTCCCCTTCAAATTCGAGCGCGCAATACAGCGCACCTTCCACACCAAGTTTTCCAATTGTGTCAAGAATAATATCTTTTCCACCAACAAAGGGCTGCAATGTTCCTTTGTAAATTATTTTGATTGTCGGCGGAACTTTAAACCAATTTTCTCCCAAAGCCCACGATGTTGCCATATCGGTTGAACCAACTCCCGTTGCAAAAGCTCCCAATGCACCATACGTGCAAGTATGAGAATCTGCGCCGATAATTAAATCCCCGGGAACAACGAGTCCGCTATCGGGAACAATGCAATGACAAATTCCTGAACGCCCGACTTCAAAATAATTTTGAATATCATATTTTATTGCAAACTCGCGCATCGTTTTCGATAATCCAGCGGCTTGAATATCTTTTGCAGGAACAAAATGGTCGTTAACAAGAGCAATTTTTTTATTGTCGAAAACTTTTTCCGCGCCTATTTGATTGAACACGCTTACCGAAAGCGGTACCGTTACATCCGTTCCCATCACGAGGTCGAGGTTTGCGTACACGAGTTCTCCCGCTTTCACAGAATCTCTTCCGCAATGCGCGGCAAAAATTTTTTCGGAGATTGTCATTGCCATTTTAGATTGAATATTTTTTTAGTCATTGAACATTTTTGAAATTATTTCATCAATACGAGTTTCTTCGTTTGGACAAACTCACCATTGTTCACGTTCAACCGATAGAAATACACGCCGCTCGATAAATGCGATGCATCAAATTCAATTTCGTGCAATCCTTCTTCCATTTGTTCGTTGTGAATCAATGTTTCAACTTCTTGTCCGAGTACATTGTAAATTTTCAACGTAATGTTGCTAACAGCCAAAAGCGAAAAGCCAATAGCCGTTGTCGGATTAAACGGATTCGGATAGTTTTGTGAAAGCGAATATGCAGTTGGAAATTCATTGAAGTCGAGAGATGATATCAGCGCTTCAACTTTATTTCCACTATTGCGTTTTAAAAATGATGCGGTGTAAATCGGCGTTCGTCCGGAAAAATACAATCCCTTATTTGCAACAATAGAATCTCCATTCGCAAGTGCAATGGAAGAAACGAAAAAGTCATTCACTGATTTTAAAAGTTGACGCAAATTTTCGAGAGCAGTTGCTCCAACTTTTGCAGAATCATCGCCGGGAAGCGTTCGTGTTTTGTAATATGTTAACACTGTATCAATGCGATTTGCTATTTGCGAAAGCGTCATTCCATCGTATGGACTTTCGGAAGAATTATACTCCAAAGAATCTAATCCTTTCGGCGTTATTCCTTTTATACTTGAATAAAGATTAAGTTTAAAAACCGCAAACTCTTGTAACAGCGGATTCGTGTATGTTTTTGTTGTTGGCTTAAATTCTTTCGTAAGTTTTTTCTTTTTCGTTGACGTTGTTACGCGAATAGAATCAAGCGGGGCATTGTACGCCGTATTTGTTTGCACTTCGATAAAAAATTTTCCGAAATCCGCACCTTTCTTAAACCGTACCCAAGCAAGTAGTTTTGCAAGAGTTTTATCTATTTGTGGAATACCAAGCGCAATACCATTTTTTTTATCGAAACGAAGAATAACGGTGTCGCGCCAATTTGCAACATTCGGAACGAGCGCAACTTTTCCAAGTTTATTCAGTTTGTTTGGTTTTGCGCTTAACAATGTGTTTACGGAAAACGTGCGAAACATTGTGGAATCAACATCCAAATTGTTCGTGATTTGCTGAACGATTTGAACAAAACCAACTGACGATTTAAACGATGCGGATGAATCTTCTCCAGCAGTTACGTTACCCGTGCTTCCTTCCATCTTAAACGACGACGATTCCGAGTAACCTCCGCCGCTTGTCGTGGAAGAAGATTGAAGAACGTAATCGTCTTGCGCGTATGTTTGCTTTGTGAAGAAACAGAGAAAGAACAGTGTGAGAAAAAATGTTGTGTGTTTCATAGTATTATTTCTCCAAATAGTTATTGCGGTATCACCTGAATAACCATATTGCAATCTACCACAATTGCTGTACCGTTTACAATGGTACTTCGAGTAAATTTTGTATTAAATACGTACGAGCCCGCATCAAGTTCAATCAGGAATTGTAAGAAAGTTGGCTCAAAATAAGTGCCGTTAACACCAAATATTTTTGAAAAAACAGGACTATTCAAATTTGCGGCAGGAGCTACAGTCTGCGTGAAGTCTCCTCTTATAGATTGCACCTCATTTGGATACTGAGTAACTACAGCATTTATTTGAACTAACACCTTACTGTGTGAAGCAATATTCAACGTATAAAGCATACCGGGAATAGGGTAAACAACACCACCTCCCCATGCTACAATTTGCTCTGACTGCGATACTTGTATAATATTATTGTATTGAACGCTTGATGGCGAAACCCACGTAGGTACATTATTTGCGCCGTTGGATTGCAGTACTTGTCCAGTTGTTCCTGTATTGCCATTTGGTTTTAACGCACCAGTCATTGTAACATCACCAGTAGGACTGAGCGCCAATGCAGTCGTACCGTCTGTGGAATTGGTGAATTCAAGATTCCCTTGTCTGGTGGCTCCTGCTGTTCCAACAGAAGAAAGCATCCAGCGTTTACTTCCAGTTTCAGTGGGATTCAATTCTAATTGCGAACCCCATGTCCCGCTGCCTGTTATTTTCATATTTGCCGCATTGGCGTTATCAACCACTTCAAATTTTGAAGAAGGGGTTGTTGTTCCAACTCCGACGTTGCCTGTAGCATAGCCGATGTTATTGTTGCTACCTGTCCACTGACTGGAATTTAATAAAGAACCATTTTGTCGAAACTCTGCTGCATTCACTGTTCCTTCTACGTGAAGTTTGTATTCCGGATTTCCATTCCCAATACCAACATTTCCAGTACCTGTAATACTCATCGCATCCGCGCCAAGTTGGCTTGAATAAAAATTCAATCGAGAATTACCTGCCGTTGTATTGGTAAGTCCTGCAATTGTCCAATACCCCTCCGCGGAGCCGTTTTGAAAACTCAATCGCGCATAATCATTTTCAAACTCATACAATGTCAAATGCGCTCTGTCAATTGCGCTGTTAATATCAATAAGAACACCTTTGCTAAGATTATTGCCTCCAGCAAATCTGGCTATATAACCTGTTCCGGCATTTTCTGTATTCAACGCAGTGCTGGTACTTGATGGAGTGTTAATCTTAAACTCTCCGGCAGAACCATTACCATTATTTTGGCTATACATTGTGTAACTTCCATTACTCGTAGCCATAACTGCCGCACCAAAGAAATTCCCTGCATTATTAACGACAAAGTTTCCAGCGCTCGCAGTGCCAAGTGTTTGAGAATAAATAGCATCGTTTCCTCCCGTCGTGGCAACATTCAATGCTCTTGAGCCATTATTCACGTTGTCAATTTGTACATTGATTCCTCCGCCAATTCCATTTTGAACAACATTTATTGGCTCACTGTTTGTGTTCACGGTTCCCGGAAATGGAAGTGAAACACTGCCTCCTCCTAACACTGCTTTTGCATATTCCGCCGTATCCGCTCGTAACGAATACGGAACGCTTGTCAGTTGTGTGCGTGGAGTAAATGTTTCGCCGGCAACAACAATTTCCAAATAATACTGTGCATCAAAAGGAGAAGTAATCGGTCCAAGTGTTGCGTTAAATATTCCTTTTCTCACTTGCGCAAAATTAATGTTTTGCTCATAGATTGGTGTTCCTTCCGTAAGCGTAGAGAATATTCTAAACGTCATCGAGAGCGTTGTATCATACGCAACACCTGCAGAATTGGTAAGAAATCCCTGATGCGTAATGTAGCGGGGAACTTGCGCAATTGTTAATGAGGAATGAGCAATGAGTAATAAAAAAATAAAATAAAGTGTGAAGCGTTTCATAAATTTACCTTTCGGATTGTAGATTAATAATTAATGTAAGTTATTGTTTGTTGCATTTAGCTATCGGTAATCTCATTTTATAAGTTTTTCAATTGTTTTTAAAACGAACTCGCCGGTTTCTTTCGTCCCGAGATTTCCGCCTAAATCTTGGGTGGTTTTATCTTGTTCAACAGCAATGCGGACTGCTTTTTCAATGATTGTTCCTTCGTGTTTGAAACCAAGATGTTCGAGCATTAATCCGGCGGTGAGAATTGCGCCAAACGGATTCGCAACATTTTTCCCCGCATATTTTGGCGCAGAACCATGCACCGGCTCGAACATACAAACACCGCTCGGATTGATGTTTCCTGATGCTGCCATTCCCAAACCGCCTTGCAGTTGCGCGCCAATATCCGTTACAATATCGCCGAACATATTATTTGTAACGATAACTTGAAATTGTTCCGGTCTTTTGAGCATTTGCATTGCGAGCGCATCAATGAACCAATGCTCTTTTTCAATGTCAGGAAAATCTATTCCCACTTCATTGAACACACGCTGCCACAAATCACCTTCAAATCGGAGCGCATTATTTTTATCGCTCATCGTAACTTTCGTGTGTCCGTTTTTCTTTGCGTATTCAAATGCGTAGCGAATAATGCGTTCTACACCTTTGTATGTATTCACACTTTCCTGAATCGCAACTTCATCTTTCGTTCCTTTTTTAAAAAATCCACCAACTCCTACGTATAAACCTTCGGTATTTTCACGAAAGACAACAAAATTCACATCATCACACGATTTTCCTTTCAAGGGACAAAGTTTTTCGTTGAATAATTTTACCGGACGAAAATTGACAAACTGGTCAAGCCCGAAACGCATTCCGAAAAGAATATCGCGAGCGTGCGCCATATCGGGAATTCGCGGGTCACCAAGCGCGCCAAGAAAAATCGCGGAATAGTTTTTTCGGAAATCTTCGAGTTGTTCTTTCGGTAGGGAAATTCCCGTGGCGAGATATTTATCCGCGCCAAAATCGAAATGCACGAGTTCAAGATTAAGCAAAAGTTCTTTATTGAGCAATTCAAGAACATTGACTGCTTCGCGCGTTACTTCATTTCCGATTCCATCACCGGGAATGATTGCTATTTTAAAAAGTGACATCCGAGATTTTTCCAATTCTTCGTTCGAATAAGTAATATTTTCTGCAAATTTTAATTCTTTAAATTTTTTTTCAGTTTTATAATGAATCTAAATGCACAAAACATGTGCCAATATTTAGTGTGCTAAATATTATCTTCCGAACTTTAAATTTTAAGCAATTATTGAGAATTGTACAAAAAGTCTAAAAATTTTCGTTATTTAAACGAAATAATTCTATCAATTATGATTTAACATTTTTCATAATTGAAAAAGCGATGACGTTAAGGACTATTCTTTGCATAACAACAAATATTCCGAATATCAAATAGTGCGTGTATCATTATTTAGTCGCAACAATAAATAATTCCATTTGATAGTTATAAAAATTTATCATTAACTACATTATTAATTTCCTCCCATTATTTGCAACGCGCTATTGTTTTCCATCTTGCCTCACCATTATTTTCTCGTAAATTTGTACTGATTTTTTTATACTATCACGAACACAAAAAAATGAAACGATTTACATTATTGGTAATTGCATATTCTTTAATGTTCTTTTCAGTTCTCGTTGCGAGAGATGAAGAACGTTTTGTGCGCTTTACTTTAAAAGAAAAATCCTCTCTCGAGCGATTTACAAAACTCATTAATATTGATAACGTAATTGCAGATACAGTGTACGCATATTGCAACGCACGCCAATGGAGCGCTCTTCAAAAATTGAATTTCACCATTGAAGAACTCCCCCATCCAAGCAGTTTGTATCACCACACAATGGCACACTCACCAAAAGAGATGAAGAGTTGGGATAAATACCCAACATACGCGGCTTATTTGCAAATGATGCATCTGTTTGCACTAAACTTTCCGGAAATATGCGTGCTTGATACTTTTGGCTATTCCGTTAATGGAAAACTTTTGCTCGCGCTGAAAATTTCCAGTAATGTGCATATACGCGAAGATAAACCAAAATTTTTCTACACTTCTACTATGCACGGCGATGAAACAGTCGGCTATGTAATGCTGCTGCGACTCGCAGAGTATTTACTTACCAATTATAACGATGATACGCAAGAGGGTGCGCGTGTTACAGGTATTGTGAACAATATTGAAATCTGGCTCAATCCGCTTGCTAATCCGGATGGTTCGTATCGTCTCGGTGATGATACAACCGTCAATCATGCCCGTCGCTACAATGCAAACGGTTTCGATTTGAATCGTGATTTTCCCGACCGCATTGATGATACAGTAAATACTACTGACGGCAGACAAATTGAAACAAAAGCAATGATGAAATTTTGTGTAAAACACCGATTCAATCTCTCCGCAAATTTTCACGGCGGCGCACAAGTGGTGAACTATCCTTATGACAACGGTACTCCAAGCGGAACATATTCTATCTGTCCCGAAGATGCATGGTTCATTCATCTCTCCCGCGTATATGCAACACCAAATCCCGATATAATGAACGGCGGTTTTTTGAACGGCATTACCAACGGCTGCGACTGGTATGCAATTTTCGGCGGAAGACAAGATTGGATGTATCATTGGTACGGCGGTCGCGAAACTACGATAGAACTTTCCAATACGAAAAATCCCGCTGGTTCTACACTTCCGCAGCGATGGGAAAACAACAGAGAATCGTTGCTTGCATATATCGAAGAATCATTGAAGGGAATTCGCGGTATAATTACAGATGCACAAACAGACCATCAAATACGCGCAAGAATTGATGTGCAGAGTATTCCCAATTCGCCGGTATTTTCTGATTCAATGATTGGTGATTATCATCGTTTTATTTTATCTGGAGCGTACAATCTCATTATTTCCGCTCCGGGATATTATTCTGATACAGTGCAAAACGTAGTAGTAACGGATACCGCAGTAACGTATGTGAATATTGCGCTACAAAAAAATACTGTTTTTATTCCCAATGAATTATCTGAACAGCCGCAGAAATTTTCTTTACTGCAAAATTATCCCAATCCATTTAATCCCAAAACGTCTATTGGCTTTTCGCTTTTGGCAATGGGAAATGTTTCACTAAAAATTTACAACATCGTTGGACAAGAAATTGCAACACTTTTGAACAACAAAAAGATGGAAGCGGGTGAACACAAAATGGAATTTGACGCAAGCAAACTACCAAGCGGTGTGTATTTGTATAGATTAACTGCGGGAGATTATTCAGAAACTAAAAAAATGATTATTACAAAATAAATTTATTCCAAAATCCATTACTCCAATGAATCTCAACTTACTCAAACTCTTTTTACTAACGTACATTTTATTTTGTACTAATTTTAATTCATACGCAACGATAATTGTTGTACCGGATGATTATGCTACAATTCAAACGGCGATAAATGCATCGGTGAACGGTGATACGATTGTTGTCTCGTCGGGAACATATACGGAAAACATAAATTTTCGCGGAAAGAAAATTGTCGTTACCAGTCGTTTTTACGACAGTGGAAATCTTGTGTACATTTCTAACACAATTATTGATGGAAGCAATCCTGTCTTTCCGGATACAGCAAGTTGCGTGATATTCAGTAGCGGTGAAGATTCCACGACTATATTGCAGGGATTTACACTCACAAGCGGCAAAGGAACAAAATGGAATGATATTCACGGCGCGGGTCTCTATCGTGAAGGAGGTGGAATTTTAATTGAACTTTCTTCCCCAACAATTCAACATAATATTATTACAGGAAACGCAGCAGTTAATTCTACCGGTCTTTCGGGTGCAGGCGGTGGCGGCATTCGCATTGGGGACGGCAATCCGAAAATTCTCAATAATATCATTATGAATAATCAGGGAAAATACGGACCGGGAATTGTATTGAATTACACAGGTTGCGTGATAAAAAATAATATCATAGCAAACAACTCCGGCGGAAATACATTTTTCGGCGGCGGAGCAATTTGGTCGTACAGTAACCTTGCAGGCAAACAAAAAATAATAGAAAATAATACCATTGTGAATAACACCACATCAACAGGAACAGGCGGTGTTCTGGCTTGGTCAACTCAATTGATTTTGCGGAACAATATTATTTGGGGAAACAGCGGCGCGGAATTATTGCAACAGGACGGCGGAAGTTTTGTTACATCCTATTGCGATGTAGATGGTGGCGCAGGCGGAATCGGCAATATCAACGCAGCCCCGTTGTTATCTGAGAATTTTTATCTCGCGAATAATTCTCCATGTATTGATGCAGGCGATTCTTCCGCACTATATAACGACATCGAAGATTCCGCCAACATTGGATTTGCACTATATCCATCAAGAGGAACTCTGCGAAATGATATTGGTGCGTATGGAGGAAGCGGAAGTTCTGTTCTCACCGGAACAATTATTGGCGTGAACGAAAGAGAAAATATTTTTCCAAAAAAAATAACGTTGTTGCAAAATTATCCCAATCCGTTTAATCCGCAAACGACTATTGGCTTTTCGCTATTGGCACTTAGTAATGTAGCATTGAAAATTTACAATGTGCTCGGACAAGAAGTTGCAACATTGATAAACAATGAAACAATAGAAGCAGGCACACACGAAATACAATTTGATGGAAGCAAATTTTCCAGTGGTGTGTTTTATTACGAATTAAAAGTTGGAAATTTTGCAGAGAGAAAGAAAATGATTGTGGTGAAGTGAGATAGAGAGAAGTATTCACGTTTTCATTACAAAATTGTTGTAGTATTAGAATTTTTATTAATTTTGCTTTGCATATTTAAACATTTGGCGGCAGTCTTAGGGATTAATGAGAACACATCTAATTTTCAAATAGGGTAAAGAAATTTGCAATCATAACAAACAGTACAAGACATGGCGATAACACAAACAGAATTTGATTTTCTAATGAGTCAAGACAAATCATTTGACGACATGACTTCTCCTCTTCTTTTGGGTCCTGCTCCAATTCAATGGACACGGCAAATAAGTGCAACTATGACGAAAGAAATTTTCTTGCTTGATTTTTATAGAGGAAGTTTTGAATTCTCTAAATACACGGTGAACAAAAGATACAGACAAACTATTATTTTGTTACGATACGACAACGGGGGACGACATACAAATCCCGATGGAATATCGTTTGAAGAAGCCCATGTTCACCTTTATCGAGAAGGTTACAACGACAAGTTTGCGTTTCCTGTTTCTGAAATAGGAGTGAGTAATACAGATTCAATGGAAACTGTATTCACTCGAATTATGCACTTTTGTAATATTATAAAATTTCCGTCACTTGAAATCTCAATGTTTTAAAAAATGGATTGTCCGCAAATAATAAACGATTATCTTAAATGGATAAAAGACAACACTGTTGTAAAAATGGTGGAAGAGGGAAAAATCTGCTCAATATCTACTCCGTTTCTCGACCGTCACAACGACCATTTGGACATTTATCTTATTAAGAACAACGGAACTATTAAAATTACCGATAATGGTTATACTATTGCTGATTTGAAAATGTCTGGCTTTGAAATTAACACCCCGAAACGAGAAAATATTTTAAAGGCAGTATTAAACGGTTTTGGAGTTAAAATGAATGGTGATGATGAACTATATATAGATGCGACCACCCCTACTGTTGGTCAAAAGAAACATTATTTACTTCAAGCAATTCTTTCCGTTAACGATATGTTTAACTTAGCTCAGGAGACCGTTTATTCTTTATTCAAAGAAGATGTTGAACTTTATTTCCGTAGCAATGAAATCTATTTTTCAAAAGACATTAAGTTATCCGGAAAAAGCGGATTCGACCACAATATTGATTTTCTAATTCCCGCAACAAAGAGCAAACCTGAAAGATTGATAAAAACTGTAAATACACCCAAAAAGGATTCAATACTTTCATCAATTATGGCGTTCAATGATATTAACCAAACAAGAGAAACAAGGACGAAAAATTTTGTTGTATATAACGACATTGAAAAAGAAGTTTCTCACGATATAATTATAGCATTGGACAATTATTCTGTTAAGCATATTCCATGGAGCAAAAAAGAACAATGCTTGACAGAATTCTCTCTGAATTAACTATTTAGCTAACCATATGAAATACAAATCGTGGAAATAGTTAAATTTATATTTGAGGTATAAACAATGATTATTTACAATAATGCGTGAACTATTTGAGCATATAAGCCTGTTCAATATAAAAAAAGCGATGATTTATAAACGACCACAACAAAGATTAGATTCATCATTCAAATCAAACCTTCTCAACTAAGATTCTCCAGAAATGAAAAAGGATAAATACTTACAGATATTTAATTACCTACTTGAGTTCTCAAAACTTAGGAGTAATCCAGTAAGAGATATTGAAGACAGCGAATCTTATCCTGAAGTAGTTTGGTTCAACGACATTCCTAAATATGAAATATTTGATTGCGTAACTTTTCAGAATTACAATCAAGATGCTGACTACTGGCTAAAGATTGCCAAACCTAAAAGCGAACCACAACCGCCAACATTTGCCAAGTTAAGCGAAACACTTACCGATTGGATTGTAAAGGAAAGTTTGACTGACGAAAATGGAACTCCAATTTTAAAAGACAGCGTAACTAAAAAAGACAAGACCATATCATTAGCTGATAAGCCAGAAGTTGAAACGGAGTTTCAAGCTTATCTTAACAACAAATGGATTGATGATTTAGAATTTTACAAGAAGGAATTTGAAACTTATGAAATCAAATTTGCTGAGTATGAAAAACAAAGCGAGACATACAAACGGTTTTTCAGCATTTACAATAAAGCCCAACAATTCGGTGAGGAGTTTGAATTGATTGTTGGAGTTGGGCTTTTAAATTTTCGGGAAGATGGCAACAGCCATTCAATTTTCAGACACATTCTAACATCAAAAGTTGAAATCACTTTTGATTCATCAATTAAAGTTCTACCAAGCATTGAGAACGAAATAAAAATTGAAACAGATGCAATCCTTGATTTGACGGAGCAGTTTGATTCAGCTGATGTAATAGAAGCGGTTACAAAGGTTTCAAATTATTTGAAGGATAATAATATTTTGGGAAATCCATTTGACTTAAAAATAAAAGATGCAATTCAAATTTTCGCAGCCCGAATGCGAACTGACGGTGAATCCAGTAATGAGTTATCAAAACCAAAAGAGGTTTCAAAAAAACCAACAATCTATTTTGCCCCTGCATTGATTTTAAGAAAACGAAACACAAGAAGTTTCAGTGCCTTATATGAAAAGATTATTTCGGACATAGAGAACGCTGATGATTCTATAAACATTCCATCTATCAATGACATAATAGGTTTCTATGACCAAGAAGAAAATTTATCCAACGAGCAAAATGAGGAAGTTTCAACTGAATTAACTGATGAATCAATTTATTTTCCGAAACCATACAACGATGAGCAACTTGAAATTATAGAGAAAGCAAAACGAAATAATAAAGTGTTGGTTCAGGGGCCACCAGGCACAGGAAAATCTCACACCATTGCTAACTTGATATGCCACCTTTTGGCAAATGGAAAAAAAGTTTTGGTTACAGCTTATACAAAAAGAGCATTGGAAGTTTTAAAAGATAAATTGCCCGATGACTTTAAAAATTTAACTGTAAATCTTTTGAGTGGTGATTCAACTTCCATGAAAGATCTTAATTCAAGTGTGAATGCAATCAACGATGAACTTTCAAGAATTACAAATCTTGATAGCTATAAAAAGGAGATTAAAGAAAGAGTCAAAGAATTGTCTTCGTTAAAAGAACAAAAGGCAACCTCAATAAGCGATTGGAAGAACGTAAAAGAGAAATCTACAAGACGGCAGGATATAAATCGGAAATATCAAGGAACACTTTCAGAAATAGCAGAGAGAATTGAAACGGAACTTTCAGATTTTGCTTGGTTCAAAGATGAATTTAAAGACATCACTAAAATTGAATTGCGAAGTGATATTGAAAACTTTAATTCGCTGACAAGATATTATCAGGAGATTGATTGTAGCATTTTCAATTTCATAGTTCCAGAGAAAGAAAAACTTCTTTCACTTTCAGAACTTAAAGAGTATCGCAAAATTACAAACGAGTTAGGTCAAAAATATTCTTCCAAAGACGAACATACAACTATCAACTGTAAAGATTATCCCGAATTGAACAGGCAATTACAAGCACTTCACAAATTGTTTTCAGAAATTGAAAACAACGTTTTGCCTTTCAAATCAAAACTCATAGATGATTATCGCAACAATCTTTTTCTATGGAAAGACAAGCTTTCAAGAACTGCATCCACATTAGTGGAACTACCGGACGAAAAACTAAAACAGTTTGACAGAAGTGTTGAGATAAAATATCCGAACGACAAAAGTTTGATTCAGATAAAGAGTGATGCAGAATTTCTTTTGCAACTATTAAGTGAGGGAAAAATATTGCGGGGATTGCTTTCTGTTTTTAATAATCCCTTTGCACCTGCAAATGTGAAGCAACGTAAATATTTTATTCAAGGGGTTCGGGTAAATGGTAGGGATTGTGATACTGAACAGGAATTTAAAACTGTTTTAACCGACATACAAACAAAACAGGACTTTGAAGAACTTAAAACCATTTGGGAAATAGAACCAAACGGAAATTCAAAATCCTATTATGACAAGGCAAAATTTTACAAACAACTTAAAGACGATACTGAAAGTTTAATCAAATTACTTGATGAAGCAAGCAAGATTAAAGCACAGATAGAAACAATTTCATCGGTGAGAATTCAAGATTATGCAAGTTTAAAAGCTCATGACTTGATTGAGGAAACCGATTACAACTTTCTACTTGCACAAGCAAAAGTATTTAAGGAAAAAATTATTGAGGCAAACAATCACCTTTCAATTCAAAACATTCATCCGTTTGCAACAACCATAATAAACGCAGTTGCAAATATTGATACAGCTATTTACGAACAACATCTTTCGGAAATTGACATTCTGAATTCTGAAAAGGGAAAATACAGTAACTATAAAAATCTTCAATCTAATCTTCAAAAGTATTTCCCTACACTGGTTAAAGAAATTTTGGAAAATACTTTTGAGTTTTCAAATTTTAGTCAATTTGAAAATGCCATTCATTACAAACATGCTATCTCTGAGGTAAAAAAACTCTTAGCCGAAGATTACGAAACAAAACTTACTGACCGAATATCTAACCTTGAACAGCAAGAAAAAGATTTGGTTTCTATCATTGCATCAAGAAAAGCATGGTTGCATATTGTTGAAAGGTTAAGCACTAATCCTATGATGCAACAACATCTTACTGCATGGAAGCAAGCTGTTAGCGCAATACCAACAACACGGACAAGACCCAATTATCATCATTATAGAAAAATCGCAAACAAGGAAATGGAATATTGCAAGCAGTCAGTTGCTTGTTGGGTTATGCCTCTTTATCAGGTTGTAGAAAACTTTATTCCTGAACCAGCAATGTTTGATTATGTAATAATTGACGAAGCAAGTCAATTAGGACCCGATGCAGTTTTTCTATTTTACATTTCCAAGAATATCATAGTTGTCGGTGATGATAAACAAACTGCCCCCGAATATGTAGGCGTTAATGATGGCTTGGTAAAAACTATGATTCATAAACATTTAAAACCAACCCCTGCACAAGAAATTCCATACGCAGATTTTTACGGAACGAAATTCAGTTTCTTTGACCATTGCGACAGATTATGTGCAGGGAAAAGAATTGTATTGCGTGAACATTTCCGATGTATGCCAGAGATAATTGAGTTTTCAAATAAACTTTTTTATGCCCCCGATGGAAAAGGATTGTATCCATTAAAACAATATTCTGAAAAGCAGCTTAAGCCATTGGAAACTTTCTATTGTCAAAATGGATATACAGATGGTTCGTATTCTAACATTACAAACAAAGTTGAAGCGGAAGAAATTGCCAAGAAAATTGCCGAAATAATAAAAGATGAAAACTATTTCAAAATAGAAGATGGAGTTAGAAAACCAAAAACAATTGGAGTAATTTCTTTGCAGGGAAATTCGCAATCAAAAATCATTGAGAGTAAACTCATGGATTTAATAGGAAGCGAAGAAATGAAAAGTAGAAAAATCATTTGTGGTAATTCGGTGAGTTTTCAAGGTGACGAAAGAGATATTATTTTTCTAAGTATGATTGTAGCACATAATCACAGAGGTAATGCTTTAACAACGGCAAAAGATGAAAGAAGATTTAATGTTGCAGTGAGCAGAGCACAAGAGCAAATTTGGCTTTTTCATTCTTTACAATTAGAAGATTTGCAACCAAAAACAACTGGTGTAGTTGATTTGCGATATAAACTTTTAGACCATTTTAAAAACTACAAAGAGAATAGAAAAGTAAGCACAGGAAAAATTGGAAGAAAGTTAGGAAGTCAACCTTCTCCTTTTGAAAGTTGGTTTGAGGTAGATGTTCATGACGATATAGTTGACAAAGGATACAGTGTAGTTCCTCAATATGAAGTCGTGAAGGGAAAACACAGAATAGATTTAGCAGTAGTTTTTAGTAATGGTGTTAAGATCGCAGTTGAGTGTGATGGTGATGCTTGGCATGGTCCGGAACAAGCGTGGGCAGATGCGGGTAGACAAAGATTTTTAGAAAGAATTGGCGGTTGGCAATTTTTCAGAGTTAGAGGCGGTGAATATTATTCCGATCGTATCCAAGCACTAGAGCCACTTTGGAAACTTCTTAGTGCAAACGATATTCAAGAAGAAGAATCGCCAACCACAAACGATCATCAGACCGTACAAAAAAAAGTCAATATTGAGGATGTTGAAACAATTCAGCCTATAGTAAAAAAACATACCGTTATCAGTAGTAAAAAAACTGACGATTCTGATTTGTTTAGAAAAAAAAATCACTCTACATTGGATATTACAGAAAATATTTCATCCTCAATAAAATCAAATATTAATTACCCAAATGATCATTATTTTTCAGAGGTTTTAGTATTTACAACCGCTTGCAATGTATACAAGGTTCAGAAAAGAGAAATCAATGACAGATTAGAAGTAATGAATAAAATTGATTTCGAACCGGATGAAAAACCTATTTATATGACTGGAACAAAAAGCTATTCAGGTTATTTGATTGTTGCATTTGAAAATGGAAGGGTTGGTAAAGTATTGATGACTAGTTTTCAAACTGAACATAACCGAAAGAAACTTAAAAATGCTTTTAATGATGAATCAAAATTGATTTTCATTGAGCATATTGAAAACGACATTGACTTAGTCGCTCTGAGTAATAAAAACAAAGTTGTGTTGTTCAACACAAATCAAATAAATCCAGTTGAAAGCAGACCCACAAAAGGTGTGCAAGTATTAAAACTTGAAGATGGTAGTATTATGACCAAGATGAAGCAGTTGAATCAAGTTAAACTGCAAGACATAGAATATTATCGTAAAAATTTAAATGTTATTGGTTACTATTTATTGAAAGGAGATGAAATCTAAAAGCCACCCACAAAAAAAATACTATTGTAAGGTAATCAAATATTGAAACAGAAAGATAATAGAATAATGACAAAAGTAAAGAGAATCAGATAATAGTTCTCAATTTCAGTCTTTGTAAAAACAATCCACTAATTTATGCCAATCATAACAACGATTAGGAATTTATTTCCTAAAGTAACCTTTGATAGTTTTGAAGCAGAACATGATGCAGATTTATGTTGCGATATTGATTTCTTTGCAATAATTGGTAAAAAAGCATTTGGCATTCAAATCAAACCTGTAACGGCAAAAGCAAACTTTGGAAATTATTCAGCGACCGAAAGAATGAAAAACAGTTTTGACAACTTCACAAAAAAGTTTGGAGGAAATGTTTTCGTTGTGTTCAGCGTTGACGATAAAATTGCAAATGCTGATGTGATAAAAGAAATCGCTGTTGAAATCAAACGATTGAATGATTAAATCACTTTCCACTACGGCATATTTGTTATCGTATTACATCAAATAAATTTTTCAACAATAAACTTACCATGTCTTAAACATATTTTATGATACGCTTCACATATTTTGGACACTCTGCATTTCAACTGGAAATTGAAAAGCATATTCTTCTTTTCGACCCGTTCTTTACCGGCAATCCGCTGGCGACAGTGAAAGCAACAGATGTTTCTCCGCACTATATTTTTCTTTCACACGCGCACAGCGACCATTTGGGGGATACCATTGCAATTTCACAGCGCTGCAATGCAACCGTTGTCGGCGTGTGGGAAATTTATGATTATGTAACAAAGAAAGGAATACAAAATGCGCATCCGATGAATACCGGCGGCGCGTGGAATTTTCCTTTTGGCAAAGTAAAAATGACTCCCGCTCTGCATAGTTCCGCTTTTCCGGATGGGACGTACGGAGGCAATCCTGTCGGATTTTTAATTTTTGCAGAAGGAAAAACAATTTACTTCGCAGGTGATACAGCGCTAACATACGATATGAAAATTATTGGCGAGCAATACGGCTCTGTGGATGTTGCAATTCTTCCCATCGGTGATAATTTTACAATGGGAATTGATGATGCCGTTCTCTGTGCACAATGGATAAAAGCAAAAAAAGTAATTCCTGTCCACTATAATACATTTGGTTTTATCAAAGCGGATGCAAATAGTTTTGCAGAGAAATTACTACAAACAAACATTCAAACCCTTATCGTACAGCCGGGTGAAAACGCAGAGATGTAATTATTGCAATTTTCTTTTTTTCTAAAAATTTATGAAACACTTTCTCTTCTTCTTCCTTTTATGCACTCTGTATCCTGTGCAAATATTTGCACAGGGAGAAACCGCCGTACCTTTTTTATTAATCACATCCTCTCCCGAAGGCAATGGAATGGGAGGAATTGCGGCAAGTATTCTTTCAGCAAATCCTACTGCATCAATCGCAAACCCGGGACAAATCGGGTACGGAAGTTTACAAAATTATTTCTCTGCAAATTTTTACACGCCAAAAGTTGATTGGCTGCCCGGATTTCATTTTGGTGATTTGTGGTACAATGTGCATGCGGTAAATTATGGAATAAATTTCAATAAAATTGCGCCGTCGTCTGTGCCGATCAGTATTGGTTTTGGCTATTCTAAAATTTTTATCAGTCTCGGAAATTTTATTGTAACAGGTCCCGATTCTCCGGAGCCGATTGATACGTTTTATGCATTTGAGCAATCCGAGCAATATACAATGGGTGTTGGTTTTGATTATTTTATTAAAGGAGGAATCGGATTAACGCAGAAAAATATTCTTTCATCGCTTGGCGGGTGGATATCGGGAGATTCGGCTGTACAATCGGAAGGCAGGCAAACGGCAATAGATATTGGCGGAATCGTTCAGGTTCCGCTTGCAGAACTATTTATTTCACAAGAAGAAAAAGAAACGAAAAAATTGCTTCCGACATTGAATATGACAATCGGCGCAGTTCGAAGTAACATTGGAGGTAAAATATCGTACATAGACCAAGCACAAGCAGACCCACTGCCTCATCTCGCAACTCTTGGCGCAAGTTGGGAAATTGGCGTAACAATGCTGCATAATTCTGTACGAAAAAATATTCTCTCATTCACACTCTCACGGCAGGCAGAAGATATTCTCGTGCGTAGATATCAAGATGAGTATGAAATTTACAGAATGAAATATCAAACTGGTTTTGGTGATATTCAGCCATACAATAATCTCATTGCCGGAAAATATGGCGGCGGTATTTATTTGCGCAAGGGCTGGCAGATAAATATTGCTGATGCTGTTTTTCTTCGCGGCGGGTCTGTCAATGCGCGAGGGCTGCGCTACAACACCACCGGATTTGGTTTTTCCTTGCAGCGAATTTTTCAATTTTTATCACCTGCGCTTTCTTCAACTCCGGCGGAGTCGTCTTCTTATGATTTTTTCACTCAGCATTTTGATGTGCAGTATAATTATGCCTCGTATGAAGCAAGCGACAGGTATGATTTTTCTCCTATTGCAGGCACACTTTTTCAATCAGTAAATTTTATCATCAAATAATTCGCAGTGCCCAATGTTCAAATTATTTTTCGCAGTAATTCTTTTTTCGGTATCACATACCTTTGCTCAATGGAGTGCGTTGATGCCTATATCACCGGCAGGCAATGGAATGGGAGGAATTTCTTCATCATTTATTTCTGACGACCCGTTTTCTACAATGTCAAATCCTGCGCAACTTGGCGCAATGAGTTTGCAAAACAACGGCGCGTTTGGCTATTACATACCCGAAGAAAAAGAATATTATCAATCTGCAACATACAGTGTGGGAATGAATTTGCAGAAATACTATCCATCACTGCCTCCACTGAGCATTGGGATGGAATATGCAAGAACATATTGGGATATGAGCAGATTTTTTGATGTATATGAAAAAAATAGTTTAATGACCGTTGGAATAGGTTTTGATTTGGGAATACAAGGCGGCATCGGCTGGACATACATTGAGCAGAAAACGAGAAATTATTTTACTTATTCATTTGAAAAAAAAATTAATTTCGCAAATAATTTGGGTATTGTTCTCGAAATTCCTGTTTCTCACTTTATTGCAAAGGCATTGAACACAGATTTGTCTCTGAATGAACATACAGAATTTTTCTTCAACGCAACAACAGGATTTGTTCATCAAACGGTAAGCGGTATCAATCCCACTTTATACGACTTATACGACGATAAAAATACGCTCGGCTTGGGATGGGAAATCGGATTCCAATCTGCACACTGGAAAATAATATCGTTTCTTCTTATTCGCGAAGTTGATGATTTCAGCGGTCAAGGAACTTACAGCCGCGACTATTTAGATGACATTAAAATTTACAATAATTTAATTCTCGGAAAACAAAACGAAGACAACATTCTTCGCAAAGGATGGCAAATAAATCTTGGAGAAGCATTTCACATACGCGGAGGCTCATTTGTATTATGGAGGAATACAATTTCTTCCCTCGGCGTTGGTGTGCAACTTGGCGGAATCGTAAAATATATCGAAGCAGCGGAACCGGATATTTTTACCGATTCTCCTTCTTTGAATTTTCTGCTGCACCATATTGATATTCAGTACAATTACGCTTCCTTTTATAAAAGTGAATACGAAGGAGAAACATCGTATAGCGGAGCACCGTTTCGCGGAATTTCTATTCTCCTGAAATAAATGCACACAAAACGATGAGGTATTTTCTTTCAGTCCTATTCATACTACTATCCGCTTCAGTTTCCTTCACGCAACCGACATTTACTGGCGTGAATAATTCTTCGCTGTCAGCAACGCAATTCTCAACAGAAATCAACGGCGCACAGGGAATTGCAGAAAATCCTGCCGTGCTTGGATTTTATCATGCGACAAATCTATGGTACAACACACTTATCACTGATGGAGAATTTTCTGAACAGAATTTTTATGTGCAATCTCCGTTTCTCTTTATGAGTTTCGGTGCAAATTTCCGGAGCGCACTTGATGACGAAAAAAAGAAAAGCGCGCATTTATACGGATTTGGTTTCGGCGCCGGTTCAGATAAATTTGCATTGGGATACAACACAGATTATTTTGTGTATGAAGATAAAGAAGCCACACTACAAAATTTCGGATGTATTTACCGTCCGCAACATTTTCTTTCCTTCGCTTATGTCCTGAAAAATTTTAACGAGCCAGATAAATTATTTCCATCAACACAAACGTTCGGAATTGGTTTTTCTCCTTCTCCGTTTCCTGCAACGGTATTTCTTGATTGGTCAGGAAAAAGAAACTCCCCCATCGAACAGTATTCGCTGCAAAGCGGAGTAAAAATCCGCGCTACAAAATCTCTAACGTGTCTTTTTGCATATCACGAAAAGTACAATGCATCATCGTCTTTACTTGTCATTGGAATTCAGTTCTCCTTTCCAAACTCATCCCTGCATACTGCACTCATTTCAGAAAGTAATGCTCAACCCGAATTATCTTTTGGCGTACAATTGAAAAGCGATGATGAGCGTGATTAGTTCCGGCATATTTTTTTTTACGCACAGCACAAACAAATTCTCTTTCGGGAAAATTTTTCTTGCTATATTTTCCCGCCAAAAAAATTTATGAATCAATTTTCGCAACGAATAGTTTACATCATTGTCGCACTTCTGCCTTCGCTTGCTTTTTCGCAAACAGATTCGTTGCGCAGTATTGCAATTGATTCACTGCAAGAAAAAAAAGATTCGGCAAAATTTTTTTCATCTTCTTCTCTCGGTTCATTATTACGCGCATCAACGACAGTTTCTTCACAAGGATTTCTCTGGAAAGATTATCGCCACATCGGAAATTTTCTTGAAGAAACCCCCGGATTTTTTCTCTATGATTTAGGGAGCGCAGGTCAGCCGCATTTAATTTCACTGAATGCAATGGATGCTACAACAATCGGATTTTTTTTCGATGGTCGCCCGATGAATGAACCATTGACGGGGCAATACGATATTCATTTATTTCCGACGGAAATGCTCGAGCGCATCGAATACATTCAATCGCCGCGCTCTTTTTTGGCGGGAATGAATGCCAACGCCGCCGCAATCAATATTATTTCCAAATCATACGATGCAAAGAGACCGTACACAAGAATTTTTTACAGCGAAGGCGCGTACGAAGAGGGATTGTTTGATGGCGTGTTTGCACAAAATATTTTACGGAATATGAATTTGAATTTTGGAGTGCAGCGACGCAGTACGGACGGACGATTTGAAAATACTTTTGATGATGAATGGAACGTGCGTTCAAAATTACGATGGAATGTTTCCGAAAAACTCAATCTTCAAATTTCCCAATTATACACAAAGCAAAAAACAGGATTATTTCACGGCATTAATCCTGATGTATCCGAAGATATTTTTGACCCGAACTTTGCAATCGTTGTGGATAATGTTGCGCGGCAAAATATTCTGCGGTGGGATTGGACATTGAACGGCGAAGGATTTTTTTTTGATGATTCGCTTTCAATGACTTCTTTTGTATTATACACCTCTTCAATGCAACGGGAATTTTCTGTGCAGAATATTGCATTGCAGAAAATTAAAAATGATTATCGCAGCGCGTGGAGCGGTGTTTTTCTCCGTCAGCAATTGCATTACGGTAATGTTTCTTTTGACGTGGGAACAAATGCCGAGAAGCGATTTGCAAATATCAGCGATACGTTGCGTACAATGGAAGAAAATTATTTTTCAATTTTTGCAAATGCAACGTTCCTGTTTTCCGAAAATATACACGCGCATATATTTGGAAAAGATGAAAACTATTTGCAAAGAAACAGATTGTCGTCGGGAGTGCAAATAAATTTTTACACACATCAGCGCGATGAATTATTTTTGGGCTATCAGCGAAAGTCATATCAGTTTCCGACGCTGTTGCAATTTATAAATGGAAACATGCCTGATGGCGCGTATGATATTCTCAATGCAGGATTTTGCACTTCCTCTCTTCGGAAATTTTCCGCCGGCTTCTCATTCAAGTACATAATGTATTTCTGGAGCAACCAAAAACTGTACGAGAACTTTTCCCCGAATATTTTTGTACACTATCGGATGGGAAAATTTTGGGCACAATCATCGGCACAAATGGGAGGAGAATACTTGCTGCAAAAAGCAAAAATTTCCGGCGCAACAGAGTTGCAATTCCGTGATAATTATTTTAATAATAATCTTGAATTACAATTCGGTTTGAAAAGCAAGTATTTTCTATTTGAAAACTTTTACGTTCCGCCATTTCCGGGTGTAGCGCAATGGATTATTGATGAACAATACCAAAATGGCACGGTGGATTTTCTTTTCTTCGCGCACATTGGCGATGCGATTGTGCATTTTGCATGGGAAAATCTTTTCGATACGCAATACTATATTGTTCCGTTCTATCCGATGCCGGATAGAAATTTGCGGATTGGCGTTACGTGGGAGTTTTTGAATTAGCGGAGAGCAGGGAGCGATGAGTTTAGAGTAAATTGAATGAAAAAATATCAGAAAAAAATAATTACGGTTTTCGGAAATGCGCGTGTGCTCCCCGCATCGGAAGAATATGAAACAGCATATCAGCTTGGTTGCGCGCTTGCAAAAAATAATTTTACAATTTGTAACGGCGGCTATGGAGGCATTATGGAGGCATCTGCAAAAGGCGCAAAAGATAATGGTGGAGCAACAATCGGCGTTACAGTTGCAACTTTTTCGCGAGCGCACAATGAATTTCTTGATGAAGTTATTGTAAAAAATTCCCTCATTGAACGAATGTTGAAACTTGTTGAAACAGGCGACGCATACATTATTCTTCCCGGCGGCACGGGCACACTGCTTGAATTTGCTACGGTGTGGGAACTTGAACACAAGAAATTGATGGAAGAAAAACCAATCATTCTTCTCGGAAATTTCTGGAATCCCATAGTGCAACTTTTTGAAAATGAAACCGGCTTTTTCGGCGAAGGGAAAATTACTGATTACGTTTTGCAACATTCATCAGCGAATGAGTGCGCAAAATTTTTGAAGGAATATTTTTAAAACGGTGAAGATTTAAAAAAGAAAAATAATTTTCGTCATGCTGAATTCATTAGTGAAATTACTCTTTGCTGTCGTACTTTTTTACGGTGCGATATTTTCAAGAGATTTAGAATTGAAACTGAGTTTAGATACAACGCATTATTTACGGTCGCAAAGTATCTGGACACAAGTTTCAGTTTGCAATACCAGCAATCGGATACAGGAAGTTCAGCCATTGATACTTGATGAATCTGTTGCAGGTGTTCATTTTATCGTTAAAGATAATGCAGGAAAAATCCTCCTTCCCACAAATGAATCAATTACCGATATTTTCGGTGATAAAAAAATAAAAATAGTTCCTCAAGACACATTGACAGAATGTTTTAATATTCTTGATTACTTTTGCAATAGCGGAATTAAAAGAGCAGAGCCATTTCTTAAGACAGAACACTATCTGACAGAGGGAAAGTATTCTGTGCAGGTATGGACATACACCGGCTTTGATACACTGTATTCCAATAGTGTTTCTGTTACTGTAACAACACCTTCAATAAAAGAAGGAATAGTTTTACAGGAACTCAGCAATGCAGAACAACTCTATAAACATGAATTAGGAAGCCCAGAAAAAAAAAGTATTGAATTATTTGATAAAATTCTGACAAAATACAATTGGAGCGTGTACCGACCACAAATTTATAGTCGCTTAATTTTTTCAACTTATTCAGAACTTCGTAATAAGCAGAAGTCATTTAATTTGGTGATTGAATTTGCGAATAATCATCCCAATAATGGTGGTGCCGTAAAAGAGTTTTCCAACAATTTAAGTTTCTTTATAGAGCAGGGAAAAAAAAATGTGTTGGAAGAACTGCGCAACAAATACCCTAATACCAAAATAGGCAAATACTGCAAACGGAAACTATCCGAAACGAAATAAATCCCTCTTTTTTCATTCAGTTAACGAACACAATACTTGTCTGTATTGAAAAAAAATTTTACTTTGCAACCGCTTTTTATAGCTATCCTATTCACTACATAACTTATAAATGAAATACCATTTTAAACAACTTATCAAAACTATTGTTTCGCTTGTACTAATAGTTTTGTTTAGCGCACAAATTGCATCCGCCCGCTCATCGGGAATTACCGGACGCACGAAAAAATTTAATGCCGGATGCAATGGAAACAATTGTCACGGCAATACAGCAACCGTGGGAGTTTCCGTTATGATTATGGGGCCTGATACAATTACCGTCGGACAAACGGCGAATTATTCCGTAATGATAATGGGCGGTCCCGCTGTCAAAGGGGGAACGAACATTGCAACTTCTTCCGGCACATTAACACAAATTTCTGCCACGCTGAAAAAAGATAATGCGAGCGGCGAACTGACACATAATGCGCCCGCAAGTTTTTCCGGCGGCAATCTTACGTTTCAGTTTTCGTACAAAGCGCCTGCAACGGCGGGAACGCAAACTATTTTTGCTACAGGAAACAGCGTAAACGGTAACGGACAGCCAAGCGGCGACCAATGGAATTATGCAGAAAATAAAATCATAACAGTAGTTCCTCTCACAACAGTAGAAGAACGAGCCGCTCCTGCACATTTTTTGTTGCTGCAAAATTATCCCAATCCATTTAACCCAAAAACGTCTATTGATTTTTCATTGCTGGAGGCAGGTAATGTAACATTGAAGGTGTACACGCTTCTCGGCGAGGAAATAGTTGCATTGATTGACAACAAATTTATAAATGCAGGAATACACGAAACAGAATTTGACGGAAATGAAATGGAAAGCGGCGTGTATATATACAAATTGAGCATCGGTTCGTCTGCTGCAATAAAGAAAATGATTTTGATAAAATAAATTTACTACCACATTATTCTCACTACTCCTTTATGAAATTACGCATAATATTAATCGCATTTTTTCTATTTATCATTTCTCCAAATCTTTTTTCGCAAGAAAGAAAAGAGAGCGGCAATCTTGTAATGGAAGATATGCCTGAAATTCCACAGCGAATTATTGAACGAATGAATCAGTATCAAAACGTACGCGCAGCAAGTTTTCTGGATTGGGAACCAACGGGAAAAGGAATGTTGGTTTCCACACGATTCGGCGAAACAAATCAAATTCATTTTCTCGAACAGCCGAAAGGTGCGCGGCAACAGATTACATTTTTTAAAGAACCTGCCGGCGGCGGTGCATTTTCTCCGAAAAAAGAAACACGGCAGTTTGTATTTTCAATGGATAATGGCGGCGGCGAATTTTTTCAACTGTATTCGTTTGATATGCGCACCGGAAAATACCAATTGATCACCGATGGCAAATCGCGAAACACCGGTTTTCTTTGGAACAACAGCGGAACGCAGGTAGCTTTTTCTTCTACAAAACGCAATGGAAAGGACACCGATATTTATACGATGAATCCTGATGACCCTGCAAGCGCGAAACTTACGCTCGAGGTAAGCGGGTCGTGGGGCGTGCTGGATTGGTCTCCTGATGATAAGAAACTTATTGTGCAACAAGAAGTATCCGTTACAGAATCGTATTTATTTCTCGTTGATATTACGCACGGAACAAAAGAACAAATAAATCCTGAACAGAAAATGGCGTACGATGGTGCGCAATGGAGCAAAGATGGAAAAGGTATCTATTATACGTCAGATGAAAATGGTGAGTTTCAACAATTGATGTATCTCGATTTGAAATCGAAAAAGAAAACGACGCTGACTTCCGCATTAATGTGGGATGTCCGCAGTTTTCAACTTTCACATAATGGAAAAAAAATAGCGCTTATTGTTAATGAAGGCGGTATCAGTAAATTGTACGAAATGAATACGGCAACACAAAAATATTCACTCATTGAAGGAACGCCTTACGGAGTAATTGGCGGATTAGGATTTTCACCCGATGATAAACAAATCGCAATGACGATTAATACGCCTCAGACTCCGGGTGATGTTTATACAATGAACTTTGAAACGAAAAAATTTGAACGCTGGACAGTGAGTGAAGTTGGAGGACTGAATACAGATAATTTTATAAAATGCGACCTGATGACGTACCCGACATTTGATACAGAAAAAGGAAAGCAAAGAATGGTTCCTGCATTTATTTACAAGCCGAAAACTAAAAGCGGAAAAAAAATTCCTGTAATTATTTCGATTCATGGTGGACCAGAAGGGCAATCGTTACCCACTTTTTCTTCGCTTGCGCAATATTGGGCGATTGAACTTGGATGCGCCGTTATCTTTCCCAATGTGCGCGGCTCAACAGGATACGGAAAAACGTACGTTTCGCTCGATAATGGATTCAAGCGCGAAGAATCGGTACAGGATATCGGAAAACTTTTAGATTGGATTGCCGCACAAGATGATTTAGACAAAGAGCGTGTTGCAGTGTACGGTGGTTCATACGGCGGCTATATGGTGCTTTCCTCAATGTTTAATTTTAACGACCGTTTGCGTTGCGGTGTTGATGTCGTCGGGATAAGTAATTTTGTTACATTTTTAGAAAGTACGCAGGAATACAGACGCAATTTACGGCGAGTGGAATATGGCGATGAACGTGATTCGTCTATGCGGAAATATCAGCAGGCAATTTCGCCAACCACAAATGCGCACAAAATTACGAAGCCCCTCTTTGTTGTACAGGGTTTGAATGACCCTCGTGTCCCTTATACCGAAGCGGAGCAAATGGTTCAAACGGTGCGCAAAAATAAAAATACCGTGTGGTACTTGCTTGCAAAAGATGAAGGGCACGGATTTCAGAAAAAATCGAACAGAGATTATTTTACAAATGCAATGACGATGTTTTTTGAAGAATATTTATTGAAGTAAATAATTGAAGTATTCTCAAAAAAAGTGTTACCCGATTTTATTTTTACTGCAAAAGAGTTTCGGTATTTTTACACCACAAATTTTGTCACCACACATCACCTGAATTTTTATGAATAAAGAACTGAAAAAATGGTACAGCCCAAACCTCAGCAAAGATATGGAAGCCGTTATCTACGGACACGATGGCTTTGCGTTGTTAATGTTTCCCACTGCGGGCGCGGATTATCTTGAATACGAGCGATTTCAATTGCTCGATGAAATTGCACCGATAATTGAAAGCGGGAAATGCAAAGTATTTTCCATTAACAGCATCAACAAAGAGAGTTGGCTCAATGATGAACTTTCCGGAGAACAAAAATCTCTTCGTCATCAGCAGTACAATGAATATGTAATGAATGAAGTCGTGCCGTTTATCCACAATCAATGCGGAGAAAAAATTTCTATTGTTACCACCGGCGCATCACTCGGAGCATTACATTCTGCAAATATGTTTTTCCGACAGCCCGATGCATTCGCCGGAGTAATTGCAATGAGCGGCGTGTATTCTTTAAGCGCGTACAGCAAAGGATATTACGATGACCATTGCTATTTTAATTCGCCATCGGATTTTCTCCCGGAATTAAATGATGAAACAATTCTTTCGCAGATGCGCAACAAAAAAATTATTATTGCCACAGGACAAGGTGCGTATGAAGACCCCTCTGCATCGCAAAAACTATCTGAAATACTTTCATCAAAAAATATTCCGCACGATTTGCAAGTGTGGGGACACGATATGACGCACGACTGGCCGACATGGAGAAAAATGCTTCCGTATTTTTTGAGTGAGAAAATGTAATTTTGATTTTTTTTCAAAATGAACATTACCATTTATCAAAAGCCGACCTGTTCAACGTGCAGACAAGTGTACAATATTTTAAAAGAGAGCGGCGTTGATTTTAAAGTGGTGAATTATTACACCGAACCGCTGACAGAAACGAAAATCCGTTCGCTTCTGAAAAAAATGAAAATGACACCGCTTGAATTATTGCGCACAAAAGAAAATATTTACAAAGAACTTCATCTTGAAGACGAACATTTCACCGATGATGAATTGATACAATATATGATTACCAATCCCGAATTGCTTCAACGTCCGATTGCAGAAAAAGGCGCAATTGCAATTCTTGCTCGTCCTGCTGAACGCATCAAAGAAATTTTATAACACCCTCCAATTTTTTCCAAAAAAATGAAAACGAAACTATCAATAACAACGGCTCTCTTCTTTTTTCTTCTTGCCTTCTTTTTTTCTGCTGAAAAAAAAGAACGGCATACACGGCTTTCTCCAAAATATTTTGAAAGCGAAGAGCGCCATCTTGCCGCAAATGATGCGCTGGAATTCTGGATGCGCTCTCGAGCATATCCGAACAATGACATTCCCGATATCGGGTATGCTGACGCACTTGATTTTTCCCGACTGCATTTGCGAAAAAATTCTCCTCAAAAATTTTCTACCGATGTATGGAAAAGCATCGGACCAAAAAATTTCGGAGGCAGAACTATTTCGATTGCATTGAATCCGATAAATCCTTCAACTATTTATGCTGGTTCTGCAAGCGGCGGACTTTGGCGAACATACACTAAGGGCGAAGGAATTACAGCCTGGAATTATGTGCCTGTAAAAAATTCCGCAGGAAATTATTATCCCGTGCTGGGAGTTGGCGCAATTGCAATTGACCCGACGGATACAAACACAATTCTCATTGGAACAGGAGAAGTGTACGGTTACCAAAAAGCGCTTGGTGGGTTTGGATGGAGAACTACGCGCGGAAGTTACGGCATTGGTATTTTGAAAACCACAAACGGCGGCACATCGTGGACACATCCATTGAACTGGAGCAGAAATCAACGTCGCGGTGTGCAGGATGTTGCATTTCATCCTTTCAATTCGAATATTGTCTATGCTGCAACAACAGAAGGAACATATAAATCCACCAACAAAGGAAGTTCGTGGAGTATCATTCATGATGTTGTAATGGCGACAGATATTGCAATTAATCCGTTGTATCCCGAAACATTATTTGTTTCGTGTGGCAATTTGGGAAGTCCTAATTCCGGCGTGTATCGTTCGTATGATGGCGGAGAAACATTTTCGCGGCTCAATGGTCTTCCGAATTTTTCGGGAAAAACGTTACTTTCCTTTTACAATACTTCTCCGAATGTTGTGTATGCAGATGTTGCAGATAGCGTTTCGGGGAAAGGTTTATTTCGTTCAATAAATAATGGCGATTCGTGGGTTCAGGTCAATAGTCAAAATTATGCTTCGTATCAAGGATGGTTTTCTCACCTCGTTGTTGTGAATCAGGCAGATACTTCAAAAATTTTGTGCGCAGGAGTTGATGTTTTTAAATCGCAGAACGGCGGAAGAACATTAACGAAAAAATCTGATTGGAGCGCGTGGTATTTTGGCGTTGTTCCGACGGGCGAACCGGAAGGACCTTCTGATTATTCGCATGCTGACCACCATGCATTTGCAATTCATCCGCAATTTCCCAATACCGTGTATTTCGGTAATGATGGCGGCGTATTTGTTACGATGGATTTCGGCGAAACATTTGCAGGAAGAAATGGCGGTTATCATTCGCAACAGTTTTACAACGGAAGCGCAAATTCTTATACTGATTCTCTTTTTGCATCGGGAGGTATGCAGGATAATGCAACGGCATTTTATATTGGTCGCGAAGATGGCGCGTGGAATCGTGTTGTTGGCGGCGATGGATGCTGGACGGCAATTGATGCAAAGAATGATTCCATTGTGTATGGCTCTGCACAATATCTTGCCATTTACAGAAGCTACGAACACAGTTTTGGTGAATGGAGTTACGTCTATGGCGGTATAGGAAGTTTTGCAAATTTTGTTGCGCCGTATATTGTTCCCCCCATGTGGAGCGATGATTCTACGGGATATTCAAAAGTTATTATTGCTGGCGAAGATGTTATTTCAAAATCCACTGACGAAGGCGCGAATTGGACTCCGTTTCCCGCAGATTCACTGGATGGCAATGCTGTTCTCTCGCTTGCTGTTTCTACATATAAAGCAGATACCATTTTCGCAGGCACACTTCCTACTATTCGCCGCGCAGGACTTTTTAAAACTGAAAACGGTGGAACTCTTTGGAAAAAAATAACACGTTGGATTGCACAGGATTCGCCGCGCGTGTACGCAGAACTTCCCAATCGCTACCCGATGGATATTGCGCTTGATGAAAATAATCCGCAGCGCGCGTTTGTTGTGTTCGGCGGATACGATACTTCGCATGTGTATCGAACAACAAACAGCGGCACATCGTGGATTGATTGCGATTCAGGCGCGCTTCCGAATGTTCCTACAAATGCTGTTGTCATTGACCCGAACTTTCCTGATAATATTTATATCGGCAATGATATAGGTGTGTATCTTTCCACTGACGGTGGAAATTCGTGGAATGAATTTTTAGATGGAATGCCGCCGGCGATTGTTATGGATGTCTCTGTTTCGCGCTCCAATAGAACTCTTCGCGCATTTACTCACGGGCTTGGCGCGTGGGAAAGAAAAATGCCCGATGGTGTCGTGGGTGTTGCAGATGAACAGACAATGCCAATTGCATTTTCACTGCAACAAAATTATCCTAACCCATTTAACCCGCAAACGACTATTGGCTTTTCGCTGTTGGCTATTGGGAATGTAACATTGAAGATATTTGATGTTCTCGGTAGAGAAGTTGCAACGCTCATTGATAATGAAACTATACACGCTGGCAATTATGAAAAAAAATGGAATGCAGAAAATCTGCCAAGTGGGATTTATTTTTCATCGCTAACAGTGAACAATTTCACACAAACAAAAAAAATGCTGTTGCTGAAATAAAGAACTTTGGAGCAGTGAAGAAATTGAGTAGATGGGTATTTTAGATTTTAGAAGTTCGCCGCGGCGAAGATTTTAGAATTTTTTAGAGTATTTCCTTTGCGTAACCCTGCGTTTAAGAAAAACCGCATATAACCGCAAAGGTTCACAAAGGAAATCACAAGGGTACGCAAAGTGAGAAAAGTCTGATTTATGGCAATACAGAAATCAATATATGGGCAAATAGTTCTTAGCATACCATTCCCGGTAGTGTCAGTTGTGAGTTGATGAAATGAGAACATTATTTTTGAATATAACCTTAATAGAAAACGAAAAATGGCACAACCACAACCTTATTACCTGTTGAAATGGTAATAAGGTTGTAATATTGTGGTACTTTTTCTATTAAGGTTAATAAAAAGGAAGATAAGTTTTTTAAAATTCTCAACTCACAACTGACACCACCCCATTCCCAAAAGTGGAAATAGGGCAATTAGCCATTTTTAGAGAAATTTTAAAGTTTTTTATGAAATACATAGTATTCGTGTAATTATTAATATTGAATGTTTCGGTCTGAAAAATATATTTTAACACTCCACCACTCACTCTTGTTGTGGTTTTTTGCTATCGTGTTGCAATTCGGATTTTTTGTAGAAGCAACTTCCGGACAAAAACCGTCTGCATTGCATTCGCAAAAATCCTTTGCGCAATATAATCTCGATGTATGGACAATTGAAAACGGTTTGCCGCAAAATTCTATCAACTGTATTTATCAAAGCAACGATGGGTACATTTGGCTTGCGACGCAGGAGGGAATTGTTCGATTCAGCGGGAGCGCGTTTCGCGTATTCGATTCATATAATACTGTTGGCATTTTAAATAATTATATCTGGACAATTTATGAAGACCACAACAACACACTGTGGTTTGGTACCAATGGAGGCGGCATTGTTCAATATGCAAAAGGAAAATTTTTCTCCTATACAAAAAAGGATGGATTGCCGGGCGATATTGTCCATTCATTTTGTGAAGATGAAAAAAATAATCTTCTCATTGCGACAAATAGCGGATTGTGTCAATTTGCAAACGGAAAAATTTCTCCCGTTACATTTGGAAACCTACAATTTTCATCAGCAGGAATTTTAAAAAAAAATTCCACCGGAAGTATTTTTATTGGCTGCAACGATGGCTTGTTTCTATTTACTAACGAAACTTGTACCAAAATTTTATCTGATAAAAAAATCTACGCTATTGCAGAACGAAACGATGGCTCGTTATTTATCGGCACAGAACGCGGAGTAATTTTATTTCAGAACGGTGTTGCGGAAATTTTATATGAAAATTCTCTTTGGGAAAACAATGGCATTCTTTCTCTTTGTGAAACATCTTTTGGTGAATTATGGATGGGAACGGCAGGCGAGGGAATTGCGCGTTACAGCAATGGTAAGTTTTTATTCTTCACAAAAAAAGACGGGCTGACGGATAATTTCATAAAATCAATGTATGAAGACCGCGAAGGAAATCTTTGGCTCGGTACATACAGCGGAGGACTTATGAGATTGAAAGATGGAAAATTTACAACGTACACAACACATGATGGTCTTTCGGATGATTTCGTTTTAACTGTCTTTGGTGATTCAAAAAATAATTTGTGGATAGGAACATACGGAGGCGGACTAAATAAAATGCGCGATGGCGTTGTAAAAGTTTTTAGCAAAAAAGATGGATTGCAAAGCGACATTATTTCCTCAATAGCAGAAGATAAAAATGGCAACATCTGGATAGGAACATATGGCGGCGGGCTTGCGCGTTATGAAAACGGAAAATTTTCTTCAATAACTTATGCGGACGGACTTGCAGAAAATATAATTCTCTCGCAATATTGCGACAGCGATGGAAATCTTTGGATTGGAACAATGTACAAAGGCGTCAGTAAAATCAGCGGAGAGACCATTACAAATTACACAACAGATTCCGGACTAACGCACAACTCTATTAATGTAATTTTACAAAATAAAAAAGGTGAAATTCTTTTCGGAACTGCAGGAGGAGGAATATCGGTTTACCGCAACGGAAAATTCTTTCCGCTGCGGAATGATAAAAAATATATTGGCAACAATATTACTGCGCTCTACGAGGACAGTGATTCTACGCTTTGGATAGGCACTGATGGCAATGGCTTGTGTAAATACGCAAACGGCTCATTTACTTCATACACTCATGCACAGGGACTTTTTGATAATGTTGTATTTCACATAGAAGAAGATGCAAACAAAAATTTGTGGATGAGTAGCAATAAGGGAATTTTCTGCGTCAGCAAAATACAGATAGATGAATTTGACAGAAAAATAATTTCTACTCTGCAATGTGTTTCTTTTGGAAAAGAAGATGGAATGAAAAGCAGTGAATGTAATGGTCGCCGTCAGCCATCGGGATGTAAAACTGCTGATGGAAAACTGTGGTTTCCGACTATAAAAGGTGTTGCGGTAATTGACCCGCAAAACATACAGCGCAATGAACAAATTCCTCCGATAGTAATAGAAGAAATATTCGTGGATGGAAAAGAAATTTTGCACGAGCAAAATGAATTTACGCCGGGTGCAGAAAAGTTTGAATTTCATTACGCGGCGCTAAGTTATGCCGCGCCGCAACGTGTGCAATTCAAATACAAACTGGAAGGATACGACAACGATTGGATAAATGCTGGCAATAGAAATCTGGCTTTTTATACAAGTTTACCGCCAGGAAAATATCGTTTTACTGTTCTTGGAAGCAACAGCGATGGAATATGGAGCAAGCAGTCTGCGGCTTTTGCTTTCGAACTTCATCCGCATTTTTATCAAACGCCGTTGTTTGCTCTTCTCTGTGTTATTGGAGTATTGTTACTTGGTTCAAATATGTACAGCAAGAGATTGAAAAAAATTCAGTTTCGTGAAGAAGAATTGATGAAACTTGTCGAAGTGCGCACGAAGGATGTGAGCGCGCAAAAACAAAAAACAGAACAAGCGTTAAAAGAAACAGAACGCGCACGAAAAATTATTGCACAAAGTGAATTAAAATTCCGCACATTGATTCAGAACAGTTCGGATATGATAATGATACTTACGCTGGATGGCGTTGTGCAATATGTCAGCCCTTCGGTGAAAAATATTCTTGGCTACGAAGAAAATGAATTAGTAAAAAAAAATCTGCTGGATACAATTCACTCGGAGGATAGAAAAGAGTTACAGAAAATTTTTCAAAAAGATTCTGCATTGCTCAATCTGCCAAGGACCATTGAAATTCATATCCAAAGTAAAGAGGGAAGCTGGCTGACTCTGGAAGCGGTAAGCAATTCTTTTTCTGACAATAATGCAACAAGTGGCATCATACTTAATACGCGCGATATTACGGAGCGAAAAAAGTTGGAGCACTCGCTAATTCAGGCGCAAAAACTCGAGGGCATTGCAACACTTATCACGGGCATTGCGCATAATTTTAACAACATTATGGGCATCATTCTCGGATATGCTTCATTGATAAAAATTCAATCGGATAAAGAATCCGTCGAAAAAAATGTGGCAATTATTGAGGGCGCCGTTGAACGAGGTGCAGGATTAGTAAGGCAGTTACTCACATTTGCTAAAAAATCTCACGCACAACTTTCACCCGTTGATATAAATGAAATCGTAAAAAGTCTTTTCAGTTTTATAAAAGATACATTTCCGCGGACACTAACAATACAGGAAAACCTTTCTGAGCAAAAATTATTTATAGCAGCCGACCAAAGTCAGATTTATCAAGCATTACTTAACCTCTGCGTAAATGCAAAAGACGCAATGCATAAGGATGGAAAAATTGCTCTCTCAACTTTTCCTGTACGTTTTGAAGAAGTGCAGGCAGAGCATCCCGAAGCAATGTACAGCGATTATGTTTGCATCAGTATTTCAGATAACGGAAGAGGAATGAATGAAGAAACGCGCCGCAGAATTTTTGAACCGTTTTTTACCACAAAAGATTTATCCGAAGCAACCGGCTTGGGATTGGCTGTCGTACACGGAATCGTGGAAAGCCATAATGGATTTATTAAATTGGAAAGTGCGGAAGGGCACGGTTCATCATTTCGTGTGTTTCTGCCATTAACAAAAGAGAAAATTGCAATCGCCGAGCGATTGAGCACCATTCCTGTTCAATTTTCATCATCATCAAAAACGATTTTACTTGTTGAAGACGAGGAATTTATTCTCGCATCAACAGAAAAAGTTTTGAAAGGCAAGGGCTATAATGTAATAACTGCGACAGACGGCGAAGAGGCGTTGGAAATTTATAAAGAATACGTCGGCAAAATAGATTTGATTTTTACTGACCACGGATTACCTCGTATAAGCGGATGGGATGCGTTTCAAAAAATGCAAATCATTAATCCAAACACACTTTGTATTTTTGCAAGTGGATATATTCCCGATGAACTTCAAATTGAAATGAAGAAAAAGGGAGTGAATGCATTTCTCAACAAGCCGTACGACCCGAATGATGTGCTCAAAATTGTTCAGCGGGTTTTGACTAAACAACATTAAATTTTTATGTTCAAAGTATTAAATACAAAGCAAAATTTTCTCGACATTAAAAAGGAGCATTCTCTTTTTGAAAATTCAAAAATTGTCGTACTGCCTTGTCCGTATGAAGCAACCGTCAGTTATGGTGGCGGTACGAAAAACGGACCGAAAGCAATACTCGATGCATCACATTATGTAGAATTTTATGACGAGGAGTTTGATAGAGAGATGCACAATGAAGTTGGCATCTGTACGCTTGCTCCTATTAATTTTAATAAAAAAAAAAATGAACTTGCGATGAAATTGATATTTGAAAATGCAAAGAAAATTATTTCTCGTGATAAATTTCTTCTCACACTTGGTGGGGAGCATACAATTTCGCAAGCACTTATTAAATCACATCTTGAAAAATATCCGAACATTTCTGTTCTGCAATTTGATGCTCATTCGGATTTGCGAATGTCGTATCAAGGCAATAAATACAGCCATGCTTCCGTTATGGCGAGAGTGTGCGAGTTTCTTGCTCCCGACAAATTATTTCAGGTTGGGATCCGCGCACAGTGTATTGAAGAGTCGGTTTTTATAAAAGAAAACGGCGTGAACACATACTATGCCCACAAAATTAGAAATTGGAGCAAGAGAAAATCATGGCAGGAAGAAATTGTAGAAAAACTTTCCGATGATGTGTATGTTTCTTTCGATGTAGATGGGTTTGACCCGTCAATTATGCCATCAACCGGTACAACAGAGCCAAACGGATTATTGTGGCAGGAAGTAATGGATTTACTCTGGCTCATTGGCAAGAAAAGAAAAATTGTGGGAGCAGATGTAGTAGAATTTTCACCGATAAAAAATTTGCACTATCCAAATGAAACTGCGGCAAAATTAGTCTATAAAATATTGAACGTGGCATTTTTGTAGTGCAATGAGACTCGTTGCACTACATCTCTACCACGATTATCTTTTTCTCCGCTTCTTTCAAATATTCCAATCCCTTCAAATCAATATCGTACTCTTCAATAGTGTAATTGAATTTCATTCTACATTCAAGCAACTCTTTCTCGAGATTTCCTCCCTTCATCGCGAATAATTTTCCACCCCTCTTTAAAAACAATTTGCTCCATTGTATCAAATCTGAAAGTTGGGCAACGGCGCGTGTGACAACAATATCAAATGTTCGGGAATATTCTTTTTCCTTTCCGATTTCCTCTGCTCTGCCGCAAATTACGTGAGTATTATTTAATCCGAGTTCATCAATTATTTTACTCACACAGTGTATTTTTTTTTGAATTGAATCAAGTAATACAATCTTGACTTCGGAAAACATTATTTTTATAGGTATTCCGGGAAGCCCACCGCCTGTTCCAATGTCAAGAATATTTTTTCCGCTCCAATTGCCATTCCCGCGAAAGCGGGAATCTAACACCAGCGCGAGCGAATGTAAAATGTGCTGTTCCCAGATTTTCTCTTCATCTTTTCGAGAGATGAGATTTACTTTCTTGTTTTTGTCAAGAAGTAACATGACATATTTTTCCATAGCCGAGAATTGGTCTTCTGCAATCGAGTGTTTATTCGACTCGAAAATTTGTTTGATGTGTTTATATGTCATAAATAATACAGGGAACAGGTTTTCCGTTCCCTAAAATGTGGAATTTTATTTCAATGTGCGTTACTTCATCAATACAATCTTTCTTGTTTCACTATAACGCAATATTCCATTTTGTGAAACTTCAATTTTCACAAAATATATTCCACTCTTAAAATTGCTCCCATCAAATTGTATTTCGTGGTGCTTATGCATTTTTGTTTCACGAAACTTTTTTCTATTCACGCAAAGTCACTAAGTATTCTTTTCTTAATACGCTTACAATCTTTGCATGATGCAGCAAAATTATACAACAAAATCCAATTCTTCTTTCTTCCCGGTTGATTCATTTACAAAAAGAAATTTTCCTCTGTCTTCTTTTCTCAGTTGTTCATTAGCGTTGAGCAATTCAATTCCATAAATCGCACCATCGGGAGCAATATCAATGTTCACTTCTTCACTTAGTTGAATTGTTTCAACATTCGAGATTTTTTCTCTTAAACGAATATATGCAATGTTATATTGTGGGTCGTATGTTAGTTTCATAAATTTAGAAATGTTTTGTTATTACTGTTACTACTATCATTTCGCTATTATCAATAACGGTATATGCCTCTACTTGTTTAATGGAATAATTTTTCCCATTCCACTCGCTTTCAAAAAACAAAATTTCTTCTAAATCCGGTTCGACCAAATTTAGCGAAAAATGTTTCTCCGAGTTCGATAGTTTTCAAAACTTCTTCTTCGGATGTTCCACGCTCTTTCATTCTCAATTGAGTGTGTGGATGAATAACTATTTTCATTTTTTACTTGTTTGTTTCACGTGAAACGTTCATTCATTGTCATTCCACCGAAAGGCGGAATCCATTTGGTTTTTGTAGATTACCGCTTTCGCGGTAATGACAAATAAAAATCATCTATGTAAATAAACCATCAGCACCGAAATATCCGCCGGCGTAACACCACTAATCCGCGATGCTTGTCCCAGTGATTGCGGTTTTATTTTATTCAACTTCTCTCGTCCCTCAGTAGAAAGCGATTTCACTTTCGCAAAATCAAAATCTAAAGGAATTGCCGCACTCTCAGATTTATCAAACTTTTCAATCTCTGCTGTTTGTCGGGAAATGTAACCATCGTATTTCAGGTCAATTTCTAATTGCTCAATTGCTTCTCTTTCGATGCTACTTACTGATTCGTCATTGCGAGAAGCAAGGCGACGAAGAAATCCGCTGGAGATTATTTCGCTGACGTTCGCAATAACACATAATCTAAGTAACTCACTCAACTTCACATTCGTGCGTTTTACAAGTTTGGCAAGTGTTTCGCTTTGCATTATCGGCTCTTCATTTTTCGATTGAAGGTAATTATTTACAATATTTGGCGTAATGCTTGACTTACTCACGATGTTAATCAGCTCGGAAATTAGTTTTTCTTTTTCATCAAGTCGCTTCATCGCATTTTCAGAAACTAAACCAATATTTTTTCCAATGCGAATCAATCTTCTATCTGCATTATCTTGGCGTAGAAGCAAACGATATTCAGCGCGAGAAGTGAACATTCTATATGGTTCATCAATGAGCAAATTTACTAAATCGTCAATCAAAACTCCGATATATGCTTCGTGTCTCCTAATTATAAGTGGCTCCTTCTTTTGAACAAACATCGCTGCATTTATTCCCGACATTAGTCCCTGTGCTGCGGCTTCTTCATATCCGGAAGTTCCATTAATCTGTCCGGCACAGAAAAGTCCATCAACATATTTCGATTCAAGTGAAAGCCTCAATTGATAAGAAGGAAAATAGTCATATTCAACGGCATACCCAGGGCGTAAGATATTAACATTTTCAAGTCCTGTTATTGTTTTTAATGCCGTTACTTGAATTTCGCGTGGAAGACTTGTGGAAAACCCATTAACGTAAACGGTGTTTGTATTGTATCCCTCTGGTTCAAGAAAGAGATGGTGTGTATTTTTTTCGGCAAATCTTGAAACTTTGTCCTCTATTGAAGGGCAGTATCGCGGTCCAATTCCTTTAATTACTCCAGTAAATAGCGGGGAAAGGGAGAATCCGGTTTTCAACAAATCATGTGTCTTTTTATTTGTATGTGTTAAATACATTGGAATTTGCCTATTCGTAATTTTTTCTGTTGAAAAAGAAAAAGGCTGGGGTATTTCGTCGCCAGGTTGTTCTTCGACCTCCGAAAAATTTATTGAATAAAGGTCAATTCTTGGAGGTGTTCCGGTTTTCAATCTCCCATGTATTAATCCAAATCGCCGAAGTGAATCTGAAATTCCGCTCGATGTTGGCTCATCAAATCTGCCGCCAGGTTTATTTGTCATTCCGGTGTGCATCAAACTTCGCAAAAAAGTACCGGTACAAATTACAACCGAGGGGCATTCAATAACTCCATTTTTATTTGTCCTTACTCCGGAAATATGCTTTTCTCCATATTTTTCATCCACTAATATCTCATCTATTAAATCCTCTATTACTTCAAGGTTTTTCTGAGACAACACAAATTCTTGCGATTTAGTAGCATATAAATCCCTATCATTTTGAGAACGTGGCGACCAAACAGCGGGACCCTTTGAGGTATTTAGCATCCTGAAATGTATTCCGGATGCATCAGCAATTTTACCCATAACGCCACCGAGTGCATCAATTTCACGAACGAGTTGCCCTTTTGCCGTTCCTCCAATTGCTGGATTACAAGACATTCTTCCAATTGATTGAACGGACATCGTAACAAGAAGAGTTTTGCAACCAAGTTTAGCTGACGCGATTGATGCTTCAATTCCGGCATGACCTCCACCAATGACAATTACGTCAAATTTTTTATTTGCCTGTTTCACGTGAAACTATTTCCCTATACAAAATTTTGAAAAAATATTATTGAGAAGCTCTTCGTTTGTTACTGCTCCGACTATTTCCCCGAGATAATTCATGGCAGAACGGATATCAACAACAAGCAGTTCACTTGATAAATTTGGAAGTGAATTCAAGCTTAACTCAAGTTTCTCCTTTGATCTTTCAAGCAATTGTTTATGGCGAATATTTGTAACGGCGTTGGAATTAAACATTTCTCCATTCTCAAAAACTGTTTTTTTTAAAATCTCTTTTTGTAAAATATCAATTCCTATATGATTTAATGCAGAAACAAAAACGATACTTTCTTTCAAATAGTTTTTCTCCAAAATGTATTTAGTTTTTTCACTCAATAAATCTATTTTATTCACTATTACAATTGAATTAAATCGTGGATTAGATTTTATTAATTCAATATCTATGCCTTCTTTAAAATCACGTACTGAGCAGTCAAAAACTTTTAGAACTAAATTTGCAGATGAAATGTGTTCATAGCTTCTGCGTACACCCTCTGCCTCAATTACATCTGATGTTTCACGAATACCGGCCGTATCTAAAAATCTAAATAGTGTACCTCCAATGATAAGCTCGCCCTCTATAACATCTCGTGTTGTTCCGGGAATTTCTGTTACAATTGCGCGATTTTCATCTAATAAAGCATTGAAAATACTTGATTTACCGGAATTCGGACTGCCGGTAATTACAATTTTTACTCCTTCGCGATAATATTTTCCTATATTAAATGATGTCAAAAGTTCATCAATTTTATGTATCGCTAAGCGAATTTCTGTTTCTAGTTTCGTTCGGTCGGTGAATTCGTAACCCTCTTCAACAAAATCTAATTCGAGTTCCAATAATCCGCATAAATCAAGAAGAGAATTCCTGATTGCGGTTATTTGTTCCGAAAGCTTTCCTTTTAACTGATTTAGCGAAGCATGGTGGGAAAATTCTGAGCGAGAGTGAATTAAATCAGCGATTGCCTCTGCCTGAGACAAATCAATCTTTCCGTTGAGAAACCTTCGCTTTGAAAATTCTCCCGGCTCTGCTAATCTTGCTCCGCTCATAATTAACGTGGAGAGTATTTTCTTTTGAATAAAAATACCGCCGTGGCAGGATATCTCTACAACATCTTCTCCTGTAAAAGAATTTGGAGCAAGAAATACCGTCGCAACCACCTCGTCTATTATTTGGCCCTTTTCATCTCTAAAACTTCCAAAATGAGCGGTTTGTGTTTGCGAAACGGAGAGAGAACTTTTTCCACGAAAATAAATGTCTGTAATTGGTACTGCATTTTTTCCGCTTATGCGAATGACCGCAAGTCCGCCTTCGCCGAGCGGAGTTGCTATTGCAGCGATTGTATCTTCGATTGAGTTCATAATCTTCAAATATAAACTACAAAAAAAGAAAACATTGCTAAAATTATTTGCTGTCAATTTTCATTTTTGTAGATTTTGCTCATAAAAAAATGAACCACAAAACTGAATATCTTCTCTTTAAAATATTTCAATCTCTTATTGAATCACTTCCACTTGAAGTTGCACAAAAGAGCGGAAAATTTTTGGGGAGAGTCGCCTTTCGTGTACTGAAATCAAGGCGAAATGTTGCAATGGAAAATCTGCGCTTTGCGTTTCCGTCTAAAAGCGAAACAGAAAGAGAAGGAATTACAAGGGGAGCATTTGAAAGTTTTGGCATTTCAATGGCAGAATTTTTGTGGACAAGAAATTTGTCGCGAGAAAAAATTGCATCTCTCGTTATATTTGAAGACCAGTTTGAAATGGAAAAGATACTTGCACGAAACTCCGGTCTCGTGCTTGTTTCGGGACATTTGGGAAATTGGGAATTGATGGCACTCGCAACTGGAATTTTTCTTTCAAAGCAAGTTCTGATAATTGTAAAAAAGCAGCATAACGAAAGAATAGATAAAGAAATTTCAAATCTTCGGTGTATCTTTGGAAATAGTATTGTGACGATGGAAAAAGCCATTAAAGAATCGCTGACTCGATTGAAAAGCAACGGCATTGTGGCATTACTTTCTGATCAAAGCGCTCCAAAAGAAAGTGTTTATATTAATTTTTTCAGGAGAAATGTTGCCACATTTCAAGGTCCATCAGCGTTTGCGCTAAAATCAAATGCACCGATGGCAATGCTTTTTATGATTCGGCAACAAGGTGGCAAATACAAATTATTTTGTGAAGAAATTCATTGCTCCGATCTGGACTCTTACAGTGAAGAAAATGTTGCAAAACTAACGCAACGACATGTTGAAGTTTTGGAAAGGTGGATTACAAAATATCCTGAGCAGTGGTTATGGATGCACAAACGCTGGAAAAATGTAAAATGAAAATTTTAATTATTCAAACGGCATTCATTGGCGATGTAATATTAACGCTTCCTTTGGCACAAGAGGTAAAAAGTTTTTTCCCAAGCCCAGAAATTGATTTTATTGTAATTCCATCTGCGCAAAATCTACTCGAAAATAATCCTGCTATTTCACAAACTATCGTTTTTGATAAAAGAAAGAAAGATTCTGGAGTCGGTGGCACGATTAGAGTTTCAAAAAAAATACGGGAGCAAGAATATGATACAGCATTTATTCCGCATCGTTCCCTAAGAAGTGCGTTACTCGCAAAACTTGCAAATATTAAAGAAAGAGTTGGATTTTCAACAAGTGCTGGTAAATTTCTTTTTACAAAAAACGTACACTACGAGCAATCGTTGCACGAAATTGAGCGGAACTTATCATTGCTTCATCCCTTCGGTTACAGTAAAAGAGAGAAGGTTTTCCCAATACTTTATCCATCTGAAAACGACAAGACGATTGTGAATGATTTTCTCACTTCGGGAGCAAGTAAAATAATTGCAATTGCTCCTGGGACCGTTTGGAATACAAAAAGATGGCTTAAGGGAAATTTCATAAAACTTGGAAAACTGATTGCAAGCGCTGGCTATTCTGTCGTGTTGGTAGGAGGAAAAGACGACAATGTTCTATGCGAAGAGATTAAAACAAAAATAGATTCCTCTTTTGTAATAAATTCCGCAGGACAATTTACGTTGCTTCAGTCTGCAGAAATTTTACGTCGCTGCTCTCTTCTTGTTTGTAATGATAGCGCGCCGTTGCATCTCGCTGTAGCGATGAAAACTCCGGTTGTTTCTATTTTTGGCGCAACGGTTCCTCGATTTGGATTTTATCCCTATGGCGAAAATGATATTGTCATTGAAGATGTGAATCTTGCCTGCCGTCCTTGCTCAATTCACGGCGGAGATAAATGTCCGCTCGAAACGTTTGACTGTATGAAAAATATTTCAGCGGGAATGGTTTTTGAAAAAGTAAAAGAAAAATTACAACTGTAATTTTACTTCAGTAGCAGCATTTTTTTCGTTTCCGAAATTCTACCATCAACATAAATACGATAAAAATATTCTCCGCTCGGGAATCGGCTGCCATCAAATTGTAGTTCGTGTTTTCCCGCTTGCATCGTTTCGTCGTGGATTAGGGTTGCCAATTCCTGCCCCATTATATTGAATATTTTCAACGAGACAATACCGGCCATTGCAAGCTGAATGTTAATTGCGGTCTTTGGATTAAACGGATTTGGGTAATTTTGGAGAAGGGAGAAATGTTGTTTTGAAATATTTTCTGATACTGAATTCTGCCCGCTATATTCAATGCAAGAAAGAATCGGTTTATCAAAAGCAAAACTGACGGATGCAAAAAGTAAATCGCCGACTCCATCATTATCAACATCTCCCGCGATAATTTTACTCGGACGCAAAAATCCCTGATCGGAATTCGGCGTAACATCATCTGTTGTATCATCGAGGAAAGCGAGAGTTTGAATATAACTTGATGCGCTTGTTACATCACCATTGTTGTACTCCCAATCTAAAATATTTTCGTGATAACTTCCTGCGATGTACAGATTTTCTTTTCCGTTTCCATCGGCATCGCCTTTCGTTACCCCTATAATTCCTTTGCCATCAAAAATTTGTCCGATTGAAAAAAAATTATCGTTCGTTATTGTGCTAATATCACCGGAATTTGTTGCGACAAAAATATTTCCCGCCGCAGTCGTAATATACAATTCATTTGTTGCATTATTATCAAAGTTCGCTTCAATAAATCCTCCATTCGAAAAGTCGTTGTAGTTCGTAATGTTCCAGATATTTGCTGCGCGTGAATACGTATTTGCAACTCCGGTGTTTTCGAACATTGCAATATGGAATGTTGAATCCCATCCGCTTGCAACAATTTCTTTTTTTCCATCTCTGTCTAAATCTGTGGAAGCGAGCGCGTAACCGGAATACAAAAATGTTGTTGTATCATTCAGTTCAATATTCCAAGCCGGTGTTTCAAAAGAAGAAAGTGCATCGAGAGAAAAAATGATAACTCGCGTCTTCTTCGATAAAAATGATTCCTGAAACATTACCGCTAATTCGTTGTGTTCATCAGTATCAAAATTTCCGGAAATGATTGCGGAGGCTTCATCAACGGTAAGCGGCAAATTCATATTCCACGTTGTAGTCGGTACGATTGGAAATCCGTTATCGTTTCCATTCCACTCAAAAAAATACAAACTGTGATAAGAAGTATCGAGCGGGTCAACAAAACAAACGATTTCTCTTTTTCCATCGCCATCCATATCGGAAACAGTAACAGAGGAATAATCAGTTGAGTAGTCAAAAAAACTATAGTACCATACGATTTCAAAATTATTGATTCCATTGTGTTCATATAGATAGACAGCATTATAAAATGAATCGCTCCACGATGTCACACAAAGAAATTCTTTTTTTCCATCGTTATCCAAATCCAATTCGTTATCATACAACGACCACACCACACTGTTCGGCGCAATACCACCGGAATCCCATGGTGTAGAATGCCACACGGAAGTAAAGCGCTGTTGCGCGTGAACAGCAATAGAGAATATCGTAGCGAAGAAAAAAAGAAAAAACAGAGAGAAAAATTTCATTGATGGAATAAAAAAGTATGCGCGTTACAACACAATTATAAAATTCCGTACGTGCGCGTCAATTCGTAAAATTCCTCAATATCTTGTCGCGCGGTAGCATCGTCTGTATCAAAATTTTCTCGTACTGCTTTTACAATATCATTGGGCGGCATTTTTTCCATAAGTTTTTGAAAAATAAAGCCTCCTGTTGAATTCAAAGTATAGGTAAGTCCGGTAACGTGGTCAAATAAAAAACCATTTCCTGTGAGCGTGAGTTCCTCTTTTAAATTACGTGGTGTCATACGTTTGATGTAAAAATTTATTTCCAGAAAAGATAGCCCGTGCGGTAATCAAGCAGTTCATCGAGATGAAATCCGCTTTTGTTGCACCAATAACAGTCTTCGAGCGTACAATCTTTTTTCTCCACTTTTTTTCCCCACAACGCAATTTCAAACGAACCCGTGTAAAAAAGTTTTCCGACCTCAATGGATTTTGAAAATTTTTCTTCATTGATTTCAATTTGCTTGTGCGTGCCTTGCATCAGTAGGTCTGGGGCGCCGTAACGATAGAGAGAAACGCCAAGCCATATTTTATCTTTATCGGTTTTTCCACTGACGATAATTGATTTGGGGATTCCTGTATCAAAATCGTACGTTATATCAAGGGAGAATTTTGATGTGCCTCCTTGCTGTGCAACAGCAGAGAAGGTAAAAAATGCAAGCAGTATGCTTAAAAGTATTTTCATAGCGGTTCCATTTGTAAAATTTTCGATGTTGGACATTTGTATCTTTAAAAAAGTTGAATGAATATAAAATTTTTTTTTCAAAAAAGATATTTCGCGCCGGCCGCAAAATAAGATATTCTGTACTGAGAGAATTTTTCTAATTCATACGTAGCGGAAACAGAAAGGGACGGAGAGAAATAATAACTGATTCCGCCGCCGAGAGAAAGCGTTTGAATTTCTCTTTGATTGAACAGAACGAGCAGCGATTCATCAAAATAAAATACACGCTTTCCCGCCATCAATTTTACGTTGAAAAGAAATGGCTGATATGCATAAACAAACTGTACTTTTCCTGAATACAACCATTGCGTTGATTCTGTTTTTGAAACATCAACAGAAGAAATTCCTGTTATACCGCCCATTACCTCTGTTGTGAATTTCAAATGTGCAGATTGAGAAAATATTTTTTTTTCGTGCAGCGAACCTGTTGCGGAAAGTGTCAGTAATTGCGTTCGCGCAAGATGATACATTGCTCCTCCTCCGAAAAAATAAAATCGGCTTGCAAGATATGATGTATCATACTGCTGTCCCGCATTTACATATTTAAATTTATACGATTCTTCATTCAGAAATGCTGTGTGTGCAGAAACGCTCCATTTGCCTCCAAGCCACCACGAGCCGCGCATCGGAATAAATTCCTGCGTAAAAAATTTTCCGCCTTGTCCTTTCGAAGATAATAACAAAACATCAACGCCAAGTGAATATGAACTTTGTACGCCATTGAGCATTGTTGCATACACACCAAGCGCTTTTGAATCTCTGTCATCGGAATATTTGCCATACGTTGTAAACGATGACACAGAGAATTTTGTACTATTCTGTGCGAATAAATTTTCTGAAAAAAGAAAAAGAAAAAAAAGTAAAAGAAATTTTTGGGAATCCATTATTTAATCTATAAAATATGCGGTGTGCGTTCAATAAACGAATGTTGTGTTAAGCGGACAAACGAAGAATTGTGCTGAAACTCTTCCAATGTTTTTGCGCCCATATACGCCATTGAAGAGCGAATGCCATCGTAAAATCTTTTCACCACTTTTTCCACGCGGCTTTTGTACGGCACAAGCGTTTCTTCTCCTTCTACATAATCATTCGACATCTTCGTTGCAAATGAAGCTGCGCCGACATAGCGCTTGTACAACTGTCCGCGATATTTAATTACTTCGCCGGGAGATTCTTCCGTGCCTGCAAGCGCTGAACCAAGCATGCACACATCCGCACCAAGCGCAAGCGCTTTACTCATATCGCCCGGCGTACGAATACCGCCATCTGCAATTATGAGCGCAGAAAGTTTTTTTTCTTTTTTAATTTGTAAACACTCTACAATTGCAGAAACCTGTCCTTGCCCGATTCCTGTTTCGATGGATGTCGTGCAAATGGAACCGTTGCCAATACCGACACGAATGGCATCTGCGCCGATATTCGCAAGCCATTCAAATGTTTCCGCTGCCGCAACATTGCCGGCTATAATTTTTATGTTATCACTCTGCGTATGATTGCGAAGCCATTCAATGCCGTTTTCAACAAGAAGATTTGCGCCGTTGGCTATATCTATGCAGTACATTCGCACACCGTAATTATATAATTTTTCAAACCGTTCTTTCCAATCGCCGGTAACGCCTATTGCACAGCACAAGTAATTTTTATTTTCAACCATTGCCGCTTCTTCTATTTGCTTTTCAACGGAACAAAAACGATGAATGATGCCGAGCGCGCCAAAACGTGATAACGCATTTGCCATTTTTCCTGCGCACACATCCGGCATCGGAGCGGCAATCATTGGAATCTGAATTGTTGTATCAAGAAAATTTACCGACGGAGAGCATTGTTCGCGATGCTGAATTGTAGAAACAACGCGCGGCACCAACGATATATCGTTAAACGTCAGCGATTCGGGAAATAGTTCGTTATAGTGTCCGTTGTGTTGAAGCAACGACGTAAGAGAACCTGCGGGAGCAATTGTATTCATTGTAAAGGTGTGTGCATAAAAAATCCCGACAACCATCGGGAGTGATAAAAATTAGCGCGGAAAATATAGAGGAATGGAGGAACTTCGCCAAAAAAATAAATTGCGGATAACTGCAGGAGGGTATAAAATAATTTCAGGGACTGAAAATCTTCCAGTCCCTGAAATTATTTTGGTAATATTGAAATTACAATTTTGTCTTACATTCTTTACCGCACGTGTGTCCTTTTTCGCCGTGCTTGTAAATATGCTTATCTGCTTTATGGCAATCGTCAGTACAAACGTGTTCTTTCAATGTCCTTTTCTCACATTCAACAGAACACGTGTGTCCTTTTTCACCGTGCTTGTAAATATGCTTATCTGCTTTATGGCAATCGTCAGTACAAACGTGTT
>CAYHPL010000010.1:85419-130085 GCA_964358705.1 uncultured Chitinophagales bacterium
CTTTCAATGTCATTTTCTCACATTCAACAGAACAAGTGTGCCCTTTTTCGCCGTGTGTGTAAATGTGTTTTTTTGCTTTGTGGCAATCATCTGTACACACGTGTTCTTTCATTGTCATTGACGTGCTTTCCATTTTTTTACATTCATCCGTGCATAAATGTTCTTTATCTCCGTGTGCGTACGTATGGTTGCCGTCTTTACACATTGCAGTGCATTCATGTGTTTTCATTTCCATCGCGCTGTGGGGCATCGTTTCTTTCTTCGTCTCCATCACTTCTTTTGCCTGCATTTCTTTCTTCATTTCTGGTTTCATCTCTTTTTTTGATGGTGTCTGTGCATTTCCCGTAAAGGAAAAGAGCACAATAATGGCAATTTCCGAGAGTAGTTGTTTCATTTGTTATTAGGATTATGTGGTTAAAAAAAATATTCTGATAATCTTTAGTAATAGTCGCGGGAATTTCTTTTCCTGACAATCAATTGTTATTTAATTGAAATAGAATTCGTTTTTTCAATTCCGTGTTTGTGTGCTCTTCCGATGTGTTGACGCGGTAAAAGGCACTCAATACTGTTTGCAGTACGAGCATTTGTTTCTCATACATCGCACACGCGGCACACATTTTTTTATGAAGCCACAATTGAACACGCTCACGGAACATTAGTCGAAACAATGATTTCTTTTCCATCAGTTCAGTTGCTTTGAGGCAGGGAATCATTAAGGCGTTCATTTGTTGTTTCATTATTTTACAAACCAATTTCTTTCGAGACATTTTCGCAACTGCAACTTGGCGCGATGAAGAACCTGCCAATAATTAGTAGGCGAGATTGCCAATTCCTGACAAATGCTTTCGCCGTTTTTTTCTTCCAGATATTTCAACTGTATTGCGGCGCGCCAATGCACAGGAAGTTTCTGCAAACATTGCTGGAGTATTTCACAAAATTCTTCATTGTCCAAAAGATGCTCTGGCTCTTCGCTCCAAAGAAGAGGCTTCTCGCTGTTTGCCCAATGCCCGTCTCTCTCAAACAGTGTTTCAAAAAGTTCTTCCGCCGCATCATCGCTTTGCTGAAGTTCTGTTGTGGCAGGATTCTTATATTTACGGCGATAGTAATCAGAAATTTTATTGTTGAGAATGGAGAAGAGCCATGTTTTGGGTGTGCTTTTTTCTTTATAGCGTTCAAAAAATTGCACGGCGGCAAGAAATGTTTCCTGTACTAAATCTTCCGCGGTTTCTTTACTAGAAGTTTTATGCAATGCCCAAGTATATAAACTATCGGCATACAACGTAACCCAGTTTTTTATTTCTACGCGCGCATTTTCTATCGGTAAATCTGTTTCGCTTCCCACAATATATTATTTTGATACAAGACAATTTGTTTTCAATTACAACAGCGTATAACTTATTCCCACCGCAAGCGCTTCTTTCATTTGTGTGCGCGGCGTAATTTTCTTTTCGTTTATCATTTGCAAATTGAAATTAACGCATTCTTACAATTGCAATTGAGTTATTAAAAATTCTGCGTGAATATACTACTTACGATGAAAAAAATATTGAGAAGGAAAAATATTTTCATCGGACAGCAATGCATTTCCAAACAACGCGCCTCTTCGGTTCATTTCCAAATCTTCTTCATCGTATGCACCATCAAGCACAAATTCCGATTCGCCTTTTTCTGCCGCTAACCCAAATTGCAGCGCTGTTTCTTTTGATTCGAAAACATAACTTACCAGCGCGGTTGCAAAAAAATGCTGCAACTTATCTTTGTGGTGAAACGATGAATGCGATGAAAATAAATGCGGAAAATGCTCCGGAAGATTTTTGCTGCGTCGTGTAAATTCCTCTTTTGATTCTGTCGTGAGCGGAAGCGGCAATTGCAGAGAAAGATATGGTACAGGAATTTTTATCGTAAATGCAAAATGGTCTGTTACGGCAAGAAGGGAAATGAGTAAAGCAATGCCTGTATTATCGCGAGAGAATTCCTTTGCTTTGAGATAAATTATATCAATGGAAGCAGAATCACCGTTTGCCGTGCGCAATGCGGCAAAAGAAATACTGCGAAGATATTGTTTTAAAAGGAAATCGGAGCGGAGAATTGATGGCGGAAAAAGAACGGCGAGTTTCTCAATGGGTGTTGGTTTGTTGGTTTGTTCGTTTGTTGGTTCATTTTCTTTATCTTGCGAAAACGAATTGACAAAAAAGACAATAGTGAACAGAGAAAATATTAAAAATCTTTTCACATAATTTTTCAATCTAAAATCTGAAATCTAAAATTTTCAAACCTGAATTACTCCCGTAGTAAACTTCGCCATCTCCACATTACAATTCGCCATTTCAATTCCGCGAGAAATAATATTGCGCGTTTCTGCCGGGTCAATAATTCCATCTACAACCAATCGCGCCGCAGAAAACATTGGCTCCATTTCTTTTTCATAACGTTCGGAAATTTCTTTTAGCATTTGTTTCTGCTCTTCTTCCGGAACTTCTTTTCCTTTCGCCTTCATTTGTGCAACGCGAATGTGCAACAATGTTTCGCTCGATTGCTTCGCACCCATCACTGCTATTTGTGAATTGGGATACGCGAAAATCAAACGCGGGTCGTACGCTTTTCCGCACATTGCATAATTTCCTGCGCCGAAACTATTACCAACAATGAACGTCAGTTTCGGAACAACGGAATTTGCAACTGCATTCACCATCTTCGCGCCGTCTTTGATTATTCCCGCTTGCTCACTTCGTGTTCCCACCATAAATCCGGTTACATCCTGCAAAAACACAAGCGGAATTTTTTTCTGATTGCAATTCATAATAAAGCGCGCACCTTTATCAGCGCTCTCGTTATAAATTACGCCGCCAACCTGCATTTCTCCTTTTTTCGATTTCACCACCGCGCGTTGATTTGCAACAATGCCAACGCTCCAGCCATCAACACGAGCGTACGCTGTAATCAAAGTTTTTCCGTAATCACTTTTGTACTCATCAATTTCAGAGTTATCAACGATACGCGAAATAATTTGATACATATCGTACGGTTTCGCGTGGTCTTCGGGAATGATGCCGTAAATTTCTTTCGCATCAAATTTCGGAAGAGACGATTCGCTTCGCTCAAACTCTGCGGATTTATTTTTTCCCAGTTTAGAAATTATAGAGCGAATTTTTTCCAAACATTCATCATCGTTTTTCATTTTGTGGTCCGTAACGCCGCTGATTTCACAGTGCATTTCCGCGCCGCCAAGTTCTTCGATGTCGGGATTTTCTCCGATTGCCGCTTTCACTAACGCAGGTCCCGCGAGAAAAACACTTCCCGTTTTTTCAACAATCAATATTTCATCGCTCATAATCGGAAGATACGCGCCGCCGGCAACACACGGTCCCATTATCGCCGCGATTTGCGGAATTCCCATTGCGCTCATTACTGCGTTGTTGCGAAAAATTCTTCCGAAATGTTCTTTGTCGGGAAAAATTTCCGATTGCATCGGAAGAAAAACTCCCGCGCTATCAACGAGATATACAATCGGCAAATGATTCTCCATCGAAATTTCCTGCGCGCGAAGATTTTTTTTGCACGTGAGCGGAAACCACGCTCCCGCTTTCACCGTTGCATCGTTTGCGACAATCACTACATCGCGATTATGAATTTTTCCGATACCGAAAACTGTTCCTGCTGATGTCGCTCCGCCAAATTCAGCATACATTCCATCTGCGACAAACATTCCGATTTCAAGAAATGAACTTCCTTTGTCAATCAATTTTTGAATGCGTTCCCGTGCGTGGAGCTTTCCTTTTGAATGAAGTTTTTCAATCGCAGATTTTCCACCGCCGAGTTTTGCTACGTTTTCTTTTTCACGAAGAGCGCGAAGAAGTGTGAGCATTGCTTCTTCATTCTTTTTGAATTGGGTGTCGTGTTTTATTTCAGTTCCGATTTGCATGGAGAGATTTGGGATGTGAGTAATTATTATTTTGTTTTGGGGGTTCCGTATTTCACTTTTGGCTCTTCAACATGAAACCCTATTTCGCGTTTCGGTTTTTCCGGTGGAATCATCAATTGATTAATTGCTTCAAAAATGAGGTGAATTTGTTCGTCGTGTTTTTCAACTCGTTCCCGCAATTCTTTATGCGTGGAAAGTATTTCTCTGAGTTTAACAAATGAGCGCATAATTGCAATGTTGACTTGCACGGCTCGCTCGCTTTTTAAAACCGAAGATAACATTGCAACACCTTGTTCTGTAAATGCGTATGGTGGGTGTTTGATATGTTCACCTCTCTTTAAGGTCACAATTTGTGACCTTAAACGAACTGAGGATTCCCGTACATTATTTGCTTCGTCTAATGTCAATTGAAACATAAAATCGGATGGAAAGCGAGTAATGTTTCGTTTTACTGTCTGGAGAAGAACCTTGGGCTGTACTCCATAGAGACGAGCCAAATCCGTACTCAACATTACCTTTTGTCCGCGAAGAAGAAAGATTTTTTGCTCAATGAGTTCTGATGGGATGAGTTCTATAGAATTCATAGTATTATTTTTATGAACCGTGCGGCGCGTTTTATTTCTGTTTCGATGTGCATTAAAGGTATGGGATGGGAGATTTGTGACGTGATGATTGCATCAAAAAAATATTATTGCGCTTTCAAAAATTCAGAGAGCGTTTGCTTCTGTATCTTTTCTTCTCTCATTTTTTTAGCTTCTGCAAACGCTTCCGTTAAATCCGATTTTACTTTCAACATTTCCTCGTATTTTTTCATTTTCATCAGAAATTTATTCCAATCAGAAAAAGAAAGTTGCACTGCTAAAATATTTCCGCGAACATCATTACCATATTGTATTGTTTGCTTCATAAACAAAAAAAACTATTGTTGTTTTGTCAAAAACTACTCACATCGCAAATCTCATATCAGTTCTCGCTAAATATACATTTCGCAATTACCATTTTCTGCACTTCGCTTGTGCCTTCACCAATCGTCATTAATTTTGCGTCGCGATATAATTTTTCAACGGGAAATTCTTTTACGTAGCCATAACCGCCGTGTATTTGCACTGCTTCGTTTGCGGCGCGGCAACAGGTTTCACTCGCAAAATATTTTGCGATGGATGCTTCTTTGCTGTGTTTTTTTCCTTCCATTTTGAGCATTGCGGCGCGGTGTGTCAGTAATCGTGCGGCATCCGTTTCCACTTGCATATCTGCAAGTTTCCACTGTATCGCCTGAAAATCGCCGATTGTTTTTCCAAACTGGTGGCGCTCTTTTGCATAGCGGATACTTGCTTCCAAACACGCCTGCGCAATTCCAACGGAAAGCGCGGCAATTCCGATTCTTCCACCATCAAGCGTTACAAGCGCTTGCTTGAATCCGTCTCCCTCTTCTCCTAAACGATTGGCGGCGGGAACGCGAACATCTTCCAGAATAAGTTGCGCAGTATCGCTTGCGCGAAATCCAAGTTTGTTTTCTTTTTTACCGATGGAAAACCCGGGCATTCCTTTTTCTACAATAAATGCCGTGTGGCTTTTTTTTCCATTGCTGTCTGTTCCCATTGACATCACGACGAATGTTGATGCGTACGATGCATTGGTGATAAAAGTTTTTACGCCGTTGAGAATATAAAAATCGCCGTCACGAACTGCGGTTGTTTTCATTCCACCCGCATCGCTGCCGCTGAATGGTTCTGTTAATCCCCACGCGCCTATTTTTTTTCCGCTCGCCAAATCGGGAACAAATTTTCTTTTTTGCTCTTCGTTGGAAAATCCCCAGAGATGCGAAAGACACAATCCGTGATGCGCCGCAAGAACCAGCGCAACAGAAGGGTCAATGCGTGCAAGTTCTTCCATTATAATTGCAAAATCGAGGGAAGTGAGTCCTGCGCCGCCGTATTCAATGGGAATCATTGCGCCGAGAAATCCATGCTCGCCCATTTTGCGAACAATATCGAGTGGAAATTCCTGCGATTCATCGAACTTCATTACGTGCGGTTTAATTTCCTGTTCTGCAAATTCGCGCACCATTTTCTGCAGCATTTTTTGGCTTTCTGGTAATTCAAAACTGATACCGGATGTTGTTTCGGACATACGTGTTGTTGTAGTATTTAAGTGTGGTAGTAAAAACGAAAATGAAAAAAGAACTTCGTTCTGTAATTTCGCTTTCGCTGTATTCATTGTAAAAAAAGTGTGCAGAATATATTGAAAATGAAAGTGCGGGCAAATGTTTTGAAATGGATGGGAGAATTTTGTAAGTTTTGCCCGCCATTTTTTGAAGCAATGTGCTCTTGTTTCAACTTAACGAATGAACACAAAGACATACGAATTAATATTGATGAAATTATTTTTTAACGCCGCATTGACACTTCTTTTTGTTTTAACGGGTCTTGCGCAGTCACCGTACGAAATAAGCTGGAAAAAAGACGGAATGATTTTGGGAACGAATTTCCTTGTGGGAATTACTGCTTCTGCAACGAATAAATCGCTGACATCTCTATCGAATGAAGAAATCAACGCGCTTTCGCGGAACGATGTTTTCTGGTTTGACAGAAGTGCGACATACAACTATTCCGAAAAACTTTCTACTGCAAGCGATGTTCTTGTCGGAATGACGATTGCTGCGCCATTCACTCTTTTTTTGGACGATGCAGTAAGAGAAGATTGGAAAATAATTTCTACAATGTATTTGGAAACGATATTGTTTTCTATGTTTCTTCCATCATTTGGAAAAGGAAATATTGAACGCATTCGTCCGTATGTATATAATGCAGACACACCTCTTTCGCGCAAAACATCCATTGAAGCGAAACGCTCGTTTTTTTCCGGACACACAACGTGGGCATTTTCCACTTCAATCTTTTTTGCGACGGTGTATAATGATTACTATCCTGAATCGCAATGGAAACCATACATCTGGGGAGGCGCTCTTGCTGCGGCTTCTTCTGTGGGAATATTGCGTTATGCTTCGGGCGCACACTTTCCTACGGATGTTTTGGTTGGCGCCGTTGTTGGAAGTGCCATCGGTTATACTGTTCCGCTGTTTCATCGAAAGAATGAAAACAATATGGATGTTTCATTTCAAACAATTGATGAGCAATCAAAACTAACATTGTATTTTTTATTTTAATACTTTTACTCTTTGCTGCAAACTCACTACTGCTTACTATTTCCCGCTCACTCAATTAGTTGGTATTTTTATGCCACAATTTTTAACCCTTATTTACAATTACTATGAACACCTCACGAAATTTTTCCCTGTTAATTCTCTCTGCATCAATTGCATTTTTCTCCTTTCTTTTTTTAACAGAAAAAGAAAATCACTCAATGCGCTTTGAAGAAAAAGAACGCGAAGCAGACCGTGACAATGATTGGTTTATGGCGCAGCGAAGTTTTCCCAACGATGATATTCCGGATAACGCGCTGGAAAATGCAAAGCAACAAATGAAACAACGATTTGCATCTTTAAAATCTTCGGGATTCTGGACGCTTGCGGGTCCATCAAATATTGGCGGAAGAATTACTGCATTGCTCATTCATCCTGATAATCCCGATGTCATTTATGCAGGTTCTGCTTCGGGCGGTGTGTGGCGGACAACTGATAACGGAGCATCGTGGGAAAATATTTTTAACGAACATTTTTCCATCGGCGCACTTGCTTTTGACCCGACAAATGCAAATATAATATATGTTGGAACAGGTGAAGCGAATCCTGCGGGAGTTGCAACATATCCCGGAAACGGAATCTGGAAATCTACAAACGGCGGCGCGCTATGGTTCAATACAGGACTTGCGCAAACAGGACACATCGGAAAAATAATTGTCAATCCGAATAACACAAGCGAACTTTACGTTGCGGCGCTTGGTCGCTATCGCGGGAAAACACAGGAGCGCGGCATATTCAAAACCACAGACGGAGGAACATCGTGGGACAGAATTCTTTTTCTGAATGATACAACGGGCGCAACAGATATTGTAATGGACCCGCTCAATACAAATCATCTCATCGCCGCAATGTGGACACGATACCGCACGCCGCAGAAAAGTATTGTTGCCGGAATTTCAAGCGGACTTTTTTCGACAACAAATGGCGGAAGTTCGTGGAAGCGCGATACAACCGGATTTCCACACAATGATGAAAATCTCGGAAGAATTTCCCTTACGTATGCGCCTTCAAATTCTTCTGTTTTATATGCGCTTGTTGCAAACTTTGTGAATGCCGGAGGAGTGTACAAATCCACAAACAACGGCAATTCGTGGACGCAAAAATTTGATGGCTCCGGTCTCGGTGAATCACAAGTATGGTACAACAACATTATTGTTGTCCATCCGATGAATCCGAATGGAATCTGGATTGGAATGACTTCGATGTATAAATCCACTGACGGTGGAACAACATTTAATGATGCGCTTCCGTGGACAGTGCACGTTGACCACCACGCAATGGCATACGCGCAATCCGATGCGAGCAGAATTGTGTTGGGAAATGACGGTGGAATTTTTACCAGTGATGACGGCGGCGCAACGTGGAGTAAATCGTACAATTTGCCCATCACACAATTTTATGCGGGAACAATTGATGAACAATACCCGACGCATCTTTTTGGCGGTACACAGGACAACGGAACGAATCGTACGCACACAAGCGCACACGATTCGTGGTTTGAATTTTACGGCGGCGATGGATTTTACTGCCTCGTTGACCCAACAGATTCCAACTATATTTACGCGGAATATCAAAATGGCGGGCTCGGATATTCAACAGACGGCGGCAACACATTCAATGATGGAACGGATAGCAACATCGTTGGCGATAGAACAAACTGGTCAACGCCGTTCGCTATGGATTTGCAACATCCGAAAACATTGTATGTTGGAACGTATCGTATCTATCGCACAAAAAATAATATGCAGTCGTGGACACCTATCAGCGGAGATTTAACGTATGGAAACGGCGGGCGCGTGGGAACAATTTCAACGATTGATGTTTCGCGCACGGATTCGAATGTGTTGTATGTCGGCACTGACGACGGTCGCGTGTGGATGACGAAAACCGGTGGCGCGAACTGGAAACCAATTGACGATTCTCTTCCCAATCGCTGGATTACGCGCGTTGCAATTGACCCCGATTCTGCGAACATTGCGTACGTAACGCTTTCCGGTTTTAATGTCTATGATTTTGGAAGCCATATTTACCGCACAACAAATTTCGGCACAGCGTGGGAAAATATTCAGGGAAATCTTCCCGATGTGCCAATCAATGATATCGTCATTGACCCGCAGAATCGTACGCATTTGTACATTGCAACGGATTTGAATGTTATGTTCACAACAAATCTCGGCGAAACGTGGCAAATACTTGGAGATAATTTTCCTGACGTTTCTGTCCACGATGTAACGCTCCATTCTGCATCGAGAATGCTTGTTGCATTTACGCACGGACGCTCCGCGCTTTCGTTTAATTTGCTGACAGGAACACAAGAAAATGTTGGCGCAACTCCGCAGATTTTTTCACTTGCGCAAAATTATCCCAATCCGTTTAATCCAAGTACTGCAATTGGTTTTTCGCTGTTGGCTGTTGGAAATGTTTCTTTGAAAATTTATGATGTTCTCGGAAGAGAAGTTGCAACGCTTCTCAACAACGAAAGAAAAAATGCTGGCAATTATTCGGTAAAATTTGACGCATCGCAATTACCAAGCGGAATGTATTGGTACCGACTTTCCGTTGGAAATTTTTCAGAAACGAAAAAGATGGTGGTGGTGAAATAAATATTAATATGAAAAAATCTTCGCCGCTTGAAATACTGAAACGGCAAATTGAAATTCTTTCGCTGATTGAACGAGAACCGGAAACATATTCCGTTCACGATGTGTGCGCGTTGTTTAATGTAGAAACGCCAACGGTGAATCGGGATTTGCAATCTCTTCGTTCATTTGGTTTTGATATTCATAGTTCAAAAAAGAAATTGAAACTGTTTGGTGCATCGAACGAAAGAGATTATACAAAATTGCTTTCCCTGTATTTGCCGCTCTCGCATTTTGCTGTTGGGTTTCCGAAAAACATTTCTCTTGTTGCAAAGAAAATGGGAAAACGCGCGCTTGCAACATTTGTCTCACTCGTGAACGCAATTGAAGACAAACGGGAAATTGAAATTACGTATTACAAAATGTATGACGATGAAACCGTAACTCGTTCCGTACAACCATATTTACTTTTTCCTACGACAAAAGATTGGATGCTCATTGCAAAACACGGAACAACATACAAACAATTTTTTGTGGACAACATCAAGGAAATAAAAACACTTGATACAAAATTTTTACGCGATGAAAATTTTTCTGTTGAAACGTTTTTTCTTTACTCGTGGGAAACATTTCGCGGAGAAAAACCAATTACGGTACAACTGCATTTCTCAAAACGCGCTGCAACTCTTGTGCAAAACAGAGTTTGGAGTGAAACGCAACTCCTCGAACCGCAAACCGATGGCTCACTTTTATATACTGTGCAAGTTGGCGATGTGGAAGAAATTATTGGCTGGATTATGAGTTGGGGAGGAGAAGTAGAAATTATTACGCCGATGGAGTTCAAGAAGATGGTGAGGGAGAAGTCTTTAAGTATCATTGGAATTGATAAAAAATGAATTACGCGGCAACAAGTAAACTGTAATTAGAATTAAAATTGAAATTATGCAAAACGATATTTGTCAAATACGTTTAAACACTTTGAATGAATTTATCGGCTATTGTAAAAATATTGAACAAGCCAAAATATTTTTTATTCTCTCAGAAGAAAAAGGTTCTTTTGATGAAAATAGCATTGACAATTTCGTAAGAGATGGGATCGGTAAAAAATGTTGGAATAAAACAGTTTTTAATGAAAGTTGGGAAGCAAACCGAACGATGAGAAAATTAAGTTACATTTCAATTAAGATTCTCCTTAATAATAGTTTAGTGGATAAGTATTTAGTGGATAAGTATTTATTAGATACGAACAACGGATTTGCTTGTAAACATGAATGCATCCTGAACGCGTATCCAATAGGTTCAAATTCAGAAAGAGAATGGTCGAATGATTATATAAAATTGTATGGACTTAATACTAAAAAAGAAATGTATCAATGTTTTGACAAAGGTGGAATTAACGATGTGATTTTAGAGAGAAAACGTTCTGAGGTTTTATTAGAATTTATATGTAGTAAAATACTTTCAAAAAATGATTCGATTTTATTTGTTATGGGAAAAGTGGCAAAAGATTTCTTTGATAGACATGATTTATGGAGCAAATTATCAATCGTATTCCCTCCAGAAAATAAGATTGGTGAAGGGAGGAAAGAAGTTAATTGGTCAAAAGATTTTAGATGCTGGAAGACTGGGCATCCTAGCAGAAACTTGTCCTGCGACTTTGTTAATACCATCATTGAGAAAATTAAAATGTAAGGTAACCTTAATAAATATATTCTCCCCCCAAAATACGATTTCCAATTTCGGGAATCGTATTTTTGTTTTGTAAAAGTTCTCATTTCACGTGAGTATAAATACTCACGCTTTACAAAGAAAGAATCATAAATGATTCTCCATACAAATCAGTCAGATTTATCTGGCTTTTTTCGTTCAGCGAGACCGTTCACGGTCTCGAAAATAAAATCTCATCCAATAATACGATTTCCGATTTCGGGAATCGTATTTTTTATTTTAAACTGCGGACAAATTATCATTCAATGAGAATATTTCATTTTTCGCAAAATATTTTCTCAAAAGTTGAATCTTTTTTGCCATCTCAAACGTTTACGGAGAAATTTTGTAAATTCTGAATCCATCATTAATAGTCTATAGGTAATCACCCAAATTGAAAATTTTATCAACTAACTTAATATTTACAAATATGAACAATGGATTAGAACAACTAGTATCATTCATAAAAAAAGTCCAGAAAATGGCAGAAACTCAGTATGGCGAGTTTGAATTAAAAAATCATGGATTTTATAGTTGCAATCTTTTTGATTCACTTCCCACGCACCACGAAATGATAATTATAGGGCTGAACTTAGGAGGTGATCCTTTAAAAGAAACATTTGATAACGCCAATGAATGTAATTTTTTTTTAGAAAATCCTTTATATAATGAGTATTTACATGCGAATTACAAATTTATTACAAGCGTGAGAAAATTGTTCAGGATTTCATTTGGCGATGAATATTATAAAGCGTTTTTATATAAAACCTTTGGCTGGAATCTTTGTCCTTACAGACATATAAACCCGTGGAGTAGAATCGATAACGAATCACAAACCCAAGGATTCAATGCTGGCTTTCCAATATTGGAAGAAATTGTTTCACAGGTTAAGCCAAAATTAATTCTTTCGACAGTTGGTGCTTTCAACCATATAAAAAGTAAAATAGGTTTGAATATTGAACCATCCCAATTAGTGATTCAGAAGGGAATCTATTATTACAGACTTGAAAATGTTCAAGTCAATAATTTTTCGATAAAAAAATTTATCGGTATTCCACATTTGTCTAATGCACATATAAATGAGTCGGGTTGGAAAAAGTTTGGAAATTATTTGAAAAACGATTATTTAGAATTTCTATAAAAATCTTTTTAGGAACAATTATAAATACGATTTCCAATTCAGGGAATCGTATTTTTGTTTTAAAACGTGTGCAACATTCTCAAAAAATTATCCTTGAATGATATTTTTTCAATTTTCGCAAAATATTTTTCAAAAGTTGAAACTTTTTGCCTTCTCAAACGTTTACGGAGAAATAATTAAAATCCTAAATGCCTCGTTAATTGTCTATAGGTAATCACCCAAATCGAAAATTTTATGCTATTTGAATTTATCACCGCTTACCTTGCAGGAAAATACCTCTTTTCCGGTTGCAATAATGACCCGGCTATTTGGCAAAATGTTCTCCTCATAAAAGAACGAGTGAACGATACTACAATTGCAAAATTGGAAAATACTTATCGTTCAATGTCTCGCAACGAAAGGAATGATTTATCGAAGAACATCAAAACGTTTCGTGAGAGTTTGAAATCCGTACGGAAGTCTGCAAGCGATAAAAAATTAAGAAAGGAAATTGATGAATTGATAAAAAATTGTGAGCGGATTGAGAGTATTTGCAACCGGTGGTTTTGAAATTTTTGTATCTATGCAAGAAATGAATACACAAGAAATAAAAAATGAACAATCTAAAAACTTGTTTGCAGAATCGTTCGTAGATTACCACTACTATGAATTTGCAAAAACATATCTCTACAATTTGTTTTCCGGAAAACTACAACATCCAACAATACAAGTCTTTCGGATGTTAGGGAGAGATATCAATGAACTATTTCGCCTTCGTCATATTACCACTCAAGATAAAGATGGCTTTGGCGGTGTTTTCGTTTCTGATAAAAATGTTGAAGCAACAGTGTATTGGAATAATCAACACTATGAAATTGCTTTGACAACATTTGCGGATCACCGTTGTATGCGGTTTCTCATTTCTGTATTTGGTATAAAAAATGGCGCTGATAAACCAATGGCGTTAACTAACGAATTATTACGAGAAGCAGTACGTAATTCTTCCGTTGCAAATAAATTTCTCAGTGTGAAAATTGATCCTGACCATGATGGCGATGTTCTTGATATACAGTTTGCGAATATCGAAGAAACTTCACTTGGTGAAATATTTTTACCCGAAGAAATAAAGGATTCACTACAACTATACATTGATTGCATTAAGGAGTATCCTCGTTTGCAAAAACCATTACGGTATTTATTAAGCGGAAAACCCGGAACGGCAAAAACAAAAATTATCCGCGCGATTGCGAACGAAGTTAAGGGAGTGGCAACATTTATTTTTAAGAACGGCTCGGAGGACGATATTAATTCTGTCTTTGCTTTTGCAGAAAGTTTTTTTCCTGTTGTTCTATGTGTTGATGACGTTGATTTACTTGCCGGAGACAGGCGAGATGTCCGTTCCAAAATGTTAGCAGAATTTCTTCAGCATCTCGATGGATTTGTTGGAAATAATATTTTTGTCCTCGCAACGACAAACGATAAATCGTTAATAGATATCGCCGCAAGCAGACCGGGAAGATTCGATATGATATTGGATGTAAGCCCTATAAAATCGAAACATTATTTACAACTTATTGAAAATAAATGCTCGTCAGCAGAAATGGTTTCGGTGTTCGATGATGAAGTGTTGGAAGAATTAGAAAAGAAAAATGTAACGGGCGCATTTTTGGTGAACCTTATTAAACATTTGGAGTTAGTAACAAACATTGGCAAGAAAACTGTAGATAGAGAATATGTAATGCAAATGTTAGATAGAATGAATAACGGTTTTTACAAAGCGCCAAAACCGATAAACGGAAAAGTGGGGTTTGAAATGGTGTAGTAAAAATCTCACTCAATGATACAATTACAAATTTTATCAGTTATATCTTTAATTCAGAAAAATAAATCCATCAAATAAATTATTGTTTTACGAAATGCTATACTTCTTATTCTATCCTTTCTTCTTTATTTATCAAATGCTGCGGTTCAGCGTTGGATTCTTTTTCGTGCTGATTCAAGAAGTAATTCTCATAACAAAATTAACTGCAATTTTTTTCTATCGAATAGTGAAAGGTATTCTTACCCAAGAATGGAAAACGTATGAACCAAACAAAGAAAAATAATTCTCAGATATTATACAGCGGTATTGAATCAATTGATGAAGCAACGAATGGCTTTCGCCCTCAACAACTTATCTGTGTGAGCGTACCAATTTCAGATATCAACGAGGCCTTTTTACAGAACATTGCTCATCATGCTGCTATAAAACAAGAAAAGAAAGTTGATTTCATATTTCAAACTCCTTTTGTAAATTCTCCTTTTATTCGTTATCCGGATTTGGATATCGGGAACCCGGATAATTTAGGTTGGAAAGATTACAAAAAATCCCTTAAAAAGAATGTACCGGATATTATTCTTGTTAACAGAATTGATATTATAGAATATTTTCTTCACGAGAGGCAAATGCCAAAACAGTTGAAAGAGATTGCGGTTGAGTATAAGATTCCCGTCGTTGTAATTGCGCCGCTCAAAAAGAAGCCGAAGGAATTTAAAGAAGATAGTTTGGAATTACGAAAAGATTTTGATGATATTTCCGATGTTGCAATAATTTTCAACTTGAAATACGTTTGCAATCATTATGAAAAAGAGAAGTATGTCGGTAAATATTATTTTCTTCAAACAAACATTGGGTGGAACATTGAGCCAACATCAGAAATTCAACCATTCTGTACAGAATTTGAAATGCGATATTCGGATTATGGAACGGTGTTTATGTAACATAAGTTGAAATTAATCTCATTCAATGATACGGTTTCCGGAAACGAGAATCGTATTTATATCTTTGTAAATAATAAAATCTTAAAAAAAATGAATGTAAATATCCGTATCGAATCGAAAGAGAAGGTTAAATCGTTCTCTTTTGCGTTATCATTACTTCCGGTTCTCGAAAAAAACTTCAAGAGAAGAACTCAATGTGTTATTCTATCCACCGATGCAGACATAGAAGCGTACGCTTGTCAATGGATAGATAAAGAAGCGAAAATCTCATCTGCATTATCCGATGCAGTATTCATAAACATTAGGCAGGAAGAGCTTTCTTCGCAAATTAAAAAATTGGAATCTCTGGTAACATTAGGTATCAATACAATCATCTTAGATGAGGAAACTCTCGTTGATGGAGATTTCTACGAGATGTTCCAGCCAATATTAATTTCCAACGAAGACTTAATTTCGGTATTGACATTTGGAATTCTCAATGATATTGATTTACAGGAATTATTAGTAGAACAAACAGAGTGGATTGAATTTTCACTGGATGAAACTATTTGTACAATGAGTCAACAATTAATGGGTGTCTCGGGTGCGCCGTTGTTTCTTCCTCTCGGTGGTATTCCCTATTTTTTGTTGCATCCCAACGATTTAGAGAAAGTATTTGTTGGTTTTCAGAAACTCAGTAAAGCAGATTATGTAAATAAATTTGGAAGCATTGGGTTTCCTTTTATACATTGGGGTTCTATTCAGTATAAGAATGACATAAAGTCAGAATACATGAAATACGGTGCAATTCCAATAAAATTAATTTGATAAAAGTTTCCGTTCCCGGTGGACAATACATACCTTCTAATATTCCACTTTATATTGGGAAGATAATCAGAACCTTGAATCTTTGATTGAGTCGAAAAAAATCTCATTCAATGATACCATTTCCAGCAATGTCTTTCATATTTTTTATAAAAAAAAAGAAAGGAAAATTAAAATGGTAAATAATTATGGTCACAAAAATCAACTCGGGCGAATGCCTACCTCTGCACACAAAGAGGTATCATATTATATGTTTGAGTTCGTCAAGATGTTTTTATACTCAGAGTACACTACGAGTAAAAATATTAGTGAACTTGAAGTACTACGAATGACGGCAATTGCCGATAACAATACCGGAACTCCACAACACGTTTCAGTTTCTGATGAAAAAGAAAGCGATTATCTTCGTGTCTCAAATAGCCATGTTGACGCAACCGTTCGGTTTCAATTGGGTTTATATTCCGTTTTCTTTTGTCGGGAAAAAGAACTTCACGACCATACTCTAAATTTCATAAGTATTCTCGGGATTGATGCAAACGCAAAGCAATCGGAAGAATTAATGCAATTTCTCATGGTTGAATCAATGCAAACCTCGCCTTATCGTAATTCATTTATTGAAGTTGCTCCTCCTCAAGATATTTCTGATGATAGCGATGATGTTTATGTCCGACCAGTGAATTTTGATAATGATTTTTTGAATGATATTTATCTTCCGCAAAACGTTCGGGATTACATTTCATTATTCATTCATACGGTGGGGCAATACAGCCCTGTCAATAAATCGCTTCGATACTTATTTGCAGGAAAACCGGGAACAGCAAAGACGAAAATAATTCGCGCAATTGCCAATGCATGCAAAGGGAAAGCGACATTTATTTTTACCAATGGTAATGAACATCGCATCGAATCTCTTTTTCGTTTTGTCGAACTCTTTTCTCCCGTTGTCCTTTGCATTGATGATATTGATATGATGACCGGCTCGCGTGAAGAAGGACTTTTTACGCGACAACTTGCTAACTTTCTTCAAAAAATGGATGGATTTGTAAAACGCGATTTTTTTCTTCTCGCAACAACCAACGATAAACGCCTTGTGGATTTAGCGGCGAGTCGTCCGGGAAGATTTGATTTAATTATCAATGTGAACTTGATACAGCCTGATTTGTATATTTCGCTCGTGAAAAGTAAAACAGTGAACAAGGAAATAATTTATTTGTTTGAGGACGAGGAAGTTCTTGCATCATTAACAATCAAAAAAGTTACCGGCGCATTTATAACGAACATTGTAAAACATCTGGAACTCATTTCTTCCTTTGAGCCGAATAAACTTACGCAGGAATATGTTTTGCAAATAATCAGTGAAACATTTCAAGGATTTTATAAAGAACCAGAGCCGACCAATGGAAAAACAGGTTTTGTTCTCGCATAAAATACATTGAAATTACATTTTGCGTTGAAAAATTATATAACAATCGAACTTTAAAAATAAATATCCCTATGTTTCTTAATAAAAAAGATAATTTTTTCCCGGAGTTAATGGAAGAGGCACAATTTTATTATGAGGTTACTGTTGATTATGAGCAAGTGCCATTACCTTCCGATGCTTCAATTCAAACAATTACGCGCACAATGCACACTCTCAGTAATGGAATTGATATTGGTGGTTATATTGCAAACGATACAATATACTATGTCAGAACAGATGAAATCCCTTATGGAAGTAATCCCAATAAGTGGTTTTCATTTGCCACTTTTAATTTGGATAAAGAACCAACTCGATTGGTTCCTTCTTCGTATGCAATTCTAATATTTTTAAAATCTCGTACAAATCAAGTAATGTTTATCGTAAATGAATACGCAATCTATCTTGAAAAAACATTGGAAACGTATGAAATTTGTGAGAAGTTAAATGAGATTTATGAATCAGATAAATTCTATAACTCGGTTCTATCGGTACATCCGGAATTATCGGAATTAGCGGATAATATGGTTGAGGATGAGGATGAAATAATTGAAGATGTAAAAAAAGAAAACAACATAGAATTTATTTTGCCCGCGTTGTTATGTACATACGAGTATAATAGGTGTGGAGGAACGGAAGCGAAAACTATAAACTTTGATGAGGATTATATGCAGATACTTACAGAAATGCTAAAAGTAAAAGTGGAGGTGATTCTGCTTGAATAAATTATCATTCATGGATACAGTCTCTGGCGAGAGAAAACCTATATTTTATTATGAAAATTACAGTATGTTTTATTTAATCACCAATTTTTTATGAACACACACAAACTCAGCAAATCAACATTCGTGCGCGGGATGCAATGTGAAAAATCGCTGTATCTCAACAAACATTTTCCCGAATTGCGCGATGAAATCGGCGATATGCAGCAAGCAATATTCGATAAAGGAACGGATATCGGTTTGTTGGCGCGAAAGATTTTTCCCAATGGCGTTGATGCAAAACCGGAAACACCGCACGATTATGCTTCTTCCGTTGCATTAACAAAAAAACTTATTGATGAAGGAGCAGAAACAATTTACGAAGCGGCGTTTCAATTCGATGGAGTGTTATGCGCGGTGGATATTCTCAAAAAGATAAATGGGAAATGGAATCTCTTTGAAGTGAAAAGTTCAACGGTAGTGAAAGAAGTTCACACTTGGGATATTGCGCTTCAGTATTACGTGCTTACAAATTGCGGAATAAAGTTGGAAGATGCTTACATCGTTTACATCAACAACCAATATGTGCGTAAGGGAGAACTCGATGAAACACAATTGTTTGCGTTTCAATCAGTAAAGGAGAATGTTCTTTCCGTGCAGGAAGAAATGAAGGACCTCATTCAGGAATTTAGAGAAATGCTTGCGAGCAAATCTATTCCTGATATTGATATTGGTTTGCATTGCGATGACCCGTACTTGTGCGATTTCAAAGGACATTGTTGGAAGCATATTCCATCGTATTCAGTTTTTGATATTTCCCGATTGAGTGGTAAAAGAAAATTTGCATTGTATCAGCAAGGAATTGTAAACATAGAAAATGTACCGGGCAACATTCAGCTCAGTGAAAAGCAACAACTGCAAGTTGATTGTTGGAATGAGAAACGAAAGCATATTGACAAAAAAGCAATCCAAGAATTTTTACAAACGCTGCAATCGCCGTTGTATTTTATGGATTTTGAAACAATTCAACCGGCGATTCCTTTATATGATAATACACATCCATATCAGTTTCTTCCGTTTCAGTATTCGCTGCATTACCGGAAGCGGAAAGGAAGCGCATTACAGCATTGTGAATTTTTAGCGGAAGCAGGAAAAGACCCGCGTGAAAATTTTATTACGCAGTTGCTTGGTGATACAAAAAGCGAAGGTGATATTCTCGTTTTCAATAAATCATTTGAAGCGACACGATTAAAAGAACTCGCAAAAGATTTTCCGGAATATGCAAAGGATTTGAACGAGCGCATTGCACGAATAAAAGATTTGATGACACCGTTTGAAAAGAAATGGTATTACGATAATGCGATGGAAGGTTCGCACTCCATCAAAAAGGTTTTTTCCGCGCTTGTTCCGAAAGCGAAAGAAGGATACAAGAAATTAGTAATACAAGACGGCGGAATGGCAATGAAAGCGTATGCCGAGCTCCAAACCGAAACGGACAAAACTAAAATTGCAGAAACAAGAAAACACTTATTAGAATACTGCAAACTCGACACGCTTGCAATGGTGAAGATTTTGGAAGTGTTGGAGGGGATTGTAGGAAAAGAGTATATTTTACCAATCTTTTAATAAATAATATAGAAAGGAATTTATTTTATGGAGGCTATTTTTACTTTACCTTATTCAGAATACGAATCGATTGTTCAAACTCAAAAACGGATGAAAAAAGATTCTTATTCTGTTTTTGTACCTGTGAGCAGACAACAAAAAGGTATTGATTTTTTAATTTTGAATTTGCGAAACAATAAGAACTTGAGAGTACAGGTAAAAAGCTCTCGCTCATATGTACTAAAAGAGAAAAAAAATCATACAAACAAACAACGATTCGATTACAATTTTTTGTTTAATAATTTTTCAGATAAATATCATCGCGGCTTGGCAGATATTTATTACTTGTTTGGATTATATCAAGAGTATAAAACAGATAAAAAGGTAAATTCAAAAATGGGGATTTGGAAGAGTTTTATTTTAGTTTTTACAGACGAAGAAATGGGAGACTTTTTGAGTCATATTAAAACAAAAAATGAAAATAAGACTGATACCCGTTTTTCATTAGGATTTGATGAATTAAATAAATTTGTCCTTTCACGTGGTAAGTTCGAAGGAACACAATTTGGAGATGAGTATTTATTAGAAAATAGATATATGGATTTGGAAAAACAATTAAATAGTAATGCAATTAATAGTATGAAGATTGTCTGGAAAGATTCTTGATAACACAATTATAGAACAAAATAAAATTCTCATTTAATGATACAGTTTCCTTTCAAATTGTGGTTATCTTTTCTCTCCAATTTTGAAAGGATAAAATTTGAAAGAAATAGTAAAAAAAATAGTTGTTGCCTTTTTTTCTCTCTGCCGCTTCTTTTACGAACTGTACGTCACTGATTATGTAAGGATGGGCGATAAACATAAAGGAAATTCGTTTCTCGTGTTTCTTATCTATCCGGTGTACTTTTTTTACGTAACGTATCGTTGGATAAGGTATGTATGTAGAGTAATATATGCAGTCCTTGCTTTTTGTATATTTAATACGAAAGTGTTTTTTATTCGAACTTTGCTTGCCTGTCTTCGACCTTTTATAAAAACAAATTAAATTTCACCATTGGCAACTTCAACAAAAGTCGCCTTTTCTTTTCTCATCCCCTCAACTTCCCCTTCGCGCTTCTTTTTCGTATTTTTGTTCCGCAATAAATTAAAATCCGATTACACTATTCCGAATCCCTAATGCAACAAAAAAATCTCGTCATCTATGTACAGCAAAGCGCATCGGGATTTGTTGCGTACTGTCCGGGAATCGGTTGCAAAGCATTCGGCAAATCGGAGAAAGAAGCAATGGCAAATCTGCAAATCGAAATTGAATTGTACAACATTCGTGAAAAAGAAAGAGGCACATCATCAAACAAATAAATTCTCCTGCGGCAATTGAGCAATATTTTCTTGCACACGAACTCAATGATGATGCGAAAAAATATCTTCACGTTCATTCGCAACGATTTTATTATCTCTTGTCGCTTGTTGATTCATTACGAAAAAATATTCCCGCCGATTCCATTCGTATCTGCGATGTTGGTCCATCTTTTTTTACTGAAATTCTCGAAGAGCATTTTTCTTCCGATACAATTCTCACTATCGGCTACGAACACGAACTCAGTCGTGGCGGACATTTACCTCCTTCCGTTCAAATAAATGAAAAGAATTTTTCTCATTTTAATTTAAACAATGCACAACACCGCGAACAGTGGATTTCGATTGCTCCGTGCGATATTATTATTTTGGCTGAAGTGCTTGAGCATTTGTACGTCGCGCCTTCGCTTGTTTTAAAATTTTTACATTCAATTCTAAAACCGAATGGTTATCTCATAATACAAACGCCAAACGCGGCTTCTACATTGAAACGATTACTGCTTCTCTTCGGAAGAAATCCGTATGAAATGTTTCGCGAGAATGCAGAAAATCCCGGACACTTTCGTGAATACACAAAACAGGAACTATACAGATTAGGTGAGCAAAATGGGTTTCGTGTTGTGCTGGCTGAACACAAAAATTATTTTCGCAGAACAAATTTGATTGAAAAAATATACGGCATCGTTCAATCAATTCTTCCTTCTTCAATGAAAGATGGCATCACCATTGTCCTGCAAAAAACAGATGAGAAGGAATTTCCATAAATATTCTGTATTTTTTGCCGCACGTTTTTTTAGAAAAAAGATTTTCTCCCTTTTTGAAAATCCTTTTTAACATCTCAATTAATTAATTTACAATTATGACTGAACAATCAATACTCTCCCTCGACAGCAAAAATATGCGTGAAATGCTGAAAAATTTTCCCGCGCAAATGATGGAAGCAGTGAATATCGGACGCGCTGCAACTCTTCCGAAAAAATTCAGAACGCCGAAAAACATTGTCGTTGCAGGACTCGGCGGCTCTGCAATCGGCGGCGATTTACTGCGCTCGTATCTCGCTGATGAACTGGAAATGCCGATGCAGATATGCAGACACTATACTTTGCCCGCGTATGTGAACAAAGATTCGCTGGTAATTATTTCAAGTTACTCCGGCAATACAGAAGAAACAATTGCCGCGCACAAAGAAGCAACAAAACGAGGCGCGACTGTTTTATGTATTTCCACGAATGGCGCAACGGAAAAACTTGCAAAGCAATTCGGACAAACATTTATCAAAATTCCCGCAGGACTTCCACCGCGTGCGGCATTGGGATATTCTTTTTTTCCGAGTCTCGTACTTTTTGCACGGCTGGGATTAATCAAACCGAAGGACAAAGAAATAAAAGAAACACATCAATTACTGTTTTCACTTGCTGAACAATATAATTCATTGAACAGCAAGAGTAACCGTGCGCTTGCACTTGCAGAAAAATTATTCGGAAAACTTACCATTGTGTATTCATCGCAGGATAGATTTGATACCGTAAATTATCGCTGGCGCGGACAAATCTGCGAGAATGCAAAAGCGCTTGCATTCGGACATATTCTTCCGGAAATGAATCACAATGAACTTGTCGGATGGCGTGTGCTGGAAAAACAAATGAAAGATATGACGGTACTTTTCCTCCGCGATATTAAAGACCACAAGCGCGTACAGTTGCGTATGGATATTATGAAAAAAATTGTAGGGAAATATGCGTCGTCTGTGGAAGAATTATGGAGCGAAGGAAAATCTCCGCTCGCACGCATGTTCTCGCTCATTCATCTTGGCGACTGGACAAGTTTTTATCTCGCAATTCTCAACAACGTGAATCCTACGCCGGTGGAAGTGATAGATTATTTGAAGAACGAACTTGCAAAAGTGAAATAAAACTATGAATATTCAAAATCGAATTTCTATAAACTCAAACATCTGTCATGGAAAAGCGTGTATTACGGGTACACGTATAATGGTTTCTGTAATCTTGGATAATTTAGCGGAAGGAATTTCCGAAGAAGAAATTTTGAAAAGTTATCCTTCACTTGCGAGAGAAGACATTCGTGCAGCAATTAGTTATGCGGCGGAATTAACACATGAACGCATCGTTGAATTTGCGTAGCGAATGAAATTCAAAACGGACGAAAATTTACCGGAAGAAATTGCTTTCCTTCTACAAGAATCAAATTTTGATGCGATGGGTGTTAAAGAGCAACGATTGAGCGGTGAAGAAGATTCAGAGATTGCAAATATTTGTCTTCGGGAAGATAGAATTTTAGTAACCCTTGATAATGACTTTTGCGATACCCGAACATATCCTCCGCAATACTATCCGGGTTTCATTGTTATTAGAGTTCGCAAACAAGATAAGTACACAATCATCAATGCATTTAAAAAAATTCTCCCAACAATACAGAAAGAAACTATTGAACACGTACTTTGGATTGTTGAAGAACACCGTATAAGAATTCGTGGAGAAGAATAGTGTGTCTTTCCATTTAACAACAGACCTCACTCCCTCCGGCGACCAGCCGGAAGCAATACGACAATTAACGGAGGGTGTTTTGCGCGGCGCCAGATATCAGACTTTGCTCGGAGTAACTGGAAGCGGAAAAACTTTTTCTGTTTCTCACGTTATTCAAAACGTCGGAAAACCGACATTGATTATGTCGCACAACAAAACTCTCGCCGCGCAATTGTACGGCGAAATGAAAAGTTTTTTCCCGCGCGACCATGTGGAGTTTTTTATTTCGTACTACGATTACTACCAGCCCGAAGCATATATTCCATCATCTGATACGTATATTGCAAAAGATGCTTCTGTCAATTCCGAAATTGACCGACTGCGTTTGCGCGCAACAAGCGCATTACTCAGCGGTGATTCCAATGTTATTGTCGTTGCATCCGTGAGCAGTATTTATGGCATCGGCGCACCGGAAGACTGGATTCAGTTAATTGTCGTTGTAAAAAAAGGACAGCCGATTCAGCGCAATCAGTTATTGCGGCAACTGACGGAGATTCATTACTTACGCAATGATTTTGAATTTACGCGCGGAACATATCGTGTGCGCGGTGATGTTGTCGAAATTATTCCTTCCTTTGAAACAGAACAAGCATTCCGTATTGAATTTTTCGGTGATGAAGTGGAACGGATTTCACTGATTCAGCATCTCACGGGAAAAGTTCTTGAATACGTTGATGTTGCTGTTATTTATCCTTCGAAACAATTTGTTACAACACGCGCCTCGATTGAAAAAGCAATTGATGGAATTCTTCTCGAACTCGATGAACGATTGAAAGAACTGCGTTTGCAAAATAAACTCGTGGAAGCGCAGCGATTGGAACAGCGAACGATGTTTGATATTGAAATGATGAAGGAAGTAGGATACTGTAGCGGCATTGAAAATTATTCTCGTCATCTTGCAGGACGTCCAGCCGGTTCGCGTCCATCGTGTTTGTTCGATTATTTTCCCAAAGATTTTCTGCTCGTTATAGATGAATCGCACGTGTCCATTCCGCAAATTCATGGAATGTATCACGGCGACCGCTCCCGTAAAACCACATTAGTGGAATGGGGATTTCGACTTCCTTCCGCGCTTGATAATCGTCCGCTGACATTTGATGAATGGGAAAAAATTGTTCCGCAATCTATTTTTGTTTCTGCAACGCCCGCTCCGTATGAATTGGAAAAATGCAATGGCGTTATCGTGGAGCAGGTAATTCGTCCGACAGGATTAATAGACCCGGATGTTGAAGTGCGTCCGATAAAAAATCAGATTGATGATTTGATTGCGGAAATACGCGAGCGCACGAAACGCAAAGAGCGCGTGCTTGTTACAACGCTGACAAAGCGCATGGCAGAAGATTTATCCGAATATCTTGCCGATATAAAAATAAATGTTCGCTATGTGCACAGCGATATTGATGCATTGGAGCGCGTAGAAATTTTGCGCGATTTACGTTTGGGAAATTTTGATGTGCTTGTCGGAGTCAATTTATTGCGAGAAGGATTGGATTTGCCGGAAGTTTCTCTCGTTGCAATCCTCGACGCGGATAAAGAAGGATTTCTCCGCTCTGAAACTTCGCTGATACAGATTGCAGGACGAACAGCGCGCAACATCAATGGAAAAGTAATTTTGTACGCTGACCGCGAGACGGGTTCAATGCAAAGAATGATGAGCGAAACATCGCGACGGAGAACAAAACAGGTTGCGTACAATACAGAACACAACATTCAACCCGCAACGATTTACAAAACGCACGAAGAAATTCTCGCCGCAACCGCAATTGCAGATGTGCGCAGCGAGTACAACGCGCATCAGAGAGAACACATTCCGATAATTGCAGAATCCGTTGTGCGCCATCTTTCCACAGAGCAGAAAAAAGATTTGCTCGAAGAATTAGAAGCAGAAATGAAACGCGCCGCAAAAGAATTGGAATTTGAACGCGCCTCACTACTGCGAGATGAAATTGCAAGACTGAAAACGATGCAGAAGAAATGAAATGCAAACAGGTAGAACACGCATTCTCACCAATTCAAAAAAATGTTGTGCTTTCGCGAGAAAGACATTTGATGGAGATAACTTTTTTTTGTTTCAATATTCTGCATCTACCGATATTGCAAAGTAAAATGCTTCCGTCGTGTTTGTTAATTGTCTGGAGTTGTCGTGTGTTTGCAAGGCATTGATAAATAAGGATATTATAAGCCAGGATGTTAATTCTTCATTATATATATTTCAAATCATATTAGCACTAAAATCAAATGCCAGAAGCAGAATTTTTACACTACGATTTAAAATTGATAGAGCCGTCTTTCGGTTCTTCACTCACGGATTTAATTATTGAATTAGATTATCTCCGAAAGAAACCGCTTGGGGGTTCAACACACCCGAAGGTTTTTTTTCAGTTGAAACATATCTTTCATACGCTTGAAAGTATTGGGTCAGCAAGGATTGAAGGGAACAACACAACTATTGCTGAATACATTGAAACGAAACTTGCGGGAAGCAAGAAAGTTCCGCCAAACATCCGGGAAATTCAGAATATTGAAAAGGCGATGGCTTTCATCGAAGAGAATGTGAAAAATTATCCAATCAACAGAGCCTTTTTTAGTGACATCCACAAAATGATTGTTGAAGGATTGTTGCCTCCACCTGATGGTGAAGGAGATGGAACTCCGGGTGAATACAGAAAAGTAAACTTGAAAATAAATAAGTCATCACATAAACCTCCAGAATGGCTAATGGTTGATGATTACATGAATGAGTTGATAGATTTTGTGAATAGAGAAGATAGCCCTAAATATGATTTGCTTAAAGCCGCAATTGCGCATCATCGGTTTGTTTGGATTCACCCTTTTGGCAATGGTAATGGTAGAACAGTTCGTTTGTTTACCTATGCTATGCTTGTCAAAACAGGATTCAATGTTAATGGCCGCCTGCCGGGCGGGCAGGTTGGAAGAATCATAAACCCTACTGCTGTGTTTTGCAGTAACAGAAATGATTATTACACAAACTTGTCCGAAGCAAATAAGGGAACAGATGAAGGAATAATCACTTGGATTGAATATGTTTTAAAAGGTCTGAAGGAAGAAATAGAAAAAATTGATAGACTTTCAGATTACAATTTCTTGAGAAAGGAAATTCTGATTCCTGCAATTAGTCATTCGTTAGAGAGAAAATATATTACTGATGGAGAAGCAAAAATTCTGAAAAAAGCAATTGATTTGCAGGTTATCCAAGCCGCTGATGTTAAAGAATTTTTCGGTGGTAAAGCGGATGCAGAAGTGTCAAGACAAATCAGAAAACTCATTGATAAAAAAATGCTTGCTCCGGAAAAAGAAGGCACGCGAAAATATGTTATTAGATTTGATAACAGCTATCTTCTTAGGAGTGTAATAAAGTCGTTCGGCGAAAAAGGATTCTTATCAATCCGCGATGATGTTTATTAGATGCACCACTGTTTGATTACCGAACAAAACCCTTCTTTTTTTTTATTTCTTTCGTCTTGCAAGAAGCCGGTAAAAGTGTTGGAGTAATAACTTCTTGTCATGTCAGATAATTTCTTTTTGTATTATACATCAGCAAATACTCTCTCTTGTTTGCATCACTTAAGAAGGAACGGCTCACTAATGTTTCCATGAAGGATTGCTTTTCTAAAAATGGATTCAACAATTTTTCAACTCTGCCTTCTGTTACGCCTATTCTTTTTGCAAATTCTATAAAGTCATTTTTCGAAGGGTGTCCGCTTTTTTTGTAATTCTCGCTTTTAAAATTATCAGCAAATAATCCTTTGCCCAACGCAAAATCTGAATCCTCCACATGCAGTTTTGTATTTACTAAATCATAAGCAGGGCTTAACAAGTAATCACCTTTGGATGATTCAAGAAGCGAAAAGTTTTTCAAGTGTACATCGCCATTTGAAAAAAGGAAGTTGAACAGCACCAATGAAAAATATTTTTCAATTTCCACCCTCCAAGCCGGAACATATTTCTGTATCAGCATTCCAACTTCTTCGTAACTGTATTCATATTTTTCATTTGATTGCAAAGTTGTTTTACCTGCCAGCGATGAAAAATCTTCTTGCCCCCATTTTGTTTTTTCCTTTACATCTTTTACATCAAATCGCTTGGTGATATAGGCAGGTTCGCCGCCCTTAAAAAATATCAAGGCATTTTCTGCTGTTTTTATTCCATATACCTGATTGGCAATTTGCATAGTCAGGTGTTCATTGGCGGGAACTTCATCTCTCTTTTTCAGCAAAGAAGGAATTGGTTTTAAAATATGTGTGCCTTGCTCTCCTTCATGTGTCAACCGTAATACATTTTTATCCAACACCATACTTATCTTCGTTTGATAACCGGATACCGAAATCCTTTTCATGTTCTCCAAAAATTCAGCAAGTGTGTATTCATCTTTTTGTGGTGAAGGCATGGTAAGCACATGACTCACTGATTTGCCATAAAACAATTTGCGAAGGCAAGAAGGACTGTATGTTGCAAAACCCATTGCCAAAGTGCCCGGACAAACACTTATTGCCGGTAGTTGATTTCTATTTTTTAGATTTTCACTTTTCACTTTTCACTTTTTGTTTTACCGTTATGTTTCCTATTGTATCGGCTGTTGCAGTTAACATTAGTAAACCAAACTGGTCGTTCTCATCAATTTTCAGTAGTCGGCTTTGTATTTTTTTGTTTTCGCCTTCTGCTATCATATTGCTGAAAAAGGGAAACAAAAATTCACTGCTGTATTCCTTTTGAGTTTTTGGAAGGGTTAAACTTATAGCCGGTTTGTTTGCATCACTAAAATAATTGTCGTCATACCGGAACACAAAATGCTGACGATTTTCTTCTGTCAATGTTCCGGCTAAAGTTCCGTTGCGGTATATTTCCATTGCTCTCATTGCAAGTGAAAAACGAAAAATGAAAAGTGAAAAGTTGTGTTCATGTCAAATTTTGTTTTGCGGTTTTAATTGATGAAACGAGCATTGCAATTAGTTCTTTACAGTCTGATTGCATGCTTCCAAATAGTTTCTCATCCATATAACTCGTATCTTTTAGAATGCTTCGTCAATACTCTGTTTCATTAGCTTCTTTTAAAGCGATACTCATTTTACTTACAAAATCAGATTTGCTTTGCCCAAACTCTGCTTCTCGGATTAACGCTCCAATAGCTGTTCCGCTTCTCAAAACTTGTTTACTTAATACAAACTCCTTTTTCTCCGATTGAAGAAGCTGTGAAAGCTTTACAACCCTGATTGCAAATGCGTAGCTTTTATTTTTAAGTATAGATTCAGCCATTACTTTTCACTTTTCACTTTTAGTTTTTCACTTTCATCGTTATTTCCATTCCCAACACTTCTGCTAATTTGTTCAATACCTCCAATGACGGATTGCCCTGTCCTCGTTCCAATTTATACAAAGTATTGGTGCTCACTTTTGCCAATTCAGCTAAGTGCGGTTGAGTTATGTTCAACTCTTTTCTTCTGTGCTTTATCGTTTCCCCAAGTTGCCTGACTAACATTATAGTGTGATTTATGGAGTAAATATAGTTCTAATACTTCAATTGACAAATAAAATCACAACATAATGTGGTTTTATTGAAAACCAATAGCGATTGAAACGAAAAATATATTTTTGAACCACATTTTTGTGTGGTTTCAAATTTTTTCATGGTTAGTTTGTTTTATGCCCGAATGTTCAAGGTTAGCACTGTCGCGAAAGAGTCGCGCATAACGTTTCGGGGGTTTGCGATGGCGGGGATTTTTAGCACTACACTTTATTCGGAGAACTGAACTTTCACCTTGTACTAAAGTGTCTGCGGAGCACAAAACCGCCGCTTTTGGCAAGGTGCTGTTGTTTGCGGTTTTTCTTTCTTGTTTTATAGTATTGTCAGTGAAATTTTGCGTCCAAGTCCATACTCTAAAAGTTTGTAAAGTGTCGAAAGTTGGATGTCGCTATGTCCATTTTCAATTCTTGAAATAAAACTTTTTTTAGTTCCAGTCTTTTCCGCTAATTGCTCTTGTGTCATTGAAGCGAGCCGTCTTTCTTCTTTGATAACCTCACCAATTGCAAATGCTTTAGCTTTTATTTCAAAGTCAGTTCGTTTAGCCGTTCCAATTTGTCCGTAACGATTGTCGAGATGTTCGTCAAAAGTCGTAATTGTTTTACTTTTTTGATTTTTTGCTTTCATTGTGTTTCTGTTTTAATTTTTCGTCAAAATAATCGTTCATAATTTTCACTGCTTTGTCAAGTTCTCCAGAAGGTGTCTTTTGAGATTTTTTTGAAATCCGTTAAACAAAACAACCACTTGTCCCTCGTCAAAACAGCAGAAAATACGGTAAATATTACCTTGAAATTCTACTCTAATTTCATACAGTCCATTCGTACCTTCTAAATTCTGAAAAAATTTCTGAGGAATTCTGTCTGCAACTGTTACTACAAATAGAACGTGGTCAATTTTTTCTTTCACTTTTTCAGTTTGCTGGTCGAAGAAGTCAAGGAAGTAGTTTTTGAAGTATATGATTTGTCTGTGTCGTTCCATTTTTTGTCCGCACAAAGTTAACTAATCGTGGAACAAGGTCAAAATAAAAGTTTCAATTTTTTCCATGTCTGTCGTTGGTGGTCGCGGTCGGCAAAATCGCCGGTAACGTTTTCGGGCTTGGCGAAGGTGGCGATTTTCACCACAAATGTTGATGCGGAGAACCAAACTTTGATTAACCACAAATGTGTCTGCGGAGCACTGAACCGCCACTTTTGCCAAACCCGTGTTAGCGGTTCGGGCTTCTTTCTTGTCTGTATGTTTCGCTTTCAAATTCATTCCAGTTTCATAGCTGTTTTACCTTTTATCGTTTCTGCAATGTCGGGTCTGTTTGCTTTGATTACTTTGTCAAAAATGTCTTGAATGAATGGAGCAACCCAATATTGGGAACCTTCATCTGGTGTCAGTCCACAGTCCAAACTGTCAACATAATCACTTGACATCATATAATGGTCATTTTGATAAAAGAGATATGAGAGGTGCAAAATAAAAATGTTCTTTAAATCTTTTGAAAAACTGTCAAGTGTTGCAAGTCTGTTTTGCAAATACACTTCATTGTCGTTTGAAAGTAGATTATGGTAATAAAGGTAATGTGTATGGTCATTACAACGTTGTCTCAAGTCTTCAAATGAACTGCCTTTGAAAGCACTATTATTATAAATCAACTTAGTGATTTCAGAAACTTTGTTTGATTTTATTATGTATTCGGACATTGTCCCAAAGCTTGGAATCGTTTCCTTTCCTTTAACCCAATTGTTTATTTTTTCAACGATAAAATTGTCTATGCTGAAATTGTCGCTCAAGTAAATGTTTGAGTATAGGTTAATGATTGTTGCATCATAATATTTTCTCAGTAAAGCGTAAGCATCATTTATTCGGCCTTTGAACAAAATATCATTTATAGATTCAAGTGTCCCCTGCATTGAAGAAAAAACATAAGTGTCAATGTTAATGGCTGAGTTTGTTCCTTGCGAAATCCAACTCATAGTTGAGTCAGAAAGTGAACGATAGAAGTTTGCATAATCGGTCAATTGCCCGAATACACTATGTTCTAAATATTCCTTGTTCAAAGCCGTTTTCATTTCTCCGTTATATAGTCACTTCTTCTATAAGTTCAGCCGTTTCTCCGTTAGTCGCCAAATACAATATCGCTACTTCAGAAACTACTCCAACTAATAGCTTAGCATACTTAATTTCTAAGCCTTTAAAGTCAGCATCTTTTCCGTGTCCTGTCCCATATCCATTTCTTAATTCGCCAACACCTTGAACAATTGAAGCAATTCCACCAAGTATTTGCTTTATGGCTTTTTCTGCTTTGTCTGGGTCGCTGGCTTCTTTTGGTGTAAAGTCTAAACAGTTTGTCGTTGCTTTAAGTATTTGAGGTAAAGTCCAATCAGGATTTATAGTTTCTCCTTTTTGTCTTAAAATTGATTTGCATGTTGTTTCAAGAAGTTCTTTTGCAGTCCCAATGGCTAAGTCAGTGTCTTTGTGAATAGCATCAGTCATTGTGTTAATCTTGCTGTTTACATAAGCAGTATTTAAATACTTTTTTATTTCAACTTTCTTGGCAACTAAATGAGCTTGTCCAATTGCTTTTTGTCGTCCTGAAAATACTGGTTTACCTGAAATTTCATCAGTCTGTGCAATTTCAAATCCGTCCGCATCCAAATGCTTATTATAGATTTCTATAAGTTTTGAAACTTCATCTTTATTTGTCCTTACTCTTGGGTGAATTGTCATAGATAGAAATCTTAAATACAATTCATCTTCAATGTGCAAAAGGTTTATTCTTGGGTCACTGTAAATCCAATCAGTGTCCCAATCATTATTGTTTACCATGTGCTGGTAAATGTCATCAAAGGCATTATTGTACCTTCCGTCTCTTGAAGGCAAACTTTTAAGGTCAAATAGTCGAGCCAAAAAGTCAGGTTCAGTTTGATTTCCGTGATACCAAATTTTCCCTATCGTCATTTCGTCTCCGATATGTCGTCTTGTTACGTCCGATATTTTATTTTTTAACTTCATTTATTGTCTTGTAGTGTCGTTTTTTAGCCTGACCGCTAACATCTATTATGCGCTATAAGTATAATTTTTATAGCGCATATCCACAACAAATGTGTTGGATTAACGCAAGTTTTTGTTTTTTTGAGTAGCGCATTTCTACAGCAGTTTATCAAGTGGTGATTGTATTTTATTTAAGTGTTTCTTTGCAAGTTGGTCAATCCGTTTTTTTTAGCTCATATAATCCCTTGAGTATTGCTTCGTTCCTTTCGTAAGTATGCGAAGTTTCCGTTGGGCAATTTTTTGTTTTTGCTCTTGCATTAACTTTCTAAAATCGGCAAGTTCGTTTTTTGTCCATGGTTCTGACTTGATGATGAAATCAATTTCTTTTGGTTCTTTTATGAGTCCCATAATTTTATGGTTGAAAATATTGTGAAATAAGTTTTGCCGCTGCATTTGTTTGAATATACATTCGTTGTCCACGAAAATGAGTGGCTCCAAGCATCTGTTCATAGTGATTTATCAATACTGTCTTTGCATCGAATGCGACATATCCTTCATATCCTCTGTCAAAAGAAATTTTACAAGCAAAAGCGACAAGGTTTCCCGGAACGCCAAGATATACTTTCGATTTCCCTTTGTTAAATTTTGCACTTTCTATCAAGTGCATAAAAATGTGGTCTTGCATGTCTTCTATACTCAACAGCCCCTGAATTATTGTCTGATTGTTTATTGTCGAAAGTTTGAAAACTTCTTTCGACTCATCTTTTAGCTCTTTTCTCCAATCGAATAACCATTCTGTTTTGATTATTTTTTTGGCATCTTTTTCTATGAGTCGCACAATTTCTGTGTCAAAAATTTCATCCGTCAATAAATTTTCGATTGAATTGGTGAGTTTATCAATTTCAAAATCAAGTGGAATATTATTCATTTCATTTTCTCAGGCAAAACATACAAAACTATATTTTTATAGGCAAAAAAGCGAGAAACTCTTATATTTCGCCCGCAGAAAATTCCAAACATACTTTTTTACGCACATCCCAAATCGCATATCGCTTAACTATGCTCGCATCTCTTACAAACTTTCTCGCCGCATTTCGGGAATTCATTTTTCCGAACTTCTGTTTCTTCTGCAAGAAAAATTTAGATGGAAACGAATTGCGTATCTGCCGCGAGTGTTGGAGCGAACTTACGCCTCTAACAAAAAACGACCCAATGTTTCTTTACAAAAAATCTGAATTGCGCGATACCGGTTTAATTGATGATTTTCTTGCCTGCTTTCTCTTTGAAAAAGATAAACGCATTCAGGATGTGTTGCACGGATTGAAGTATGAACAGAAAACTTCATTCGGTGTGCGTCTCGGAAAAGAACTCGGCGAAAAAATTCTGACGGATAAAATATTTTCCTCCGCTGATTTTATCATTCCGATTCCTTTGCACAATCTCAAACTCCGTGAACGCGGTTACAATCAAAGTGAGTGTATTGCAAAGGGAATTACCTCTGTTACAAAAATTCCCGCGCGAACGAATATTCTTCTTCGCTCGCGCTACACGCAATCGCAAACGCATCTGAATTTTTCCGAACGGCAGGAAAACGTAAAAAATGTTTTTGATGTTAAAAAGAAATTTCGCAACGTGATTGAAGGAAAAACGATAACGCTTATTGACGACGTAATGACGACTGGCGCGACGACACTCTCTGCTGCGCGTGCGCTCAAAGAAAGCGGGGCTGGTAAAATCCTGATTGCTACGGCGGCATTAACGGAATATAACGGCTGAAGATTAATTTTTCCCGCCGCTATTTTTTCCCATTCTCCTTCCTTATATTTTTGCCGACTTATTTTACAATGGTATGAAAAAAATATTCCTCTTCCTCGCTGTTTTGTGTTTTGCAACAACGCAGGCGCAAGAAATTGATTGCGATGTTACAATTGATATGCACCAATTGCCGGAACGCTTTCGCGAAACAATAAATAATTTTGAATCGAATCTCGAAGATTACATCAATAACACGCGCTGGACAAATGCAGACTGGGAAAATGATAAAATAAAATGCGCAATAAATATCGTCGTGCTGAGCGGCGATGAAAACAATCGCTACCATGCACAGGTTTTTATCGGCAGTCAGCGTCCCGTATATAAAGCAAATAAAAATTCTGTTATGGCGCGCATTGCAGATGATAAGTGGGAATTTGTGTACGCCCGCAATCAGCGCTTTGACCACAATGAAAACCGTTTCGAAGAATTAACGAGTTTCATTGATTTCTATATGCACGTCGTTTTGGGATTTGATTTCGATTCATACAAAAAAAGGGATGGTTCAACGCATTTTCAGAAAGCGCTGAATATTGCTTCTCTTTCAAATCCATCGGGAACAAACGGCTGGGATGCGCTTGGCGTAGGCAATTACAATCGCGTTCAACTGGTGAATGAACTTCTCAACGCTTCGTATGCGCCAATGCGGGACGCTTTGTATCACTATCATTACAACGGATTGGATTTACTTGCAGAAACTCCCGACAAAGCAAAAGAAAATATTCTCAAAGCGCTTGAAACGGTCGCAAAAGTCCGACAAACTTTAAACTCCCGCAGTCAGGCGATTAAATTGTTTTTTGATACAAAGTATCTGGAAATAGCAGAAACATTTCTCTCTTCCAATGACGCCTCTGTTTTTCTGCGGCTTGCAAAAATTGACCCGTCGCATCAAAAAACATACGACGAGTACAGAGAAAAAACAGGAAAGTAACTTTTTCTATTCCTGCGAATGAAGAGAAATTTCATTCCCTTCTGAATCTGTAAAGATTGCGGAAAAACCTAATTCGGGAGTAATCTGAGTTTTTGGCATAATTATTTTTCCTCCCGCTTTTTCAACGCGCTCCAAAACGACGTTCAAATCTTTCCCGCCGTTCAGATAAATTTTTATTCCCGTATTTGAAGGAATATATCTTTCGCCATAAATAATCGCGCCGCCAATTCCTCCTTTTTGCTGGTCAAAAAGCAAAAATCCCATTCTATTCGGTCCCATCATCATTTCCGGCATTTCATAATCATAAATGCTGCTGTAAAATTTTTTGGCTCTGTCAAAATCCTTTACCGGAATTTCAAACCAACTGATTGCGTTGTGAAACATTTCCATTGTTTGTGTGTGTGTGTAGTTTAAAAAAATTTATTTCTTCTGTAATTTTTCTTCCGCAAATTTCTTTCGTATTTCTTTCTCACGCGGTAGATCAATGCTTTGCTCAATAAAGTTTTGTATCGTTTTTTTTCTGATGTCCTTTGCGGTGTAAAGTATCAACGACCGAATTTGTTTTCCGCTTCCCTCAAGAATATTTTCTTTGTCATCCAGTAATATTCCCCACTCAAATACGAGTTGCACAAAATTTTTCTGTGGAAAAATTCCGCAAATATATCCTGCTGTTTCGTGGCGAAAACCGACTGCTTTCCAAACAGGATAACCGCGTATTTCAAACTCCGGGTTCATTTCCTGTATTGTATTCATAACTTTTTTTGTGAGTATTTGAATTGCAGAAGAGTGAAGCGCAAGAATCTGTTCTATGATTTGTGTGTTCTCTTTTTCTGCTTTTGGCATTTATAAAATATATTTTTCATTGCTCGCCATAACTTTTTTCTCCTGCTTCAATCCGCACAGGCAACCGATTTTCTTTAGTCGGAAGCGGACAAGTTGCAAACGGTGTAAATGCACACGGCGGATTGTAGCATTTGTTGAAATCAAGAATTACCTTTCCATCCTTTGCCTGTTCAGTGTAGAGAAAACGTCCCGCGCCATACGTTTCTTTTCCGTTTGTTTTATCTGCAAATACAAAAAAATATTCTTCGCCATCCTGTGTTGGCTCGAGGCGATATTCTTTTCCTGCAATTGCGAAAACTGCAACACCGGGAACTTCTGCTTCATCTTCGTAACCGGAAACAATTGTCGGAATACGTACCTTTTTCTTTGGAGAGTATTCTTCCCAACGCGCTTCTATTTTCCACTGCGGTGAAATGGAAAACATTTCTATTCCCGAAAAATTTTTTCTCGTCTCTGCTTCTGCATCCCACATACGCACGGCTAACTGCTCGCCACGTTTAATAATGACAAATGCTTTTGTTCCTGTAATTACTTTATCCGAGCCGCTGCTATCGTTGTCTGTTTTTAATTCTCCTGAAAAAAATTCTTTCTCGTTTACCGTTGCGACTATATTCTTATTTATTGATGCAGTTACTTTCCCGTTTTGAAGTGCTATCGTGCAAATTCCCTCGAGAGTATTCTCACCTTCGTTCAACCAATCCAATGCGATAAGTGATAGCCATCCGTGCTCTCTTTGTAAACTGTTTATGCGCTGTTCGTGCCAACGCTGAATTTCTTTTTCATACGCCGCAGGGTTTGTTTCTTGCGCAATCATCGCATTTTCCTCTTGCATCATTATCATTATGAGAATAAGCAGTAACCATTTCAAAAAATAATTTTTTCTGACTCTTTTTTCTGGCTTCATTTTGTTTGTCATTATCGGTGTTTCATACTTTTTTTCGGGCGTGAATATAAAATTTAGAAAATATTGCACAAAGGAGAAACGGAATTTACTCTGTGATTATTTTTTTCCGTAACTCATCGGTTTTATTTTTCTTCCTGCTTCACAATCGGTTATTAAATTTTCCAATCTTCTCTTGCGCGTTTCTTCCTGCTTTGCACTCATCACCCAATTGATTACCGGTTGCTGATACGATGGCTGTTGCTCCTGAAAATACTTCCATGCTTTTTTATTCAACTTGAGTTTCTTTTCAAATTCCTTTTTCAGCACGATGGTTTTCTTTTCAAAAGAATACACATTGGTATTTTTCTTCTCTCGCTGTTCAAAAATTTCTATGCCTGCGGATTTCATTAATCCTGCACTCTTCAACTTTTCAACCTTTTGTAAATTTACTGCGCTCCAGATACTTTTTTTCCTTCGCGGCGTAAATCGGATGCAATAACTTTCCTCATCAATGGATTTGCGGATGCCATCAATCCAGCCAAAGCAAATTGCCTCATCCACAGATTCTGACCACGTTACGCTTGGCTTTCCTGTATGTACTTTGTAATATCCGACATACAATTCAGAAACTTTATCAAAGTGCGCATCAAACCATTTCCGCAAATCCGATTGCGTTTTGAAAAAGACCGGTTTCACTGTTTAATTTTTATTTCAAGAATTTCATCGCCAATCATTATGGAATTGACTGCATCCATACCTGTTACTACTTTTCCGAAAATCGTATAGCGCCCGTCGAGATGCGGCGTTGGTGTGTGTGTTATGAAAAACTGCGAGCCCTCTGTATCTTTTCCCGCGCTTGCCATTCCCACCATGCCATGTTCATTATATTGCAGAGAAGAAAATTCTGAACGTATTGCATATCCCGGTCCTCCCCATCCATCGCCGCGCGGGTCTCCTCCCTGTATTACAAAATTTCCCACCACGCGATGGAAAAATGTTTTATTGTAAAATCCTTTCTGTGCAAGTTTCATAAAATTCATCACTGTGAACGGCGCTTCTGCAGGATAGAGCTCTATAACTATTTTTCCTTTTGTTGTTACAATTTCTGCCGTTGGTTTTTCGGGGAGAGCGAATAGGTATTTCCAATCGTAGTCGCTGTATTTTGCAATCGTTGATGGGGTAATTTTTTTAGAATAATCTTTTCCCGTGATTGCTTTTAATGCGTCCACCGCTTTTTTTGAAATTGTTCTGTCGGAATGTTTTAATTGCTGTTCCAGAAAAGAAACGGCTTTTTTACTTTTTATTTTTTCGAGAGTGGAAATTACTTCCTGCATTACTTCAATTCCATCCGGCTCTTTTTGTTTTTTGTATGCTGCTATGAGTAACGGAATACTTTCTTCACGTTTGAAAACGGAATCTCCGAATACTGTTGCGGCTGTTGTTACAACGGAAATATCGTTTGAAGCAAGCGCTTCTTGTATTGCGGTGTATGCCTCATCTGTTTTTCTTGTGTCTGAATTTTTCTGCACGAACGCTTGCAATCCTTCTATTGCAACGCGCGCCCACAATGGTTCCGTTGATGAAACATAGCCGAGTAACGTTTGAAACGCTTCATCGTTTGCGAGATGTGATTGCGCTTCGATATATTTTGCGTTGAGTAATTTTGCAATTTTTGCGCCCGGCTTTACGTAATTTTTTCCTCGCTCGCCAAAAAGTTTCAGAAATGTTACCGATGCTTCTCCCTGTTGCCTGAAAGAATATTTCCCTTCGTTGTTTTCCAATAACTTCAGTAATTCATTCCACGTTTCCTCGCGAAGATTTTCATTTAATGAATCTGCTGACGAAAGACTGCGCAATGCTACAATTGCTTCAAGAGAAACATGCTCGTTGGAATCACTGATAGCGGGAAGGAGCGAAAATAATATTCCCTGAAATTTTACAATATTTAATTTTCCCAACGCTCGTATTGCGCTTACGTTTGCGTGCCAATCTTTGTCATCATCCGAAATTGATATGAGTGGCGGCAAAACGGTAAAGGGCTCCTCTATTTTTCCGAGTAGTGTTGCAAGATTGCAACGGAGAAACGGGTCTCTGTCTTTTTGTACAGAAATAATTTTTTCGAGCGAATCTTTTATTTCGCTTACTTTTCCAATTCGCATAAGCGCAAGCACCGCATTTCCACAGGCTTTATTCGTATTGTGTGAAAACCATTTCAACGCCAGCATTGTTGCTTCGCGTACAGTTACATTGCGATAACCCGCTCGTGAAATTCCGAGTAAAACTGCTTCTTTTTTATCTTCGTTTTTTTCTGCGGAAAAATATTCCGCAAATTTTTTCAATCCGCTTTCTGTACAAAACTTTCCAAATTCAGAAATCATGCGTGCTGAAGTAAAAAGAGAATCACGAACTATTTTGTTTTCTATTTTTTTTCTTCCCGCTTCACTCATCAACGAAACAGTCTGACCAAGTGCAAAAGCAGAATTGATTTTTACTTTTTCGTTATCATCTTTTAAAAGTTTTACGAGTCTTTCTACGATTGTCGTATCCTGAATGCTTCCGTATGCTTCTGCTGCGCGAGCGCGGGTTCTTCCGTCTTTATCGCTCAGGAATTGAATTAAACGCTTATCGTTACCTTTGCGTTTATCCTGCAATTCATAAATTGTTTGCAGTTTCTTTTGCCGTTCATCAGGCTCTTTCGATAAAATTACTGTAAAAAATATCAGTATAAAATGAAAAGTGAGTATTGTTTTTTTCATAGTTATTATTGTTTTAAAAAAGTTCTCTTCCTTTGAAATGTGCGCCTATTTCCTTTTCAACAAATTCTTTGGCTTTGTGTTCATCTACGGAATCCATTTCTACGATTGTCATTGTTGTTGGAATTTTGTGCGCTACACATTGCTTTGAAAAATCTACCATTGCATCAAACATTTTTTCTTCAACGCGCATAAGCGCGCTGTATTGCTTTTTATCCGCTGAATTCAAACTGACTGAAACTGCGTCTATTACTTCGCTGAGTTCCAGAACAATATCTCGATGATTAATTACGCTTCCGTGTCCATCAGTATTCAGCCGTGTTTTTCCCCCGTTGTTTTTTGCCCAAAGTGCTATTTCTTTTAAAACATCAAATCTAATTGTTGGTTCGCCATAACCGCAAAAAACAATTTCGTCATAGCGCTTTGGGTCGCTAATTAAATTAATTATTTCTTCTGCTGAGGGTTCTCTTTCTATTTTTAAATTATGCCCCATCAAAATTGCTTCACCTTTTCTGTTGCAAAAAATGCAATCTGCATTGCATCGTATTGTATGATTGATGTACAAAGAATTATGAAATTTATACGTGAATACCGGCTCAGGATATTTTCCAATTCCAAAAAGTTTGTGAACTCCAAACGTACTTGCTCTCGCAACATCTTCAACAGAAATTCTTTTTAACTCTGCAATTTTTTTTGCTATGTGTGGAATGTTTGACGGCTCGTTTCGCTTTCCTCTGTTCGGTGCAGGTGTTAAATACGGAGAATCTGTTTCCAACAAAATATGATGCATTGGAATTTTTCTTACAACTTCTGCCATTGTGTTTGGCTTATTTGGTTTCTCTGAAAAAGTTACTGGACCAGGAATTGAAATATAAAATCCCCATTCAATAACTTTTCTTGCCATAACATTATCGCCATTGAAACAATGAAAAACTCCCTTTGACTTTTGTGTATTCCAGTTTGGTAATTCGTTTTCTATAATTCGCAAAATATCTTCTCGTGATTCTCTTTCGTGAATAATAATCGGGAGGTTTCTTCGCTGCGCAATTTTTATCTGCTGAAGAAAAACTTGTTGTTGCACATCTCGCGGAGAAAAATCATAAAAATAATCTATTCCGATTTCTCCGATGGCAACAACTTTTTCATGAAAACTCATTTCTTCAATTTTGGCAAGTGCTATTGCATTAGATTTTTTTGCATCGTGCGGATGAAATCCAACGGCAGCAAAAACGCAATCATACTTTTCTGCAAGTTCAATTGCTTGTGCGCTTGTTTGTAAATCAGTTCCGGGAATAATTACAAAATGAACACCCGCATCATTTGCACGAAGAATGGTTTCATCAAAGTCATTTTTATAATCGTCATAAAACAAGTGGCAGTGGGAATCAACAAACATTATTATTAATTATAATATAATTTAAAAAAGAATAGTAGTAATAAAGAACGTGAATATGTGTATAAGTGAAATTTTTAAGTAAAACAGTGCAAATAAAAGAGAAATACAAAAATAGTATTGTGTACAAAATGTAAAATGACTGTTAGTATAATGGCAGTTATCAACACAGAGAAAAGTTATTAACACAGAAGATGAATTACTCATAATGATATGCACATAAAAAAAGAGATGCTGTGGATAATTTTTTTAATGTTTCTCTGAAGTTTGCAAGCGCAACCGAAGCTGATTCACAGTGTTTTTCGCTTGCTCATTTGTATTAATTAAATCAGCAATTTGCTGATACGCATAAAGAACAGTAGTATGATCCCGTCCGCCAAAATTTTGCCCGATAGATTGATAAGTTGCATTGGTGAGTTCTTTTGCGAGATACATAGCCACTTGCCTCGCCATTACGATTTCTTGTTTGCGTGTTTTAGCGCGCAATAAATCCTGCGGGATATCATAAAAATTACTTACGGTTTGCTGAATATCCTGAATGGTAATATATGAACGAATGTTTCCTATAATAGTTCGCAGTACATCTTTCGCAAGTTCAACAGAAATTTTTTGGTTTTCGAGAGAAACACGAGCAACAAGCGACGTGAGACATCCTTCCAATTGTCTGATGTTTGAAGTAATATTCTGTGCAATAATTTCGGCAACATCCTGCGGAAGTAAAAATCCAAATGCTTCACTTTTTTTATGAAGAATAGCCATACGCATTTCCAAATCAGGAGGCTGAATATCAACGGTCAGCGCCATTTGAAAGCGCGAAATTAAGCGCTCATTTATTCCTTTGATTTCGTTTAATGGTCTATCGCACGAAAGGACAATTTGTTTTCCTAAATTGTACAAGCCATTAAAAATGTGGAAAAAACTATCTTGCGTTTTTTCCCCGCCAGCAAAAAACTGAATATCATCCACAATAAGCAAATCAAGTGTATGGTAGAAATTTGTAAACTCGCTGGGTTTTTTTTGTTGAATAGATTCAATAAAATTTCTCATAAACTCTTCAGAGTTTGTATATAAAACGCGCTTCGCTTTTCCGTGAGAAAGTGCGTGGTTCCCAATTGCTTGAATAAGATGAGTTTTACCAAGTCCGACGCCTCCATAGATAACAAGAGGATTAAACTCCGTCCCGCCGGGATTATTAGCAACGGCAAGTCCCGCTGCATGGGCAAGTTTGTTGCTGTCTCCGTTAATATAATTTTCAAAAGTAAATTTTGGGTTTAATGTTGCAGGGAGCGGAGAAAAATGCGCAACATGATTTTGCTGAATGTAATTTTGATTATGTGTGGTAACAGGAGCAATAATTTTTTTCTGAATTGTTTCAAAAGGAAGTTCAAGACTGAAAGAAGGTTTTTTTATTTCCTCATCAAAATTTTCAGAAAGACTTTCTTTCTTTATTCTGAATTCAATAGAGACATCTAAACTGGTAATTGAATGCAAAGCGGAAATCAGATGTTTTCCGAAGCGTTCTTCGACCCAGTCAGAAAAAAACTTGTTATGAACCTGTAAAATGAGAACATTGTTTTCAAATTCAATAGGAACAATTGGTTCGAGCCAAGTCATGAAATCCTGAGGAGAAATTTTCGTCTTAACAGTATTCAAGCACAAATTCCAAACAGCAGAAAAATCAGAAAGATCAATTTGCTCTATTTCAGAAGGAGTTGCAGTAACGAGTTCCATAAGTAATTAAAATAAAATCAGGGAAATAAATAAAAAGAAAAAGAGATAAAAATTTATCCACACAAAGAGAAGAGTTTTCCACAAGGATATTAACATAGTAAGTTTTGTAAAATTCAATTCGCGCGAGACAGCAAATAGAGTTATTAACAGGTTTCAAACAGCCAAAACATCGAAATTTTTATAAAAAAGAGACTTCGTAAAAGTTATTAACCAAAGCAGTAGATAAAGACCTAAAGTCCGTAGATAAGCCAGCGGGAATAGCAAACAAGTTATCCACACCAGAATAGTTGCGCGGTCTGTTTTAAAATTACGAAGTCAGAGGCTGTAAATCAAGCAAAAGGAAAAAAAATGTAAATTAAAATTTTTGGAAAAAATCTTCTTTGTAATTGAAATACCTTTTCGTAACTTTACACCCCAATTTTTATATTTTTCAAAATCAAAACAAAGGAAAATCTATGTCAATAAAAGTAGCAATAAACGGCTTTGGCAGAATCGGTCGTCTCGTCTTTCGCAGAATGATACAACTTGGCGAATTTGATATCGTTGGAATAAATGACATTACCGATGCAAAGACCCTTGCGTATTTATTAAAATATGATTCTGTTCATAGAAAATTTAATGGCAGCGTGGTTTCAGAAGAGGGCGGGATTATAGTAAACGGAAAGAGAATTCCGATAACAGCAGAAAAAGACCCATCTAAACTTCGGTGGAAAGAATTTGGTGCACAAATAGTGATTGAGGGAACAGGGAAATTTACGAGCAGAGAGCAAATATTAAATCATATAACAGCAGGAGCGAAAAAAGTAGTATTAACCGCACCCGCAAAAGATGAAATTGATGCAACGATAGTAATGGGTGTAAACGAAAATACATTAACGGGAAAAGAACAAATCGTTTCAAATGCTTCCTGCACGACGAATTGCCTTGCACCGATGGTAAAAGTATTGCACGATAATTTTAAAGTGCGCAAAGGAATGATGACAACCGTCCACGCTTATACAAACGATCAGCAGCTTTTAGATTTGCCCCATAAGGATTTGCGGAGGGCGCGAGCGGCAGCAGTATCTATAATTCCCACCACGACCGGAGCCGCGCGCGCAGTAACAAAAGTAATACCAGAATTGAAGGGAAAACTAGATGGTATTGCAATGAGAGTGCCCGTGGCAGATGGTTCTGTAACAGATTTTGTGGCGGTACTTGAAAGAGACGCAACGAAAGATGAAATAAATGATGCAATAAAAAAAGCCAGCGATAGTTACTTAAAGGGAATAATGGAATATAGCACAGACGAAATTGTTTCAGCGGATATCATTGATAATAACCATTCCTGTATTTTTGATGCCCCATCAACAATGGTTCTAGGCAACATGGTTAAAGTTGTTGGCTGGTACGATAATGAGTGGGGATATAGTTGCAGGGTCGCAGATCTTGCCAAAATAATTTCGTAAAAAGCAAAATAAAATTTGCGAGATTAAAAAGGATTCGTATCTTTCTTGCCCAATTTTAAAAACTCTCACAATATTTTTTAAAAAAAAACTTGTAGAGTAAAAAAAAGATTGTATATTTACTGCCCATTCTTTTGGAGAGTGGGAGAAAAAAGTTCTTTGAAATGGTGTGAAGCTCTTAAGTCTATTTTAAGAGAGTTCACCTTTTTTTATTTTATAGCTAAGAATCAAGCTCGAAGTAAAAGTTTATTTTTACAACGAAGAGTTTGATCCTGGCTCAGGACGAACGCTGGCGGCGTGCTTAACACATGCAAGTCAAGGGAGAAAGAGGTAGCAATATCTTGAGTAAACCGGCAGACGGGTGCGTAACACGTAGGCAACCTTCCTTGTTGACAGGAATAACCCCGAGAAATCGGGACTAATACCCGATGAAATTGTTTTCTGGCATTAGAAGGCAATCAAAGCTCCAAAAGAGCGCAATAAGAGGGGCCTGCGTCCGATTAGCTAGTTGGCGAGGTAATGGCTCACCAAGGCAATGATCGGTAGCTGGTCTGAGAGGATGATCAGCCACACTGGAACTGAGACACGGTCCAGAC
>CAYHPL010000011.1:0-116284 GCA_964358705.1 uncultured Chitinophagales bacterium
CGGATCGTGTGTTGCGGGGCGGGTCGTTCACCGATGATGGCGGCTCTTGTCGTGGTGCGTACCGGTCCTTCAATACTCCCGACGATCGTTACTTCGACTGCGGGTTTCGGTTATCGAGGACTCGTTAACCTATGCACTTTGCGCTGTTATACTATTTTCTTTTTGCTTCTTTTTCTTTTCTAAAGAAAAAGAAGTTTAAGTTTTGAACGAAATTCCATTCCGTTCAAAACACAGAAGAACCTTAGTAACAGAAGACTACCACTATTGTCAACCTTATTACATTATTTTTCTCCGCCGAAACAGAATAAAGTAATAAGGTAAGAGTGTGTATGGCGAGTGTTATTACTAAGGTTTGTAAAAAGTAAATACGTTTTTTGGGGATAGAAGATTGAGAAAATATTTATGTGTTTTATTTCAACAAGTTGGGATTGTTTCCTTCTTTCAAGACCATAAATGGTCTTGCTGAACAAAGAAAAAATCATAAATGATTCTCTTCGGTATTATCCCGATGTATGTAACAATTTTTGCTCCGTTGGAGCAAAATATTTGTAACAACGAAAACCCAACAAATACAAAAACTCCGTAGGAGTTTCATATAAAACACCTACGGAGTTTATAATGTGTGTGTGTATCACATTTCTACAAATATCAAATCCCTATGGGATTGAGAAGAAAAAAAATCGAAAAGATGTAGGACACTTTGAAAGCGCCCTACATCTACATATATGTAACAACAGAAAAATTATGAAAACACGGAACATTTCTATTTCCAATGTAGAATACAATAAATCAATGAAACGAAAACTATGCAACACAAAGTAACAATTTCCATAGACGATGATGAGTATAAAAATCTTCGCAAACTTGCCGGACGCAAACGTATCGAATATGTTGTGAAAGATATTGTGCGTCAGCGAGTAGTGCGGGAAAATTTAGAAGATGCGTATAAAGCAATGGCGCGTGATGAAAAACGTGAGCAAGAAGCCCACGAATGGAGTGAAGCAACAATACAGGATGTGAGTGATGAAACGCGGTGAAGTTTGGTGGATAAATTTTGAACCATCCGTTGGATGGCGAAATTCAAAAGAAACGCCCCGCTGTAATTATCAGCAACAATGCAGCGAATACATATTTGAATCGTTTGCAAGTTGTTCCGTTGACGAGCAACGTAGAAAATATTTATCCAAGTGAAGCGTTTGTTGTTGTGAATGGAAAACAAAATAAAGCAATGGCAGACCAACTCACGACAGTTAGTAAAACCCGTTTGCTCAATCGCATTGGCAAGGTGACCGAATTTGAAATGCGAAAAATTGAAATCGCAATTAAAGTACAATTGGGTATGAGTCAAGAATAAATTTTAAAGTAATTATGGAAACAAATCAAAACGGTACCGAATGGCAACTCTGGGAAGTGTTTGCGCAGGAAAAAACAGGTGAACCGCATATTCATTGCGGGAGTGTTCATGCGCCTGATGCAGAAATTGCATTGCAAAACGCTCGTGATGTGTATGCACGTCGCGGCAATGTGGTGAATCTATGGGTTGTGCCGTCAAAAGAAGTTCACGCAACATCGCCATCGGAAGCAGGAGAATTTTTTGAACCATCTGACGATAAAGTGTATCGCCATCCGCAATTTTATACCATTCCTAAATCGGTGAAGGATATTTGATGAATTTTGATAGCAACATTAAAGAAGCATTGCTTACTTTTCTTCTTCGCATTGCAGATGATAGATTAATTCTCGGTCATCGTCTTTCGGAGTGGTGTGGACATGGTCCGATTCTCGAAGAAGATATTGCGCTTGGAAATATTGCTCTTGATTTACTCGGGCAGTCTTCCGCACTGTATAAATTAGCCGCAGAAGTTGAAGGAAAAAATCATACAGAAGATGATTTTGTTTATTTTCGTGATGACCTGCAATATAAAAATATTAAGTTAGTTGAATTGCCAAAGGGGGACTTTGCATTTACCATTGCACGACAATTTTTCTTTTCCCAATACAGCGTGTTGCTCTTTGAACAATTGCAAAAAAGTTCACACAAACAGATTGCAGGAATTTCAGGAAAAGCAATAAAGGAATCATCGTATCATCTCCGCCATTCAAAGCAATGGATGCTGCGTTTGGGTGACGGAACTGAAGAAAGCCATTTCCGTTTGCACAATGCAGTGAATGAACTTTGGAATTATACTGGAGAAATGTTTTATACAGATGTAAATGAAAAGTTATTGATTGAAAATAAAATTATTGCTTCCATTGATTCGCTTCAATCTCTTTGGAAGGAAAAAATTGAAGAATGTTTTTGCGAAGCAACAGTTTCAATTCCACAGAATGAATTTCAGCATAGTGGCGGCAGAATTGGTAAACATACAGAACATCTCGGCTATCTTCTTTCCGAATTGCAAATACTTGCGCGCTCATATCCTGATGCAAAATGGTAGAAATGATTTTTAGATTTCAGATTTTAGATTGAAAAAAATCTAATATACTTAATACTCAACTACTCATTTACTTTGACTCAACAAACAATTCTCAACTATCTTTCCGAAATTACTGATCCGGAAATTCCCGTTCTTAATATTGTGGAAATGGGAATTGTACGCAATGTTTCGTTCAACGTGAATCAAACTGTAATAACAATTACTCCAACGTATTCCGGTTGCCCCGCGATGCGAATGATTGAGGAAGAAATTATTACAACACTGAAAGAAAAAGGGGTGGAAAATGTTCATCTCAAAACGGTGTATTCTCCCGCGTGGACAACTGATTGGTTAGGTGAAACTGCAAAAGAAAAATTGCAGAAATATGGAATCGCACCACCGCAACACATTGTACAAAGTGAACTTGTGCAAATTACTCTTCCGCAAAAAATCATCTGCCCGTATTGCTTATCAGAGAAAACAATTTTAAAAAGTGAATTCAGTTCGACATCGTGCAAAGCATTGTACTACTGCAACAGTTGTATTCAACCATTTGAACATTTTAAAGAAATATAAACTATGACAGAGCAGGAACTCGCGGAAAAAGTAGTGCGTACGATGCTGGAGAAAGATGCATTCAGTCAATGGCTTGGCATTGAACTTCTTGAAATTTCTGCTGATGCGGTAATAGTGCGAATGACGGTGCGCAAGGAAATGCTCAATGGATTTAATCTTTCGCATGGCGGCATCGTATTTTCATTTGCAGATAGCGCGCTTGCTTTTGTTGCTAATGCGCATGGGAATGTTACTGTCTCAATAGAAAATCAAATTTCATATACTGAGCCGGTGAATGAAGGGGACGTGTTAATTGCTGAAGCAAAAGAATTGAGCAAAGGCGGAAGAATTGGGAGGTATGTTGTCGAAGTAACAAAAGCGCATAATATTCCCGTTGCACATTTTCGCGGAACAGTGTATCGCACTCAAAAGCCCTACATTGAATCAGAAAAAAATACAGATGAAAATTAAATAAAAAACCGATAAATTTTATCGGCTTTTTTATTTATAGTAAAATGTAAACATACTTTGTAAAAAATAAAATCAGTGAATTATTATATCGGATAAGAACGTCTGATTAACCAAAAATTTATTTATTATTTTTGATTCGTTACATAAAAAAATTCTATATTAAAACCGCTTTTTTCCTAAAAAGAGAGTTTTATTCAAAGCAAACATGGAGTTTTTATATGTGGTCAAAATTATTTTACACGTTACTATCAGTTATTTTATTTACTATTTGGAGCGTATCATTTTCGCAGCAAAAGACGAGTTCGATTACAGTAAATGATATTTCTGATAACGAAGGAAACACAGGAACAGTGTATGCAACATTTATTGTAAAATTGTTGCCTTCATCTGCGCAAACAGTTACAGTAAATTATGCAACTGCGAATGGTACTGCCATTGCTTCAGATGATTACATAGGTGTATCTAATTCGCTTTCCTTTGCGCCTGGAGATACGCAGAAAACCGTTTCCATTAATATTATTACTGAAACATTAAACGAAAGTGATGAAACATTTTATTTTAATCTCAGTAATGCGACAAATGCAACGATTACAGATAATCAGGGCATTTGTACAATCGTAAATGATGACCCTGTTCCAACGCTTTCCATCAACGATATAACTGTCACTGAAACAGACACAGGTTCTTTCCTTGCAACATTTACAATAACTTTATCTGCTGCCAGCGGAAAAACTGTTACTGCTGATTACTCCACATCCGATGGCACTGCATCACTTGGCGCAGATTACATTGCGAATCCTTCGACTTTAACTTTTAGCCCTGGCATTGTAACAAGAAACGTGAATGTTTTCATTTACGGCGATTATCTTGATGAACCAAACGAAACATTTTTTGTGAATTTAGTCAATGCACAAAATGCAACTTTTATTGACAGCGTTGGTTTGGGTACAATTACGGATAATGACCCGCCTGTTAATATTGCAGTAAACGATGTTTCTATAAACGAAGGAAATTCAGGAACAACTGCGGCAACATTTACAATCTGGCTATCAAAGAGAAGCGGACAAACAATAACTGCGACATATTATACTTCCAACGGAACTGCATCTACACCTTTAGATTACGGTGCAACAAGCGGTACACTTGTATTTAATCCGGGCGATTCTACAAAAGATGTAATAGTGTATTTAAATGGTGATTTAACAAATGAAATTGATGAAAATTATTATTTCAGTCTTGGTACAGTAACAAATGCAAATAAATCAGATAGTTTGGGAGTTGGAACAATTCTCAATGATGACCCTGTTCCGCTTATTACAATAAATGATACGTCTGTAACAGAGGGAAACATCGGGACACAAAATTCTATTTTCACGGTGAGACTTTCACGGGCAAGCGGACAGACGATAACGATGAATTATGCTTCTGCCAATGGAGCGGCGAATTCCGGCGATTACAATGCCAATAGCGGAACGCTAACATTTAATCCCGGTGATACAATGAAGACAATTACTGTTATTGTAAAAGGCGATGTCTTCTATGAAGCAGATGAAAATTTTTATGTTAATCTCACGAATGTTAATTCGACAAAGGGAATGTTTGCAGACAGCATCGGAATATGTACGATTGTTAACAATGACCCGGTTCCTGCATTTTCAATAACCGATGTAACACAAGCAGAAACCGATGCAGGCACTTCCAATTTTATTTTTACCTTACGATTAACGAATCCACGCGACCAGATTATAACCGTAGATTATTCCACTGCAAACGGAACTGCAGTTGCAGGAAGTGATTATGTTGCTACTTCCGGAATTCTATCGTACGCCGTTGGTGATACGGTAAAAACAATTTCAATTCAAGTAAATGGTGATTTAGTAAATGAAGCAAATGAAGCATTTTACATTAATCTTACAAATGTACTGAACGCAACAATCAGTGATAGTCAGGGAGTTGGCGCTATAAATAATAATGATCCAGTTCCAAATATTGCTATTACAGATTCAACGGTAACGGAAGAAGATGATGGTACAATCGTTGCGAATTTTTATGTGTATCTCACTGCGAGAAGCGGCCAAACTATTACGGTAAATTACTCAACTTCAAATGGTACTGCTACCGCTGGTAATGATTTTATTGATAATTCCGGTGCATTGACTTTTTTGCCCGGTGATTCTGTTAAGCAAATTTCTATAACAGTAAACGGAGATTTTTTTTATGAAGCAAACGAAACATATTATCTCAATTTATCCGGCGCATCAAATGCAAATATAACAGATGCGCAAGGAGCAGGCATAATAACAAATAATGACCCTGTACCGCTTCTGCAAATCAATGATGTTTCATTCCATGAAAATGATAATGGAACAGGAACAGTAATTTTCAATGTACGATTAGCGAATCCGAGTTATCAAACTATAAATGTAGATTATGCAACTGCAAATGTGAACGCAACTTCTGGCAATGATTACACTGCAACATCAGGAACACTTTCTTTTGCAACAGGCGATACATTGAAAACAATTTCAGTTACGATTCTTAATGACAGAATTGATGAAATAGACGAAACATTTGTTGTGAATATGTTAAACGTTACCAATGCTGTTATTGCTGATAGTCAGGGTATTTGTACGGTAGTTGATAATGATGCTGTTCCTGATATGTCAATTCGTGATGTTTCTGTGAGTGAAGGCAATAGCGGAACCTTGAACGCTACGTTTATTGTATCGCTTTCCATTGCAAGCGGAAAAACAATTACCGTTGGTTATTCGACTGCGAACAGTACTGCAGCATCTCCTTTGGATTACATATCAGCATCAAATACTTTAACCTTTAATCCCGGAGATACAACACAAACAATCAATGTTGCTCTCAACGGAGATAATTTTTATGAAAGCACAGAAGTCTTTTTTGTAAACTTAATGAATGCGACAAATGCTTCTCTTACTGATGCGCAAGGAAATGGCACAATAACAAATGATGATGCTGTCCCTTCCGCAACAATTACTGATGTATCAATAGCAGAAGGGAATACAAATACTTCAACCGCTGTCTTTACAGTGAAACTTTCCAATCCGCGCTATGAAACAATTACTATTGATTATGCCACAGCCGACCACAATGCCATTTCACCCGTTGATTTTTTTGCTGCGTTGGGAACACTGACGTTCAACGCAGGAGACACGTTAAAAACAATTTCTATTACCATTAATGGCGATGTTTATTATGAGCAAACTGAATCGCTGTTTGTCAATCTTTCAAATGCAGTATTTGTTACTCTATCCGATGCGCAGGGAATTGGTATTATTACAAACGACGATAACGTGCCTTCTGCATCAATTAATGATATTACAGTAACTGAAGGAAATAGCGGAACAGTGAATGCAAATTTTACGGTTGCACTTACAAACCCTCGGTACGAAACAATTTCAATTGATTACAATACGCTCGCAGGTACTGCATTTACAAACTGTGATTATACTTCCATTTCCGGAACATTATATTTTTCAGCAGGAGAAATTTCTAAAAATATTTCCGTGAGTGTGATTGGCGATGCGATTGATGAAGTCAATGAAACGTATTTTGTAAAACTTGCTAATGTTATAAATGCAACAATTGCTGATTCGAGTGGATTAGGCACAATTACAAATGATGATGTTTCGCCTTCTTTTATTATTTCTGATGTAACTTTGACAGAAGGAAATTCAGGTACAACAAATGCTGCCTTCACTGTTTCTCTTTCAAATACAAGCGGAAAAACAATTACGGTTAATTACGCGACACAAAATAGTACAGCTGTAGCAAATGGAGATTTTACTTCAGCAAGTGGTTCGCTAACATTCTTGCCGGGTAATGGAACTTGTTCTATTGGTGATACGTCAACAACTATTACTATTGTAGTCAATGGCGATTTGTATGATGAAGTCAATGAAACATTCGCCGTCAATCTTTCCGGCGCTACGAATGCTACAATTGCAGATGCGCAAGGGTTAGGAACAATTACAGATGATGATGCAGAGCCAATTGTTACAATCAGTGATGTAACATTAACAGAAGGAAATACAGGGACAAAGAATTTCACGTTTAATGTTTCGCTTTCTCTTTTAAGCGGAAAAACTATTGCGATGAATTACACAACTGCTAATGGTACTGCAGTTGCAGGAAGTGATTTTATTTCAAACACCGGTACATTGACATTTAATCCGGGTGATACGTTAAAATCAATCACTGTGTCTGTAAACGGAGATTTGATAAATGAAATTCACGAAGATTTCTTTGTGAATCTTTCTTCTGTAACCAATGCATCTTTTGCTGATAGTGTTGCAGTGGGAACAATAGTAAACGAAGACCCAATTCCCGATATATCAATATTTGATAAAACAGTTAATGAAGGCAATGCGGATATTACAATGGCAGATTTTGTTGTTACACTTTCAAGCAGAAGTGAACAAGTTGTAACAGTCAACTATGCTACTGCAAATGGAACAGCAATTTCAGGTTCAGATTATAATGCAGCATCGGGTGTGGTTACATTTAATATTGGCGATACAGCAAAAACGATTTCCGTTTCTGTTTTTGGCGACCGTTTTTATGAATTACATGAAAACTATTTCGTCAATCTTTCATCGCCGACAAATGCAACACTTACAGATGGGCAGGCAACAGGAACAATTACCAACGATGACCAATTTCCAAACATTTCAATCAATGATGTTTCTGTCATTGAAGCAGATACAAATTCTGTTAACGCACTCTACACAGTGCGAATGTCGAATCCAATTAACCTCAATGTAACAGTTGACTACACCACCGCAAACGGAACTGCATCAAGCGGCGCTGATTATATAACTACAACAGGCACGCTGACTTATATTCCCGGTGATACGCTGAAAACAATTTCTGTTACAATTAATGGCGATGTGTTCAACGAAATAAACGAAACATATTTTGTAAATCTACTCAACATAAATAATGCGACAATTGCAGATAGTCAGGCAATCGGTACTATTATTGATACAGACCCACTCCCGACAATTTCCATCAATAGCGTTGATAGTACAGAAGGAAACAGCGGAACGAAGAATATGAATTTCAAAGTTTCGCTATCGCAGATTAGCGGAAAAGTTATTACTGTCAACTATACAACAGCGAACGGAACGGCAACTGCTGGTTCAGATTTTACCACTGCTTCAGGAACAGTAACGTTTAATGCTGGCGAAACAGAAAAAAATATTCCCGTTAGTATCAAAGGCGATTTGTTTTATGAAAGTAATGAAACATTTTTTGTCAGTTTAAATACGCCTGTTAATGCGACTATTTTTAATGCAGAAGGTACGGGTACAATTCTCAATGATGACCCTGTTCCTTCAATAACAATTAACGATGTTACACTCATAGAAGCAAGCGGAATTTTTGCGAATTTTACTGTAAGACTTTCTAATCCACGTAATCAGCCCATTACAGTAATTTATACAACTGTGAACGGAAGCGCATTGAACGGCTCTGATTTTGTACAAAACAGTTCTACTGTAACATTTAATCCGGGTGATACATTGAAAACTGTTTCCATCGGTATTATTGATGACGCTGCGTATGAATTGCAGGAGAATTTTTCTGCCGTGCTTTCAAATGTGAATCAGGCGACAATTGCAGACAGCATTGGCATTTGTACAATTAATGATACTGACCCGCGTCCGACAATTTCTATCAGCAATGTCGAAGTTACGGAAGCGGATACCAATACGATTACAAGCGTATTCAATGTTAGTCTTACAAATCCAAGCAGTCAGATTATTACCGTAGATTTTTCTACACTAAATGGTACAGCAATTGCCGGAGATGATTATATCGCAAATTCCGGTTCTATTACTTTTAATCCCAATGATGTAGTTAAAAATGTTGAAGTAATTATTCTCGGCGATTCTATTTTTGAAGCAACGGAAACATTTCTCATCAATCTTTCTAATTCAATAAATGCATCAACTGCTGACTCACAGGGAGTGAGTACTATTCTCGATGATGACCCGCCGCCAAGCGTTACTATCAGTGATGTTACCATTAATGAGTCGGATACGAATACTGTAATGGCGAATTTTACTGTAACACTGACCGGTGTAAATATTTTGAACGGATATGTCCTCTGTGCAACATCAAACGGAACGGCAGTCGCAAATACCGATTACACCGCAAAAACGGATACAATTAAATTTGCGCCCGGTGAGAAAACGAAAACTTTTTCAGTTGCCATCAATGGTGATTACACAAATGAAATCAACGAAACATTTTTTGTGAATCTCACCAATGCATTTAATGTTTTCATCGTGGATAGTCAGGCAATCGGGACGCTGACAAATACAGACCCGTATCCGACTATAACAATCACTGATGTAACTTCAAACGAAGGCAATACGGGAGCGACAAATCAAATTTTTGCCGTTTCACTAAATCGTCCGAGCGGACAAATTGTAACAGTAGATTATGCGACAGCAAATGGAACAGCAGTTTCAACAAGCGATTATAGCACTTCATCTGGCGCATTGAATTTCGCAATTGGTGATACTTTGAAAAATATTTCGGTAGCAATTAATGGTGATAAAATGTTTGAACCAAACGAAAATTATTTCATAAATCTTACCAATCCTGTGCGCGGACAAATTGTTGATGCGCTTGCAGAAGGTACTCTTACAAACGATGACCAGCAGCCAACAATTTCCATCAATGATGTTTCAATTGCAGAAGGAGATACCGGTAGCACAATTGCACTTTTCACAGTAAAATTATCCAATCCGAGTTATTTGAATATAAATGTTGATTACGCAACCGTTGATGTGAGCGCAATTGCTGGTAGCGATTACACGGCAAATACCGGAACAATTTCATTCACTGCAGGCGACACTCTGAAAACAATTGCAGTAACAATTTCCGCTGATAGATTGTATGAAAATGATGATTTATTTTCACTCAATCTTTCTAATCCGACCAATTCAACGATTAGCGATAACACTGCGTTGTGCTACATTTTAAATGACGATAATTATCCGAAACTGAAAATCAATGATGTGAGTATGAATGAAGGGAATATCGGCTATCCTGAAATGACATTTACCGTAACGCTGACAAATCCAAGTTTTCAGGCGATTTCTGTTGCATTTGCAACTCAAAACGGAACTGCAATTGCAGGATTTGATTACGGCGAATCTCATGGAACACTGAACTTTAATATTGGCGATACGCTGAAAACATTTACTGTTGTGATTAGCAGCGATTCACTGAATGAATCGAATGAAATATTTTATGCGAATCTTTCCAACGGACAAAACGCAGTAATAGATGATAATCAAGGAATAGGAACAATTATCAATGATGACCCTGCACCAACAATTTCTATCAATAACGTCAGTACAGACGAAGGAAATAATGCATCAGCAAACATAAAATTTATTGTAAGTTTATCGGAGCCAAGCAGCCAGATTGTAACGGTAAGATTTTCAACAAGTGATGGAAGTGCAATTGCCGGTTCGGATTATGATTCTATAAAAGGAATACTCACGTTTAATGCAAGTGAATTATCGAAAGAAATTCCTGTACCAGTGCGCGGTGATAGATTTTACGAAATGAACGAAACGTTTGAAATGCGTTTATCAGAAGTTACACTTGCAACATTTGAAGATAGTATCGCCGTTTGTACCATTACAAACGATGACGCGAAACCGAATATTTCGATTAGTGATGTTGTTGTTGCCGAAGGTGATAATAATACTACAGATGCAAATTTTTCGATTTACTTATCATCACGAAGCGGATTTCCTGCGCAGGTAAATTATTCTACGGTCAATAATTCTGCAACCGCAACAACAGATTACGTGAGTGCGAGTGGAATAGTAGAATTTACCGCGGGGGATTCCGTAAAAATTGTAACTGTTCTTATTAACGGCGATAGAACAAATGAAGCCCACGAAACATTTTATGTGCAACTTTCTTCACCGATTGAAGCAATGCTTTCCGATAGCATTGGTACGGGGACAATTAGTAATGACGACCCGGGATTTTCTGTTACACCGCTGAATCTTACGATGGATACTGTTATTGTTGGCACAAATGCGTATGATACTGTTACTGTTACAAATACCGGCGCAGTACCATTGACAATTTCTTCTGTAACAACTGGCAATAGTGAATTTACCATTTCGCCTTCTGCAAATGTAACTATCAATCCATCCAACTCGCGTGATTTTTATATTACATTTGCGCCAACAGGTGAAGGAGATAAAAATATTACCATTACATTTGAGCATAATGCGGAAACATCTCCTGATTCTGTAAATCTCATTGCCGTGTGCAGCGGCGATACGACAAAGTTCAGAACATTTAAAGCAAGTACAGAACTTGATTTGAAAGTAGTAAAGCTCAAATTCAAACTCAATAAATTAACGGGAAAGTATGACTTGACAAGCGGTGTTCCAAATATGTCTACCGTGGTTGAAAATGTATTTCGGCTTGGCATAACAAAAGAAGATAATACATTTCTGGGCATTGAACAGATTGATAAAACATTAGCGAAACAGTATGCGTGGCTTATTGCAAAGAAAGGTTCTGCCTTTGGCAATTTCTATAGTATTGAACACGCTGGCACAGCATATCCGCTTGATTCAGCACGTGAAAGCGGAAAGAAATCGAAAGCATTGAAGAAAGCAATAAAATTAGGAAAGAAATACAACAACATTGGCTGGGCAGAAGGAGTTATGTTGCGATTCAATATTATTGCAAGTCAGACGCACCTTACGCCGGATAATTTTGGCGCGTTGGTTATTGATACATCGTATGTGCTTTTCGGAAGAAATATCAATGGTATGTCTCTCGATGCGCTTGCTGATTATTATGATTCTCTGATGACGTATTATGCAATGTTCAATATCGGTGGAGAAAATGCATCCTCGGAATATAAAACGCTGACGGATTTCGCATATTTCCTGCAACGCATCAATAGCGGTTTCTATTCTGGATTAGAGCCATCAAACTATATCATTGATACGGCAAATGTTATCGGGGGAGAGAAAAATAAATATGCAGTAAAATTATACGGCACACACTCTGCTTCGGATGTCGGAGTTGTAAGACGTATTATTGGTCGTGTTGCCGAGCCGCTTGTGTTGCACGGAAGAAATTCTATTGTGCCGGAAGTAGTACAGTTGCAGCAAAACTACCCCAATCCGTTCAATCCGACAACAACAATTGAATTTTCTTTGCCGTACACATCCGTTGTTTCGCTTTCCGTGTATAATATTTTAGGACAAGAAGTTTCGCAACTGCTATTCAATCAGGAAATGGAAGATGGCGAGTACGATGTTGAATTTGATGCGTCAATGCTTCCTTCCGGCGTGTATTTTTACAGATTAACTGCGGACGTAATTGATGAAATGCACACAGGCGAAAATTCTGTTGTCGTCAAAAAAATGCTGTTGCTCAAATAGCCATTGGGTTTTGGCTATGTGCTGTTGACTTTTCAAAATGCTACGTGTTGTAAAAGATGCGCAGCATTTTTTTTACAGGACGCTTTCAACTAAACAAGTTCTTCTATATTTTCGAAAACCTTGAAAGTCTTTGCACTTCATAGCGAAGTGAAAGATGTTGTCTTATTCTATACACTTTCTCTTTCCTGAAAAATTGTGGAAAAACGATAGTTGCCAGCAGTAAAGTATATGCACATTTATTGAGGGCTATTCTGTAAATTTTTGATGGCAATGCAGAAAATGCGATTTGGGATATGCGTTCTGCGATGTGGGGATTTTAGATTTTAGAAGTGAGATTGTAGAATTTTTTTAGAGTATTTTCTTTGCGGAACTCTGCGTTATCCTTTGCGTTCTCTGCGTTGAAGAAAGATTGTTATGAACCGCAAAGCCACGCAAAGTACTTCGCAAAGGTGCGCAAAGAGAGAAATGCCAGATGTATGGCTTTCTCAATAATGAAAAATGGATGCTGAGCGTTCAGGATGGCAATCCAAAAATCTGTATATGGGCAATGAACGTTCAGGATAGCAATACAGAAATCTGTATATAGGCAATGAACGTTCAGGATGGTAATACAGAAATCTGTATATAGGCAATGAACGTTCAGGATGGTAATCTAAAAATTCGTAATAGGATAAGATGAATTAAGCGGATATAAATGTATGCAATCAAAAAAATAATTGGATGTTGTAATTATTAATGTGTGTTTGGTAGGAATTCATTTTTTCTTTCCGTATATCTGAACTGCATTTATAATGTTATAAAGATAAAACATAATTTTTATCAACTTATGAATGTACTTTATATTCTTCATATAATTTAATTGCACTTATTGGGCAAGGTGAAGAATATTATTATCTCTATTAACGGAGTTAACAACAATGAAACAAAATTTATATTTGAGAGTAAAACTTTCAATAGTTTTTGTATTTATTTCGCTTGGCTCATACACTTCAATGTATGCATGTGATTCGTTAATTGTGAAAGGGACACTTACTGCAAGTGGTTCTCCCGCTGGTGTTATAATAACCGTGCAACATAGAATCAGCACTAATCCGGATGTATGGGAAAATATACGTAGTGGTACAACAGATGCAAACGGTTGGTACTATATTGATGTAACGGCGTACACCGAAGGAGATCTTCCAATTCGTGTTATCGCAGAATGTTGTCAGCCGGGAGTCGGAATTGATAAGACTTCAGGTATATATTCCTTTGTGAATTGCTATCTCACTATAAATGTCAATTGTAGCGGAGAATGTGATACACGATAGATACTGACTACGGCAATAGGTATCGTTTCGAATACCCATCAATACATAAATACATCATCTCCTCTCGTTCACTGCGGGAGGAGATGATGTTATGACAGAAGATATATACAAATCAAAATATATAGTTTCCATTATATTTAATTTTTATGAAATACACATACACAACCCCAATAAAAAAAATTATCCTATTTGCGATTGCAATAATGTATTTTTTTATTTCTTTTACACACAGTTACACGCAACCGCAGGGCTGGCAGTGGGCAAAAAGCGCTGGGTCACTCAATGGTGGTGATGGCGGATATAGTGCTATTGATATGAGTGGAAATATTTTAATGGCGGGCTATTTCGGGCAGCCGTCTATTACATTCGGCTTCACCACGTTGCTCAATAAAGGTGCAGAAGATATGTTCATTGTAAAATATCATCCGAGTGGCAATGTATTTTGGGCAAAAAGTTATGGTCGCTCAGGTTCAGAATATGCAAATAGTATTCAGACAGATACCGAAGGAAATATATTTGTAGTCGGTACGTTTGATGGGTCCATAATGGTTTTCGATATGGATACACTGATGAATCACAGTACTAATTCAGCAGATTTTTTTCTTGTGAAACTCAACACTAACGGGATTGTACAATGGGCTAAAAATTTTGGTGGAAGTAGTGATGATATTCCGATTAATTTACAACTTGGCAATAATGGAACTATTGCAGTTTCAGGATTCTTTACGAGTACGGCAATTACTTTTGGAAATACGACATTGACAAACAACGGATACAGTGATATATTCGCTGTAAAATTCGATTCAAGCGGGAATGTTCTTTGGGCACAAAGCGCGGGAGGAAATCAGACAGACTATGGATTTGGCAACTGTATTGATAACGACGGGAATATTTATGTAACGGGAGATTTTCGCAGTACAACAATAACTTTTGGAAATACGATACTCACCAATAACGGGAGTTGGTGGGATTTGTTTGTTGTAAAATATGATGCAAATGGTAATGTGCTCTGGGCAAAAAGCGCAGGTGGCACTCAATCAGAAGGTGGACACAAGGTTGCGCTTGCAGAAAATGGAAATATTATTGTTGCAGGAAAATTAAGTAGTTCCTCGGTTGTTATTGGTGATACAGTATTGTCCTCGCGTGGCAGCTCTGATATTCTGCTTGTGAAGTACGATACAAATGGTAATGTACTTTGGGCAAGGAACGAAGGAGGAAATAGCCATGAACAAATTGCAGACGTAAAGGAAACATCCGGAAAATACATTCTTATGGGATCTTTTTTTAGTCCGACTATTTCATTCGATAATATAGTGTTGAGTAATGCCGGAGGTTATGATATGTTTATAACCACATTTGATACTTATGGTAATTTTCAAAATGCTATCAGTGTTGGCGGAGCACTCAGGGACGAAGGCGGTGGTATCACAGATGCAATTGGTATGGTTTATATTTCCGGAAGTTTTCAGAGTCCGACAATCCATTTCGGCAGCATGACAATAACTCATTCTGATACGCTTAATCCCAACCCCTATACAGATTTATTTCTTGCCAAACATTCTCCGTTTACAGAAGTGAAAGAAGATGATAATTCGCAATTTGATTTCTCGCTTGCACAAAATTATCCCAATCCCTTTAATCCGCAAACTGCTATTAGTTTTTCGCTATTGGCTGTTGGGAATGTTACATTGAAAGTGTACGATGTTCTCGGAAGAGAAGTCGCAACATTATTGAATAATGAAACTATGCAGGCAGGGAGACACGAAATACAATTTGATGGAAGTAAATTTCCAAGCGGTGTGTATTTCTATAGATTAAGTGTTGATGGAATTGATGAAATGCACACAGGTGAAAATTCTGTTGTAGTCAGAAAAATGTTACTGATGAAGTAGTATGCCTTGTTCATTTATAATCGTCTTTGAATTATGTAGAATGCAACGCATTTACGCTGTGCGTTGCATTTTACGTATTGAGTGACACTAAATAAATATTATTTTTCATGCCATCTCTTCAACTCTTTACAAAGTAATGAAAAAGCAAAGAACATTTTTCATTACCCTACTCTGCTGTTTTAATATTTGTTTCGTCAATGCGCAGGATGATGTAAATGCAGAAACAGGATTACCCAAAACATTGCATACTATCATTGATAAAAACCTCGATGACCAGTTTGCTGAAATTGAAAAAGCGCTTATCATCATGGAACATATTGAGCCCAGAGATGTCGTATTAATTACTGTCCCGCTCGAAAATTATATTGAAGATGTTTTATTCACTATAAACCGTCCTGCTATTATTTATCCACAAACAATGTTTAGACTTATTCGTAAATTTTTTCGTGAAGGAAAATCACGCGATGAAATTGAACGATTGCTTGTTGAAATGCAAAAACACAATCAAATAAAAAAACTGTATGAAGAAGAACAAGGAAAATAATATACGGCGATTCTTCTTTTCCCTGCTTGGAATCATAATGATTACTGCGCCATGTTTATTGCGAGCAGGAGATATCAAATTATCACTCGAGACGGAGTTTACTGTTTTCTATGACAAAAATTATTCACCGCCGTTTTCCTTCCAGTTCAGGGAAACAAAACTTTTTTTAGATACTTATATTTCAGAACACTCGAATGCTCTTATTGAATACGTTATGCACGAGGATTTTAAACGGGCAGTAGTTGAGCGCGCATACTTCATTCAAAGAGATTTACTGTTCAATAGTCAACTGACATTCGGTCAGTTTCATAGTCCGTTTGGTTATTACAACGCATTCACCGTTACCCGTTCAATGACAAAAAATGTTGCACTGTCACCTGATGGGATACTTCCTGCATTTAAATTGCGTTCCGTTGATACTGGAGTTTTGTGGGATTTGCCACTCGAACCAATGTCATTTTCGATTGCAATTGTCAATGGAAATAATGCAAGCGGACTGCGTGACGATAATAATTTCAAAGATTTCATCGGTCATTGGATGTATGATTTTGACCAGTTTCAATTTGGTTTGAATGGCTATTATGGGAAAAAAAATTCGTTGGATCCCAATGGTACTGTTATACAATATGCTGATGTAAATGTTGCCGCCATTGGTGTGGAAACAATGGTTCTTTTCGATAAAGCGGTAGTTGCAGGTGAAGTAATCGCACAGAAATATGCATTGATGAAAAGCATTGGCGGGTATGTTATGATGAATTATGATCTCAGCGACTTAATGAAAACACTGCGTTATGTTTCCCGTTTTGAAATTTTTAATCCGAACACCGTTGTAAAAAATAATATTCGGATACAATGCGCACAAGGATTTTTCTATACTCTCGATAGAGGATATAAATTAAAATGTGAATACATTCTGAACATAGGACATACAAAACAGGAATTGGATAAAATGTTCATCGAATTGGAATACGAATTATAACAGTGGTATTCAGAAACCTCTCTATTGGTGTAAAAATATTACTGTTTGTTATGCCGATTGTTCTTGTCGGCGACATAATCTTTTCTGTATTGACTTTTTATTACGGAAAGGACTATCTCGTGATGGAGATGAAACAGACACTACTCAGTTTTTCACGTACCGTTGCACTTGATATTGCACGCGGATATGAAGTCAGCAATACACGCAGTGTGTATAGTTTACTTGATGAATTGGAACATTTTGATGAGCGTATCATTTCGCTTTCAGTAATAGATACAAACGGAACAGTAACAGCAGATATTATCGAAGACCGCATATTTTCCCGCGATACTTCATCGGATGTACAGTATGTGTTGCATCAGGGAAGAGAAATTGTTCATTTCGATGAGGAAAATAAAAAAGGCAGTACGGTCGTTCCGATAATTCTTTCGCATCAAAAGAGTGTTGTCGGCGCAATTAAAGTTGAATTTTCAATTCAATCACTCTATACTATACTCGATTCGTTGCAAAAAATCACACTCCTTCTTTCAGTGTTGGTATTTCTCTTTCTGGTTACTGCAATTTTACTTGTTACGAGAATTATTATCATCAAACCGCTCAGAAATTTTTTTCTTCCTTTACAACGCATTCAAAAAGGAGATTTTTCTTTGCAAATACCCGTCAGGAATAATGATGAAATCAACGCCCTTGCACAACACGTCAATACGATGGCAGCAGGATTGCAAGAACGTGAATTTGTAAAGGATACTTTCTCGCGCTACGTTCCGCATGAAGTAGTGAACCAATTACTCGAAAGAAAAATTCATCCGCGACTCGAAGGAGAATTGCGCAATGTTACAATATTTTTCTCGGACATTCGCGGATTTACGAAACTGACTGAGCGATTGCGTGTGGAACAAATCGTGTATATCCTTAATCGCTATTTTTCTGTGATGACGGAAGTAGTTATTCAATTTGATGGCATTATTGATAAATTTTCGGGGGATGAAATTATGGTCGTATTCGGCGCACCGATTCATCATGACGATGACCCTTTCCGCGCAGTGAAAATGGGAATAGAAATGTCCAACCGTCTCAAACAACTTAATGTGGAATTTAAAAAAGAAGCAATTGAAGAAATTCAAATTGGCATTGGCATTAATACCGGTGTTGCAATTGCCGGCAATATTGGCTCTGAAAAACGGCTCAATTATTCTGTAATCGGTGATGATGTCAATCTTGCATCGCGCCTTGTTTCACACGCAAAGGCAGGAGAAATCATCATCAGCGATGCGACATACGAAATTGTTAAAAGTGAATTTCACTGCAGCACATTAGGCGAAGTGCAAGTAAAAGGAAAATCAAAGCCGGTACAAATGTATGTGGTAAACGAGGAAATTCGCCTTTAAATCGCTGCACATTTTTGAAATGCGTAGGACATTTTTTGCAAAAGAATTCTCACACTATTTTCATTCGCTCTTTTTGTTTTTCTTTTATTTTCCCAATAGATTTTACTAAATTTTCGCCGCAATTTTTTAGTAAGCAGTACTTATTATGACTAAAGAAAAAATCACGAAACTATCTCCGCTCGTGGATAAATACATTGCAAAATCCGCTGACTTTGCGAAACCGATTCTCGAGCATTTGCGCGAACTTGTGCACAAGGGTTGTCCCGAAGCAATAGAAACAATTAAATGGGGATTTCCCTCATTTGATTATAAAGGACCATTGTGCAGTATGGCTGCATTTAAGGAGCATTCTGTGTTCGGTTTTTGGAAATCTGTTTTATTAAGCGACCCGAAAAAGCACTTACAGGAACGCAGTAATCAGGGCGGCGATGCGATGGGAAATTTAGGAAGAATTACTTCACTCAAAGACCTTCCGCCGGATAAAATAATTCTTGATTTTATTAAGCAGGCGAAGAAATTGAATGATGACGGTATTAAACTTCCTGCAAAGCCCAAAAAAGAAAAAACAGAACTTGTCATTCCTGATTATTTTATGAGTGAAGTGAAGAAAAATAAAAAATCTCTCGCGACATTTGAGGGATTCAGTTATTCCAATAAAAAAGAATACGTCGAGTGGGTAACCGAAGCAAAGACCGAAGAAACACGCAATAAAAGAATGGCAACCACTGTCGAATGGCTTGCAGAAGGTAAAGTGCGAAATTGGAAATATGTAAAATGCTGATGTACTGTAATTGAATGAAGACAATGAAAAAACAGCAAACCCCTTTGATTATTCCCGAAGATTTTCAATTTGCTTTGAACAACAATACAAAAGCGAAAGAATATTTTGAAAAACTTCCGCCTTCACACAAACGAGAATATCTCGGCTATGTTAATGAAGGCAAGAAACCAGAAACCCGTGCGCGGCATATTGCAAAAACAATGGAAGCGCTCTCCTCAAAATAATTTTCTCGCAAAATTTTTATCCACTAAACTCACACCACCAATGAAAAACACACGCTATTTTTTTACCGCAACTTTTTTTTCTCTTATTATTTTTCTTCTGAATTCATCCATAATATTTTCACAAAACATAAAACCGGATTCATCTGCTAAAAAAGCGGATGCGAAAAAATCTGACGAAAAATGGGATGTAACAAAATCGCATGGACCTACTACTGACATCGAATTTGATACAGACGAAGGAACGTGGATGGCTGTTGATGTTTCTCCTGACGGCAAATGGCTTGTGTTCGATTTGCTCGGCGATATTTATACAATGCCCATTACTGGCGGCGATGCATCAATTCTTGCAGGATGCAATGCATACGAAACTCAACCACGGTTTTCTCCCGACGGAAAACATATTTCATTTACCAGCGACAGAGATGGCGTGGAAAATATCTGGATGATGGAGAGCGGCGGAAAAAATTTAAAGCAAATCACGAAGGAAAAAGAAAGACAAACCAATAACGCAGTCTGGACACCTGACGGAAAAAATATTATTTGCAGAAAACATTACCGCAATACACGTTCACTTGGCGCGGGAGAAATGTGGCAGTATCACATTGGTGGAAGTGGTGAAGGTTTGCAACTAACGAAAAGAAAAAACTGGCAGCAGGATGCAGGCGAGCCATCTGTTTCTCCTGATGGAAGATATTTGTATTACAGTGAAGATGTAACGCCGGGCGGAATGTTTCAATATAACAAAGACCCATACGGAGTAATTTATGCGATACAGCGACTTGATTTGCAAACCGGAAAAACGGAACAATACATCAATGGCGCAGGCGGCTCTATTCGTCCGCAAATTTCGCCTGATGGAAAATGGCTTGCGTTTATTCGTCGTGTACGATTGAAATCCGTGCTGTATATCTCTGAAATTGAAACAGGAAGAGAAATTGTGCTCAATGAAAATATGAGCCACGACCAGCAGGAAGCTTGGTGTTTATTTGGCGTGTATCCCGGATTTTCTTGGATGCCCGATGGAAAAGAAATTATCGTGTGGGCAAAAGGAAAAATCCGGAGAATAAATGTTGCAAAGAAAAATGTTGTGCAAATTCCATTTCAAGCGCACGTGAAGCAAACCATTGCAGAAGCATTGCGTTTTCATCAGGAAGTTTCGCCGGAAAAATTTGATGTAAAAGCATTGCGATGGATTATTGTTTCTCCTGATGAAAAAACTGTTGTGTATCAGGCATTAGGAAAATTGTGGAAAAAAGATTTACCCGATGGAACACCTGTTCGCATTACCAATGATGAAACACGCTTTGAACTCTTTCCATCTGTTTCTTCTGATGGCAAATGGCTTACGTATGTAAGTTGGAACGATGAAGAGAAAAGCATCATCTGGAAAGTGCAATTGAACGGAAAGAATCAAACGAAACTGACGACGAAAAAAGGAACGTATCTTGACCCGCATTTTTCTTCTGATGGAAAAAAGATTGTATTTCGTCGCGACGGGGGAGATGATTTGCGCGGAAGTGATTATTCAAAAGAGCAGGGAATTTATTACATACAATCCGATGGCAACGGAGAAATGAAAATGATTTGTGAAGAGGGAAATTATCCGTTATTTAATAAAAATGCGGACAGAGTTTTTCTGCAATCAAATGAAGAAGGAAAAACTGCATTAATTTCCATTGGATTAAATGGAGAACAACGCCGTGTGCATTTCATTTCGGATAATGCGGATATTATTTTACCTTCCCATGATGAACAATGGGTCGCATTGATAGAACGATTTAATATTCACATTGCAACATTCCCGAAAACAGGAAAAGCCATTGATATAAGTCCGGGTACTTCTGATTTTCCGATGAAAAAAGTAACACGTGATGCCGGAACGTATGTACAGTGGAACAGCAATGATACTAAATTATTTTGGTCACTCGGACCGGAATTATTTTCACGCGAATTAACAAACACATTTACTTTCGTTGCAGGCGCAAAAGATTCTGTGCAGGAAAAACCGGATACGGCTGGAGTGTATATTGGTTTCAAATCAAAAACGGATGTTCCCACAGGTTCACTCGCATTAGTCGGCGCAACTGTTATTACGATGAATGGGGATGAAGTGCTCGAGAATGCAACAATTCTCATTGAACAAAATCGCATTACGCAAATCGGAAAAAATATTTCTGTTCCCAGTGATGTAAAAACTGTGGATGTGAAAGGAAAATATATTATGCCGGGAATGATTGATGTGCATGCACATCAGGGATTTGATAGTTATTTTACTCCGCAATCGCATTGGCGATGGTACGCAAATCTTGCCTTTGGCGTAACGACAATGCACGACCCTTCATCTAATACTGAAAGCGTGTTTCCGAATTCTGAAATGCTGAAAGCAGGAATTGCAGTTGGACCGCGTTTGTATTCCACAGGCGCAATATTGTATGGCGCAGAAGCATCGGTGAAAGCAATTGTCAATACGTACGATGATGCGCTTTCACATTTACGAAGATTAAAAGCAGTAGGTGCATTTTCAGTAAAAAGTTATAATCAGCCGCGCAGAGAGCAACGACAAATGTTCATCGAAGCCGCACGCAATTTACAGATGATGGTTGTGCCTGAAGGCGGTTCAACATTTTTCTGGAATATGTCAATGATTCTTGACGGTCATACAGGCGTAGAACATAATTTTCCGATTGCGCCGTTGTATAAAGATGCATTGACACTTTTTTCAAAAAGCAACACAGGAAATACGCCGACATTAGTTGTTGCATACGGCGGGCTTTCCGGAGAATATTACTGGTATCAACATTCCAACGTGTGGGAGAATGAACGGTTGCTTCAGTTTACTCCGCGCGAAATTATTGATGCGCGTTCACGGAGAAGAATGATGGCGGAAGAAGGAGATTACAATCATATCGAAGTTTCAAAATCGCTGAAGACGGCAATGGATATGGGTGCGCACGTTCAACTTGGCGCGCACGGACAGTTGCAGGGACTTGGCGCGCATTGGGAATTATGGATGCTTGCGCAGGGAGGAATGTCGCCGCTGGAAGCAATTCGCTGCGCAACGATTAATGGCGCGTGGTATTTGGGACTGGATAAAGATTTAGGTTCGCTTGAAAAAGGAAAACTTGCTGATTTAATCGTAATGGATAAAAATCCGCTGGAAAATATCCGCAACAGCGAAAGTATTTCTTTCGTAATGGTGAACGGAAGATTGTACAATGCATCAACAATGAATGAAACAGGCAATCATCCGAAAGCACGAGGAAAATTTTGGTGGGAGAATTGAGAATTGAGATTTGCGATGTGAGATGTGCGATGTGAGATGTGCGGTGAGGTGTGAAGTGATGGAGTTAATAAATAGTCATTGTAGAGTACGGAAAAAATCAAATATCTGTGAACAATTTTTTAAATTGTAAAATAAACTCTCAATTGTTATTTTAACTATCTTTATGTGAAAATTTTACAAACAATTTTTTTATGAACAAATAACAAGTAACTAAACAACAATTTTTTTGCGTAGCATCGGCTACTGTCTTACTACAAAACTGCTAAATTTTGATTTCAAGAGACAGATGCTTGAACTACGCCCCAAGTGGGCGTAGTTTGAAAGCGTCTTCTTGAAGGGTATAGCAGTACCTGTAGTAAGGACGTGAGTAAAACACGCCCTTATTTTTTTTATGGGAACTGATACCTTTGAAAAGACGGTATGCTACTACGCTCATTATTAGAGCGAAATGGCGAAACAATACGAGAACAAAACAAAAGAAGAACTCCTCAAGATTATTGATGAGTTAGAAAACAAAAAGCAATACGGTTTGGTATGGGATGAAGAACGTATTCCCGAACAAGTGGTGATTGAAATTCTGCCTTGCTCTTTTCTTTTTATATTACATCCAGTTTTTTTATCAATCGGGAGTCCTTAATGGGTACTTTTTTAAATAGCGACCACTACAAACAAATCATCAATTCTCTTGCCGAAGGAGTTTATAGTTTAGATATAGATGGCAATGTTACATACATAAATTCCGCTGGTGCAACAATGCTTGGCTGGGAAGTGAACGAACTTCTCGGTAAACCAATGCACATAATCTCTCACCCTCACAAAAACGATGGCACGCATTACCTAAAAGAAGAGTGTCCCATCTATGCCGCATTGAAGGAAGGCGAGTTTCACGATGAAAACGATGGTATTTTTTTTCGGAAAGATGGAACAATTTTTCCGATTGAATTTGTTTCCACACCTATTATCGAAAATGAAAAAATACTTGGCGCAGTAGTTACGTTCAAAGATATCACCGAACGGAAAAAGGGCGAAGAATCTCTAAAAAAATCCAACGAACTTTTCTTAAATCTTTTCAATTATAATCCTTTGTCTATTGCCATTAGTAAGCTCAGTGATGGCAAAATAATAAATGTCAACAATTCTTTCCTTCAGTTATATGGATTTGCAAGCAAAGAAGAAGTTATCGGTAAAACCGCTGCTGAGTTAAATTTTTTGGTTCACCCTGAAGCGAGAGCGGAACTTACCCTTTTGCTTAAAGAAAATAAAATTGTTCGAGATTTTGAAACTGAGGTGCGAACGAAACAAGGCAATATCAAACCTGTTTCTGCCTCTGCTCAATTAATGGAAGTGGATAACATACCTTGTCTATTCTCTGTTTCCATTGACATAACCGAACGAAAGAAAGCAGAAGAAAACATACGGAAAAGTTTAAAAGAAGTTACCGATTATAAATATGCATTAGATGCATCATCCATAGTAGCCATCACCGACCACAAAGGAATTATCAAATTCGTCAATGATAACTTTTGTAAAATCTCTCAATACAGCAAAGAGGAATTAATCGGACAAGACCATCGCATAATTAATTCCGGTTATCATCCGAAAGAATTCATTCGCCAACTGTGGGAAACGATTGCCAGCGGTAAAGTTTGGAAAGGCGAATTAAAAAATAAAGCAAAAGATGGAACCATTTATTGGGTGGATACAACTATTGTCCCATTCCTAAACGAACAAGGCAAACCCTTTCAATATGTTGCTATCCAGACTGATATCACTGACCGTAAATCGGCAGAAGAAAATATTTTCCGTTTAAACAAGGAATTGGAACAATATAAAGATGAAAAAATTCGCGAACAATCTGAATTTCTCGACCTCGCGCAAGACGCAATTTTCGTCCGAGATACCGAACATACAATAACGTATTGGAACAAAGGGGCTGAACGTATGTTCGGTTGGACAAAAAAAGAAGCAGTCGGAACAAATGCAAACGAGTTACTTTTTCAGAAAGAACACCGCAAAGACCACGTTACCGCATTCAACGCAGTATTGGAACGAGGCGAATGGAGCGGCGAGTTTCATCATAAACGCAAAGACGGAACACCGATTATTGTAGAAAGCCGATGGACACTTATTGAAAACGAAAACGGAATAAAGAAAATTCTTGTAATTAAAACCGATATCACAGAAAAGAAAAAAATTGAAAGTCAATTCCTCCGCACGCAACGGATGGAAAGCGTGGGAATGCTAGCAGGGGGCATCGCTCACGATATGAATAACATTCTTTCTCCTATTTTGCTTTCACTACAATTGCTTCGCAGAAAACTTTCCGATGAAAAAGACCTGAAGTTTATTCAAATGCTTGAAGACAGCGCAACACGGGGAGCAGATTTAGTGAAGCAGGTTCTTGCATTCGGAAGAGGAATAGAAGGAGAAAAAAAAGCGATACAAGTTCGCCATCTCGCCAATGAAATTACGAAGTTTGCACAAGAAACATTTCCCGCGAATATAGTAGTGAAAAATAATTTTCCGAAGGATGTATGGATAATTAATGGCGATGCAACACAAATACATCAGGTGTTGTTAAATTTATTCGTGAATTCTCGTGACGCTATGCCCAATGGGGGAACAATTACACTCGACGCGGAAAATCTTTTCGTGGATGACCATTTCGCAAAAATGAATATGCTTGCAAAAGTTGGACCATACATCATTATTTCTGTTACCGATTCAGGAACAGGAATGACGGCAGAAGTGCAGGAAAAAATTTTCGATCCGTTTTTTACAACAAAGGAAATGGGAAAAGGTACAGGATTGGGACTTTCGACAGTGTTTCAAGTCGTACAGTCGCACGAGGGATTTATCAACGTGTACAGTGAACTCGGACGCGGAACAACATTCAAGGTTTATTTACCCGCATTGCAAACAACGGAAACGCAAACCGCAGAAGAAAAAATCTCAAACGTTCCGACGGGCAATGATGAATTGATTCTCCTCGTTGATGACGAAACCACAATTTGCGAAATTACTAAACTCACGCTCGAAACAAATGGATATACCGTTATTACCGCGAATAATGGAGCGGAAGCAATCGGTATTTTTGCGGGAAAGAAAACGGAAATTCAACTCGTTCTTACCGATATGAATATGCCGGTTATGGATGGCGTGGCTTTGATTCACGCTGTGCGAACAATTCGGAATGATATCAAAATAATTGCTGCAAGCGGATTGGCGGACAGAAAAAAAATTGACCATGTAAAAGATTTGAACATACAAGCGTTCCTGCCAAAGCCATTCACCTCGGAGACTTTATTAGAGAAAATCAGTGAAGTGTTGAAGAGTTGAGAGTTGCAGGTTACGAGTTTGAAGTAGCGAATAGTATTTATAGAGCAATGGGGTGATGAATCATACTTTTTCAGATGCCGCGGTAAATAAATTTTGATTTCTCAGCAGTAAAATCCTATTTTATTCAGGAAATTTTTAAAAAATAATTGAAAGAAAAATATGTTCGAACGTATTTCCATAAATCCAAATATTTATCACGGGCAAGCATGTATTACCGGAACACGAATTCCTGTTCATCAAATTTTGGGAATGCTTGCAAACGGTGATTCTGTTGAACAACTACTTAAAGCATACCCTGCTATTTCTCAGGAAGATATTCTTGCATGTTTAAATTATGCATCTCAACTTGCAGAGGAGCATGTTACTCCTATTGAAACGATTGCAGCGTAATAATGAAACTATTCGTTGATGAGAATATTCCATCAATAACAGTGGACGTTCTGCGCTCACTAAAGCACGAAGTAAAAGATATTCGAGGAACGGGAATTGAAGGCGCTTCAGATGAAATAATTTGGAAAATATGCCAAAATGAAAAGCGTCTTATTATTACCACCGATAAAGGGTTTGTACAGTATCGAAATGAATTTCACTCTGGGATAATAATAGTTACATTGCGTAAACCGAATGAACAAAAAATTCACCAAAGGATAATAACTGCATTAAGAAATTATCCTGAAAATGAATGGAACAATTTATTGGTAATTATGAAGGACGTTGTTCAAAGTGTATGGAAACACTGATGCATATCTCACCTCCTCCTCGGCACATCCTTCACTGTTCGCACGGTGTCGCGGGCAATGAGGAGTTCTTCATTTGTTGGAATTACATACGCCTTTAATTTAGAATCAGGTAAAGAAATTTCGTCTTCTTTTCCACTGAGCATTTTTTCAAGTTATTTTTGCTTAAAATTTGTAATGCTCATTTCTTATTGCTCAAAAAAACAGTTCTTGCAAAATGGAGAAAAAAAAGGTCGGGAAAATAAATTTCTCGACCTTTTTAATACAAATGCGAAGTGAAATTATTTGATAAGCATCATTTTTTTCGTTTCACTAAAATTCGTTGTTCCATTTTGTTCAACATTTAAACGATAGAAATATACACCGCTTGAAATTGAACTTGCATCAAATTCTATTTCGTGAGTTCCTTCATCAACGAATTCGTTGTTAAGCAAAGTTGCAACTTCTTGTCCGAGTATGTTGTAGATTTTTAAACCAACAAACGCGGGCTCATTTACACTAACTTTTATCGTTGTTGTCGGATTAAATGGATTCGGATAGTTTTGATGCAACGTAAATTGTTCCGGAAATGCAATTGCGTTTGCATACTCATATTGGAATTCTCCCGATTTTGCATTTGGTAATTCACGGATAATGCCAACTTGCGATGCATATTTTTCACCTTTTAATTTAAGTGCATACGGATTTTTCTTTGCAACAATTCCTAATGAATCAACTGTGTAATTATTTGTCGCTAACGTAACACTGAAACGATTGTTAATTTCTTTCAACACACCAACAAGTTCGCGAAGATTTTGATAAGCAGTTTGATTGTTTATTGCAACGATTTGCCAATACGTCATTGCGCTATCAAAATATCTTCCGACAGCAGAAAGCGATTGACCTTGCATTTGTCTTCCTGCAAATACAATTGCAGTATCCAAAATAAGTGAACCGAATTTTGGTTCGGTAACTGCAATTGAATCGCGGCTTGCAATAAGTGAAAGATTGAAAACAATACCTTGCTCAATACCAATATTATTGTATGTTTTTCTTGCAGGTTTAATTGCTTTACTCAACTTCTTGGTTTTTTTCAAAGGAATACGAAGTGAATCAAGTGGATATGCGGCAGAATCGTGTGGAGTTGTGTATAATTTTCCAAGGTCTTTTCCTGTTTTGAAAAGAACCCACGCATATTTTTTTGCGCTGTCTTTATTCGTTTGGGCAAATCCAAGAACGGGACTCATTACTTTTCCCATTTTTTTGAAAACACCTTCGACAGCAGTTGCCATATTTGGAGTTCCGACAAGTAATCCGCTTTTATATTTTAACTTCACAGATTTATTTATAAGAGAAGTATCCGCTTTAAAAGTTCTGAATTTCGTTTTGCCGCCGAAGTTTCCGAAATCTTTTCCTGAAAGTGTATCTGCACTTTGAACATTGAGAGAGTAAATTCCCGGGTCTGCAGGCAATGTTCTCGTCCATCCGCCTTGACGAACTTCGCTTACAGTATAATCGCCTGCAAGTAATGTATAGAATTCGTAATTTCCCTCGGCATTTGTTAGAGTGGATTGTGTTGCTGTTCCGCTTAATGCAATACTCCAATTTGCAAGTCCGGTTTCGAGTGTATCTTTAACTCCATCGCCATCTGCATCAGAGAATTTTGTTCCGCGAATTACACCATATTTAAAGTTCCCGAAATTTCTTCCCGTATCATTTTGCGCGCTGCTTAAACTAATTGTAATTGTATCCGTATTTGCGGGCAATGTTCGATACCATCCTTCCTGCACAACTTGGCGAAGGTAATATGTTCCCGAAGGAAGTGAACCAAAATTAAATTTTCCAAGATTATCGGTAAATGTTGAATCGTTGACGTTTCCGGTAAGATAAATTCTCCAATTTGTTATTCCCGTAACATCATTATTATCCCGCACGCCGTTGCCATTCAAATCATTAAAAACGAGACCACTGATTGAACCCGTATTACTTGCTGTATTTACATTCTTCAAAACGGAAATTGAATTGTTTCCTGAATTGGTAATTGCAATATCAACTCCACCAGTTCTCTCGAAATCAAGAACAACAATATCGCGCGGACTACTTTTGGCTGAAGCAAGTGAAGAATGAGTATAATTTCCGGCTCCATCATTTTGTAGTATCGTTGCATAATTTTGTGTCGCATGAACCACAGCAAGATCTAAATCGCCGTCGTTGTCCTTGTCAATAAATGCAGATGAAACTCCGCCCGTTGCTACGGTTACTTTTGTTTCAACTGTAAAATTTCCATTGCCATCATTTGGAAAAAGTGAAACAAAATTAGAATCGTAATTAATTATAACGAGATCAAGTTCACCATTACCATTAATATCGCCGATTGAAGTATGTGTTAACACAGCGCCTGTTGTTAGTAAAGTTGAATACGAAAAATTTCCACCGCCATCATTTATATAAATATCAACTGACGAAGATGTAGTAACAACAATATCCATATCGCCATCATTGCCATTTACATCACCGCTCGTAATAGAAACAGGAGCAGTTGCCATTGAAATCGGCGTATTCGCAGTAAAATTTGCGTTGCCGTCATTAATGAGCATAACTAATGATTGTGTTGTGGAATTAATTGCAGCAAAATCAAAATCGCCATCGCCTTCAATATCAACAGCAACAAGCGATGCAGTTCCTACACCGTTCGAAGTATCATTTGAAGAAGTAAAAACTCCGTTTCCGTCATTCATTAAAACAGAAATATTATTGGAAGAAAAATTTGCAGTTGCCAAATCTATATCGCCATCTCTATCCCAATCGCCGGCAATAATATCTTTCGGAGCATCGCCAACTTCAAATGTTGTAATTGGATTGTATGTTGTATCATTCATAAAGTAACAAACAGAAACGTCATTCGCTTCGAAATTTGTTGCTGCTAAATCCAAATATCCATCACCATTCCAATCACCCGCGGCAATACCATAAGGAGAACTTCCCGCTGTAGGAAGCGCTTTTTGAGTAAAGAATCCCGTGCTTGGTTGAACGCCGGTCGTGAATTGAAAAATGTATGGAGTAATTGGAACGTTTGAACCATTGAGGATTCCATTTGTTAAAATAACTGCAACAACTTCATTGTATTCGAAATCAACATCAGGATTAAATGTCATTTTCTTTTGAGATGAGTTGTAAGAAATGGAACCTGAGTGTAATCCACTCAACGAACCGTTAACACGAACTGTTGAGTTCGTCATCGTTGCCTGATTCATCGCAACGGAAAATGTTGCGGAAATTGTTGTTGTTGTATTTACATTTAATGTATTAGCAATAGGGCTTGTTGTTGTTACTTGTCCAATGGCTACTGTAATGAAAAATGTAAGTGTGAGCAATAAAGTTCTTGTAAAAGTAGTAATAATAGTATGCATAGCGTTGACTTTCTATAATTGATTATTGTAAAAATTACAGTAAAATAAAATGAATATTTATACATGTTCCAAATTATTGTAAAACATATATTTTTCACCACCTTCTCGGCACATCTTTCACGGTGCGTACTGTATCGCGGGCAATAAGGAGTTCTTCATTTGTGGGAATGACATACGCTTTTAATTTGGAATCAGGCAAGGAAATTTCACCTTCTTTTCCACCGAACATTTTTTCATTTTTTACTTTATCAATAGAAAGTCCCGCCCATTCAAGACCGTTGCAAATTCTTTCGCGTACGGATGCGCTGTTCTCGCCGATGCCGCCCGTAAATACTATTGCATCTGCGCCGCCAAGTTCTGCAAGATATGCGCCGATGTATTTTTTTGCACGGATACAAAACATATCAATTGCAAGTGTTGCGCGTCGGTCATTATTTTCCTGCTCCTCTTCGAGTAATTCGCGCATATCATTTGTTAAACCGGAAATGCCAAGCAACCCGGATTGTTTATTGAGCAAAACGCCGAGTTCATCAATGCTCATTGCTTCTTTGTGATGGATAAAATAACTGACTGATGGGTCAATATCGCCGCTGCGTGTTCCCATTACAAGCCCTTCAAGCGGCGTCATTCCCATTGATGTATCAATGGAATTTCCGTTCTTAATTGCGCACGCAGAACATCCGTTGCCAAGATGGAGGGTGATAATATTTGTCTGCTCGCGTTCTATTTTCATCAATTGACGATAGCGATATGCAACATATCTGTGCGAGGTTCCGTGAAATCCATAGCGGCGAATACGATGGCGGCGATACAACTGATATGGAATAGCATAGAGATAACTTGTTTCCGGCATTGTGGAGTGAAATGCAGTATCAAACACAGCAACTTGCGGAACTCCGGTGCCAAGCAGTTCAATTGCTGCTTGAATGCCTTTCAGGTTTGCAGGATTGTGGAGCGGCGCAAGTTCAATGCAATCTTCAATTCCTTCGATGATGCGTTCATCAATGAGAACGGATTTAGTAAATTTTTCCGCACCATGCACAACGCGATGACCGACTGCGTGAATATCAGCAAGCGAATTGATATTGTGTATTTTGGATTCGGGAGAAATAATCCAGCGCAGAATGTAATCAATTGCCGAGCGATGGTCGCGTATGGGCGATGTCTTTTTTATTTTCGGCTGTCCTTCTGATTGCATCGTAATCAGCGCAAGACTTCCGACTCGCTCAATAATTCCTGATGCCAATCGCTTATCAGCATTTTTTTCAATAACATCAAGGTCGGTTTCTATAATTTGGAATTTTACGGACGATGAGCCGCAATTTAAAACGAGAATATTCATAGTGGTATTTTAATTTTGTAAGGTTGCGTGTACATTGTTGCGCTATTAAATAATGAATGACCTCCGCACAACATATTACACCATTTATTTTTGCAGGTTCATTTCATTTAAAAACGTTACATCGCGAAATACCGGATGGGAAAAATATTTTTTACAGAGAGGAATAATTGCTGTGTAAAATTCTTCTTTGGAAACATCATAATCCGGTAAATCATCTGTTGCGCGGCGATTGTTGTAAAAATAATTATTTTCTATTTCAAAATCTTTGGGAATGCTGTGTTGCGCAAGCGCGCATTGATAGCAGTAGTAATCAGGCGAATCATATTTTGGATTTTGTCCTGTCAACGTAATGATATTTCCCGATAATCTTCCCGGATTATTTTCTGTTGTGCTTGTAATGGAAACGCCGCAGGCTCCTGTATTATAGATTATATTATTTTCTATTATACCGACGGGTTTTCCTTTCTCTGCATCCCAAAGTGAAATTCCCCACGTGATGATATCTTCGATGATGTTGTTTCTTATGATGCCATTTGCATCAACAAATAGTCCGATGCCTTTCCAGTATCTGCGCACAAGGTTATTTTCAATTGTTGCTTTTCCATTCCACGTTACGCCAATTGCAACACCGCGTCCGCCTCCGATAAAATTGCCTCGCGCCTTATCAACGCCATCTACAATATTATTTCTGATTGCAGCAGTTGCATCGCGATACAGCGCAATTCCATCCCACGAATTGCGGAGTATTTCATCATTTTCAATGAGTATTTTGGAATTTTCACGTCCGCAAATTCCCATAATACCGACGATTTTCTTTTGCACAAGAATTGAATCACCGATGTTATTTACAATTTTATTATTGCGGATTGTTGCAGAACTGTTTTTCACAACAATTGCCGCATCTGTAGCATTGCCGTTTGTATCCCTTTCGCCTCCGGTAACAGTGAGATTTTCAATACTGCAACTTTCGCAATTATTGATAAAAATTCCGTAGCCGGCGTGCGTATTTATAACCGTACTTTTATCTTCTGCGCCAAGTATGCGGATATTTTTTCCCGAAATCTGCAGGCCATACGTCATTTCCACAAAGGTATTTTGTTCCAGACAATTTCCGCAGGTGGAATCAATACCGTTAATTGGTTGCAAATCGTATGCCGAAGAAGCAAGTTGAATCACTTTATCATAGACGGGCTGAGAAAATATGGAGCGTAGTTCTTCTGAAGTGGAAGCAGTGAGAATTTCCTGCGCAAAGGAAAACAGCGGGATAACAGCGAGTAAAATTGATGCGCGAAAAAAGGAAGCGAGCATAGACAAACCTTTCGTAAAATTACGTTGAAATATACTCTCTCTTCTTTATGTTACCAATTAATTTTAGATTATTTTTTCAGCATTGAAAAAATAGAATATTCGATTTTCACACTTGATAATTTTATTCCTGAAGTTGCAGGAAAGTTCATTAATATTTGCTAAAAATAATTGTTTTCGTTTGTTCTTTGACTAAATATTCTGGCATAGTAATTGAAGCAAATAAAATGTATTTTTACAATTAAATTAAAGGGAAACAATACTAATGATTATTGAATTGACTGAACAAGAACAAGAATTACTCCACTCCGTACTCACATCGAATATTACTGACATCCGCGCAGAAATACATCACACAGACGATTACCATTACAAAGAAGAACTTCGTAAGCAAAAAGAAATTTTTGAACGACTTATTGCAAAAATCAACGATACGGCAGATGTAGCGTTGAATTAACACACATTTTTTATGTACAAACACACAAAATTATCAGAACTTTCCATTGATGAAATTATCAATGAAGCAATTTTACGAGAACAAAACCTTCGCTCGTTTTACGAAGAAGCAATTCACGAAGTCGGACAAGATACGTATCATCATCTTGAACGGCTTTTACTGCAACAACACACTCGCATCGAATTGCTTGAACAACTGCGGGATGATATTTTATGCGTGCGGGAAATGACCGGAGAAATTGCTGACTGATGAATGTCTCTTCTGAACGAAAAATGAAATTCCGCACCGGAAATCAAATGATTGCCGAAGGAGCGGTAGCCTCAGGATGTCGTTTCTTTGCCGGATATCCTATTACGCCTGCGTCAGGAATTTATAAAAGCATGATTGAACTGCTTCAGCAGCGAGGAGATGTTGCAGTCAGTGCGCCTGATGAAATTTCTGCACTCGCGTATTGCGTCGGCGCATCAATGCGTGGATATAAAGCAATGACTGCTACTTCCGGTCCTGGCTGGGCTTTAATGATTGAAACTGTGCAATATGCTTTGATGACAGAAACTCCTCTGGTCATTGCAATGGTGCAGAGATTAGGTCCTTGCACGGGCGGTGCAACACAGGGAGCGCAAGGCGATATTTTGCTCACGGAATACTGCACAAGCGGTGGTTACACGATTCCTGTCTTATGCGCAAGTACAGCGGCAGAATGTTTTGAACTGACGCAGATTGCATTTTCGTGGGCGGAACAATTGCGTACACCGGTCGTTATTCTCAGCGATAAAGAAGTTGGTATGACAAGCGAAAGTGTGGATTACAACAAACTCCACACTCATTCGCTTTTCAATCGAGTGTATGCATCACCGCAGCAAAACGGAAAGAAATGGAAAACATATAACTTTGAAAATCGCTGGGATGTGCCGGCATTTGCAGATGTTGGGGGAGTGCAAAAAGTTACCATCACCGGTTCTGCGCACAATAAAGAAGGCGCATTGAAAAAAAATGACACGGAAACTTTGGAAGTACTTCTCCATCTTGAAGAAAAAATACAACACGGTCGCGATGAACTTTCCATTGTAAAATATGATGAGCAGAAAGATGCAGCAATACTCGTCATCAGTTTTGGGATTACTGCACGCACGATGAGTGAAGCAGTTCGCTCTGCAAGAAAGAAAGGGAAGAAAGTTTCTTCGATGAATATCATCAGTTTATTTCCCGTTCCTGAAAAAGCCATTATGAACGCAATTAAAAACGTTACGAAAGTAATTATTGCAGAGGAAAATCTCACCGGACAGTATCGCAGTGTTATTGCTCCGCTTTTGAAAGGCAAAGAAATTATCGGCGTTAATAAAGTTGGTGCAATGATTACACCAAATGAAATCGAGGTGCATTGTGTCTGAACTTCCATCACCCGCAACATTTCTCGCAGAACAGTGTTCAATGCCGTTCTGCAAAGGATGCGGACACTCGCACATTCTTCGCAAACTGAATGATGCGCTTGTGCAATTACATCTGCAGCCCGAAGATGTGTGCATTGTCTCTGATATCGGTTGTATTGGATTAGCGGATGCTCTTTTTGCAGTGCCGCATACCGTACATACGACACACGGGCGTTCAACAGGATTTGCTACAGGAATTGCGCTCGCGGATTCCATTCTCGCATCGAAGAAATTAAAAACAATTGTGCTTATCGGTGATGGCGGCGCAATGATTGGGTTACTCCATCTTGTGAATGCCGCATTGCTGAATGTTGATGTTACCGTTGTGCTGTGCAATAACTTCTTGTTCGGAATGACGGGCGGACAACATTCATCATTTTCGCCTCTGGATTTTATTACGCAAACAACGCCATCAGGAAATATTATTCCGCCGCTTGATATGTGCAAAATAACCGCCGATGCTCATTCGGAATTTGTTGCGCGAAAATATGCAACAGATAAAGACCTCAGCGAAACGCTTGCGGCGGCAATTCAACATAAAGGTTTTTCTTTGGTGGAAATAATTGAACTCTGCACAGAACACGCAACAGAAAAAAATGAACTTACCGGCGCATCGCTTGAAAACATTCTCCGCGCACAGGAACAGGAAACAGGATTGTTGCAGAGAAGAAATCTCCGTAAAGATTTTGGCACAACGTACACGAATAAATTTCCTGTACGGAAAATAGAAACTTCTTCTTCTGTTGATGATGCAATAATTCCACAAAGCACAAGTACATTGCAAACACAAATAGGAATAGTCATTGCAGGAAGCGCAGGCGAGCGTGTGCAATCTTCTGCACGAAAGTTCTGTGAAGCCGCAATGCGCGCAGGATTATATTGCACACAGAAGAATGATAATCCTGTTACACAGGGTTCAGGATTTTCGCTTTCGGAAATTGTCATTTCGCCCGATGAAATTTTTTATACCGGCATTGATATACCCAATGTCGTTATTATTGTTTCCAAAGACGGATTGAAAGAATTAACCGCTAAAAATTATTTTGAAAATCTCCCACAATCAACACTAATTTTGCTGGATGAAGAGTTAGAGAAGCCATCAACTTCTGCGCAGGTGCTAACTGTTCCCTTCCGCAAACAATATGGAGGGAAAAAATCTGCAATGAAAGCATTGGAGTTTTATCTGACAATGCATCCGGTATTTCCACAAGAGGTGATGTTATTATAACAACAGAAACACATATACAAATATTGTAGGAACATACAACCCGATGTGGCAACGCATCGGGTTTTTTATTGGAATTATTTTGGGAAAATAGCAACAGATTAATTTTTGCACTTTGTATTTGATTTGGTACAATAATTTCTTACTTTTTATCCGAGTTTTTTATGCGGCTAAAGTCAAAAACATCATCATTAATCTTATCCACTATCTGAAGATAGTGGCAATGGATTAAAACATTTTTTGAGAATTGATAAACTATTGCCACTACATTTATGTAGTGGATTTAAATAACAAAGAGAAACTGGCTTTAGCCAAACACACAAGAGTTATTTTTTTCGGCTCAAGCCAATAGTATCTTCATTAATTTATCCACTATCTGAAAATAATATTAACGTGCTACGCATTGTAGAAATGCGTAGCACTTTTTTTTTCAAAGGCGATTTCGGAAGATTGAAGTCGCGTTTTTTTTCTATCACTCGATAAAGTGATATATTTTTCCCGCAAAAAAAATTAATTAAACGATATGACAACTCAAGTTCTTGTACAGCAACTGAATGAAGAAGTAAAAACACTCCAACGCGATGTAACTGCGTTAAAAACATTATTCTTGCGTATTCTTTCTATTCCGGAAGAAACGCTGAACGAATATCAGAATGCAAGCACAATACAAAAGTCACTCATAAAAGCGCAGAAAACATTTCCTCGTTCATAGAGTATGGTCATCAATAAGACCGATGATTTTCTTGCAAGCGTGGAAAAATTACCGAATGATGCCAAACGAATACTCAAGCGGCAAGAAGAAATTCAACAACTTTCGCCAGATGTTCGAAACACAATTATTTACAAACTATTTCTGAAAGATAATTTTTATGCAGCAAACAATACACGCACTCTATGATGGAAAAGTTTTCACTCCGGAAGAAAAAATTACGTTTCCACCAAACGCACGGTATCTTTTACAAGTACAACAAATTTCCGTCGAAGAGCATCCACTGACGAAAATAAAAAATCTTGCAGAAGATTTTGGCATTGCTGATTTAGCGGAAAACCACGATAGGTATGCGCACGGAAAACTTGAATGACACAGCGCGCTTTTTTTCTTGATACTGCTTATGCGTACGCGCTCGTTAATAAAAGCGATGCGTGGCACTCCGCTGCGGTTGAGTGGCAGAACAAGATAGTGCATGAAGGTGTGGGTTTATGTACAACTGAGTATGTGTTATGCGAGATTGCCGACGGTCTTTCCTCTCTGAAGTTTCACAAGAAAACATTTCAACTCATCTCGGTATTGGAAGAAAGCCCATTGATAACGGTGATTCCCGCCTCAACGGAATTATTTCATAAAGGATTCCAACTTTTTGAACACTACGAAGATAAAGAATGGAGTTTAACCGATTGCATTTCGTTTGTGGTGATGAGAAAATACAAACTCAACGAAGCACTCACAACGGACATCCATTTTCAGCAAGCAGGTTTTCGAGCGTTACTCAGGGAAAAATAAATAGTATGACTCCCACCAAACAAATATTCTATTTCTTCGCATTACTCTGTATCATACTCTGTACAGGGTTTGAGAAAAACAAATACGAAAATGTTACGAATGAATTAAAGCAACTCCGCTCCAAAGGAATTGCCTATAAATTTCTCAATGATACAGCTATTGCGATAGAACAGGAATGGAGTGGAGTGAAGCGAGTAAAAACATTAAGCGCACCAACAGAAGAAGCAATGCGTTTATGGGCAATACAACAGAACATACCGATGCTTGAAATAGACCCGACAACGATTGATACAACCATTTACACCGGACGCTATACTTATTGGACAACTGTTCCGGTTTCCAATGGTATCGGCGGACCATTGCTTGTTGGCGATTTAAACAGAAATGGAAAACCTGAAGTATATGGTGGATTTAAAGATTACACTACAGATTATATGTCGCATGTATATGAAGTTGATACCAATGGAAACTATACGTTGCTCTATAATTACGTTCCTCGCCGCGGCTCTTCTATGCAGTTCGTGGATACAGATAGCGATTCGTTGAAAGAAGTGGTATTTCATTACAGGGATAGTAGTTTTAATTATGAACAAACATCAATAACTTCTATACCCACACGACGAAATTTTAATTATGGATTATGGCAATATCACGGTACAGCTATTTGGACTCGCTATAAGATACTGAATCTTGATAACGATACACAGATAGATTTTATTTACAGGGGTAGCGAAATTGATAGTCTATTCCCTTCAGGGTTTCAATATTACACATTCGTTGCAGAGTTTAATCCCTCGATTAACAATTTTCAACATGTGTGGCAAACGCAATTACTACCACCGCCTTGGAATGAAAGCGGGATAGGCGGGTATGATGTTGGCGATTATGATAGTGATGGAATTATGGAATTTTTAGCATCTGAAATTGATGGAAAAATATGGGTTGTTGAAAATGCAGAAGACAATGAGTATAATATAAGTTGGAGCGATTCAATTCCGTTCGTGAACCTCTTTTATCAAACTTCCGGCGATGTGGATAATGACGGGAAGAGGGAGTTTTTTGTCAGTGCAACTATGTCCAACGGCAACTGGACAACAGTCTTTGAAGCAGATAGTGATAATCACTACTCAGCGAAATTTCTCTTCCATTTGTATTCAGGCGGAACATTGGATGAACCGGTGTACCTTGCAACGGATGTGGATAGTGATGGAAAGTTAGAGTTAGTTCTTTTCAGCGGAGCAGATTTATATGTATTCAAGTCGGATGGCGATAATTCATATTATCTGTGGTATTACAAACGGGAAAATGCAAAAGACGGTGTGCAGTTTTATGATTTTAATGGCGATGGAAGAAAAGATTTTATTATTAGTAAAAGTTGGTCTAATGGACAATCATTACGATTTTATTCTGATATATATAAGTCAAGCGGTACGGTAGGAATAGGTAATGAGCCGCAAAACCCTCCTGTCACCTTTACACTTAGTCAAAATTTCCCAAATCCATTTAACCCGCAAACAGTTATTGGCTTTTCGCTGTTGGCAGTTGGGAATGTTACATTGAAGGTGTATGATGTGCTTGGAAGAGAAGTACAAACATTACTTAACAATGAAAGAATGGAAGCAGGCAAACACGAAATACAGTTTGATGGAAGTACATTGACAAGCGGCGTGTATTTCTATAAAATGCAGGCAGGTAATTTTCATGCGATACGAAAAATAGTGTTGCTGAAATAACGCTATTATTGTCATTCCGTATTCTCAGCGTGAAGTTCGTTCGTTCGTTTGTTTGTTGGTTTTTTTTTCTTTCACTCGATAAAGTGATATATTTTTCCCGCAAAAAATTACCACCACATTAATGAAAAAATATTTTATCCATACTGTTTTGTTCGCGTTGCCATTCCTATTCGGATGCAGCGGCAGTGAACAGATGACGCAACAAACGCCTCCCGCCGTTTCAACAGAAAAAAAACAATCAACGCCAACTTCGCAAGACCGCAATGAATCTATGCGGCACTTCATCGCGGGCTCGACATTTGACACGAAAGGTCAATATGCCGATGCGGCATTGGAATATCAGGAAGCATTACGTTTCGATGATGACCCTGCAATTTACTATGCGCTCTCCAGCGATTACTTCCGCCTCAAGAAAGGTGAACTTGCGCTTACCAATGCTATAGAAGCAGTCGTGCGCGATTCCAACAACCGCGATTACCGCGAACATCTCGGGGAAATTTATTTTTCGCAATTCAAACTGGATTCCGCATTGGCACAGTTTAACAACGTTATCCGCATAGATTCGGAATACGTCAACGGCTGGTATAATCTTGCGCGTGTACAGCAATTCCGCACGCCATCTGTTGCGCTGGCAACGTACAATACCATGATGCAGCGCTTCGGCGCGCAATGGGAAATACTCGAACAGATTGCCGGCATCTCGATGAGTTTACGAAAATTTGAAGAAGCCGCAGAGGCATTCAGCGATATGCTTTCGCTTGACCCTTCCAATCCCGAATTAGAACACACGCTTGCTTCCACATACGAACTTGCAGGAAACGATTCACTTGCTGCTCTGTTGTATAAAAAAATATCCGAAGAAACAGATAACATTGATGCAAAAATTGCCTATGCACGTTTTCTGTTAGTTCAACATAAATTTGCAGAATCTGATTCACTCATCAATCCCATCATCAATGCGGATACTGCTTCCTTCGATACAAAATTAAAAGTCGGGGAATCGTATATCAACGCATTGGAAAAAGACAGCACACTGTTTCATTTTGTGTATGCTTATTTTATCAAATTGAAAGAATTTGCGCCGGCTGATTGGCGACCGTATTGGTTTCTTGCCGCGCTGGATGCTTCGGAAAAACATTACGATGATGCCGCCGCGCACTATGCTAAACTTATTGCAATAGACCCATCGCGCGAAGATGCGTGGGTGAATTACGCTTCCGTCTATGCTGAGCAACAAAAATTTATGCAGATGGCAGAAATACTTGAACGCGCGCGCAGTATTTTTCCGAATGAATTTCGCATTAATTTCTTTCTCGGCATTGCGTATTACCGCGATGGAAAATTAGAACAAGGCATTGACCCATTGGAACGCGCATTGCAGGTGCGCGCTGATGATATGAATACCATTTCCACACTCGCGCTTATTTACGATGCACTCAAACGCTGGGAAGATTCCGACCGGCTGTATGAGCAAGCGCTCAAACTCGAACCGAATAATCATCTCATTTTAAATAATTACGGTTACTCGCTTGCCAACCGCAATGACCAACTTAATCGCGCAAAGGAATTAACGCAGCGCGCATTGGAACAACAACCGAAAAATCCCTCCTATCTTGATACGATGGGTTGGATATTTTTCCGCTTGGGACAATATGAAGAAGCAAAGAGTTACGTAATGCAGGCAGTGGAAACAGGCGATGTGAGTGCGGAAGTGAATGAACATCTCGGCGATATTTATTTCAAAATGAATGATAAACAAAAGGCGCTTGACTATTGGAAGAAAGCAGTGGATATTGACCAAAACCGCGAAACCGCAAAAGAAAAAATCCGCAAAGGAAGTTTGTAATTCATTTGTCAGTACAGCAGAATATGAGATGTATTTCACATTACTTCAAGACTGTAAATCCCGAAAGCGTTCGGGACTGAGCAAAGAAAGAATCATAAATGATTCTCGACTGTTCCATCCCGCTTCAGCGGGGTTTCTTTTTAACAGCACGACCATTAATGGTCGTGTGAATAATAAATAATAAATATAATTTTTCATAGTTACTAAGACTTGTGAATCATCGTCCAAACATTTCCCGTTACTTCTTGTTTCTCATTGCACTCATTTCATTGCATTGCGGGACAACAAAAAATATTTCCGGGAATTTTTCGCGCGAAGAAATGTTTTCTGCAATGGAAAGAACAACGCCGCGTATTCACACCTTTCAGGGAAAAGGAACAATTGCTATAACATCACCCGAAGAATCTTTTTCCGCTTCGTTTGATGTCGCAATAAAAAACAATGACTCACTCGTTATACATTTACACGGGATGTTTGGTATTTCCATCGGTGCGCTGCTCATTACAAATAATGCATTTCAATTTTATAACGCATTGGAAAATCAATTGCTCACCGGTACACTCGATAATGCTTCCTTTGAAAATATTTTCCACATCAGCGGCAACTTTGCAACGATTGCAGGAATGTTCTTCGGTACGATTCTTACACAACAACTCAGTGATGATTTTTCCATTGACAGCATAGAAAACAACAACATTCATTTTTCTATTACAGAAAATGGAGCGAAATTTCTTTACACATATTCTGCGGAAGATGCAATGGTAGTGCAATGTATTACTTCAAGCGCTGATAATGAAGAAACACTCTCCACGCGCAATATTAGTATGTTCCGCAGTATTGAAAATACGAAACTTCCGTTTTCGATTACCACTGATTTTCCCGCACAGCATCGTTCTGTTGCAATTGAATACTCGCACATCACGTTGAATGAGCCGGTGCAGTTTGTTTTTACTGTTCCGAAAAATGCGGAAGTAATAAAAAGGTAATTCCTGCATCACGTTTACTCATTACTTTATAATTGAAAAAAAATATGAGAAAAATCATTACACTATGCCTTATACTATTCTTTTTTAACAGCGGGCATATCATTGCTCAATGGTCTGCCGTTCCTTTTTTACGTATTGCGCCTGATGCGCGTGCCGGCGGTATGGGTGAGGGAAACTGTGCAATTGCTGATAATAGCGCCGCACTATATTGGAATCCCGCCGGATTAGCGTTCCAGTATGATAATGAAATGAGTTTCTCCTATGCTGATTGGTTGCCCAATTTCTTCCTAAAGGATTTATATTATAACTATGGAACATTGAAGTATCATTTTGAAAATGAAGGCATTACTCTTTCCGCAAGTTATTTTTATTTAAACTATGGCGAATTTCCTAAAAATTTTTATCCGTATGAATCCGCTTTTACCATAGGAGCAGGATGGAAATTTACCGATGAAATTGCAGGTGGAGCAAGTATTAAGAATATCAGAAGTGTCCTTTTTGAAACATACGTTGATACAAGTTTTGCTGATACATATAGTTTTGATTTTGGATTTCTGTATAAAAAAAATGCACCCATATTTTCACTCTTCGCAATACCGTGCTATCTTAGCACGGGGATGAATCTTTCCGATTATGGACCACAAGTAAAATACAGCGGCACACCCGTAGCAGACCCACTCCCGACAAATTTGCGCATTGGTGTTGCACTCACAGCAATCCCTTCTGAATTGTTTTCGCTTACCTATTCTATAGATTTCAACAGGGGATTGACAAGAAACAGGTTTCACGATGAAAATAAAGATGGGGTATTTAATTCTGATGATGGTGATTTTACGCTACCTTCCGATGATTTACCAAAATCGTTGTTTACAGCATGGTCTGATGGAAGCGGTTTAAAAAGCATTAAAACGGCAATGGGAATGGAGTGTTGGTTTGGAAAACCGCGCATGATTGCATTACGGTTTGGATGGTTCTATGAAGACCCGAATTACGGAGCCAGAAATTTTTATACATACGGAAGTAGTTTTATATGGGCAAACAGAATCCGTTTTGATATAAGTTATATTGAAACTGTCATTGATGATAAATTTAGCCCTTTACAAAATACCGTTCGGCTTACCGGTGCATATATCTGGAATGTGCAGGAATGATAATGTAAAACATAATCTGCATCATTTGGGGCGACAGGAATTTATTGCGATATGCGCTCTGCGATGTGCGTTCTGGGGATTTTAGATTTGAGAAGTGAGATTGTATATTGATTTGTACAACATCCTTTGCGTAACTCTGCGCTTCCCTTTGCGTACTCTGCGTTTAAGAAAGATTGTTATTCACCGCAAATCTTATTGTCATTCCCGCGAAAGCGGGAATCTATGGTAATAACGTGGATTCCGTGTCAAGCACGGAATGACAATGAACCGCAAAGGCACGCAAAGTATTTCGCAAAGGTACGCAAAGAGAGAAATGTCTGAAGTATGACATTCCACAAAAGAGATTTTGACATTCCGATGAACGCAGCGGCGAAGAATCTATTGCGATATGCGCTCTGCGATGTGCGTTCTGGGAATTTGAGATTTGAGAAGTGAGATTGTAGATTGTTTTGTACAACATCCTTTGCGTTACTCTGCGCTTCCCTTTGCGCACTCTGCGTTTAAAAAAGATTGTTATTCACCGCAAAGGCACGCAAAGTATTTCGCAAAGGTACGCAAAGAGAGAAATGTCTTATGTATGACATTCCAAAAAGTAGTTGAGTAGATTTGTAGTTGAGCGGTGAGTATTTGAGATTTGAGGTTTGATGTTTGAGATGTTTTCATGGTATTTCCTTTTTTGCAAAAGGACAAGTGACATTTTGTATATTGACTCAACAAACTTCTCTTAAACCAAATCTATTGTTACTACGTCAAAGAAAAGTTTTTTAACCACAAACAACAGAAAGAACTCCATTATGAAAACCATAGCAACCACACTTACACTGTTTACCGCACTTCTTTTTATTGCTCTTACAGGATGCAGAAAAGATGGCGATAATCTTTTAACCGCAGATGAATTCAACACCGACGTTGCCTACTTTAAATATCTTTCGCAGAATGATGATACGTACGGCGACTTTGATGAACTGAATGACGATGATGCGCTCGGTAATATTTTCGAGAAATCATCTCTTATTGCACCCGATGGAAAAGCCCCGCTTACTCCGCTGAAATTCCGCAAGGTAATTACTTCTTTTACGAAAGAATTTTCCGTTGATACGCTCAGTGATTCCATCCGTATTCTCCATATTAAAAAAACTGTCAATGGTAATTTATTTATCAAAGGTATTCAAAACGATACGGATACCGTTACCATTACGAAGCCATTCACGCTGCATACACATCGTGATATGGAGTTCCATCGCATACAAAAGACCGGAAGAATCCGTGAACGCTGGAAACCCTATGCAATTACCGCAGGCAGTGGTGCAACAGGTATGGCGCAGGATTCATTTAGTATTGCATCACTCAATCTGCATAATTTGACCACCGGCGATTCCGTTACCGTTCTTGTGCCGCTTGCGCATTGGTTTGTGTTCGGTGCAAACGGTTCGTTGTTTCATACGCACAAGCACGATTCCGTACGTGCGCGCATTGTTATCGAAAGCACATCTGCTGATACCGAAGTTGTCTTTACACGTGTAGGAAGGGGGAGACGTTTGAACTATCATAAGAGAATATTTATCCCGCTCGTTGCGCAGGAACAAACAGGCAACACTTACCGCCGCACCTATGAGCGCGTTTTCGATGTGCATCACGGCAATGGCAGATTCAATGGCGCGTTTGAAGTCGTTTCCCGCAATACGCTTTACGATGATTCGCCATCCAAACTCACGTCTGCATTTTGGAGCATACCGTACAAAACGGAAAAGCAGTAGATAAGAGATTGTTGGTTTTTGGCTGTTTGCCATTAGCATAAAAGTAAAAGAGTAGGAAGTAATAAGTATTCACTCATTTCTCCCTACTCTTTGCTCTACACTATCGCTACTTCATATTCGCCCGACATATCCGCATTTTAATTTGTAACACTGTCGAATAAATGACATTTTGTTTCATTGTTGCTTTTCATTTGTGTTTGCATTCATAAAATATTCCTTACTTTGCACAGTAGATTTAAAAAAAATTACAAGAATGAAAATTGCTCTAATCAATAGCATTTGAACGAAAAGATATAAAGAAAACATCTACGCTTCACAATATCATTTACAAAGCGGAGTATTTTTCTATCACTATACATCATAGTGGTTTTGATAAAATAATTAATAAGCAATTTATACCTATATCTAAAAAAAATAAAACTATGAAAACACTCTTATTATTCTTAATGCTCGTAATGTTAAAAGCAAATGCCAATGCAACTTTTGCAAAGTTTCCCCATAAAGGAAAGTTGACTGCAACGAAATACAACGTAAAAACGACAGATACTATTGATGTAACATATACACTATGGGTTGTAAATCCTGGCACGTACTATATCGGTCCTAGTGATGACAAACTTGAAGTAATTGGTAAAAGATATTGGGAAGGATTTATAAAGAAAGGTGATTCAGTTACGGTTACTTTTAAAATGTTACTGAAGCCAATATGGAAAGACGGTATAAATAAACTCACTAACATATATGTTGGTTTCAGTTTTCGACCTTTGTCTTTAAAAGATGGAAATCAACCGGGCAATTGTAGCTCAATAAAGATTATATTTACTGATCTGGATGACTCAAGGAAATATAATCCAGGGCAGCCAACCAAATATGGCAAAAATTACTATGGGCCAAAAAAGATGCCTGTTCAAAAAAAGAAACCAAAGATATATTAGTACTACCAGCGAAAACTATATTTCTCACTTTTACCGTCAACATTTAACCCAAAAGGATAAAATAACTATGAAAAAAACCATTTGTCATTCCGCATTGAATGCGGGATCCATAAAATTTTAATAGATTCCCGCTTTCGCGAGGAGGACATTTAATTTTACATGAAAAATATTGTCGTATCAGTTAGTTTTGATTCAAGAGTTTTTAAAATTACTTCAAGTTCAATTTTGGCTTCTGCTTTTAGACCCATTGCAGTTGCTATACCTTCACCGCTTGTACTCATTCTGTCATGTAGCGAGATATGGTAATTTCTATCCTCACCTAAAGTCATTTTATATGAATGGAAATGCATTGAATCACCTATTCTGGGATTCTTACTCAAATGTGAAAATGAAAACTCCTTTTCCATGTAATGTAATAGATGGTCTTGTAGTACTAATACTAAATGTTTATTCAAATGCTCTAAAGTTTCAATCTTGTGATGAAGTTGTACCAAAATAGTTTTTGCAGTCATTTTCCAATTCATACCAAATGATTTATCTCCATAATCCAAGATAGGTTCACGAACAATATTTAAATCGGCAATGAATCTTTCTCTTTCAGGCCAAACCGTTCCCGTTGTATCCAAAGTTTGCAATTCTATCCCAATAAAATCCATAACCTTTTTATCTCGAACGGAGGCAATAAAATAATCAACGCTACCACCTGGGATACTCACTTCGGGAATAATATGTATTTCATTCCCAGGTTCATGTAATGTTAGTAAGTGAAAGCAATCTACAAATATTTTTCTTTTTTCAATAAGACGGTGTGGACAGATAATAACATCTTGTTCTTCCATACCATATTTTACCGAACAAGTGCCGATTGAAATATCGGGAGAACTCTTTCTAACTTTAATACACTTCTTTCCTAAATATTCACAGTATTGCCTATCAACAATTTGTTTCCAATCAGCATCAATGTTCTTAGTCGAATAGTTGAAGAGTTCCGATATTTTCGTATTTGTGTTCATTAATTCGGTCATTAGCAAATTCAATGTATTCTTGTGACAGGTCAATTCCGATAGACTTTCTTCCAAGTTTCAATGAAACCAAAGAAGTTGTACCGCTCCCTGAGAATGGGTCAAGGACGATACCATTTGAAGGGCAAGTAGATAAAATCGGTAGTTTACAAATGTCTTCGGGATAAACTGCATAATGGTCTTTTCTATTTTGAGAGTCTTCAGGAATTATTTCCCAAACATCTCCTGGTAAAGTACCATCTGGATGGTAGAAGAGAAAATAAAATCCTTTTTGATTCAATTCTTTCGCTCGTCCCGATACTTTTTCGGAATCAGAATGTGTCGCCCTTTGCTGACCTCGAATTATCATTCTGAAATCTGAAATCTCACCATTTTTAATTCTTTCAAGTACTCCATTTAGCCCTTTGAATGCTTTTTCTTTTTCTTCCACAGATAATGATGTTGATAATTCTATTTGTCTTTTGTATCGAACACCACTTACTCCAGTAGCCGAAATGACGGAGCCATTTTTTACAATTGATTTTCGTGGAGTGGAGCGAATTTTTGAAGTGTCATAAAAATATTCATCCGCATCCTTTACAAAATGAAATATATTTTCGTGAATATTTCGCAGTTTATCTTTACTGCTATCAAGCCCGCCTTTATGCTTATTCCAAATCACACTATTTCTTAATGTCCAGTTTTGCTCGTCCATCATTTTTAGTGCTATTCTCCATGGAATACCAAGTAAATTTTTATTTCGGTACGTGTCTCCTATATTTAACCAAAATGACCCAGTAGATTTTAGTACGCGATATAATTCTTCTGTTATGACGAGCAAATTCTCAATAAACTCATTGAAGGTTTTTTCCTGTCCAATGCCACCTCCACTATACTGTCTATGCCCCCAATATGGAGGACTGGTAATTATACAGTCAACCGATTTATTGGGAAACCGACCAAGTACTCTAAGACAGTCTCCATTTATAAAAAGAGGGTCCATCCTCTGACTGTCGGTTATATATTCGATAATATTTTCCAAGTGTTCTCTCATAAAAATCTGTGAAAAATATAGTTTTTTATACGGTGATTTTCAAGAGAATTGGAAAGAAGGGAGAAGATATTCTCAAAATGAATAGAGAGTAAGGAGTAGGAAGTAAGAAGTAAGAAGCACGATTCACGAAACCATCTCTACTTCCCAACGCCCTTCATTTTCCGCATCTAAATTTGTTACATTCAGGAACGTATTCACAATATTGCCAATATCTTCTGCACCCATCTGCTTCCCGGACATTCCCTCCACTACGATATTCTCATTGCCGCACGCAATTCCTTCCGTAGCAGCAAGACAAAAAGAAAGTTGCGCCGCACCCGTATTTTTCAGCCGTAATTGCGTTCCTGCTGCAAACGAACGCTCTACAATGGTAACTGTTGCATTTGGATTGATAGCGCCGCTCCACGCACGTTGCCCCTTTCTTTTATGCGCACGGATAATGCGTTGGTCAAAAAAGACATTGACCATTTCCGGTTTTCCGACATACTCTGCTGCAAGCAACAATACATTTATCGTCAATTGCCGCTCCAATACATCGCGGCTTTTCGAGGAAATATTCTTATCCGACGACACTGCTGCTTTCGCATCCAATTGTTCGCCAACTACCATCGCATAGTCCGCATACAATTGTTCAAATTTCTGCAAAAACGGAAGTCCGAGTTCCGTCTGATATTCCGTTATAAAACTAATGAGTCGCTGCATTAATATATGCACGTTCATTTTAGTCGCAATCGTATATTCCGTTAATCCATGCGGGAAAAATTTATTGTACGTCGGTGTGCCTTTCGTAAACTTTGCGCGAATAAGTCCCTCATCATTGCGTACCGCTTTTTTGAAGTTCGCAAGAATGATATTCGCCTTCATTGTTTTCCCGCGCTTATCTGCTATTTTTACGTCCTCCTTCACCATTGCGCCAAAGTAGGCATCGTAAGCAGATTGGGTCGCACTGATGAGCGCGGCATACTTTCCCGATTCGTTATTAGTAATCAAACGACTTATATGGACTTCTGTAAATATATTCATACTGGCGTCACTTATTTCTTTCGTATCAAAAGGAATATTGAAGTAGGTCATTAAATTTAACATAGGTATTCTTTCTTTTTGCAGATGGGTTAATAATGTAGTGTGCGTCTATTCAAATTTTGAAAAAACGGTAAAAAATATGTTTTCCTAATATAAATATTTTGAAAATACGGTAAAAATTTATTTTTTCTTAATTCTGAATTTACAGAATGGTACAAAAAAAAGTTTTTGGTGTATTCTGAATTTATAGAATGGTATAAATAAAAGTTTTTAGTGTATTCTGAATTTACAGAAGGATATAAAAAAAAGTTTTTAGTGTATTCGTAATTTACAGAATGGTATAAAAAAAAGTTTTTGGTGTATTCTAAATTTACAGAATGGCATAAAAAAAAGTTTTTGGTGTATTCGTAATTTTCAGAATGGTATAAAAAATAAAATTTGCCCTATTTCCACTTTTTATAATGCTATTCCAAGCGCTATTTGCACCATTTCCGATTTTTGAAATGCCATAATGAATGCATTTTGCTGTATTTCAGGTTTTTGAAGTATATGACATTACAAGTTTTGCCTACCTATCAAATTTGGAAGCGCCATAATTTACACATTTTGCCCAACCAACATTTTTAGCAATGCCACAAAACAATCTAAAATCTTACTTCTCAAATCTAAAATACTCACGGCTCAACTACTCATCTACTCAACTACTTCTTTAACCGCAGAGAACGCAAAGGGAAGCGCAGAGTTACGCAAAGGATGTTGTACAAAACAATCTAAAATCCCCAGAGCGCATATCCCACATCCCATATCCAAATTCCCGCACCGCCAAAAATAGAGATGCAGTACATAATAAAAAAGCGGCTCCCGTAATAATTACGGAAACCGCTTTTGTATTTTTTTTGCACTATGGAAATGAATGACTGCAAACATATTGCAATCATTTCTCTGCCAATTTATTTTCCTACCAATGCTCTGTACTGGTCTGCAGAAAGTAATCCGCTCAGTTCTTGTACATTGCTGAGTTTTATTTTGATAATCCAGCCGTTGTCGTATGGCGATTTATTAACCAACTCTGCCGTTGCTTCGAGCGTTGTATTGATTTCCATTACTTCGCCGCTGACGGGCGAAAATAAATCGGAGACTGCCTTTACTGCTTCAATCGTGCCGAATGTTTCGTGCTGTTTCAGCGTTCTTCCCTGTTTGGGAAGTTCAACGAAGACAACATCGCCGAGTTCGCTTTGTGCAAAATCAGTAATCCCGACTGTGCCGATATTGTTTTCAATGCGTATCCATTCGTGGTCTTTGGTATAGTGTAAATTGCTGGGAAAGTTCATCGTTGTATGTGTGTAAATGTTCCGTAAATATTATTTATCCAATGGAAACGATTCGAGAAAACTTGTATCGAAAATGCCATCGCGGAATCGTTTATCCTTCATTACTTTTTTGTGAAAGGGAATTGTCGTCGCAACTCCTTCAATCGTAAATTCTTCTAATGCGCCGTACATTTTATCAATTGCTTCTTCTCGTGATGGCGCAAAGCAAATAAGTTTAGCAATCATCGAATCGTAATACGGTGGAATTTCATAGCCATCGTATGCGTGCGTATCAACACGGACACCCCATCCGCCGGGGAGATGAAATCCTTTAATAATTCCCGGAGATGGGCGGAAATCTTTGCTCGGGTCTTCTGCGTTTATTCTACATTCAATAGCGTGTCCGCGTATGGCAAATTGGTTTTTCTTTATCTTCATTCCCGCCGCAACATTGATGTGCATTTTTATTAAATCATTGTCAATCACTTCTTCCGTTACCGTATGCTCCACCTGAATGCGTGTGTTCATTTCCATAAAATAGAAGTTCCGGTCGTTATCTACGAGACATTCAATGGTGCCAGCGCCAACATATTTCACCGCCTTTGCCGCTTTCACTGCTGCGGCGCCCATTTTTTTGCGCAATGCCGCATCCACAAATGGCGATGGTGATTCTTCGATAAGTTTCTGATGCCGACGCTGAATGGAGCAATCGCGCTCATTCATATGCACTACATTTCCGTATCTGTCACCGAATATCTGTATTTCAATATGGTGAGGATTTTCAATGTACTTCTCAATGTATAAATCGCCGTTGCCAAATGCTGCTTCCGATTCCCGTTGCGACATTTGAAATGCTTTTTCCACTTCTGATGCATTGCGTACAATTCTCATTCCTTTGCCGCCGCCGCCTGCTACTGCTTTGAAAATTACCGGATAGCCGATGTCATTGGATATTTTTACTGCATCATTTACTGTTGCAATGATGCCATCGCTGCCGGGAATGACGGGAACACCGGATTTCTTCGCTGTTTCTTTTGCAACTGCTTTATCGCCCATTGCTTCTATTGCTTCTACGGATGGACCAATAAAGGTAATACCGGAAGTCTGACAAATTTCTGCAAAGTTAGCTTTTTCTGCAAGAAAGCCATAGCCCGGATGAATTGCATCTGCTCCTGTTATTTCTGCGGCGGCAATTATGCGGGGAATGTTTAAGTAACTTTCTTTGCTCGATGGCGGACCAATACATACTGCTTCATCGGCAAATCTTACATGTAAAGAATAGCGGTCTGCTTCTGAATAGACGGCAACGGATTTGATACCAAGTTCACGGCAGACACGAACTATGCGTAATGCAATTTCCCCGCGGTTCGCTATGAGGATTTTTTTAAATAACTTCAGACCCTTTGGCGCTTTTTGTTTTGTTTCTTTCAAAGGAGTAAATTACATTATTGGTTCAACAAGAAACAGCGGCTGATTAAATTCCACCGGCTTTCCATTTTCGACTAATATTTTAACAATTTTGCCTTCAATTTCAGATTCGATTTCGTTCATGAGTTTCATTGCTTCAACAATGCACAGCACGGTACCCACTTTAATGGTACTTCCGACTTCCACATACGGTGGAGCATCGGGTGCGGGAGTTCTGTAAAATGTACCCACAATTGGCGAGCGGACTTCTTTTCCGTTGCTTTTCGGTTGTGCAACAGCAGGAGCGGCTGATTCTGATTGTGGAGATGCAGATGGAGGCAATTGCTGAGGCGCGTAAAACTGTTGTGGAATCTGAATGGGAGCAACAATCGCTTTGGGTTTTGATATGCGTATTTTGTTTCCGCCCTCTTCTATTTCCAGTTCTTCTATTGCGCTGTCTGAAACAAGTTTTATAATATTTTCTAAGTAAGAAATGTCCATTGTGTTTTAAATAAATTCGTTAATAAGAATATGAATCGTAAATGAAAAATTCATTTAGTTCTTCACACGTTCTAAATAATCGCCGGTGCGCGTATCTATTTTTACCGTATCTCCTTCATTGACGAACAAAGGAACATTGACGGTTGCACCTGTTTCTACCGTTGCAGATTTGGTTACATTATTTGCAGAATCACCACGAACGCCAAGTGTTGTTTCTGTTATTTTGAGATTGACAGTAACGGGGATGTCAATTCCTAAAATTTCTGAGCCATTAAATAGTATTTCCATCCGTTCATTTTCTTTGAGGTATTGTCTGCCTTCTCCGATTGTTTCTGCCGGGACGGTTATTTGGTCAAATGTTTCTTCATCCATACATACGTATCCATCGCCATCGCTATAGAGATACTGAAATTCTTTGCGCTCCACGCGTACTTGCACTATAGATTCTCCCGCACGGAAACGGTTTTCAATGGTTCTGCCGCTTTTAATTCCTTTGAGTTTTGCGCGGACAAATGCTCGCCAGTTACCGGGATTCACGTGCTGAAATTCTACTAATTCATAGAGATTGCCATCGAATTTTATAACCATTCCGGGGTAAAAATCTGCAGTAGTTGCCATAAGGGTTGTTTTTTTCTTTCTTTATATATGTGAGTATTTTTTGAAACGGGCAAAATATATCGAGAAGGGGAGTGAAAACCAAAATAATTTTTCTTCGCATTTTTCCTCTGGCATTGCATTGAAAATTTGCGGCAAAGAACTTTCACATATTCTTTTTTGTTATTCACGCATTTGAAGAATTCTATTTGCCGAAACTTTCTGGTTTTGGTATTTTATACCCGAAATTTTAAAAAGTAGAGAATTACATTACCACCGTTTTACAAAGGAACATATTGTTTTTTAAAAATAAAAGAATGAACGAAACCCAAAATGAACTCAATGCTGAAGCAGAAACTTCAGAAACAGAGAACGAAACAAGCATTGAATCGCTTCAGATTCAACTTTCCGAAGCAACGCAAAACAGCGCAAAACTGAAAGACCAAATGTTGCGCAAAGCCGCAGAGTTTGAGAATTATAAACGCCGTATTTCCGCAGATAATGCCGTCTTTATGCAATTTGCAGGCGAGAAACTCTTGAAGGATATTCTCCCGATAATGGATGATTTGCTCCGCTCATTGCAGGCAACAAAAGAAACGAAATCTTTTGAAACACTCTATTCGGGAGTAGAACTTATTGCCAATAAATTTTCTAAAACATTGGAAAAAAATGGCGTCAAACCGTTTGATTCTGTCGGAACCGCATTCGATGTCAATCTGCACGATGTTTTAATGTCCATTCCGCGCAATGATATGGAAGACCACACCATTCTTGAAGAAGTAGAAAAAGGATATATGATGCACGATAAAGTCTTACGCCACGCCAAAGTAGTTGTTGCGGTACAGCCCGTGGTAGAAGATGTTGCAGGCATATCTTCATCACCCATTGAGGAAAAAATATGACCGAACGCGATTACTATGAAATACTTGGCATTGCAAAAACTTCTTCTGCGGATGAAATTAAAAAAGCATATCGTCAGATGGCAATGAAATACCATCCCGATAGAAATCCCAACAATAAAGAAGCAGAGGCAAAATTCAAAGAAGCCGCAGAAGCGTACGAAGTATTGAGTGATGCCGAAAAGCGTGCACGTTACGATAGATTTGGACATTCGGGAATGAAACGCGGTCAGGATTTCCACGATTTCCAAAATGCAGATGATGTATTTAATATTTTCGGAGATTTCTTTACCAATAGCGGTTTGGGAGGAACAATCTTTGAACAAATGTTCGGTGGCAGAACGCAGCAACGACAAAGAAGAAGTGATGGCTCGGAACAAGGCGCTGATTTGAAAATGCAGTTAGGATTGACATTAGAAGAAATTGCGAAAGGCGTTGAGAAAAAAATCAATATAAAGAAGTTAGTTCCCTGTTCGCAATGTCACGGAAGAGGCGCTACAGATACTTCTTCTTTTGAAAATTGCACCACTTGTCATGGAGCGGGAGAGTTGCGCGAAGTATCGAGAACCGTCTTTGGGCAATTTATGAATATTCAACAATGTCCGCGATGTCATGGCGATGGAAGAATGATAAAAAATCCGTGCAAAGAATGTAACGGTGAAGGTCGTGTACGCGGCGAATCAACGCTCAAAGTGAATATTCCGGCGGGTGTTTCAAATGAGCATTATGTACCGATGCAAGGACAGGGAAACGCAGGAAGACGCGGCGGTCCTCCAGGCGATTTAATGGTTGCAATCCGTGAAGTGGAAGATGAAATTTTTGTTCGCAATGGCAACGATGTATTGCTCGATCTGTTCATCACTTTTCCCGAAGCCGCGTTGGGTACCGAAATAGAAATTCCAACACTCATCGGGCGTTCTAAATTAAAAATTGAAAGCGGTACGCAAAACGGAACAATTTTAAGAATGAGAGAAAAAGGAATTCCAAGTATCAACGGGTATAGCATTGGCGACCAACTGGTACGCATCAATATTGTCATTCCCAGTAAATTAACTTCCAAAGAAAAGGAAATGATACGCACGTTAGAACAATCGGAAAATTTTTCACATAGAAGCGGAAAGTCATCATCGGGAAAAGGGCTGTATGCAAAAGTGAAAAATCTTTTTATCTGAAAAATAATCTGATGCTGCAGTGAAATTTCTTGAGAACATACATCAGAAAATAGGATTTACAAAGAATGAAAGTATCATCATTCTCTTTCTTGTTGTTACGTTGCTGCTCGGCATTGTCGCAAAACTGTTTCTTTATGATTCTTTGCCGCCGAAAAAATCTTTTGATTATGCAGAGGAGGAAAGACAATTTGAAGAACTTTCTGCGAATGAGGCATTGGATACTGTTGCGGAAATTGCTTCTGTTGAAATGCAGAAAACCACACAAGGCAAAATCAATGTAAACACAGCCACGCTCGAACAACTGATGCAATTGCCCGGTATTGGAAAATCCGTTGCGCAAAGAATTCTTGATTACAGAATGGAGAATACTAAAATACACAGCATCGAAGAACTGCTCGAAATAAAAGGCATTGGGCAAAGAAAATTTGAAAAATTAAAGCCCCTTGTAGAAGTCAATGAATAATTAAAATACCGTACGATAATTTTCAGAAGAATTATTTTTCACTAATAGAAAAAAGTCGTATAATTAGCGCGAAAAATTTATATATACGCAATGATGTATTGATACACACTATGGACGAAATAACAGCAAAAACTAACTTTACGACCCTGCTCGAAGAGCTGACGACATTCCGAACCACCCGTTTGGAAAACCACGAAGGGCAAAAAATAAATTACAAAGAAGCATTTGATGATGCAAGGAAACTGAAATTCAAAATCACCGGCACCGCTGATTTACTTGATGAAGACAGACAAGCGCTTTATAAAGAATATGATGGCATTGCAGATATTTTGAAAAAAGAACACGATGCAGAATGGGAAGAGAAGCGAAAAAATTCAGAACAAATAAAAGCAACCATCGTAAGCGAAATCAATACTCTTTCAGCAGAGTATGAACGTTTATGCAATGAAGAGAGCGATAAAGTCCGCGATAAATTATTGCAGACGGAAAATGCATTGCGAAAACTGAAAGACCTTTTCAAGGGCGGTCAGATGGTGAAAGAAGACCATGATAATGCGTGGTATCTCTATCAGGAAACGTGGGATAAAGTTAATCAGCGGAAAAAATTTGAATCGTACAGCAATCGCGAAAAATTTTTGGCGGATGCAGAAAAAATCCGTGAAGCGCTTGCTGCAAAAGGCATAGGTGTAGCACGAGATATGTTGCGCGAAATTCAAAAAGTGCGCAATGGATTTTTCTTTATTCACGATGATTTCAGAAAACTGCAATTGGTTTTTGATGAAATTTATGCGGAAATAAATAATCACGCGAAACAGCAGCAATCGGAATTTTTCACTTTTCTGGAACGCCGCATTGCGAATGGGAAAGAATTTTTATTACGCGCCAAATCGCGTGTAGAAAAAGTTCAAATGAACATTGCTAAAAATCAGGAGCGAATGAGTGGAACGCTTTCAGATGAATTTCGTCAGAAAGTCGAAGCGTGGATGAAAGAAGATACGACAGATTTGGATAAACTGACGAAGAAGATTTCAAAGGTTGAAAAGGAAATTGAAATAAGCGAAAAGAAAATGCTGCAAAAGAACAGAACTTCAGGAACAGAGGAGAAGAACAAAAGCGAAGAGACCAATTCTCCTCCTGATGAAACTACCAACGAGTAAGTAAATTTTTTCAACGAGAAAATTTCCAACGCCAGAGAAGTATTTTTCTGGCGTTTTTTTTATTCCAAAGAAAATTCCAGCATCACCCCGTCCTTTTTGCCTTTTGATGAAAGAATTAATTTTTTATCTGCGATTATTTCTCCTGCAATTCTTGCCTCAACATTACATTCTTTACAATGCTTTAACAATGTATCTGTTGATGAAGCAACGATGAACATGCCGTTTCCCATATTGCATGCGCGGTACATTTCTTCATCTGCAATATTTCCCATTTCCTGACAGTAGTTCATTGCATCGCAAGGTGGAAAAGCGTTGTCAATTCTCGCGCCCAATCCTGATGGCTTTAACATGCGTCCGATTTTTTCGGGGATTCCGCCGCCGGTAATATGCGCAATTGCGTGTATTTCATCAGTCGTATCAGTGTACTCTTCACGAAATGCTGAAATTATTTTTGCATAAATGAGAGATGGCGTAAGAATAAGTTCTCCGAGTTTTTTTCCGTGTATTGATTGTTCGTGCCAGTTTTCTCCTAATTTTTCAGCAAAAGTTTTTCGCACAAGCGATAGTCCGTTCGAACGAAATCCATATTCTCGCAAAGCAATAATTTTATCTCCGACTTTCACTTCTTTCCCCGTCAGTAATTGAGATTCTCTTGCAATCCACAATACTCCTGCGCTCCATGTATAATTAAAATCACCAAAGCCGGCAATACGAGAACCCAATTCAGCAAGTTCACCATTGATAACAGCAACTCCTGCACTCTTTGCGGCAGCAACATACCCGCGAGCAATCTGCGAAATTATTTCTATGCCATTGTTTTTTTGTGAGAGTGAATTTACATCAAGCACAGAGCCAAGAATGACAGGAGTGCCTCCACGCACGATTGCATCATCGCACACCATAGCAAATAAATCAAATGCAATCGTGTCGTGCTTTCCGATGCGCTCGGCTATTTCTATTTTTGTTCCGACGCCATCAAATCCTAAACAAGCTACTGTGTCGGAAGGCAAATTCCCTATGCGAATTGCGCGCAATCCTGAAAAATCATCAAACGGAACAAATATTTCTCCGAATTTTTTTTCTCTGTTTTTCCATGTTTGTTTAGCGGCTTCGTATAAAATTTTTGAAGCAACATTACCAAGTTGCAAACTTACACCCGCTTCTTCATACTTATTTGTATTGTCAGAGCTCATTGAAATAGACTCCCTTTGGAATGTGTTGCTCAATGTAGAATAATTTGCCATCTGCGTCTCTGTGAATTTTTTTTTCTGCAATGAGTGATAATGTTTTCGGAAAAATAATCCAATCGCCTTGTTCTTTTAAATGCTTCTGATGTGCTTTTGTACTCCATTCCCTTTTAACACTGATGGAATCAGAAATCAGTAAAATTTCTCCTCCATCAATTGTATCGTTCACGATATGCGTTGTTGAGCGCAGTTCTTTTTCCCCTTCACGCAAAGCATCTTCAACCGCATGCAATCCTGTATATTTTCGCTTTCCTTTTTCTTCTTTTGATAAATCGGCGGGATGAATATTTATGCAAAGAAAATTTTCGATAAGTGCAGAACTGATAACACTTGCATATCCTGCAAGCGCAATTGTCGAAATATGAAATGCGTCAAGAATTATTTTTGTCTCATCATCAAAAAGATGACGCAACGATAAATCATTTTTTTTCAAGTCTTGCGTTGCATAAAAACTCTGTATATCTCTGTAAAAGACAGGCAGATTAAAATCTTTTCCAATTGCCGTTGCATTACTTTTTGCGTTATCTGAAAAAAGCAGTGCAACACTGTATGCACAATCTGTATGTTCGTATTGATATTCAAGAATTTTTCTCATGTTCGAACCTTCTCCGGAAAGAAGTCCCGCAACAAGCATTTGTGCTCCGTTCTCTTTATATAATGGAAATCTTTTCATTGCTTTGAGTGCCAATGTAACACGCGATGTCCGATATCTTTTCTGCAAAACATTCCATCAAAAGAAATTTTTGAAATGTCATTATAAGTTTTTGAAATAGCATCTTGTAACGTATTTGCTTTCGATGTAACTCCGAGAACCCTTCCCCCGTTGGTTATGATTTGAGATTGGGGATTGGGGATTGGGGAATTTTGAAATGTTGTTCCTGCATGAAACACAACACAATTGTCATTCCCGTGAATGCGGGAATCTAAACCAGAAATGACTTTTCCTTTCTCATATTTCCCCGGATAACCACCGGAGGCAATTACGACACAACACGCGCTTTGATTCGTAAACATCATTTCCATTTCTGAAAATTTTCTTTCATAATTCTGATTGCAACAACCTATTAGTAATTCATACAAATCATTTTCGAGCAACAACATCAATGGTTGAGTTTCCGGGTCACCGAAACGACAATTGAATTCTAAAACTTTTATTCCGTCCTTTGTCAACATCAATCCGGCAAACAAACATCCGCGAAATTCTCTTCCTTCATCTTTCATTCCTCGAATTGTCGGAAGTAAAATTATTTTGTGAATTTCATCGAGCATTTTTTTTGTAACAAACGGAACAGGTGCATACGAGCCCATTCCACCAGTGTTTGGTCCTTTATCACCATCAAATATTTTTTTATGGTCTTGCGCGGGAAGAAATGCTTTTATGTTTTCTCCGTCGCTCAATGCAAGAACAGAAATTTCTTCTCCTGCTAAAAATTCTTCGATGACAATTTCATTTGCCGCTTCGCCAAGTGATTTATTTACGAGAAAATCTTTTGCAGTTGCTATTGCTTCATCTTCATCTTCACAAATTGTAACACCCTTTCCTGCGGCAAGTCCGGATGCTTTAATGACAATGGGATACTTGCATTTCTGCAAATGAGATACTGCTACTTCGAAATCATACGTAGAAACAAATTCTGCCGTGGGAATATTATTTCGTTTCATAAAATCTTTCGCAAAGGATTTGCTTCCTTCAATTTCGGCAGCGAGTTTTGTCGGACCGAAAATACAATATCCATTTTGTGGAAGTTGGTGCTCATAAAAATAATCCACAATGCCGTTCACTAATGGTTCTTCACTTCCGACAACAGTGAGCGAAATATTATTCTCGCGAACAAACTTTCCGATTTTCACAAAATCATTTATTCCAATTTCTACATTTTCTCCGATGGAAATTGTTCCTGCATTTCCCGGAGCAAAAAATATTTTCTCGACGTGGGATGATTGTTTCAACTTCCATCCAAGCGCATGCTCTCTTCCGCCGTTACCGATTACTAAAATATTTGGCATTACATTATCTTGAAAATTGTCTCAGAAATTTAACAGTCATTGGTAATTGGTCATTAGTTATTCGTAAATTCTTTTTCTGAATTATTCTGATACCTACTAATGACAAATAACAAATTACTAATTACGTCTTTGACTATCCGCATCTTCATTTCGTTTTTTCATCGCTACAAGTTCAACCATCGTTTTATCCGTCAGCGCATCATCATTCATTGCAAACATTTTTTGAATAGCGAAACCGACATTTTCCGTTTCCGTAATTGTCATAACCGGAACGCCGCTTGGCATTCGTAACGTGGAATAAATATCCGCGCCGCCGAATTTTTCCGAATATGGCGGACAAGCAATCACAGGAAATTTTGTATTCGCCGCCGTTACGCCTGAAAGTCCGTTGCTTCTTCCCGCAACGGTAACATATACAATTGGTTCAATACTCGTATCATATTCTTCAATCATTTTTGCAAGCCGCATCGGTTCTTTGTGCGCTGAACAAATTCTGTACTCATTCGGAATTCCACGCTTGTTCAATTCGCTTTGAATTTTTTTACAATGTTCATCATCTGCGGGACTTCCGGCAATAATCGGAACAAAATATCCTTTGATGATTCCATTCGTTTTCAAATTATTATACAATCTTTTCGTTGCATTTTCTGATGAAGGAATAAATTCTTTTCCGAGAAGTTGTTCGTAAAGTTCAATATAGCGAAGCGAAGTATTGATACGCATTTCATCGGTAAGTATCGGCGGTTTGTTCCCGTGTATGTCGTAACCGTTTTCAATCAATTGCTGACGTAAAAATTCTTTTGATAATTCTTTTTGAGATTTTTCTTCTTTGTACAGTTTTTCGTATGAATCTGCATACCAATAACGCGATGAATCCGGCGTGAGAATTTCATCAATAACAATTAAGTCTCCATCATTATCAATTCCCCATTCAAATTTTGTATCAACGAGAATGAGATTTTGTTTTTTTGCAAACGATTCTCCAAATCGAAACAACTCAAACGATTTCTCTTTGATAGTTTTCAGTTGTTTCACGGTTGTTAATTTCTGTTTCACCATTTCTTCTTCGGAAATATCTTCATCGTGTCCCGCATCGGCTTTCGTTGTTGGCGTGAATAATAATTCTTTGAGCCGCTCGTTACGCTTGTTATGTTTCAAATATTTTACAAGCGGAATTCCACATTTTGTTTTCTTGCCATCATCGAAATAATCGCGTGCCATACTTCCCGTAATGTATGCGCGAACAATCGCTTCAATTTTTAACGGAGAAACTTCTTTCATCACAAACGCATTTGGATCAGGAGTCGAGAGAAGCGCATTTTCAGCAATGGATTTTGTTTGTTCAAGAAAGTGCGCCGCAATCTCGTTAAGAATTTGCCCCTTGAATGGAACAGTTCCGAGCACATAATCAAACGCAGAAACTCTGTCTGTTGTTATCATTAGTCGCTTATCGCCAAGAGAATAGTTTTCTCGCACTTTCCCGCGATAATAATTATTTTTTGAAACGAGTTCAGGGATAAATGAACTGTTCAGCGTATTGGTAAGTTGTTGTTCTATTATTTTTTGTAATTTTATTTTATTCATTGATAGCAATCAAATTGGTTGATATTGGTGACTTAATATTTTGTAAAGTATCATGGAATGAGATTAGAATAAATTAAGTTCAGTGGTATAACATGTGGTCAATGTTTTTCTTGCTAATTTTCATCAAGTAATTCAAGTTCCAATATCTTTCCCACACTAAACACACGCTCTTCATTCTTTTCCACATCCATTCCCCGCAACGCCCAGAAGCGTTTTCCCATATATTCTTCTTCGCCAACGGAAGTCGGTTGAATTGTGCGTTTCGATTTTTCGTCAATGGATTTTAAATAAAGCATTTCCACATTTTTCTTTTCACGGATTGCGCGTTCGAGCAGAGCAATTTTATCTTCAAACGATTGCGTTTTGCTTGCAAGTTCGTACTGGTAATTCGTGAGAAATTTTACCACGCGATAGTCCATTAAAATGTGTCGCTTCTGAAGTGGCTTTTTCAACACGAGTCCTTCGAGTGATGTACAGCGGCTGAGCGCAACGTATGTTTGTCCGTGCGCGAAACTTCCTTTACCAATATCGAGTATCACGTTGTCAAACGTTTTTCCCTGACTTTTGTGAATCGTTACCGCCCATGCAAGCATCAACGGATATTGCGTGAACGTGCCGATGGTTTCCGATTGCAGCGAGGATGAATGTTCATCGAACGTGAAGCGAAACAATTCCCACGAGAACGGCGTAACGTCCACCACTTCGCCGTCACTTAATTTTACTTTGAGAACGTCGAACACTTCCCCGTCATCGTCTTCAAACTTTTTCTTTGCGATGTGTACAATTTTTCCAACGCTTCCATTCACCCATCGTCCGCGTGTGTCGTTATTTAACATCATCACCTGCGCATCGGATTTGAGTTCGAGTTCATTTTTTGCCGGCAATGTTTTCATTTCAAAATTTCCATCAATCTCTCCGAGATACTTTGTTGGTTTTGCAGGAAGTTTATTCAATCGTACTTGATTGATTTCATCCGCTGAAGCATTGGTCGGCGTGAGATAAATGAAAAAGTTTTCGTCGCTCGGTTCAAAACCTGGGTTATATCGCTCGTTGAGTAATTGAATATCCTCTTCCGAAACGGAGTTATTGCGAATACGATTGAGCAGGCGAATAAATTTTTCATCCTGTTGACGGTAAATTTTTTCCAACTCCATGTACCGCATTTGCAGTGAAGAAAAAGAATTGGCATCAAAAAAATAGGGACTCGGATACGACGTTTGGAAAATCATTTTTTCATTCGACATAACCACCGGCGGAATTTGATACAAGTCGCCGAAGAACACCATTTGCACGCCGCCGAATGTCTGCGTGGAATTGCCGCTGTTGAGCCGCATAAACTTATCAATGCAATCGAGTAAATCCGCACGTACCATCGAGATTTCATCAATGATAATCATCCCGATATTCTTGTAAAGGTTTTGTTTCTCTTTCGATTTCGGAAGTGGTTTTTTTTTTTTTTGCCAGCGTAACATCCGGTTTGAATCCAAAGAACGAATGAATCGTTTGTCCTTTGATGTTCAACGCCGCGACACCCGTTGGCGCAAGCACCACAACATTTTTCTTTGTCGTGTTGCGGAAATACGAAAGCAGAGTTGATTTTCCTGTTCCCGCTTTTCCCGTAATGAAAACATTTGCATTCGTGTTTTCTAAAATTTTCAACGCTTCCCGAAACTGCTCGTTGATTTCTATGGTTTGTTTAGCTATCGGTTCAACCTTTTCAATTTTTCTTTTTTGAAATGATTCGCGTTTTTTTTCAAAAGAAGTTTTATGAGTAGGAATAGAAATCTTTCCCTCGTCATCGAATAATTTTTTTATTCTGGAACGTATCGCGCTTCGCTTTCTTCCAAGTTTGTGAGCGAGGTTCAAAAAGAATTTTCGCTCTTCTTCGTTGTCATCGCTTTCCAAAAATTGAGCATACTCATCGCGAAGAATTTCGTCATCGTCATCATTCCACGGAGCGTAAGCGTTGGGATATTTCGTACGAACTTCAGTAACAGAGTATGACGAAGAATTATTTTTCATTTTCATTAACTAATGATGCGCGAAACACCGCTCTCCTGTAATTGCAAGAGAGATATCGTGTTCATTCGCCGCTTTGATAATTTCCACGTCGTTGATTGAACCGCCGGGATAAATAATTGCCGTTACGTTTTCTTTCGCAATCGTATCAATGGAATCGCGTGAAGGGAAAAAAGCATCGCTTGCCATTACAGAATTTGCGAGCGAATGTCCTTTCTGTTTTGCTTTTACGATTGCCTGCTCAACTGCGCCAATGCGTTCTTGCTGTCCTGTTCCGATAGAAAGTGTTGTTCCATCTTTTAAAAAAACAATTCCATTCGAGCGAACATTCATCACGATATACCAAGCCGTGAGCATATCTTCGATTTCTTTTTCTGTTGGAATTCTTTTTACAGAAATATCGCCGATGCGTGCATCAAGAATTAAATCGTCTTTGGAGCGAATTGAAGTAACAAACGGAATTTCCAGAGCAACAGAACCATCAGCAAACATTCTCGCAACAACAAAATCTTTCACATCATCTCCATCGAATTTTGGAAGTTGAGTGAGGTGAGAAAATTGCGCAAGACGAATATCTTTATTCACTCCGTAGCGTTTATAATCGTGAAATATTTGTATTGCTTCGTAATCAAAATGCGGCGCGGCAACGACTTCAAAAAAACTTTTCATTATTTCATCGGCAGTTTCAGCATCAACGTTCGTATTGAAAACAATAACTCCGCCAAATGCCGCACGTGAATCACCATCTCTCGCATAGCAAAATAATTCTTTGAGAGAAATATTTTTATTCTGTTGCACAGCAACTCCGCTTGGGTTCAAATGCTTCATTATTGCAACTGCGAGTTTTGGAAAATATTTCAGAATTTGCAGTGCGTGGTTTACATCTTGCAAATTCGTCAGCGATGGTCCGCCTTTTCCCATTTTCAAAAACTGCAATGAGCCAATTGATGAATGTTCACTTCCAACTTGTTTGTAAAACGCACACGGTTGATTGGGATTTGTTCCATACCGCATTGGAAAAATATTTCCGGATTCATCATTCCATTTAACGCGGGAATATTTTTTCAAACTATTTCCTAAATTCATTTCGATAAATTCAGGAAATTGTTCGCTCGTGATTGCAGTGCGATAAACTTTTTTGAGATTAGAAATATCTGTCGGCATTACTACTCTTCAATCTGATACAGTAAGTTATCATCCACATTGAAAAATAACGGCGCGATTAAAATTTTCGGATAACGAAAACGCAAACGTTGCGCTTCACCGAGAACAAAATCAATTTCATTGCCGATTTCAAATTGTGGCGCGTGATGCCAGAAATGTTCTTCCGCAGAATATCTGTCCCATCCGGCATTTTCAACAAGTCCGTTGATAAAATTTTCTTTGCGCGATATAAGATTCACCATTCCACAATTGTTATGACCAATGAGCGCAAATGCTTTCACGCCGCCAATTGCAATTGCATACGAAACTTTAAATTCATTATTGCGAAAATTTGCTCCGCCGCTCCGTAAAATAAATGCAAAGTTGTTGGGAATGTGCAGTTGCTTTCGATTATCCATACACATTCCGACAAGCAATTCTGCTTTCAAACTTTGCTCAAATTCTTTTTGAAGATTGTGGTATTCAAAAAGTTTTTCGATGGGAGAATTTTTGAAATGTTGAAAAATATCATCCTTCGACTTTACTAAAATTATTTTTGGTTCCATTACAAATTACATTTGAGAGTGAAGTTTTACCGGCTCTGCCGATTTTTTTTGCAAACGGAGATTCAGCATTTCGACTAACACAGAAAAAGCCATTGCGAAATAAATATATCCTTTGGAAATATGCTGGTCGAGTCCTTCTGCGATAAGTGTTACTCCAATGAGTAAAAGAAAACTCAGCGCAAGCATTTTTACTGTCGGATGTTTTTCTACAAAAGAACTGATTGCACTTGATGAAAGCATCATGATTGCAACTGCTACGATAACTGCGATAATCATAATTAAAAGTTGATTGGTCATTCCGATTGCAGTAATTACAGAATCGAGTGAGAACACAATATCAATAATACTTATTTGAATAATGATACCGACAAAAGAAGCTGTTGCGGTTGTGTTCTGTGTTGTTGACGCACCTTCTAATTTGGAATGAATTTCATGTGTGCTTTTTGCAAGAAGAAATAAGCCGCCAATAATAAGAATCAAATCGCGTCCGGAAATTTCGTTTCCCAATGTTGTAAATAGTGGAAAAGTTAATTTCATCACCCACGTGAGTGAAAAAAGTAACAGAATTCTCGTGAGCATTGCTAATGCAAGTCCGAGTGTTCTTGCTTTTGGTTGTTGATGAGCAGGAAGTTTTCCCGTAAGAATGCTGATGAAAATAATGTTATCAATTCCCAACACTACTTCGAGAGTGGTGAGTGTTAATAACGCAATCCATGTTTCAGAATTAAAAAGAATGTCCATAATTGTTTTTAGTAGGAGATTTATGCAAGTTTTTCATCCACAGGTTCCCAAAGTTCAATTTTATTTCCTTCGGGATCAATTATCCAACCGAATTTTCCGAATTCATATTCTTCAACTTTGTCAATTACTGTAACACCTTCTTCACGCAATGTTTTCAATAGTTCCGTGAGATTTTCAACGCGATAATTGAACATAAATTGTTTTTCGCTGGGAAGAAAATATTTTGTATCGGAAGGAAATGGATTCCAAGCGGTGGTGCATTTATTTTCAGGATTATTTAAATCACGCCATTCAAACATTGCGCCGTATTCAGTGCTTTCAATGTCCAAGTGTTTGCGATACCATTCTCTTTGTTGCGCGGGATTTTCGCATTTGAAAAATATTCCGCCGATTCCTGTTACACGTTTCATAGATTTATTTGAGATTTAGTTTATGTTATTTAAAATAAAATTTTCGATTGATTTCGTTTTTATGTTTATCATTACACAAGCAGTTACTACGCGAAATTCTTTGTTCAACATTGCAAATACTTCTTCGCACATTTCTTTCGAAGATGAAGATTGTAAAAATAGTTCTCTCGGCTCTCCGACAAATGATGGAAGCGGATTTATGTTTTCACCGTTGTATGTTGAAATATATTTTGCTTTTCCATTTTCTATTTTCATGTCAAAAAAAGATTGCTCTTCTTTTCCATTTTCGTTTCGATTGAGAATACTCATCACACATTCTTTTCCAGTGTTGCTGATACAAGCGGAAATTCGTGGCGTGAAATGCGGTTCGTCCGGTTCGTAACTCCATTGCGCTAATCCATTTTCTAAGACTTCACGCGGAGAAAGGTTTTGCTTTGCATATTCAATCAATGACTCCGTCTGTTTTCCGTTGCTAACAACAATTCCATTTCCCCACCACATTGACGAATAAATGAGCAATTCACGATTTCCTTTTTCTAATTCGCTTTCATTTGTCGGAACTACAAAAATGGTTTTCTCTTTTTCATCACAAATCATTTTTCTTGCGCGACTTACAGATGAACGACCGGTAATTGCGTAAAGAGCAAAAACATTTTCATCTATTGTTTTTCCTACGATGATGATGCGACCGGGATAATTATTAAGTAACGACATTTACAAATGACTCTTAACAGATAACTAATAACTTCAAACTTTTACATTCAACTCAGGTGAAGTAAAATTCTCATACTTCTTTAGTCGTGGTTTCACCACTTCACTCAAATATTCTTCCACCTGATGTTCTGCTCTTCCTGCAAATCGTGATGGAGTTTGCGAAAGTTCGTCGAGTTCTTCAGCGTTCAAAGGAATTTCGTTATCCATTGCAATACGTTCAAACAAATCATTTTCTTCCGCTTCAAGTTTCATTTTCTTTGTTACTTCTTTCGCGTGCATTTTAATTCGCTCGTGAATTTCCTGTCTGCTTTTTCCTTTTGCAACAGAGCGCATCAAAATTTCTTCCGTTGCAAGAAATGGAAGTTCGCGCTGCAAATACTTTGCAATTTGTTTTTCATAAACAACAAGATTACTTGTAATGTTTGCGTAGAGAATCAATACAGCATCAGCAAGCAAAAACGATTCGGGAATATCAATGCGGCGAATTGCGGAATCATCGAGCGTTCGTTCGAGCCATTGATTCGCAGCGGTTTGATATGCGTTTGTCGGTTTTGTAAATAACATTCGCGCGAGACTTGTCATTCGTTCGCTGCGCATCGGATTGCGCTTGTATGCCATTGCCGATGAACCGGTTTGCGAAGTTTCAAACGGCTCTTCCATCATTTGTAAGTTGGAAAGCAAACGCAAATCCACAGCAAACTTGTGCGCGCTGGTTCCGATTCCGGCGAGAGTTTCCAAAACTTTCGCATCAACTTTGCGCGGATATGTCTGCCCCGTTACAAAATACGAAGAATCAAATCCCAATTTATGTGAAACACGTTTGTCGAGTTCTTTTACTTTTGATTCATCGCCGTTGAAGAGTTGCAAAAACGATGCTTGTGTTCCCGTTGTTCCTTTGATGCCGCGCGCTTTCAAAATATTTTCTTCTACAAATTCTAACGAATCTAAATCCATTAACAAATCCTGAATATACAGCGTCGCACGTTTTCCGATTGTTGTCGGTTGAGCCGGTTGATAGTGTGTGTAACCAAGCGTAACGAGATTTTTATGCGACTCAGCAAAGCGAACAAGATTTCTTGCAACGCCAACAATTTGCTCTTTGGTGAATTCAAGACCGCGTTTTATTTGCCAGAGTTCCGCATTGCATACAACATCGCAACTTGTCGCGCCGAGATGAATAATCGGTTCGGCATTCGGACATTGCTGCCCAAACGCAAAAACGTGGCTCATTATATCGTGGCGAATTTCTTTTTCCTTCGTTTCCGCTACATCGTAATTGATGTTTGTTGCAAATTGTTTCAACTCATTAATTTGTTCTTTGCGAATGGAATTTAAACCGAGTTCCAATTGTGTTTCGGCAAGTGTGGGCCAAATCTTTCGCCACAATTCAAATTTTGTTTTGTCGGAAAATAATTCCTGCATTCGCTGAGATGAATAGCGAGTGAGTAGTGGGTTGTTGTAGATTTCGTGATTCAAAGTTATTTCTGATTTATATTAACCAAACTAAATTATTTCGATTCAATATACAGTCCATTATTGAAAATCCCGAAACTTTTTCCTTTCAATTTCCACTTATCAAACGGAGAGTTTTTGGATTTTGATTTGAATTGTTGGGCATCAACTGTCCATTCTTTTTTTGCATCAATTAAAGTAAAGTTTGCTTTTGCTCCGACTTCAATTTTAATTTCAGGAAGTGAAAGAATTTTTCTCGGATTGACGGAAAGTTTTTCTATCAATTGTTTCCACGTAAGAATTTTTGTTTTGATAAGTTTGGTAACGCAAAGCCCGATTGTTGTTTCAAGCCCAACGATACCAAACGGGGCGTAAATATATTCCACTTCTTTTTCATCATACGAATGCGGCGCATGGTCAGAAGCAATTACATCAATTGTTCCATCGCGTAATCCTTCGAGCAAGGCATCAACATCGTCTTGTGTTCGCAGCGGCGGATTCATTTTAGTATTCGTGTTAAAACTTTTCACTTCTTCATCCGTCAATGTAAAATGATGAGGCGTAACTTCGCAACTTGCGTTTAACTTTTTCTTTTTTGCCGCGCGCATTATTTCGATTGATTCTTTCACACTCAAATGCGCGGCGTGGTATTTTCCTTTCGCATATTCCAAAATTTGTAAATCGCGCTGCAGCATTGTCGTTTCTGCTATGCGCGGAATTGCATTCATACCAAGCGATGTCGAAACAAATCCTTCATTCATCACGCCGTTTCCTGCAAGCGATTTTGTTTCGCAGTGCTGAATGAAGGGCAAATTATACATTGAACTATATTCTAAAATTCTCCGTAACAAATCCGCATTTTCAACAGGACTTCCATCATCGCTCAATCCTACCGCTCCGCTTCCTGCAAGTTCTGCAATGGGCGCAAGTTCTTTTCCTTCGCGATTTTTTGTTCCGCACGCAATCGGAAATAAATCTACAGCAGGAAAAGATTTCTTTGCTTCTGATTTTATGTATTGAACAATTGCAGAAGAATCAATTGGCGGATTTGTGTTCGGCATGCACGCAACAGCAGTAAATCCGCCATTCGCCGCAGATGTTAATCCCGTTTCGATTGTTTCTTTGTGTTCGTATCCCGGCTCGCGAAGATGAACATGCATATCACAAAATGCCGGCGCGAGAATTATACCGTTACAATCAATCACGTTGGTATTTTTCTCTGCGGAAATTTTCTTTGCAATTTTTTTGATGAAACCGTTTTCAACCAGAACAGAAATTATTTCATCTGTTTTTGTAATAGGGTCAATAATGTGAGCGCTCTTAAATAAAAAGGAATTAGACATTGGGATTATTTTTTGTGTATCAAATATTAAATAGCAAAAATCAAAATGACATTATAAAAATCAAAAATAGTTTAATAGGCTTATTACTTCTTACCCTTTAACGTAAGAATACTTGATGCAAATACATTTGAAAATTCACGAAGTTCTTCAAGAAACCATTTTACATCTTCTTCTTTTGCTCGCTTACTATCTTTTAAAAGAGAAAACCAGAGTTTACTTTCGTTACTGGATTTGAGTGATGTTGTGAAATAGTTGGTATAATCTTTTTTGCTGCTTGCAGAAGTCGCTTCAATATAATTTCCAATGATACTTGTTCCGCTTCTAAGCAATTAGTCTCCAAGTCTTCTGGAAACATTATCGTTGGGAAGTTTATCAATAAACTCAATTAATTTCAAAGTGAAATTATAAAGACGTTTTTTAAACTCATTCTTGAATTTTGATTTGTCATCATTCATACTCAGCTCCAATAATTTTTACATTTTCATTTATCATTTTGATATATCATTTTTGATTTTTTATTTCTTCAATTGCTTCTTTGTTTTGTGCCAAGAAGAAACAGTATTCCCATTCTCACTGCAACGCCGTTCAACACTTGATGAAGAATAAGCGAATGTTCACTGTCGGCAACATCAGCAGAAATTTCCACGTCGCGATTGATGGGACCGGGATGTAAAATGGTAATTGGCTTTGATGATTTTTCCAAACGCTTTTTCGTAACGCCGAAATATTTATTGTATTCTTCATTTGATGGAAAAAGAACTGCGTGTAACCGTTCGCGCTGAATTCGTAACACGTTCAGCACATCAACCCCATCGCGAATAACATCATCAATATTGTAATACACTTCCACCCCAAGTTTTTCTACGTGCTTCGGCATCATCGTCTTTGGTCCGCAGACAGAAACTTTCGCGCCCATCGTTTTGAGTCCATAAATATTTGATAGCGCAACTCTGCTGTGGGAAATATCGCCGACAAGACACACACGCAATTTTTCCAACGTTCCGAATTTTTCACGAATAGTCATCATATCGAGAAGCGCTTGCGTGGGATGTTCGTGCGCTCCATCTCCCGCATTGATAATTGTTGCGTCTGAAATGCGCGTGAGAAATTGCGGAACTCCCGGCGATTCGTGGCGCACAACAATCATATCAATTTTCATCGCTTCAATATTTTTCACCGTGTCTTTGAACGTTTCGCCTTTACTCACGCTGCTTCCCGATGCGGCAAAATTTACCACATCAGCAGAAAGTCGCCGTTCGGCAAGTTCAAAGGCAATGCGTGTGCGCGTGGACGATTCAAAAAATAAATTGACAATCGTTTTGCCGTTGAGTGTTGGCGTTTTTTTTATCGGACGTTCCAGCACTTCACGAAACGACATTCCCGTATCGAGCATCAATGTAATATCGTCGCGCGAAACATTTTCCATTCCGAGAAGGTGATTGATGTGGAGTTTTTGAGTTGGTGTTTCTGTCATTTACTTAAAGTAGTTGAGTAAAAAGTATTTTAGTAGTTGAGATTTATATTTTCAATTTCTTTTGAATAGTAATTTCTTTGTTATCAATTCTAAATCTCAAACATTGATTTGTATTTTCGATTAGTTCAACATTTCCATAATGCATCTGGCGGTGATGATTGGCGCAAATAGTGATTAAATTTCCGAAAGCAAGTGAACCTTCTTCAAGTTTTGAAACAGGAATTACGTGATGTGTTTCTACATAATATTCTTTGTTTGTTTTTTGGAATGTCAACGGATTTAATCCTAAGGTTTCACATACTTGACATTTATAATTATTGATTTTCTTCAACTCTTTTGAAATGTTTCCACGCTCTATTCTTTTGCTAAGAACTTCTTTCACTTGAGGAGAAGCGTCTTTATACTTTTGCTCTAATTTAGCAATTTCTGAAACTGAAAAAGTATTCTCTGATTCTACATTTTCAAATATTTGGTCTGAGTTTCCAACTAGTTCAATGATTCTCTCGAAGGTTTCTTTTTTTAATGGAATTGATGATGCCTGAAATCCATTTAACAAATATTTATCTGATTGTATTTGAGCATCGTTTTTAATATCCTTTAAAAGCAAAGGAGAGTTCAATAAGTTTTTTAAGTATCGAATTCTTACGACTGGTTTATCTAATTCCTTTTCTGACCAATTCACCCAAAATTTGTCTGGTTTTTCACCGCGATAATCAGGTTCACTTAAAACTTGGACAATTGCATAAATTCCTGGGAATAATTTTTTTCTTCTATTTAGAATCTTGACACTTCTTTTATCAATGCCCACTCGAATTACTCCAAGTTGTCCGATATGAAAAAAATCTTTTTGCCAATCGGAAATTTGATAAGTGTCGTATTCAATATTTGTTTCTAGGAATTTATCTATTTCCCATTTTGCTGGATTACAAATAAAAGTCCAATATCCGGTTGACTGAATTTTCATTTTTAATTTTGAATTAAATACGCTCCGTCTTCACCATCAATTTCTTTCATCATTACTTGCACGTCGTCAGTTTTTTCTGTAGTGATTTTTGTGCCAATGAAATTCGGTTCAATCGGAAGTTCACGATGTCCGCGGTCAATCAACACAGCGAGTTGAATGTATGCCGGTCGTCCCATATCCATCAATTCATTGAGTGCGGCACGAATCGTTCTTCCCGTGAACAACACATCATCCACGAGGATAATTTTTTTCTGCGACACATCAAACGGAATGTCTGTGCCTTTCATTATCGGTTTATCAAGTTGCGAAAGGTCATCGCGATAAAGTGTAATATCAAGCGCGCCAGTGAGAAGTGGAATGCGTTCAATCTCGAAAATACTTTTTGCGAGACGACGACTCAAATATTCTCCGCGAGTGCGAATACCAACAATGGCAATATTTTCCGCGCCGCGATTTCGTTCGATGATTTCGTGTGCAAGTCGGGAAAGCGTGCGGGAAAAAGATGCTGAATCTAAAATTTTTGTTCTCATAATAAGTTTCGTGTAGTGAAATCAAATATTAAAGTGTAAAAATCAAAATCACAAATGAAATATAAAAGTTATTGCAAGAAGTATTAATAACATTTTTAATTTTTGAGATGTAATTTTGCATATTAATATTTAATCTTTGAAATAATTTACTGCATTGTTAAAAATTTCCATTCCATCGCTATATTCCGGAAGTTCTTTCTTTTCGCGCTTGAATTTCTCTTTCAGTAACGTCCAATCCGGTCGTTGTGTGAAAAACATTCCACGTTCGGGATGCGGCATTAAACCAAACACTCTTCCGGTTGCATCACAAATTCCAGCAATATCATTCATTGAACCATTGGGATTGAAAGGAAATTCTTCGTTTGCTGAACTTCCATCTTCGCAAATATATTGTAGCACAATTTGTTCATTATTTTTCAAATGTAAAAGCGTTTCTTCTTCTGCAAAGAAATTTCCTTCACCGTGAGCAACGGGAATAAACATTCGCGAAATATTTTTTGTGAACACACATTTATCGCTTGTCGTTTTAACATTGAGCCAACGATTTACATAACGCGCGGAAGTATTGTGCAGTAACGCAACGCTTCGCTTTCCGTATTCATTATTTAATGCAGGCAGCAAACCGAGATTGACAAGCACTTGAAATCCGTTGCAAATGCCGAGAATGAGTTTATCTTCAGAAATAAATCTCAGTAATTCATCCCCGCAATGATTGCGAATTTTATTTGCCATTGCATTTCCTGAACCAGTATCATCGCCGTAAGAAAATCCGCCGGGGACTGCAAAGATTTGATAATCTTCAATGATAGTTTTATTCGTAATCCAATCATTGATGTGAATAATATCAGCATTTCCATCTGCAAGTTCAAATGCAGTTTTTGTTTCTTCTTCGCAGTTGAATCCGTAACCGGAAAGGATAAATGTTTTTGGTTTAATCATTCGTTCGCTGGTTAGTTCGTTTGTTTGTTGGCTCGTTATTCATTTAACGAGCTAACAAGTAAATCAAGCAACCTTTCAATAATCTCGAAATTTATTTTTATACGTTAGTTCTAATTCTTCTACTGTTGTTTCAATTACATTTTCGTTCTTCAAATTTTTGATAGAAAATTTATTTGAAGAAAGAACCGTTCCTATTTTTTTTGCAACGATTTTTTTTTCTAAAGCAATTCTGGAGAATTGTTCTACGTTTTCATTCGCAATAGTTACAAGAAATCGGGATGGGGTTTCTGCAAATAAATTTTCTTCATCGAGTTGAACATCAATTCCAAGTTGTCCTGCAATACTCATTTTTGCAAGTCCGACTCCGATTCCACCAAAACCAATTGCATACGATGAAGAGAGAATTTCTTGTTCAATCGCTTCTTCGATTACTTTGCAATTTGTAATTGAATTCTCAATAATCTGATTAATGTCAAGTGATTCATTCCCAACAAGAAAAATTTCATCGCCTTCATTTTTCAAATCCATTGTTACACATTTGCGAATATCTTTTACAACTCCAAGCGAAGAAATTAACAGCGTTGGAAGCACAGAAATATTTATTTCATTTCCGTTTTCATCATAGCCATGAAAATCATTGAACATCGAATCTTTACCGGAAATAAACGGAGTTCCGAATCCAACAGCAAAATCGTAACAACCGCGCGCAGTTTCTTTCAGTTGAAAAAGTCGTTCGGGATTATTGGAATCGCACCAGCAAAAATTATCAAGCAATGCAATGTGATTAGGCGAAACACCAACAGCAACGAGATTGCGTATTGCCTGGTCAATAGTTATTCCCGCCGTTGCATACGGATTTGATTCTGTGAGATGCGGAAATAATGCTTGCGAAACTGCAACTCCCTTCCACGAATGAAACAACGGTCGAATTACACTTGCACTTCCGTTCACTCTTCCTTTTCCTTGCAATCCGCTGATGATTGTTGTGCCTTGCACTGAGTGGTCGTATTGTTGAGAAACGAATTCTGTGCTGCAAATATTTGGATGTGCGAGAATCTGAAAAAGATTTGTGATGTGCGATGTGTGATTTGAGTTTGTAGTAGTTGAGTAGTTGAGTAGTTGAGATGTTGAGAAAGAAAATTGCTCATTGCTCTCTGCTCTGTGCTCTTTGCTAATTGCTAATTGCTGATCGCTACTTACTAATTTCTTTTTCGGCAAACCATCGTGTAAAAAATTCAAATCAACATTCATCACTTCTTTTCCGTGAAATGTTACAACACATTTTCCGCTGTTCGTAAATACACCGATAATTGTTGCTTCAACTCCGCGTTGTTGCATTAAATCAAAAAATGTTTTCCATTTTTCTTCCGGAACTGCAAGCGTCATTCGTTCCTGCGATTCGGAAATCCAGATTTTCCACGGCGGAAGATTGGGATATTTTGTAGGAACTTTTTCTAACTCTACAAAACATCCGCCAGATTCTTTTGCCATCTCAGCAACGGAACACGATAAACCGCCCGCGCCGTTATCTGTGATGCTATTGAACAAATTCAAATCCCGTGCTTCTTTTACAATTGCATCGGAAAGTTTTTTCTGTGTAATTGCATCGCCGATTTGCACTGCGGTTGATGGACTTGCTTCGTGCAATGCTTCCGAAGAAAATGTTGCGCCGTGAATTCCGTCTTGTCCAACACGTCCGCCAAGCATAACTATGTAATCGCTGACTTGCGCACATTTATCAATTGGAGTGTTGGAGTAATTGAGCGTTGGAGTTTTAGAAGGATTTTTTAATTCATCATTCTTAATTCTTAATTCAAAATTTCTTGGAATCAATCCCACCGTTCCGACAAACACCAGCGGTTTTCCTTTGTAACGTTCATCGAAGTACAAAAATCCTTGCGGAGTTGGAATGCCGCTGCAATTTCCGCCAACATTCACACCTTCAATCACACCTTCCATTATTCTTTTCGGAAGAAGAAGCGGATTATTCTTTTCTTTGTCGCGATACAGTTGTTGCTCGTCGTCAGGAAAACCAAAACAGAATCCATAGCGATTGAGAATCGGTTTTGCGCCTTTTCCAAATCCAACGGTATCGCGATTCACTCCGAGAATTCCTGTAACAGCGCCGCCAAACGGGTCAAGCGCAGATGGTGTGTTATGCGTTTCCACTTTATCGGTTACGACAAAATTCTCATCGAATATTATTCCGCCCGCATTATCGTGAAAAACTGAAACACAAATATCATTTTCGCCTTTTGCTTTTCTGATTTCTTCCGTTGCTCGCTTAATATAATGTTTGAAAATTCCCTCTTCAATGTCATCAATCTGTGCGGCGAAAATTGTGTGTTTACAGTGTTCGCTCCATGTTTGCGCAAGTGATTCAAGTTCAACATCCGTGGGATTTCTTCCTAATGTTTTAAAATAATTTTGAATCGCTTTCAAATAATCTAAATCCAATGCAAGCGAGCCGTGGCGAATTTCTGTTCCATCTTCAATTACTTTTTCGAGAATCCCAAACTTCCCGATTTTCAAAAGTTCGCTATCGTTCACGTTCAAATTTACTACGTCTGCTTGCGGATGTGGTTTGAGTTCAACTTTCGGAATATGAATTCCCATTCCTTTTGTGTTGCGATACGAAGTTCTGTTTTTGATATGAACACGATGAATGAGCGGATTGGAAATCTGGTCAGCAAGTTTTTGAATTGCGCCCATTGGATAACCGCCGTCAAGCAAAATTATTTGAGATGAATGAACGGAGAATTCTGCTGGATTTGAGATTTGGGATTTGAGGTATAGTGTCTCAAGCGGTGGAGATGTAATTGTTTCCGATTGCGGACTGCTGACTGCTGAATTTATTAGATCAAGAATAATTTCTCTTGCAGTATTTCCAATATTATCTGTTACTCCCGGCAAAAATCCTATTTGAATTGCCCATTGAAAAAAGTTTGGTTGAAATGGCTCATCAATAAAACAAAGTTGGGAAACGGGATTGAAAAGTGAATTGGAGATAGTTTGGAGAAGAGACGGGGAGAGGGAGACGGACAGAGAATAAATATCGGCGATAAATACATTCTCGATATCAACAAATCCAAGTGAGTGGAACTTGTGAAGACGGATTTCGGCGCGCGTTTCACGGAAGCGCGAAACAACTTCAAGCCGATGGGGCATAGTCAGTCAGGGAAAAGTGGGATAAAAACATAGGGGTGAACTTTCGGGGGACAAATATAAAAAAATTTTCTTTGATGAATCAGAAATTTTTGAAAAAATATTTCAGAACTTAAAAAAAATTTAAAAAAGAAAAAGGGTATCTGAAATTTGGAAAAAATCCAAAACGGATACCCTACAAGAGTTATTATTTATTGCAGAATTTTATGCGAATGCCATCTCTTCTTCAAGTAATCCTCTGATTTCGCTGAAAATTTCATCGTCGCCAAAAAGGTTTTGTCGGATGGAACCGGATGGACAAGCCGCGACGCAAGTTCCGCAACCTTTGCATAGCGCTTCATTAATAATTGCTTTTTTCTTACTCTCTTCAAAAGAAATCGCGCTGTATGGACAGAGATTCACACACGATTTGCAACCTGAACATTCTTCTTCCATTATGTAAGCAGTGGAGGGCTCAAGTTCAAAATATCCTTTATCAATCAGCGAAAGCGCTTCACATGCTGCTGCTCCTGCCTGTGCAACCGTATCAGGAATATCTTTCGGACCTTGGCAGCAACCAGCCAAAAATATTCCATCGGTAAATGTATTGACGGGTGCAAGTTTCGGATGTCGTTCAAGGAAAAACCCTTCTGTTGAGCAGGAAATATTGAACATTCTTCTTACATCAGCGGCATCGTGATGAGGTTCCAATCCCACTGAGAGAATTACCATATCCACAGGAATTTTCAATAATCGCAGCATCAATGTATCTTCTGCAACTACGATGAGTTTATCTGTTGAGCCATTTGAACCGGGAAAAACATCTGCAACTCTTCCGCGAATAAGATGCACACCTTCTCCGGAAATTCTATTATAAAATTCTTCCAAACTTTTTCCCGGAGCGCGCATATCAATATAGAAATTGTAAATCTCTGCATTTGTTCTTTCTTTTATGAGGTGCGCAAGTTTCAGTGAATACATACAGCACACACGTGAACACCACCGATTGGTATTTTCGTCGCGGGAACCTACACAGTGAACAATTGCAACGGATGTTGGCTTCTTTCCATTGCGTAATACAATTTCTCCGGCAGTTGGACCTGATGCATTGATGAGCCGTTCGACTTCAAGCGATGTATAAACATTCGGATAGACTCCATAGCCGTAATATGGAATTCTCTTTGCATCAAATGTTTGAAATCCTGTCGCAAGAATGATTGTGCCAACATTTATTTCCTTCATTTCTTCTTGTTGATGAAAATCAATTGCATTTCTCTCTGCGCAAGCTTCAACGCACGTCTTTTTGCATTTTCCTGATTTGAATTCTATGCACGAGTCCGGGTCAATCATTACAACTTGAGGAACAGATTGAGGAAATGGAATATACACGGGCTTTCGTGTGGAAAGTGAAAGATTAAATTCATCAGGAACTTTTCCTTCTTTATAGACACACGAATCAATACATTGCATACATCCAACGCATAAATCTTCGATAACATAGCGTGGTTTTCTTTTAACAGAAACAGTATAATTTCCTACGAAACCATCAACTTTCACTACTTCTGAGTATGTCCACAACATAATATTCGGGTGCTCGCGCACAGCAGACATTTTAGGCGTAAGAATACAAGCCGCGCAATCAAGAGTCGGAAAAGTTTTATCAAATTTTGCCATATAGCCGCCGATGGTTGGCTCACGTTCAACAAGATATACATGTTTGCCTGCGTTTGCGAGACTTAATGCTGCCTGAATTCCTGCTATACCGCCGCCAAGCACAAGTACATCGCTATTTATCGGAACTCGTTTTTTCTCCAATGCTTTGTGAAAGACAACGCGATACATTGCGGCGCGAATCATATCTTTTGCTTTTCTTGTTGCGGCAGAGCGTTCTTCGTGTACCCATGCATTGTGCTCGCGAATATTCACAATGTGGCAAAAAAATGGATTGAGTCCTCCGCGTTCTGCTGCTTTGCGAAAAGTTTGTTCGTGTAATAGCGGAGAACAAGAAGCAACGACGATGCGGTTCAGATGTTGTTCCCGAATATCATCTTCAATCAATGCTTGTCCCGGTTCGGAACACATATATTTATAATCGCGTGCAAGGACAACGCCGGGCAATGTTGAAGCATATTCTGCAACGGATTTAACATCAACAAGAGATGAAATATTTACGCCGCAATGGCAAATATAAAATCCAATACGTATTTCTCCATTCGTGCTCATATTAATTTTCTCCTATTGATTCTGAAAGAAGTTCCATAATATCTCTTACGATTATTTTTCCTTCGTATCCCAACAGTTTCACAGAATCTTCAAAGCGTGAAACTTCGTACGGACAGGCAACTGCAAGGACATCTGCGCCGGTTGCAATTGCTTCTTGTACACGAATATCAGAAAGCCGCTCCATTCCTTTTGATTTGTAATATGCATCAAGATACATTCCTCCTCCTCCTCCTCCGCAGCAAATTGAATTCACACGGTTGTGAATCATTTCTACTAATTTTACTCCGGGAATCGCAGAAAGAAGTTCACGCGGTTCATCGTAGTGATTATTGTGTCGTCCTAAACAACAAGAATCATGATAGGTAATTCTATATGGAAGAGTTTTGGTCAATAGCGGTTTCAATTGTGAAAGATATTTAAATACATACGGTATCGTATGTTCCACAATAAATTTAAAACCAAACATCGTATAGCGGAAGCGAAATGCATCAAGTGCGTGCGGGTCAGATGTTACAATTTTATTGAACTTGTATTTATTCAGCACGGACATATTATATTCAATGAGAACTTCAGATAATCCGCGCTCCCACGAAAGCCGTCCGCAATCACCAGCGCTTTTTTCTTCAGGTCCGAGAATTGCAAAATCTACATCAAGCAAACTAAATACTTTTGCAGTTGCTCGTGCATTATCTTGTCCTCGCGGATGATAGGATAAATCGCTTTCAACAAACCAGAGAATATCAGCCGGAGTTGGGTTTTCGGAAAAAATTCGTACGGGATACTTGGAAGTTTTAGTCCACGCTGAACGTTTTCGTCCTGATTCGCCCATCGGATTTCCGTAGCGATATGTATTTTCCACTGCTTTTTGCAATTCTGTCGGCATTTGTTCGAGGCGGCTGACAGTTTGCTCTTTGACAAGTGGAAGAAGTATTTCCGTTAACCTGATATTGCGCGGACATTTTTCCATACAAGCGTAGCAATTTACGCATTTCAATAAACTGTCGGATTGAAATACTTCGTCAATAAAACCACCTTTCAGCATTTTAATAACGCGGCGGGGAGGATATTCCATATACTCGCCATGCGGACAAGTTCCTACGCACGTTCCACATTGAATGCACGAAAGAATTCTCCGCCCCTCTTCTGTTGCGTATAATTTATCTAATGTTACTCCCCAGAAATATTCTATTACTTGTTGTGAACCAAGCATTGTACCTCCAAAATTTTTAAAAATTATTATTTGATTTCGTTTGTAAAAAATTCTTTGTCGCTATTAAAAATTAATTTCGCATTGCCTCCCACACAATTTCTGCAATATCTTTTACTGTTATCATTTCTTCGCTTCCGGTAGTTTTTATTGCATCGCGAAACATAATAATGTCCTTCGGACAAGCAGTAACAAGTGTATTAACTCCATCTAAAGCAATTATCTCACGAATTCTGTTTTCAGCAGGACGCTCCGTTACTTCAATTTTATCTTCCAGCCAAATTCTTCCGCCGCCTGCGCCGCAACAGTAACTGTTTGCTTTGTTGCGCGGCATTTCTTTTAAAGTTATTCCCAGTGAATGAAGCACATTGCGCGGCGAATCATATATACCATTGTACCTCCCGAGATAACACGGGTCCTGATACGTAACTTTTTCGTGAATTTTGTGCTTTGGTTTCAAATGCCCATCTGCCAGTAATTGTTCGAGAAGTTCAGTGTAATGCAGGACTTCAATTTTTCTTTCAAGAATATCGCTGTTGAAGTATTCATTCTTTAACGTATTGTACGTGTGCGGGTCTGTTGTTACAATTTTATCAAACATTGCTTTCTGCAGTGTTTTCATATTTTTTGCTTTCAGTGTTTCATACAATCCTTCTTCACCTGTTCGCCGCGTATCGTTTCCTGCATTACATTCTCCTTCGTATAAAATACCAAAATCAATACCCGCGTCGTTAAAAATTCTTGCTGTCTGTCGTGTTATTTCCTGCAAGCGCGGGTCATACGAAGCAAAATCACCTACGAACCAAAGATATTCTACGTGTTCTTTTCTCGCATCTTTTATTTTAAACTCTAATCCTTCCGTCCATTTCGGTCGCATACGTTCAGATTTTCCGAGAAGATTTCCATAGCGCAAAACATTTTTTAAAGCATCCTGTAACGGTTTATCAATGATTCCTTCGTTGACAAGTCTGCGCCGCAATTGTAAAAGAATGGACAGATGTTCATTTTTAACCGGACAGCGTTCCATACACAATCCGCAAGTAAAACATTGCCAGACTTCTTCCGAAGAAATTTCTCCGCCGAGTAAAAGTAATTTATTTTCCTGTTGTTCCTGATGAGCGCTCTTTCCATTCTTCAACGATGCAAGAACGTTTTCTTTTAAGTAATGAATGAGCAATCGCGGAGAAAATGAAGCGTTCGTTGCAACAACCGGACAAGCACGGTCGCATCTTCCACACTCCGCGCAGGAAAATGCGTTGAGCAATTGCTTCCACGTAAATTCATTCCATTTCGCTGCGCCTGTAAATTCATCATTTGTTTCTGCGGGAATACTAATCACTCCGTTCGGTTTTATATTACTAAAGAATACATTGAAAGGCGAAGCGAGTAAATGCAAATGTTTTGAATGAGGCAAGTACGCAAGAAAAAATAAAACGAGCGCCTGATGCGAGAGAAACATTATCGCGGATGCATTGTGTGAAGTTAGAGTATCGAATCCTGCAAAGGAAATAATTTTCATCCCAAACGATTCTAAAATATTTAGTTCGCTTGTACTGTGTAATTCTGCATCGAAACGAAAACCTTGTTGCAGTAAAAATGTAATCATCAATGAAGCAATAAGCGTAAGAATAATAATTGCATCTGTGGTTTTTTGCAAATGGAGCGGAGGGAAAAAGAATCGTCGGATTGCAGAAACAATTATTCCACTCAAGACGAACAACGCAAAAATTTCAAGGAAAAATTGTATCCATCCGATATCATCTGCATAAGGAATGGGGAGGAACGGGAAAAGCCCGCGCAGTAAATTCCACCAAAATGTAATCGCAAACAAAATGAATCCCCAGAAAATAAGCAGATGAGCAATACCGATGAGCGGCTCTTCAAGTAATTTTTTTTGTCCGAAAACATATTGCAATACATTTTTTAACCGCGCAGAAATATTATCAAATAGGTTTTCAGATTTTGCGCTTCGTAATAATTTTATGAGGACTATTACTCGTCGTGTAAAAATAACAAGTGCAGTAAGTGTTGCAGCCCAAAGAAAAAAGTATGCAGGTATCCCAAAATTATTTAACAATGACGGGTCCATATTTTTTAATTTTTACTTTTCAAACGCTCCGTAAGAAGAGGAATTAAATCCAGAATATCACCGCAAATACCATATTGTGCGACTGAAAATATCGGCGCGTTTGCATCAGTGTTAATTGCGATTGTCATTTCAGCATTGCGAATTCCTTCGATGTGTTCAGGTGCGCCGCTAATTCCAAGCGCAAGATAAAGTTTTGGTTTCACACTCATTCCTGAGCGCCCGACTTGCCGTGTAACCGGAAGCCAACCTTGGTCAACGACAGGTCTTGATGCAGAAACTGCGCCACCAAGAATATCAGCAAGTTCCTGTGCAATTGAAACATTCTCTTTATTTTGTATTCCACGTCCGATGGAAACAAGCACAGGAATTTGCGTAATATCAACATCGCCAGATTCCGGTTCGATGTACTGTACAAATGTTGTGAATAAATTTTGTAAATCAGATTGGAGAGGAAAATCTACAATTGGTACACTTTTTTCCGCTCTACCATTTTCTTTTTTAAACGCTCCCGGAAGAAAAGAAATAATTGCTGATTTTTTGGGAATTTCTGTTTCAAGAAACATTTTTCCACCGTAAAGTTGAGAGACAGCAATGAGCGCCATTCCTTCTTTTCGTAATTCTTTGCAGTACGAAACCAAAGGAAAGTTCAACTCCGCAGAGAGTGGCGCCGCAATATCTATTCCGCTCGAAGTCAATCCGATGAAAGTACACATTGGTTGCTTTTCTTTCAATAATTCTGTAAGAGCAATTCTGTACGCTTCCGGATTGAATTCTGCAAGCAAGTCATTTTGCAATAGAATTACTTCATCTGCGATTCCCAATTGTTCTGCATAGTGGCGCACACTCTTACCGAGTATTACTGCGCAAAGTTTTGCATTAAACTCCATTGCAAGTTCTTTTGCCCTTCCAAGCATTTCGAAAGTGATGTCGGAAAGTTTTTCTTTAAAACATTCTGCTACAACAAATATTGAATTATTCATACGCTACCTCACTATTCCTGATTCAGATAATATTTTTACTAAGCGATTTATAATTGCATCATTATTTCCATTGAGCATTTCAGCGCCGATTCCTGTTTCAGGCGCATACATTTTTCTGATGTGAACATTATCATTATCCGATGGAAAATCATCAAGGGAAATTTTTATTTCTTTAATCGTTCCTGTCTTTTGTGCCTGACGGATTTTGGAAATCGGAACATAGCGCGGCGGTTTTTCTGCCGCTTGTATTCCAATCAAAGCAGGAAGTTGAATGCGCATTTCTGAAAGCACTCCTCCGGAAAATTCTTTTGTAACATTTATAAAATCAGAATGAACCTGAATAGTATTGACAACGCCGACGTAGGGAATATGAAGATATGTTGCAAGCAATGCGCCGATTTGTCCGTCAATATCTTCGATAGATTGTACGCCGGTTAAAATCAAATCATACGACGTATCGGAAAGAATATTTTGGTAGCACTTTGCAAGCAAGTGATTATTGATTAGAGCGTTGTTTGTTTCAATTTTATACACTTCATCAACGCCTTTTGCGAGCGCAGTAAACAATGTTTCATCCACATCGCCATAATTATTGGAATACACAGAAACCGTACCGCCGTATTTTTCTTTTAATATCAACGCCTGCTCCAGCGCGTGGTCATCACTTTCGTTGAGAATATATTTCATATACGAGCGGTCAAGTTCTTTACCGTTCGCATCAACAAGCAATTCTTCGACAAGGTCAGGAACTTGCTTTGTCAGAACTATAATATCCATAGCATTGCTCCTGCTGTCAAAATTTTAATCTGAAAAAACTGAAATAGATGTTGTTTATTCATACATAATATTTTTTAAAATTGTAAAATTGTTAAACTAAAATTATTTAACGAGTATAAAAATTTACAAGTGTGCAATGCTGAAATTTTCAACAGGTAATTTGAAAACTTCAACAGAAAGAACAGGTGCTCACTGTGGAAAAAATATATTATTTCGATTTTTACATTCTAATCGAAACAATTACTTATTCATAGAATTTACAATATTAATAACAACACATTATTTGTGCCAATAATAATTTTACAAAAAGATATATTTTGATGTGGAGGGAGAGAGGTTATTGAGGGAGGAATTTTTGGTGGAGGATGATTCTGTAATGAGTATTGTAATTTATTTACAATTGACAATATTTTTGTTATGGCATCTTGGAAGTCATATTATGAAGTGGTTTTAAATTCATTTCCTCATCACCACCGCATACACTCCTCCCGCAACTGCAAATCCGACAAACCATGCATAATCGTAGAGAAAGTGTAGTTCATTTACAAACAATCCTATAAGCGCAACAACAACGCCGATAATGAGCGCAAGAATTGCTTTACCGTTAAATCCATTTGTAAATTCATATTCGCCGTTGCGCAAATATAAATCTTTTAAATTCAGGTTTTGTTTGTGGATGAAAAAATAATCAACAATCATAATTCCTGCAATGGGTCCGAGAAAACTTGAATAGCCAATCAGCCAACCGAAAATATATGTACCAAAATCAGAAAGCAATTTCCAGGGCATCATCGCTATTCCGAGAAATGCTGTAATCAATCCGCCGGTTTTAAAATTTATTTTTTTCGGAAATAGATTTGCGAAATCGTTTGCGGGAGAAACAACATTCGCGGCGATATTCGTTGTTAGCGTTGCCACAAGTAACGAAATCATCGAAAGCAAAATAATAATCGGATTGCTGAATTTTGAAAGCAATTCCACCGGATCCCAAATTGCGGTGCCGAAAATAACAATCGTTGCGGATGTAACTGCAACACCGATGAATGAATACAATGCCATTGTTGGTGGAAGTCCGAGCGCTTGTCCCAACATTTGCGCGCGTTGACTTTTTGCGTAACGTGAAAAATCAGGAATGTTCAAAGATAGCGTTGCCCAAAATCCTACCATTCCTGTAAGCGATGGAACAAAAAATTCCCAGAATTCCGTTGCAGTTTGAAATTTACTTTGTTGCGAAAGAATCGGTCCCCAACCGCCGCCCTGCACGTATGCCCACGCGAGCAATCCTAATCCGACAAGAATAAGAAATGGCGCTGCAAGTGATTCAAGCCATCGAATTGATTCCGTTCCTTTCACTATAAAATATACATTCATTATCCAAAAAATTGCAAACGAAATCCATGGACCAAAACCAAGAGTACTCCACGTAGGAATTAAAACCCGGAGCATCGCATCTATTGCTTGTCCGCCAATCCACGTTTGAATGCCAAACCAGCCGCATGCAACAATTGCGCGAAGAAGCGCGGGGATATTTGAACCGAGAACGCCAAATGATGAACGTGCAAGAACAGGAAACGGAATGCCATATTTTGTTCCTGCATGCGCATTTAAAATCATTGGAATAAGAACAATAATGTTGCCGAGCGCAATTGTACAAATCGCTTGCCACCAGTTCATTCCGCCTGCGATGAGTCCACTCGCGAGCATATATGTCGGAATGCAAACGCTCATACCAATCCACAACGCGGCGATGTTGTACGTTCCCCACGTGCGTTGCGAAATTTTGGTGGGCGCAATATCTTCATTGACGAGCGGAGAATTTTCAATAAGCGATGCTTCTATTTCGATGAGTTCGGATTGATTTGGGTTCTTCATTTGAGTTTATAATGCTGCTTTTAAATTCAAAATCAAAAGAAACAAATTCTAAACAATCGAAAAATGAGAATTTCGATAATTGAAATTTGAATTTTTGAATTTATTTGGAATTTGTGATTTGACTTTTAGTGCTTTATCAAATTTTATTTCATTGTATGATATACCGCTTGCACATCTTCATCTTCTTCAATCTTATCAATTAAGTCCGCGAGTTCTTCTTCTTGCGCTTCGGTGAGCTCCTTTGTCGTTGTGGGAAAACGATGCAACTCCGCGCTCGTCACTGCGAAGGATTTTTCTTCCAACGCTTTTTGCATTTTACTGAAATCTACAAACGAAGTATAAAGAAGAAGTTCTTCTTCGTTTGCAACAATTTCTTCCAAACCGAAATCAATCATTTCCAATTCAAAATCTTCTTTATTGGGAATTGCCGAGGAAAGAATTTTGAAAACACCTTTTCGCGTGAACATAAAATCAAGCGAACCGGTTGTCCCGAGTGAACCACCGGCATAATTAAAATACGCGCGGATATTTGCAACTGTTCTCGTTGGATTATCCGTTGCGCATTCGACTGCAATCGCAATTCCGTGCGGTCCGTATCCTTCATACAAAATCTCCTGAAAATCTTTTTCATCTTTCGATGATGCCTTTTTGATAGCGTTTTCAATTCTATCTTTCGGCATATTTACGCCTTTGGCATTTTGAATTGCAATACGCAAACGTGGATTTGTATCCGCATCCGGTCCCGCTTGTTTTACTGCGATTGCAATTTCTTTTCCAAATTTGGTGAATGCTTTTGCCATCGCATCCCATCGTTTCATTTTTCGGTTTTTCCGAAACTCAAATGCTCGTCCCATAGTGTTGTGTTTATTTTATATTTTTTTAGTTGAAATAATTCAAAAAAAGTACGTCAACCCGAACTTGTTTTGGGAACTATTGCGAATTTATTAAGGATGCCGAAACGAGTTCGGCATGACGTGTTTAGTGTGATGTGAAAACAAATTACCATAACTCCATCGTCAAATCTTTCATTTCTGAGTTTACAGACTTTATCAAATTTATTTTCCAATCGCGATGCCAATTTTTCAATTTCTTTTCTCTTTCAATTGCATAACGAATGTCAGAATGTTCCTCAAAGTACACAAGGTCTTTCAGTTTGTATTTCTTGGTAAATTGTGAACCGATTCCATCTTTATGTTCTGCAACTCTTTTCCGAATATCGCCTGTAACGCCAATGTAAAATGTCGTGCGATGAAAGTTACTCATTATATACACGTAACTATTTTTCATTTGTAAAAAATAAGTCTCAAAGCATACGTCATCCCGAACTTGTTTCGGGAACTATTTTGCGTTCGTAAAAGATGCCGAAATAAATTCGGCATGACGTTATTTTAAAACTACCTACTATTTTTTATTTACTTCTACTTCCATCCACTTATTGATTATCTCTTGCTGTTCTTTTTTTTGTAATCGTGTGAAAAGTTTCGTTCCAAGTTTCAAAACAGTTGCGGAATCATCGAATGGTAATTTGCTATACATTTTTCCGCCGGGGAAATGACACGGCTTGCAATTCGCTTGCAACATCGGCAAAACATTATCGCGAAAAGTCATAACCGAATCTTTTTGTTGAATAGTTTTCTGGCTATGCGGTGTATTCTTGTCCGCAGAATAGAAGAAAATAAATGAGAAAAGCAAAAGGCAAATAAATATGATTTTCATTTTATTAACTCTAAACTTCAAACTCGTAACTCTGAACTTATTTCCACGCTCCCGCAAATGCATCGCGCTTCACAAATTTGCCGCGTCCTGTTTTGCCAAACCAATTTCCGTTTTCTACAACAACTTCACCGCGTGAGAGAACGGTTTCGGCATTACCTTTTACTTTCCATCCTTCAAACATTGAATAATCAACGCGCATGTGATGTGAGTGTGCGGAAATTGTGTGCTCACTGTTCGGATTCCATACGACAATATCAGCGTCACTTCCCACGGCGATTGTTCCCTTGCGCGGATACATTCCGAACATTTTTGCGGGGTTTGTTGAAACAATTTCTACCCAGCGATTAAGTGAAATTCTGTTTTGATTTACGCCGTGATGAAATAACAGTTGCAAACGATTTTCAACTCCCGGTCCGCCGTTCGGAATTTTTGCAAAACTATCTCGTCCCAATTCTTTTTGTTCTTTAAAACAAAATGGACAATGGTCAGTGGAAACAACTTGCAACGAATTTTTTTTGAGTCCCGCCCAAAGTTTTTCCTGATGCCATTTTTCGCGTAGGGGAGGAGTGAACACATATTTCGCTCCTTCAAAATTTGGTCGCTCTAAATCTTCAATCGAAAGCAAAAGATATTGCGGACACGTTTCTGCAAAGACGGGAATTCCTCTATCGCGCGCTTCGGCAACTTTCTCCAACGCATCATTTGATGAAAGATGCACAATATATACTGGCGCACCAGCCATTTGTGCAAGAGCAATTGCGCGATTCACTGCTTCTCCTTCCGCAGTTGTTGGTCGTGTAAGTGCATGGTAAATCGGCGCGGATTTTCCTTCGGCTATTGCTTTTTGCACGAGCAAATCAATCACGCCGCCGTTTTCCGCGTGCATACAAACGAGCGCGCCATTCTCTGCCGTTTTTCTCATCGCGCGAAAAATTGTTGCGTCATCCACCATCAACACATTCGGATATGCCATAAATAATTTGAAACTCGTAACGCCTTCGCGTACCATTTCATTCATATCTTCAATGTGCGCTTCGGGTAAATCGGTAACAATCATGTGTAAACTGAAATCCACCGTTGCAACTTCCGCTTTCTTCATCCAAATATCAAGCGCTTCACGGATTTTTGTTCCCTTTGCTTGAATCGCAAAATCAATCAGTGATGTTGTTCCGCCGAATGCGGCAGCACGTGTTCCGGTTTCAAAATCATCGCTGGAAGTTGTTCCTCCAAACGGCATATCCATGTGCGTATGAACATCAATGCCGCCGGGGATGACATATTTTCCTTTTGCGTCAATTATTTTATCGGTGGTAATTTTTAAATCGCTTCCTATGGTAGAAATTTTTTCTTTCTCAATAAAAATATCAGCAGTGTAATCCTGTTCTGCTGTAATAATGCGTGCGTTTTTAATTAGTGTTGACATAATTTTCAAAAATATTTTACAAGTGATTAATTAATTTGCAAAGTAAAAATCGGTGGAGAAATTAGAAAAAAAAAGGGGGAAAAAATAACAAGAGTGAAAATAATATTGGCGTATTACTTCACCCAAATAATTGTTATTCCTTTGTTTGGCGCGCCGAAATCTTTGGAGAGTTGCAGATTGCAGGCGATGCACATTTCCTGCACAAGCGGATTGAAGGGAGAAATCTGCTCGCCATCAATTGCAAACTTGATATTGCTTTGATTTTTATACACCCAATTTTTCACTACTGTTTTCAGTGTGCCTCCTTTGCCGCCGCTACCGTATCCGTGCACTATTTTCATTACACGATACAAGGAAAAATTTTTCGCTTTTCGCAGTGATTCGTCAAGCATTATTTCTGCGGCATCACTGCGCAAAGGTGGATGAGCAATATCAAGCGTGTAAATCATTTTTTTTTGGGAGAACAGAATGAAAGGATGTTGCTCAATTGCTTCCGTGGCAATTTTTATATTTTTTTCCGCTTCCACAGTAGCACGGTTCATTACGACCGATTTTTTCTTCCACGTGAACGGGCATTTGTTTTTGACCGCGCTCAGCTGGAGATTTTTCGCTTTGCAATGTTGGGTCAGTATTTGCTTGATATCCCATTCCATCGGATTCGCTGTGCGTAAGTTTCATTTCGCTTTTTCTTGGTGCGCGGACGGGACGCAGCACAGGAACTTGCTGCGTTTGTGTAGGAAATATTTTAAATACAAACGTAACAGTTTGTGTTGCAATCATTTCAATAAGTTGCTGAAACATTCCGAACGCTTCACCTTTGTATTCAAGGAGCGGGTCTTTTTGTCCGTATCCACGCAGATGAATTCCTTCTTTCAATTCATCCATCTCGCGCAAGTGGTCTCGCCAGCGTTCATCAATCACCTGGAGAGCAACCATCTTTTCAATCATTTGCATTTGTTCTGTGCCGATGCGTTCTTCTTTTCTTTTATAAAAATCTTTTGCGGCTACAAAAACTCTTTCCTGCACGCCATCATTACCGAGTTTCTGAAATTCATCAGGAGTGAACTTTACATCGAGAAGAAGTTGTGCACGTAATTCGTTTTGTAATTCTGCAATCGCGCCGTCGTCATAATATTTATCAACAATTTTTGTAACAAATTCTTCGAGCATTGCGAAAATATCGTCGCGTAATCCTTCACCGAGTAACGCATGTCTTCTGCGTGTGTACACTACTTCGCGTTGTTGATTCATTACGTCATCATATTCCAGCAATCGCTTTCTGATGCCGAAATTATTTTCTTCCACTCTCTTTTGTGCACGACTAACAGAGCGCGTTATCATCGGATGCTGAATGACTTCTCCTTCTTTCAAACCCAATCTGTCCATAATGCCAGCAATGCGTTCACTTCCGAAGAGGCGCATTAAATCATCTTCGAGCGAAAGATAGAATTTTGAAGAGCCCGGGTCGCCTTGTCTGCCGGCACGACCGCGTAACTGTCTATCTATACGTCGTGATTCGTGGCGTTCTGTTCCAATGATGTGCAAACCTCCTGCTTCTTTTACGCCAGGTCCGAGTTTAATATCTGTTCCGCGACCCGCCATATTGGTTGCAATTGTTACTGCTCCGGGATAACCTGCTTGTGTAATAATTTCTGCTTCACGCTGATGCTGTTTTGCATTTAAAACATTGTGCGGGATGCGTTGCAATTTTAATGCTTTGCTGAGTGTTTCCGATACTTCGACACTTGTTGTTCCTACAAGGACGGGGCGGTTTATTTTTCGCATTGCTTCAATATCTTCGATGACTGCTTTGTATTTTTCTCTTCTCGTTTTGTACACAACATCATCTTCATCGTCGCGGACACATTCTTTATTGGTAGGAATCACAACGCAATCCAATTTATAAATATCCATAAACTCCGATGCTTCTGTTTCGGCGGTGCCTGTCATTCCGGCAAGTTTCTTATAAAGACGAAAATAGTTCTGCAAAGTAATGGTTGCAAGCGTTTGTGTATCGCGTTCTACTGTTACTTCTTCTTTTGCTTCAATTGCCTGATGCAATCCATCCGAATATCTTCTGCCGGGAAGCATACGACCGGTAAATTCATCCACAATCATAATCTTTCCGTCGTCGCTTACAACATACTCGACATCTTTTTCGTAGAGCGAGTACGCTTTCAGGAGTTGTGTAACGGTGTGGATGCGTTCATTGCGGTCTGCGTATGTTGCATTGAGCGTATCTTTCTTTTGCTGCTTCTCAGCATCGTTGAAATCGGAATTTTCTATTTCACTTATTTCGCCACCAACATCGGGAAGGAGAAACATATCTTTATTAGCAGGACCGGCAAGAAATTCTCTTCCTTTTTCTGTGAGGGTAACGTTATGATTTTTTTCATCAATGTAATAATAGAGTTCATCCAATATTTCCGGCATACGTTTTTCGTGGTCGCGCAGAAAATCCACTTCAGTTTTCTGCATCAGCATTTTATTGGATGGTTCGGAAAATAGTTTTTGCAGACGTTTATGTTTCGGAAGTCCGCGATGAGAGCGATAAATTCTCATTCCTGCATCTTCTAATTTATTTTCTTCGAGAAAGCGCTCTGCATTTGCTACTTCTGTGGTTACAAGTTTCATTTGCGCATTGACTAATCGCTCCACTTGCGGTTTCATTTCATTGAATTTATGGTCATCCACCTGCACAGGTCCGCTGATAATGAGCGGTGTGCGTGCTTCGTCAATCAACACGGAATCTACTTCGTCCACAATTGCATAGAAGAATTTACGATGCACTAAATCATCAGCGCGGTCCACCATATTATCGCGAAGATAATCGAAACCGAATTCATTATTTGTTCCATAGGTGATATCGCAATTGTATGCAACGCGCCGTTGTGTCGGATTCAAATCGTTTTGTATAATACCGACGGTCATTCCGAGCGCTGCAAAGATTTTTCCCATCCATTCCGCGTCGCGGCGGGCGAGGTAATCATTCACCGTTACAAGATGCACGCCTTGTCCGGGAAGTGCATTCAAATACATCGGGAGTGTTGCAACGAGCGTCTTTCCTTCACCTGTCGCCATTTCAGAAATTCTGCCCTGATGCAATACAATACCGCCTATTAACTGCACATCAAAAGGAACCATATCCCATTGCACAACGTGTTCTGTTACATTCCACTGTGTTCCTGTTAAACGCCGGCACGCTTCTTTTACCGCTGCAAATGCTTCGGGGAGAAGTTCATCGAGAGTTGCCTGAATGATTTCGTATTCTTCTTTTTGCGCTTCTTCAAGGCGGGTAATTATTTCTTCGTGATTGTCATCTTCGGTGTGCAATTTTTCTTGTAACTGTGTTATTTCATCAGTCAGTTCTTTTGTTGCCTCTGCAATGCGTGTGCGGAATTCGGTTGTTTTATTTTTTAACTCATCATCGGAGAGCATTCTATATGTTTCGTACACCGCATTGATTTCTGCGATGAGCGGGTGAATTGCTTTTACGTCTTTTTCGTGTTTGTTGGGAAATATCTTTTGTAAAAATTTAAACATCAATAATTGGTTTCTTCAGTGGTTATAAAAATCGGGCGAAATATATTGAGAATGATACGTGTAGAAAAAAAGCAAGTACGAAATTCTGGTTTATTTTGAAATTAAGTTGAGAACAGGGAGGTTTGTAATAATAAATTAGTCAGGATTATGAAAGAAGTAGTTGGGATTTGTGATGGAGGTGCTGTGGTTTATGACTATGGTTTCTTTTTTAGAAGCACGTTTTTAGTATTTCTCGATGCGACTCTCTTTTTTCTATTATAGAGATGTTTTTTTTCTTTCAGAAGAACTGGAGCGGAAGTTATTTTATAATATTCTGTATTTTGTTTTAATGTCTTATAACTATCAATGTTAGATATATTTGCTACCGTTGGTTTCTTTTCCGTCATAAATATATAATCTATATGAGAAACAAACAGATCTCCTTCGATAGAATTAAGTTTTGTTCGTATTGCTTTTATTGCCTCCTCCGACTGGTCAATCCCAATCCATTGCCTGCCGTTCTTTTGAGCGGCTTTTAAAGTGGTTCCAGAACCAGCAAAGCAATCGAGAATAATACTATTTTCATGAGAAGAAGTTTTTATTATTATATCAAGTAAGTCAGAATTTTTTTCAGTTGGATACACTGGATACTGTGGGTCTTTATATTCCCAGATGTCCTGCATACGCTTTCCTTCTTGTTCATTAAAGTAAATTTTCTTTCTTGGATTACCGCTACTACTCCACTCAATTAATCCTTCATTATCTAACTTTTCTAATTCATCTACGTTGCTTCTCCAATGTCTTCCTTTTGGTGGTAAGATACCTTTAAATGCATGTGATGTTTTTCCATTTTTAGTTTCACCCGGTGCGTGTAAAGGAATTGTGGTATAGTGCCTGCCGCTCATATCTTGCTTGGAAAAAAGTTTTATTTTATCTTCTTCTGTATAAATAATTTTAGGCTCGTTCCAAATATAATTGTCAGATTTTGAATAAAATAAAATCAAATCTTTTATGTTGCCATAACCTTTGCGCTCAAAATTTTTAGGATTGCATTTTATTCTCGTAATATCATTGCGGAAATTTTCTCTGCCGAAAATTTCATCCATCATTACTTTTACATAATGTCCGATTTTGTAATCAATGTGCAGGTAAATTGAGCCTTTGTCCGAAAGTAACATTTTTAAAAGCACTAATCGTTCACGTAGAAATTCAATAAAATCAGCGCCTTTCAAATTATCTTTGTAAGCGATAGTCCCATTTGAACTATTACTGATTGTATTTGCTCTTCCATCTGTGATGGTAAAAGTATTATTTGTAGCAAAAGGAGGGTCAATGTACACTAAATCAATCTTACTTTTTAATTTGTGAGTTGTAATGATGTGTTTTAACGCAATTAAGTTATCGCTATTGATAAGTATGTTTTTGCTTGAAGAATTATTTTGTGGGAATAGTTCTACATCAGGGATATTCTCAAATATTTCCTGTTCTGTTTTTTTATGTGAATAATTGAGTTTCATAACCGTTTAGATTTGGTAAAGAAATTCACGAAAAACTAAACCACTCATTATGTTCATTCCGGAATATTTTGTTGTAATGTCCTTATACATCTTGTTTTTGCCTTTGATGTATAGGACCCCGTCAAGAATAGCAACGGTAATTGCTTGTACCTTTTTTGTTTGAACAGTGCTGATAGCATCATTGAATTGTGCATTTTGATGTCCTCCAAAGTCAGTAAGAAATTTTGCTTCTCCAATTACATACTTACCGTTAAATCTGCCAATGAAATCAAGCCCTTTTGAATGTTTATAATGTAATTCGCTTTCTGCAAAGTCCATTAACTGTGCATCACTACCGTTAAGTATAGCATCTTTCTTATTCTTTGTGAAATCATCGAGTCCGACGGGTTGTATTCCTAACGATTTGCTATTTAACCATCTTCTGAAAAATGGTCCGATTTGTCGATTGGTTTCTTTTGGTTCACTGCAACGTTCATAAATCTTGTCAAGCCCCATTTCATAAAGTCGCCCGCAGAGTCTGTTAATAGTTTTGGGATTGCGTTCAATGGATGATTTGTCTCTTTTGAAGTACGCAACGTAACTGTCCTTAATAGGAAACAGAGTATGTTTTAAAAGTTCTCTGATTAATACATCGTTGTTCTTTTTATTAAAAGCTGTTTCGATTTTATACCAAATGTCCCTGTCAATTTCTCTTATTCCCTCGGGAATAGTAGGATATATTTGAAATAAATCATCCAAATAAGATTTTTGATTTGCGTATTCTATGCTTAGTTCTGTCCAGTAATTCATACATCAACGTGTTTAAAAATATTCTGTTTTAAAAAAAATGATGGATAATAGTTTCTCCTCCACTTTTTCCCCTCAAATATCGGAAAAATCAATCAACTCTTCTACCGTGTGGGCAATATCACGCACATTCCAAATATCCTCTCCATCATTTTTGCAATTCTCAAAATATTTTTATTTTTTTCCAAGCAAATTTGCTTTAAATATCATTTCACAAAACACTAGAACACTATGGCACTCCCTAATAAAATTTCACACACCATCACTGACGACGATGTTAAAAAGTTCGGTGATGACCTCAATGCAATTTATGCGAACAATCCTTTTCTTGATGTTTCGCTTCCTGACCTTGATGACGTGCGCACTATCGGACCAGAACGTGAGCCCTACGTAGAGCGCGTAATTAAGGTTTGGAAACTCTATAGCGCAAAAATTTCCGCAGAATATTCCATCACCGAAGCCGAGCGCGATTACGATGTGTATAAAAAAGTGAACATCATCATTCCGATGTATCTGAATCACGTTACGAAACTCGAACAAATAGGCATCGCGGCAGGCAATGATACGCTTAGTACGATTGACAAAGTATATGAACACTTGAAAGTTGCCGCCAAATCTGACACTGCTCTTGAATATGCATTAAAAGAAGTACAAGAGATTACAAAAACAAAGAAAACTCCTCCTCCTGTAAACCCGCCCGCACCAACTCCGTAACAAGGATTGGTTAAAATATGACCATTAGCGTAGAAATGTCCGTTAAATAGGTTAAAAAGAGTACTTTTCGTTAAGAGAAGTACTCTTTTTTTATATAAAAGAGTCCGTTTTTTGAACAAAATCGTTCGATTTATGAACTAATTTGTTCAGTTTTTGAACAAAATTGTTCGGGTTATGAACTAATTTGTTCAGTTTTTGAACTAATTCGTTCAGTTTTTGAAAGAAATAGAGCATAATTTGAACAATATTTTTCCATTAACATATTACTTCAAAAAACTATTCCACCGCAACGCCAGGAAGCCAAACAGTAGTAATACCAAATAGCACATTTCCTTTCTTTCCGAGAACGCACCAAACGCCGGGGGAAAAGTTTTCAATTCGCAATACGCCGGGATATATATTGAGTTGCGTTGTATAATCCGTTAAGCCGCTGAAAAAGAGCGATGCGAGCAGAGAATTATCTTTGTCGTAAAAAATTCCGCTATTCCATACTACGGTAACTGTTTGTTTGCGGCGTGGCTCGTTCAAAGAAACAAGTTCTTTTGCACGCAATCCCGCACCGAATGAAAGGGAAGTTGCATCGGGAAGTGTATAGGAAAGCCCTGCCAAACCATTCATTCCGAAATAGTAGAACAGCGAATATTTTTCGGAGAAAGGAAGTTTCCATTTGATGGAAAAATACTGTCCGTTGTTGTGCATTCTGAAATGCGGAAGTGAAAATGATGGTTGCAACGACCAATCTGCGAGGTTGAGTTCTTCGCTGAAAAATTTATTGACGGAAGGCGATGAGAACAGTATAATACCACCGACATCGAAGATATAAAAATCTGCAATTGCTGCTGCATTATCGCTACTGTACTCGGCGTTCTCAACAACTTCGTTCAAAAAATGATAAACGAACATCGTGCCGATGGAATATAATTCAGGCGAATTAAAATTGTGCAGTTGAAACCATTCTTTCGTCATAGTATAAGTCATTCCGCCGCCAATTAAGTGAAGTTGATAATTTGGCCACCATTGTGCGCCTTTACGAAAAATATGTATCGGAAGAACTTCATCGGTGAGTAAGTTGCCCCATCCGTAATTATTTATCGCAGGAATGGGATTGGCGAGGTTGCGAAAGACATTTTCCGTTGCTTTTTTGTAGGGAAACGGAAAAATGCGGCGGGAATGACCATCAAGTTGAATAATATCAAAACTGCCGTTGAGTATCATATTGATAGGATTGTATAATGCTTCTGAACCGAAATTTCTCTTCTTATAAAAATAGAGAGAATCGGAAAACGCACTATCAGCAACAGCGATAAAGAGGAGGAGAAAAGCAAAAAATGCTTTTTGAAATTTCATTCAGGTTAAAAATAATTGTGAGAAATATAACATTTATTAAAAAAAGAAACTTAATTAGTCCTTTTTTTTTGTTAATTATATTGAAATTCATAAATTCGAGTAGAAAAAATGCAATTCATAGACGAAGCAACTATATATGTAAAAGCAGGAAACGGCGGCAAAGGTGTAGTCAGTTTCCGCCGCGAGAAATTTATTCCCAAAGGCGGACCTGATGGCGGCAATGGCGGAAAAGGCGGTAGTGTAATTTTAAAAGCAGACAGGCAACTTTCCACGCTTTTAGATTTTCGTTACAAGCAAAAGTATAATGCTGATAACGGCAATTCCGGAATGGCATCAAATAAATCCGGCAGAGATGGACAAGATTTGATAATACGCATTCCTTGCGGCACTTCAATTTACAATAGTGAAACCAATGAACTTATTACGGATTTAGTAGAAGATGCAGATGAATATATCATAGCAAAAGGCGGAAAGGGCGGAAGGGGAAACGGAGAATTTGCAACGCCAACAAATCAGGCGCCTCGTTACAGCGAACCCGGCATACGCGGAAAAGAAAATGATATTCTGCTTTCGTTAAAACTTATTGCAGATGTCGGATTTGTCGGATTGCCAAATGCAGGAAAATCTACATTGATTTCCAGAGTCTCTGCGGCAAAGCCGAAAATTGCAGATTATCCATTCACAACACTCATACCGAATCTCGGCATTGTGCGTGTGGATGAAAATAAAAGTTTTGTAGTTGCCGATATGCCCGGCATTATTGAAGGCGCACATGAGGGGCGCGGATTAGGCATACAGTTTTTAAAACATATTGAGCGCACAAAGTTATTATTGTTGCTCATAGATTCGTCAAGCGAGAATCCCAAAGAAGTATATGAATTACTTCTGAATGAATTGGGAAGATACAATGAAGAACTCATCGAGCGAAGAAAGATAATAGTTTTAACGAAAAGCGACATCCTTGACGACGCGCAGAAAAAGAAAATAAAAAAATTGAAATTTGGCAAGAGTAATACTGTACACATCATTTCCGCTGTCGCAGGCGATGGCATAGCAGAACTTATTGCAATGATGTGGAAAGAACTCCAGCAATTAAAAAGCGAATCAGAATAAAAAATGAAAGAAATAAAACGTAATTTGTTAGTAGTTGTTGTATTATTTCTCATTTTCTTTGCGCAGATGTATAGCGCAACAATAAATAGAGAAGAATCCGATACCACACAAAAACAAGTAGAAAAACTTAGCGAGCATCAATATCGTGTAGGGGATATACTTATTGATACAAAGAAATTAGAAATTACATTTAACGGCGTTGTCAATCAGGATTCTGGAATGATAGAACTTGTTGCGTGCGCTCCCGGCGGAAAAACACACGAAAGTATTTTAGTATGGAATGTGCAACCGTACCATTTGCAAATTTCCTTACTGCTTCTTGGATTAAATAGCGGAGAAAGCGTGTATGCGCAGGGAGATACGAATGCCCCGCGCGGCGATTCTGTCTATGTCTTTGTCAGCTGGGAAGAAAATGGAAAAATGGTTGAACATCGCGCAGAAGAACTCGTCTGGAATGCAGGAAATAAGAAACCAATGCAAAACGTTGCGTGGATATTTGCTGGCTCTAAAATTGTCAATGGCATATTTATGGCAGAACAACAACGCTCTTTGCTTACAACATACCGCGACCCTTTTACAATACTTGACAACCCTTTAGAAGGCGGCTCCAATGATGATCTATACGTAGTAAATCATTCGGTAATTCCAACAAAAGGAACACAAGTACACATACGCATACAAGTACCTTAATTTTTTTATTAACTATCACTAAAAAAAAATCACGATACTATCCTAATATGAAATCTTTGTTTACAATATTATTTTGCTTAGTTTTTATTACCAATGTTCAGAGTCAACAAAATGAACAGAAAACAATAAATACAGATAGCAGCGCATCATATAATATTCCGGAATACGTAGTAACTGCAACACGCACAGAAAAAAATGTATTCTTTGTTCCCCGAGAAGTAGAAGTGTTTGGAGCAAAGGAAATATCCGCGATGACAGTTAAAATGCTTCCTGATTTATTTGAATCTTCGCCTTCGGTAACAATGCAAAAGACAAATTACGGAGGAGGTTCTCCAATAATGCGCGGACTTATCGGCAACAGAATATTGATTTTAGTTGATGGCATTCGCTTAAATAATTCTACGTTTCGCTTTGGTCCCAATCAGTATCTGAATACCGTTGATGCTTCGATGATTGAAAAAGTAGAAGTGGTTGATGGACCTGGTTCTGTTTTATACGGCAGTGATGCATTAGGCGGCGTTATAAATATCATTACAAAAAATGCACAGCGTTCAAGCGTTTCTACTACTGTTTCTTCTGCGGATAATAGTATTGTTGAACACGTTTCTCTTCATAAGTCAATAAACAATCTGAATATTGCCGCAGGCGGTTCTTACAAAAAGTTTGATGATGTGCGCGATGCAGAAAGCGACCAGATTCCAACAGGATTTTCCGAATATGATGCGTATTCGAAAATAGAATTTAGTCCGGTGGAAAATCATTCGATGACGGCGATGTATCAGTTTTCGCTTTTAAAAGATGTTCCACGAACGGACAGAATTATTTCCAAAACAGATTTACAATATAATTTTACACCGCAACAAAGAGAATTAGCATACATTAAATACAATGCGTCAGTCAATTCTTCTTTCGTAGAATCTTTTTCTGCAGTCGTTTCTTATTCAAGACAATTAGAAGGCAGAGAAGTCATTTCAATGAAGAACACAAAATTACTGACAAAAGACCGCGATGATGTTCATACAATCGGAATGAATATTGATTTTCATTCGCTTGTAACAACAAAACATTTACTTACGTATGGATTTGAATATTACAACGACCTCATCCTCAGCAATCGCAAAGAAATAAAACTTGCCACAAATGCAGTTACCACAAAAAAATCCCAGTTTCCAAACGGAAGCACATATAATACCATCGAATTATTTTTACAGGACGAGATAAATTTTTCTCCTTTCTACTTGACATTAGGTTTACGATATAGTTCCTTTGAATTTTCAGGCGAACTTGATACCGTTTTTGGCAATGTGAAAAGTACCCCAAGCACAGTAACTTCGAGTGCAAGTTTATTGTACAATGTTACTCAATCTGTTAACTTAATTGCCGGTTTTTCAGAAGGATTTAGAGCACCGAATACAGATGACATTGCAAAATTTGGTAAATCCGGTTCCGGTACCGGCGCAAGATATGATGTTCCAAGTTTAAGTCTTGAACCTGAAAAAAGCATGAATTATGAATTTGGCATAAAATACAGAGATGAAAATATTCGCGTCAATTTATTCTCATACCTTGCAGAGTATGTTAATTTAATTACTCCGAAACGCTCTACCTACAATGGCGATGATTCGCTATCAGGTTATCCGGTGTATGCAAATCAAAATATAGATGAAGCCAAAATTTATGGATGGAGCGCGGATGTAATGTGGAATCTTGATAGAAATCTTACGGCAAGAGGAACAGTAATGCTCACGCGCGGAGAAAATATTACCGAAGATGAACCACTTTCCAGAATACCTCCTATGAGAGGTTTTTTGAGCGCACGTTATGATTTTACAAAATCGTGGGTTGAATTGTATTCTACATTTTCAATGTCGCAACAAAGACTTTCTACTGCAGATATTGCTGATTTTCGTATCGGACCTAATGGAACAAATGAATTTTGGACTGGCAACATTCGCGGCGGGCTTAATTTCTCGTCAAATGTTTCTGCGATAGTATCAGTAGAGAATGTTTTCAACCGTTATTACAAAATCCACGGGTCAGGAATTAACTCACCGGGAAGAAATTTTACTATTAGAACAGAAATTATCTTGTAATTTATATTAAAATGCTTAAATTTCTCTCGGTTTTTCCGATAATGAAGAGTAATGTTGTCCAGAATTATTGTATTAGAAAATTAATGAAGAAAATTGTTATTGTTTTTAGCTTATGTTTTTTTGCGTTGAATTTTGTTTTTACACAAAATAAAGTTGATGCATCTACAAGCAAAGAAGCACAGCATTCTATTCTGACAGGTCTGCAATGGTTAGAAAAAAATCAAGAGCAAGATGGTTCGTGGAGCCATTATCCAGCAATAACTGCCCTCGTAATTTCCTCCTACCTCAATAGTCCTCAAGGATTTTCTGAAGAAAATAATGCAGCCGTTGAAAATGGTGTTAAATTTATTTTGCAATGTCAAAAACCAGATGGCGGAATTTATGTTGATGAATTAGCAGGATACAATACTGCAATTTGTATTGTCGCACTTGCCGCAACAAATAATCCCGAATATGTGAATGAAATACAACGTGCACGCGATTTTTTACTTTCTTTGCAATGGAATGAAGACAACGGATATGAAAAAACAGACCCACGATTTGGCGGCATCGGCTATGGCGATAAAGAGCGACCTGATTTATCAAATCTTCAGTGGGCAATCGAAGCATTGAAAGAATCAGAAAAATATCGCAAGACAGTTGAGGCAACAGGCAAGCAAATAGAATTTTCCGGTAAACAAACCGAAGGAATGAAAGTTGCCAGCAAAGAACTCTTCTGGGAAAATGCAATCGTTTTTCTTTCACGTTGCCAGAATTTAAAATCTACTAATGAGCAAAGTTGGGCAGGCAATGATGGTGGATTTATTTATTCTCCCAGCGAAAGCAAAGCAGGTGATTATACCTCCTACGGCAGTATGACGTATGCCGGAATGAAGAGTATGATTTATGCGAATCTCTCACAAAATGATGAACGTGTAAAAGCAGCGTACGAGTGGGTGAAAAAAAATTACTCTGTTGCAGAAAATCCTGTAATGGGAAATCAAGGTTTATTTTATTATTATCAGACAATGGCGAAAGCATTGGATGCAATTGGCGAAGATGTTATTGGAAGGGATAGCAGCAGTTTGCATAATTGGCGGAAGGACATTCTTGAACGACTTATATCTTTACAAAGTAGTGAAGGATTTTGGGTCAATGAAAATGCTCGTTGGTGGGAAAATCAAAAGGTGCTTGTTACTGCATATACTATTATTGCAATGGAATATGCTTTAGGAAAATAATATTATTTTTAGTTTTTTATTTAATACATCTATCTATTCACAAAAATCGGATAACTTATGAAAAAGATATCACTACTATTTATGTTCGTCATCAGTATGATGATGATTTATTCTTCTGCGTATAGCCAGAAGAGAGATAACGTTGTACAGAGCGCAGAGGAGAGGATAAAATATTATCAGTCTCAGATGCCTGTTGTAACTAATTCGGAAACACCGGAAGATTCCTGGAAAAGATTCTACAGCCAGCCCAATCCTTCGGTGAATAAAACACTTGGCTATCATGTCAATATGATGCCGAGTTATTTTACTAGCGGTACGTATGCCAATTTCGTTTTAAACGAAGCGGATTATGTGTGGGGTAACGTTAATGGCGGTACATCACCGTACCAATATTATTTAGATTATGGAGACGGACAAATTGATTCCGGTACTGTTAGCAATCCCAAAATGATTGGCACAAGCCATACATATACTTTTGCAGGACAAAGAACTGCAAAATTATTAGTTATTGATGCTAATGGAACTCGCGATTCTGCTGAAACTGTAATTCGCGTATTTCCAGTTGCAACTAACCAAGTGCGTATCAATCGCGCTATTGAGCGTGGTTTGCGATACTTATATACCACACAAGTTGCAACAGGATATTGGTACAGTACGAGTTCAGAATATGGTCATGGTGCCACAGGTATGGCTCTTCTTGCATTTGAAGAAAATGGGCATCGTCCATTAAATGACCATAATGATGATATTTATGCAGAATATGTCAAGTTAGGATTAGATTATTTAACCGGCTCATCTGATATTTTGAATTTATCAACTGATGCTGGTGGAAATCCCGAAGAAATATCTACCAATGCTTCTTATGACCAATATGGATATGGTTTATCAGGCAAAGGTGTACTTCCAAGACCATTTTCAGGTCACGCGACGTATGCAAATTCATGTATGGTACTTGCAATAGTTGGCTCGCATACTACTGCAGAAAGTGCACAAGAAGATACTATCAAAACCGGAACCTATGCAACATTCTTCAATACAACCAAAGGCTTTTATCCTACGTATTATGATTTCATCGTAGATGCAACCGAAGTGTTCTCGCAGACACAAAATGATGCTTCTGGTGGATGGCAATATAATACATATACTGGCGCAACTGGTGCTAACGGTCATTACAATGCGACAACTTCAAGTGGAAGCAATGACGGTTCTGCAAATCAATGGCCTGTATTAGCATTTGATGCCGCACATGATGCATGGGGTATTGAAATTCCCAGCTATGTAAAATCAAAAATTTATAATTCTATCGTTGCTTTAACTGATGTGGCTACCGGTGGTGTTGGATATACAAGTAATTCTTCATGGCGTAATTCTGCAAAAACAGGAAGCGGATTGGTATGTTATGCATTTGTTGATTCTACAACATCTAACTCATACGTTAATAATGCTGTACAATATATAGCAAATAAATGGTCAACTCATGGTTCTGGTAGCGGCGACTATGCCGGCTGGATGGCAAATCTCTATGCAATGTACGGTGTGAAAAAAGGATTTACCTTAATTAATGGCACTGGTATTCAAACCGTAGATTACACATATAATAGTACTCCAGTTACACGAGACTGGTACGATGACCTCAGTGCATTCTTGCTTGGTGACTGGTCTATGGCTGGAGGCGCTCCTCCTGGAACAGCAACTTATTCAGCTTCAACTGCATTTGGTCAGAATGCCAACGGTTCATGGACATCTAACGAATGGCCAATTGGCGGATATACTGATTTAGTTACCGCCAAATCAATTCTCATTCTTACACAAGGTGTTATCGTTGCGCCTCCTGTTGCAGTTATAGAAAATATTGGTTCACGTCCTGCACAATTACCTTTTGACGTTGATGGTTCTGATTCCTATCACCAGAGCGGTCAGAAATCAATCGTTGATTATTTATGGGATTGGGATGAAAGTGATGGTGTAGATTGGGAAAATCCAGATGATTACGGACCACAACCTACAAATCCCGGATATGAAATTCCCGGTGCATATACAATCACATTGCGTGTACAGGATGATTCAGATCCAGCACTGTTTTCAATGACTTCCATTAGTGTTACAATAGACTCAATTGAGTCTAATGTTAATCACGCACCTGTTGCAGTTGCAATTCCAAAAGCAAGACTTCCCTTCTATGCAACCGGAGTTGGAATTCCTGTCCTCATTGACGGCAGAGATTCTTATGACCCGGATTTGAATGACGAAATTACGTCATACAGTTGGGATTTAAATGGCGATGGTATATTTGGCGATGCAACTACCGATACAGTAACGCGTGTGTTAGGTACAGAGTTCGATGGTGAAATCGGTTTGAAAGTTACGGATTCTCACGGTGCAACTACTGCAAGCGGCTCATACTTACGTATCGTTGCAGCGCAGAAGAACATAAAAATTACATCATTCATTATTACTCCTGATGTTATTTTCCGTGACAGTATGATGCACTTTAAAGTGGTGTTACAAAATGATGCACTTTCCAACAGCATTGTTAAAAACATTCTCATTCGTTTTTATGACAATGACCCGCTTACATCCGGTACTCGTTTAGGTCGCACAGATTATACTATTGCTGAATTACAAATCGGTGCAAGCGATAGTGTTGAATTTAACATGCAAGTACCTTCAACTTTTGCAGAAGGAGCGCACTTTATTTATGCATTCATTGATGCAAATTCGCAAGTAAATGAATGGAATGAAGTTGACAATCGTCAAAGCGTTCGTGTAGATGTTGGAAATCCGAACACAGTTACCATTCGTAAAGTAAAAGATAAAGATGCGAAAACGACAACAACAACGGACAGAACTTTGAAATCATGGCATTTAGCATTATATCGTGATTCTGTTTCGGTCGGTTCACTCGTTGCGGAAAAAGATTCGTCAACACTCGTTGTTACAGATTTATCTTCCGGTAGCTATATCGCTGTAGAAAGCGATAGTACAGGTTGGAATCATCTCGTTTCGACTTTTGATGGCGAAGAATCAGAAACTGCATCTTCGGTTTCATTCTCTGTCGGCGGCGGCGAATCACACGTTGTTGAGTTCGTAAATTATCTTTCCAACTCTGCAATTGTAAAAGCATTTGCTGATGATGATTCGTTAATTAGTACGTCTGAAGATAGATTCTCCACACCACGCAAGTTATCAATTTATCGTGGTTCTGTTTCTTTAAGCAATCTTGTTGTAAGTACAGAATCTGATACAACGATTACTGCAAACGGTCTTGGTGATGGCGCTTATATTGCCGTGCAGGAAGATAGTTCCAGTTCAGGTTGGTCAACAATTGGTGTTATCCTTATTGACCAAAACGGAAATCCGACTACAATTTCCAGTGCATCAAGCGCTGTGAGTTTCACATTAGTGGGCGGTCAGACAAAGCAAGTTCATTTTATCAATGTGCGTTCAACTTCAATTTCCATAAGAAAAATTGTTGATACCGATGGTAATATGAACTCAACGGATGACCAATTCTATACTCCTTGGGCTTTAAAACTCTATCGCAATAGCGTATCTCCCGAAAACTTGGTTGGAAGCACAGATACAGACACCACACTTAAAGTTGTGGACGTTCAGCCCGGAACTTATGTTGCCGTTGAAAAAAGTGATTCTACAGGATTTATTCAGTTAGGTTATTTGGTAAATGGTGAGAAAACCCGCAGCAGAGCCGGTGAAGTTACATTTATTATGAAAGCCGGTGGAAGACCTGTCGTTGATTTCGTGAACTTTATGGGTGAAGCTGGTTCATACAGAACATTTATTGCAGACAGCGCTACGTTTGCGGTTAAGGCAATAAAACTCAAAACAGTTGCAACAAAACCAAATTCTGGCAACGTTCGCGATACTGTTATGAAATATGCATCAGATAAGAAGATTAATCCAGTTGGTGGTTTATTGCTTGGATTACAGCAGAGCAAAGTTAATCAAAAATTAGCTGGATGGATTAAGCTTGATAAAGGCGGTGCTGCAAAATTCTTACCACAAACTGGTGATGCACAGTTCTTTGACTCTATTCGCGTTGCCGGAAAAAAGCGAACATTATTTGTGAAAGAATTAAAGAATCCTACATTTAAGAAAATTAATAACCACCTTGCAGGCGAATTATTTTTGTTAGCATTTAATTTAACTGCTTCACAAAGAGGACAATTTCCTGGTGGACTTGGAAATGTTGTGTATTCTGACCAGAATTCAACCAGTATGTTTAATGGACTTACTGTTGACGAAGTAAAATCAAAAGCGGATACTATTGTAACTTTATGGAAAGATTACATTAGTACTGTTGATATTAAGGAAGTTGATACTGTAATATCTCGTATTAACAGAGCATTTTATCGTCCTCTCGCTGATTCTGACTTTGTACCATTTGTATCAACTACAAAGGAATTTCTTGTATTAACAAATGTTCGCAGCGTATTTGAAATAGATTACTTATTACCTGCTACATCTAAAAACAATGGTGTAAGAACATCTGCAAATATTGAAATACCTGAAAGAATAGAATTATATCAAAACTATCCTAATCCATTCAATCCAACAACAACAATTGAATTCTTCTTACCCGAAGATGGAATTGTGAAGTTGAAAGTATTCAACGTACTCGGACAGCAAGTCGCGACCGTGTTGAATAATGTTGGAATGGAAGCCGGTTATCATAGTGTTGATTTCGATGCAACACATCTTGCCAGCGGTGTATATTTTGTTCGTTTGGAAGTCCCCGGACAGCATATTACTCCAATGAAAAAGATAATGTTATTGAAATAATTATTTATTTCAACGGGGGAATTTAATAATATAAAAGGGAACTTCTGTTAACTCACATTAACAGAAGTTCCCATAATTATTTTTGTTTCTATGTGTATGAAAGTAGTTTTTCGTCTCTCGTCTCTCGCTTTTTTAACTTTTTTTGTTTTGAATATATCTTTTGCGCAAGATACAACAGATGTAAATTCATCACGACCTAAAAAAAGAAAAAACCTCAAACAACAGGTTCTGATACCTCCTCAAGAAGGTGGTATCAAATCCATTTTGATAGATGGAAAAGCCCGTTTAGAGTTGCGTCGGGATGGAGGAACTGTAAAACCGCCTTCATACACAATGGAAACAGTTGTTGTAACTTCTGAACGTGTTGAAAATAAATTAGCATACACGACGTCATCCTCATCAGTACTCTCCGCAAGCGATATACAATTTCTTCCCACAGGTTCTTTTTCCGGTGTTCTCAATGCATTGCCGGGATTTTCCGTTTTTAAAAAAGATGGCATAGGCAGAGATATTATTACAAGCACGCGCGGATTTTACGGAGGTGGAGAAGCAGAATACTTGTTAGTCTATGTTGATGGTGTTCGTTTAAATGACTTGGAATCAGGTTTAGTCAGTTGGAATACCATTGCTCCTGAAGATATTTCAAAGATTGAAGTTGTGCGAGGTCCGACTTCTGCTCTTTATGGCGACCTCGGAATGGGTGGCGTACTCAATATCAGCACAAAGCAAGAAAAAGTTTCAACAGGAAATGGTTCACTGATTGTCGGAAGTTTTGGTAATCGTGAACTCTCCTTACGCACATCAGGAAAAGTAAAAGAAGTCCCGTATCGTCTCTATATAAATTCCGGCGCGAATGACGGTTTTCGTAAACATAATAGCTGGAATGGAACGACATTGTCCGGTGAAATTACAACGCCACTTTCTCCGACTTCATCGCTCAAGTGGATGCTTTCCAATAATTTTACGAAAATGGAAGACCCAGGTCCACTCACACCCGATTCTATTCAATCAGACCGATTAGCTGCCAATCCTTTTTTTCTTTCGGATGTAAAGAAAGAAAACAGAATGAATTCACGCGTACATTATTCAAATAATTTTTCAGAAAAACTTCAGTTGCGCGGAAGTATCTATTATAACCAACGGGATGCTGATAATATTCAAACATATCTCACAGGAATAATTTTTTGGCCTGCAGATACAAAAGAGCGTTTAATTGAAAACAGAATTTTTGGTATCGAAGCACAAGGAACATTAGAGCAAACCATCGAATACATTGATAATAAATTTGTTTTCGGCGGCGAATTGGAAATCGGTAATCTTCGCAGTACATATTTTGATTATGATGTTACAGACAAGATGCGAGGCGATTGGAAATCTAATGGCGAAGGAAAACGCACACATATAGGTTTTTACGTTCACGACGAAGTGCCAATTATTCCCACCGTGAAACTCAATGCGGGTTTTCGTTTTGATAATTTTAATGATGCGTATGATGTTGTTTCTGCCGAGCCATCATATTCTGCATTCAGCCCGAAAATTGGCATTAATTATTTGTTTCATACTGAAATTGAAAATGATGTTCCTGTTTATACAGGAAATACATATCTGAATATTGCGCGTTCATTTAAAGCGCCGACATTAGACCAACTTTTTGACCAGCGTTTTCCCGAAATGCTTAGCCCTTCCAATCCGAAACTCCTCCCGCAAAACAGTTGGAATTTTGAAATCGGTGTATATCAGCGCGGACGCATCATTGAGCGCAAAATGTATGGCGAACTTCTGACTTCATTGTATTCCAATAGCGTGCAGGATGAAATTGATTTTGATGTTACTTCTTTTAAATACACAAATTTATCGCAGACCATTCATAACGGATTTGAGGCAGGATTTAAATTACATTGGATACCGAATATTTCCGCATTTGTCAATTACACATTCACTTCCGTTACGTTTAAAGGCGGATTGAACGATGGAAAAAAATTAAAAGGCGTACCAACTTCTACCTTTGCATTTGGCGGAACATATAAATATCAGAATGTTGCCGGTACAATTACTTTAAATACATACGGCGGTCGTTATCTTGATGATAATAATATTTACTATTTACAAGGCAGCACAGAAATGAATGTCCGTATATCATACAAGCGCAGAAATTTACGCGGCTATATTGATATGGATAATATTTTAAATACAAAGTTTAATCAGTGGGGATATACTCTTGGCAATCAGGAATATTTATATCCTCACGCTCCAAGCAGTATTCGTATAGGAATAGAAGCCTCTATTGACACTCCATGGAATTCACAGGAATAATTTTTTTATAATTTTTATCAACTTATTCACAGGGATATATTTATGAACAACTCAGTACTTTTTACTTTGAAACGAGTTACTCTTTTAACTCCTTTTTTATTTTTATTTCTTCTCCTAAACATACAAACAATGTATGGTGGAAAACGAGACGTTCGGATTGAACCTCAGGTTATCGAACTTCCCATTGCGGAAGGAGGAGTAACAACACGTGAAATTGCCATATCAAATGGCGGAAAGAATTCTATTTCTCTTATTGCAAATGATAATTCTATTGTCCGATTTCTTTCTGTACGAAAAACAAATGAGCAAGTGTCTCTCGCAAATCGTTTGAATGATGCAAAGAGAAAATCATCCAAAAATTATCCATTTTCAATTGTCCGCAGTGATGACCCTGCTCTGAAAATTGAAAAACAATTATTTGGCGAATCACAGCGAAGTATTATCATTCCATCAGGTGAGACGGTAATTTTAAACGTAGAAATTTCTACCGCTGGAAAAGTATTCAGCAGTCTTGAATCTGCAATTTCAATTCAGGAGAATAATGAGCAAATTACAGAACTTCCAATAATAATTACATCACTGACTTCTGTTTCGCTTCCATTTAATGATGATATTGAAGGTGGAATAAATGGCTGGACTTCAACAGGTTTCTGGCATCGCGTCCAAAATCCGCAACTCATTACAGTAAGCCCATTAATTACTCCACGACTTGTTTCATTTCCGGATAATGGCGCGCTTCCACAGCCAACAAGCGGACAATTTTCATGGTGGTATGGACAAGATTCAACAGGAACGTATATTGGTCCAAACTGGAATCCTGCACAGGGAGATAATTCCGGTGGAGATGGGGCTTCACCAAATTCCGGTACGTTAGTTTCTCCTATTTTTGATTTGACTGGTCAAACAAATGTAACAATGAAATTCTGGTCGTGGTGGGAAGTGGAAGGCGTTGATGTTAATGCGTATGATTTGATGCGTGTTGAAATTTCAGTTGACGGAGGAAATTCATATTTAACTTCGATACTTCTCAATCCTGTTAACGATGCAGATGGTGAATCTTATGTGCCTTATTCTTCCGGTGGTTTGGGACAAATTGGTATTTGGCAAGAGCAAGTTCTTGATTTAACTCCGTATGTCGGTAACAATCAGGTTGTTATCAGATTTAATTTTAATTCTGTGGATAATCTCTTCAATGGTTTCCGCGGCTGGTTTGTTGATGATATTTCTGTAACGTCAGGCGCAGTTCCGGCACCGGTGATAACATCCATTGAGCCCTATACAGTGAATAATTCTACCAATGAAGGTATTGAAGTTATGGGAGATAATTTTTCTATTAGCGCAGTTATTGAACTTTTGAATAGTTCATTTGTTACAGTTGCAACGCTTACTTCATCTACAATTTCTTCAGAACTCATTGAAGCAATTGTTCCCGGAGGTACATCAATTGGACAATACCATGTTCGCGTTACGAACAATAATGGATTGCGCGACACTTTACTCAATGGTTTAACCGTTACAAATGTTGCGTCACCACATATAACGACCGTTACACCGGATAGTGGCTTATATGACCAGTCTGTAAATATTACAATCACTGGCTCCAGTTTTCAAAGCGGCGCGACAGTTAAACTGGGAAAAATTAGTTTAACAAATGTCGTAGTAGTAAATGCAAATACAATTACGGCAACTGTTCCTCCACTTGGATTTACAGGGAAATTGACTTTGCGTGTTACAAATCCTGACGGACAATTTGACGTGAAAGTTGATGCATATTATGCGTATGCTGTCGAAGCAATAATTTCCGGATACAAATATAATGACCTTGATGCAGATGGAATTAAAGACAAAACTGAAGGAGGATTAATCGGATGGACTATTGTTTTATCAGGAACAGAAAGTGATACTACCGAAACAGACGAAGAAGGATTTTATGAATTTGCAGGATTGTCTCCCGGAAGCTATACCATTCACGAAGTGAATCAGCCTGGTTGGACGCAAACATTTCCGACAGCAAACAGCGGAACATACGTCCTCACATTACAAAGTCGTCAGGTTATTGCCAATCGTAATTTTTTAAATTATATACCGCCTTTCATCAGCGGAAAGAAATGGTTTGACGCAAATGCAAATGGAATTAAAGATGCGGAAGAGCGTGGTTTGCCCGGTTGGCGCGTGCGTTTGAGCGGAACAGAAACTGACTCAACACTTACCGATGAAAACGGAGATTATATTTTTGCAAATCTCACGCCGGGAAACTATGTTGTAAGCGAAGGAAATATTTTAAATGGACTTGGGTGGTCGCAAACATCTCCGGTGAGCGGATTGTTTACACATAACAATTTTCTTGCAAGTATTTCAACGGATAATTTTGGTAATAGTTATACGCCGCTTGCAAGCACAGCCGAATATGCAGCGGATGGTAATACTGCCGCAATGCTTCACTTTAATGAAGCAGGTTCTGCGTATGCGTATGACGTTTCTGAAAAAGGTAATCACGGAACACTTTCTCAAACTTCAGTTATTGAAGCAGGAAAATATGGCAGTGCTAAATTGTTTGATGGCATTGATGATGGTATTGCCATTGCAAATGCAGTCAATTTGAATTCAACAATGTTCACTGCAGAATTATGGTTTAAAACAAATGGAGTTCAAACTGCTAATGCTGCATTACTTAATAAATATTCTTCAAATGCAGGATATGTAATTGCATTTGGTGCAAACGGACAGTCATTGCAATGTGTGATTGGAACAGGAAGTGCGAGCACAACGATTTCATCTGCAATTAATTTCGCAGATAATAATTGGCATCACGTTGCATTATTATATGATGGCAGCACTGCAATTTTGCATATTGACGGTTTAGTTCGTGCAACTGCTTCCGTAAGCAATTATACTACGTCTTCTTCATCTGTAAAAATTGCAGATGGTTCAGGCGATTGGGCAGGCGCTTATTTTAATGGCAGTATTGATGAAGTGCGTCTTTCAAATATTGCGAGAAATATGGACAATTTGCAAGGAGCCGGAACATCTTCTATTTCCGGTGTAGTTTTCAATGATTTAAACGGAAACGCTGTAAAAGATCCGGGTGACCCGCTTGCAACAGGATGGATTGTAAGTTTAAGCGGCAATGACACGAAAGTTGATACGACACTTGCGAATGGTGAGTATTATTTTGGCGCATTGCCTGCTGGAAATTATACAGTTACACTCACTGTACCATCTGGATATACACAAACGCTTCCTTTAAATCTTGCTCCGTATGAATTTGCCCTGACGGATGGTCAGACAGCCGCAAACAATCATTTTGGTACTTTCCAGTATGGTACTATTAGCGGTAAGAAATTTAACGATGCAAATGCAAATGGAGTATTGGATTTGAGTGAATCGGGAATTCAAAACTGGAAAATATATATTGGCGGCTCCAAAGTAGATTCATTACTTACAAGTGTAAACGGAAATTACTCGTTTACAAATTTACTGGCAGGAACATATTCATTAACAGAAGCGCAGGTGAGCGGATGGATTCAGCGAACGAGCAATCCTGCTAATGTTACTGTAACAAGTGGAACTGTTTCATCAAATAAAAATTTTGGAAATTATCAGCCGTTTTCTATTTCCGGTTTTGTCTATGAAGATATGAATGGCAACGGCACCAAAGATATTGATGAATCCGGTTTAATAAGTTGGAAAGTAAAACTCTCCAATGCAAAAACTGATTCTGTTAATACTGGCGAATCCGGTGAGTATTCATTTATCAATTTAGGTTCCGGAACATATCGCGTGCGCACAGAAACGCAGGAAGGTTTTGTACAATCTTCAAGTAATCCCGCAGATATCGTTGCGGTTGCTGGAAGTTCTGTTGCAAACGTTAATTTCGGAATTTTCAAAACAATTTCAATTTCAGGCGTGGTTTATCTTGACCACAATGGAAATGGAATGAAGGAGGAAGGCGACAACGGTCAGTCAAATTGGTATGTTAATCTTTCAGGCACTGCAACAAAGAAAGATACTTCAGATGAAAATGGCTTCTATTCATTTTCACAAATTGCAAATGGTACGTATAATTTTGCATTAACAGCAAAAAATGCTTGGAGTCAGACTTCAACAAATCCTTCTGCACTGACGCCGACAAGTGGTACAGATGTAGAAAATGTTGATTTCGGCGTATTTCAACTTGGCATTGTTTCAGGTGTAAAATTCCGTGATGTTGATGGTGACAGTGCAAAAGATTTGGATGAATTGGGCTTGGAAAGTTGGACGATGCAAATTGATGGACCGAATAATTATCATGCAGAGCAACAAACGGATGAAAACGGTGATTATGAATTTAGCGGGCTTTCTGTTGGAACATACGTTGTCAGTGAAGTCGGGCAGGAAAATTGGATTCAAACTTATCCAGTAAATCCTTCAACTTATACTGTCGAAATTGAGAGCGGAACTCTCCACACTGATAAAAATTTTGGAAATTTTGAACTTGGAAAAGTTTCCGGAACCAAATGGAATGATATCAACGGTAATGGCACAAGAAATGATGGCGATTCAGGAATTGTCGGTTGGAAATTTTATCTCTTAAAAGAAGGAACAAAAATTGATTCCGCGCTAACAGGAGAAAATGGAACTTATACTTTGAGCGGCATTCTTGCAGGTACTTATACTGTCGAAGAAGAAACGCAGGATGGCTGGCTGAAGACATTTCCTGTCGCATCGAACGATTATGAAGTGTCCATTTCCAGCGGAACATCGCTTACAGGAAAAGATTTTGGCAACGTAAAACTTGGTACTATCAGTGGTATAAAATACAACGACCTCAACGCCAATTCAGTGCGTGACAATGGTGAAAATGGCATTGCCGGCTGGAAAATTTATTTGTCTGTTTCCGGTTCAGTTACGGATTCAATTTTGACAGACGCCAACGGAGCATATACACTGCGCGATTTAGTAGAAGGAACGTATGATGTTTCAGAAGAAATTCAATCAGGATGGGTGCAGACGTTCCCTGTAAATGGCACGTATTCTGTTAGCGTTAATTTTGGAGAAGATGTTACTGGAAAAGATTTCGGTAATTACAAATCAAGTGTAATTAATGCACATTCTCAAGCTGATAACGATGCAGATTTTAATACTAATTCTGACAGATTATCTATTCCATGGCCAATTACAATCAGCCGCAATGATAGTATTATCGCGTCCGGCAATGATTCAACGTTGACACTTGCTAATCTGATTCCCGGAACGTACGTTATCGCACAAAGAGAATCTTCGTATTGGACACAGATGGGTCGTGTTGTGGATGGAGTTGCTACGGAAGATTCGTTAGAATATTCTGTAACTGTTGTTGTACAGGATGGTAAAGTATTACCGGTGTATTTTGTAAATAAATTTGTACCCGATTCAACCAAATTCCGTTCGTTCCCGATTGATACATTGTTTTCTAAAAAAGCGGTGACACTGAAAATTAAAAAAGGAAAGCCATATCCAATGCCAAACTATGCCAATGTGCGCGACGCTATTGTGAATGCTTCAAAGGCAGGTCTTACTGTTGGTATTGAGCAGGGAAAGTCAAGTCCTGATGCAAAATTAGTTTCGTGGATTAATTTCAAGAAGGGTGCAGATTTCGGAAAATATTTTACAAAAATTGATACCGGCAAATCTCATCCGCTTGATTCCATTCGTTATCCCGGCAAGCAGACAAAGAAATTAGTGAAGGTGTACAAACCGACGAATAAAGCGTATGTCAATCCGCTTGCGCAGGCAATGGCAGTCTTCAAACTTAATTTGAATGCAACAGGACGCGGTATCATTTTAAGCGACCCCGCTGGCGCTGATTTCAGAGAGCTGATTTATGTAAAAGCAAATCATCCGTTTAACGGAATGACGCTTGCGCAAATCGGTGACCGTGTGGATTCGATGATGACATATTGGAAAAACTATGGCGACTCGTTGAATGAACATCATCCAACCTATGATTCCATAACCGTATTACTGAATAAATTTAGTTCCGCATTTGTTTCGCAAATTGATTCTGTGGATAATGTTTCTCCGACGTATCAGTTCCTGACACTCAAAGGCGAAATTCCGATTATCAGTATTCCGTATTTGGCGCGCAACAGAAATCTTCGCACTTCCGCACCAGTCAATTTTGGACATCAGCGTGCAATTCCCGAAGTGTTTACGCTCGAACAGAATTATCCGAATCCGTTTAATCCGACAACAAGTATTTCGTTCTACTTACCCACTGATGAATTTGTTACACTCAAAATATTCAATATTCTCGGACAGGAAGTAAAGACACTCATTAAAAACGAATATCTGGAATCTGATTACTACGAAGTAGATTTTGATGCTTCTGTATTAAGCAGCGGCGTTTATTTCTATAAATTAGATGCCGGCGATTTGAGCAAGACAAAGAAAATGATGTTGCTGAAGTAAAAGAAACTTTTGGCAATGAGCCGTTAGCCATAAAAAAAAATCCCCTGCATTAATTGTGCAGGGGATTTTTTTTAAAATATTTTCTATTTTTTCTTGTATTGAATTGTATTGAATTGTATTGAATTGTATTGAATTGTATTGAATTGTA
>CAYHPL010000012.1:0-110566 GCA_964358705.1 uncultured Chitinophagales bacterium
TACGCAAAGGATGTTGTACAAAACAATCTAAAATCTAAATTCTAAAATCTAAAATACCCAGAACGCACATCCCATATCGCATATCCAAAAGTTTCCTCATCGTTTCGCTCATCAGAATGACAAATTCCCTTTTGTGGAATGCCATACATCAGACATTTCCCTCTTTGCGTACCTTTGCGAAATACTTTGTGTGCCTTTGCGGTTCATAACAATCTTTCTTAAACGCAGAGAACGCAAAGGGAAGCGCAGAGTTACGCAAAGGATGTTGTACAAAACAATCTAAAATCTAAATTCTAAAATCTAAAATCCCCAGAACGCACATCCCATATCGCATATCTAAAGATTCCCGTTCCTTTATTCGCTGGTAATTATACCTTTGCGGATGGCGTATTTCACCAATTCAGTTGTGGAGTGCAAATCCAGTTTTTTCATTACGTTTGCCTTGTGTGTTTCCACCGTCTTTGCGCTGAGAAAAAGTGAGTGCGCAATTTCCTGATTGGATTTTCCTTCTGCGAGCACTTGCAATACTTCCCGCTCGCGTGTGGTGAGCGTTTCGTACGGGTCGTTTGCAAACATTTCTTTTGTGCGGTCTAAATAATCGTCGAGCACTTTTTTGGAAACAGACGGACTGAGATAGGAATGACCTTTGTGGACTGCGCGGATGGCTTGCAGTAATTCCTGATAGGCGGATTTTTTCAGGATGTAGCCGGATGCGCCTGCGTGCAGCATTTGCGCGATGTATTCTTCCGTTGCGTGCATTGTCAGGATGAGAATAAAAATATCGGGATACATTTTTTTGATTTGCCGCGTTGCTTCAATACCGTTCAGCGTGGGCATACCGATATCCATTACGACAACATCGGGGAGAAATTGTTCTGTTTTTAATACGGCTTCTTTGCCATCTTCCGCTTCTGCGATGACTTCGATATCCATTGTTTGTTCCAGCAGTGAACGCAATCCCTGACGGACTATTTCGTGGTCATCGGCGAGCAGTACTTTTATTTTTTGCATACGTGGTGGTGTGGTTATGAAAGTATTTATAATTATGGAACATCGGAAAAAGTATTATTTGTCATGCAATGCCCATCGGCAATTGAATAATAATCTTTGTTCCTTTGCCTGTTTCGGTTTCGATACGCATTGTTCCGTTCAGCAAAGAAACACGCTCTTTCATTCCGATAATGCCGATGCCGAAATGTTCCGGTGTGCGCTGTTCAATTTCCTTCAGTGCAAATCCCTTTCCATCATCTGCAATGAGCATCTCAAGCGTTGATGCATTGCGAGAAATTTCTACCGTTACATTTTTTGCTTCTGCGTACTTTGCAATATTGGTCGTTGCTTCCTGTAGAATGCGGTAGAGTGCAATTTCAATATGTGCAGGTAATCGCAGTTCAAGATTTTTGGTACTAATATGCGGCGTAATATTTATTTGTTTGGACAACTTATCGAGATACCAGCGCAATGTCGGCAGCAATCCCAAATCATCAAGCATAGAGGGATGGAGTTCGAGTGTCATTTCGTGAATCTGGTCAAGAACGGTTTCGCTTAATGATGTCAGCATTGCCAGTTTGTGCTGCACCGTGCTGGAAGAATTTGTTTTCAATTCATTGCTGAGCGATTCGATATTTATTTTCATCATTGTCAGCGATTGCCCCATTTCATCGTGCAGTTCGTGCGAAATTTGTTTGCGTTCGTTTTCCTGCGTTACAAGCAATTGCTCGGTCAGTTTGTGCAATTCATTCTTTTGCTGTTGCAATAGTTCTTCATCGTGTTTGCGTTGGGTGATGTCCTTAATTATCGCAAGCGCATAAAAAGTGTTACCGTCTGCGTGTTGAATTTTTGTTAAAGCGCGCACACCCCATATTTCGTCGCCGTTTTTCTTCACATATTTCTTCTCCGTAAAATGCTTCTGTATGTGTCCTTCTTTCAACATCGAAACTGCTTCCGCGTCCTGCGTGTGAAAATCAGGATGTGTAACATCTCGGAATGTTAATTGTTTCAATTCCACTTCAGTGTATCCCAACATTTCACAGAGCGCTTTATTCACATTGAAAAACCGTCCGTCGGATAAATCAGCCATTGCAATGCCGTAAGGAGCGTCTTCAAAAATTCTGCGAAAACGTTGTTCGCTTTCGGCTAATACCATTTCCAACTGTTTTCTTTTGGTAATATCAATCATTATCGTAATGTGTAACGATTCACCATCCTGCACAATCGGTTTTGACGAAAAGAGAATATGAATGAGTTTGCCGGATTTCGAGTGTGCAACAAGTTCAGATGCACGCAATCCCCCCGATGCAATCTGGTCATCAATAAGTTTTTTACGCACTGCGGGTCTGAGTATGTTTAATTCTAATGTTGTGTGCCCAATAACTTCTTCTCTTGTAAATTCAAACATATTCAGAAAAGATTCGTTCGCGTCAAGAAATGTTCCATCCGCAATGCGCGTAATGGTCATTCCTGCAGGACCCACATGGAACGCGCTGGAGAAACGTTCTTCGGATTGGCGTAATTTTATTTTTGCTTTTTGTTGTTCGGTTGTATCGCGAATAAACACGGATAATCCGTCGTGCGATGGATAAATATGATTTTCAAACCATTTGCCGAGAGGAGGGTAATGTTCTTCCAAAAAAATATATTGCTGCGTCGCCATAGCATCGTAGTATGCTTTGTGAAAGGGCTGTCCGACAGATTCAGGAAATTCTTCCCATACATTTTTATCAACTAATTCTTCGGGTGTTCTGTTTACAATAGCGGCGGCTTTTTTATTCAGATAAGTATAACGCCAATTGGTATCAAATGAAATAAATGCATCAGAGATTCTATCCAGCATTTTGCGATAGTTCTCCTCTGATTTTTTGAGTTCTTCTTCGGCATATTTTCGTTCGGTAATATCCACGTGCGAACCAAGCATTCGCTCAGGTTTTCCTTCTGCATTATGGAGTAACGATGCCCTTGCAAGAATCCAGCGATAACTCCCGTCTTTGTGCCGGAAGCGAAATTCATTTTCATAATCAGGAGAGTGGTTTTCCAGAAACATGTTTACTTTTAACAGCGCATGTTCAAGGTCGTCAGGATGCACTCTGCTTTGCCATTCAGAAAAATCATTCGTTATTTCCCAATCGTCATAGCCAATCTGTTTTTTCCATTCGGATGAAAAATACACTTTGTTTGTGTTCAGATTCCAATCCCACAAACCGGTGTTTGATCCGCGGATTGCCATTTCCAATTGGAATTTATTTTCTTTCAATGCTTCTTCTGCGTGCCATCGTTCCGTAATGTTGCGGATGTTGCATTGGATTACTTGTTTTTCACCAACATCATAGACATTGCTGACGAACTCCACCCATATTGTATGCCCATCCTTTGTTTCCAGTGGAAGGTTTTCATAGCGAACATATTTTTCATTTTGTAATTTCAGAAAGGCATCTTTGTTTGCTACGATATCTTTGAACAGCCCGATTTCCCATAGTTGTTTTCCGAGAAATTCTTCGTGCGAATAACCGAGCATCTCTATCAGGAACGGATTAACATCTCTTATCTCGCCCGAATCAACATCGAGAATCAAAATGCCATCTTTCGCGGCTTCAAAGAGACGACGATAACGCATTTCGGAAGCGAGTAATTTTTCTTCTATCTGTTTTTGTTCGGTAATGTCTTCCGCTATACCAACTAACGCAATAACATTTCCGTGTGTATCATAAATTCTGCTTGTGCGCAGGTAAATTAATAACTCCCGTCCGTCTTTGGTTTTATTCCACAATTCACCGCTCCACGTTTCTGTTCTGTTCAGAGCCAGAATTTTTTGATGCTCTGCTGTACTTACCTTTGCAGAAAGAAGCATAGAAACATGTTTGTTGCGCACTTCATCAGGAGTGTAGCCAAATAACCGCGTGAAGGAATTATTGACAAAGGTGATATGGTCGTTCAAATCTGTTATAACCATAATTTCATTCATTTGTTCTACACTATGGGCAAGAAGTTGGATTTGTTCTTTTGTCTTTTTTCTTTCCGTTATATCCTGATAAAAAACGGAGAGTCCATCTTTCGTAGGGAAGATTCTGTTCTCAAACCATTTGGAAATTGGTTCATAGTACACTTCCGCAAACATCTGTTGTTGTGTTTCAACCGCCTGATAACATGCTTTGTAAAATTCTTTCCCGACCGTTTCAGGAAATTCCTCCCAGATGTTTTTCCCCAGTAACTCTTCCGGCTGTCGTTGCGAAAGTGTTGCCGCCTTTGCATTGAGATATGTGTAGCGCCAATTTGCATCAAGCGTTATGAATGCATCGTTTATACCTTCAATAATAGTTACGATTCTTTTATTCACTTCTTTTTCTTTTTCTTCTGCACGCTTCTTTTCCCGTAATAATTCTTTTTTCTTCAGCACTGATTCAATTGCAAAAGGAATACGTATTATATGTTTTTTGAGAATGTAATCATCTGCGCCTTCTTTTAAAATTTCGACCGCGAGTTCTTCGTTTCCTGTTCCCGTCTGAACGATGAAGGGAATGTCGCATTGTGCCTGCTTCATCAGTTGCAGCGCATCGAGTGCAGAAAATTCTGACTGGTGATAATCGGAAATAATTATAGTGGGATGGAATTCATTGAGTGCGCGCAGAAATGTTTCTTTCTCTTCAACGCGTGTGAGAATAAAATCTATGTTGGATTTTTTAAATTCCCGTTCGATGAGTACTGCGTCGAGTTCATTATCTTCGATGAGAAGTATGCGGAGTGGTGTTTCCATAAATTGTTCCTTTGAAATACGTAAGGAATAGTAACTGTGACCGGATTTGGTTTGCTAAAAAGACAATCAAACATAGCGAATAAAAATTCAAACTTCAAAAACAAAAACTCCCTTTTTCCGTGCGGATTATCAAATCCAGCGTTGGTACAGTTTCCCCATCCTTCATCTTTTCTTATCTTCACCGTCCAATTTTATACACACTCCGTTCGGGGGAAACACTAATGAAAAATATTTTTACCAATTTACTCTGCTCAATTATTTTAATAACCTCGCTATCATATTCGCAAGCGCCGAAAAAAGGAATTCCGCGCGCGCAGGATGTGATACCGCCAACGCATATTGTGCACGTTCACAATGCAGAAATTGATGAGCGTTCAGGAATTCCCCGCACACTATTCAATGTCAATGCCGGTCCGTATTCAGGAACTCCCGTTGAAATAGCGCGGGCATATCTTCGCGAGAATGCGGATAAGTTACGCATTGATAAAAACCAGCGCGGACTTCTTCAGGCAAAAGTTTCAGAAAATCTCAGCGTTTCGCACGTTGAATTTTTTCAAACAGTACACGATGTGCCGGTGTATCGCGGCAGTATTGTCGTCAATATTAATAAAGAACATTTCGTAACATTTGTTTCGAGCAATTACAAATTTGTCGGTGAAATTGCAACCACTCCTTCGCTTGATAGTAAAACAGCATTTCAGATTGCATCAGAATTTCTAAAAGTTTCAGGAAAATTACTTGGCGAACCTTCTTCTGCTTTGATGGTGTACGCCGAAGAGGAAACGCCAAAACTTGCCTATCGTATTTCCATTGCAACTGAAGAGCCGCTTGGCGATTGGGAAATATTTATTGATGCGCATAACGGTGAAATTATTTCTTCACACGACAATGCAAAATATGAAGAGAAGACAACAGGAAGCGGTTACGTGTGGAACGTTGACCCGTTGACAAGTTCGGGACAAAATTACGGCACAAGCGGTTACACAGATAACAGCGACGGAGATTCACCGCAACTTACTGCGGCACGATTGCTTGTTTCATTAAAAGGAATTACGCTGACCGGCGGCGTGTATAAACTTGAAGGACCGCATTGCAAACTTCTTGATTTTGAATCGCCGACAGAAACATTTGCAACGCCCGCCAATCCTGATTCATTTCGCTTTACACGCGCGCAGCAAAATTTTGAAGAGGTGAATGTGTATTTCTGGATAGATTCTATTCAACGGTATTTGCAATCAATGGGATTTGACAGCATCCATAATTTTCCGATTGAATGTGACCCGCATGGGTTAAGCGGAGCGGATAATTCTCATTTTATTCCGAGTTCTAATCGCCTTGCATGGGGAGAAGGCGGCGTTGATGACGGAGAAGATGGCGATGTTGTCTGGCACGAATACGGACATGCCATTCAGGATGGCATAAAACCAAGTTGGGGCGGCGGAGAAACAGGCGGACTTGGCGAAGGGTTTGGCGATTACTGGGGCGGAAGTATTTCGCGTGCAGTGAATAATAATTTCGGACGACAATTCTTTTTTACGTGGGATGCAGGATACGATGGCGATGCAACAGGAACAGTGTGGAGCGGACGTCCGTTAAATGATGCGCGTTCATATCCCGCAGGTGGAGTTTCAAGTTGGGAAGTACACGAGGCAGGACAACTCTGGTCTGCGCCTTTGATGGAATTGTGGGACGATTTAGGTCGTGCAGTAATGGATAAACTTGTCATAAAAAGTCATTACTATCTTTCTTCATCGCCGACAATGGTGCAGAATGCGCAGGCAATAATTCAGGCAGACCGTGATATTTTTGCAGGAGCGCACGTGCAGCAACTCGTTGCAAGATTTTCCGCGCGTAATTTCGTCAATGCAAATGATTACGTTCCTCAAATTACGCATACACCTCTTTCCAATTCAGAAAATCTCAATGGACCGTATCAGGTAAAAGCAACAATAATTTCGGGCGGTTCTCCGTTAAATACAAATTCACTCAAAGTTTTTTGGACGCGCGGAGTTTCATTCACCGATTCTCTTTTGATGACGGCAACAGGAAATGCAAATGAATATGCGGCAAATATTCCCGGCAATGGTGCAACGGCAAATTATCGTTATTACATTATTGCAAAAGATAATGCAGGAGGAACAGCAACACATCCTGCAAATGCACCGACAAATTACAATTCTTTTTCCGTGCAGGCGGATGTTGTTGCTCCCGTTATTTCACATTCATCTCTGAACAATCAGTCGAAGAAAAATTTCCCTGTAAAAATATCTGCAAACATTACTGATGCAAGCGGCATAGAATCTGTGTGGGTAAATTATTACAAAAATCTTCCTGCCAATTCCGGCGCGTTCAATTTAACGCTTGTGAATGGCAACTACGAAGGGTTTTTAACTATTGATACCACAACGCTTGCGCTTGGCGATTCCTTATTTTATAAAATTACAGCGCGGGATAATTCTTCCAATCACAATGTTGTTTCATCGCCTGCAAATGGATACAACAAGTTTTTTATCATCAATACGCTGGGTAATATTCTCGTCATAAATGATGATACAACGGGCGGCGTATTTAAAATGTTTACGGAAAAAGGATTGTTTGAAGTGTATGATAATAAAGCCGTGAACAGCGTTTCGACAAATTTATTTTTCACTGCACTGACTGCTGCAAGTTACACCATAACAGTAAAACTCATTGCACAGGTTGATACTTCGACGTTCAATAATTATGATGTCGTTATTGCATCGAGCGGAATTGCACCAGACCCAATGCGACGCGCTGATGTTCGCACGGCTTTGATACGACGAGCGCAAAGCGGAAAAAAGATTTGGCTCGAAGGCGGTGAACTGGGTTATGATTTTCGCTGGCAAACTTCTGGCGAACTTGATAAAACATTTCGCCAAAGTGTTATGCACGATAGCGCATGGTCAACGGATAATTCTTCGGGCGATGTGAATTTTACTGTTCCATCGCACGCAATATTTACAACGCCGAATATTTTAATATCGCCTTTTGCATTTACCACGCGCACAAGTTATGCAGATAAAGATGCTGTAACATTAATGCCAAGCGATGGCGGCGCAACAATTGTCGGAGGTTGGAGTGCGCAAGCAGGAAAAGCGAGCATTATTGTGTGGGATAATAATACAAATGTAAATTCTGCGGCAGTGATTTACTCATCATTTGCAATTGGTTCAATGACAGATACTGTTGCGGCGAAAAAACTCATTACGAACGGCGTAACGTTTTTACTTGCTTCGGAAGTGCCAACAACCGGCGCTGTAACAGGTACAATTTTTCTTGATGCAAATGGCAATGGCATAAAAGATGTCGGAGAAAATGGTTTGCAAAACTGGAAAGCAAAAGTGAGCGGTACAAAAAGCGATTCTGCGACAACAAATGCAAGCGGAGTTTATACCATAAATAATTTGCCCGCAGGAAATTATACATTGAGTGAAGTTGTGCAAAGCGGCTATTCGCAAACGATGCCGGTTGCTCCTACAACGTACAGTATTTCTATTACTGTCGGCAATACACTCAGCGGAAAAGATTTTGGCAATTTTCAAAACGGAAGCATTACAGGAAAATTATTCAACGATACAAACGGAAATGGTACGCTTGATGGCGGTGAAACCGGATTGCAAAACTGGAAAATAAAATTGAGCGGCGCAAAAAGTGATTCAGTGGTTACAGATGTAAATGGAAATTATACATTCGCAAATCTGTTTACAGGAAGTTACACTGTCAGCGAAGTGTTGCAAAGCGGATGGACACAATCAATGCCTGTTGCGCCCGGAACGTATTCGCTTGCTATTGTCAGCGGCAGTAATTTTTCTTCAAAAAATTTCGGCAATTATCAGGTTGGCTCAATTAGCGGAATGAAATTTAATGACATTAATGGCAACGGCGCAAAAGATGCGGGAGAAAACGGCATTGCAAACTGGAAAATAAAATTAAGCGGCGCCAAAACAGATTCTGTTGTAACAGATGGAAGCGGAAATTATTCTTTTATAAATTTGAATGCAGGAAGTTATACGGTAAGCGAAGTGTCGCAAAGCGGATGGCTGCAAACGTTTCCTCCAAATCCCGGAGTGTACTCCGTTGCAATTGCCAGTGGAAGTAATTTTACTTCAAAAAATTTCGGCAATTTCCAATACGGAATAATTTCCGGAACAGCATTTGACGACAACGATGGCGATGGAAATTTTGATAATGGTGAACCGGCACTTGTTAACTGGAAAATAAAATTGAACGGAGCGAAAAATGATTCTGCGTTTACTGATGCAAATGGCAATTATATTTTTTCAAACCTTTCTGTTGGAAATTATACTGTGAGTGAGGCGTTGCAAAGCGACTGGGTGCAAACAAAACCATCCGCAGGAACGTACTCTGTTGCAATTACGAGCGGAACAATTTCTTCGCAAAAAGATTTTGGCAATTTTCACTATGGAACAATCAACGGAAAAAGTTTTAACGATGAGAACATCAACGGCATTTACGATGTCGGGGAAAGCGGTGTGCAGAATCGCAAAATAAAAATGACCGGCGTAAAAAATGATTCAACACTTACGGATGTTGATGGCAATTATTCATTTGTAAATTTAACTGCAGGAAATTATACAATCAATGAAGTTGCGCAATCGGGATGGATTCAAACAACAGGCGAATACACTGTTGCAATTTCAAGCGGCACAATTGCGGCAGAGAAAAATTTCGGCAGTATTCAAACAGGAAGCATCAGCGGACTCGTGTTCAATGATGCAAATGATAATGCAACATACGATGAAGGTGAAATCGGTATTTCGGATTGGCGCGTTGCATTGAGTAGCAGCGACACTACGTTTACGGATGAAAATGGTTTTTATGAATTTGCAGAACTCCTTCCGGAACATTATACACTCATACTCATCATCGAAAACGGATGGTTGCAGACTATGCCTGTTTCGCCGTTCACATATTCCGTTGATATAACAAGCGGGAATATTTCTGCAGAAAATAATTTTGGTATTGTGTTGCTTGGTTCTGTCAGCGGAACAATTTTTTCTGATGCAAATGGCAATGGCATCAAAGATGTTTCTGACATTGTGTTGGAAAACTGGAAAATAATTTTAAGCGGTGCGAAAGAGGATACAGTATTTTCCGATGAAAACGGAATGTATCTTTTTGAAAATGTACTTGCAGGTAATTACACGGTAACAGAGGAGTTGCCGTCAGGATGGATTCAAACATTACCAAATACTGCGGCATATAGTTTTGAAGTTGCAGGAAACGATGTAGTGGGAAAAGATTTCGGAAATTTTCAAGGCACATCAAAATTTCGCACATTCAAAGCAGAAGATGCACTTGCGCAAAAAAATATACCGAATCCGCGCACAGGTATTCCCAATCACTTAACTGCGCTCAATGCAGAATTTTATAAATTAGGAAAAGCAGGCGCTACATTTCTCGGATATGAACAAACAAATTCTGCAATGGCAAAACAATACGGATGGATTGCATACAAAAAAGCATCAACGATGGGAAAAATGTTTACCTCTGCGCATACAGGAAAATCATATCCGCTTGATTCTTTACGTGTTGCGGGAAAGAAGACGAAAAAACTTTCTAAATTAATTTCAGCTGACCGTAAAACGTATAACAATATTGCATTAGAGCAGGGCATTATGTTCAATTTGAATTTACTTGCAAGCCGTGATTCAGTTACGCCGAAAAGGTTTGGTGCGCTTGTGCTCGATACAGCAATTACATTTGCAGGAAGAGCAATGAATGGAAAAACGCTTTCGTCCATTGGAAAATATTATGACAGCGCGATGACGTATTGGCAAGCGCTTGGTGTCAATAATGTTGCGGCGTGGGAAAATCTCGATGTATTTGTAAAAAATATTTTACAACGCATTAACGAAGGATTCTATGAAACAATGACAGCGAACAGTTTTGTTATTGATTCTGCCTATTCGGCAAAAAAATATCCGTATGCAATTCGATTAACAGGAGGAAAAACAGCGGCTGATATTGGTATTGTAAAAGAACTTCCGCAAAAAGAAAATGAACAGGAATATATTTCCGACACAAAAAATGCTGAACCCAAAAATACAATGTTGCTGCAGAATTATCCGAATCCGTTCAATCCGCAAACGACATTGTCATTTGTTATTAGTAATTCGTCATTAGTAACGTTGAAAGTGTACGATGTTCTTGGAAGAGAAGTCGCAACATTATTGAGCAACGAACAATTGGAATCAGGCGAACACGAAATTCAATTTGATGCAGGTAATTTAACAAGCGGTGTGTATTTTTACCGCTTGACAGTAAACACCGTATCTGAAACGAAGAAACTTTTGTTGATGAAATAGAAAATTTAGAATTACACGTAGAGAAAAGCAAAACCCGATTTCCAGCAGAGAAATCGGGTTTTTTTATTTGCGGAGAGCGAGGGACTCGAACCCCCACGTCATTGCTGACGGCAGTTTTCAAGACTGCTGCCATACCATTAGGCGAGCTCTCCTTGCTATAATTTAATGGGGCAAAATATAACAACATCCCGTAACATCTCAAAAGTGTTTTCCCATCTTCCTACCATACTTTTGTATCTTTTTTTACCACAAAAATAAATTGGCATTTCAATAAAAAAAATTGTTCTCTCCCTTGGAATCGCGTAAAAAAGATTGTAAATTACACCCGTATTTTTTTAACATTAGGTAAAATCACGTGTACATCATTTTTTAATTTTTACGGAAGCAACAGCTATGAAACATCTTTTTATATTCTCCCTGATTGCGATGATGCACTTTGCCTCACCGCTTTTTTCTGCACAATCGCCGCATCGTAAGCATTTGCGCGAACGCTTAGAACAACGCCGTGCATTGAAAAATAACCACACGCAGCAACAACACAATTCCCCAACTACTACATCACGCAATAGCGCCAGCAACGATAGTGTACGACTTATCAAAGAACTTCACTACGGAAGCGATTTATATCCTGTGGATGATTATGCATTGGATATGAAAATAGATGCGATGGGAAATAGATATGTATTAGGGAGTTCATTAGAAGAAAATGTGCCCATAGCACTTCTTATAAAATATGCATCAAATGACTCAATTATTTGGAAGCAAAACTATCCATCTGATTTTCCGGATATCGGGCGCGTTGCATTGGACGGTAATGATAATATTGTCGTGATGTTCGGTTATAGTGAGCAAGATTATACATTGGTTAAATATGACAACGAGGGGACAATGCTTTGGAGTGTTTATAAGCAATATGGAGGAAGAGATTTATTTCTTGACGCTTATGGGAATATAGATGTTCTTTCATTTGATGACAACTGGGGAAAAATTATAATTACACAGTTTTCATTATCCGGTGAGCAGCAGTGGGATGAGGAATACACTATAACAGGGTTTAATACAGCGAAAGCAAACGTTATGTCCGTTGATAATGGAGGAAATATTTACATTGGAGGGCATATTGGAGATGAAGATGTTACAAATATTCTAACACTAAAATATTCTATTGACGGAACATTACTGTGGGAAAAGCAGTATTCTCCGGGGGGTGATTATCACAATGAAGTTTTCGCTATTGTGTGCGATAAATCAAATAATGTCATTATCACGGGCGTTTCGTATAGTGTAGAGTCTCTCGGGGAAGAGATAACAACGGTGAAATACAACGCTTCAGGTACAAAATTGTGGTCAAAAAAATTTAGTAATAATATAGATGATTATTATTATGTTTACGATGTTGACGTTGATACAACGGGAAATATTGCTGTTTGCGGCGCCGTTTCATATGATGCTTCTCTCATTATAAAATATAAAGCCAATGGGACTCGTGATTGGTTCACTATGGATACTTCCATTACGGAATTAACAACAATTGTAGCAGATGATTCGGGAAATTTTTATTCAGGAGGATTTGTCATTAAAAATAATTTAAGTGATATGGCAATAGTAAAATACAATACCGATGGGTCAAAGATATGGAGTGCTACATACGACGGAAGATACCATAAAGATGATATTCCAATAAAGATAATGCTGGATAGTGAACGTAATGTATTTCTCGTGGGAGTCTCAGGGATTTCAGTGTATGAAATTGCCAATGATATAGTAACTCTTAAATATAATTACAATGGATTACAGTTGGGAGTTCTATACTATATCGGAAAGCCGATTTCAAATAATTCTCTGAACGCATCCGTTATGGATGCTGCAGGGAATCTCTATGTCTCAGGTACAGATTATAATTCAAGCATGACGTCTGATATTTTAACTATAAAATATTCTCCAAATGATTCTATAGAATGGATTGCTCGCTATAGCAGTCCGGGTTACAATTATGATGCGCCCACTGCAATTGCAGTAGATAACGTGGGAAATGTGTTTGTTACCGGCGTAATATATTCCGATTGTGTAACAATTAAGTACAGCCCATCAGGAGAACAATTGTGGGTAACAACTTACGGAGGGACATCTGGTAGAAAAGATGCTCCAATTGGAATTGCTACTGATAATTCAGGCAATGCATACGTAATTGCGAATATTATTAATGGATCGAATCGCAATGCAGATATTGCAACAATAAAATATTCTCCTGACGGTAGTGAAGAATGGGTGAAAATATATAACGGAGAAATGGATTCTGTTGATATTGCATCATCATTTACTATAGATAATTCGGGAAACATTTATCTCGCTGGTTCAACAATGACGGATTCTTCATACTACGATTTCCTTATTGTTAAGTACGATGCTCAGGGAAATGAGCATTGGCATAAAACGTTCAAGAGCGATTCTAATTACTATGATGTTGCATCCGGAATTATAGTAACAAATGACGGGAAGGTAATTATTTCTGGAACTGCAGGGAAGTATAATTATTCTCATAAAAATATTATAACACTTTGTCTTGATGTCAATGGCGCATTGGAATGGGTACAAAACTTCGATGATACACTACTTGCATATCTACGAATTAATTCTGTTGCATTAGCCTCAAATAACCACATTGTTATTGCAGGAAGCCGTTATATCAATTATGATAATGTTGAAGTATATTTACTTTGCTATTCTTTGACAGGGGAGCTGCTTTGGCAACAGTGGAATGGCGGTACTGCTTATAACGGTGTAACTGCGGCTGCACAATCCAACGATGGATTCGGAAATATTTATCTTTGCAGCACCACAAGAAATGGTGGTGATATTTTTATTGTTAAATATAATGCCTATGGCATCGAACAATGGAGAGCACTCTATGGAAGAACTCCCCTTTACTATGATTCTCCTAATAATATTTTTATTATTGGAGCAGGGGATGTAATTATAACAGGAACAAGTTCAAGTTATACAAAAGAATTCACAATAGTCAAATACGAGCAAACATTCACAGGTGTTGCAGAAGAAAATGAAGTGCAAAAATTCTCACTCTCACAAAATTATCCCAATCCATTCAATCCCAAAACAGCAATTGGTTTTTCGTTGCAGACCGCCGGGATTGTAACATTGAAAATTTACAATACACTCGGACAGGAAGTTGAAATGCTCATTAACAATGAAAAAATGGAAGCAGGAAAGCACGAAATACAATTTAATGGAAGCACACTCCCCAGCGGCGTTTATTTTTATCGTATAAGTGTGGATGAAAAGTTTTCCGAGACCAAAAAGTTTGTAATTCTGAAGTAGTTTTTTTCATTACTAATCGTGAGGATAAATTTCTTATGTATAAAATTATTTTTGTAGTAATAGTAGCAATATTATTTTCTGCCTTTGAATCAACAGTATATTCTCAAACAGATAGACCGCACAGAAAATTTCTGCGTGATAAAATTCAACATAAAAAAGACAGACATCGAAATAATCAAACTTCTGTTCTGCAATCAAACGCTCCAACAGAAGAATCACGGAACTATGTAAGTAATGATAGTGTCCGCTTAATCAAAGAACTTCACTATGGGAGTAAATTGTATCCCGTTAATGAGACACCGTTAGATTTAAAAGTTGATTCACTGGGAAATGTTTACGTGTTAGTGAGTTCTGACGGAGCAGACTCTTCAAACGTGTTTCTCTTGAAATATGCTGCTGATGGAACTGAATGCTGGAAAATATATTGTGCTTTTTTTTATTCTGACAAGGGATGTATAGAATTATTTACCGGCAATGGAATAGTAGTAATGTTGAATGACTATTCCTCTCCGTTCTGGTTATCTAAGTATGATAGTAATGGTACATTGCTTTGGAACGTACAAAAACAAAATTACGGAACAAGTATAGCGATTGATAAATTTGGCAATATTGATGTACTTTCTTCCAATGCAAATGGAGATATAGTCGTTTCACAATTCTCGCAATCAGGCGCAGAGAATTGGGAAAAAATTTATACGCCTTCCAATGACGATAATGCAGAGGGATACGCTATTGAAGTTGATAAAACAGGAAATGTTTACGTGTGTGGATATTATTATGATGTATCGGTGGAAAATGCCAGTTTTGTAACTCTGAAATATTCGGTTGCGGGAGAATTGCAATGGGTAGTACAAAATACAGGTAATAACGAAAACGATGATGAAGCAATTGCACTCTGTGTTGATAAGAGTGAAAATGTAATTGTTACCGGAACATCGTATAATTTCGAATATGAAAAAATAGATGTAAGAACCATAAAATATAATTCTTCGGGCAACCAGATATGGATGAAAATATTTAACAGTGCAACCGAGTATAACGATGTTGTTACCGATATTGCCACAGACACGAATGGGAATGTAATAATCTGTGGCACTATAGAGGGAAATCCACAATCTTTTGTCATTAATTACAAGCCGAACGGCACCCGATATTGGATAAATTATGATACTACCGCTGATGAATTATACAGCATTGCTGTTGATGACTCCGGAAATTTTTATGCTGGTGGGAATAAATACGCGCAGGCATCAACGGATATTGCATTGATAAAATATAGTCCGAATGGTACAAAACAATGGAGTACTTATTATGACAGTCCGAATCAAAATAATGATGAAGTGTTAAAAATTGCTGTTGAACATTCCAATAAAATACATGTTCTTGGAGCGACAACATTGAATTCGTATGGTACCTATGACATCGTCAACATAAAATATAATTCTGATGGAACATTATACTGGGATACAATTTATGCGGGTGAAAAAATATCTATAGATGTCCTTATTGCCTCGGTGATGGATAACTCCGGTAATCTCTACGTAACAGGTAGAGATTATAATTCAAGTCAGACTAAAGATATTATAACGATAAAATATTCTGCAAATGATTCTATTGAGTGGAGTATGCGATATAGCAGTTCTGGGAGCAAGCATGATGAGCCAGTCGCGATTGTATTAGATAATGGAGGTAATGTGTTTGTTACCGGAAAAAGTAATAATGATACAGCAGATTGCGTAATAATAAAGTACAGCACAAATGGTGAACAATTATGGGTTAAAACATTTGGAGGAACTTCAGGGAAAAGTGATCATCCGGTTGGAATTTCAGTGGATAATGCAGGCAATGCATACGTCGTTGCGAATGTTATTAACGGAGCAAACTTTAATACCGATATTGTAATAGTAAAATACTCTCCATTAGGCAATGAAGAGTGGGTGAAATTATATAACGGTGAAACAGATTCAACCGATAAAGCAATTGCATTTTCGATGGATAATGCAGGCAATATTTACATAGCAGGAACGACATGGATGGATGCCAACAAATATGATTATCTGACGTTAAAATATGACGCACAGGGAAACGAACTCTGGCACAGAACATACAACAGCGATACAAACTACATTGACAAAGCATACGGAATCACCTCTTCAAGCGAAGGGAAAGTTTTTGTTACCGGCACTACGAAGGAAGGCTCAATAAGACCAACAATGAGGGTGCTGTGTTATAGCGCAAATGGAACATTGGAATGGGTAAAAGATTTCTCTGATTCAACTTACCAGATTATTAATGCGAAGTCAATCATGATAAATACAAATGGACAAATTATTATTACAGGAGCCGCAATTTTTACGAATTACTATTTAGCTGATGCTTTATTAGTGAGTTGTTCTCAGGAAGGTGCGATACTCTGGCAAACTGTTTTTAAGGATATAAGAATTTACAACTATTACAATCCGATGATACACGACGCACACGGTAATATTTATCTCTCTGGAACGAATCTCCGTGGTGGTACAATTATCATAGCAAAATTTAATGCAACCGGAATACATCAATGGAATACGAATTATGCAAAAGGAACAAATTCCACGGAAGAACCTCGCACTACTATTATTGGCAATGATAATAATGTTATATATACTGGAACGAGTTATTTGCATACTACAGAATTCACGATACTCAAATACGAGCAAACATTCACAGGTGTTGCAGAAGAAAATGAAGTGCAAAAATTCTCACTCTCACAAAATTATCCCAATCCATTCAATCCCAAAACAACAATTGGTTTTTCCTTAGCAACGACCGGAAACGTAACATTGAAAATTTATAATACTCTCGGACAAAAAATTGCAACGTTACTGCAAAATGAAAAAATGGATGCAGGCAAACATGAAGTACAATTTGATGGAAGTACGATTGCAAGCGGCATCTATTTCTACCGATTGAGCATCAATGAAAAACTTACCGCTGTAAAAAAATTAGTGATAATGAAATAAATTAATTATGTATCTACGAACACATGTCTTTTTCCTTATCATTGTAATACTGGGATTTAGTCTTGCACTCTCAAAACAAAAAAGACTTCACCGCGAATTGAAACACAAGCGCGGTGAATATAAAAATTATACGCCGCATAATTCCAACAATACTTATGTAAGCGACAGCGTTTACTTGCTCAAAGAACTTCACTATGGAAGCGATTTATATCCCGTGAATGATATTCCGCTGGATATGATTGGCGATGCAGATGGCAATGTGTATGTTATCGCCATACACGTACTGTTTGGAAAAGGAAGTATGCGTTTTATAAAATACGATGCAAGCGGTAATCAGTTATGGAAAATTCAGAATGATAATGTTACAAAAAGTACATCCACAATTGCCAAAATAGCAATTGATTCATCGCAAAATATTGTTGTTGTCTATGGGGCTGAATGGACGGAATACACGCTGATGCAATATTCACCGCAGGGAAATCTTCTTTGGAGCACAGATAAACATTATGCTGGCGTAGCCGATCTTGAAATCACGTCGGATGGAAATATTGTTGTTCTCGGCAACGATTTTAGCGATTTATTGCTCACACAGTACAGCGCGGTTGGAACGATGTTTTGGGAAGTATTTTACAATGGTCCGCTTGATGATGCTGACGAAGGAAATGCAATGGCGCTTGATGATAACAATAATATTTACATTACAGGGTACAGTTATTTTTCTAATGAAGATGATATAGATTTTATTACTCAAAAATATTCATCCATCGGCACACTTCTTTGGACGAAATCATTTACGGAGAGTGGTATAAGTGATGATGAGGCTTTGTACATTGCACTTGATAAAGATACTAATGTAATTGTAACAGGAACTCTTTTTGATTTCGATAGTTACTTTTTCAATATTGGCATCATAAAATATAAATCGAATGGAACCAAAATATGGGAGCGAAAATATGATGGTCCCGGCACTACCGATGATATCGTGTACGGACTTGATATTGATACTGCAGGAAATGTATTTATTGCGGGCTCGACGTGGACAGAAGAAAACAACGAATTTACTTCACTTGTCATAAAATATAAGCCCAATGGCTCACGTGATTGGGTCAAAAACGGGGTTGCAGAATCAGAAGCGTATGCGCTCACTGTTGACGATACGGGAAATGTGTTTATAACAGGCTACGGAAGCGGCGCATCGTCAGGTGATTTTGAAACGGTAAAATATGCGCCAAACGGAAATGAACTTTGGAAAGCAACATACGACGGCAATCATCAGAAATTTGATGAAGCGCTGAACGTCATTTTAGACAATACGGGAAATATTATTATTGCCGGAAGATGCGCAACAATCCAAACAACCGAAAGTGATTATGATGTTGCAACCGTAAAGTACAATAATTCCGGCATGCAACAATGGGCAACTGTGTATCGTGGAGAAAATACATCACGTGATATTCTCACCGCATCAACTATTGATGGCGCAGGAAATATATATGCAATAGGAAAAAGTTATAATGAAAACGCAAGTGCGGATTTTGTAACAGTGAAATTCAACAGCGAAGGCAATATTGAATGGCGCACACGGTACAGCAGCGAAGGAAATCTCAATGATGGCGCAGTTGCAATTGCTCTCGATAATCAAAATAATGTCTTTGTTACAGGAACTATCGGCGCGGGAACAAACAGCAGGACAGATATTGCTACAATCAAATACAACTCTGCGGGAGAGCAACTTTGGGTTGCAACGTATGATGGTACTGCGCATAAGAATGATAGTCCCATTGCAATTGCTGTTGATGTTCTGGAAAATATTATTGTAACAGGAACAGCACAAATGCCCGGAAGCCGTTTTAATGATTTTGTTACGCTGAAATATTCCAACGATGGAAATGAAGAGTGGGTTTCGCTGTTCAACGGGAGTACAGATTCTTCCGATTTTGCTTCTGCGCTTGCGCTGGATAATGTTGGGAATGTGTATGTAACAGGCACAACGTGGTCAGATTCCGCAGATTTTAATTTCGCAACAGTGAAATACAACCCGTCTGGTATGGAACAATGGCGTGCAGAATTTGATGGCGACAGCAGTTACTTCGACCGCGCAGTCGGAATTGCTGTTGCAAATAATACCATTTATGTAACAGGCACGACGTATGGAAGAACAGGCAGCGCAACAGATATTACTACGTTGCAATATAGCGGAGACGGAATTCTGCAATGGGCGCGAACGTATTCCGATACATCAGAAAGTCTTGACCGCGCACGATGCTTGACAGTTGATGCGGAAGGAAATTGCACTGTTGCAGGAACAAGTTTTAATGACAGCACGGCACAAGATATTGTAATAATTCAGTACGATTTCAATGGCAGCGAAAAATGGATAGCGCGACACAATGAACAAAATTCTTCCAGCGACAAGATGTGCGCAATTACGCACGATGGCAGTGGAAATATTTATGTAACAGGATACACACGCCCGGATATTTTTTCATACACGGCTGATATTCTTACTCTTAAATATAATACAGAAGGCATAAAACAATGGGAGGCGATTTACGACAGAGGTGATTCATTTACAGATTCTGCAACGTATATTCACCTTGATAATAACGGAAATATTATTGTAGCAGGAACGAGTACGTCTTCATTCCTTACGGAGTTTACTATTTTAAAATATAGTCAGTCTCCTGATGGCGTTTTTGAAAATAACAGTGCGGAAAAATTTTCTCTTTCGCAAAACTACCCGAATCCGTTCAATCCACTAACGAAATTGTCATTTGTCATTAGTAATCCGACATTAGTAACATTGAAAGTGTACGATGTTTTAGGAAGAGAAGTACAAATATTACTTGACCAAAAAAGAATGGAAGCAGGCAAACACGACATTCAATTTGATGGAACAAATTTTCCCAGCGGCATTTATTTTTACCGATTAACATTGGATGCTCAGCAGTCATTGACCAAAAAATTCGTACTGATGAAATAATTTTCCTATTTTTAGAGCATTAAAAAAATAAAAACGAATGCTCGATTTTACCACCGCACTCCACTGCATACTTGAACACACAACAGTATTGCCTCCACAGCAAAAATATTTTACCGAAACGCAGGGAAACGTTCTCGCAGAAAATATTTTTACATCAGAACCCATTCCACGATTTGATTTTTCTGCAGTAGATGGTTTTGCTGTTCGCAGCAGTGAAATTACATCGTTGCAGGCAAAATTGAAATTACAGGGAACTATTCGCGCAGGAGATGCGGAACAATTATTGCTGAAAAAAAATCACGCATTGAAAATTCTTACCGGCGCGCCTGTTCCGAACAATGCCGATGCAATTGTAATGAATGAAGATTGCGAAGAAAATTCATCCGATGTTATTATTCATAAAAAAATAACGCAAGGAGAAAATATCCGTAAGCGCGGTGGAGAATTTACCAAAGGTGCGCTTGTACTTTCTGTGGGTACGGTTATTACGCCTCCGGTTATCGGTATGCTTGCAACATGCGGACGCACGAAAGTTAAAATTATTCGTTCACCAAAAATTGCCGTCATTGTAACAGGAAATGAATTGCAATCACCAAGCGCAAAACTGAAGTACGGACAAATTCGCAATTCAAATTTATTCACTCTTGTTTCGTCAATACAAGCGATGGGAATGAATCCTGCCTTTGCTGTTTGTGTGCGCGATGATAAACGCAGTTTGCTCAATGCTTTCCGTGCCGCATTGTACAAAGCAGATGTTGTTATTTCATCAGGCGGCGTTTCTGTTGGCGAAACAGATTTGGTAAAAAATGTTTTAAAAGAATTGCGCGTAACGCAGCATTTTTGGGGAGTCGCAATGAAACCGGGCAAACCGAATTTCTTTGGTGCAAAAGGAAAAAAATTAGTATTCGGATTGCCGGGAAATCCTGTTGCGGCGTTGCTTTCGTTTCACTTGCTCGTAAAACCGGCGTTGCACAAAATGCTCGGAAGAAATATTTCCGAAGAAGTTTTTTCTGCGCTTATGATGGAGCCGCTTCATAAAAAAGCGGGACGCATGGAATTTGTACGCGGAAAATTTTTTCGCAATATCGAAGGAAAGATTTTTGTCCACGCAACAAAAGGACAGGATTCGCACATGCTGGGTGGGCTCACATCTGCAAATTGCCTGATTCATTTTCCGAAAGAAAAAGAAAAAATTGAACAGGGAGATTCTGTAATTATAACACCGTTGCTATGGTAAGTGATTGCACGGGTGTAATACTTGCGGGAGGAAAAAGTAAGAGAATGGGCGAGGATAAAGCGTTGCTGTTGATGGATGGAAAGCCATTCATTCAGTATATAAAAGAAATCATGAAAAGAATATTTTCCGAAGTTATCATTGTTGCTGAAAAAAAAAAGGAATACGAATTTCTCAATCTCCATATTGAAGAAGATATTGTTAAAAATGCCGGTCCGCTTGGAGGAATATATACTGCGCTTACATTCACATCAACGCAATGGAGTTTCATTGTGTCGTGCGATGTTCCGTTTATCACGAAAGAACTCATCGAATACATCTGCAATTTTTCATCCACATCAGAGATAAAAATTCCCTCATTCAATGAAAAACTTCATCCGCTCTGCGGAATGTATTCCAAAGTATGCTTGCCTGTGATAGCAACGCAATTGCAGCAAAATAATTTTAAAGTGCAAAACATTTTTCCATTGCTGCCCGTAGAAATTATTCCGATTACGAAAGAACTTTCTTTTTTTTCGTCGCAATTGTTGTACAACATCAATACTCAATCGGAATACAGTGGAATAAAAAACAATTACTTCTCGGTTGATAATGCGACATGAGTTGATTATATTTTGCACGTTAATTTGAAATCTCAACGCTATGGAAAAAATAAAAATACTCTTTTACGCTCTGCGATTCAGTGTATTTCCCATATTATTTTTTATCCTGATAGACAATGAAGTTGCATTGACTCAAGATACAATAGGTGGTGTTGTGTGGTCTCCCGCCGTAAAAATTTCACCCGGAAATTTTCCAGCGGGTGATCAAAAAATGGCGATTCAAGGTGATACAATACACCTTGTGTATGACTATTATGCCCCTTTCGTACGCCTCCCTTATCACTGCTCAACAAATAACGGTGAAACGTTTTCATCTCTCCGTGACCTTATCACAGATACAGTCAGGTTTCCGTTTACAAATATTTATCGTTTATCTCTTCTTGTCAATGCAACGCGTCTGTTTATTTTTTTCATTGGTGGTGATGATGCTTTCGGCGAAACGAAATTACACATGATGTATTCCGAAGACCGCGGCGATACGTGGTCGGATGTAAGAGATATTACAGATTCCATCTTCACACCATGGGCTCCAGCAACAATTAGAAACGATACCATTGCATTAATGGGGCAGTATGGAAGAACTCGAACGAGAACCTTAATCAGTACCAATAACGGTGCTGAATGGAGAGTTAATCCGGATAGACTTATCGCCTATGATTACGATATAACTCTTTCTCCCGGCAGACTACATTATTTTGATACGTTTAATACACCGGTACCCGAGGTATTTGGATTCCAAAGTACCGATGTCGGGTTTTCGTGGTCATCATCGGAAATGTTTTCTTCCGATGACGGTTACGGAAGCGGCGACCCGTTTGTATGCAGCAAAAAGGACTCCCTGTATCTCACATGGCGTGATTCAAAGTATGGGTGTATCGGCATTGGTTGTACTATTTTTTTACGGAGGAGTTTTTCCAATGGCAGTGACTGGCAACCAGAACAACAACTGACGGCACAACCATGGGGAGTAACACAAAATATGTACGTTAAATACCCGCTCGCCATTGCGGGCTGGTCCATAGATTCTGGGCCGATTACTCATTTTGAAGTTACTTACTCTCTCGATGGCGGAGATTCGTGGAGCAGCCCTTTCCGTCTTGATACACCTATGGAATTTACCGCTCATCCAGTGCCGCTCATTACCAAGGACAACACTATTGTAATGGTATATGGGAAAGCAAATCCAGGCAATGATGATATAAAAGTATGGTACAGAAGAGGAGTATTTATACCATCTGCGGTGCAGGAACGTCTTCCTTCCGTGCCTTTATCAGCGATACTTCATTCTGCTTTTCCCAATCCCTTCAATAGTTCAACGGAAATACGATATAATTTGCCATTCGAAACTTATGTATCGCTGAAAATTTATGATGTGTATGGAAAAACCGTAGAAATACTTACCCAAAAATTTGAAGGGCTTGGGGAACATACTGTTATGTGGAATGCTGATGCGCACGCAAGCGGGCTCTATTTTTATCGCATAGAAACCGGTGAGCACTCAACGGGAGGAAAAATCGTTCTCGTTAAATAAAAAAAAGTATAAACGCGCTGAGCAATATTTATAAAGTTTTATATTTCTGTGAATCACAAATAAGTCACACAAAAAAAAGTTTGTCGCAAAGTGCGGCAAAAACAACTCTCATTAATTATAGAAAGAATTATTTATGCATACTATATATCGAATAATATTCATACTTGTGCTTATGTTTCAGGTTAACGGAGAACTTAAATCTCAGATACACTGGAACACATTGAATGGTCCTTGGAGAGCAAGAAATATCAAGGATATGACGACCGGGAAAACAACCGGAAATGCTTATACTCTCTACGTTGCTGATAACACGCTCGGTTTATTTAAATCAGATTTAAGCGGATTTAAATGGGAACAAATGTCATTTCCTTATTCAGACATTTTATCCATAGAAGCAAATCCTAATACTGCGCAACAGTTTTATGTGGCGTATAAAGATGGTGGTGAAGGACATATCCAAGGAACGGCAGATGGGGGAGCGACTTTTCAACTAAAATTAAATTATCCATTTTTGCAGCCAAAGCATTTCGGAATATCGAAGGTTGAGCCAAAGCATGTTTTCCTTGGCTCACTATACGATAACGCTCATTCAACGCCGGTACTCTGGAAAAACCTGAATGGTATTTCTGAACCAACTTTTGTAGCAGATGAAACCTTTTCAAACATACACACAAACCTCCTTGCAATTGCGTGGCATACGGATAATCCCGATGCTGTTGTTGTAGGCGGTTCTGCTGTTGATGTTGCTGACCCTTTATTACCTCCACCGACAGAAGGCACATATTATGATGAACAATTACAGCAAACGACCATGTTTGCTAAAGGAATCTGGATTTCCTACGATGCAGGAGAACATTGGGATTTGATTCCGGGAGGAAATAAAAATATCAGCGCATTATGGTTTTCAGGGACCCAGGAATTTCCTAAAATATTTGCAGGAACAACGTCATCTGATACCGACCCTTATTCCAGACTGTTTGAAATTGTGAAAGATTCCGCCGGAGACTGGCATTGGCTTCAGAAGAGAGAATATAAATTAACAAATGGACCATCTACAGCAATCACCTCATTTATGCTGGATGGTGAAGAACGCCTGTATTTCAGTGTTAGTGGATTAGGTATTGGTATATATAATCTACAAACAGGAAATGTTACCTCACCTTCAACAACAAATAGATTTTTTGCAGATTGGAATATACTCGGCTTTGTAGATAATCCTAATCCTGAAAACGACGGGGAATTTTATGCGTTTTCGCCTACATCTGTCTATTACTCCGAATATAACGGGCCTGGACAAGGAGCAGAATGGGTCCCAATGAATAAAGGATTCGAAATTGTTAATTCAAGCAGTATTGCGGCAATAAATAATAATATATTATCAGGTTCAAAAACATGGGGAGGAACAAATTTACTTCTTCCTTCAAACTTTGGTAACTGGATTCACAGATTAACTGGTTATGATGCAAACGGAATCTTACTGGATGACGAACTGAAATTTGGATATACACATTTTGAATCAGAGCAAATGTACTATCCTTCCCAAGTTCAAGAGTATGGATTTGCCGTCGGAACGGTGTTACTCGCAAATCAAAATTACAGAAGTTCTGTAATAATCAGAAAAAATGCAGAAAGTAACAGATGGTATGAGCAATTTCGTTCAGGATCTATAAGCGTCAATGAGAACAGACTTTATGGAATAATTGCCGAACCGAATAATAATAATAACATCTATGCTTATGGGAAAACTACTGCCGGCAGTGATCCCACAAATGAATTAGCATACTCAAACTATTTTATCAGTACAAATATGGGGTACGATTGGAATACAGCAGGCATAATCGGAGGTGTTTCACCAATTCCGATTGTATACTCAATGTGTATAGATTACGATGAAACTTCGTCATTTCCGGCAGATACAATGTATGCTGGTTTAAAAGAAAAAGGTGTTTATAGAACTACTGACGGAGGAAGCCATTGGTATCAATCACTGGAGCAATCAAACACAATACGTGCTGTTGTGCTAAACCCGAGAAATTCTTCAACAGTGTATGCAGGAGGGGATGAACTCAATAGCAGTAGTTGCTCTATGTAGAAAACTACAAACTTTGGACAAAGTTGGAGCGCTATTAGTGGTACTATTTGTCCAATGAATGTAACGAATATAATATTGCATCCGTCTTATACTAAATATCCATTCCCAAATTCATCAAAACATCTGTGGGTGCTGGACAATGGTGGGTCGCGAATATTAAAAACAACAAACGGCGGAAGTTCGTGGAGTGTTGTTCCGTTTCTTAATTCATTTACAACGGTAAATAATATTTCAAATGACCCAACAAATGATTCTCTCATTTATCTTGCAACAGCAACAGGAACATGGAAAATAAATCCGCCCCCGGAAATGCCTTTGAGTACTCGCGGATTTATTACATCAGATGTTCATCCTGGCATAAAATGGAATCGTAACATGGAATCCGATTTACTCCACTATCAGGTTTTTCGATATATACGTAGAAGGATGCCAAATTGCGGAGAATTAGGAAACCCCGAGGATATTGTTCCATTGGCAACGACGATTGATACTTTTTATATTGATAATATGCAAAATATCAATACTGTAATATCGGAATGTGGAGACCAAATCGGGTATTATGTTATTGCTGTTGATAAAAGTTATTACCTCTCTACACCGTCGTCAAGTGTTGAATTCGAGGTGGATGGTTGCCCTGAATGTTGGGTTGTAAAAAATTCACAGACGAATGAGCTAAAAAACTTACCTACACAATATTTACTTCATCAGAATTTTCCCAATCCTTTTAATCCGGAAACAATCATAAAATATGATTTACCTGAAGATGTATTTGTTTCTCTTCGTGTATATGATATACTTGGAAAAGAAGTTGCTATACTCATTAATGACGATGAATCAGCTGGTTTTAAATCGGTAAAATTGAATGCATCAAACTTACCAAGTGGTGTGTATATTTATAAAATAATAGCCGGAAATTATTCTATGATACAAAAAATGATACTTATGAAGTAACAAATTTTATCGAGGAGCCTTGGAAAATTTCAAGGCTCTTTTTTTTATCAATACGCAAGACGAATACACATCGTTGTTTCCTTCTGCACAATAGCGAGTATATCGCAACAGAATTTGAATTTCTGAACGAGGCAATTTCTCCATTGGGATTTCAAATTCTCGTATATTCACGCCGTGATTTTTATAAAAAATATAACCAAACAATTTCCTACCGTTACCGCGCTCGAAAACTTTTCTCTCACCATTCATCGTGGAGAATTTTTCGGATTGCTCGGTCCGAATGGTGCAGGAAAATCTACCTTAATGAGTCTTCTTGTCGGCTATCTTGACCCCGACGGCGGAGAAATTTTTTTTGATAAAGAAAAAATAACCCGCGACAGTCTGCAATCACGCAAAACTATCGGACTTGTACCGCAATCTCTCGCGCTGTACGAAGACCTTTCCGCACTTTCCAATCTTGAAATCTTCGGAAGTTTTTTTCACATTGAAAAAAAAATACTGCACGAGCGCATCGAAGAAAAACTTCACGCAGTGCAACTCTTCGACAGGCGAAAGGATAAAGTAAAAACATTTTCCGGCGGAATGAAGCGGCGGCTGAATCTCGTCGCAAGTTTACTCCACGAGCCGGAAATTCTTTTGTGCGATGAACCCACCGTCGGAGTTGACCCCCAATCGCGCAATGCCATTTTTGATTATTTGCAATCGCTGAATAAACAGGGAAAAACAATTGTCTATACCACGCACTATATGGAAGAAGTGGAGCGGTTATGCAATCGCATTGCAATTATTGATGCGGGAAAAGTCATTGCCGAAGGAAGCATTGATGTGTTGCTCCATAAACTCGCAGTGGATGAAACAATTTCCATTGTACGTAATGCAGTAACGGTAGAAAAGAAAAATATTTTTGAACAATTCGGAGCAGTAATTGAAAAGGAAGACCGCTTGGAAGTAACACCGCACGCAGGATTTCTGCTTTCGCAATTTTTCATTGCGATGGAAGAGCATCACATCAATTATCAGTTTATTGATATTCATAAACCAACACTGGAAGATTTGTTTTTGTTTCTTACGGGAAGGAGTTTACGGGATTGAAAACAATAGTCCGCCTTATTGCAAAAGATTACCGCTTATTCTGGAGCGACCGCGTTGCTGTCGTGCTAACATTCATCATTCCGATTGCGCTCATTTTAATTTGGGGAAACGTATTTACGAATGCAGGAAGAGGAACAAGCAGATTGCGGCTTGCATTACTGAACGAAAGTCCTTCGCCCGTTGCGAAGAAATTAGAGCGCGCATTGGATTCTTCCGTTGCATTTCGCATTGTCAAATCATTTAAAGATGAAAACGGTGCCGAGAAAAAATTCGATACTGCTTCGATACAGGAATATGTGCGGAAAGGAAGCTCATCCGCTGCGCTTGTTATTCCGCGCGATGCTCTCACCGATACTTCACGCGGAGTGAAATTGCAATTTTACTACGACCCGAAGAATGAAATTGAGATGCAAATGATTGATGGAATGTTGCAGCAAACAGTGATGCAGAATATTCCCGCAGTTTTTTTACAAAGTATGCAGCGTCGTGCGTTACAATTTCTTGGTGGTGATTCCGGTTCATCATTCAATAATGAAATTGCGCAAACCGTCAGTAAATATTTTAATATTCCGCCGCAGTATGTTTTCAATCCACCTATTGATTCGATAATGGGAAGTGAAAATAATTCTGCAGAGGGAGAAGGAAATATTTTCAACAGCATTTTACAATTGGAAAAAATTCAACTCGTCGGGAAAGAAATTGTCAATCCGTGGGCGACACGAAGTGTTGGCGGATGGGCAATGATGTTTTTATTATTTACGCTTACTGCTGCATCGGCATCACTGTTTGATGAAAAGAAGAGCGGCGTTGTGTTACGATTGCTTGCTTCACCGATTTCACGGCTTGATATACTCTGGAGCAAATATTTATTTAATATGTCTCTCGGTTTTCTTCAACTGACTGTTTTATTTTTTGCGGGCGCAGTGTTATTTGATATAGATATTTATTCCAATTTTTTCAATCTCCTTCTCATCATCACCGCCGCCGCGATGGCGTGTACGGCATTCGGAATGTTGCTCGCTGCATTTTCGCGCACGTCGGCACAGGCAAATGGTTACGGAACATTTTTTATTCTTGCGATGAGTTCTGTCGGAGGCGCATGGTTTCCTACGGCATTGATGCCGGAATTTATTCAGCAAATCAGCAAAGGCACAATCGTGTATTGGTCAATGGAAGGATTTCAGCAAGTGCTGTGGCGCAATGCAAACTTCTTCGAGATACTTCCGAATATCGGAATGTTATTGTTTTTCGCAGTGTTAATTACGAGCGTGAGTTTGTGGCAGTTTAAAAAAGGGCATGTGTTTTGAGGAAAACAATTATAAGAATCTTAACTATTTAAATGAATTAGAAAAATAATGTCAACAAAATTCTTTACTAACTCCAACGAGAAAAACCTGTTTGACAAGTTCACAGGAATCATTGAGCACATGAAAGACCTGTATGCTTTTCATACTGTTGTCGGTTACTTCCGTTCATCGGGTTACTTCGCTTTGCAGCCGTATCTCAAAGACATCAAGAGCATAAAAATTTTAGTTGGGATAAATGTTGACCAGATGTTTGCCGAAGCACAACGCAAAGGACTTTTGTATTTCGGTGATGAGGACAAAACCAAAGAAGAATTTTTGAAATGGTTTATTCAAGACATCAAGGAAGCAAAATATTCAGACGAAGTGGAGAAAGGAGTTTTGCAATTCGTGAATGATTTGATTGACGGAAGAATTGAAGTGAGAGCGCACAACTCAAAAGCAATTCATGCAAAATTTTATTTGTTCCTTCCCGAAAATCACAATCATCATTCTGACGGTTGGGTAATAATGGGTTCAAGCAATTTGACAGAAGCAGGTTTGGGAATTAAAAAATCTCCCAACTATGAAATGAATATTGCTCTCAAAGATTTTGATGATGTAGAGTTCACCAAAAAAGAATTTGAAGAGTTGTGGAAAGCATCCACTCCTATTCTGCCTTCCGACATTCAGGCGTTCAAACAAAAAACTCACATCGGGCAAACCTTTACACCGTATGAACTCTATATCAAATTTCTCATAGAGTATTTCGGAAATAATATTGACTACGACCCCGACACAGTTGGCGATTTACCAAAGACCTACAAAAAACTTTCGTATCAGATTGATGCAGTGAATCAGGGTTTTCAAATGCTGATTGAACACAACGGATTTTTTCTTGCTGATGTAGTTGGTTTAGGAAAGACAGTTGTTGCAGCCATGATTGCAAAAAGATTTTTGATTGCAAACGGTTCACTCAACACAAAAATTTTAGTGGTGTATCCGCCAGCGTTGGAGAAGAATTGGAAAAATACTTTTCGCTTATTCGGCATTGACCGCCACACAAAATTTATTACTAACGGAAGATTAGAAAAAATTGTGAACGGGGAAGATTTGAATTACTGGGCAAAGGATGATTACGACTTGGTTTTGGTTGACGAAGCACACCGCTACCGTAACCACACATCACAGGCATTTGGAATGTTGCAACGCATTTGCAAAGCGCCACGAAACGGAGAAGGTTTAGTGGCAGGAACAAAAAAGAAAGTGATTCTAATTTCTGCAACACCACTTAACAACAGACCGCAGGATTTGTATTATCAACTTTTACTTTTTCAAGATGCAAGACGAAGCACATTATCCGTTACCAACTTGCAAAGTTTTTTCGGACCCATCATTCGTGAGTATCGTGAAATAATGCAAGAAGATGAACCGAACATTGAACGCATTCGTGAATTGTATTCTCTCATTCGTGAAAAAGTTATTCTTCCAATTACTGTAAGAAGAACAAGAAGAGATTTGAAAAATTATCCTGCATACTTGGATGATTTGGAAATGCAGGGAATAAAATTTCCCGAAATAGCAGAGCCAAGAGAAAAGATTTATGAGTTGGATACTAAGTTGAACGAGCTTTTTTATCAAACTATTTTCACTCTTACAGATAAACTTACTTACTATCGTTATCAAGCTATAAGATTTCTGGCAAAAGAAAAACAAGAAGGAAAATACGATAATGCAGATTTGATTTCCCGCTCACTTGCTGCAATTATCAGAACGCAAATGGTGAAGCGATTAGAGAGTAGCTTTTATGCTTTTAAAATTTCAATCAACAATCTTAAAACTTCAACAGGAAGAATGATTGAAATGTTTGAGAAGCAAAAGAAAGTTTTGATAGCTCCGCAATTGGAAATAAATAACCTGATGGAATCAGGTTTGACCTTTGAGGAGATTGAGCAAAAAGTTTTAATAGATAGCATTACAAATCCCAAAAGCAATGTGTTTGCACCCGAAGATTTTGCAAGTGAATTTTTAGAAGGATTGAAAAAAGATTTTACCATGCTTGAAGAACTTTCTAATGCATGGGAAAAAATTATTTACGACCCGAAGTTTGAAACATTTGCAAAGGCGTTGAGAGAAGAATTTTTAAGAAGTGATTTGAATCCAAGCGGAAAATTAGTTGTGTTTACTGAGAGTTTAAATACTGCTGAATATCTTCAAGAGAAAATTGAAAAATTATTAGACCAGAAAATTCTCTGTGTTTCATCGGAGAACAGAAACAATCTTTTTGAAACCATTCAGGAAAATTTTGATGCCAATTATGATTTGGCAAAACAAAAAAATGATTTCAAAATAATTGTATCAACGGATGTTTTAGCAGAAGGAATAAATATGCACCGTGCAAATATCATCATCAATTATGATACTCCCTGGAATTCTACAAGACTTATGCAACGCATTGGCAGAGTAAACAGAATCGGAAGCACCGGAACAATTTTCAATTATTGCTTTTATCCATCCCAACAAGGCGATGAAGAAATTCGCCTTTACAAAAACGCTTTGATAAAACTACAAGCACATCACACTGCATTTGGTGAAGACCAAAAAATATTTACCAAACAGGAATTTATTGAAGCAGTAAAACTCCACAAGGAAGGAATGGAAAGTGAAGAAGACAAACGACTGATATATTTGCGTTTCATTCGTGAGTTCAAAGACAACAACCCGAAAGAATTTAAACGCATCAAACAGTTTCCACTAAAGGCACGGACAGCACGAAACAACAAATACGCAATTAAAGAAGAAGCGAAAAAGTCAACTGTTATCTTTTTGAAATCTCCTTACAAGATGGAGTTCTACCAAGTGAACAGTGAAGTGAAAGTAAATCCGCTTTCGTTTTTAGAAGCAGCAGAAATTTTTGAAGCCAATGCAAACGAACCCAATTACGATTTGCCCGAACAACATTACAACCATGTGCAGGCAGCATTGAAAACTTTTGAAGAAGATTTTTTGGGAGCAAGCACCGAAACTGTTACCACTACTGATAAAGCCGATGCCATTTCAGCACAGGCGAAAAAATTTCTTCGTGATATAAAAGGTTTGAGCAAACGCAGCGATGTAAAATCGGTTTGCGAAGCACTCTCTGCATTGGTTGACAAAGGAACCTTCACACCGTTGCCAAATGAAATTCGCAAACTCCGTCAGCAGTTGGATAAAAAACAAATCACTTACGGACAAGTGGACAATCTCTTAATTGTGATTGCAAAAAAGTATGATGCCTTTGACAGCGAAGATTCAGAACCCGAAACCACACAACAAGCTATTGACACCAACATTGCACCCGAAATAGTGCTATCAGAAACTTTTATTGATTAACCTATGAGCAAACTGAAAAGGAACAATTCCGAATTTGAACAAATTGCTTCATTGATTGAGGAAGCAAGAAGCAGGGCATTTCATAAAGTGAATGAAGAATTGGTGCTGCTTTATCTTAAAGTCGGAAATGTTATTTCAACAAAAGTTTCTGAAAAAGCATGGGGAGACGGGACAGTTGACGAACTGGCAAACTACATTGAAACATCATACCCGGGATTAAAGGGCTTCAATCGCAGGGGGCTTTATCGTATGAAGCAATTTTTTGAAACTTACACGGATAAAAAATTTGTGTCAACACTGGCGACACAATTAAAAAAGACCGAAACCGAAACAATGCCAATTGTGACAACACTGTTGACACAATTGCACTGGTCATCGCACCTGCATATTATTTCAAAAACAAAATCAGCAGAGGAAAAGATTTTTTACCTGCAATCAGCCATAGCAGAAAAATGGTCGGTAAGAGACGTTGAACGGCAACTGAATTCTGCGATATATGAGAGAACTGCATTAGCGAACAAAAATCTTACAGCCACTCTACCACAACTGCCACAAAACCTTTTCAAAGACCCTTACATCTTCGAGTTTCTTGATTTACCCGAAGGACATTCTGAAAAGGATTTGGAAAAAGCACTCATCAAAAACCTGCAAAAATTTATTCTTGAAGTTGGCAAAGGATTTACCTACATGGGCAATCAGTTTCGCTTGCAGGTAGGGAATAAAGATTATTACACCGACCTGCTTTTTTACCATCGGGATTTGCAATGTCTCATTTTATTTGAATTGAAAATACAGGAATTTGAACCCGAGTTTCTGGGCAAACTCAATTTTTATCTGGAAGCATTGGACAAAGATGTGAAACGACCCTTTGAGAAAAGCAGCATCGGTATTCTGCTTTGCAAAGGAAAAGACACAGAAGTGGTAGAATATGCTATGGCAAGAAATATATCGCCTGCCTTAGTTGCCGATTACGAAACCAAACTGATTCCAAAATATGTGTTAGCCGACAAGCTTCATCAACTGGTGGAGCAACTGTCTAAGAGCGATGAATTATAAACGATGAGTTATGAGTGAGAAAAAATCCATACTGAAAGATAAATCGTTTGCCTTTGCTTTACGATGCGTAAAACTTAATAAGTATTTGATGGAAACCAAAAAGGAATTTGTTTTAAGTAAGCAATTGCTTCGTTCAGAAACTTCCGTTGGCGCAAATATTCGTGAGGCACAAAATGCAGAAAGCAAAGCCGACTTCATTCACAAATTAGGCGTTGCTCAAAAAGAATGTGATGAAACTATTTACTGGCTTGAACTTTTGAAGGAATCAGAATTCATAACCCAAATCGAATTTGAATCATTAAACAATGAAGCAACCGAAATTTTAAAAATGCTCCGTAGTTCAATTCTTACTGCAAGACAAAAAAACTCATAACTCATCTCTCATCTCTCATAATTCATCACTATTAAAGTGGACAAGAAACATTTACAACATAGCATCCTTGAATCTGCATACAACTCCAAACAATGGATAAGTGTGATGGAAGAATATTTTGGTGCAAGAAATTTTCTTGTTCAACCAAAACCTATTTCTCTGCCTGCAAATGATTTTGCTGATGCTGCTTTTGAGTTGGGAAGTTTTCACACAGCCGATGAACGCCTTGTTGGAATTTACGAAGTGAAACTAAATCCGAAAGCATGGATTGAACGCAACCGTGTGGGCTTGCGTAGTTTGCTAAGGCAGGTGTATAAGTATGATGTAGATGCAGCGTTGATTGTATTTGTGCAGGCAGACAAGTGGCGTTTCAGTTATGTGAGTGAGATAAGAACTGAAGAAGGAAAAAAAGAAACCGAACCTAAACGCTACACGTATCTGTTTGGTAAAAATGAAACTTGCAGAACAGCAGCCGACCGCTTTGAAAAACTCAAAGGCAAACCTGTTTACCTCAATGATTTGTTTGAAGCATTCTCCGTTGAAAAACTGAACAAAGATTTTTTCAAACAGTACAAAGAGCATTACGAAAAATTTTATACGTGGCTCAATAATTCCAGGTATCGTCAATCGGTTTTTCATTTGCCGCTCGTTGACGATGCGGAGAGTACCAAACACACTGAAAAACCGCTCCGTGATTTTGTGAAACTCTTACTGGGGAGAATTGTCTTTCTACATTTTCTGCAAAAGAAAGGATGGATGGGATGTCCCGTAGCAACTAATGAAAAAGGAAAAAATATCTGGAACAACGGCGACCACCGATTTCTCCAAAATCTTTTTGCCAATTATGCGGAGCAAGAACTTTTCCACAGCAAATGTCTTTCGCAACTCTTCTTTGAAACGCTGAACAACAATCAACGCGAGAACCATATTTTTCCCATTACGAACACACGCGTACCGTATCTCAACGGCGGTTTGTTTGATAATGACGCGCCCGAAACGAAACGGATAGATTTTCCTTCGGAATATTTTCACAATCTGCTTGAATTTTTTGAGCAGTATAATTTTACGATTGATGAAAACAGTCCCGACGACCACGAAGTTGGCATTGACCCCGAAATGCTCGGACACATTTTTGAAAATCTTTTGGAAGACAACAAAGACAAAGGCGCGTTTTACACTCCCAAAGAAATTGTGCAGTATATGTGTCAGGAAAGTTTAATGCAGTATTTGAAAACGCATTCACTTGCAACGAACGGAAATGAAAATGATGAACGCTCGCTCGAACGGTTTATTCGCTTTCAAGAAATCTCTCCGTGGGTGCAATCAAAAGCGAGAGAAATCAATCGCTTGCTCGATGACGTAAAAATTTGCGACCCGGCAATTGGTTCCGGCGCATTTCCGATGGGATTGTTGCAGGAAATTTATAAAGTAAAACTCCATTTGTTTCCTTATCTCAAACTCTCTTTACGGTTTATTCCGGCAGAGATAAAGAGAGCGATTATACAAAACTCCATTTACGGAGTGGATATTGAAAAAGGCGCGGTAGATATTGCGCGGCTTCGGTTTTGGCTGGCATTGGTAGTGGATGAAACTGAACCGCAGCCGTTACCAAACCTTGATTACAAGATTATGCAGGGAAATAGTTTGATGGAGCAATTTGAAGGAATTGATTTGAGTAAAGCGGCGATGTTTGACGAATTAGCAGTGGAAACATTTACGCCCGATATGTTTAAAGAACCGAATATGCCTTTTGGATTTTCCCCGGAGAACAGAGCAAGCATTAAACAATTGATTGACGAATATTTCAAAGAAGAAAAGAAAGATGCAAAAGAGAAAATGCACAAAGCGATTGACCACATTGTTTTAGAACATATTGATAAATCGTTAGAAGGGTACGAAAACCAATTGCTTATTGAAATTGCCACATACGTTCAGCAATTCAGAAATAAAACAAGCGGACTTACGCGAAAACAAAAAGAACTTTACAAAGAAAAAAGTAAAGAGCAAAAGGAAATTGAAAAGCGAAACATATTATTGAAGCAAAAAGGCGACGCGAGAAAAAAACTCGTTGCGCTTGAAAAAACTTTTGAACGACCGTACTTCTTATGGCATTTATTTTTTGGCGATGTTTTTAAGAACGGTGGTTTTGATATTGTGATTGGGAATCCGCCGTATGGAGCAGTGTTTTCTACCGAAGATAAAAAACATTTTCAACAACAGTACGAAAGCGCTAAAACAATTCCCGAGAAACAAAAGGGTTCGCTTGATTCTTTTTCAATCTTTATAGATGCAGGAATTTGTCTTTGCAATTCAAATGCAACACTTTCGTACATAGTTCCGCTTGCCGTTACTTCCAGCGAAGCAATGGCAGGATTGCATAATATGATTTTCCGAACTTGTGAAACAGTGAAGATTTCAACATACTCAAATCGTCCTCACAAAATATTTGAAAGCGCTGACCAACGTGTTGCCATTATCATTTTAAAAAAGAATGATAAACCCGTAAAAGAAATTTACACAACAAAAGTCAACAAACGGTACCAAAATGTTTCTATTCAGGAAATGATGGATAACTTGCAGTACGTAAATTCAAAACCTTTTTTGTTGCGAGGAAGAATTCCGAAGGTAGGAAGTAACATTGAATTGAATATACTCTCAAAATTATTTGCTATTGAAACAAAACTAAGCAACCTTTTTGATGAAAAAGGAAAAGCAGTTTATTATCGTGCTGCCGGAGGTAGATATTATAATGTCGTTACTAACTTTAAATCGGGTTCTACTCAAGAAAAAGAAATCAGAATCAAAACTTCTTATCAAAATTTGATTGGCGCTGTTTTAAGTAGCAATCTCTATTTTTGGTTTCTTCACATTTTTTCTGATACACTCCATATTAAATCCTACGAGTTAGAAGTTTTTCCAGTTCCAATTGAGAACTTCACATCAAGAGACATTTTGATAATTGAAAAGACATACAAAGAATATTTGAATGATTTAGAAAAAAATGCACGAATCATTAAAGCCGATTACAATAACATAAGCAGTTTTAAGGAATACAGAGCCAGAAAATCAAAACACTTCATTGATAAAATTGATTTGGCAATAAAGGATGCTTACGGATTAAGTGATGAAGAAATAAACTTTATAATCAATTACGATATAAAATTCAGAACAGACGATGAAGGAGAAAGCAAATAGATGAAATGATGTACAAACTTTATGAATTGACAGAAGAAGAAATAGCAATTATAGAAAATAGAAAATGATGCTAAAGCAAAAATAAGAAAGAGAGATTTTTTTATCAGTTTGCTGAAGCAAACTGCAAGAGATAAAAATCCTTTTCCAATAAAAAGAGAGCAAAAATTATCCATTGCAGTCAGATTTATCTGACTGAAAACTAAGAGAAAGAAGAAATAGCAATCATTGAAAGTAGAAAATGATGCTAAAAAAAAAGAGAGAGATTTTTTTATCAGTTTGCTGAAGCAAACTGCAAGAGATAAAAATCCTTTTCTAATAAAAAGAGAGCAAAAATTATCATCCATTGCAGTCAGATTCATCTGACTGAAAAAGAAATAAAACTAATCTGGCTTTAGCCACATAAAAATATATGAGTTGGGTAAGAGTATATATTCATTTAGTTTTCTCCACTAAAAACAGAGAACCATTCTTACATTCAAAAGAATTGAGAAAGCAAGTTTTTCAGCACATCAAAAAAAATGCCGATGAAAAAGAAATCTGGCTTGATTGTGTCAATGGCTATAGCGACCATACGCATTGTTTAATATCCGTAGGCAAAGAACAACCCATCAGTAAAGTTGCGCAACTGATAAAAGGCGAATCATCATTCTGGATAAATCAGAATAATCTGACAGAAAATAAATTTATGTGGCAGGACGATTACTGGTGTGTAGGAGTAAGTGAAAGTCATCTTGAATCCATCAGAACATATATTCACCATCAGGAAGAACACCATTCAAAAAAAACTTTTGCAGAAGAAGTAAATGAGTTTATGGAAAAATACGGTTGGGATTTGATAAAAGAAAAATAGAAGGCAAGAAATGATGCACACACAAATGAAAAAATCTACTTCACTTTCCGTAATTTTTCTCACCGCAAAACCTCTATATTTCTCCCCAATTTTTTACCACTATACTTATTCACTTTATCAACTACACAACTATGTTTAATGAATATTTGCCGTCGCTCTGCAATTGGAGCGGATTACTTTTCGGATGTATTTTCCTGTTCCATATTTCCGTTGCGCAACCACCTCCTCCACCGCCTGCTCCGCAGTCACAAATTCCTCCGGCGATGAACAAATGGAAGCCGATTGAGATGAACAATTTTGATATGTCCATAAAACCGGAAGAAGATTTTTATCAATATGCCAACGGTGGATGGATGAAAAATAATCCGATTCCTGCAGACCAAAGCCGCTGGGGAAGTTTCAATGAATTGCAGGAAAATAATTATACAATTCTCCGCGAAATTCTTGAAGCCGCATCAAATGATAAACTCGCGCCCAAAGGAAGCAACAGGCAAAAAGTCGGCGATTTATATTTCAGCGGAATGGATTCTGTCAGCATCGAAAAACTCGGAGCAATGCCGCTTGCAGAAGAATTTGCACGTATTGCTGCGGTACAAACTCCCGACGATGTTCTCAAACTGATTGCGCGTTTTCATACGTTTAATTTACGCGCGCCGTTTGTATTTTTTGCCTCGCAGGATGCAAAAAACAGCACAGCAGTTGTTGCGCAAATTCGTCAGGGCGGATTGGGATTGCCAGACCGTGATTACTATCTGAAAGATGATGACAATTCAAAAAAAATCCGTGAGCAGTATTTTGAACACGTTACAAAAATGTTTGCATTGCTTGGCGATGAAAATTCCATTGCGACAGCAAATGCAACAATCGTAATGGATTTTGAAAAACGTCTTGCTACTGCTTCAATGACACGCGTTGACCGACGCGACCCTGATAAAACATATCATAAAATGACGCTTGCAGAAATGAATGCGCTTACGCCGAATTTTTCGTGGAATATGTATTTTGAAGAAATCGGATTACAAAACCCGAACACCATTATTGTCGGGATGCCGGATTTTCTGAAAGAAGTGAATACAATGCTTGATGAAGTGCCCATCGCAAACTGGAAAACATATTTGCGCTGGCAACTTATTCATAACACGGCAGATTTTTTAAGCAGTAATTTTGACGTGGAGAATTTTAATTTTTACGGAAAAGTGCTGACAGGAGTTACAGAAATGAAGCCGCGCTGGAAACGTATTCTTGAAACGGTGGATGGAGAAATCGGTGAAGCGCTCGGAGAGTTGTACGTGCAGAAAGCATTCGGCGGCAATGCAAAAATGCGCGCGAAAGAAATGGTAGAAAATCTTCGCAAAGCATTGCACGAACGCATTCAAAATCTTGAATGGATGAGCAAAGAAACCAAAAAGCAGGCAATACGAAAACTCGAAGCGTTTGGCGTAAAGATTGGCTATCCGGATAAGTGGCGCGATTATTCTTCTCTTGAAATCACCCGCGATTCGTATGTAAAAAATGTGATACGTGCAGAGCAATTTGAATTTAAACGTAACCTTGCGCAAATAGGAAAACCTGTTGACCGCAATGAATGGGGAATGACGCCGCCGACAGTAAATGCATATTACAATCCTTCGATGAATGAAATAGTTTTTCCTGCAGGAATTTTACAGCCGCCGTTTTTCGATGCGAATGCTGATGACGCAATTAATTATGGTGGAATCGGTGCAGTAATCGGACACGAAATGACGCACGGTTTTGATGACCAGGGAAGAAAATTTGATGCGGATGGAAATTTAAAAGATTGGTGGACAGAAGATGATGCGAAAAATTATATTGAGCGTTCATCAGTTATCGAAAAGCAATTCAATGAATACGTCGGCATTGATACGATTCACGTGAACGGAAAATTAACACTTGGCGAAAATACTGCCGACCTTGGCGGATTGACGGTAGCATTTGCTGCGTTTAAAAATGCGCAAGGAATAAATAAGCGAGTGGAAATGATTGATGGATTTACACCCGAACAGCGATTCTTTCTTTCGTGGGCGCAGGTGTGGCGGCAAAATATCCGCGACGAAGCATTGCGTTTGCGTTTGAATACCGACTCACATTCGCCCGGACGATTTCGCGGATTTGGTCCGTTGACGAATATGGATGAATTTCAGAAAGCATTCAATATTCCTGATGGTTCAGTAATGATTCGCAAAGAGCGTGCGAAAATCTGGTAACAGAACAGAATGTATATGGCAAAGAGCGAAATAATTTTTTCGCTCTTTTTTTTTCTACAAAATTACTTGTCAATATTTCGGTTGTGTATGTTCGCAATGCTGTGTAATTTTAATCAAAAATTTTATGCTCACCAACGAAACAATGTATAACGCCCTGCTGCGAAAAGATAGTTCGTACGAAGGAATATTTTTTGCCGCAATTACCACAACAGGAATTTTCTGTCGTCCCACCTGCACGGCACGAAAACCGAAAAAGGAAAATGTCCTTTTCTTTTCCACAACAACTGAAGCGTTGCAGAGCGGATATCGTCCGTGCAAGGTTTGTTATCCGTTAGAAAAGTTAGGAGAAACTCCGGCGCCGATAAAAAAGATTCTGCGGGAAATCGGCAGTAATCCGCTCACTAAAATTTCCGATGAAGAAATTCGTGCGCGTGGCATTGAACCGAATGCGATGCGGCGATGGTTCAAGAAAAATTATGGCGCAACATTTCAATCGTATCAGCGAATGTTGCGGATGAATCTCGCGCTGAAAAAACTGAACGAGGGCGAAAATGTTTCTTCCGTTGCTTTCGATGCGGGATATTCTTCCCTGAGCGGATTCACCGATTCATTCAAAGCGATTGTCGGAGTTTCTCCATCGCAGAGTAAAACAACAAATCTCATACACTCTATTCGCCTCGAAACGCCGCTTGGTCCGATGATTGCGTGCGCAACAGAAAAAGGAATTTGCTTGCTGGAATTTTCCGACAGAAGAATGCTTGCAACGCAATTGAAAACACTGATGCGCTCATTCGATGCGAAAATTATTCACGGCGCAAACAAACACATCGAAATGTTACAGCAGCAACTTGAAGAATATTTTGAAGGGAAGAGAAAGAAATTTACTCTGCCGTTACTCACGCCGGGGACAGATTTTCAGCAATCGGTGTGGAAGGAATTGCAGAATATTTCGTACGGAACGACGCGCTCCTATAAACAGCAGGCGCTCGCTTTGGATAAGGGAGAAGCAGTTCGCGCAGTCGCAAATGCAAACGGAATGAACAGAATTTCGATTGTGATTCCGTGTCATCGTGTAATCGGCGAAGACGGGCATTTAACCGGATACGGCGGCGGCTTATGGAGAAAAAAATGGTTGCTGGATTTGGAGAAGAAAAATTTGTAATTGCTAAAGTCGGTGTTGAAATCTCTGAAAAAGCCCATTTGTCATTCCGCATATAATGTGGAATCTATCAAACTTCAATTGATTCCTCCCAACTTATCGAGGGGAATGACAATAATTTTTACCTGATTTTTTCAAAGTCTCTTGGTATGCATAAAATCCTCATAGAAAGTTTTTGTATTTTTCTCCAGAAAAAAAATAAACAACTATGAAAAACTTATTTGAAAAAAATACGCTCACCGAAATTCTCCAGCGTTGTGAAAAACTTCAGCCATCAGCGCAACGGCAATGGGGAAAAATGGATGTTGCGCAAATGCTCGCTCACTGTTGCGCAACAATGGAAGTCGCAACGGGACAAAAATTTCCTCCGCGCCTTTTTATCGGAAAACTCATCGGAAGATTTGCGAAGCCGTCATTTATTGGAGAGAAACCTTTTCCGCACAACAGTCCGACGGATAAAAGTTTTATAGTAACAGATGTGCGCGATTTTAAAAAGGAAAAAGAGCGATTGGTGCAATTAGTAAAGCAATTCGCAGAAGGTGGAGCAGCAAAATGTACAAAGCATCCTCATTCATTTTTCGGTTCGCTTACGCCGCAGGAGTGGAGCATCGGAATGTACAAACATCTCGACCATCATTTGCGTCAGTTTGGCGGATAAAAATTTATTGCAATGTTTTTTCTTTGCAATAAATTTTTATTCGTAGCGCAATGCATCAATCGGAACGAGATTGGCGGCTTTCCATGCGGGATACACACCGAAACCAATTCCAACAACGGAACAAATACCCAATCCAATCATTGCCCAATCGAATGGTATAATCGGCGGTGTTTCCATAAGCAATGCGGCAATGTTTCCTCCTAAAATGCCGAGCAGAACACCGATAATTCCACCGAATTCAGAAAGAATAACTGCTTCGATAATGAACTGACGGAGAATATCATTTTTGCGTGCGCCTAATGCTTTGCGGATTCCGATTTCTCTCGTGCGCTCAGTTACGGAGACGAGCATAATATTCATAATGCCAATACCGGCGGCAAGCAATGCAATGGAAGAAATAAAAATAATTCCCCACTTCACATATTTTGTAAAATTATTGAATTGTTCGATGAGCGAATCATTCGACCAGAAAGCAAAATCATCTTCCTGATTGGGTCGTAAATGTCTGATGGTGCGAAATACATAATGCACCTGGTCATATACGTCATCGTATGTTTCGCGCGATGCGGCTTTCACCATAATATTGTAACTGCGCTCTTTCCCGAATTTATTGCGCATTGCAGTGATAGGAATTGCAATGTGATTATCCTGATTACCTCCCATCGCGCTGCCACGCTCTTCAAATACGCCGATGACTTCAAATTTTGTTCCCTCAATGCTGATGAAATTACCGAGAGAAAAAGAATGAGGAAAAAGTTTTTTCGATACTTTTGCGCCCAGACAAATTACATTGCGCTGATGTTCAACATCATCATCAGAAATACCGCGTCCATCTTCAATCATCCAGTTATTTGTAACAAGTCCGTCGGGATTTTCGCCGTAAATTAAAACGTCGGGATTCGTTTCGGCATACTCAGATTTTAATTTTTTTCCATTCTCAAATGCTTCAATGCCGATAAACTGCGCAAGTGTTGCTCGCTCTTTCAATTCCATCGCTTGCTCAAACGTAATGTCTTTTCTGTTGCGGAATTGCGAACGGTCTCTGCGTCCGCCTCCCATTGTGTTAGGAAATTTTTGCACCTGAAATGTATTTGCGCCTAATCCGCTCAAATCATTTTCGATGGAGCGCTGCAATACTCCCATTGCAGTCATTACGCCAATAATAGAAAACACGCCGACAACAATACCGAGCAGCGTTAATATTGAACGGAGTTTATTGGTTCGGATTGCGGTAAATGCGATGCCGAGAACTTCCTGAAAAAGCATAAAAAAATTATAAGTTAAAAATTGTGAGTCAAGAGTTTTATGAACTAAAATTCTGCATTGCTTTTTGGAAAAATTATTTACTCGTAGCGCAATGCATCAACGGGATCTAATTTTGAAGCTTTATTTGCAGGGAGAATTCCGGAAATCAATCCGACAACCATTGAAACAAAAAGAGAAAGCCCGACAACAGAAAGTGGCATTGCTGTGGGAAGAAATTCATTGATGAGCAAACTGAGCGGAAATGCGATGAGAATTCCCACTACGCCGCCAATCATACAAATAGTTGCGGCTTCAATGAGAAACTGGAAAAGAATTGTTCTGCGTTTTGCGCCGATTGCTTTGCGGATTCCTATTTCTTTCGTACGCTCGGTAACAGAAACAAACATAATATTCATTATGCCGATTGCGCCGACAAAGAGCGACATTCCTGTAATAAACAATCCGATGCCGTAAATGACAACAGCAATCTGGTCAAACGTGCGTGTGAGAAGTTCCTGCTGATTAATCGCGAAATCATCATCATCCCCTGGCTTGTTGTGCCGTACTTTTCTCATTATGCCGCGAATTTCCTCTTTCGCATCGTCAATATTTACGCCGGGAGCAACCTTCGCCGCGATGGTTACCCACTGTCTTGTTCCAAACATATTGAAGAATTTTTTTATCGGAATCAGCACGCGATTATCAAGCGACATTCCCAAAAAATTTCCCTGCTTTTCCAACACTGCAATAACAAGAAATGATTCACCTTTTATTTTTACCTGTTTATCAAGAGGGCTTTCGTTGCGAAAAAGTTTTTCTGCAATTTCAAATCCGAGTATAACAACCGGACGCGCTCCTTCCGCATCTTCCGCGCTGATAAATCTTCCTGTTGCAGGCGCCATGCCGCTGACTTCGTAATATTTTTCGTCCACGCCTGCAATGAGAATATCTTCCACAGATTTTTCTCCGCGCTTAACTGTACTGCGTGTTCCACCTGTTGGTGAAACTATGGAAATGAGTGTTGCCTGACGTTCGAGAGCATTTGCCTGAGCAAGCGTTAAATCTTTTCTGTTGCGCAATGTCCACCATTCGTTACCGGTGAACCACGGCATTTTTTGCACGTACAACACATCTGCGCCTATTTTGGAAACACTTTCATTGAGCCAGCGATTCAATCCTTCAATTGCTGTTGCCATCAGTGTTACAGAAACAATGCCGATAACAATGCCAAGCGTTGTCAGCATCGAACGGAGTTTATTCGCTTTGATTGCCGTGAAAGCAATTTGAAGTCCTTCAGATATTTCCCAGAAACGCATGTAAAATTATAATTAGTACTTGAATTCTTTGCAGAAATTTTTTATTTCTGCTTTTCATCTTTTTCGACAAGACCATCGCGCAGACTTACAACGCGATGTGCGTGTTTTGCAATATCATGTTCGTGTGTAACCAGCACAATTGTATTTCCTTGAGCATGCAGTTCTTCAAACAGCGCCATAATTTCTTCGCCTGTTTTTGAATCAAGATTTCCTGTTGGTTCATCAGCAAGAATGATGGATGGTTTTGTTACCAATGCGCGCGCAATTGCAACACGCTGACGCTGCCCACCGGAAAGTTCATTCGGTTTATGATGTGCGCGGTCTGAAAGTCCGACATGTTCCAATGCTTCAAATGCTCTCTGGCGGCGGTCGGATTTACTGATGCCGCCGTATATCAATGGCAATTCAACATTGTGCAGTGCATCGGAACGCGCAAGAAGATTAAATGTCTGAAATACAAACCCGATTTCTTTATTCCGGATTTTTGCAAGTTCATTATCATTTAAATCGTGTACATTTTGGTTGTTGAGTTCATATTCACCTTTGGTCGGCGTATCAAGACAACCTATAATATTCATTAACGTAGATTTTCCTGAGCCCGACGGACCCATAATCGCAATGTATTCGTTTCGCTGAATGGAAACGCTTACGCCGCGCAAGGCATGCACTTCCTGCACTCCACCCATATCGTATGATTTTGTAATATCCTGTAATCTGATAACGATGTTATTGCTGGTCACTTTTTTTCTCCGTTCATAATTTTTTTTTCGTTATCTACTTTCACTTTTGAGCCGCTTTCCAAATCGCGGTTTATTGCTTTGTAACTTCCTGAAACAACGGCATCGCTTTCACTTAATCCTTCAATAATTTCTATGAATGAATCATCGCTGATGCCTGAAGTTACATTTTGCATTTTCACTGTATCACCCGAAACAATAAAAACAACTTCCATTGGTTTATTATCTTCTTTTTTCTTCTTTGCAGAAGTTGCCTCTTCCATTTCCTCTTCGGAATCGCCGCCTTCTTTCATTTCACCCATTGGTTTTTTCATCCGCGATGTTACGCATTGAATCGGCACAGTGAGAATATTTGGTTTTGTATCTGTTTCAATTGTTGCTGTTGTTGACATTCCGGGGCGAAAATTTTCATCGCTTAATAAACGGATACGCACTTCAAAATTTGTTATTTCCTGTTGTGTGCCAAATCCCGATGTCTTTGCTGTGTTTGCAATTTCATACACTATGCCGTTGAATTTTTTTCCCGGAAATGCGTCAACTTCAAGCCGCGAAGTATCACCAACGGTAATGGTAATTACATCTGTCTCTCCGACATCAACACGCGCTTCCATTTTCGATAAATCTGCAACGGTGAGAATATGTGTTCCCTGTGTAAATGTGCTTCCGCTGACACGTTCGCCGACTTCACTGATAAGTTCACTTATCGTTCCTGTCATCGGTGCGAACACCGTTGTTTTGTTGAGTGATTCGTGGGAATTTTTTAGAGATGCTTCTGCTTGTTGAATTGCAAAACGCTGACTTTCATACGATGCTTTGGAAATATCCCACGCTGTTTTTGCCGCATCCAAATCCTGCGGTGAAGCGAGTTTTTTCTCAAATAATCCTTTGATGCGATTGTAATCATTTTCCGCTTTTTTGTATTGCGCTTCCTGAATCTGCAGAGATGATTTTTGTGAGTTGACCATTGCTTCCTGCTGTGTTACCTGTGCCTGATATTGGTCAGGTTTTATGCGAACAAGCAAATCACCTTTGTTCACATGGTCTCCTTCTTTCACGGCGATTTCAATAATTTCTCCGCTCACTTCTGCATTGATTTTTACCATTTTTTCCGGTTGAATTTTTCCGATTGCGGTTACAGATTGCGTTATGGTTCGTCGCTGCGCCTTTTCTGTCTGGACGATAATTTCGGGTTTTTTGTTTTTATTCATCACCCACATCGTAACGAGTCCTGCAACGACAAGTACGATAATTGACCAGATAATAATTTTTTTCTTCGATCGTTTTTTATTGGAATTTGCCATAAATATTTTTTATAAATATAATTTCTAAAATTTGCGATGTTATTTTAAGATGCCGATGGTATAATCAAATTGCTTCTTTGCGGCGATGTAACTGTACACTGCATTTACTTTATTGTTCACCGCAGATGTATAATTTGCATCTGCAATAAGTTTATCAAGAAGAGTTCCTGCGCCAAGGTTGTATTTTTCTTCTGCTATTCTTCTGTCTTCAATCGCGGAGCGAACTCCTGTCTGACTGACTTCAACTGACTTTCGTGCTGCGTCAACATCGAGCAATGCTTTTTGTATTTCTACACTTACCTGCCGCTCTTTTAAATGAACTGCTTCTTCTGCATTGCGAATTTCTATTGCTGCCTGCTGAATAGAATTATCAGTGCGGAAATTATTAAAAATCGGGTAAGACAAATTCAAGCCAAACGAAAGCGAACTGTAATCTGTGAGTTCGGATAATTTTCCTGCGCCGTATCCATACGAGCCATTCGCAGAAAGTGTTGGATAGCGAACTCCTTGCGTAATGGAAAGCGAAAGTCGTGCTGCGGACAAATTTTGTTTTGCGCTCAAATAATCAGCGCGTGTTGCAAGCGATTGCGATAAGAGTTGTGAAAAATTCTGTTGTTGCATTGCCGCAGATGAAAGTTCTGTGGAATCAATGCTTTTGGGAATTGAATTATCTGCAAACATATATTTTTCTTCTGCGCCCAACCCCAAATAAAAGACGAGTTCCAATTGTGCTTTATCAAATTCATTTTGTGTTTGTATCAAAAGCAATTCATCGTTGGAAACGATAACCTGCTGACGATACACATCTGCAATTGCAACACCGCCAAGCCGATTCGATTCTTCAATGCGTTTCAATTGTTCTTTGCTGCGTGTAAGATTGTCTTTGCGAACCAGTAACAACTGTTCGTTCCGTAAAACATCTAAATACAATCGTATCGTTTGAAATGTTGTTGTTTGCTTCTGTCGCTCTAAAAGATTTTCCGAAGATGCAATTCCCGCATTTGCCTGTTCAATATTTGCATAATTTGCAAATCCATTGAAGAGAATGACATTTCCGCCAATATCTGCGGAATATGTGCGCGATGATGAAGTGCCGCCTGTTGAACCAAACGGTGTCGTTACTGTTGGCGATGTATTTGCGCGATAATTCCATCCTGCGGATGCATCCAGACTTGGATATAACGCTCCGCGTGCTACTGTTGCGCTGCTTTGCTGCGATGCTAATGAGTTCCGTGAAGTTATCATTTGTGTGTTTTTTTCAAGTGCAGAAGAAATTGCATCAGCAAGAGTAATTTTTTTCTCCTGCGCATTCATTGTTGCCGCGTCAAAAAAGAGAACTGCAAATAAAACGACGGATAGTAAAATACAGCGTATATTTTTAAATATGTTCATTGATTCAGTGATTTTTTATAGAAACAAAAAGATTAGACTAAAAATTGTATATATAAGTTGCAAAGAAAATAAAATTATTTTCTTTAAAAAACTGCAGGCGTTAGACTGCTCGTTCGTGGAAAATTACCTCATCTTTCACCGTTAAAAGAAAACGCAATGCCGCATCGTGATCATTTGGGATTCTTCCTTCAAGAATTTCCTCTTCTATCAACATTTTAAGTTTTCCGACAAGTTTTCCCGGTGGGATATTGCACACGCTCATTATTTCTTCTCCCATTACGGGTGGACGCCACGCGCGCAACTGGTCGCGTTCTTCCACTTCCTTCATTTTTTCTACAACAATGTCGTAGTTATTCAGGTATTCTGCAACGCGGTCGGGATTTTGTGAAGTAATATCTGCGCGGCACAAGAGCATTAAATCATCAGTATCTTCGCCACATTCAAAAAGTAAACGGCGGATTGCGGCATCCGTAACTTCCACTTTCACCAAAACCATCGGGCGAAGATGAAGGCGCACAAGTTTTTCAACGTACGCCAAATGCTCCAGCGGCAGACGCAGTTTTTTAAAAATTCTTTTTTGCATCCGTGCACCGATTTCTTCATGTCCGTGAAATGTCCATCCGACATTTTCATCGAATGCTTTCGTGCGCGGTTTTGCAATATCGTGCATTAACGCAGTAAAACGCAGCCAGACATTTTCCGTTTGCAGCGCAATATTATCCACAACTTTCAGCGTGTGAAAAAATACATCTTTGTGATGGTAATCTTTCCGCTGTTCCTGCCCGACCATTTGCGCAACTTCCGGAAAAATTATTTCGAGAAGTTTCGTTTTAAGAAGCAGGCGCAAACCCACAGATGGTTTTGGCGATGCAAGAATTTTAAAAAATTCATCCGTAATTCTTTCCTGCGAAATGATACTGATACGTTCGCGCATCGCACAAATCGCTTCGAATGTATTCTCTTCGATGGCAAATTGTAATTCCGAAGCAAAACGGATTGCGCGCATCATCCGCAATGGGTCGTCGCTGAATGTTGCAGATGGTTCCAGCGGCGTACGGAGAATTTTTCTTTCAATATCATCACGTCCCGAAAAGACATCAACAATTTCTCCGTAGTTTTCTTTATTCAATGAAACAGCAAGCGCATTAATTGTAAAATCACGTCGCGATAAATCTTCTTCAATTGTTCCGGTTTCTACCGATGGTTTTCGTGAATGTTGCTCGTACTGTTCTTTTCTTGCTCCGACAAATTCCACTTTTGATTCTTCGCCGTTCTTTTCCAACGGTAGATATACTTGCGCAGTGCCGAATTTTTCGAACGTTACAACATTCTTTTTTCGAAACACTTTGGCGACTTTCTTTGCAAATGCTACACCATCGCCCGTTACAACAATATCTATATCGAACTTACTGCGATTGCGTTTCATTATTGCATCGCGCACAAATCCGCCAACGACAAATGCTTGCACGCTTTCTTTATCAGCAATTTCGCCGATGCGTTTCAGTAATGGAGTGTTGGAGAGTTGGAGTTTTTTCACTTGAAATTGTTTGGATTATTGAAAAATCATTTGTCTTTGTTTAAAACCAATCTTCTAAGATGTTCATCAAAAGAAACTTTGTTCATTAATTTTTTGACGACCTCTCCATGTTTTTCAGTTAAATCTTTTTCTTCGACACTCCAATCAACAACTGATAAAATCTTTTCTGATTCATTGATTATATCCGTTGTTCTATGAACTGGTGCAGATGTAAAACCGACAATCATAGTTTCAGATGGTTGATGCATTATCATTAAATATCTATCAGAACCGAAACTATTGACGAGATAATAAATTCCCTTAATCCTTGATTTTTTTATGATGGTTTTCATGTCTTATTTATAAGGAATTAAATCTTTCTCAACTTTTTGAAATACTGTATCAATTTTTTTCTGCAGTGGAATCGTTAATGTAATCGCCGCAACGATTTTGCAATACGTTGACGAATCATTCATCTCTCTTCCTTTTCTCCAATCCAAATATCGTTTCAATATTTGATAACCTCCGATGTGATATTCCCAAACGAATTTTGAAATGCCTTCAAAGTATTGTGTATTGTTGATATAAATGCGTTTCGATTTTTCATCGTATATTATTTTTTCGATGACGTTACTTCCTTTGCCAAAATACTTGACGATGTGTTTCGATTCTACTTTGTCGAAATGCAAATGCAATTCCGTAAGTTCTTCTCCCAACTCAGCCATTTGCAAAAATACTTTGTAATCATTGGTGAATGGAATTCGCGGGAAATCTATTTTCAAAAACTCTGCATATTTTTCTCTGTAAATATTACTATACAACACACCATACACGTAGTATAAAATTTGTTCGGGTGTAATTTTTTCCTTGTCAGTTTTTTCTAATTGCTCAAATACAATAGGAGCAATGTTTGGTACTTTATCTCTTTGTGAACCGTATGTCGGCAATGGTTCAAAGAGCATTATTATATTATAATTTTTACGCTTTTTTTCTTCCGAAGGTTTATAAACATAAAGAGGAAAAAGAAGTTCACCACCACGATAGAATAAGTTGAAATCTATTATCTTTTCAGACACGAAAGCCAAATTCCAGAACATTTCTTGACCAACGACTTGACCTTGTCTTCCAATTGTCAAACCGATGTTTTTTTCAACATATGTTGCATTGTGTCATATATAGGTCGCTCTATAACCCATTTTGAATAGTAAATATGTCTTACGTCAAAAGGGCGATACAATATCTCTTTGAAATGTTCTTCCCACTCTGTTCCTTGTGATAATTCTTTTCTAAATTTATTCAATTTGAATGTCGATGTATCTTTCAAGCGATACGCACTTCTGATAAAATCATCGTCCAATCTTTTCACGTCTCTAAATTGGCTGATTCGAGTCTTGAGCTTTTCAAGGTCAATATCAATCGCGAAATGATCGCGTGCAGTAACTATTCCAACATTGTTTACAGGGAAAATTTCATTTACCTTCATCCATTTATTGTAATGCTCAATCTCTTTTGTATCTCGCTGAATGAAAAAATACCAAGGTGTTTCCGGTTTTAGTTTCTCATAATTCTTTACCTTCAAACTATGTTTATTAAGCCAATCGTATTTTTCTTCCCGCAATCCGAATAAATCAGTGTGAAATATTTTGCAACCGATTTCATTTTCCTTTTTTACACAAATCGCAATTGCAGTTCCTTGTCGTATATCAAAAACATTTTCGTCTTTACTTCCGTCGGGTGCAGTTTCTTTTTTCAAACTGTTGCCATGCAAATCAAGAATGTAAATTTCGTTGAACGTATTCATCAAACTTTGTCTCATCCCGCGAAACGTAGGATTGTCGAGATAACTGTGATTCGTAATCATTCCCACAATTCCTTTTCCCGCTTTCTGAATTTTCCATTGCGCGAAGCGAAGAAATTTTACATAGTCGTCTTGCAACCAAAGTTTCTTTTCCCCGAGCGACTCGCCGTTCACTTTGTAAAAACTCAACGCACCATCCAAATCTTCTTTCAATAAATTTTTCGTCCAACCATTCATGTTTGCAGAAATTCCCGAATACGGCGGATTGCCAACAATAACGAGAATCGGTTCTTTCTTTTTCAGATTTCCCGCAAGATGACTTTCTTCGCTCAACGATTCCAGCCCCGGTATTGACGATTGACTTAAATCTACAACATCGAGCGTGTTGGTAAGATACAGTTTGAAACGCTCATCATCTTTCATTTTGTAGCCGAGTTCTTCAAGTAAAAAACTGATTTTGATATGACCGATTGCATACGGAGCCATCATTAACTCAAAGGAATAAAAATTTTTGAGAATATGATTACTGATGAATTTATGCAAACCACCATCACCATACTTATCGGTAAATTCTTTCACGGCAAGTTTAATCGCTTCTGCTGGAAAAGTGAGCGTTCCACCGGCAGGGTCAAGCAACGTAACTTCTTTGGAAGCAAGTCCATCTGCCAAATCAAAATGCGTTTGTAAAAGTTGATGAACGGAACGAACAATGTACCGCACAACGGGTTCGGGAGTATAATACACGCCGCGCTTCTCTCTTGTTTTCGGGTCGTACACATTGAGAAACGTTTCGTAAAAATGCACTATCGGGTCTTCACCTTTTCCTTTTGTAAAGTATTGATGGAGAATAGTTTTTACATCCGCAACGTTCAGCACTTCGGCAATGTCATCAATAATCACTTCCATTTGTTTCGGAAGATTGCCGAGTGAAATAAATTGAAACACGTCACGCAAAATTCCTATTGTTTGTGGAATTAAATCGAAAGCAAGTTTTCTGCTAAATCCATTTACGCTTCGTGTTCGCGCGGCAAATAATCCGTATGTAACCGTTTGCGAATAAATATCCGCGAAATCATTTTTGTTCAGATTTGCAATCAGATATTTTTTGAACGCATCGAAGAAACCGAACAATCTTCCGTGTCCTTTTTGCTCTTCTTCGAGTTCAATCGTGATGACTTCATCGCGGAGAAAACGAGTTCGCTTTGCAAGTTCAACAGCGAGATGTTCGGCAGTAAAAACTTTCGGGAGAGAAAACGAGAAAAATTTTTCAAGTAGTGAAAGAAATTTTTCTTCGTTTTCAATCGGTGGAATTGTTTGTAATTTTTTTGCAATAAACGGACGAGCGATTTGTGCTCTATCAATACACTCACCATTACGATACAAACGGAACTCGTAAAAATTAGTGAGGATGAGATTAGGAAATATTTCTCGATAACGTTTGAGTTGTTCTGTTGTTTCTGTTTGGTCGAGATTTTTATCGGGAGTTTTCGCTTCGATATATCCAACAATACTTTGCTTGCCATCCCAAATTCTGAAATCCGGATTTCCCGCTTCTGTCTTTTTCGGAAGTGTAGTAATTTCGATTTGTTTTCTTCTTACTGACGAAGCAAAATTTTCAATGAACGTAGATAGAAATTGATAATAACTTTCTTCCCGCGCATCTCCACGTGCAGTAGTTTCGGAAATTCTATGTAAATATTCTTTTAACAATGACAAATTACCAATTACTACTAACTCTTCACGTATTTTTGTCTTTCAATTCTCACAAGTATTTCACTCGCAACTTCCAGCGCTTGCTTTCCTTCTTCTGCTGTAACTCTGGGCGTTGTATTTTCCTGAATACATCGGATAAATTCTTCCAACTCGTATTTGAGCGGATTTATTTGCTGAATAGATGGCTGCTCAAACACAATATTACGCTTCACTGTTCCTTTATCTATTGCGCCGAGCATCATCATCCGCGATTCCATCGGTATTTGTTCATCAAGCAATCGAAATACTTCCGCGCTTCCTTCCAAAAAATCCACGCCAATGTATGCATCTGATTGAAACATTCTCATCTTGCGCATTTTCTTTTGTGAAATTCTGCTCGCGGTAACATTCGCAACACATCCGTTCGTAAATGTTATTCGCGCATTGGCAATATCCACAGAATCGGAAACAACAGCGACACCATTCGCATCAATTTGCGCAACGGGAGATTGCACCAAACTTAAAATTATATCAATGTCGTGAATCATTAAATCAAGAACGACTGCAACATCGGCACCACGTGGAGTAAACTGCGCAAGACGATGTGCTTCAATAAACATCGGCTGAAGATTATATTGTTCAATTGCAAGCAATGCGGGGTTGAATCGCTCGATATGTCCCACTTGAATTTTACAATTATTTTTTTGTGCAAGCACAATCAATTCTTCCGCTTCATTTGGTGTTGTCGTAATCGGTTTTTCGATGAAACAGTGAATTCCTTTTTTCAACGCAAGTTTTGCAATTTCAAAATGGAAACGTGTGTTTGCTGCAATTGTTACTGCATTTACATTTTCCAATAAATTTTCTACGGAAGAAAATGATTGCACATTATACTTCGTTGCAATCTCATTGCGCTTTTGCTCATCCACATCATATACGCCAATAAAATTTGCGGAAGAAATTTCCGCGAGCATTTTTGCGTGTAATGAACCAAGATGTCCAACGCCGATTACTGCAATATTTGTTTTCATTTCTCTCATTTATATTCATCATGCTGAACTTGTTTCAGCATCTCTTTCGATTCAACCAAAGTTCCCGAAACAAGTTCGGGATGACGAATCGTCTGTTTCAAAACTATTTCTTCAATCCACTGAGTAAATTTTTGTACGGAATAAAATTTCAACGACGGATTCAGAAGTTCAATTTCTTCTTTCGCATACGAATCCCACAATGCAACAGCACACGGAACGCCGGTCTCTTCAGCCGCCTTGATATCTGAAATTGCATCGCCGACCATCAACGTTTCTTCAGGCGCAAGCGAAAGAGCATCGAGAATTATTTGTATTCCTTCGCCGGATGGTTTTGATTTTGTTACATCGTGTCCGGTAATGATAATATCAAAATATTTTTTGATGTCGAACAATTCAAGCGAAATGCCGACGGAAACTTTTCCTTTTCCTGTGAACATAGCAACAAGAATGTTATTCGCGCTAAGAAATTCTAAAAGTTCAATGACGCCATCATACAGAGAAGATAGCGCATTGTGCTGTTCGCGGTAAAAATTCCAGAATACATTTCTTGCTTCATCAAAATGTTCTTTTCCGACGAGCATTTCTATCACTTTCTCTTCGGTCGGTCCGAACATTCTTGTAATTTCAAGTGGAGTAAATTGTTTGTGGAGATATTTTTCAGCAACGCAATTAAATGATGCATAGATAAGTTCATTCGATTGCGTAATTGTTCCGTCCATATCAAAAATTACGGCGGAGAGTGCAGGAAGGCGTGTCATCAAAAAAAATTCAGTGGTATTTCAAATTAACGGCGGAAAATATATAGAAAAGCAAATCGGGAGTAAAATTGTATTTATAAGCGAGAATAGATATTTTTACGAAGAATTTTACAATGAAAAAATTACCACTATGAATTACACTTTATTTGGAAACAGCGGATTGAGGGTTTCTGAGCTTTGCCTCGGAACAATGACATTCGGAGAAGAATGGGGATGGGGCGCGTCGCGAGAAGAATCAAAAAAAATATTTGAAGCATTTTCAAATGCAGGGGGCAATTTTTTAGATACTGCAAACCGCTATACAGATGGAACAAGCGAAAAATTTGTCGGAGAATTTATTCATTCACAGCGCGAATATTTTGTTCTCGCTACAAAATATTCTCTTTCGATGAAACACGGCGACCCGAATGCACACGGGAATCATCGAAAAAATCTTGTGCAATCGCTTGACGCAAGTTTAAAACGATTAAACACAGATTATATTGATGTCTATTGGCTTCACGCATGGGATTTTCTAACGCCCGTTGAAGAAGTAATGCGTGCTTTGGATGACCAGATTCGAGCAGGAAAAATTCTTTACATAGGAATTTCCGACACGCCGGCGTGGATTGTTGCGCGTGCAAATACACTTGCGCAAATGCGCGGCTGGACTTCTTTTGTCGGCTTGCAAATCGAATACAGTCTGATTCAACGAACAGTAGAAAGCGATTTGCTTCCTATGGCGCAGGCATTTTCGATGGCAGTAACTCCCTGGGCAACATTAGGAAGCGGATTGCTTTCCGGAAAATTTTCGCGACAAAATGATAAACGAAGTGCAACACGATTGAAAGAGGGAAGTCCTCGATTCACGGAAAGAAATTTTGCCATTGCGCGCACAGTAGATGCAATTGCTGATGAAATTGGAAAATCGTCTTCACAAGTTGCTATCAATTGGGTGAGAAATCAAAAAGGGAATATTATTCCGCTCATTGGTGCAAGAACGGTCGAGCAATTGAATGATAATCTCGGTTGTCTTAACTTTGAACTATCAGCAGAACAATTGCAAAGATTGGATGAAGTCAGTAAAATTGAATTAGGATTTCCGCACGAGTTTCTTTCGTCTGATAATATCAAGGAAATTGTCTATGGCGGAACGTTGGAGAAAATTAAGAAGAGTGTGTAAAAAATATTTTAAAAATTCGCTTGACAGGTATTTATCAAATAAGTATATTTCGTCCACAAAATTAACAGTGTTTAGTATTTAATCGTTGTAATGGGAATTATTGAAAGAAAAGAGCGCGAAAAAAGCGAAATGAAGCAATTCATTCTTGATGCGGCTATGAATCTTTTTATCGAAGAAGGGTTTGAGAACGTATCAATTCGCAGAATTGCTGATAAAATTGAATACAGTCCCGCAACAATTTACCTTTATTTTAAAGATAAAGATGAGATTTTATATACACTTCATGTTGCTGGCTTTGAGATTTTGCATAAAAAACAAAAAGCAGTTCAAACAGAAAGTGATGTGTTGCTGCGTTTAAAAAAACATGCAGAAGCGTACGTTTCATTTGGAATTGAAAACCCGGAATATTATCAGTTGATGTTTATTATGCCCGGACCAATTGCAAAAATAACGATGGCTAATGAATGGAGTTGCGGAATCCGCTCGTATGATTTACTGAAGGAAAATATTAAAGACGCGATGGGAAAAAATCAAATTCCGCAAGGAGATGTAGAAATTGCGGCGTTTGGATTTTGGTCTTTTGTGCATGGCATAGTTTCGTTACTCATTCGCCATCTCACATTTTTTCCACAGGAAAGTCGCTTGCCAATGTCATTTGCAGCGATAGATTATTTTATGCAGACGGTAAAAAAATAAAATTTTTTGCCCCTCAACTGAACAATGTTTATTTAAAAATCATCCAATAATTTATATACCATATTTATTCTTTATGAAAAAAAATCACTTATGCTTTTTACTTTTACTTCAATTCATATTTTTTATTATTCCGCAATATTCCTTTTCTGTAGAATCTGAAAAAGGAATCATAACCGGAAAAATAATTGATAAAATTACCAAACAACCATTGCCCGGCGCAAACATAATTATTGCAGGAACAAACGTCGGAACCTCAACAAATGCAGAGGGAATTTTTACATTGAAAAAATTAGATGAAAACGTGTACAAACTCCGCGTAGCTTTCATCGGTTACAGTCCGCATATCGAAACAGATGTTCGCGTTATCCGCAACAAAATAACAAATGTAAAAGATATTGAGTTGATGGAATCTTCCTTCACATCAGATTCTGTAACAATTATCGCGGGATATTTTCGCAATGAAGAAATTGCGCCTGTTTCCAATTATTCCTATTCGCGGGAAGAAATCCGCAGAAATCCCGGCGCAGCGGGAGATATATTCCGAGCAATAGAAACACTTCCCGGCGTAACGAGCAGCGGCGGCGGAGAGTTTTCTGCATTTTCCGTGCGCGGTGGAAGTCCGAGAGAAAATATCGTCATCATTGATAATATTCCATTTGATAAAGTTTCGCATTTCGATGGAGGAACAGAAGAGCAAGAAGCACAGGGAGGACGATTCAGTGTTTTTGCACCCGGACTAATTGATGACGCAAATTTTCAAGCGGGTGGTTTTGCTGCAAAATACGGAGGAAAAAATTCTTCCTTTGTTGATTTAAAAATTAAAGAAGGAAATAAAGAAACACCGACAATAAACGGAACGTATGATTTAATTGGCTGGGAAGTGAATTATGACGGACCAACGTATGTTGAGAAAAATACATCGCTGCTTTTTTCTGCGCGCCATCAGGATTTTCAAAATGTTTTGGAAATGACGGACCAGAAAGATATGGGCAATCCGAGTTTTTCGGATTATATTTTAAAAACAACAACAGAAGTTGATGCGAGAAATAAAATTTCATTTCTCGGCGTCTATGCGCCGGAAAAATTTGTCCGCAATGTGGAGCACATTTATGCACGCAAAGATAATCTTTTTGAAACGCAATTGCAGGATGTTACAGAAACAAAATCTCTCTACGGAATAAACTGGCGTTCACTGACAAGCGCTTCAAGTTATTTTCAAAATACGTTGTACTATAAAAAAACACAATCAGATTTTTTTGGCGGACGGGCATATACGGATGCGCAAAGCGGCATAATTCCAACGCGGGAAAATGTACACACACGTGAGCATATTTTTGATATGAACAACAGCGAAATGCAAACAGGAATTAAATCGGAACTGACATACACGTTTAAAAATTCCGGAACACTGACGAGCGGTTTTGATTTCAGCAGGATTTCTTTCGACTATAATTTTGTGCAAAACGGATTGGATACATTGTACTACTTTGACAAAGATGATTTTCGTCCGAATCCATCGCAGTATTTTATCATTCGCGACCCGCTATTTGTCAATACACATTATGAGGATAATAAACTCCATGCTGCCGCATTCACAGAATTTAATTGTATGCCGGTTACAAAATTGAATATCAATTCGGGAATCCGCTATGAATGGAATGAGTTCAATAAAAAAAATTATGTATCACCGCGCTTAAGTTTGCGTTTTCAAATGAATGAAATAACAACATTAAATTTTGCGACAGGAATTTATTATCAGGCGCCGGAATTACGCATCATTTCTCAGCATCGCGATAATGGCTTGCTTAACAATGAACGCTCGACACATTTTATTTTCGGTGTTACAAATTATCTTTCGGAAGATGTAAAAGTCACTACGGAAATTTATTACAAATTACTTGATGATATTATTGTGCGTCCTGACAGAACAACATACAATCGCACAAATGCAGGAGACGGATACGCACGCGGTATTGATGTTGGCATAGTGAAAAAATTTATAGATAAATGGTACGGACAAATTAATTACTCGTACTCTGAAAGCAAACGCAACGACCACAACGGCGAAGGAGAATACAATTCTGATTTCAGCCAGCCGCATAATTTTAATATTCTCGTCGGCTATGAATTGAACAGCGAATGGTCATTTTCTACAAAGTGGAAATATGCAACGGGAAGACCAAAAGATTCATTTATTACGCACAGCAATGTGCATAACAATGTAAATTTTCTCCGCTATGCAAAAGAAATTACGAGCAATAATGCAGAGCGGCTTCCTGATTTTCACACGTGGAATATTCGCGTTGATTATCGCAAACAATTGGGACGTTTTGCACTTGTTACGTTTCTTGATATTCTCAATGTGTACAATCATTTGAATGTAACAGAGGAACGTTTCATAGAGCGCAATGGAGAAATTGAAGCGCAGGGATTTAAAATTATTCCGACGTTTGGTTTAAAATTAGAAATGTAAAAGCAGTAAATTTATCCACAAAAATTATTTATGACGACCAGAAGAAAATTTTTAAGCCAACTCGGAATAACTGCAACTTCTCCTGCAATTTTATTCTCGCAGGGAAAAGAAAAACAGAAAGAACATTCGCGCTGGGAAATGATTTTTAACAGCGATGATACCAAACCCGCATTATGCAAGCCGACGCCAAAATTGTGGAGCGATTCTACAATTACAGCCGCGTGGATTGGACACGCAACTGTACTCATCAATTTTTTCGGTACAACAATTATCACCGACCCGGTTTTTGCCGAATGTGTCGGAATAAATCTTTTTGGTTTTTTGAAAATAGGTCCGAAACGCCTCGTTGCGCCTGCGCTGACTATTGATGAACTGCCAAAAATTGATTTGATTCTTCTCTCGCACGCGCACTTTGACCATCTCGATATTTCTTCCTTGAAAAAATTTGATGAAAATATTCCTGTTGTAATGGCAAAAAATACTGCGGATGTGCTGCAGAATCTGGATTTTAAAAAAGTAAAAGAATTGGATTGGGGAGAAAAATTTTTTGTTGCAGGTTTGGAAATTGAAGCGCATCGGGTGAAACATTTTGGATGGCGTTATCCATGGGAGACAGACCGTTCGCGCGGAAATATGGAGGGAAGAAGTTTTAGTGCGTATCTCATTTCTAAAAACGGAAAACATATTTTTTTTGGCGGCGATACAGCATATCAGGAATATTTTAAACCGATTGGCGAGCGAAATATTGAAATAGAACTTGCAATAATGCCAATCGGCGCGTACAATCCGTGGATAAGCGTTCACGCAAATCCCGAACAAGCAGTGCAAATGGCGCAACATCTCAATGCAAAAAATATTCTTCCGATTCACTGGCACACATACACACTCAGCAGTGAACCAATTGCAGAGCCGCTTGAGCGTTTAAAAGATGCTTCATTGCAATCGAATATTTCCATTGCATTGGAAACAATCGGGCAGGAATGGAAATGGAAAGAGAACGGAGCGTAAATTACTCCGCATAAAAAAATTATTCTCTCTTTCCTTTCATTTGTATTTTCTCCATCACATCCGCGCTAACTTCAAACTTTCCGTATATTCTGCCGCACTTTTTTATGCCGGTATTTTTATCCCAATACATCGAAGTATGTCTTTTCAGACGAAAAGAAAACAGCGCGCAGTATTTACTTTTACAACGCTCTGCAACGGAAAAAGTATATCCTGCCATGTGGCAAATTGTTACAGCAAAAATTGAAGAAGGTGAAACTGCTTTGCAGACAGCACAACGTGAGATTGCGGAAGAAACTTCCCTCGCGCCGCTTGCAATGTGGAATGTTCCTTTTGTCAATTCGTTTTACGATATAAAACGCGATGCTATCAGTTTTATTCCGTTTTTCGCAGCAGAAGTTTCGTCAAATGCAATGCCTGTACTTTCTGACGAACATCAGCAATTCGCGTGGCTTTCGTATGAAGAAGCGAAAGAAATACTTGTATGGAACGGACAAAGGCAAGGACTTTCAATTGTGCAGGAATTTATTGTCGGCAAAAAAGATGCAGAAAAATTTTCACGAATAATTATTTGAGTAGGGTAGTATATTAGTAAAGGTAGTACGTTAGTCGCAAAAAAAAATTCATCATCTCTCAAATACTAACCTACTAATTTACTTACATACTCAACGACTCAACAACTTTTTACACTTACTACTTTATTACATGAGTTTACTTGTTGTCGGTTCTATTGGCATAGATACGATTGAAACGCCGTTTGGCAATGCGGAAAATGTTGTCGGCGGTTCTGCAATTTATATTTCGCTTGCTGCGAGCTATTTTTCTCCGATACGATTGGTTGGCGTCTGCGGTGATGATTTTCCTAAAGAAGCAATTCAACTTCTCAAACGCAAAAATGTAGATTTGGAAGGAATGGAAATTGTGAAAGGCGGAAAAACTTTTCGCTGGGGCGGAAAATATCATTACGATATGAATATGCGCGATACGCTGTTCACGGATTTAAATGTGTTCCACACATTCGACCCGAAAATTCCTCCATCATACACGAACAGCAACTACGTTTGTCTCGGAAACATTGACCCCGTACTGCAACTGCGTGTGGTGAAACAATTGCAACAGCCAAAACTCGTTGTCTGCGATACTATGAATTTCTGGATAGAAGGAAAACCGACCGAACTGAAACAAACACTTCAGTATGTAGATGTGCTTGTTGCAAATGATTCCGAAGCGCGCTTGCTTTCCGGCGAACCAAATTTATTCCGCGCTGCTAAAATTATTCGCGAAATGGGACCGAAAATTATTATCATAAAAAAAGGTGAACACGGCGCACTGCTGATTACTGAAAATACCACATTTGTTGCGCCTGCATTTCCATTGGAAAATATTCACGACCCAACCGGTGCAGGCGATTGTTTTGCGGGTGGATTTACAGGATGGCTTGCAAAAACAGATGATATTTCCGATGAAAATCTGAAACGCGCTGTGATTTACGGAAGTACGCTCGCATCATTTTGCGTTGAAAAATTTTCTATTGACCGCATTAAGGAACTTACCCACTTTGAAATTCAAACACGCTATCGAGGTTTCCGTGCGCTGACACAGTTTGAAGAATAAAAGTATTTTTTTTTTGAAAGGAATATGTTATGAAAAACTTTTTCTCGTTGTTGTTGCTCTGTTGTACAATAAGCACAGCAGGATTCTCTCAATCGGATGATTCTACACAAAGCGCGCACAGAGGAAAAGCGCGCGTGGAACTCTCCGGTCCGCGTTTCGGAATTTCCGTTATTACCGGAGATGATGCAAAAGATGTACGCGATGAACTTGATATTGCGCCGGTGATGCTGCAATTCGGCTGGCAGTATGAAATTCAGTTTGTTTCTGAAAAAGAAGATTTCACCATTCTTTCAGAATTTATTCCGCTTGTCGGAGGAGTGGAGCAAGGAGTTTTTTTGCCGAGTCTCAGCGGACTCATCGGCTATCGTTCCAATTCGGGATTTGAATTTGGTTTCGGACCCAATCTTTCTATAACAGGAGCCGCGCTTGTTATTGCAGCAGGAAAAAACCTGCAGACATCTTCATTAAATTTTCCATTAAATTTCGCACTTGTTTTTGCAAAAGGCGGAGTGCGTGCATCGGTACTTATTGGTGTGAGTACAATTGAGTGAAGAAAACTGTTTCATAGTGAATTTTAATAAAACGACTCACATTGAGTCGTTTTTTTTATATTAAAGCGATACCAATTCAATTGTCCGATTTTCACAAATTTTTTTTTCCCCCTTTCTGCAACTTTTTTTCTGAAAATCAAGTCTATACAAGAGTTTTTTTACCACAAACTATTTCCTCCAATGAAAAACTTAGTTACCATCAGCATACTCTTATTCTTTTGCGCAATTCCGGTAGTTGCGCAGGAAGGTCTTGATAAAGTAAAAGCGGAAATTGATTCTTCCGTTAACGAAATTTCTGATTCGTACAAAGGAAAATTCGACAGTTACTTTGTGCAGACTGATTCCACCAACGATACAGCATCTGAATATCGCCTTTCCATAAAAAATCCCTATTGGAATAAACACCTCTCCCGCTACAGTTTATATTCTTTTTCTCCTGATAATGGGATTCAACGCAATCAGGCATTTCTTTTTCCATGGGAATCCGACGCGGATAATTTCAACATGCGCTACAATCGCGTAGAAGGATTATTTCTCGGATGGAACTATCCGCAAAAATATTTTTGGAATACCGAGCGCTTTAAATTTTTCGGTTCGTTCGGCTACGGATTTCAATCGCATTTGTGGCGCTATGGCTGGGGGATTTCAACGCAGTTTGGTTTTGATGAACAACTTCTCGAAATCGGCGCAGAAAATCACAGCGTAACGGATACAAAAGACCAGTGGATAGTCAGTGAAGATGAAAATACTGTCGCGGCTATGTTCACTAAAAATGATTACCGCGATTATTTTGAACGCAAGGGGTTTTCACTGTGGACAGGTTTGTATCATCGCGATGAAAATTCTGATATGCAGGCGCGTGTTGCTTTTATGAATGATGATTATGCTTCACTCGAAGAAATATCACGCTGGTCATTATTCCGCAAGACAAAAAGTTTCAGAGAAAATCCTACTATTGATGATGGAAAAATAAAAAGTCTTGTTACCACTCTTGAATATCACAGTTCAGACGAAGGACGATATTTTTCGCGCGGATGGAGTGCTGCCGCAAGTGGTGAGTATTCCGGAAATATTTTTAAGAAGGATGATTTTAATTTCAATCGTTACATTCTTGATGTTCGGCGTTATCAACCATTGGGCAATTTTCTTATGCTGAATTTTCGCGTGCGCGCAGGAACATCCACAGGAGTTTTGCCTCTGCAAAAATCATTTGATATTGGCGGCATTAGTACGTTGCCGGGATTTGCGTACAAAGCAGGAAGCGGCAACCGTATGTTTCTTGGCAATGTTGAGTACATTATGAACGCCAGAATTTTTGACGATGAAGAAATTTTTCCATCGTGGTTGCTGAGAAACAGCAATATCATTCTCTTCTTCGATGCGGGCTATACGGCGCAGGTTTCTCCATTTGAAAAATTTTCGGAGGGATTTGAGAGAATGACGTTCGATACGTTCCGCTCCGATTATGGTTTTGCAGTGGGCAGCCGCGATGGAAAATTACGTCTCGGTTTTGCATGGAGAACAGATATTGCAACTTCACCAAATGTATTTCTTCGTTTGCAACGACCATTTTAAACTCTTTTGAAATTCGATAATCGCCTATCGAAGCGGTTACAATCCAAAGCGAAAGTACAGAATTCTTTTTGTATCTTTTCCGCCGAAAGTTGTAACCGTTTTTGTTTTTTATACAATTACACAGCACATTGAAAAAAGAAATTATTTTTACCACACTTGAAGAGCAGGGAAAAAGTGTACGCGAGTATTCAAAAAGACTTTCGTACGTGGGGCGGCTTGCGTTGTTGCAGGAACTTATTTACACAACACACGGAGATATTCAGCCATCTTCCGACGGAGAATTGCACATTTTTGAAAAAGATGACGATGAAACATTCAATGAGTTTTTTGCAAGAGTAAAAAGAGAAAGAAAAAATGCGGCTCATCAGTGAAACGTTTCAGAAATTTTTAACGCTGCTGAACAGCAATGACGTGGAATATTTGGTTATCGGTGGTTACGCGGTGAATTTCTATGGTTACTCGCGCTTCCGGACGACACAAAGATTTGGATGATTTGGAAAATTTATAGGAATAAATTTTTGATAAATCTTTTTTACAACTAAAACTCTCAAACTACTATGAAACTTATACTCACAATTTTATTTTTCTCCACACTTTCCTTCTCTCAATCCTTTGAGAAATATTTCTCCACTACAACAATGCGTGTAGATTATTTTCATACGGGAACAAAAGGGCAGGAAACAATTTCGCTCGACAAAACCTATGAAGAGGGCGAGTGGAGCGGAAGCAAAACTCATCTGCTTGACGAACTCAATTTCGGCGAGTATTTTGTAAAAATATTTGATGTGCAATCGAACGCGCTCATCTTTTCGCGTGGATATTCTTCTGTGTTTTTTGAATGGAGCACAACGGATGAAGCAATAAACGGCGTATGGCGAACCTTTCACGAAACAGTGCGGCTTCCGTTTCCGAAACAAAAAATTCAACTCACCATTTCCCGCAGAAATCAATTTGTCGGCGAAGGGGAGATGATGTCCTTTCGTGAAATTTTTGCTACGGTAATTGACCCGAATAATTCTTCGCAAATAAATCGCGAGAAAAGAAAAAATGCATTGCAGGTTTTTGATGTGCTGAATAACGGCAAGCCGGAAAATAAAGTTGATATACTTATTCTTGGCGATGGCTACGCAAAAAGCGATATGAAAAAATTTGAAACAGATGCGCAGCATTTTGCAGATGAAATATTCAAAGCGTCACCATTCAGCAAGCACAAAAAAGATTTTAATATTCGCGCGCTCGAAGTCATCTCAGAAGAATCCGGCATTGATAAACCCGGAAAAAATATCTGGAAAAATACTGCGCTCGGAAGTCAATATGATTTTTTCGGTTCTGCACGCTACATACTTACGCAGGAAAATCGCGCAATGCGTGATATTGCAGGCGCTGTGCCGTACGATTTCATTACGATATTAATTAATGACGACAGATACGGCGGCGGCGGCATTTATAATTTATACACAACGTGTTATACAAAAACAGACAAGGCGGGAATGGAATGGCAAATGGATTATGTGTATGTGCACGAATTCGGACATAGTTTTGGCGGGCTTGGTGATGAGTACTATTCGTCGCAGGTTTCGTACAATGATTTTTATCCGAAAGGGACTGAACCATGGGAGCCAAACGTAACGCCGAACACAAATAAAGAAACGCTGAAGTGGAAAAATTTTGTTGAGAAAGAAACGCCCGTTCCAACGCATTGGGAAAAATCTGAATATGACAGTCTCGGAAAAGAACGTGGAAAACTTGACCGTCTTGCATTGGATTACTATGAAAAACGTATGCCGCTGTATGAGCGCGAACAACAAATTTTAAAATCATCAAAGTATGCGGGAAAAGTCGGAGCATTTGAAGGTGCGGGTTATGTGAGCAAAGGAATGTACCGTCCGTCCATTGATTGCAGAATGTTTTCGCTGAGTGTAATAGATTTCGACCCGGTTTGCTCAGCGGCGATTGAAAAGGTGATAGAGTTGTATGCGAAGTAGGGAAAATTTGTTGACCTTAAAAGATAATTTTAATGATTTTTTTATTTAGAGATAATTCAATGAAGCACGAGAATTTTTTTAGTTTAAAGGCGTTACTTTCAATAGTCATTACAATCATAATAGTGTTATTGATCTGTTTTGAACAAAGTATTTCAAAAAATAAAGTGAGAAAGAACAATCTCTTTAAAAATAATAAGATTAAAAGCGATGTTATTGAAAAGGATACAATGGTATTAAGAAAAAGTTCCGTTCTTAATATTGGCAATGTCTCTGCGCGTATCTCTAACGGTGCAACACTTGGATATGATAGATGGGGAGAAAGCTATGAATTTCCAAGAAGAAGCGGCATTACATATCATTGGACTATTGCGCCTCTTATTGGAGCAATGAAAAAAGATTCTTTAGGATTAGTGACAAAGAAATTTGTCGCAAGTGGTACTCGTGGTGCGGCACGCTTTAGTGAAGAAGAATTTTCACCATTAATCGGATATGATGCTGGTTACGAAAATGCAGGTCAAAATATTGGTATTGCGTTTAGTGATAAACCAGAATCTTGGCCGACCAATTGGCCTTTAGGACCCAATGAATTCCCAGTTGATTCTACTGGTCGTTTTACTTATCCATCATTCAAAGGTATAGCAAACGGTACCGTAATGGCTCCAAGAGAGGCATATTTTGTTGTATGCGATAATGATTCGAGCTCTGGCTACTTTAATGTACCGCAGCCGATGAATATCAGAGTTGATGTGTGGGCAATGCAATATGAACAGAGGGACATAGTAAATAAAAATGTCATTATTTATCGCCATGTTATTCGTAATATAGGAACAGACACACTTTTCAATGTTTATGTAGGCGTGCACGATGATCCGGATTGCCCTGAGCAAGGTACTGCAGAATGGACGGATGATTTTGCCGCGTTTATAAAAGAAGGAGAAGATGTTTCGGGGTATCCGCAAAAGAGCGATTCACTTTTGTGGAATTTCGTTTACACGTGGGATGGAGATAATCTTTCAGCTGGGTTTGTCGAAGATGGAGTTGGCTGGGCGGGAATAAAATTTTTGGAAACACCTCAAAACCTCATAACAGGTCAACAGAGTGGAATAACGACTCTGCAAGTATTTGAATATAGCAATTCACCACAAACGGAAGAGGGAGAATATGAGCAACTCGCAGCAGGAATTATACCTCCGGATAATATTTTCCCACACCCTAACGATTATACTCAAACACCGAATTCTTATGGGCCTGATGTTACTGTCGTTGCATCATCAGGACCTTATACAATTTTTCCAGGAGAAAAACTTCAATACAGCTATGCGGTCATTCATGGAAAAAACAAAAATGAATTATTTCAGACTGCAATGAATTGTCAGATGATTTTCAAGCAAAATTTTCATGCACAATCAATTTATATGCAGAGTTTTACCGTTGACTACATTTCTCCTTTAATGACTATAATCCGTTGTGTGATAAATGCAGAAAACTCAGATGCTGCTTCTATAAACTGTTACTTTAAAAAATACGATTCTGTTGTAGTATCACAAATGCTGCTGTACGATGACGGAAATCATGATGATGGAGAAGCAGGAGATAAAATTTTTGGAAATTCATTATCTCTTCTTCCTCAAAATGCTGGATTAAAACTTGATGTGGATGTTCTGTTCTTAAATAATTATAATTACACGTCGTATGATGTTATGCAAAATATAAGTACGGCTGATGTAGATATTTCTAACTTAATTGTTGCATCAGATAATCTCAACGACGATGGTATTGTAAACCCGGGAGAAAATATTCGTTACACGTTTACACTTTCAAATAACTCCAACGAAAATTTTTCGCATTTACAGTTGCAATCATCAGTAGAATCCAAAAAAATATTAATTGCTAACCTTAGTGCGCAGTCAATATTGAATTTTATCTATGATTCAACCAATGCACAGTCTTATTTCTCTTTTAATGTCCCATCGAATTATTCTGATTCTATTTTTTCAATAATTATAACCATGAGTGATTCAAATCAGAATCAATGGCTAGACACATTGAAGTTTCTTGTAATTCCATCTACATTGCAACATTATGGAAGTACCATAAACCATATTGGCGGTTATAGTGATTGGGAGTTTAAAGTGCGGATTGTTGATTCTACCATTGCCATCAATCACTCCTATGAAATCACTATCAATGATTCAATTGATTCATTGGGTAACAAAGGGTTTACCTTGAAAGATATAACAACAGGAGCACTCTTGTTACAAAACTCTGCACTTCCCGATGAATTTGCACATAATATCCCAGTTATTGATGGATTTAAAATAATGCGAGGAGACAAATGGGGCTCCATAGGCCTGTGGAATGATTCCGTACGTTGGCTTGGAGAAAACGGTTCTTTATGGTTCCGTGGTTTTCGCTTTAAAGATGATTTCGATTTGTATTCAGCATTCAATGGAGGAGTTACAATTGGTTCTTCACTTTCTCTGTATTCTACACCATTTGGAAATTTTATTTCGTCATCATTTCGACCAAGCGAATCATATACGGTTAAAATCTTATTTGATACGAGCAATACGCAGAAGGCATACAGATTACGTAGGTCATCAAATGGATATACTATTCAATCGTCAAATCCGTTTGTTTCTTTACCGTTCACTGTTTGGGATATTCAGAATTCATCAAACCCAAGACAACTGACCGTTGCGTGGATAGATTCATGGCCAATTGTGAATGGAAATAGTATTTGGGATCCTGCCATTGGAAATGATCGCAATGAAATAATATTCATTTATAATAAATCATATGACTCAACGGGATTATTACAATTTAGTATGCCTCCTAATGCCATTCCAAATGAAGCAACAATAGGATTTAAAGCAGATATAATGTATGGGCTTTCACTTGCTATAGATTCAGGACATGCGTTAAACGAAAATTCTGGAGCCTTATATCTGCGTCCCTATATGTCAATTACATCTCGTGATACATTTACATTTAATCCGACAATATTGAATGTTTCATATATCGAAGTTCCATTGAATTTTGCATTATATCAAAATTATCCCAATCCGTTTAATCCGATTACAACAATCCGTTTTTCAATACCCCAACAAGAACACATTAAAATAAAAATTTATGATATACTTGGCAAAGAAATCGTAACTATAATTAATGATATGATGGAAATGGGTGAATATCAAATTCAATTTCACGCTGGAAATTTTGCTTCCGGAATATATTTCTATCGCTTAGAAGCGGGAAAATTTTTTGATACAAAAAAAATGTTGTTGCTAAAGTAAAAATAATGGAACCATTCCATCACCTCTTCCTCTCACTCGCACCAATTTCGCGCAACACATCTTTTTTGGTGAAAGAATTTTTGCTCATAACATTGCGCACAACACCGTAGAGATTTTCGCGCAGTTCATCATCAATATCGAGAGATGTGAGAACGATGATGGGAATTTCGCGCGTCATCGGATTTTCGTACAGCGCGTGCGCAACTTCAATGCCCGTTGTATCAGGCAACATCATATCAAGTATGATTAAATCAGGATGCTCCGTTTCTGCAAGACGCAATCCTTGTTTTCCTGTTTCGCCGCGCATAACAGAAAGCCCCTCGTTATGCAACATAACATCAATGAGTTCTGCAAAATTATCATCATCATCAATCAGAAGCACTTTGGAAGTGTGTGAAGTTTGCACGGAAGAAAGCATCGCGCGTTTTACTGCGGCAAGTAATTCTTCTTTCACAACCGGTTTCACAAAATATTCCGCCGCGCCAAGTGTGAATCCCAATGTGCGCTGGTCGGAAACGGAAACAATAATGACCGGAATATCTTTCAGTGAAGGATGTTCTTTCAGTTCTTTCAACACAGTCCAGCCGTTGCGCACGGGAAGATACACATCCAGTGTAATAACATCGGGATGAAATTCCTTTGCCATCTCCATTGCTTCTGCACCATTGCGCGCACACTCTGTTTGAAATCCCGCGCTGTGAAAATAATTCTGTAAAATCTGCAATGAATCATTGTTATCTTCCACAAGCAACGCGAGCGGTTTGCGCTGTATTCCTGTTTCATCCATTGCAGGATGATACTTCGCGGAAAAATCTGCGAGTAATTTACTCAGCATTATTTCATCATCGTGGCGTATCGTTGCATCGGTACTGACGAGAATCGGAATGCGGAGCGAGAACACTGTCGAAATTCCTTCTTCGCTTTCCACCCAAATTTTTCCTCCGTGTAATTCGACAAGCCGTTTCGTAATTGCAAGCCCAAGTCCGGTTCCTTCTTTCTGTGTTCCGCGTACCTGATGAAACGGCTGAAACAATTTTCCGATTTCTTCGCGCGGTATTCCTTTTCCTTCATCGCGTACAGAAACGAGCATATCATTTTCTTCGCGCGACATTGCAATCGTTATCATGCCGTTTTCGTGCGAATACTTAATCGCATTCGTTGTCAGATTCACAAGTATTTGCTGGAAACGTGTCTGGTCAACAAACAATACATCAAGGTCGGAAGAGAGTTGATAATGCAATGCAATATTTTTTTCGCTCAACTTTGCCTGAAGAATGCGTTGCAGTGTTTCGGTAAAATGCGTTGCGGGATAATTCATTCTGTGCAGTTCCATTGTTCCCGCTTCAATTTTTGATAAATCGAGAATGTCATCAATAAGATGCTGCAAATGTTTTCCACTGACGATAATGCTTTTCATAAAATCCTGCACTTGCGCCTGTTCCATTGTTGGTAAATCGTTTGCAAGCAATTCAGAAAATCCGACAATCGAAGCGAGTGGTGCGCGTAAATCGTGGCTGAACATTGCGAGAAAGCGTTTCAACGTTGTATTTGCTTCTGCCGTTTTCTGCGCTTCGAGTTCCACCTGCATTTTTTGATGCATTACTTCTTCCATCAATCTCTTGCGGCTCATTCCCGTTGCAAGTTCATTTGCAATGAGTGTGAGAATGTGCAATTCTTCATTCACAAAATCAACATCTTTTTTCGTGAGCGCTTCGAGTACGCCCTGCAATTCTCCCTGTACAATCAAAGGAAGTACCACGAGCGATTTCATTCCGAGTATTTCCACATCGCTGAGAAATTTTTCGGTGAGTGTGCCGCGTAAAAGAATATCCGTTACAATCGGTGTATGTTCACGTGCTGCTTGCTGAGGAAGAGATTCCGGTTGTTCATTGCCATTGAGTGAATCAGAAATATTCTGCAATATTTTTTTTTCATCAAATTGAAGCGCGACAGGAAGATGGAGCGGAATATTTGCCTGCATTACTGCTTCTGTGTTTGGCGCGACGAGATGCAATACAGACGAGGAATGTTCAAAACGATAAATGCAGACAAATTGCGATGGAATTTCGAGAAACGCTGCAATGCTTTTTCCTGCATCGGCGCAAAGTTGCTCAAATGATTCTGCATTATTCAGTGCGTGGGATACTGCGATGAGGGCTTGCTGCTGCTGTCGTTGCCGTTGCTCTTCGCTGATGTCGTGAAAGAAAACAACAATGCCGTTTTCCATTGGAAAAATGCGCACATCAAAAAATAAATCCACGCGGTCATCTTTATAGGAAGAAACGCAACTCTGCGGAATTTTGGATTCCATTGCCGCGCGGTATTTTTCACCGAGTTCTGCGTCTTTTGCATTCGGAAAAATTTCAAATACATTTTTTCCGAGCACATCTTCGCGCACATATCCCGCGCCCTCCTCTGCGGCTTTATTCCAGTACGTAAAACAATACTGTTCATCAAGCGCAAAAAATCCATCGGTGATTCCTTCGAGAATTTGTTTGTAATCCTGCAGGAGATTATTTGAATTGTAGAGCGGTGAGTAGATCATAGGAAAATGGTTGTGTTAAAGGTTTGTCTGTTTGTGCACATAAAAATCGCGGCAAAATTTATCGAAATCCTTCAACAACTTTCGCAGAAAATCATTCTCTTAAAAAAAATTATGAATGAGCGGGATGTGCTATTCATTCATCTCTTTGTAATATTATCCCGCTTTTCCCAGCGCTTCATTTAAGAAGCGCACGAGCGGTAATCCGTCTGCATACACAGCAACGACATTGGCGATAAATTTTTTGGAATAACATTCTTTCTCTTCCCACGTAACCATCGTAAAAAATTGTTTGAGTTTCAGCCATTCTGCCATCGGGTGGTCAACACTGTATCCCATCGGAATGCGTTGCAATTTTTCTCCTTCAATTTTTCCTCCGAATCTTTTTTTGAATTGCTTGCTTTGTATGATGGTAAGAAATTCATCAGCGTTGTTTGCAACAGCGGAGCGGATGAGTTTTAACTGCGCTCCGTCCGGCATATAAATTCCGCCGCCGAGAAAAATTTTCCCCGGTTCAATGTGCAGATAAAATCCTGCGCTGTTTTGCCAGTGTCCTTTCGGATGAAAGATTGCCGCCGCGTGTGTTTTGTATGGAGTTTTATCTTTGCTGAATCTCGTATCGCGGTAAATGCGAAACATAGAGCGTTTCACATCCGCTTCAATATCCGGCGCGTGATGCTGAAACTCTGCCTTCATTGCAACAATCAATGAGAGCATCGGAAGTTTTACATTTTCTTCGTATGCAATTTTATGCTCTGTAAACCACTCGCGGGTGTTATTTTTTTTCAATTGTTTTAAAAATGCAATTCCCTCTTTGGGAAATCCTTCAAAAGGTGGATACATTGCTATTTCAGGAAGAAGGGGAGTTTTCATACGTGTAATTTTTTTATGGTGATTATTTTCTTTCAATGAGCGCCATACCGCATTTCGGACAGGATTCTGCTTTATCAGAAATAATTTCCGGATGCATCGGACATACATACAGCATTTGTTGCTGCACCATCGTTTCTTCAATGACAAAAAATTTCCATTCATTCCCGATTTTTTTCCGCACATCAGAATAAACTGCGCTTATTTCCATTGGCTCTGCAATATTTTTGAGTTTCATTTTTATCGAATATTTTCCGAATCCGGATACAATACTATCCGCAAGAATACGATATTCAACGGGTTCAATGTGCATTTCCAGAATTTGCTCTACCTGTGAAAATGCATCGCGCATCCATTTCTTATTTGCATCATAGCCGCGATAAATATTACCCAACGCATCTACCCACAGCAATTCATCCGATTGCACAAGATGACTGCTCGCCGCTTCTGCGTTATGATTTTTATAAGCATCAAACATCAGCGAATCGAGAATTCTGTTCTCTGCAATTATTTGCTCCTTTGGCACGCGAGCAGATTCATCTTGCCCGCAGCCGGAGTAAAATAAAACGGATGTACACATAACAGTGTATAAGAAAATAAGATAGTTCATATAAGAAGTATAGTTAAGTGATGGGATTATTTAAAAAATGTATCGGGCTCTATCCATTGTGTTCGCACCATTATTTCTTTTCCCGGTGTTGTCCATGCAATAAATATTTTTCCATTGTACGATGCCATTTTCGGATAGCCGCTTCCGCGTGATGCATCAATGACAGAAATAATTTTTGAATTTGTTTTTCTTCCATCAGGAAATATTTTGCGTATACGCAATTCAGTGTCCTCTTTATTTTGCTCAAGCCAACTGACGAGAACACCTCCCTCTCTGAGCCAAACAGCGTGTACACGTCCGAGTGAAAGAGAATCATCAACACGCATCGGAGATGAAAAAGTTTTTCCTTCATCCGCAGAAAAAACGATGCGCACTTCGGGAGAATTATCGGGCGCGGTGAACCAGACAACAGCAACATTTTTTCCTTCTCCTGCAAGCGAGGGACCATTTACAGGACAACCGGCAATATTCCAGTTATCATTATATATCGCTTTTGGTGCACTCCATTTTCCGTTTTCATACCGGACGACATTTATGTTCCGAATTTCTTCTGCGCTTCTGTCGCGATAGGCAACGATAACGCCGTTCTCCGTTTTCAATGCTGATGTCGGACAACACTCGCATACACGGGAATCAAGTATCATTTCATTTGCTGAAAATGAAGTTGAAGTAAATGAAGCAGAGTATAAATACATATCGCCTCCATGCTGTTCATCGTGCGATGATTCTTCTTCGCTTTCCTGCGGCATAAATCTTCCATCAAGCCAAACCATTCCGTGCGTATTTTCCGGCGTTCGGTAAAACGAAACAAATCCGTGCTCGCCATGGCTTGAATCTTTGTGTGCGATTATTCCACCCGTCCACGTTTTTCCGTGATTGTAAGAAAAACTTACTTTCACATTGTAATCGTACGTTCCTCGTCCGCTTTTTTCAAGATAATGCACCGCAAGCGTATCGCCTCCAAGAGAGTAGAGCGAAGGAAAATCCGCCCAATTCAAAAAAAAGTTGCTCGAGGATACAATTGTTACTGGCGAACTCCATTGTTCTTTGTTCAATTCAGAAAAAAGCAAGTGTTTATCTGCGCCATTTACTTCGAACCACGTCATTGCAAGATGGTTGTTCTCCACGAGGAGATTTGGAAATTTACTTCCGCTTTTTACAGGTGGTGTTTGTCCGAACAGCACACTCGTTGTTGTAAATACGCAGAATAGTAATGGAAGCACGATACTTGTGAGAACATATTTCATATTGGTAAAATTCGGTTGTAGAATATTATTGGAAATAATTTTTTATTCTGCAGAAATTAACTTTGATGCAAGTACAGAAAATATTTCTGTTGCATCAATACGTTTTGGCAAAGGAGTGCTACAGATGAGTACGGGAAAATCACTGTCATCTTCCGGTATTCTTCCGTGTGAACCTTTGACCAACGTTGCGTCAAGTGGAATTACATCCATCAAATACCGAAAGCCGAGTTTCTTTTTCAGGAGTTTCATTCCAACCGTGAACAGAGGCAGGGAAATATTTGGATTGAGAATAAGTTCAGCCGGGTCATAGCCGGGTTTACGATGGATGTCAACTGTTCTTGCAAAATCCGGTGCAAGATTGTCATCCAGCCAGTAATAATATGTGAACCATGAATTTTTATCAGCAATACAAATGAAATCTCCCGCACGCTCGTGTTGCAGATGGTATGTATTTTTTCCTTTTTCATCGAGAATTGTTTCGATGCCTTTTATTCGTTCAAGAATTGCTCGTACTTGGGAAATTTTATTTTTATCATTTACATACACATGTGCAATCTGATGGTCGGCAACAGCAAATGCCGCGCTTGCACCTGCGTCGAGAAGTTCCAATCCCTGTTCATCGCGAACTGCGAGCATATTATTTTCACGAAGAATTCTGTTGATATGTACGGGAGAATGTACATCGGTGATGCCGTATTCGGAAAGAAGAATCACTTCGACATCGCGGGACTCGTAAAATTTTACTAACTCTTCACAAACAGTATCAATTTCAATTAAATCTTTTTGAATGAGAGAAAAATTATTTCCGTAGCGCTGAAGATTGTAGTCGAGATGGGGAAGATAAATCAATGTCAATGTTGGCGAATACATTTCTTCCGTAATCACAGAAGCATCTGCAATCCACTGCGATGAACGAATTGAAGTTTTCGGACCCCAGAAATCGAAGAGCGGAAATATGCCAAGTTTATTTTGCAATATATTGCGAAGTGTGGCAGGCGAAGTATAAATGTCGGGAAGTTTTTTTCCGTCAGCGTGATATTGCGGGCGTGGCGTTAAGGAATACTCAACCGCAGAATACATATTATACCACCAGAATAAATTAGCGCACGTAAATGCGGGATTATTTTCTTTGAGTATTTCCCAGATTTTTTTTGTCTGTACAAGTTTATTCGACTGCCGCCAGAACTTTACTTCACACTCGTCTTTAAAATACCATCCGTTGCCAACTATGCCGTGTTCATCGGGGTATTTCCCCGTAAGAAATGTTGCCTGCGCAGAGCACGTAACAGCAGGAAGCATCGGCTGAATAACACTGATATTTCTTTTTGCAGTTAACGCAGAAAGAAACGGAGTGTGAACGCCGATAAGTTTTTTTGTGAGTCCGACAATGTTTATTACAACAATTCTTTTCATTGCAAATGTTGTAAAGTCCATTCCAATTCACGTGAAATAGATTCTTCGAGAGGAAGACGCTCTGTTGGCGGCAGAACTTCCCATGTGTATGTTTCTACTTCGAAATGATTGGTAAATTTATTCATACGTTGTTTGTAGAATAGTGCAAGAATATCTTCCTGCGTGGAATTAATTGTACCATACGATTGCATAAAAACAGGAATGTGATAGTGTATTCTCCATTCGTTTGCATCCGTTGTAAAAATATTCTCAAGCGCTTGATGTAAATCCTGATAATGCAAAAATTCTCCGGAAGATTTTTTTTCAATTGTCTGATGAAGGTATGAAGATTCAGCAAACGGCAGGAGAATTTCGTACAATTTTTTTCTTTCATCTTTTTCTTTCGGAAGAAATACATTGAGCGCTGCGCTGATTTGCACTTTGCCAATTTGAATTCCTTCATTGGTAAATTTTTGTATTGCCTCGTCTGGTAGTTCATATCCAACGGCAAAATGGCACGCATCATAACAAATGCGAATATGTTCGCGTATTATTTCTTCATCTTCTCCCAATAAATAATTTTTGAAAAAATCTATCGCTTCATCTGTGTTTTCAATTACACCGTCTGCTTCGGGTTCTATGTCAAGATGAAGAACTTGTCCTGATTCTTTTTTTATTTGATGAAGCGCATTCGCGACAATTTTGATATTGTTTGCAGACGATGCGAAAACATTTTTAACATCGTTTTCATTTTTACACCAATGTCTGTACGATAATGGTGAAGTGGAAATACCGCCATCAATACCAGCGGGAAGAAGTTGTGAAAGAATGTGAAACATTCGTAAGGTAAAATCTTTTCTTGCATCCGTGCTCCAGTCCGGAGCGTGTACATTATCTTTCACGACGACATTGTGAAAACCGCCAAATACAAATCCATTGATGGTAAAAACATAGAGGTCGTTTTCATGAAGCCAGTCTTTAAAAGACTCTAATGTGCTGTTGAAAAGAAGTTCTCTGCTTGCAATATCTGAAAGACGCAATCCTACACCGAAAGCGTTATGCGGTGAAATTTTTTTTTTAATGCGTGGGACAGAAATTTTCAATGCAGAAAAAATATCTTCCCAATGCTCTCCTGAATGGATATTGGTGCAATAGGTGAGATGTGCTGATGAGCTAATTTTCATTGCGAAGCAGTGCAACAGATTTTTTAATTAAACGCTTATCCATCGAATGTGTTTCAATTCCTGTGCCGATTTTTTTCAGCAGCATAATTGTAAGAACGCCGCCAAGATGCTCGCGGAATTCATCAAGTCCTTTCAATAATTCAGGATTATCAAATGCTTCCTGATAAATTTTGAATCCGAAATTTTTTAATGCAGAAAGTATGTTTCGCCAATCCCGCTCTTCAAGTATTCCGCTCAGATAAGAATACGTGCTGTCAAGAGCGATTCCGCAGGCAACCGCTTCACCGTGCCTGATTTTAAAATTGGTAATTTGTTCAAGTTTGTGCGCAGACCAATGGCCAAAATCAAGCGGTCGCGATGTACCTGATTCAAATGGGTCTTTTCCTGCTATGTGATTGATATGGATTTCCGCGCAGCGATGAATGAGTTGTTGCATAGCATTCATATCACGACGGAGAAGTTGTTCTGTTTGCGATTCAATAAATCTGAAAAAATTTGCATCTTTGATTAATCCGACTTTTATCGCTTCAGCAATTCCCGAACGCCAGTCGCGAAAGTCAAGAGAAGTGATAAATGAAAAATCGTTGATGACAGCAAACGGAGGAGAAAATGTTCCAAGGAAATTTTTTTTTCCGAAATAATTAATACCGTTTTTCACACCAATGCCGGCATCATTTTGCGAAAGCACTGTTGTGGGAATTCTGATGAGACGTATGCCGCGATGTGCAACAGATGCGGCGAATCCAACAGTATCAATCAGCGCTCCGCCTCCAACTGCGACAATATACGAATGGCGGCAAATGCCGTATTGTTCAACGAGAGAAATAATTTTTTCGAATGATGTTTTATTTCTCTTTGATTTTTCTCCGCCGGGAAGCGTGAGCGGGCGGCAACACAATTCAAAAACATCTTTATTTTTTTTGCAGTAAGAAGTAATTGCATCGCTGAGTTTTGGAAACCATCGTTCCACTTCGCTGTCAATAAAGAAAATAATTTTTCTTCTCTCGTTGCGATTATCCGTTGCAACAACATCGCGAAGCGAAGAATTATGTACATCAAAAATATTTTCGGTAAATACAACCGGATAAGTAAACGTTACGGAAAATTTTTGGAATATCGTTTGCATTTAAAAAGTAGTGTTCAAAAAAATAGATGAGGGTTTTCAGGTAATTGCAAAAATACGAGAGAGAAAAACGGAAACAGGCAGCAAGGCGGAGATAAGAATACCATATTCAACGCCTGCAAAACCCGCCGCAAGAGAAGCGTTCATTAAAATTATTGAGAGAACACCGTACTGCACTGCAATGCGGATTTTTTCGGCTGACGGTTCTTTGGTTGCGTTTACAAGCGGTACAAGAGTACATCCGCTGAAAAGTATAATAAAAGCAAATGCATTTGTTAAATTGAAAACAGGGAGAAGAGCGTATGAAATAAGAGCGAGTATTACTACGTTAAAGAGTGCGAGCGCTGGAAATAAATTTCTTTTTGTCGCTCCGTGCACTTCTTTTTTGCTCACCAATGTAACTGCGGAAATAAAAACTAAAGGAGCAAAACCGAGAAACCAGAATGAAGTTAATTTTTCTGCAATAATGCTCATTCCCAAAAAAAGATTTCCTGCGCGGCACATTCCCATATTTAATGGTGCCAATAGTGTGTGTTTGAAAAATGCGTTGTAACCAAGCGCGAGAAGCGCTACCGCAAAAGCAATTGATGCGCTCAATATTGAATTCTGATACGCTGCATAAATTCCCAAAAGAAGAAGTACTATGCCAAATATACTTGCTGTTGTTACCGTAGCAAGTCCTCGTGGAATCGGTCGCTCGGGACGTTCTTTTTTATCAAGTTCTGCATCAAACACATCATTGAAAATAATTCCGCCTGCGTACAGACATGTTGTTGAAAGAATGAGCCAGCTGATTTTTGATGACAATGAAATTGGAAAATAATTTTCCTGTGCAGTAAAAATACCGGAGACTGCAACTCCCGCAAGAATATCGGATATTGCTGTAATTATGTTAGCAGGACGTGCAAGTCGTATGTATGCAACAACTTTTTCTCCCAACGTCGGAGTATTCATGAAATGATTTTCGATTGTTTTCTTTCATGAAGTGGTGATTGCCCTCCGCGTAATATTGTGCTTCCTTCAAATTTTCTTGTGCGGTCAATGGTTTCGGTTTTCATCCAATCTGCTTCCTGCATTTGTCCGCTTTGTCCGAATGCAAGCAATGCGTTGTTATAACACACATTCTGAACATCTTCTTCTGCAATGCCGCGCTCAAGCATCAGTGACGCAGTTTTTGGTAATGCAAGCGGGTCACTGATTCCCCAATCTGCGGCGCTGTTTATCATAATGTTTTTGCTGCCATACATTTTTACAATTTCTACCATACGCTCGTTTCCCATTTTTGTAAACGGATAAATAGTAAATGCAGCCCAAAATCCGCGCTCAAGAACTTCCTTCACTGTTTCTTCATTGTTGTGGTCAACGATTACCATATTTGGCGGAATATTGTGTTCGTTGCAAACATCCATACTGCGCGATGTTCCTTTCTTTTTATCGCGGTGAGGTGTATGAATCTGTACGGGCAACTTTATTTCTTTTGATAGTTCAAGTTGCAGGCGAAAATATTTATCTTCCGCATCTGTTTGGTCATCATAGCCGATTTCCCCGACGCCGACAACACCTTCTTTGCAAAGATACAGCGGAAGAATTTCCATTACCTGTTCAGCGAGCACTTCATTATTTGCCTCTTTGGAATTAATACCGATTGTGCAGTAATGTTTTATGCCAAATTGCGATGCGCGAAATCGTTCCCATCCGATGAGTGAACTAAAATAATCACGAAACGTTCCAATTTCTGTTCGCGGCTGTCCTAACCAAAATGCCGGTTCGATGATTGCTACAATTCCGGCTTCAAACATTACTTCATAATCGTCTGTCGTTCGTGAAGTCATGTGAACGTGCGGGTCAATAAATTTCATAAATCACTGATACAAATAAAAAAAAATTATGGATTCAAAGTAAGTATTTCTTTTCCGAGCGCATTCCATGAAAAAGAATCGTTGAGATTTTCATTCTGCAATGTGATGAGATTTTTTTTTGCTTCGGGAAAATTGCATTGCGTACAAACAAGCGCTGCCGCTTTTTGTTCGAGAATATTGTTGCTCATTGCCAGTTTGTGAATGTCTGTAATATTCTTTTCGTCCACAAACGGAACGACACATCGCCAAAGTTCCGGCGTTACTGTTCTTCCCGCCGCCCAGCGTTCATGCACATAATCAATAAGTGTATCACAGAGACTCTTATTCACTCGTTCATCAATGCCAATTATGCGGAACAACGGACGATTAATAAAAATAGCTTTTAATACCAATTGATTCCACGCATTTTCAGAAAAGAAATCCGCTGGGTACGGATTTTCAAGTGCGATTGCATCGAAGACATCACGCATATTGGAGCGCACGCCTTCTGCGGCAAGTAAAACAAATTCTTCCGGAAATGGCAGTAACGGCAATGAAGAATAAATTGCCGCTAACTCTGCAATATCCGCAGAAGTAATAAGAGAGCGCACAGATTGCACAAAAGCAGAATCATTTTCTCTGAAGTAGCTCAGCAAAAAAATAATTCTTGCCGCTCTGTCTACAGTATATAAAGTTGGATTCCAGTTTTTGCGAAGAAAATTTGCTTCTTCTAATCGTTGAGAACTAAAATGTAGTTTTTCTTTTCCAACAAAACGAGGGGCAGCGCTAAACGCAAGATAAAATTCTTTTTGCGAAAAAATTGCACTGCTTTTTTCTCTCAGCCACTGTGTGCCATCTTGCGGCGATACAGCAGATACTGATTGGAGCAAAAAATCTTTTACTTCATTCAAATCGCACTGGTAAATATTTTCGTTCATTCTGTATGTTCTTATTGTACTGATAATCAGGGACGACAAAAAAAATGCAGAGTCTGACAATAAAATCGGACTCTGCATTTATATTGTTACTTTACGTTCTTGAGAATTGTTAATAAAAATTTCCAGAATTTATCTACCGTATCAATGTGCAGTCTTTCATCCGGTGAATGAACGCCTTCCATTGTTGGTCCGAAAGAAACCATATCCATACCGGGACAACGTTCACCAATAATACCGCATTCCAATCCTGCATGAATTGCTTTTACTGCGGCATTTTTTTTGTAAAGAGATTTGTAGGAAGTCTGCGCGACTTTTAAAATTTCGGATTGCATATTCGGTTTCCATCCGGGATAACCATCAGATGTTGTTATGTTTGCTCCGCCAAGTTCAAAAATATTACGAACGGTTTCACAAATTTCTTCAATTTCCGATGCAACGGAACTGCGCTGACTTGTTGCAATTGCTATTGTTTTCTTATCCGTCGTAATTACTGCAACATTCGTTGAAGTTTCAACGAGCCCGGAAATATCCGCGCTCAATTTCATTACGCCGTGCGGTAATGCGGAAATGGTTTGCATCACTTTTTTCTGTACGGATTTCTTCACAACTTTTCCCTTTGATTTAACAGATACGATGGAAATTGTTAAATCCGGTTCTGCAGTAGAAAGTTCTGCCTTGATTATTTTTTGCATTTCTTCCACAACGAGCATTGCATTATTCACAGATTTTTTCGGAACAAACAGCAACGCATCACATTCGCGCGGAATTGCATTGCGCTTATTTCCGCCATTGATAGTTGAAAGTCGTGCGCCCAATGCAGAAAGTTTTACAAGAACGCGATTCAGTATTTTTATTGCATTGCCGCGTCCCTTATCAATTTCCAATCCGGAATGTCCGCCTTTTAACCCGAATACTTTCAATTGCATAGCGGAAGTATTTGCGGGAGAATTTTCCGCTTCTGTATTCCACGTTCCGGTGGTGTCGCGACCGCCGGAACAGCCAACGTACAACGCGCCTTCTTCTTCGCTGTCAAGATTCATCATTGTTTTGCTTTGCACAAAATCGCGCGCTAAATTGCTTGCGCCGGTCAATCCTGTTTCTTCATCAATGGTGAAAAGAAGTTCAAGCGGACCGTGTTCAAGCGATTTGTCTTCCGCAATCGCAAGCATTGTTGCAACTGCGATGCCATTATCCGCGCCGAGTGTTGTGCCGTTTGCCATCAGCATATTGCCGTTTACGACAAGTTCAATGGCGTCTTTCATAAAATCAAATTTCTTGTCAGAATTTTTTTCGCACACCATATCAAGATGTCCCTGCAAGCAGAGCATCTTTACATTTTCTTTTCCCTTCGAAGCAGATTTTGTAATCAATACGTTGCCGAACGAATCTTTTTTTGCCGGTAAGCCGAGTTTTTTTGCTGTATCGAGAACGTATGCGATGATGCGTTCTTCGTGTTTGGATGGACGTGGAACTTTTGCGATTTCCGCAAAATATTTCCATACGAGTTTTGGTTGTAAACCTTCAATTGCATTTGCCATAATTGTGTGTTAAGTTAAGTTGTGTGGGAGAAAATTGTTATAAAAAAGCGGGAGAAAACTACTGAAAAATGAAGGGAGAATCAAATAGTTTTTGCGCGAAAAGAGAAAATATTCAGCGGTGGGATTTTTTGAAAGATATTTTTATACCAACATCAAATCTTTTCTCATAATTGCTCAATGTCTCTTTAGCAAGTTGAATGACTTATACTCCGCTTCCTATTACAGAAGCGTGCGTACATAGTATGAATTGCCAGCCCAACAATATTCTGCCTTCCTCCTTTTTGCTTACTAATTTTTTTTCCTATCTTTTGCCCGCCAAAATTCACATTTAATATGCCTCAACTTATAATTTTATAAAAAAATACTATGCACGAATAAATGAACTCTACAAGCAGCAATCTCCGACAAATTAAACGGAAAAAAAGCGAAGGAATATCTCAGGAATGAGAATTTATTGAGGAATCCATATTTTTTTCACATCGGTTTTGACCCCTGACTTCAAATAATGCGGTCGAAGTCAAGATTCTTGAGGTTGAAGTAAAGTTTTTTGACTTCGATGTCAGATTACTTGATGTTGATGGTTAATACCCGTAGGGAACAGTCGCGACTGTTCCCTACAAGGATGTAGAAACCTGCATTAATCCAACAGGATTTGTATGGATTTGTAATATATTTAAAGAAAAATGCTAACAAAAGAATATATAAAAGAACTAAAGACCATCGGCAACGGTGCAATAGGACACCTTGTTAAAGAGTATAGGGATAGCGGTTCATTAACTTTTATTCTTGAAAGTTTAGGACATCTTCCAAGTGATTTTGATGGTACTTTTCTACCCGACTTATTACATCACAAAAGTTCATCAGTTCGACTTTGGGCTATTAAAACACTTGGCAAACTTGATAATGACGACTATTTAAAAATTTTGCGACAAGCAGCGTTCACAGAAAAAGACACGAATGTCAGACGTGAAGCCGTTTCTTCAATTGGAAGAATGAGAAGTAAAAAAGGCCAAACAATTCTTTTTGAAATTTTGCAAGACCAAGACCCGAAAGTGATAAGTCAAGCAATCAGAGGGCTTTTAGTTTTCAAAGGCGACAAAGAAGTTGATGAACATTTAAAGCCACTTATAAATCACCCAAATGAAATGGTGAGGACGGTTATTTATAAAGAATATTTTGCAGAAAAAAAAGTCCAAACAGAACAACCTCATAAGGAAAGTTTCGACTATTTAAAAAATGTTGTAGTAAATGCGGACACTATTGAAACGATGAAATTGCTCAAAGAAGAAAGCGTTCATTTAACTTTCACATCTCCGCCATATTACAATGCAAGGGACTATTCAATTTATCCGAGTTACAAGCATTACATAGAATTTCTTGCAGAAGTTTTCAGAGAAGTTTATCGTATCACTAAAGAAGGAAGATTTTTAATTCTCAACACATCTCCAATCATAATTCCAAGAATAAGTCGTTCACATTCAAGCAAGCGTTATCCAATTCCGTTTGACATTCATCCATACTTAATGGAAATGGGATGGGATTTCATTGATGATATTGTATGGTTGAAACCAGAAGCAAGTGTAAAAAATCGCATTGGTGGTTTTATGCAACACCGAAAACCATTAGGATACAAACCAAATTCTGTAACTGAATATTTAATGGTGTATCGCAAGGGTACAGAAAAACTTTTGGATTGGAACATCAAACAATACGATTGGAAGACAGTGAAAGAAAGTAAAGTTGCAGATGGTTACGAAACAAATAATGTTTGGAAAATAGACCCTTGCTTTGATAAAATTCATTCAGCCGTTTTTCCTGTTGAACTATGCAAACGAGTAATTCAATATTACTCCTTCAAAGGTGATTTAGTTTTTGACCCATTTGGAGGAAGCGGGACAGTAGGCAAGACCGCAAAAAGTTTAGTCAGGTATTTTTTCCTTACGGAAAAAGACAAAAAATATTTTGATTATATGAAATCCAAAAAATCAAATGGAATGTTTGATGAGCATCCTACCAAATTTTTAACCCTTAACGATTTTCATCAAACAATAAAATGACACTAACAGAACAAGTAGCCAAAAACATTATAAAAAAACTTTTGAAAGGTGCTGATTACCGAATTGAAGTTGTAACCCTCATCAATGCGGAATTTTTGCAATTCGCAATAGAGTTTTTCAAAAAAATTATTGATGCTAAACTTCAAAGCAAAAACATAACTGTTGATTGGTATAAGGAAGCGTTTCTTAATCCGAAATTACCAGCAAATGAAATTGCAATCAATTCAGGATTGAACAAAAAGACCATTCACAATATGTTCAATTCATCTACAAAGGAAATTGTGATTGATGCAGCAAATGAACATTACGATATTCTTTATCAAAGCATAAAAGATTTAGTTGAAACTGAACACGAATTAGATTTAACTCTCACTATAAAATTCAAAGGTGTTTCAGTTGACTTGAATGTAAGTGAAAGTTTAATCGTGATTAATACACTTGCAGTAAAACGAGCTGAACTTCGTGGTGGACTTTGGAGCACGGCAGGGAAGAGAGTTGAAAATCCGTTAATGCAAACACTTTGTAAATTGTATTCAGTAAACGAAGAAAATTACAGAGCAAAATTTGTCAAAGACAAAGCAAAAGGATTTGATAGAGAGATAGATTTTTATTTGCTCAAAGATAGAAAAGAATTTTTGTGCGAAGTAAAATTAATGGGTAGCGGAAATCCTGAAAGTGCTGATGCTGTAATTGCAAGAGCAACAAATGTTTTTGTTGCAGACAAACTCTCACTTCAAAATAAAAGTCAACTTGAAAGTTTGAAAATAAATTGGATTGAATTGCGAAGTGAAAACGGTTGGAAGCGTTTTAAAATCGCATTGGAAAATTTAGAAATACCACATAAGGATTATAACGGAAATTTAGATAATGACCTTGATAAAATATTTGCGGAGATATTTTGACAACACGACAATGAAAGTAAATCGCCTTGAACAAACTTCCTACGAACTTCAAACAGTAGTGCTTCGTGGGAACAGTACGGCAGCAGATAACATAAGATTAAAAGAAATTTTAAAAAGAAGGCTTTGTCCGGTAATCAAACAGTGGTGCATCTAAACCCTTCTTTTTTTTACTTCATTAATCCCTTCTTCGTTATGCACAACCTTATTGGCGATAGTGCGAACTTTGAACGAGCATTTTATAACAATTAAACAAACATGACAGAACTTTTATTGAACAGGCAACGCTTCGTGTCTTTCGCAGGAAATTCATTTTCCACAAAAAACATAAAGAAACAAATTGCACAAGAAAAATCATAAATAACAAAGGTCAAGCAGAAAAATTTCGGCTTGACCTTAATTACGTAACTGTTGAAAAAATTATTTTATGAGCATCAATTTTTTTGTCTGTACGAAACTCTGCTCGTTGTCGTCTTCGATTTGTAATCGGTAAAAATATACACCTGTTGCAAATCCATGAGCATTCCATTCTATGGAATGAGTTCCGTTCTCCAATTCTTCCTGCTCGATAAGTGTTGCCACTTTCTCGCCGAGAACATTGTACAGCGATAGGTTCACGACCGCAGAGCGTTCTAATACGAACTCTATTTGAGTCGTTGGATTAAATGGATTTGGATAGTTTTGTAATAAAGTGAAATCTTCAACGCTTTGCTCAACAAAGTTTGAAACAGATTTCGCTACCGGAATAGAATATTTAACCAAAAATGAATCAACAATTGCATACAATGTATTATTGGTACCACGTTCCATATACATCAAAGAATCATCGAAATCAAGTATATCCGTATTGTTTCCGTTAGCATCAAAGACATAAATTGAATCTCCGCCGTTCAAACGAACATAGCAATTTTCGTCATCATCAATAGTAATATCTCTTATAGCATCGTAATCTTGTGTATGAATTTCCTTCGTCCATACGGGTTTCAATTTTTTCATATCAAACTTCATCAGAGTAGGACGATACGCTCCTTGAATTCGAATACCATTTTTGTTGAATTTTCTTTCATCAAACGCTCCACCGATAAAAATGTTCTCTTTCGAACTCATCTCTGCATCGTGAATACCGTTATAACGATTTGAGCGAATTTGCTTATTCACTTTTACTTCCTCTTTTCCTTTCCCTTTATACAGCTTTAGTTTCATTTTAGAAGAAGAGTTTGATGTAATAATACCCCAGTCAACGGCGTCTGTTAGTTTTCCTTTCCCGCCGGCAGAACTTATTTTTCGTTCTTTATCGGAATAGTCGCCTAGATAGACTGAATTTCCAGCGCTATCGGTAAAGGAAAATTCAAATGAAAAATCTTCTTCATTTTCGTCTTCGTCGTTTGTAGAATATTTTCCATCAAATTTTCCTACGGTGACGGATTTTGAATTTGATAGTTGTGTCCCGTCATCGTCATTAATTTCGATTCTATTCATATCGTTTCTTTTTTTCTTTTTCGTTTGTTGGTCGGTAACAATGGTATTTGTAAAAGCAGTAACGACAATATTTCCTGTAGCCTTTTGAGTCGCACGAATCAATTTATCGCTCACATCGGTTGTCAAACTTTTTTCAAATGAAACCACGCCCGATGGGAGAACTTTTTTTATTTTGTTGCCGCTTCGTAGTAAGAGATTATCATTACCATCAATATTTAATATCTCTCCGTTTATAGAGAATTTCTCATCGCCCAGTGAATCGAAACATACCGTGTTTCCATCAATCGTCAGATAAACATCGTCTAATGAATCATTCCAGAAAATGTGTTTTGATTTATCAGATTCAGCATCTTGCCTCCATAAAATAATTCCATCAGGACTTATTTTAAATAAACTATCCTGCGATAAACAAAGCACATCTCCGTTGTCAAGTACCATAATCTTTACCTCATGTTCGTCATCATCATCAGACGGGTCATCATTGTCGTCATCGTCTAATGGATTATCATAATCTTCAGGGTCGTCGTTATCGTTATCGTCATCGTTTCCGTCATTATCGTTATCGTCGTCATCATCATCATCATCGTCGCTGCTGACATCAGTAGAGTCGTCATCATCGCTGTCGTCGTCACTCGGGTCATCGTCGTCTCCCCCCGTAGTGTCATCTAATGATTGGTGTAATTCTTTCTGCATTCCTATTTTTACCCGCCACAATTCAGTTTGTGCTTCTGAAGTGTTTTGGAGAAAACAAGTAAAGAGAAAAAAGAGTACAATAAGTAATATTAAGTTTTTCATAAGTAGTGTCTAATTTAATTGTGATTGGTAAAAATCTTAGTTAAATATAATTAAGATAAATAGGTGTGAATGTGTTCTGTATCACGAAAGACATCATTGTTATCAAAATAACTTATTGTTGCACTTTTGGGCAATTAGATTCAATTAATAAATGCAACTGAAGCGCAAATGTAGTGTTAAGTACTTTTTCTCTCACGTCACTCGCACCACAAATCCATCTTTTTCCATTTTCAAAATAAACACTGCGATGCGTCCGTAAATAGTATCTTCGGTTTCGTTGAATTGTACGCGCATCTTCTCTGCAATTTCGATGAGCGTCGTGTTGCCGTCGCAATTGTTCCATATAAAACTTCCACGTTCATCAAGTTTTACGCGAAAGTTTTTTTTCTTGAGCAGCGGAACGAGCCATTGCACCATAAACGCATTGCGGAATTTCGGAATAAGAAGAACTATATTGCCGTTTGTTCCTGTTTCATATTGCAGATTGCGGCGATACGTTAATTCAAAAATATTTTCTTCGGAGGTATTTTCTATTGTGTCAGTCATAGTATAAAAAAACAATTGGACGTTATCGCACTGACAACGTCCAATGTATTACTGTGTGTAAATAAAAAATTACATTACTGCAATCGGTGGCGCCGGGTCATCCGGTTTTCCTGCATTCTTTACAGGAATATTTATAAGAATCCAACCGATAATTCCCAAAATTACGAGACTCGTAATGAATGACGGCTCTTGGAAAATCGCAAAGAGTTTTACTTCGCCAAATGCCAATGCGGCAAAGAGCAATCCAATCAATGCTTCGCCTGCAATCAAACCTGATGCGAGAAGAACGCCGGTATTTTCCACGCGCGCCTTTTGTGCATCGTTGTGTCCTTTTCGTGCATTCATTTTTTCAACAAGTCCTTTGAAAATTCCACCGAGGAAAATTGCAAACGTTGTTTCGAGCGGCAAATACATACCAACACTGACAAGCATAGGGCTGCGAACCTGCATCAATATAAATCCTAAGCCCATCAACATTCCGACAACGATAAGGGGCCATGCCATTTGTCCGCCAACAATTCCTTGCGAAAGTAATGCCATCAAACTCGCTTGCGGCGCAGGAAGATTTTTTCCACCAAATCCTGTTCCACCGCTGTAAATATCGCCTTGATGCAAAACAATCAATGGGAGAAACATTACTGCTGAAGCAAGTCCAACGCCAATCAAATCGCCGATTTCCATTTTCCATGGAGTACCGCCGAGAATGTGTCCGACTTTTAAATCTTGCAACATCTCACCAGCAACTGCGGCAGAAACGCAAACAACTGCAGCAACACCAAGAACTGCGGCAACACCTGTTTGACCTGTCATTCCGAGCGCAACCATCAACAATGCAGCAACAAGCAGTGTAGAAAGCGTCAATCCGCTGATAGGATTATTTGATGAACCGATTGTTCCTACGAGATAACCTGAAACAGCAGCAAAGAAAAATCCCGCAATAATCATCACAACGGTTGCAACCAAAGCCGCTCCTACATTTTGTGCGAAGTGATTGTATATGAAAAACGTTAATACGGCAGTGCCAAGAATTCCAATCATAATCCACTTGAAATTCAAATCTTGTTCGGTGCGTTCATTTACTTGTTCACCTGCGGCTGCTTTTTTTACATCGCTGATGGAACGACTGATACCTGCAATCAAACTCTTTCTCATTCTGAATAACGTAAATCCAGCGCTTACTAACATTCCTCCGATTGCAATTGGTCGCACAATGAAACGCCATACGCTTGTTGCCATTGCAATCCAATCACCGTCGGTGGGAGTCATTCCGGGATTTGAAACCAGCCAGTTCTCCAGTAAATTCGGTGCAAGGAAATATGTAATTATGGGAACGAACAATCCCCACGCAAGCAATCCGCCGCTGAAGTTGAGTGAAGCAAGTTTTGGTCCGATGATGTAGCCGACGCCGATATATGCGGGACTGATTCCGGGAGAACTCAATACAATTCCACCGGGCATATTTTTCTTCGATTCGATGATAAGTTTTTTATCAACCAGCGTTTGCAGAATAAGCGGGAATGAAACGAATTTTTCCCACGATGTTGCAAAGAATTTAAATTGACCGAGTGACTGGACGAGCGCACCAAATCCCATTGCGGTGAATAAAAATTTTGCTCCTGTTCCGCCTGCGCGTCCTGCTTTATGAATTTCAGAAGCGGCAACAGATTCGGGAAATGGAAGGTCAACATCTTCTACCATTACACGACGAAGAAGCGCAACGAACATGATGCCGAGAACGCCGCCTGCAAGCATAATAAATGTTGATTCAAGGTAATGTCCTGTTGTTGCAAACTCGGGCCAAATTCCTGCAATATAAAATGCGGGAATAGTGAAAATTGCGCCGGCAGCAACGGATTCACCAATTGAGCCGACGGTACGAGCAAAGTTTTCTTCGAGAATACTTCCTTTCATTACACGCAATAATGCCATACCGATAACTGCGGCGGGATATGTAGCGGCAATGGTCATTCCTGCTTTTAAACCGAGATAAGCATTCGCCGCGCCAAGCACGACGCACATTATCAATCCGATGACGAGCGCACGCACGGTGAATTCCTTCATATCAGTATTCGCCGATACGAACGGCATAAATTTTGAAGGTGTTTTTGATTGTTCAGCCATAATTTTTTCCTATGATGGTGTGAAAATAGAATTGTGAGTTAAAAAATAAAATTTATTTAGTGCGCATCTTTCATTCCGAAAATTGCTTTAAATACATAGCCGGCTATTTCAGGATTTTCTTTGAAGCGCCGGATTGAATATTTGTGCCAATGCTCACCGTAAGGTACATAGATGCGAATACGGTCATTATTCGCTACGATTTTATCGCGTAAATCTTCGCGGACGCCGAGAAGCATCTGAAATTCGTATTCTTTTTTCTGCAACTGATATTGTTTGATGAGCGAATGTGCCGCATCTATCAAAACATAATCGTGTGTTGCAATGCCGACGTATGTTTTTGCCGCAAACATCATTGCAAGAAGTTTGGTAAAATTATCCTGAATTTCTTTTCGCTTTTTAAACGCAATGGATTCCGGTTCAATATAAATTCCTTTGCAGAGACGCACGTTTCCTTTGTCAGCAATGATTTGTTTTATGTCGTCTTCACTTCGTCTCAAATACGCCTGTATTACGATTCCCGTATGCGGAAAATCTTTTAACACAGAACGATAAATTTTTAATGTGGCATCGGTGCACGTATGGTCTTCCATATCAATGCGGGTAAAATATCCGTACTCTTTTGCTTTGCTCAGAATGCTACGCAGATTTTCCTCGCACAATCCAACATCGAGTTTTAATCCGAGTTGCGAAAGTTTTACCGACAAATTTGCATCAATGGATGATTGATGAATTGCCGTCAGTGTTTCGATGCACTTTGTGCGGAAAAAAATTGTCTCGTTGCGGTGCGTAACATCTTCACCGAGCACATCTACTGTCGCCATTATTTTTTTTTGATTTAACGAGCGTACAACGCGCGTAACGTCTTCAAGATTTTTTCCTGCAATATAGCGGCGAGCAAACATCCACATTATCGGTTTTGGCACTGCAGGCAAAACAGTGTTGACGGCTTGATTGAGAAATTTCATCTCAGAGACAACTAATAACTACGTTGAGAACAATTTACGATAATATCATATCGTATCTTAAAAAAATAATGACACAATATAAGAGATTTTGGAATTTGCAGTTGAAAAATTTCAATTTTTCTTTTTCCACGTCGTGCCGTCTTTTGTGTCTTCAAGCGTGATGTTCAATTCGTTGAGACCATCGCGGATTTTGTCGGAAAGTTTCCAAAGTTTTTCTGCGCGGAGTTCTTTGCGTAATGCAATGAGAATGTTCATCAATTCGTTTTCTGATGTTCCGCCTGAAGTTGTATTTTCTATTTCTACGGGAATTATTCCTAAAACATTTTCACCGACTTCTGTAAAAAAATTATCTATTTCTTGTAATTGCTCTTTGTTTACATTTCCGCTCGCAAGCAGTGAATTTACTTCTCTGCTGAAGTCAAACAGCATTGCAACTACTTGCGGTGTGTTGAAATCATCGTTCATCGCTTCGGTGAATTGTAATTTGTAATTTGTCATTTGCAATTTGTTACCCACTTCAAACGCCGCGCTCCAATCTCCACGCTCTTTGCTTTCCGCTCTCTTCCTTCTTACATTGCGGACTGTATTCAAAAGTTTCTCGTATCCTTTTGCGGCGCTTGCGATTGCTTCTTCGGAGAAATCAAGCGTGCTGCGATAGTGGCTTTGTAAAATAAAGAAACGAAGTTCAAGCGGATGGAATTTTTGAAATAAATCTTTCAGTGTGGTGAAGTTGCCGAGTGACTTGCTCATTTTTTGTCCATTCACTGTGACGAGATTGTTGTGCAGAAAGTATTTTGCAAATGGTTTTTCATTTGCGCAGACACTTTGTGCGATTTCACATTCGTGATGCGGAAATTGGTTATCCATTCCACCGCCGTGAATATCAAATGTTTCGCCGAGATATTTCATTGACATTGCGGAACATTCTACGTGCCATCCGGGAAAACCTTTGCCCCATGGGCTTGTCCATTGCATAATGTGTTCGGGTTCTGCGCGTTTCCATAAAGCGAAATCGTTGGGATGTCGTTTTTCGCTTCTCGATTCTACGCGCGTACCCGTTTCTGATTCTTCGATGGTGCGGTTGGAAAGTTTTCCATAATCGGGAAATGTTGCAACATCGAAATATACGGAGCCATTGGATTCGTACGCAAATCCTTTTTTGATGAGTGTTTGTACGAGTTCAATCTGCTCGATGATGTGTCCTGTAGCGCGCGGAGAAATATCGGGACGGAGAACATTGAGTTTGTCCATATCTTCAAAGTAACTGCGCGTGTAAAACTCTGCTACTTCCATCGGGTGTTTGTGTTCTGCGCGGCTTTGTTTCAACATTCTGTCTTCACCTTCATTTGTTTCGCCGAGAAGATGTCCGACATCGGTGATGTTCTGTACATACGTGACGTTGTAACCGATGTAACGCAAATAGCGGACAATCACATCGAACGAGACGTAACTTTTTCCGTGTCCGATGTGCGAGTGTCCATATACCGTTGGACCGCAGACGTACATTCCGACATGTTTTCCGTTTTCGTCAAGCGGATGGAATTCTTCTTTGCGGCGCGTGAGGGTGTTGTAGAGGTGGAGATGCATTGAGATTAAGTAGCTAATTTTTAGTAATTATTTTTCTACTGGTTTGTTACAGGTTTTATATTTTCGAGTATGAAATAAAGTTTTTCTGACACTTCAGGATCTATTTTTTCCATAGGTAAATAGTCAATTAAGTCAACATAATTTCTTTTTGATGAATTACCACGATAACCCATGTATTTGTAAAATGCTTTCAGTATTTTTTCAATTTCAATACTTGCTTTTACATCTGACCAATACGAATCATTTTCATCTCTTTTTGCGACACCGGGCAAGACATCGTCCAGAGCATTTTCCATCGCTTCTTTTCTTTGATTTGCTTCTGACGTACCGAATAAATCGTTTGAAACAATTCCAATAGCCCAACTGAGCATTACCTGTCGGCTAAAAAAATAATTTTCAATTTCGTTCTTTTTCCATTTAGTCTCATTCAATCCTTTTAGGTCGCCAATTGAGAACTGAATGTTATCATATAAAGCAATTCCTATCAAATCAGGTTTTGCATCTTTTAATCCTGTGAAATGACTGCGTGCCTGAGTTGGGTCGTTAGTATTAATTGTTTTATGAAAACAATTTTCCAGTTTGTCTAACACGGGATGATTTAACTTTTCTGCAAACTTTTTTAAAATTGGTAAGTCAGTGCCTCCCTCCAGATATAATATCCATCCATTTTGTTGTGCCAAAACGTATTCTTCAAACCCAATGGTTCTAAGTGCTTTTAATATTTCGTTTAGATTATTACCATTATAAAATTTTGGTCTGGAGTGTGGATAAAGGACAATTATGTTATCCTTTGAATTAGCCGCTTTACGTAATACAACTTCTGAATGACTTGCAATTAATAATTGAGAACCTTTTTTCTGAGCCATTTCGGACAATAATTCATAGACCTGTTCTTGCTTTAATATTTCCAAATGAGCATCTGGTTCATCAAGCAAAACGATGCATTTAGGTTTTATCAGTAAATAAGCAAGCAAAAGTATAATTTGCTGCATACCTCTTCCTGATGAAGTCATTTCTAACTCATTTCCTTTTGCATCAATGTATTTCAACTTAATAATGCCTTTGTTATCTAATTCGGGCTTAATCAGTTCAACCCAAAAAAGTTTCTTCAGCTTTTCTGTCATTAATTTCCAGTCCTCAATTGGATCACGCCCCTTTGATAATATTTCACTTTCTGGATTTACAACCTGGTAACATAAATTTCCTAAAACCTCTGCCGTTCTTCCTTCGCCCATTCTGTATTCAACAGTAGAAAACAATAATTTCTCTTCCTCTAATTTTAGCCCCGACATTGGAGGAAGAAATGCCACATTTATTTTTTGGAGCAATTCCACATCATCATTTGCAATATTATTTTCAATATCTGATAATGGTTTTACATAAATAGTTTCTTCACTGTCATACCTGAATTCCAATCCACAAATCCAATCTTTCCCTTCATCAATCCCCTTTACACTAATCTCAATATGAACATCTTTTGTGGAAGCTCGTGTGAAGAGGTTGGTCCATATAAACTTGCTTTTTGAAACAGGAATAGCAAACAAATCCTTTTTGTTCATTACTGCACCGGTCCTAATTTGTGCTTTTGAATTTTGCTTTTTTTCAACCCATTTTTTTGCACCATAATTCCATAACGCCAATGCTTGTAACGCAGTTGTTTTGCCCGAGTTATTTGGTCCTATAAATACAACATTCCCTTCTAAAGGCATCCAATCAGTTTCTTCCAATGCCTTAAAATTTTTAATCTTAATTGCGGTAATCATTATAGTATTTTAAAAATTATTTTTACGGAACTATCCCTTGCTGCATCAAAATATATGCGTAATCAAATGCAACTTCTTTCAGTCGGTCGTATCTGCCGGAAGAGCCGCCGTGTCCGCTTCCCATATTGATTTTCACCAGCACCGTGTTAATATCTGTTTTCATTGAGCGGATTTTTGCAGCGAATTTTGTTCCTTCCCAATAGCCAACGCGCGGGTCATTCAATCCGACTTTCACAAGCAGATTCGGATACAGCTGCGGCATTACATTTGTGTACGGGCAATACGATTTCATATACTCGTAAGCAATTTTTTCGTTTGGATTTCCCCATTCAAGATATTCACCTGTTGTGAGAGGAAGTGATGCATCGAGCATCGTATTCATTACATCAACAAAAGGAACTTGCGCAAGAACTGCTTTAAATAAATCCGGTCGCATATTTGTTACTGCTCCCATCAGCAAGCCGCCCGCACTTCCTCCTTCAATCGTGAGATGTTCTTTTGAAGTATATTTTTTTTCTATCAGATATTCTGCGCAGGAAATAAAATCTGTAAATGTATTTCTTTTGTTGAGTAATTTACCATCATCGTACCATTCCCTTCCCATATCGCCGCTGCCGCGAATGTGTGCAATCGCAAAAATAAATCCGCGATTCAATAAACTTAAACGATTGGAACTGAACGTTGGATAGGTAACAGAGCCGTATGAACCATAGCCGTATAAATGCAATGGCGTATTTGAGTTTATTGTAATGCCTTTTTTATACACAAGTGAAATTGGAATTTGTTTTCCGTCTGCCGCCGTAGCATAAATTCTTTCCGATTGGTATTGTGTCTGGTCATAGCCACCAATAACTTCCTGCTGCTTCAAAAGAGTTTTTTCTTTCGTGTCGAGATTGTAATCGTAAATGGAATTTGGCGTTACGAGCGATTGATAACTGAAGCGATACACATTTGTTTCGAAAACGCGATTCACATTTTGAAAAACAGAATACACCGGCTCTGCAAATGCAATGTAATGCGTTGCATTTGTTTTGAAATTTGTAACGCGCACTTTCTGCACGCCTTTCTCGCGTTCAAAAGCAACAAAATGATGTGCAAAAAAATCTACTCCTTCCAGTGTTACATCCGTTCGCGACGGAATTACTTCTCTCCAATTTTTTTCTGATGGATCTGAAACCGGCGCAGCAACCAATTTGAATGTCTTTGCATTTTTATTTGTCAGGAAATAAAAATTATCACCGTTGTGGCTTACAGAGTATTCGTGTCCGTGCTCTCGCGGAAAAATAATGGAAAATTTTCCTTCAGGATTTTTTGCAGAAAGATACATCCATTCATTCGCATCACTTGCGCCTGCGCTCGCAAAAATATATTCATCACTTTCCGAACGGGAAATATCAAGCGAATACAGCGGGTCAGTTTCTTCGACAAGCAATTCATCGTTTGCAACATTGCTGCCGAGATGATGACGAAATACACGATACGGACGCCATGCAGAATCGCGTGTTGAATAGAAGATTGTTGCATTATCCATCGCCCATACTACGGAAACAACATCATCCACTCTGTCATTTAATAACGAACCGTCATTCATGTTTTTTACAAAGAGAATAAAATTTTCATGTCCGCTGGTGTCTGCGGAATATGCTACAAATTTTCCATCGGGGCTTATTGTCGTTTCACCGAAGCGAAAATAACTATACTGTTTTCCCAATTCATTTTGGTCCAAATAAATTTCTTCCGGCGCATTAAGATTATTTTTCTTTCTGCAATAGAACGGATATTGTTTTCCTTTCTCTGTTCGTGTATAATAAAAATAGTCGCCTTCACGATACGGCACATTGACATCGGTTTCCTTAATGCGGCTGAGCATTTCATTGTACAGACTTTCCTGCAACGCTTCCGTGGATTTCATTACAACATCGGTGTATGTATTTTCCGATTTGAGATACTCAATGACGTCAGGATTTTCTTTGTCGCGAATCCAGAAATAGTTATCTGTGCGAATATCATTGAATACCGTATCTGCTTTTGGAATTATTTTTGCGGCAGGAGGCGTGAGTGCATCTTTCTTCTCTTGTGCATAAACAACAAATGAAAATAGAGTTATTGCAAACAATACGTTTAAAATTAATTTGTTCTTCATTGGAGTTGTAAGGATAATGTTCATAAATATTTATTCTAATTTTTCATCAATTCCCGCGCGCTGTTCATCGCTGCTGCGGTAATTTTTTCGCCACTCAATAGTGTTGCGACTGCTTCAACGCGCTGTTCCTCGGTAAGCGTGCGCACTGATGTAGTTGTTTTCAATTTCGTTTCAGTTTTTTCTACGACAAAATGCGCATCTGCAAGTCCGGCAATTTGCGGTAAATGTGTTATTGCAATTACCTGATGATGGTGCGAAAGTTGTTGCAAACTCTTTCCGACTGCTTGCGCGACACGTCCGCTTACACCAATATCAATCTCGTCAAAAATTAAAACCGGTGTCGTATCAATCTTTGCAAGCGATGATTTCAGTGATAGCATAATGCGCGAAATTTCTCCACCGGATGCAACATCAATCAATGGTTTCGGCTCTTCACCTTTATTGGTGGAAACAAAAAATTCGATTTCGTCATAGCCGTGCGGAAATAATTCAACACGTTTTTTCCCAACATTCGCATATAATTCTTGTAAAGAATTGCCGCGACGATTCATTACGCTTTCAATTTCCTTTTGAAAGAGAGTTGTTTCGAAAACGCCGTTTACAATTCCCAATTCTTTCAATGATGTTTCAATGGCTTTATTTAATTTTTTTGCAGAAAATATTCTCTTTTCGGAATTCTGTTTCGCAAGTTTTTCACATTCGTTTCTTCTTTTTTCGAACTCCACTGAAAGTTTTTGAATTTCTGTTTCAAAATTTTCTACAAGTGCGATTTCTTTTTCGAGTTCCACTTTTTTGCGCAGTACAGTTTCAAGTGTGCCGCCGAATTTTTTCTTCACAAGAGAAATTTCTCCTGCACGTATCCGCAACGCATCAATTTTCTTTTCATCAAATTCAAGCGTGCTGCGATAGCGTTGAATGGAGTTTGCGCTTTCGTTCACGCTTGCTGATGCAGAGATAATCTCTTTTGCAATTTCGAAAAACGATTCATCGAGTTGTAAAAGTTCATCGAGTTTTTTTTGCACAAGTTTGAGTTGCACAGCAATTGCATTCTCGTTATCGTAGAGCATTTCATACAGTGATGTTGTCAATTCAAAAATCTTTTCGCCGTTTTGTAGTCGATGGATTTCCTTTTCCAATATTTCATCTTCACCGGATTGCGGGTTCACTTTTTCAATTTCTGTCAATTGAAATTGAAACAGCGACAGTTTTTCTTTCAATTGCGTCTCACGCTCTTCCAGTATTTTTTTCTCGTGTAAAATTTTTCTTGCAGAATAAAATACTTCAGAATAGCGCTGTAATTCATTTTCTATGCCGGCAAACAGGTCAAGATATTCGCGATGCTTTTCTTTATGCAAGAGGGACTGATGTTCGTGTTGTCCGTGCAAATCCACAAGTTCATCACCAATCGCTTTGAGCGCGGAAACTGATACCTGCGCATCGTTCATAAAGCATCTGCTTGTTCCTTTGTTTGAAATTTCCCGTCGCAATAAAATTTCAGGGGAAAACTCCAGTTCATTCTGTTCAAAAAAAGATTTGAGATGCGCGATGTGCGATGTGTGTAAATGAAATTGGGCTTCGATAATTGCTTTCTCACTGCCGCGGCGAATAATTTCGGAATTTGCCCGCTCGCCGATTGCCAGACTCAACGCATCAATGAGAATTGATTTTCCTGCGCCGGTTTCGCCGGTAATAATATTCAACCCCGACCGAAACTCAATAGTGAGTTCTTCAATCAGCGCAAAGTTTTTTATGTAGAGAGTTGTGAGCAATAGTTATGTTTTTAGAAAATTGCGGCGTGAATTTACTGAATTTCCTGAAGAGCAGAAATAAAAAACGGCGTTCCCTTTTTTCTGAAACGCCGTCTTAATCATTTGTCTTTCCGTGCTTGACACGGAATCTATTTTTTTAAACGGAAAAAGATTCCCGCTTTTGCGGGAATGACAAGTTCCTTGTTACTCTTTGCCGTATTTCATTTTATATTTTTCGTACAGTTGTGTGTGGCGGCTGGAAAGGTCAATTTTTTTTCCTTCGATAAATTCCATTTCCACATTTGTGCGAATGTCGAGTATATCGCCATTGGTTATTATGAGCGTTGCATCTTTTCCAACTTCCAACGAGCCCATTCTATCAGCAACGCCAAAAATTTGCGCGGGATACAATGTAATTGCTTTTAATCCTTCTTCATACGGAAGTCCGTGCGCGACAGCAGTTGCGGCTTGGTAGGGAAGATTTCTATAATTGCCGTCGCCGCCTTCATCAGCAGTGATGCAATACTGAATTCCTGCATCGTGTAATTTTTTGGGAAGAAGAAATGGCTCGTCGTATGCGTCATCATTTTTTTCTGGCAATCGGTGTATTGAAGCGGCAAGCACAGGAATATTTTTCTTCTTCAATAATTCCGTTACGCGCCACGCATCATTTCCGTTGCCAATAATAATTTTGATATCCATTTCTTCTGCCCACGCAACAGCGGCTTCAATCTGGAGCATATCACTTGCCCACACAAGTACGGGAGCTTTTTTCTCCAGAAAAGGAATCATTGCTTCCCAGCGTGAATCATTATTGTGATACGGTGTTCCGCTTTTTACTTCACTCTGTTTTGCTTTCCAATATGCTTTTGCGTCATTGAAAGCATCGCGTAATTCGTTCAATGATTTATCGCGGTCTTTTTTCTGCTCTTCTTCGCTGCGCTGTTCAAACCGTGAAGTGCTTAAACGCATCGAAGGAAAATTTACTATCAAAGCCGCTCGCGATTTCACTGTCATATCTTCGTACGTCCAGCCATCAAGATTTATTATTGCTCCAGTACCGGAAATAATTCCTCCTTGCGGTGCGGTGAAAGCAGTGGTAATTCCGTTTACTCGCGTAACAGGAATCAATTCACTTTCGGGATTTACTGCAACTTCCGCGCGGACGTTGGGATTTATGCGTCCTGTTTCGCTCATATCTCTTGTTGCACGCACTGCACCAATTTCATTTAAACCAAGCGTCGTTGATGCGCTGAATAATCCGGGATAAATATGTTTGCCTTTGCAATCAATGCGCTCGTATCCGGACGGCAATGGAAATCCTTTGCTGACGGTTTCTATTCTTCCTTCTTTAAAAGTGAGAATTCCATTTTCAATTGTTTCGCCGCTTACGGTATGAATTGTTGCTCCGATTAACGCAATAGGGCGCGATTGTTTTTTTGCGGGAACAGGTCGTTTTACGGCGATTGAATCATTGGGAATTGTTACGTTGAAGCAACACATGAACAAAAAGCAGAACAGGATTTTTTTCATAACATTAAATAAACAAAGTTGAAATAAGTGAGTACGGTTAAAAAATTATTTGAGCACAACCATTTTTTTTGTTGCAACAAAAGTTCCGGCAGTAAGTTTGTAAAAATACATTCCGCTTGAAAATTTTGCAGCGTCAAATTCAATACGGTAATTGCCGGCTTCTTTCTTTTCATTATTTAAAAGCGTTGCCACATCTCTTCCGAGAATATCGTAAATTTTTAAAGTTACAAATGACGAATTACTAATGATAAATGACAATGTGGTTTGCGGATTGAACGGATTGGGATAATTTTGTTCCAATGAAAATGCAGCCGGTACAGCAGAAATATTTTGTTCCACGTTTGAAGGTGTTCCAAAATAATTGATGATGCGCTGCATAACGCTTTTGCGGCTTTGCAACTGACTGATAGATTCAAATCCGAATCCGAAAATCAAAACTTTACTGCGATGATTCGCGCCAATACTATCAATACGCACAGCAGCAATTCCATTATTTCCGGTTGAACCGTAGCCAATAACCGGAATTGCATTGGGATTTGCAATAGCAAGCACGTCTCGCGAATATTGATTATTTGCTCCCGCGCCAAGTGTTGTAAATTGAATATTGCCAAATACTCCTCCTGCGGGAAGCGATTTGCATTGCGCGAGTGTTGTATTTGAATCAAACACTACGCCAAACGAATCTGCGAAGAGCGGAGAAGTAGAATTTTGCTCAATAATATTTTGTCCGGTAAAAAAAATATTTCCACCTGCATTAATGTACGATGTCAGACTGTCAATTTCCTCAGAAGAAAAAGGGGAATTTTTTGTGCCATCGGAATAAATTATCAGATTTCTTTTTACAAGATTTCCCTGCGAATAAGGAGGAAGCCCGCGCGTAGGTGTGTTCCATCGGAATGTTGAAATTCCTAAATCATTCAATGGCAATTCGAAATAAGAAAAATAGTTATTTGTATCAGCATTGACGAGAAGTACATCTGCGGGAGAAAGATGTACTTGAAACGGCGTAAGAGTTGTATCAATATAAATGTTTGAGAAAATTCTATTGCCGAACGGATAGTCAGAAGAAATAATTTCGAGTTTTGAATATTGTATAATTGGTTCATAAGAAATATACAGTGAATCAAAAAATATGTTTCCGTTTTCATCTGCTGAATCGCTGATAATGTGCGTGCCAATGCTTGTTGCAATAGTCAAACGCGCTTCACTAAACGGATGCGTGCTTGTTCCGGAATCACTAATGGTAATATGAAATTGTGTTTGAGGAAGTTTGTCAAGAAAAACATCTTCTATTATAGTGGTATTCGGTGTGTAGGTAAATTGGATTTCCTTTGTGTAATACGGATACGATTGTATTTTTGCAAACGGTGTAATCATAGAATCGCCTTTCATTCTGCTGAAGGTGTACATTCCTTTTGTAATTGCAAGATTTTCAATTTCTCCGGTAGAAAGATTTGTTACGGTACCGTTTTTTATTGTATCAAGCGTAACTGCATCGCGGATAACACAAATAATATTCGTTCGCGATTGTTGCAATGAAAAAATCCCGCTCGTATCCGATGAACCCGCAACCCACACAACATTTGAATCTGCGGGGTGAACTTTAATGCTCCATAAATCTTCATCTGTTAATCCGCGATGAATCGGAGACCAGTTATCGCCACCGTCCGTTGTCCGATATACGGTGCTGAATGTTTCCGAAAAAGAACCGGCATACAAAACGGAAGGGTTTTGCTTATCAATATCAAGCGACCAGATGTTTATTCCCTGCAACGATGTAAGAAACCAATGCTCTCCGCCATCTGTTGTTTTCCATACTCCGATTGTATTTGCAGTTCCTGCATACGCTGCAGCATACGCAATTAATGGATTGTTGTTATCAATTACAATACGTGGAATTTCAAGTGAGCCAGATGGCTTTACTTCGTACCACGATACGCCTTCGTCAGTGGATTTTGCAATTCTTCCGCTTCCTGCGCCTGCGTATAAAATATTTCCGCTGTCAGGACGAATTGCCAGTGCGCAAAGTGCGCTTCCAGCATCACCCTGATACTGCCACGTCGCCCCGCGGTCAGAGGAACGATAGACACTCGCGTCATTAAAATTTCCTGCGTACATTGTATCAGGATGTTGCGGGTCGTATGAAAATGCCTCGCCATCAATTCCGTAATCTTCAAGGACAATGCTCCAGACATTTCCGTTATCGGTTGTTCTTAAAAGCCCGCCGGAAAACGATGCACAGAACAATGTATTGGTGTCGGATGGATGAACGAGAATTTCACGAATGAAATTGATATCCGGCGTACTGTGCGGTTGCCACGTTTGCCCGGAATTATACGAAACATTTATTGTTCCCCCTGAAATTTCTGCATAAACAGTAGAGGGATTCAGCGGATTGACAGCAACAGTAAATCCTACCGCAGACGTTTTCTTTTTCCAAAAATACACTTGTGATGTAAGTTGTTCTGTCAGAAAAAGGAACGACAGCGAGAGCAATATTAATTTAATACGATAAGCGGTGTACACAGTTTAGTGGGGGAGTTCTTACAATATTTCGTGAAACGGCATGCGAATATAATGAGAATTTACCGTTAATAAAACAGGACAGTATCTATCTCTAAAACCAAAATAGTTATGACTTAATTGAAACAAAACAGTTTCTCGGTAATTACTTTAAAATTGCAACAACTTCCTGCTGACGCGGTTCGCCCGGAACGATGACTTCGTAATTTTTTGAAACGTACACATTCAATTCGCTGCGAATACCAAAATCGCCCATAAAATAAATTCCTGGTTCAATAGAGAATGAAGTTTCAGGAATAATTGTTCGTTCATCGCGTGTTTCAAGATTATCCATATTTGCTCCGCTGCCATGCAAATCTTCCGTAATGGAATGACCAGTACGGTGAATGAAAAATTCTCCGTATCCGTGTTGTTCAATATGCTTTCTGGCAACATCATCAACATCGCAGCCGCGCACCATTTTTTTTGCAGCGAATGATTGTTTCAAAAAATCAACAGCAGCATCGCGAGCATCTCGTACAATGGTAAAAATTTTCGTGTATTTTTCCGGAACTTCTTTTCCTAAAAATCCCACCCACGTGATGTCATTATACGTTGCGCCGGGTTTATTTTTTTTCGCCCACAAGTCAATCAGCACAAAATCTCCTTCATGTAATTCTGCATGGACTTCTTTTGTCGGCTCATAGTGTGGATTGCCGCTGTTTGCATTAACGGAGCAGTTCGGGTCTTCGTGAGTAAGCAATCCATTATTTTCAAATAAACTTTTCATATACTGTTGCACATCGTATTCGGTAATTCGTTGCTTTGTGGAAATTCGCTCGCGCATAAAGAGAAATGCTTTATCTACAACTCCGCGCATTATTTTGGCTGTTTCAAGATTGTCCCTGTATGCTTCTTCAGACCAGCGCGATTCAAAATATTGCGAAAGATTCATTGAAGAAACAATTTGAACACCTGTTTTTTTCACCATTTCAATTGTTCCTGCATCCACTTTTGAAATGTAGGGAATTGCATTTTCAGGTGAATATTCCATTGCAATTGTTTTCATTCCGGAAAGAATTGTATTTAATCCCTCCGTGAGTGATTGCCACGAGAGAAATATTGTTTTATTGCCAGGCAGATGGTCAAGATTCCATCGCTCAATACTGTGAACGAGTTTTCTTGGCTCGCCATTTGCTGGAATCAGGTAAAAAAATCTTCGCGTATTGAGAATGTGTTTTGGGTATTCAAGAATGCGTTGCGCGTATTCATTGCGCTTCCAGAAATCATAAAAAAGCCATCCATCAATATTTTGCTCGCGTAATGCGGACTGGATACGTTTGATTTTTTCGATTGTTTGTCCGCTAATTATGTTATCTGTTTTGTGCATAGTACCTTGAGTTAAATTTTTACGTCCGAATATACGTACCTTCAATAGAAATCCCAATATTTTTTCACCTTTGGATTGTTTCTGATATTTAAAAAAAATCTTATTTATTTTACAACTTTACTCTACCCTGTTAAGTCTAATTTTTTGTTTGTCGGTAACGGCAACTCTTTATTTCGATGGCGATTGACGAAAAAGAACTAATACAAAATGCACAACGTGGTGATGTAGCCGCATACGAGAAACTCATATACCGGTACGACAGACACATCCTTTCCATTGCGGCTTCGTATGTAAACGACCCCGACGATGCGAAGGATATTTATCAGGACGTATTATTGCGTGTCTATAAAGGATTGCCGAAGTTTCAGATGCAGAGCGAATTTTCAACGTGGTTGTATAGGATAACGACGAATGTTTGTTTAACGTACAAAGCGCAAAGTAAACGCCGTGCGCATGTTTCGCTTGATAAAGAATTTGAACACGACGATGAAGATTCACACACATTGCTTGATACGCTTGCAGACGATTCTGCAACAGACCAGCAACTTCTTGATACAGAAATCAGGATGCAGGTTGAATCGGCAATGAAACATTTATCGCCGCAACAAAAAATGGTTTTTACTCTGCGGCACTATCAGGGATATAAATTGAAAGAAATTGCCAAAATTATGGATTGCGCAGAAGGAACCGTAAAAAAATACCTTTTTACCGCAACACAACGTATGCGGGAACAACTTAAAGATATTTATGAATAACTCAATGATTGATTGATACAATTTTTCTATGAACCACATTACTTACAAAGAATGGCTCTCCCTTTCTCTCTATGATGAATTGGACGAAAGCCAAAAACTCTATCTCGATGCACATCTTGCATCTTGCACAGAGTGTTGCGCCGAACTTGCTGAACTGCAAAAAATTCATACACTCTGCGATACCCATCATCCGCTTGCAGTAAATGATGCACTTTTGCGTGAAGCGCGTTTGCAATTACATGGCGCATTGAGAAAAGAATTGCCGGAAATTTCCCTTGTTGCAAAAATATCAAATTATGTTTGGGAATTATTCTATCCCAATTATAAACTTGCACTTGGCGGAGTATTCACACTTACTTTTGGAGTTTCCATAGGATTCTTACTTTTTCGCACACCTTCACCAGAAAATGTTCAACAGCAAATTATCGGAACGACTACCAATGGCGGAAAAACATTTGCACTTCCTGTTTCAAATATGCACGCGCAAAATGAACGGCGTGTTTCCAATATTCGCTTCGTAGATGCAGATGCAAGCGATGGCGTAGTGGAATTTACTTTTGATGCCGTAACACCGGTTCAAATGAAAGGAAATGTGAATGACGCGCAGATTCAATCTATTTTAGCACAAGCATTACTCAGCGAACAAAATCCGGGCGAGCGATTGAGAACATTGAGCGCACTTGCAGTCAAAATTGAAAACACACAACAGCAACATCGCCCTGATGACGAGGTAAAATTCTCGCTCATCAAAGCGGTAAAATACGATAACAACGATGGAGTACGCCGCGAAGCATTGAATCTTTTACTCGATTTTGCGATGGACGATGATATTAAAAATACATTACTCTACACACTTTCCAATGATGAAAATACAGGGATGCGCGTTACTGCCATAAAAGGATTGGAAAGGGCAAAATTGGACGGACATAATCTTGATTCCGAAGCATTAAAAGTTTTACAGGACCGAAGCACGTCAGATAATAATAACTTCGTACGCATTCGTGCAAAAAGCGTACTGCAGGAGACAAAATAATGAAAAACAGATACACAACAATTCTTACAACATTCTTATTCATTTGCATCTGGTTCAATACATTAATTGCATCAGTTACGCTTCCGGTTATTCCTGAAATGAATGAAGGCGGGGGACAGCGTACAAAATCTTTTACTGTCAATAAAGGCGGAATGCTTGATGTTTCTGTCGGCGGCGGTGATATACGCATTACTCCGTGGGACAAGCAGGAAGTATATATCAAAGTTACCGGTATTGAAGAAGAAGATTTAGATGATTTGAAAATGAAACAAAGCGGCAATACAATATATATTGAATTCAAGCCATCGTGGGGCTCGGGGTGGAGCGATGTAACTTTCGATGTCAATGTCCCAGCGCAATTTAATGCAGATATGCGCACTGCCGGAGGAAATATTGAAATACACGGCGCAATGAATGGCGAAATCAATGGCTCGACTGCGGGCGGCGATATTCGTTTAAGCGATATTGTCGGACAGGTTGATATGTCCACATCCGGCGGCGACATTCGTACGGAAAATATTCAGGGAGATACACGGTTGAAAACTTCCGGCGGCGATATTCAACTTGGTACAGTAAATGGCGAAGCAGATGTAAAAACATCGGGCGGGGATATTCGTATAAAAAGCGTGGGAAAATCATTAAAGGCAAAAACATCCGGCGGTGAAATTATTATCGGCGATGTTGGCGGCGAAGCAAATGTTTCTACTGCTGGCGGCGATATCAGTGTCGGAAAAGTTTCCGGAAGCGCATCATTGAGTACAGCAGGCGGCGATATTGAATTACGCAGCGCAAGTGGTACTGTTTCTGCAAAAACTGCCGGTGGCAATTTACGATTGGAAAATGTTACCGGTTCTGTTGAAGGAAAAACTGCTGGCGGAGATATTCGCGCAGAATTATATCCTGGCGGAAAAGGAAACAGCAGACTTATCAATTCCGGCGGCGATATAAAACTGTACATTGCAGAAGGCGCAAAAGCAACTATTGATGCGCGTCTTCGCGTGCAGGGATGGCTCTGGATTGCAGGACAAAAAAAGGAATACGACATCCGCTCTGATTTTAAACCCTCTTCATTTGATGATGATGACGAAGATGAAATTCGCGCAAAATATGTTCTCAACGGCGGTGGCGAAAACATTACATTAGAAACTACCAACGGCAATATTGATATTCGCAGACTGCGAAAATAACTTTACACTCCTGACAGAACTCCATACAGAACACACACAAAGGAAGTGAAGCAAAACTTCTTCACTTCCTTTGTTAAAAGAAAAACTCCATCAATGAAATATCTCAGTTACATACTCCCTTTTTTTCTTATTGTATTTATGAGTGCGTGCCACTCCTTTGCATCGCGCGGAAATCAATCCGTATCAAAATCGTTTACTGCAGAAGCAAACGGAATATTGCAGATGGATGTTGACCCGGGCAACATTAAAATAAAAACGTGGGATAAAAATGAAGTAACAATAGATGCACACGGTTTATTTCAAAAAGAAGTTGAGCGACTTCATCTCTCGCAGGATGCAAGCACCGTGAAAGTTATTTTCAATGGAAAAAACAATCGCTATTCCGATGTTGATTTTGAAATTTACATTCCGGAAAATTTCAATCTCGATATAAAAACAACCGGCGGCAATACAGAATTACAAACCGAACTTACAGGAGATGTTCGTATAGAAAGCGGCGGCGGTAATGTAGAGCTTGCTGAAATTACCGGCGATGTTACGCTTTCAACCGGCGGCGGCAATATTACAACAGAAATTATTTACGGCAATCTTGAACTCGAAACAGGAGGCGGCAATTGCACTATTGGCGACGTAACGAGAGATGTATCCGTAATTACCGGCGGCGGCAATTTATCGGTTGGCAAAGTTGCAGGCAAAGTAACACTTGAAACCGGCGGCGGCAATATTGATTTGCGCGGCGGCAGCGACATTGTTTCCGTTGAGTCCGGCGGCGGCAATATAGATTTGGAAGGATTAGTGGGTGCAGCAAAAGTCCAAACCGGCGGCGGAACAGTATGCGTTGAAATAAATCCCGGCGCAGAAAAAAACTCTACGATAGAATCAGGATGCGGCGATATAACGCTTATCATTCCCGAAGATGCAAAGGCAAATATTGAAGCGAGATTACTGGGCGCGGGAGATTGGAAGCAGGATGGAATCCGTTCAGATTTTACATCGGCGCATTATGATGAAAATGACGATGGCGATGTATCTGCAATGTATGTGCTGAATGGCGGTGGTAAAAATATATCGCTGCGCACATCTGCGGGAGTAATAGAAATTAGAAAGAAAAAAAAATAGTTTTTCTCTTCTAAAAAGCGAACCCGAACGAGCGCAAAACTCGTTCGGGTTTTTTTTGTATAAAAAAAATGCGCGGCACGTTGAAAAACTAATAACTAATGGTTTATTTCATCAACACCAATTTCTTTGTTTCAGAAAATTTACCATCTACACTTAGCCGATAGAAATACACGCCGCTTGGTAGAGACGTTCCATGGAACGTCTCTACGTTGAAATTGACAGCGTGTTTGCCTGCTTGCATTGTTTCATTATTTAAAAGCGTTGCAATTTCTCTTCCCAGCACATCATACACTTTCAATGTAACATTCCCAATAGCCAACAGCGAAAAGCCAATAGCCGTCTGCGGATTAAATGGATTTGGGTAGTTTTGCTTTAACGAAAACTGCTCAGGCACAGAAGAAACTGCAACTGCAATACCAACAACATTATCGCTCGGCACGTAACCAAACTGATATGTGTTGTGGCGGTCGTGTTCGAGTTGGGGCCAGGGAGAACCTTTTGCAGTAAAATTTGCTCCTGGAAACGTATAGACGCTGAGCGCATAACCATCAAAGTTGCCAAATACTGAAGGGAGCAGTACCATCTCTGTTGAACCATCATTATCCATATCACTGAAAATCGGTTGGTCAACACCAGTATTGCCATATACGCGAAAAGGCGACCAGGAAAATTCCTGACCGTAAATATTCAAACAATGTATTTTTCCGGAATCGGCAGGAAAAGTACTTTGATTATCATTGATAAACACTTCAGGAATTGAATCATTTGTAATATCAACAAATTTTGGAGGCATATACTGATACAGTGAAACAGGCCATCCGGGAAGATTATTGCCATTAATATCAAATATAAAATTATTCAGTTCCCGGTCAGATGTTGCAATTTCTACAACGTCATCACCATTGATATCCGCAACGGCAGTTTCTCCAAATTCTTTCGAAGAAAAGGTGGCAACAGAATTATACCATTTTTTTAACAATTTTCCCGATGGTGAAAAGATATTCATTTTCCCGATTGAATTCGTATGCCCTGCAAAGCGGTAGTGACTTTCCAAAACAATTTCCAGAGAATCATCATTGTTGATGTCCACAAGTGTTGGAGAAGTAAAATTGACATAATGAGAATCTAAAAACATGGGCCACCCCGGCAAATTATTGCCTTCTTTGGAGAGTACATAAATCCATCCCGAATCTATACCCGTTACCGGATTGACACGAAATGAAGATACAATAAGTTCTGGTTCACCGTCAATATTAATATCACCCGTTGCAGGCATAAGTGCAGTACGCCCGTGGAGTACAACGGGCCAATTGGGATGAACTGTTCCGTCATTATGATACATAAATACACGGTTAGAATTTGTCGTAACAATGTCCAGCGTATTATTGCTATGGCAATCAAACAACAATACGGAGTGTATGCCCATAGAATCCCATGACGTTGCAAAAGTTTGTGGGAAGCCCGTAACGAGAGAACCATTTTTTTTGAACACAAAAATGGAAATTGTTGTACGGGCAATAATTTCAATATGTCCGTCTCCATCAATATCGCCTGCTGTTATTCTAAACGTTCCTCTATCTACAGATTGCGGCCATCCATCCAGTATTTCTCCATTGAGATTATAGACAAAAATTAAATATGGCGGAGAATTTTTGGAGACGATGATATCTTCACTGCCATCTTCATCAATATCTACAATCACCGGTTGTGATGCGGCAAAATTTAAAGAGTCAACTATTATCGGAAAGCCATTTCGTAACACGGGACGTTGCGAAAATACAGTCAGGAAATAAAATGTACTGAGTATAAGTGTGTAATAAATTTTGTTCATTTTTTTTTAAATATATATGGCTCGGCAAAAAAACGTCTTTTGCCGAGCCGTATGTATGAATTTATCCGTTTATTAGTTTGGGTTATCGTGATAACTGCACGTAATGTTCTGCGTCAGATTAAAATTGCAAGGAGGATTCTCGCAACTTGGCGTATGAACACTTGCTGTTCCTCGCCAGCCGCCATTCGCATTGTAATCAGGGCTCTCTGCAACTAATTCGTACGTAACATCCGCAGTTAAACTTGCAAACTGATATTGACCAACTTCATTAGTATAGGTATAGTAGGTATTTCCACCACCAGTACAGGTTACTTTAAGACCCGCCAACGTTTCCGTTGAAGGATAATTTTTGTAGCAAGTACCGGAGATGGAATTTTGTATTTCAACAGCAGACGCAATATTGTTGCTGTTGGGCGTAAAAATAAATAATGTCGTTGCCGCCATAAGTGCAACGAGCGCGAATATAGATAGTTTTTTCATAAATAAATTAAGATAAAAGTTTAAAAAATTGTAAATATAAAAATGAGACAACCATACGCATCACTACGGCGGGCGTAACAATTGTTCAGTACAAATTATCTGGTAAGGAGAAATTAG
>CAYHPL010000013.1:0-110450 GCA_964358705.1 uncultured Chitinophagales bacterium
GAAAGCGGGAATCTATGGTAATAACGTGGATTCCGTGTCAAGCACGGAATGACAAGAAACCGCAAAGGTTCACAAAGGCAATCGCAAAGGCACGCAAAGAGGGAAATATCTGATTTATGGCATTCCTAAAATTAGGAATAGGGGTCTGAACGTTCAGGATGGCATTTCCAAAATTGGAAATAGGGCAAAGAGCCATTTTTAGCATAATTTCAAAGTTTTTATATATGCATCAACCAATCAATCACATATCGCAACAACTTCTCAAAACGGTAAAAAAGGCAAAAAACATTGTCATATTTTCCGGAGCAGGAGTTTCAGCAGAAAGTGGCGTACCAACATTTCGCGGGGAAGGTGGAATTTGGAAAAAAATGAAGGCGGAAGAGCTTGCAAATTTCGATGCTTTTCTCCGTAATCCTTCGCTTGTTTGGGAATGGTATTTTGAGCGAAAAAAAATTATCTCCACCATTCAACCCAACGCGGGTCATTTTGCAATTGCGCAAATGGAAAATTTATTTCCCAAAGTAATTGTGGTAACGCAAAATATAGATGGTTTACACAGGCGTGCAGGAAGTAAAAACGTACTTGAACTGCATGGAAATATCGAAAGAAATTACTGCATCAAATGTAAAACACAATACACAAACGAAATATTGTTTTCCACATTTATAGAAAATGAACAATTAAAATCTCCGCCCAAATGTTTTGAATGTGGCGGGCTTATTCGACCGGATGTTGTGTGGTTTGGAGAACAACTTCCTGTTCAGGTTTGGGATGCGGCAGTAAATGCAATTAAACATTGCGAACTATTTTTTTCTGTCGGCACATCCGCTGTCGTTTATCCTGCGGCATCACTCATTGAACTCGCAAGACACTACTCTGCTTACATTGTCGAAATAAATGTTGAGGCAACGCCCGCGACGGCATTTGTTGATGAACATATTGCTGAAAAATCCGCTGATGTTTTTACACAACTACTCACTTTACTTTAAATAAATATTATGGTATCACTTCGCACATTTTCTAAAACAAAAATAATTTGCACGCTTGGACCCGCATCAAGTTCCATTGAAACTCTTGAAGCAATGATGCGTGCAGGAATGGATGTCGCACGATTGAATTTTTCGCATGGTTCGCATGATGACCATCTCCAAATGCTCAATGTCGTCCGGCAGGCAGCAAAAAATACCGGAGAATCCATTACCATCTTACAGGATTTGCAAGGTCCGAAAATTCGTGTAGGAAATTTATCCGCACCGTTTTTTGAACTGAAGGAAAAAGATATTCTCACCATTTCGGTGGATGAAATACTTGGTACGAAGGATAAAATATCCACTACGTATCAGAATTTAGCGAACGATATAAAACCTGGCGACAGAATATTAATTGATGATGGAAAAATTGAATTACGCGCGTTGAGTTCTCAACACCCTGATGTCGTATGCGAAGTAATTGTCGGAGGATTATTGAAACCGAAAAAAGGAATTAACCTTCCCAATGTAAATGTCAGTGCGCCATCACTCACACCCAAAGACGAGGAAGATTTGCTTTTTGGTTTAAAAAATGGCATTGATTATGTCGCACTTTCATTTGTGCGCCGCGCCGCAGATGTGCATCACCTCAGAAAATTTATTTTAAAAAATGGATATAACATTCCTATTATTTCAAAAATAGAAAAGCCGGAAGCAATTAAAGAAATTGCAGAAATAATTGATGCAACAGATGCAATAATGGTTGCGCGCGGAGATTTAGGAGTGGAAATGCCAATGGAACAGGTTCCTGTGTTGCAAAAAATGATTGCGCAACAATGCGCAGTAAAAGGAAAACTACTCATCATCGCAACACAAATGCTCGAAACAATGACAGAAAATCCCATTCCCACACGTGCAGAGACAAGCGATGTCGCAAATGCAGTGCTTGATGGCGCAGATGCAGTAATGTTAAGCGGAGAAACATCTGTCGGAAAATATCCCGTTAAAACAGTTGAGATAATGGATAAAATTGTACGCCTTGCAGAAGAAATAGTACCTGTGCGCGATATACGAACTTATGAGGAAAAAATTACCGATGTCAACGATGCAATTGGACGTGCAGCGTGTGTACTTGCAAAAAAAACCAATGCAACAACGATTGTTGTTTTAACACACACAGGCGATACTGCAAGAAAAATTTCCAGTTTTCGACCAAAGGCAAAAATTGTAGCCATAACAGATTCGGAAGTTATTTTGCGTCAATTGAATTTATTATGGGGAACACATGGCTTTTTGCTTCATCGTGTTCCTGAAAATATAGAGGAAGGATTCAAAGTGGTTCGTAAAGCGCTCATAGAAGAGGGATTTTCGCAGCGAGGCGATATTGTCGTCGAAATTGCAGGAATTCCGTTTTTTAAAAATAATATTACTGATACGATAAAATTAGATAAAATAGAGTGAAAATATTTTTATAGTGATTCAAAAAATCTTTGGTGAAAAAAAGAGAATCGCTATATTTTGCCCGCAAAAATTCCACAGTAGCTCAATGGCAGAGCATCCGGCTGTTAACCGGAGGGTTGCAGGTTCGAGTCCCGCCTGTGGAGCAATTTAATAACTAAACTCACTTATTATCCGGCTGTTATTCCAACTTGTCGGGATGCAGGTTTGAGTTCCATCTTTTGACAAAAAAAATCCCAACTTTTCGGTTGGGATTTTGTGTTTTCAATACGTTAGATTCTACATCCAGGGTTCATCAGCAGATGGACCATAAATAGAAGGAACCTTCCCTCCCGCCATTCTGAGATAAACGGAGAACTGTCCGCGATGATGCACATGGTCCATCATAACAAACCACAGCACATCTGCTTTGCGCACATCTGCCATTTGTCCAGGTCCGACAAACCACTTCACTGATGAATTATAATCTGCATCGGAAAGGTTTCGCACGCGGTCAGCAACTTGTTTTGTGCTTGCTTCAAGTGCGGCAATAATTTCATTCATTGAATCCGGTGCTGGCGGCATTGGTCCGAATTTTATTTCGCCATCCATTGCCATTTGCATTAATGATTGTTCTCCAACAAAAATCCATGCTAAATCTTTCGCTTTTTTCGAGCGTTCGTGCGGTGTAAATTCCATTTTATCTGATGGGTAATTGCGAAGTACCTTGATTGTAGTTTGGACTTCGCGCTCCAAACTCGTTACGTACATATCTTTTTCAGACATTGACATAGTGATATTCCTTTATATTTGTGAATAAGTTATTTGTGATTAGTAAATTAGATGTGAGATTCTGCAATCTGTTATCTAAACTTGTTAATGTATCTCAATTCCATATTTCTTCTGAAACTCGCGCAATGATTCCCACGTCATTGGTTGCGGAAGTTCTTTCACGAGTTGATTCCATGTTTTTGAATCGTGACTTGGGAGTTTAATCATCTTGATACATCCTTCAACGGGACAAACGAGTGAACACAACGCACATCCAACGCAATCTTTTTCCCGCACTTCCGGCTGAAACATTGCAAACTCGGTGTTGAGTTCTTTCTTGTGTCCATTTCCATTCATTGGTTTCAAATCAATACATTGATGCGCTGTATCTTCGCAAGCAACATAACACAAATTGCAATGAATACATTTCGAAGCGTCAATGCGCGCAATAGAATGAAACAGCAAATCGAAATTACCGAAATCATCAATTCGGTGAAGCGATTTACCGATAAAATCATTGCACGATGTAAAGCCCTTTTCTTCCATCCAGTTAGAAAGTCCTTCCGTTAAATCATCAATAATGCGAAAACCATAGTGCATCACCGCAGTGCAAAGTTGAACGCTCGTTGCGCCAAGAAGCATAAACTCCACCGCATCTTTCCACGTTGAAATTCCACCGATGCCGGAAATCGGAAGTTGCACTTCTTTATCATTTGCAACTTGCGAAATCATATTGAGTGCAATCGGTTTTACAGCAGAGCCGGCAAAGCCACCGTGTCCGCCTTTGCCGCCAACGTTCGGTTTCAATTCAAACGTATCGAGGTCAACTCCCATAATGCTGTTGATTGTATTGATAAGCGAAACGCCGTTTGCCTTTGCGCGTTTTGCGGCTCGCGCGGGAAAACGAATATCGCCAACGTTCGGCGTAAGTTTTACAAGCACGGGAATTGTCGAAACTTCCATCACCCATTCAGTAATCATTTGGCAATACTCGGGAACTTGTCCAACAGCCGCGCCCATTCCGCGTTCACTCATTCCGTGTGGACAACCGTAGTTGAGTTCGATTCCGTCGCAGCCGGTATCGAGCGTGCGTTTTACAATATCGTGCCAGACTTCGCGCTTCGATTCTACCATCAACGAAGTAATCACGGCTCTATCGGGAAACAATCTTTTTGTTTCAGCAATCTCGCGCAAATTTGTTTTGATGTCGCGGTCGCTGATGAGTTCCACGTTGTTAATCGCAAGCAATTTTTGTCCGTTGATTTCCAAACCGCCGTAACGATTACACACATTCATCACCGGTTCGCCGATTGTTTTCCAAACAGTTCCACCCCAGCCGGCTTCAAATGCTTTACAATTTTGGTAAGCGGAGTTTGATGGCGGCGCAGATGCGAGCCAAAATGGATTGGGAGATTTAATTCCCGCACAGTTTATGGAGAGGTCGAGCATTGTATTATTTCCTTGAAATTTCTTTCGATATAAATTCTAAAACTTTTCTGATTGTCATTGGTTGAGATTCTTCGACGTTATTTTCAATGTGTTTGTGAAATGGAAATGTTCCAAGTTGGCGATGATGGTTTGCATTATCCCAACGAACGATGAGCCGTTTATCATTTGTTTGCCAGTGATAGGAATACTTTCTTTCTCCATTTCGAAAACGATAATCACGAATATGGAGAGTTGAATTGTTCTTCAATCTTGCAATTGCAACGAATTCATAATGCACTCCGTAATCACGAAACGTTTTGATTTCGTACGAGACAATAACGTTTGAAAATTCTTCGAGTACTGAAATCAATGTTCGTTCTGTAATTCAGAAATTTTTGAAGTCCAGTAATCAATTCCTTCAACAGCAAATTTCCACGCAAGATAGTCGTCCTCTTGTTCGAAAATTTCTTCATCTCTCAATTGAATCATTTTTTCAAATTCCGTAAAATTTGCTTTATACTTCATTTGAAAAAATAAATTTTCTTGTTCGAGTTCAGCAGTTTTTTGGGATGCATTCAACAATGCAAAATTATGTAATGCTTGCTGTTCGGAATATCCTAAATCGTTGAGTATTGTTGTTGCTGTATTCATAATATTTTTTTGTAAAAAACGCAGACTAAATTACCGATTAAAAATCATTTTCTCAATCCCTCTTGCCGCGCGTTTTCCTTCTGCTGCCGCATTTACCACTTCTCGTCCTCCGCTTGTGCAATCTCCACCGGCAAAATATTTCGGATTCGATGTTTGCATTGTTTCGCTGTTCACAGAAATATTTCCTTTCGTCAATTTCAAATTGTGAATTTGTGAAATAAAATGCTCGTTCACTTCGTAACCAACGGACTTAATTACCATATCAACTGGAATAGTAAATTCGGAATTGAGAATCGGTTCCGGTTTTCTTCTTCCGCTTTCATCGGGTTCGCTGAGTTTCATCTTTAGGCACTCCATTGATTCCACTACTCCATTACTCCCTGTTATTTTCGTTGGCGCAGTTTGAAAAAGAAAAACGATGCCATCTTTTTTTGCGAGTTCAAATTCAAAATTGTACGCGGGCATTTCGTTTTCGCTTCTTCTGTAAATAATTGCGACTTCTTTTGCACCGAGTCGTTTTGCTTCGGTTGCCGCATCAATCGCTGTGTTTCCCGCGCCAATGACTGCAACCTGTTTTCCGACATCAACGGAACTCCATTTTCGCGTGGTAACTTTTTCAATAAATTCGAGTGCGTGAACAACTCCTTTCAATTCTTCACCGGGAATTTTCAAATCAACATTTTTTGTAAGTCCAACGCCGATAAAAATTGCATCGTGTTTTTTTTCAAGTTCAGCAATCGAAATATCTTTTCCAACTTGCGTATTCGTTTTTATTTTTACGCCAAAACTTTCAACAAGTTTTACTTCGTTCATTGCATCTTCGCGTGTAACTTTGTAGGGCGCAATTCCCCACAAATCCAAACCGCCGGCATTTTCTTTCGCTTCGTACATCGTAACATCGAAACCGAGCAACGCACATTCTGCTGCGCACGAAAGTCCCGCAGGACCACCGCCAATTACTCCAACTGATTTTCCATTCTTCGGAGCGGGAGTAAAAAGTTTCGGCATTCCGTGTTCAAAATACCAATCAATCGCATATCTCTGCAATCGTCCAATCTCAATCGGTTTTTCGCCGCGCTCGTTATACACACACGCGCCTTCGCACAACACATCAACGGGACACGCTTTTGCACACGTGAGCGCAATCCAATTCGATTGTAAAATTGTTTTCGCCGAACCCTTTACGTTTTCCGTTGCAATTTTTTTGATGAACGTGGAAATATCTATATGCGTCGGACACACTTTCATACACGGCGAATCGAAGCAGTACAAACAGCGATTTGCTTCAACGGTCGCTTGATTTTTTGTGAACGCGGGTTTGAGTTCTGCGAAGTTATTTTCGTATTCTTCGGTTGTTAATTTGGGCGCGAGGTTTGTCATAAAAATTGTTTGTTCGTTAGTTGGTTTGCTGGTTAGTTAGTTTTCTTATTTTTAGTTGTTGCTAAATAGCGAATGAATCCATTTACGAGTTTTCCAACTTTATTCGTTTTTGAAAACATGTTTTCAAAATCTTTTTCGGAAATATATTTCAAATCGGATGCAACATATAATTGAGTTTTGACTTCTGAAACAGAACGACAAAAATATATAAGAAACTTTTGAAATTCAAGATTTGATTGCGAATCAAATCCTTCAGCGATGTTTGAAATGATTGAAACAGCCGCTCGTTGTATTTGGTCTTTCAAACCAAAATCTGTTTTAAATTTTCCTTTGCTGGTCATTTCGTAAATCATTGTGCATAAAATTCTTCCTTCCTTCCAACAATCCAAATCTTCAAAACGAACAATCGTCATAACAAATTAACGAACAAACCAACAAACGACTAGTAAATATTCGTTTCTCGTTTCTTTCCCGTAAAATCTATATACACAGTTTTTACTTCGGTATAAAAATCAAAAACTTCTGTTCCCTGTTCGCGGGGACCGATGCCGGTAGATTTGCTTCCACCAAATGGCGCTTGTGCTTCGCCGCCAATGGTGGATGAATTGATATGCACTTTTCCCACTTCGCTCATTTCCGCGAAGCGCATAATTTTTGCAATGTCGTGCGAATACAGCGAAGCGGATAAACCAAATTTTACTCCGTTTGCAATTTCTACGGCATCGTCAAAATTCTTTGCGCGAATAATCGAAACAACGGGTCCAAAAATTTCTTCCTGTGCTATTCTCATACTCGGAGTTACGTTATCGAATAATGTTGGTTCAACAAAAAATCCGTTTGCGAATTCATCATTCATCAACCGCTTTCCACCTTTGAGTAATCGCGCGCCATCTTGTTTTCCGATTTCAATGTATTGCAAAACTGTATTCAGCTGTCCTTCATCAACGCTTGGTCCCATATCAGTTGCGGAATTCATTCCATCGCCGATTTTCATTGCTTCGATTCTTTTTAACATCAATTCAGTAAATTTATCAGCAACACTTTCTTCAACAATCAAACGACTCGCCGCAGTGCATCGTTGTCCCGTTGAACCAAAGCCGCCAAGAACTGCACCTTCCACGGCAAGATGTAAATCCGCATCCGCAAGAATGACGAGCGGATTTTTTCCTCCCATCTCGCATTGAACACGAATTCCTCTTCGCGATGCTTGTTCGTATAATGCGTAACCAACATCATTTGAACCGGTGAAAGAAATGCCGTGAACATCTTTGTTGTTCACGATTTCGTCGCCAACAACACTTCCATTGCCGAAAACAAGATTTAAAACACCGGGAGGAAATCCTGCTTCTTCAAAAATCTCTGCAATCTTTACTGCTGAAAGCGGCGTAATGGTTGCAGGTTTGAACACAACAGTATTTCCCGCAACAAGCGCGGGAGCAATTTTCCACAACGGAATTGCATTCGGAAAATTCCAAGGAGTGATGAGTCCCATTACGCCAAGCGGTTGTCGAATTGTATAAATGAACGTATTCGGAAGTTCGGAGGGAATTGTTTTGCCGTTCATTCGTCTTCCTTCGCCGGCAGTAAATTCCATTATGTTTATTGCTCGCTGAATTTCACCACGCGATTCGCGAAGAATTTTTCCCTCTTCTTTTGTGAGCGCGATTGCAACATCTTCAATTCGTTCTTGCAATAATCGCATTGCTTGAAACATCATTTTACCGCGTACGGGAGCAGGAGTTGTTTTCCATTTGTAAAATGCTTCTTTCGCATACGCAATTGCTTCTCTCGTTTCTTCGCTCGTAGAGAGAGGAGTGTAACACAAAATTTCATTCGTGTTTGCGGGATTGACATTCACAGCAGTTTTTCCGCTTGATGATGAAATCCATTTACCATTGATGTAATTTTTGAGTGTTTGTATTTCTGTAATGTGTTGCATAGTTTTTAAATTAAGTTTCGAAAATCTTTTTTACACTTATCCGTAAACCCTTTATAACAGCTGAAGTAATTTTTTCTTTCGATGAGAATATTTTTCCTGTCGAATATTTTTCTTTTTCAAGTACGAATTGTTGTACGGTTTGTTTTTCCGGGTCAACAATCCAATATTCTTTTACACCAAATTGCTCATAGAGGTTTTTCTTTTTTACTTCATCGTAGTTTTGATTCGCTTGGGAAAGAACTTCAATGACAAAATCAGGCGCAGCAATAATATTCTTTTTTGTAAGAATGTGTTGTCGTTCACTCGATACAAAAAGAATATCCGGTTCAGCAATGCTCGTCATTGAAAATATCACATCGGTCGGAGCAAAATAGATCTTTCCCAGTTTATTCTTTTGTACATAGTTTGAAATGTGTTTGTACAAATTTCCAATAATATCTTGGTGAAATAGTGAAGGGGATGGACTCATACATACTTCTCCCTTAATTATTTCATAGCGCGTTCCGTCATTGGGAAATGTGAGAAAATCATCATACGTGTAAAGGCGTTGTCTTTCCATTTGTGCAGTTGAAATGTACAACGCTTGTTGCGTAGAAATCTGATGATACGTAATGGTTGGTTCTTTAACTTTTGCCATCTTTTCTCAATTGATACATTGTTTCAAAATGTTTATAATATGTATAGAGACGTAGCATGTTACGTCTCTACAAAATAAATATTTATTTCATCAGAATCATTTTCTTTGTCTCTGAAAATGTTCCTGAAGTTAAGCGGTAGAAATACATTCCTGATGAATATGCTGTTGCATCAAATGCCGCAGAATATTTACCTGCTTTCATTTCCTCATTAATTACAGTGGCAACTTCTTTTCCAAGAATGTCAAATATTTTTAAGGTAACAATGCCATCTTTTGGAAGCGCAAAAGTTATCTGTGTTTTCGGATTAAATGGATTGGGAAAGTTTTGCGACAAACTGTATTCCGTCGGTAATACACCCGGAATTTCATTCACAACATTTTGAAAACTATCCGGCCACATTGCAATACACTGCACAGAACTGATTCCCATCGAACCGATTTCTGTTCCTACTGCATTTGTCGTATCAATTTTAATGAATTTATTTACTGTCGCTCCGCTTCCAACAATACCAAATAAATTTCCATTCCCATCAAAAATAATATCCGGTGTAACTGCATTAAATCCCGTATTACCCACTAAATCTGTATCACCAGACGGTAAATTTATTTTAAAAATTCTGTCTTTGCCTGTCAATGGTGGTCGCACAGAAGCCCACAATTTTCCAGTCAGTGGATTAAATGCAAGACCTGCTAAATTAACACTTGTAAAAGCAACTTCGAGCAATTCACCCGTTGCAACATCAACAGAAAAAATACTGCCTGCTTGATTGGCAACCCAAATTGTTCCGTTCTCAAGAATTTCCATTCCTTTTAGAGAAGTCATTGTAATTGTGCCAAATTCATACGCATCACCTGCGGCTGAATTTATCCGCACTAACTTGTACGCATTTCCTGAACGTGCAAGACCTATTAACTGATGTGTTTGCGGATGAACACGCATACTTGTTATTTCAGTAAATCCTGTTGAACCTACTGGCGTCATTGCTCCCGTTTGCTTATTTACAATATGCAATTTTCCACCATCAGATGTTCCTGTTCCTGCATAAATTACTCCTCGTTGCGCCTGCGTAATGGTATAACCTTTTCCTTTTAATGGAATAACAGTACTTGCATTTCCAATGTTATTACTTGTAATTACCAACGAATCCGCTTTATTGCCCGTTGATTGTGGAACAAATTTCAGCGATATTTCTAACGAATCAAAATAGCCAATCTTGAACGGAAAAGTCGGAACATTTTCAACTACAAAATCTGCAGAAGGAGTAGAAATACTGGAAATGACTAATGTATCATTACCGTTGTTCATTATCTTTAACAACATTTCGCTACTTGAATGTCCATACTCTATCGGACCAAAATCAAACTGCGATTGGCTTAAACTAATTACAGAACCCGGGAACGGACTCATCTTCAATCTCCCTATCCACGTGCCCCACGTATTAACAGGGGACGCAGCATACTCCGTCAAATTCCAAACAGATAAACTATCTGCGGGATCTAATCCTGTACCATTATAGTCTCCCCAACGATTTCTTGAACCATCGGAAAGAACATAATTTGCTTCGCCGTTTTTAATTCGCAAACTCGGCGCTAATCCCGGACTATCGCTTTTCTTTCTTCCTGTTGCCCATGCGCCAACATATTCTGTAAGCCCTGAACGTGAAAATCCAATTATTATGCTTGTATCTTTTGTTACCGAAATTGTCGGATAGAAATACCAGAATTCATCGTGTCCGAATGAAACATCTTCAAGCACCTGATTGTTTGCAGGATTGATTCGTAAATAATTTACTCCAGCATAAGCATTACCCGCGCCGGTACCGACTGCGTGTGTTGCCCATATATTTCCGAAACGATAAATAATATTGCTCCGAATTCTGTGTCCGCCTGTATTAATTAACAGTGTGCTTCCTCCCAACTGGTCAGCATTTGGCGGTGTTGTATATGTTGTTACAGAAATATTTGAAGCAGTAATTGTAGGCGTTGTTGCAGGATTATTTATTGTCCAAAGCGTAACATAAATTCCTGATGAATACGGAGAAGAATTCATCAAAAAATATTTTCCCGGATATTCATACATATTTGCAGGACGAATATTATCGGGGGCAATTGTACCGCTCGCAGGGTCACGAAAATCCCAAAAATCTTTCCATATAATTGCGCCACCATTATTTTGATATAATTGTTCTTTATTGAACATGCGCAATTTCCCGTAGCGATAGGAACTTCCGCTCAACGTAAATTGTCTCGAAACCAAATAGATATTCACACTATCATAACCCATCGCAGGATAATCTCCCCAATTTCCTGAAAGAGAATCACCAAGAGAAACAGCATTGGTACGATAGTTATACCATTGTCCCATTGGATTATCATCGTCCGAAATAGACATAATATGCCAGTGTTGCGTTGTTGATGGCGATGTCATCCATTGCATAACCCATCTCCCTGCAAAATGGTCATAGACAATTTGCGGGTCATTCGGTTCACTCGCAGGCGCAACATTATTTACCCACGTTTGCGCCTGAATTGTTTTGAGAACATTTCCTTCTTTATCAAAAATTCGAAATGCGCTATTCACACAAGCAATAACGTGATTGGGTCCAACAGCCATTATTGGGTCAGGTGGATAACCGCCGCCCAAATTATTTGGAATTGCCTGAAAATTTTTAAGTAACACTGGACGTGAAATACTTGTTTTGGAAGGTGTCGCGCTGTAATCCGTATAAAAATTTGAACCTTCCGGCGCAATTTGTTGCGAAAGCAATTCCTGTGGAATCGGCGGTAATGGATTTTCAGTGTTTAATTTTTCAAAATCAATTTTTATATCATCAAATGCAGGTGCTTCCGGCATAAATCCTGTGTTCACTGCGGCGCCGCTTGCAAGATTTCCGGTTTTGGGACCTTTGACTAACTGCGCATTGACGATTAAAAAACTAAACAATAACAAAAAAATAAATATGACTTTTTGCATAATTTTGATAAGATGATAGTGAGAAATAAGTAGATAATAGTTTGTATAAAAATTTTTATTGAAGAACACTTTGGAGCGCTTTTTCAAAAACCTGTAAACCTAAATCAATTTCCTGTTTGGAAACAATAAGCGGCGGAGCGATAATAAAATGACTTACCCACGATTGAATAAACACACCGTTTTTCATCATTTCCATTGCTACTTTGTCAACGAGTAATGGTGTTCCACTGATTTTATCGTTGTATGTATTAAAAGGTTCTTTTGTTGCTCTGTCTTTCACAAGTTCAACACACCAGAATAAACCAAGCCCGCGTACATCTCCAATAATGGAATATTTTTCTTTCAATACATTCAACTTCTCAGACATATATTTTCCCATCTCCACTGTTTGCTCAATGATGTTGAGGCGTTTGTATTCATTTATTGCAGCAATTGCAGGCGCAAGCGTTAAAGGATGCGCTTCGTAGGTATGTCCGTGTGAAAAATAATGGTCATCAAAATATTCTGCAATCTTTTTCGATGTTGCACATAAACCGAGCGGCATATATGCAGTGGTAATTCCTTTTGCGGTGGTAAGAATATCCGGCACAACATTCCAGTGATCCATAGCAAACCACTTTCCCGTTCTCCCCCAACCTGTCATAACTTCATCTGCGATGAGCAATACATTATGTTTCGTACAAATTTCCCGAAGACGCGGCATATATTCCTTTGGAGGAACTAAAATTCCATTCGTTCCAACAACCGGCTCAATAAGTACAGCCGCAACATCACTTTCATTGATTATCATGTGTTCCAGATAATCAACGCACGCAATATTACATTCCGGATATGTATGTTTAATCGGACAACGATAGCAATTGACTTCCGGAGAAAATATTACACCGGGAATTTTTCCCGATGGTTCCATTGCCCATCGGCGCGGGTCTCCTGTTGCAGCAATCGAACCCATTGTCGAGCCGTGATACGAACGATACCGTGCGATTATTTTTGTCTTGCCTGTGTACATTCTGGCAATTTTAAATGCCGCCTCATTTGCTTCTGTGCCGGAAGTTGTAAAGAAAAATTTTTCTAAACCTTCAGGTAAAACTTCAAGCAACATTTTGGAAAGTTCAGCACGCACATCCGTAGCAAAACCCGGCGCAATGTACGCAAGTTTATTTGCTTGTTCTTCAATTGCTTTAATCACCGCCTTATTTTTATATCCCAATGAAACACACATCAATTGCGAAGAGAAATCGAGATATTTTTTTCCTGTTGCATCAGAGAAATAGCAGCCATCTGCATCAACAACATGCAAGGGCTTCCAGTTTTTTTGAAATCGCCATGTTCCATACGTCAGTTTTGCATTGACTTCTGAAATACTAAGTTGGCTCAGTTCGTTTTCATTCATATTTTTTAAATATTATTTTCTTTTTTGAATTGTACAATACAGTTTTCTCTTTTATAAGAAATCCAATCTGCTCCTTTTTCGGAGGTTCCGGCGGAGTGAGTAATTTTCTCAACGCATCAAATACAAGTTTGAATTGCCCATCATATTTCTTTTCAAATTCATCTAATCGCCGTGATAATTCTTTATTTTCAGAAAACATTTTTCTCATTTGAACAAACGTTTTCATTATTTGAATATTAATCTGAATTGCTGCTTCACTATTTAAAACGCTGGAGAGCATTGCAATTCCAAGTTCTGTAAAAGCAAATGGTAAACTGGTGGAATGTTTAAACATCTCGAACCGGTGCCAATTTGTCACCAGTTCTTTTTTTTCTTTTCGTGTTAGTCTGAATAGAAATTCGGTAGGAAAACGTTTGAGATTACGTTTCACTTGGCGATTGAGATATTTTGTTTCTACTCCATACAACTCAGCCAAATCACGGTCAATCATTACTTTTTCTCCTCGCAGAAGAAAAATTCTTTGCTCTATTCTTTCAACAGGTATTATTGCTTTCATATAGATATTCGATGTGGTTACCATTTGCTACCACATCATTTATACAAATAAATATCTCCTACGATTTCTCCACCGCAGATATTGCTCCGTATTCTTCCGGTCGTCTGTCGCGAAAGAATTGCCACGTATCGCGTACTTCTACAATTTCATCAAGATTCAAATCCGCAACAACAAGAAAATCTTTATCGCGTGGTGCTTCTGCAATAATTTTACCTCGTGGCGAACAAAAATAACTTTGTCCGTAAAACTCACCAATATTCCATGGCGCTTCAAATCCGACACGATTAATTGCGCCAACAAAATATCCATTTGCAACAGCATGCGCGGGCTGTTCAAGTTTCCATAAATATTCCGAAAGCCCCGCAACCGTTGCAGACGGATTGAAAACAATTTCTGCACCATTCAATCCAAGAATTCTCGCACCTTCGGGAAAATGTCTGTCATAACAAATGTACACGCCAATATCAGCAAATGCAGTTTTAAAAACCGGGAAACCAAGATTGCCCGGTTTGAAATAAAATTTTTCCCAAAAGCCAGGTTCAACCTGTGGAATATGATGCTTGCGATATTTGCCGAGATATTTTCCGTCAGCATCTATCACAGCGGCGGTGTTGTAATAAATGCCGGGAAGTTCTTCTTCGTAAATCGGAACGACAAGTACCATACCATATTTTTTTGCAACTTCCTGCATCAATTGTGTCGTTGTTCCGTTAGGAATTTTTTCGACAAGCGCGTACCATTTCTTTTTTTGTTCCGCGCAAAAATACGGTCCATAAAATAATTCCTGAAAACATAATATCTGCACGCCTTTCTGTGCCGCATCTTCTATCATTTTCAGATGCTTCTCTATCATTCCTTGCTTTACTTGTTCAATCGGTTGCTCTGTGGAACCGACAAATGTTGTTTGGATTAATCCACCACGAACAATTCTTGCCATAGTTTTATTCTTTTATTTTTTTAAAATTTTGTAAAAAAGTCGTGTTGAATATAATTTCTTTTCGTGCGAAATTCTACTGTTTTTGTTTGTCTGTAAAAAAAAATTGGGCTTGCCTTTTGAAAATTGATTTCATGGCAAACCCAATTGATTTGAAAAATATTTCGCCTTACTTCATCAACACCAATTTCTTCGTCTCCGAAAATTTTCCATCCAGGCTTAACCGATAAAAATACACACCGCTCGAAAGTGAACTCCCATCAAACATAATTTCATGCTCTCCCTTTTCCATTTGTTCATTGTTTAAAAGCGTTGCTACTTCTTTCCCGAGTATGTTGTACACTCTCAATGAAACATTTCCAACAGCCAACAGCGCAAAGCCAATAGCCGTTTGTGGATTAAATGGATTCGGATAATTTTGTGACAACATCATTTCTTCCGGAATACCTGATGAAAAATCCATTCCCCGCACATCATTTTCTACTTTTCCTTTTCTCAAAAAGTCAGATTCTCCAAGCATTTTTACTCCCGTAATTTTCAATGGACTTACACTGAACGTATCTATATCACCGCGAAACTCGCTATTGATGCGCGAAAGTGTGTTTGTCATTTGCGTATATATTGCAGGAACATTATTCGTATTTGTGTAATATCTTTTCCAATACGTCATCATAATATCAACAGTATCTGCAATTTGCCGCAGTGTTTTTTCCGTAAATATATTTTCCGGTTGTTGCGGGTCATCGAATACAACAGTGGAAAGACCTTTCGGAATTATTCCTGAATCACTTGCGCCTAAATTAAATTTCAATGCTGCAAGTTCGCCTGCAAGCGGATTGCTGTATTTATTATTTGATGGATTTTTTAATTCTTTTACAAATGGTTTTGTTCCGATTATATCAAAACCGCGCGGCGTTCCTGTTTGCGGAATAAATTTTACAATGTTCGTTCCCTTTTCAAAGCGTATCCATCCGTAAAATTTAACGCTGTCTTTTCGCGCAATGCCAAGCACCATTCCGCCCGGATATTTTGGATTGCTTTTATCTTTAAGTTTTGGAAAATATTTTGCAAATACCGTATCACGCACATTCCCGGCATTTGGCATCGGACGCACACCTTTCTTCGGAATCTTTATTGCTTTCGGCGTAAGGTCAGCAAGTGCGAATGTCCGCAATTTAATTGAATCGAAATCACGATATACAGTAATATTATAAACTACAGAATTGCTGTTTGCTTTGCCATCATTTGCTACAAACGTGAACACATCGCTGCCAACATAGTTCAGCACAGATTTATATTTTACTTTTCCTTCCGAAGCAATTATCGAATCAATTATTCCGTGCTGTGGCGCTGTTACAATTCCAAAGTTCAGCAATGTATCATCCACATCCGTCGCCTGCAATGTTAACCACTTCGGTTTATTGGAGCGGACAGAATCATTTCCTGCAATTGCAACCGGCGCATCATTCACGGGCTTTATGATGAGATACAGCATTGCTGTATCGCTTTTTTGTCCATCGCTCACACGAAATTTCAAACTGTCATTGCCGAAGTAGTTTGCTGTTGGTTTGTAATAAATACTCGGCGGCTCATCCGAGAGTATTTCGCCGTGCGTTGGACTGGTTATTATGTAATAATTCAATTGCGCATTATCTACATCACTTGCACAGAACGAAAGTAATTTCTGCGTGTCTTCATTTGTCGAATCAGTTTTCTCGCACGCAACCGGCGCATCATTGAATGGCGTGATAGAAACATTTACTGTTCCTGTGTCTTTTCCAACTTGCGCATCGCTAACAAGAAATGTAAAACTATCATTTCCATTTGCGTTACTATTAGGTTCATAAGTAAATGCACCGCTTGATGAATTCGTTATGGTCGCAGTTCCTTTTGTTCCTTGCTGAAGAATTGAAAACGTCAACACAATATCATCCACATCGGAAGCGGAAACTGAACCATTGAGCAATACATCTTCTTCCGTTGTAACGGATTGACTGTTTGCAACAGGCGCATCATTCACAGAAGCAACAGAAATACTCACCGTTCCTGTATCTTTTAACTCTCCATCGCTTATTGTAAACTTACACACATCATTGCCGAAATAATTTGCATCGGGAGAATACGTAATATTCGGCGGTGTTCCTGTAATATCTCCGTGTATTGCAGAATCAAGAATAGCAAATGTCAAAACTTTTGTATCATTTAGGTCGCTGCCGTTGAGTGTTATCGCTTTTGCAATATCTTCGCTTGTCGTGATGGAAGTATCCACTGCAATTGGCGGGTCATTGACGGGAAGAATATTTACCGCAACAATTCCCGTATCGCTCAATTGTCCGTCATAAGCGCGGAAACGTATGGTATCAAAACCATTTGTATTTGAATATGGCGTATAAATAAATGCACCTGTGGTTTGGTTTGTAATAACAGTAGTTCCCCTTAATGATTGACGAACAATACTGTAAGTGAGCGTTGCATTATCAACATCTGTTGCTCGCATGTTACTATTTACTGCAACATCTTCGCTTGTTGTAATGGAAGTGTCAATCGCAACCGGTGCATCATTCACAGCATTTATTGTAACATTCACTGTTCCCGTATCATTCAGAAAGCCATCAAACGCACGAAACGCAAATACATCACTTCCGTTTTGATTTAATGTTGCCGTATAAATAAATGCGCCTGTGTTTGCGTTCGTTATTGTTACGCTTCCTTTCGTTCCGTTTGTAACAATAAAATATTGAAGCGAAACATTATCTACATCCGTTGCACGCACATTTCCACTCACTGCAATATCTTCGTTTGTTGTTATCGAAGTATCTATTGCAATCGGCTTATCATTCACCGGCGTAATAGTCATAAACACAAACCCCGAATCGTATAACGCGCCATCGCTTACGCGAAAACGCATTGTATCCTTTTCATTCGCGTTGAGATTGGGAGTGTAGGTAAATAATCCTTTTGTCGAGTCCGTAATTGTTAGCGTTCCTTTTATTCCTTGCGCAAGAACTTTGAACGAAAGCGTTGTATTATCCACATCCGTTGCTGTAAGTGTATCAGAAAACGAAACATCTTCATTCGTAATTCCTGATGCGTCATTGGTAATTATTGGCGCATCGTTCACGGGTGTAACAGTAAGCACTACTCTTCCAGTATCAAACAAAACACTATCGCTTACGCGGAAAAACAACGTATCATTGCCGTTATAGTTTGTTGCGGGAGTGTAAGTAATGTTTGGCGGAGTTCCGGTAAGTGTTCCGTGATTTGTTGAATCAATAATAGAAAATGTAAGCGTATTATTTTCCGCATCAGTTGCAGTAAGTGCAATGGATTTTGGCGTGTCTTCATTTGTAGTAACAGTGGTATCGTGAGCAATGGGTACGGTGTTGGTAATTTTAAACACTGCTCGTATCGTATGATTCTCTGTAATATTATTGAACGTATAACTTGTTGTTGAATCAACCATCACTCCATCTACAATTACACTATCAATGTGGTAACCGGTATTTGGTGTAATAGAAAACTGTTCGTTCGTTCCGTAATTGACTGTTGTGGTTCCGGGAGAAATTGTTCCGTTACTTCCTTGCGTTACTGTAAGTGTATATGTATTGATTGCAAAATTTGCCGTAACATTTTTGTCACTCAACATCGTAATTGTTGTAGGATTTTGTGTGCCGCTTGTATCTCCGCTCCAACTGACAAAATGATAACCGGTATTCGCAGTTGCTGAAAGTTGCACTTGTGTTCCATGATTATATGTTGTTTGATCAGGATTTTTCGTTACTGAACCGTTGGTTGCATTTATAATGAGAGAATATGAAGTTTGAATAAAATTCCAACCCGTGTTATTTCCTCCGTCTGTTGAATTTGTAGCATTGAATATTGCTCCGCCTGTAGCTTGGCTATATTGAATATTACAATAATCTACTGTATTTGTTCCTGTAGAGTCTGATATTGTCCATCCCGCAACAGCACTTCCCCTTAAAGTAATCGGATTTTCTGCTGTTCCAACAGCAGTCAATGTTGCTATTGTGGTTGTTGTATTATCTTGGAAAAAAATTGGTTGACCTGCATTTATTTTAAAATTATTAAATGTATTTCCCCCCTCCATATCGATTGGTCCTGCAGTAACAGCATACCAAAAATTATTATATGTTTGTCCCCCACCTGCAAAAACTTTTCCTGAACCAGAATTACCAATAATTTTTATTGTCGATGTATTTGCATTTAAAGTAAGGTTGGTCGCATTACTGATATTCCATAATGGATTAGTTCCTGTTAAAGTCCAAGTTCCAGAACCCATAATTAAGGTGCGAGTATTTGTTCCTGATGAGTTAAAGATAGGAGTTGTTACATTAAAATTATTTGCATTAAATATTCCTTCACCTAAATTTATTGAATATGCAGTAGCTAAGTCATCTTGTAAAGTCCAAGTTGCACCTGCTCCATAAAAATTTAACCCATTGCCAAAAGTATTTCCATTAGAAGTTACCGTATAAGAACCGGAAGTTGCTAAAAAATTAAAATTAGCATTTCCAACACTAAAAGCCATACTAGAGGAAGCCGTAAGATTACCATAAATATGAACATCGCTACTCATCGCAAATGTTCCTATATATCCAGTAAAATCTAAATTCAAACAATAACTTAAACCACCAATGGCTGTTACAGTTCCCCCCCCACTATTCCCATCAAAAAAAACATCATCTGTAGCTGTTGGCACTGGCGCACCACCAACACCACCCGATGTATAAGCCCACTTAGTACCAGCCGTTCCATCCCAATCTGCTGTTCCACCTACCCAATAGCGTGTAGTAAAATTCCAACCTGTATTATTCCCACCATCTGTTGAATTACTAGCATTCCATGTTGCTCCACCTGTTGCATTTGAGTAAGAAATAGTGCAATAATCTACGGTATTTGTTCCAGCACTGTCTGATATAGTCCAACCTGCTGTCGATGTTCCTGTAATAGTAATTAAATTACCTGCTGTTCCATCTAATGTTACAAATGATACGGTTTGGTCAGTTCCATCTGTAAATTTTGTAATAGAATTAGCGTCTGCTCTAAAATTATTAAATGTATTTGAACCATCTATAACCAAACACCCTCCTGAATTAGTGGCATTCCAAATATTATAAAAAGTTTGTCCTCCTCCTATTAAAAAATTCTGAGTAGAATCTGTACCAGAAAATTTAATTGTAGAAGTTTCACAATTTAAAGTTAAACCTGTTGTAATTGAAAAATCAAGAGATAAATAACTATATACACTACTCCAAGTTCCTGAACCCATATTCAATACTTTTATATCTGCAGAATATGTTAAAAAATTACGCACTTGTATATTTTTATCATTAGCATCAAAAGTTCCTTTTCTTAAAACAAATCCTAATACATTTAAATCATCTGCTACTTGAACCGTTGAAGATGAATTTATTGAAAAATTCTGAACAAAAGATTTACCAGCACTTGTTATAATTTGTGTTCCTGAAGTTCCTTTAAAGGTTAAGGTTGAAAAAACATTCCAATTTGTAGTACTTGTAAGAGTTAAATTACCATAAAGATTTATTCCAACAAATTGCCCATATTCGGAAAGACTTCCAGTAAAACCAGTAAGATTAAGATTGCTACAATTTACATCAGTGGGAACATCTGACCTACCCATTTTAACATTTACTGCTCCACTATTTGCATCAAAAAATACATCATCAGAAGATGTTGGCACTGCTTCTCCTCCTGCACCGCCAGAAGTAAGTGCCCACTTAGCGCCAGCTATTCCGTCCCAATTTGCTGTACCGCCTACCCAATATCTATTTGCAGCAAAAGTTTCCCCAAACAAACATGCAAAAAAAAGCACTGCGCACATCAATCCAGTAAGTGTATGGTGTTTCAAAAATAGTTTCATATCAAATTTCAATTATTAGTGTAAAAAAAACTTATGTAACACAACGAGTCTCGTTGCGTTACGTAAAAAATCTTATCGTTTCGCTCTGTATGTTACTTTCGGTTCTTCAATCCTAAATCCAATTTGCCGTTTCGTTTTTTCTTCCACTTTTGTGAATTGCTCAATCGCTTCAAAAATGGATTGAATTTGTGTATCGTGTTTTTGTAACACACGCTGGTGTTCCGAGAGAACTTCTTTTACGTCTTTCTGTGTCGCGAGGTATTTTTTTAACTCCACAAACGTTCGCATAATAGCAATATTCACCTGCACTGCTTTTTTACTTCGCAGCACACTCGAGAGCATCGCCACTCCTTGTTCAGAAAAAGCGTAGGGAAGATGACGCCTTCCTCCACGTCCAATGTTTGATATTCCAATTTGGAATATCAAACGTTCAAATTCTTCTTTCGTCAGTTGAAACATAAAATCTTCCGGAAATCGAGCAATGTTTCTTTTTACCGATTTATTGAGATTGAATGTTTTCACATCATACAATTCGGCAAGGTCTTTATCAAGCAAAACTTTTTGTCCGCGAAGAACAAGTATTTTTCGCGCAATGGATTCAATGGGAATAATGTCGGGCATTGTGGTGTTGCGTTAGTATGTCAAAACTTGTCTTGTCATCATTACAAACACTGTGGCAGCGGCAGGAGATGGTGGGGGTAAAATCTACAAAGCGGTTTTATCTCGCGTCTTCGTCGTCGAGTCACAGGTATTGTACTGTGAGTTTAAAAAACGTGGGTAAAAAGTAAGGAATTATAGTTTCAAAACAAATGCAATCTGCAAAGAAATTTCTCGTCGCTCAAATTAGATGTAGGACACTTTCACAGTGTCCTACATCTTACTGCCATCCTGAACGTTCATTGCCCTATTGCAACTTTTTACAATGTCAACCTGAAAATTCATTTCTGTACTTCCAATTTTGGTAATGGTACAAAACAGATACAACACTCTTTTTTTTATTTTTGAGAAAAGGAGAGTTGTGTCCGCCGCTGTTTTCATTTTTTCAAATAAGTGTAAAAATAAAAATGCCACGCAATTGTAAAATGCGCGGCACTTTTTATTCAATAACTAACAACCTACGGCTAACGACTACTTCAACAACATCAGTTTCTTTGTTTCAGAAAAACTTCCGACTGTTAAACGATAAAAATACATGCCGCTTGTTAATCCGTTCGCATCAAATGTAACTTCGTGTTCGCCCTCTTCCATTATATCGTTATCAAGTATAGTTGCAATTTCCTTACCCAAAACATCATACACTTTCAAGGTAACACTCCCAACATCCAACAGCAAAAAGCCAATAGCCGTTGTCGGATTGAATGGATTCGGATAGTTTTGCAATAACATTGCTTGCTCGGGAATGTTCGTTGCAGAATGTAAATTTAACCACGATGGATGAGATTTGGGTGTTGGTGAACGCTTTAAAAATGCTCTGTCCTTCAGCATAATATCGCCATCGAATATTAATGGCGAAATGCTGACGATATCAGAATCTGCAAGCGACGATGCAAATGCGTCATTGATTTGATGAAGCATGGTATAGACATTTGCATAGTTGTAATTCGCTCCGTTGTTTTTCCAGCGCGTGAGCAGTGCATCAATCGCAGGTACAATGTCAACCAATTTCATTCCGTTAAATGCGCTTTCGGTGTTGTTGTATTCGAGTTCCTGAAATCCTACGGGAAGCGTGCCATACGAACTTGCGGCAACATTCATTTTGAATACGGCAAACTCTTCGGCAAGCGGATTGTTGTACGTTTTTCTTGTCGGTTTTAATTCTTTTACAAACAGTTTTGTTTTCTTGCCTGCAATGCGTATCGAATCGAAAGGATAGTAAAATCCTGTATGTGCCGATGTAAAGAATTTCGCAACATCTGCTCCCGATTTCCAACGTATCCAGCCAAACATTTTTGCGCTGTCAACATTGGTTTGTTGCAATCCGAGCACTAACCCGTTTAATCTTTTCACAACGGTATCGCGCATATTGGCAATCTTCGCGGAAGTATTTTTGACGGAAAGCTTTTTTGATTTTTCAGAAAACGCAATGGAAACAGGAAATGTTCTGAACTGCGCTGTATCTTTGTAGTGATTGATGTAACGAATTTTTGTTGTATCGCCGCTGAGAATATTGAAAGTAAATTTTCCTGTCTGATTATTCACCGCGCTGCCCGTTGAAGAAGTAACATCAGTACTGGCAATATATACTGCAAGCAATTCATACTCTGTGCTGTCATACTCCGTAGTAAAATACGCGCCGGGTTTTACATTATTTGCAGTAACAGAAGAACTGTTGGCAGTGTTTATTAGCGAATCTGCAACAGAACTTTTGTACACATATAAATTCCACTCTTTCAGTATCTGGTCATTTACGGTCGCAATATTTCCATCATCGTCGAGATACTTACGTACTTCAATGTGCGCAGGTTTATATTCGCCGAAATTATTATTGACAAAATCTCCACCCGATGTCGGAGCAATATTCTTTGGTTCTGTACTCGCAATTCCATTAAAAAATTCGATGCCGGCAGAAACAGAATATGTTCCTGCGCTTACATTTTCAAATGAATACAAACCATTCTCATCAGTATCTACAGTGTCGTTTGCGCTTCCCGATAAATACACAGCAACATTTGACAATCCTTCTTCTCCTTCGTCAACAATGCCATTTGCATTTCTATCGTGGAATTTCATTCCGGAAATTGTAGCGGGATAAAAGAGCGCTAAATTCTTTTGCGAGAAAATACTTCCGCTTGTTACAGTTGCAGTAAAATTATTCAATGAAATTACTACTGTGTTGCCGTCAGTAATTTTTGCGTGTACCTTTTTTTCTCCGCTCATCAATGATGAAAATTCATAATCGCCGTTGCCATCAGTAATAGTTGAGTCAATAGGAATATTATTTGCTGTTGAAAGATACACCATCGCATTCACCACAGGACCTTCTTCATCATCCATTACAATATCGCCATCGTAATCATTAAATACAGTTCCGGAAATTTTACCGTAATGAAAACTTGCAAAATTATTTCCTGTCGAAGCAATTCCACTTACAGGGATAAAACTAAAAGTCGAATCAGGAGCAATCTGCAACCAATCAGCAACTTCTTTTTCAGCAATAGAATAATTTCCGGCAACTAAATTTGCAAACGTATAATTGCCATTTGCATCAGTCTCTGCCGAATCTGCTTTTGTTCCCGAAAGGTATATTTTCCAACCTTGTAAATTATTATCTCCGTTTTCTTTTGTTCCGTTGCCGTTCATATCTTCAAAAACATTTCCGCTGAATGTTGCAAGTTGAAAAATTCCGAATTGTTTTTCTGCAATTGTATTTCCGCTTAAAACATTGAGTGAATATGAAGAAGCAACGGGAAGTGTTTGCATCCATCCGCTTTGAACAGCTAACGAAACAGTATAACTACCTGCTTTTACATTTTGAAAAATATAATTGCCGTTTGCATCAGAAGTGGTAGAATCGTTTGTGCTACCTGTAAGTTTTAGTTTCCAATTCGATGCAGTAATTTCTCCGACATCTTTTATACCATTTCCATTATTATCAACGAAAACTGTTCCACTGACAGAACTGAATTGTGTTAAACCAAAATTTTTATTGATAAAAACATTGCCGCCGCTTGCAACTGCTACTGCATACGTTGCGGGATTGAGCGGAACAGTTTGATAATATCCAGATGAGAGAACTTCACTGATTGCATAACTTCCGTTTATTAATCCAAGAAAACTATAATTTCCACTCACATCAGTCAAAGTAGAATCATTCTTTGCACCGCTAATTTTTATTTTCCAGTTTTGAATTCCGCTCTCACCATTATCTTTTACTCCGTTTCCATTCATATCCAAAAATGCGTTTCCATAAATTGAACCGCCAAGAAAATTTCCGAAATTCTTCGCAGTAATAGTTGAATTACCTGCTGTAATTGAAACGCTGTAATTAAATGGCGAAGGTGGAACGGTAACAACCCAGTTGGACTGAACGACTTCTGCTACAGTATAATTGCCGACAAGTAAATTTGTAAACGTATAATTTCCATTTGCGTCAGTATTCACGGAATCCGTTTTGGCGCCAGACAATTTAATTTTCCAGCCAGATAAATTTGTTTCGCCAGCATCTTTTATTCCGTTGTTGTTTGCATCGTTAAAGACATTTCCTGAAATAGAAGAAAATTGTGTGTTGCCAAAATTCTTTCCCGTCATATTATTTCCACCTGAGATGAGAATAGAATACGTTGAAGGAGAAACAGGAAATGTTTGTTGCCATCCGCTCTGCTGCACTTCGGAAATAGTATAATTTCCATCCACAAGTGTATTGAAAGCAAAATTTCCGTTTGCATCGGTAACTGTAGAATCATTCTTCATCCCGCTGATTTTTATTTTCCAGTTTGCAATGCCAACTTCGCCAGCATCTTTCACTCCGTTTGCATTCGCGTCATTAAATTTCATTCCGCTTACACTTCCGTACACAATCGCGCCTGCTTTTATGCGCACATTATCAAGATACATATTATTTCCGTATCCGTTAATTGCTTTGAATTTCAAAATAACATTTTGACCAATAACCTGCGCGCCAAGAGGAATGCGTTGCGTTTTCCATTGTGTGGAAGTCGGAACAAATGCGCTCGTCGTTGTCGGTGCAGTAGCAAGTGATGCGCTCCATGCATAAAATAATGAAACAGGAAATGTTGTTCCGCCATCTAACGACATCTGCACTCTGAATGAATCAACATAGGTTGCACTGTATTCTGCATAAGCGTAATCAAAGAGCAGCGAATCTGTTGCAAGATAGCCCGTAACAATCGGCGTAACTAATTCATCAATTTTTCCTATTGATGCATAACTATAAAAATCAAATTTTGCAGATTTTGCACCAACGCCATATCCGCTCGTGCTGTAAATTAACCACGTGTCGTCATTGTCAGGATTATTCAAAGTCCAATTGAGCGGAGGAACATTGCCATCTTCAAAATCTACTGTTGCAAGATTGGCAAGAGGAACTGTTTTATTTCCAAAATCTATATTCGTGTAAGAATTTCCATTCGTAAAAGAAAGAGAATATGTGCCGCCAACAGGCATAGTCTGACTCCATCCATTTTGCTGCACCTCTGCAACTAAAAATGTTCCTGCTTGTGTAATAATGAAAGAATAATTTCCGGTTGCATCGGTAAGAACAGAATCAATGTATGTGCCATTTATTTTTATTTTCCAGTTTGCAAGACCCGTTTCGCCTGCATCTTTAATTCCATTGCCATTCACATCTTTAAATTTCATTCCGCTGATATTGCCAATCGGACGATTTCCAAAATCTCTTCCCGTTACTGCTTGACCCAAAGAAAGTGTTACGGAGTATATTCCGCCTGCAGGAGCAGTTTGCGTCCATCCGGATTTCTGTACTTCGCTGACGGTATAATTTCCTGCGTTCAAATTACTGAACATATATTCACCTGATGCGCTCGTAAGAATTGAATCCGAAATAGCGCCTGAAATTTTTATTCTCCAATTTAAAAGACCTGTCTCGCCTGCATCTTTTACACCGTTTCCATTCATATCATTGAATTTCATTCCTGCAATACTTGTATTATTGACAGTTATAGGCGTTTCCCAGATTCCACGTCCATACGTTGCCGCACGAAGTTTACTTGATGAAAGATGCACTTCTAATTCATTCACAACAACATTTGGTAAATTCGTAGTAAATAGTTCCCATGTATTTCCGCTTGTAGAAGAATGATACACCCCAACATCTGTTCCCACCCACACTTCATTTGGAACAGTGGGATGCACAGTAACACAATTTATCGGAATGCTTGGCAACCCTGTTGAAATATTTGTCCAGTTCGTTCCGCCGTTTGTTGTTTTATAAACTTTCTGAGAAGAGTAACCAGAAAAAGTTGCATAAAGAACCTGCGCATTATTCGGTTGTACTGCGAGATAGGTTATCGAACCGACAGGCAATCCCGCAGTAATACTCGTCCATGCGCCGCCATTGTTTGTGGTTTTATAAAGTGAAGAAGAAGTAGAAGCGTAAATTGTATTTGTATCCGAAGGCGCAACTGCGAGAGAAACGAATGTAGCTCCATTGAGTACATCACTGATTGCAGTCCAACTGGTTCCGCGATTGAGGGTTTTATAAATCTTTGTAGTTCCTAAATACAACGAATGAGGATTGACGGGATTCATGACATAAGGCGTAACCCAACCTCCATCTTCTCCAATTCCGCTTGTAATAGAAGAAAAAGAACTCCCTCCGTTTGTTGTTCGCTTTAACGCACCGTAGTATAATTCACCGTAGCCATAATTTTCATCGGAATAATCTATCAATGCTTCCATTCCATCGCCGCCAATAATGCGTGTCCAACTTCCATTTAACACGCGATCAGTTCCATTATCCTGCGCACCGGCATAAATTCGGTTTACATTTGTTGCGGAAGTTCCAAGACGATAAAACTGTGTAATCGCGAGTCCATTACTTAAATCACTCCACGAAGTTCCAGAGTCAGTTGTTTTAAAAATTCCACCATCATTTCCTACAAAAAATGTTGTACTGCTTCCGGGTAAAAAAGTCATTCCGTGCTGGTCTGCGTGAATGTAAGGATATCCTGCACCGGAATACCAATGCGTAATTTTAGTCCACGAAGTTCCGCTTGTTGTGGATTTATACATATTCACGCCGCCGGTGTAAATTGTATTTGCATTGTTTGGGTCAACATCAATAACAAGGTCATACCATCCTTGCCCATCGCTGCCTGTTCCATCCCACGAAAGAATGTTTGGCGTATTTGATTGCAGAGTCCAGTTTGCGCCCGCATCTGTGGATTTATATAATCCATAAAAACCTGATGTGGAGTTCACATATAATGCATACACATTGGCAGGTGCGGATGGCGCTATCGCAATACCAATTCTGCCAATACCGCTTGTTGGCAATCCTGTTGTTAATTTAGAAAACGATGTGCCGCCATTTGTAGATTTATAAATACCATCGCTGTTGATTGTTGCATATAAAACTGTCGGGTCAGTTTTATTTATTTCCAAATCACGAAAACTTCCTGATGCAACACTCGACCAATTCGCACCAGCATCAGTTGTTCGATAAATTCCTGTATTTGTTGTTGCAAATAAAATATTTGAATTTGTCGGGTGAGAAACCAATGCCCGAATAGTCGTTGTTTGATTGACTGTATAATTCAAACCTGTAGAATTCCACGAACTTCCGCCGTCTGTGGATTTTAAAACTCCAATACTGTATGTATCACTCGCATCGGCATCACCGGTGGCGATATACATTGTGTTTGTGGTAGTAGGGTCAAATGCAATTGCGGTAATTCCGATTGAACCGAGTGCATCTGTATTTGTTGACCACGACGTGCCGCCGTTTGTAGATTTCCATAATCCACCGCCTGCCGAACCTATAAAAATTATGCTCGTGTTTGTTGGATTTACTGCAACACAATTTACACGACCTGCGCCTCCTGCACTTGAAGGAACAACTGAAGGACCAATTATTGTCCAATTTGCGGCGCTGCTTTTTTGTTGTGAATGATTTTGCGCATACTCTTTCATTCGCATTTCCAATATATCAGGACGCGGCAATTTACCTGTCGGATATACACGTGGGCTCCAAAACCATTCCCATCGCTTATAAAGCATCCATCCTTCTGTGAGCATTTCTTCTTCCTCTGCCTCGTCTTCTTCTCCGCGCTCAGGTTCTTTGCCATCGTAAAATTGCTGGAATTCTTTTTGAATTCTATAAAAATTCCTTTCTCTCTCATTTACATTCTTCATCCATTCTTGTGAATATAATTGCGAAAAAGGAATTATGAGTACTGTTAATAGTATTATAAATCGGTATATATTTTTCATTTGATAAACTCGCCTGTTTGTTAAAATTTGTGCTAAATTTACGCAAAAAACTATCCAAATTGCACTTCTTTCAGAATAAATAATCTCCACGTGATTTATACCACTAACATTTATGGAGAACAATTTTGTTTTCTATATATTTTCACCGCAAAAATGAAACTCTCCGACAAAATTCAAACGATATTTTACTCACCCTTCTTTAAAAAGAGTGTTATATTTGTCGTAATTCTTCTCGCAATTGTTATAATTACGGACAAGTTTGTTATGCCATCTATCGTGCATAACAAAGAAACCGTCATTATTCCAAGTCTTGTCAATATAAAATTTGAAGATGCTCTACTTATTCTTGATTCATTAAGTTTGCGCGGAATGGAAGGCGGAACGAAACTTGACCCGAAAATAAAAATCGGTCGTGTTATAATTCAAAATCCGGCAGAAAGTACTCTTGTACGAAAAGGTCGCAGAGTGTATCTTACAATCAGCGGCGGCGAAGAAAAAACATCTGTTCCTTCTTTGCGTGGAAAATCAATCCGAGATGCAAAATTTTCTTTGGAAAGATTAGGTTTGAATTTAGGAGATATTTCTTATGTTCCCTCTGAAGATTTTCCTCCGGGAACAATCATTTCTCAGAGTATTGAAGCAGGAGCAAAAATCGGAAAAAGAGTTGCAATTAGCATCGGCATCAGTCAGGGAAAAAATACAGACAGAATAAGTGTTCCTGATGTTACGGATAAACTTTTAAAGGACGCTATCGCTTTTTTAAAATCTAAAAATTTTACCATCGGTGCAATTTCCTATCAACCGACACTTGAATATGCTCCGAATACAGTTCTTGACCAATATCCGCTTCCGGGAGAAATGGTTCCGCTCGGACAATCTATTGACCTTTTTGTTGCGGAAAAACAAGATAAAGTCATTGAAAACTAATCCACAATGAAAAAAAATAAAATCGCTCCATCAATCCTCTCTGCAGATTTTGCAAATCTTCCGAAACAAATTCGCGAATTAGAAAAAGGCGGCGCGGACTGGATTCATCTTGATGTAATGGATGGACATTTTGTACCGAATATTACTTTCGGACCTCCTTTTATTGCTTCGCTGCGCAAATTAACAAAACTTCCTTTCGATGCGCACCTGATGATTTCAAATGCAGATGCGTATCTCGGAAAATTTGTGGAAGCTGGTTGTAATGTTATTACCGTTCATGCAGAAGCGTGCCCGCATTTATACAGAACGATTCAAACTATTAAAAAATATGGTGTAAAAGCAGGCGTAACTTTAAACCCTGCAACGCCTGTTGCAATGATTGAAGAAGTACTTACCGAAGTTGACCTTGCTTTAGTGATGACAGTCGAACCGGGCTTTGGCGGACAGGAATTTATCGAAAATCAACTTTTGAAAATTGCAACAATCTCTGAAATTTTACAGTATCACAATCCTGAATGTGAACTGGAAGTGGACGGCGGTGTTACAGAAAATAATATCGCTGAAATAGTTGATGCCGGCGCGACAGTTTTAGTTGCAGGTAATTCTATTTTCGGAAGAAAAAATATTACTCAAGCAGTAAAGAATCTGAAAAAAATTGCAAATACTTAAAAAATATATTTGAGAAATTTATTTCTTCTTCGCACGCCAACACCCTTCTTCGTGCGTATCTTCTATCTTACCGATATTCATTACAAACATCCTCGTAATTTCCGGTCCCATAAATTTGAATCTCCCCTTCATTTCTTTCTGACATTGCAATAAATCATTCGGAATGCCATCAAGAAATTTCTGAAAACTTCCAAACTCTTTTTGTAATGCGAGAATGCGTTTTGCGTTTTCAAGTGTGGCTTCTATTTTTGCTTTGTTGCGGATTATTGTCGCATCGCTGAGTAAGCGTTGTTTATCTTTCTCTGTGTATGCTGCAACTTTTTTTATCGAAAATTTATCAAACGCTTTCTTAAATGCCTTTTCGCGATACCAAATCGTTTTCCAACTCAATCCCGCCTGAAATATTTGCTGCGTCATCCGCTCAAACAGTTCATTATCATTCTTCGCAGGAAATCCCCACACTTCATCGTGATACCGTTCCATACGCGGGTCTTCCAAAGTCCATTTGCAACGTTTTCTGTTTGCTGATTTTTTTTCTTGCATATTCAAACTTGTATAAATTTTTATTCGGGTTTTTTAAAACTTCTTTCCAAAGACCAATGCCTATCCGAAGATTGCAGAAGCAAAACATTCTTCAATCCTACAGCAACAATAAGTTGTTGCACTTCCTGCAACGTAAGCGCGGCACAAAGTGAATCATAATACAATTTTTTCTGGTAATCGTTACAATCGCCAGCATATTTTTCGACTATGGCTTCTACCTCTTCATGCGAATCAGGTCGAAATAAGTCACGGAGAAATAGTGCGGCATTTGGTTTTGCAATGCGCTGAATTTCTTTAAAGAAAAACAACGGTTCCGGAATATGATGCACCAAACTGTTGGAAATAATCATATCAAAATGTTGAATTGGAAACGAAAAACATTTAGCATCTTCTTTTTGCAAAACAATGTTGTGTTCTAATTTTTTAACAGCGATATTTTTTCTTCCGACAATGAGCATATTTTCAGAAAAATCTGTCGCAATTATTTGCAGTGCATTATTTTTTTCTGCAATTAAAATCGGAATTTGCGCTGTGCCTGTCCCTGCATCAAGAATAATTCCTTCACGCGGCGCAAGTTGAATGGTCCGCTCTGCAAATGCGTTATTGACATCAAAGAAATCCATCGCATCGTACTCAATGGCATCTTCGATTGTTTCCATTACTTCGGGTTCAAGTGTTCTTGTGAGCATAAAATCTCAATACTAACATACTAATCTCCTCAACTACTCAACTACTCAACTACTTAAAGACTACTCTTATTCGTAATTCCCAAAAGTGCAGCATTACTGCGTAACGCTTCAATCACAAACTGAATATGTTCGTCAAGCGGAATGCCAATTTCTTCCGCACCCTGAATAATATCATCGCGATTGACAGTGCGTGCAAATGCTTTATCCTTCATTTTCTTTTTCACAGAAGAATATTCCAAATCATCAATCTTATTTGGACGGACAAGAGAACACGCGACGATAAATCCGCTTAACTCATCGCACGCATAGAGCATTTTTGCAAGCAGACTTTCGCGTTTCACCTTTGTATAAGGCGCATGACTGAGAATTGCATTGCGCAACTCTTCCGGCATTCCTTTCTCTTTTAGAATTTCAGAACCTTTCCATGGATGTCCTTCCATTGTAGGAAACATTTCATAATCGAAATCGTGCAGCAGTCCGATAATTTCCCAAATCTCTGCGTCTTCGTTCATTTTTTGAGCGTATGCTTTCATAGATATAGCAACGGAGTAAGCATGCTTGCGCAAACTATCCGTCTTTGTGTATTCGTGAAGAAGTTCTACTGCTTCGGGGTAAGTAAACATAGTATAGTAATTTTTCGGAAAGAAGATGAAAAAAAGTTCTTTGAATTCAAAATGATGTTTTATATTTCAACCAACAATTTTGCACTATGACAATTTCAATTTTTACTGTATTGTTTCTCGGCATACTACTTCTTATTGCATATTTCGGTTTACGGTATGTAATGGGACAAGGCACAATCTCTGCGGAAGATGTGGATAAAGAAAAATGTTCCATTTGCCGAAACAAATTTCTGAAAACAGAACTCATTGTGCGCGAAGTTGCAGATGTGCGTGTGTTTTTCTTCTGCAAAAATTGTATTGCGCAACTCTTTAACGATATGCATAAATAACAATGCCTTTTCACTCTGTGCAAGAATAAAAAGGCATTGTACCAAAGCGAAAAAATTGTATTATGCAGTCATCGGTTTCGTAAGCAACGCAGGCGTAAGTTCTTTTCCGCTTGTTGCCGTAGCATTTGCCATCCACTCACGGTCTGCAAGAACTGTCTTTTCCGTCCATTCGCTTGCGGCTGTCAGATATGCTTCTTCGTTTGGAATCATTTCGATGGTTTCCCACGGACAGTATTTCACGCAAAGTTTACAGCCGATACAAATATCAAGGTCTATTTCTACTAATTTCTTCTGCGGTTGCAGTGCATCTCCGCCGACGAGTAAAATGCAATCCACCGGACAAAACTCCACACACACTTCGCAACCGGTACAACCTGATTGATTGACGACTGCAAGTTCTTTCGGTTTCTTTTTCGCTTTTGCAACAGGCGCAGGTTTGGGCGTTGCAGCAATTACTGTTTGTTCAGACATAAATACGTATTGTTATTAAAAAATTTCGCGCAAAAATTACGGAATTGCATTTGAGTAACAAAGTTTCGTTACGAGATACTTCCGAAAAAATATTCTCATCTCTTCTCGTTGCTTCCTTCCTATTCATCGGTGCGTAGTAATTGTTGCGATGATATTGAATAGTTAGTAGATTTCTTAAAAAAGCGCAGATGCTTTTATCAGTCTTCTGCATTTACAAATCATTTATGAATTCCCGGTTCCGTCATTTTTGCTTCGCTCCATATTTCACTTTCTGTTCTCCTACATGAAAGCCAATTTGTCGTTTTGGTCTTTCCGGCGGTGTTGTTAATGCACGAATTGCATCAAACACGATTTTAAATTTTTGGTCATAATCTTTTTCTATTTCTTCTATTTTTCGTGCAAGGTCTTTATGAGAAGAAAGAAGTTCTCTGAGTTTTACAAACGTCCGCATTATTTCAATGTTCACTTTCACTGCGCGGTCACTTTTTAAAACCGAAGATAACATTGCAACACCTTGCTCGGTAAAAACAAATGGTAACTTTCTTCTTCCTCCCCAACTTGAAGTCGCAAATTGCGACTTCAAGTTTTCGAATTCTTCCCACGTTAATTGAAACATAAAATCAAGAGGAAAACGCCCAATGTTTCTGCGCACTTGTTCATTCAATCGTTTCGTTGGAACGTCGTATAATTCAGCTAAATGCGCATCGAGTATTACCTTTTGCCCGCGAAGCAATAATATTTTCCGTTCTATTATTTCAGACGGAATTATTTGTAATTGTTCTTCACTCATTGTTTTCGCTTTCAAATTTTCAATCTAAAATATAAAATCTAAAATCACTTATGAATTCCCGGTTCCGTCATTTTTGCTAAGTTGAAAACTTCATCCAACTTTTCTTTCGTCAATAATTCTTTTTCAAGAACAAGTTCTCGAATTGATTTTCCGCTCTTCAAATATTCCTTTGCAATCTCCGCGCCTTTTGCATAACCGATATGCGGATTTAGTACCGTTACAACACTCGTACTGTTCTCCGCATACATCTGGCAACGGTCAGCATTTGCAGTAATTCCTTCTACGCCAAATGAAACATATACGTTCATTGCATTTGCAAGAATTTCAATTTCGTGCAATAAATTAAACGCAACAACAGGCATCATCACGTTGAGTTCAAGTTGTCCCGCCTGCGCCGCCATTAAAACAGTCGTATCGCAGCCAATCACCTGAAAGCAAACCATATTCATCATTTCAAACATAACAGGATTTACTTTTCCCGGCATAATGGAAGAGCCTGGCTGCACTGCGGGAAGATTCAATTCAAACAAACCTGTTTTTGGACCTGAACCAAGCAAGCGCACATCGTTGGAAATGCGGCTTAAATCCTGAGCACAATTTCTCACTGCATTGGAAAGTTCTACCATTGGTCGCAAACTTTGCATTGCTTCAAAATAATCTTCCGCCATTCTGAAATCAAATCCGGTTTGTGCGGAAAGTTGTTTCACCATTCGCGCACGATATTCCTGATGCGCATTTAAACCCGTTCCCGCCGCAGTTCCGCCAATGCCGAGTTCTTTGCAACTCTCCATAGCACGCTCAATTGCGTTTCTGTGTTTGCGCATATTTGTTCCCCACGCCGTAAATTCTTGTCCCAAGCGAACAGGAACTGCATCTGCTAAATGCGTTCTTCCGGATTTAACAATGTTGTCAAATTCCTTACCTTTTTTATTGAAAACATCTTCAACGAGTTTCAAACTTTCTAAAAGTTTTTTTGCATTAATGAGTGCGCCAATGCGAATTGCTGTCGGACAAACATCATTCGTGGATTGCGCCATATTTACGTGGTCATTCGGGTTGCAGAGTGTATACTCACCTTTTTTTCCGCCGAGAATTTCAATTGCACGATTTGCGAGAACTTCGTTACAATTCATATTGTGTGATGTTCCTGCGCCTGCCTGATAGACATCCACAACAAACCAATCGCGAAGATTTCCCGCAAGAATTTCATCTGCGGCTTGGATGATTGCGTTTGCTTTTTTTTCATCGAGCAAGCCGAGTTCTTTATTGACTAATGCGGCGGCTCGCTTAATATGTATTGTTGCATCCACATACGCGGCTTTTGGTTTTAATCCGCTGATGGGAAAATTTTCGAGCGCACGGTGAGTTTGTACGCCATAGTATGCGTCGGCAGGAATTTCACGATTGCCGAGCGAATCTTTTTCGATACGTGTATTCATAATTTATTTTAAATTTTAGATTGGAGATTTTAGATTTGCAGAGAGATGTATTCCCCTCTGTGTTAAATAATATTTTTAGGAAAACTTTATTGATAATTCATCGTCGAAAATAATAGTGCAGTCGAATAAAATTGCGGGAAGAATTTTCATCTACAGTTAAACTTGTGTCGATGTCAAAATCATATAATTGCGCATCAACGTATGCATCCACAGCATTGAGTATGTACGTTACGCCAAAATACCAAGCAAACTTATCGCGTTCTGTTCTGTAAAAATCTCGCACGCGCCGCGATTGCGGATTGTTTGTGGCTTTATATTGATTGCGATAATGCAGATACAAATCATTCGCCTGAAACCACTGATAGCCAAAGTACGAAGAGAATCCGACAATCACAGGAACTTTCCAATACGATTCTGTATAAACTTGTCCCAATCCCGGAAGCGCAAGTGAAAATAATACTGCTTGCGTGGAAGATTTAGAATGAAGTTCTGCAACAATATTTTGTTTTGTAAAAGAAATGGAATCAGTTGGCTGCGAAAAAAGCAAAGAAGAAAAAAGGAAGAAAACTACTAACAACATAATGTTAAATTCATTCTTCATTTTCAATTTTTCCCAGTGCATTTCTTACGGCACCAACGCAAACGCTTCAATCTCAATCTTCGCATCTTTCGGCAAACGCGAAACTTCTACTGTAGTTCTTGCAGGCGCGATATCACGGAAAAACTCGCTATAGACTTCATTCATTGCGGGAAACTCGTTCATATCTTTCATATACACCGTAGTTTTTACCACGTTTGCAAGCCGCGAATTTCCCGCTTCGAGTATTGCCTGTAAATTTTCCAGCACGCGGCGTGTTTGAACTTTTATATCGCCTTCAACTATTTTTCCCGTCGAAGGGTCAAGCGGAATTTGTCCCGCAGTAATTAAAATGCCGCTGCCAAAAACTACTCCCTGACTGTAATGACCAATCGGAAGCGGCGCGTTTTCTGTGTGTATGATGCGTTTCATAAAGTTGTTATAATTTGTTTTAAATCTGAATATGTATAAGTTTCTATTTTCTCTTCGTTCAACCAAACATCTAAAATCCTTCCATTCCAATCGAGATAGTCAAATGGTTCAGTTGTCTTTTTAAAGAAAGAGTAAATCAAATCGTATTGAGTTTGTAAGTTCATTTATTAAGATGAATGTTTCTATGAGCCTGTTGCCGAATAGGTTTTTCACAAATTTATCTATTGAAAACTGAATAAAAACAAAATGTTTTTTAACAAAAAGGTCATTCGGCAACACACTCTCTATATCAAATTTAAATCTTGAAGATTAGAAAGAAAAAGATTAAGAATTTTATCTCTTTCTTTTTGATTATCCATACTCCAAGCATGACCTTCGAGTAATAATGTTTGCTTAAAATATGATTTGATTTTCCTTTTAAAGATGGTTGAATCTTTTTCAATTGTTGAAAGTTCTTGTTTCAGTTGGCTTAATCTTTTCTGCCCATTTTTAAAAGAAATACCGTTATTTAAAACCAATTTCATATCCATAGTTTTCTATATTTTCCCGAACCTAAAAATTCAACTAACCCAATATCTCTTAATTGTTGAAGTTGTTGTCTAATTTTATCTTTTACTTTATTATTCTCTGGATGGCGTTTTTGTAAAGATTTTTCATATGAATAAACTTCTTTCAATGTAAAATTTTGTTGAGAAATGTTATTCAAGCAATTAAATACATCAAGTTTCCATCCAGTGAGTGAAGAAGAAATATTTTCAATTGATGTTTCTATTATATCGAAATTTTCTTCTGGGGTTTCAATTTTATAGTTTGGAATTTTTATTGTTGGAGTTTTAGGAATCTTATCTATAATCTTTTTGACTGTGGATAAGTCAGACCTTTTTATTACTCCAGTATTTTCATTATTTGAAAGTGAATTAAAATCGGTAGTTATTTGCAGAACAATACTTTTCTCGTCAATAAAAACTCCATATTCAAAATTTTTAAGTAATCCACCATTCGTTAGATTACCAGAAGTAATAACTGCACTCTTCTCATCAAACAAATAAATCTTTGAATGAAGTTTTGGATAGTTTTTAACAATACCATTTCTATCAAGAATATTTTCAATAGCTGATAAATCAAGTGAGCCAGAATAAATACTCATCAATTTGAAAGAAGTAATTAACTCAAACTTAGATGAATTATTTTTTGCTTCTAATAATTCACTACACACATCTTGCTTTTAGGAAAGGTGATGTTATTTTTATTGATTTAGTTGATTGACTAACCATCTCCAATAAATCATCTTTCCATGGTGTAGTGAGAATTTTCATAAGAGTTAAATACTATAGTTTTGAATAAATAATCTAAAATATCTTTCCCATCACTTCACCAACAACTCAAGCAATCGCTCCAAATCATCGGCAGAATAATAGTCTATCAGAATCTGACCTTTGCCGCCGCGTTTTTGTGTAATGGCAACTTTTGTTCCGAATGTTTGCCGCAATTTTTCTACCACTGCATTTTCGGATGGAGAAACAGTTTTAATTGTCGTAATATTTTCAAGAGGAATTGCACGTGTTATATTTTGTACAACTTTCTCCACTGCGCGGACGGATAACCCGCTTGCAATGATTTTATCGTAAATTTTTAATTGTGATAATTCATCAAGCACAACAAGATTGCGCGCATGTCCTTCGCTGATTTTTCCGCCGCGCAATCCTTCCTGAATTTCCATAGGAAGTTTGAGCAAACGTAAAAAATTCGTAATCGTGGTGCGGTTCTTCCCTATTTTTTCAGCGACCTGCTCATGTGTCAGTTTACATTCATCAATTAATCGCTGATAGGAATATGCAATTTCTACCGGATTGAGATGCTCTCTCTGCAAATTTTCAATCAATGCAAGTTCGAGCATTTTCTCATCACTTTCTACTACGATGATATGCGCGGGAATGTGCATCAATCCGATTTCCTTTGAAGCGCGCAAACGGCGTTCACCGGAAATCAATTCAAAATTTCCATCACTTTTTTTCCGCACGGTTATTGGTTGTATCACACCGTGCTGTTGAATGGAACGTTTTAATTCATCAAGCGCTTCCTTTTCAAAATCTTTACGCGGCTGCATCGGATTCGGAAATATCTTTTCGATTGCGATGAGCGGCGTTTGTTCAATTGTTGTTTCCACAATTTTCTCTACCACTTTTTCTACAATCGCAGTTGTTGGTGAAACTGTTTGTTCGGTGCGCTGCATCGGACGAATCAGTGCGGCTAATCCTTTTCCTAATGGTTCGCGTGGTTTACCATTCATAAATACATTTCCTCCGTGGAAATAGCTGGTTTGTTTGTTTCATTATTGTTAGTAGTGATGAGATTATTGCGCTCTAATATTTCCTGCGCTAAATTAATATAAAACTTTGCGCCGGTACTGTGCGGGTCATACAATATTACGGGCTTTCCGTAACTTGGCGCTTCACTGAGCCGAACGTTGCGCGTAATAATGGTATTGAACATTTTTTCGCCGAAAAAGTTTTTTACTTCTTCGACAATTTGATTTGCCAATCGCAACCGTCCGTCGTACATTGTTAAAAGCACTCCTTCCAATTCCAATTTTGGATTCGATGCCTCCTGCACCATCGAAATCGTATTGATAAGCATACTCAAACCTTCGAGTGCGTAAAATTCACATTGCACAGGGATAAGTACGGTATCTGCGGCATTGAGTGCATTGAGTGTAAGAAGCGTGAGAGAAGGCGGGCAATCAATGATAATAAAAAGATAGTCATCACGAATTTCATCCAATGCTTTTGCAAGAAGGTATTCGCGCTGTTCCAATTCTATTATTTCCAGTTCTGCGGCAACTAAATTTACAGTAGAAGAAATGACAAAGAGAGAAGACATCAGTGTCGGCTGAACAGCATCACGAACAGAACTTTTTCCAATCAACACATCGTAAATATTTTTTATGCTTTCGTTGCTTTTTTCCAAACCGATGCCGCTCGTAAGATTGGATTGTGGATCCATATCCACGAGAAGAATTGGTAATTCATTCGTTGCTAACGATGCGGCAAGATTGATGGCCGTGGTTGTTTTTCCCACGCCGCCTTTTTGATTTGCTATTGCTATTATTTTTCCCAAAAGAAACTTAACTCTTTGTAATTACGATTTTATTTTCATTCCGAAGAAAACAATAAACCACACAAATACACCGACGAGAGGAGTAAAGAGGAAACTCATTCCTGTTGCTACGATGGTTGCTATGATAAATCGCCAGATAAAACTAAACATTGCTTTGATAAAAATATTTTACATTCCTGCCGCAAGAAGAATTGCGGTGATGGAAAGATAGACACTGATTTTTCTGAAATTATTTTTTTTGTAAAGCAGAATTTCGACTGCATCTTCGCTTCGTTCGCTGTGCGCAATTTCAATTTCCAGTAATCGAAACATTCTCACATATCCGTAGGAAAAAAAAATAAGCAAAATAAATGTGAGTTGTTTCAACAATAAAAGCAACTGCCAGCGTGTGGAAATATCGAACCATAAAAAATCAGGATGGAGTAGTTGCAGAATCACGCCGCTCAAACCAACCGACCACAGCGCCATCCAGATAAATGAAACAAATCTTCGTTCGAGATGTAATGACCATTGTAATTTTTCTGCATTTTCAACACGTGCGACCGGTTGAGAAATTGCGGATTGGAATAAAATTCCTCCCAATAAAACCACAATACCAAAAACATGCATGCTTTTACACGACCATACGACAAAATCCATTATATCAGCGGAAAATTATTATTCGTTCTATTATTTTTTCGTGCCAAATATAAGAGAATTTTCCGATGGAAAAATGTTCTACGTGTAATTTTCCTTTTCCCTATATTTGCGCGAAAAAATTATGGAACGAAACGATATAATAGAACTGACGATAACCGATATTTCTGAAGAAGGAAAAGCGCTTGGACGTTTTGAGAACTTTGTTGTATTTGTAAAACATGCTATCCCCGGCGATGTGGTACGTGCAAAAGTATGGAAAGCCCGAAGAAAATTTGCTGAAGCAGATATTGAAGAATTTATCACATATTCACCCTTTAGACAAACGCCGCAATGTAAATATTTTGGAATGTGTGGAGGATGTGCGTGGCAAAACATCCGTTATGATGAGCAACTTTCCTTTAAACAGAAGCGTGTAGAAGATGCTTTTATGCACATTGGAGGATTTTCGAAACTCAACATAAAACCAATCATACCATCTGCAACAGAATATTTTTATAGAAATAAAATGGAATTTTCCTTTGCAGAACATCAGTGGCTGCCTCGTGAAGCATTTCAGGAACGAAAAAATAATGCGACAGAAAACGAAATTACATTCGGGCTTGGTTTTCATCCCATGAACAATTGGGAAAAAGTTTTAGATATTGATGAATGTTGGCTGCAATCCGAAACAAGTAATCGTATTTTAAATTGTATCCGTCGTTTCACAATCGACCACTCCATTCCAGTATATTCACAGGATAATCGGAATGGATATTTTCGCAACCTTGTTATCCGCGAAGGAAAACATACGAATGAAATAATGGTCAATATTGTTTCTTTTGAACATTCACCTACTATGATGAAACAACTGGCAGATTATTTATTGAAAGAAATTCCAGCGATTACAACAATAGTAAATACTGTCAATACAAAAATTGCACAAATTGCACGCGGTGAGGAAGAGCATTGTTATTTCGGCAATGGATTTATTACTGAAAAAATAGGGAAATATTCATTTAAAATCTCCGCAGATTCTTTCTTTCAAACCAATACTTTTCAAACAGAAAAACTGTATTCTGTTGTGAAGGAATTTGGGGAATTATCGCAAGTGGATGCAGTTTTGGATTTATACTGCGGCACCGGAACGATTGGCATTTTTCTTTCCGATAGTTGCAAAAAAATAACTGGAATTGATGTTATCGAAAGCGCAATTAATGATGCAAAAGTAAATGCAGAAATAAATTCCATAAACAATGCAGATTTTATTTTAGCGGATTTACAAAAGGGGATTCAGTTCTCTTCAACCGGAATTTCACATCCTGATTTAATAATACTTGACCCTCCGCGAAACGGATTGCACCACAAAGTAGTAAGCGATGTTATCAATATTTCACCGAGTAAAATTGTGTACGTAAGTTGTAATCCTGCAACTCAAGCTCGAGATTGTAAAATACTTACAGAATTTGGCTATGAAATTGAAGAAATTCAGCCCGTTGATATGTTTCCGCATACTACGCACGTAGAAAGTGTGGCAAAAATTAGCAAAAAGAGCAAACAGGAGTTTTCAGGTACTGTATAAATTTAATACAACTTTATTGCATACAATCTTTCTTTTTGTATATTTCGCTCGCAAATTAGGAAATTTTTTAACGCAAAGCCCGCTGTTTCCCTTCATAGAAGACTCCCCTCCTTCTATCACGATGGGCCGCCTCCCCCATCGTTTGCGGGCTTTGCAGTTTTTATCCCGCTTCGGCGGGATTTTTTATTGTTTATTTTTGAATGAATCACATTCGTAATTTTTGCATTATTGCACATATTGACCACGGAAAATCTACTCTTGCAGATAGATTACTCGTTACAACAAAAACAATCACAGAACGCGAAATGAAGTTTAATCAGGTTCTTGATGATATGGAACTTGAACAGGAACGCGGGATTACAATAAAACTCCACGCCATCAAAATGGATTATAAAGCGAAAGATGGCAACACATACAATCTCAATCTCATAGATACGCCCGGCCATGTAGATTTTACTTATGAAGTTTCGCGTTCTATTGCTGCTTGCGAAGGGGCTGTCCTCGTCGTTGATGCTTCACAGGGAGTTGAAGCGCAAACAATTTCCAATCTTTTTCTTGCAATTGATGCAGGATTGGAAATAATTCCGGTGTTAAATAAGATTGACCTTCCCCATTCAATGGTAGATAGTGTCAAAACACAAGTGAAGGAACTTCTCGGCTGCAAAGATGAAGAAATTATTCTTGCAAGTGCGAAAGAAAATATTGGCATACAGGAAATTTTAGAAGCAATTGTCAAGCGCATTCCACCGCCAAAAGGAGATTTGAATTTACCTCTGCGCGCGCTTATTTTTGATTCTCTTTTTGATGTGTATCGCGGCGCCGTTTCATACATTCGCATGGTTGATGGAACAATGCGTGAGGGAGATAAACTTTCTTTTCATTTTTCTGGAAAGCAATTTGAAGCGGAAGAAATTGGAATTTTGGAAATGCAACGAAAGCGGACAGGAAAACTTTCCGCTGGAGAAGTCGGCTATCTCATTGCAGGCATAAAAGAACTTCATCAAATTAAAGTCGGCGATACAGTGATGAATGTAACTACTCCTGCTTCATCGCCTTTACCGGGATACAAAGAAGTTAAGCCAATGGTTTTCGCAGGATTATTTCCGACGAATGCAGAAGATTTTGAAGAACTGCGAGATTCGCTCGCAAAATTGCGAATGAATGATGCTTCACTTTTATACGAGCCGGAAACATCTACTGCGCTTGGATTCGGATTCCGTTGCGGATTTCTCGGATTGCTGCACATGGAAATTATTCAAGAGCGTTTAGAAAGAGAATACGAACAGGCGCTGATAACAACAGTTCCCAACGTAGAATTTCGTGTTACAACCAGAAATAAAGATATTTTTACTGTTGACAATCCATCGTTAATGCCAGTTGTCGGTGATATAGAATATGTTGAAGAACCATTTGTTACAGCACAGATAATTACACCAACTGAATACATCGGCAATATTTTGAAACTCACCATGGAGCGGCGTGGAATTTTTAAAAATACAACCTATCTTGATACAACACGTGCAGATTTGCGTTTTGAACTTCCCCTCTCTGAAATCATTTTTGATTTTTATGATAAACTGAAATCCACAACGCGCGGATATGCTTCGTTTGATTATGAATTTTTGGAGTATCGCGAATCCGAATTAGTGAAATTGGATATTTTACTCAATGGCGAAATAGTGGATGCACTTTCGACAATTGCGCATGCTGATAAAGCATACGAGTACGGTAAAAAACTTTGCGAACGGTTGCGCAAACTTATCCCAAGACAAATGTTTGAAGTTGCAATTCAGGCAGCAATAGGTAGTAAAATCATTGCACGCAGTACCGTTTCTGCAATGCGTAAAAATGTTATTGCGAAATGCTATGGAGGAGATATTTCCCGCAAGCGCAAACTTCTCGAAAAACAAAAAGAAGGAAAGAAGAGAATGAAACAAGTTGGAAGCGTACAAATCCCACAGGAAGCATTTCTTGCTGTTCTTTCAATGGAAGAAGATTAGAACTTTTTCTCCTCAATGTGTGTTTTCGCATTACATTTTTTATAATTTATGAACAGCAAAAAAAACGAAAAACCAAAACAAACTTTTAAAGAATGGCTGAAAGAAATGGGAACTGTCTTCGCTGCCTTTCTCGTACTCAACAGTTTTGGCATAGCAAATTTTCAAGTACCGACGGGCTCAATGGAAAACGAAATAATGGCGGGAGATTTTCTCATCGTCAATAAACTGATTTTCGGAGGAACAACGCCGCGCACAATTCCGTTTTCCGATATTCGCATTCCGCATTTTAAACTTCCTGCATTACGCAGCGTTAAACACGGCGACCCGATTGTATTCGATTTTCCCGGTTATCGCGATGAAAAAATTGCACAACCTTTTGCATACTATTTAAAGCGATGTCTTGCACTTGCAGGAGACACTTTACAAATTATTGACGGAAAAGTTTATGTCAATCATTCTCCGGCACCCATTCCACGCAATGCTATCTTTAATAAAAATAAACATCTGAGCGCAGAGCAAATTGACCCAAGTATTTTTCCGCCCGGTGCAAATTTTAATGACAGATTTTACGGACCTATTCGGATTCCGAAACAAGGCGATGTTATAACACTTTCTCCTCAAAATATTTATGAGTGGTACACGTTTATTTTGCGGGAAGGCAATACGATTGAGATACGAGGAGGCACACTCTATATAAACGATGTTGCGACAAATGTTTATACTATTAAGCGGGATTATTTATTCGCAATGGGCGACAACCGCGACAATTCTCTCGACAGCAGATTTTGGGGATTTGTTCCTGAAGAAGATGTCATAGGAACGCCTCTCTTTGTGATTATGTCCTGGGACCCGAATATTTCGTGGGCAAATCTCATTGATAAACTTTCTTCGGTGCGTCTTTCGAGAATCGGGCATCTCGTTCAATAATGGCATCACTGTATTTACATATTCCGTTTTGCGAGCGTAAATGTATTTATTGCGATTTTTATTCCATCGAATCGCTTGCGCCAATAGATAATTTTTTACAATCGCTTTTGTGCGAAATAGAATTACAAACAGAATTTCACCATCAAAAAATTGAAACAATATTTTTTGGGGGCGGTACTCCATCACTTCTTTCACCTGCACAGTTGGAAATTATTTTCAACCACATTGCAAAATATTTTCTCGTTGATGACGCAGCAGAAATTACCGTTGAATGTAATCCCGGAACTGTTGATGAAGAAAAACTGCGCGCGTATCATTCATTGGGAATAAACAGATTAAGTTTTGGCGTGCAATCTTTTTATGAAGATGATTTGCAATTTCTTTCACGCATACACACTGTGCAGGAAGCAAAGCACGCTATTCATCTTGCGCATCGTGTTGGTTTTGAAAATGTAAATCTTGATTTGATTTTTTCTTTACCCAATCAGACAATCGAAAAATGGGAACAGAATTTATTACAGTCTGTTTTGCTTGAACCAACTCATATTTCCGCATACAGTCTGATTATTGAACCCAACACTCCTTTGCAACGCATGGTTGAAACAAAGCAGATTTCCGTGCCGCCAAATGAGCGCGATGCTGATATGTATGAATTTACAATGAATTTTCTTGAAATACATGGCTACGAACAGTATGAAATTTCTAACTATGGAAAACCAGATTACCATTGCAGACATAATAAAAATTACTGGAATCATACAAACTATATTAGTTTTGGACCATCCGCACATTCTTTCTGGCAGAAGGGAGAAATGAAACGCTGGTGGAATATTGCAAACATCTCTACATACAATCAAAAACTTGCCGAACATCAATTGCCACTTGCAGGAAATGAAACGCTCACCAAGCAACAACTTTTTGAAGAAACAATAATGCTCGGTCTGCGCAGTGAAGGAATTGATGTAGCATTCGTAGAAAAACATTTTGGACATAATGTTGTGAATGATATTACTGCAATTGCACAGCAATATTTTCCTGCTGAATTCTTCATTTTCGGAAAAGATAAAATACGTTTGACAAAAAAGGGATATTTGCTCTGTGAAGAAATTGCTCAACAACTTCTTTTAAAAATGGACGACTAATTTTTTTAAATTCCGAGATGCAAGCAAAACTTTAATCGGTTTTGCTTTTTTAATGCCCAAAATTTTATTTTTGTTAGACTTAATTATATATTTAGGTTAATCAAAATACAATTTTAGTATATGCAAAGCACAGCAAACGAAGATTATATAAAAAGAATTTATACTCTTCAAATGGCAAACGGCTCCGCAACAACATCGGCGATTGCAAACGCGCTCTCGGTATCCGATGCGTCAGCAAACGATATGATGAAGCGATTATCGGAGCAGGGGCTGGTCAATTATATTCCACGCAAAGGTGTTCAACTTACAAGAAAGGGAAAAACAATTGCCTTAAAAATTGTACGTCGCCACCGCTTGTGGGAAATGTTTCTTCATAAATTTCTTGGCTATGCGTGGGATGAAATACATGATGAAGCCGAGCAACTGGAACACGTTACTTCTGATTCGCTGGAAGAACGTATAGATAAAGCGCTCGGGTATCCCACTATTGACCCGCATGGCGACCCCATTCCTACCATTGATGGCGAATTACCTAAAATACATTACACAACACTCAATCACTGCGCAATGAATTTTTCGGGAATTATTATTCGTGTGAGCGATGAGAGCCCTGAAGCGTTGCAATATTTTAAAAAAGTCGGATTGGAATTAAATACAAAGTTTGAAATCATTGAACGCATTTCGTTTGATGGTTCAATTGTCATCAAAGCGAACAATAAAATCATTTCACTGAGCCAGAAACTGGCGCAGTGCATTTTCACTCAACAAAAGAATTCTTAAACACGATGCATACTTCACACAATCAAATCGCGGCAACATTATCTCCTTCTCTCCATCAAAAAAGTACTTTCTCTTTTAAAAAATATTTTAACAAAGGGTTAATACGCTATCTCGGTCCTGCATTTCTTGTCAGTGTGGGATATATGGATCCGGGAAACTGGGCGACAGATATTGAAGGCGGCGCACGATTTGGCTATAATTTATTGTGGGTAATTTTCCTGAGCAATATGATGGCTATTTTGCTGCAATCCCTTTCTGCTAAATTAGGCATTGCAACAGGACAGGATTTAGCACAAAACTGTCGTTTGCAATTCTCCAAACCGATGAACTTCTTTTTGTGGCTGACTGCGGAACTTGCAATGATTGCTACTGACCTCGCAGAATTTCTTGGTTCTGCACTTGCCATTTATCTTCTCTTTCATATTGATTTACTCTCCGCTGTGCTTATAACCGGCTTTGATGTTCTGTTAATTCTCGCGCTGCAACGGTATGGCTTTCGTCCGCTCGAATATATTATTATTGTATTTGTTGCGACTGTCGGACTGTGTTATGTCGTTGAGCTTTTCATTACACAACCAAACTGGAGTATTATTCCTTATCATATTGTTGTGCCGCATATTAATTCAGAAAGTATTCTTGTTGCCATCGGCATACTTGGCGCAACCGTAATGCCGCATAATCTCTATCTCCATTCAAATATTATTCAGGCGCGGTTATCTCTATTTCCTACACAAGAAGAAAAAAAGCAAACCTACCGATTTGCAATTGCTGATTCTGTTATTGCGCTGAACGGCGCGTGGTTTGTGAATTCTGCAATATTACTGATGGCGGCAGGTGCATTTTTTACACGCGATTTGGAAATTGTTTCCATTGAAGAAGCGCATAAAACACTCGGCGTATTGTTCGGAGGAATGTCCGCATTTGTCTTCGCGCTTGCATTGCTTGCATCTGGAATTTCTTCTTCTGTAACAGGAACAATGGCGGGGCAAATTGTTATGGAAGGATTTCTTGTTATAAAAATGCGTCCTTGGCTCAGAAGATTATTACTGCGCCTCATCGTTATTATTCCCGCAATTATTGCAATAGGAATGAATATTAATCCGTTGCAATTGCTCGTGTTCAGTCAGGTATTGTTAAGTTTTCAATTGCCGTTTGCAATTATTCCGCTCATTCTCTTTACAAAAAATTCTTCGTTAATGGGCGAACTGGTGAATAAAAGAACAACCACCGTTATTGCAATTATCTGCGCTGTTATAATTATCTCACTCAATATTCTGTTACTCTTCAGAACCTTTGGCGGCGAATTTTCTTTTTAATTGAATATGTATTTGCAGACAATGTTGAAACTACGGAACAATCACCTTCTTCTCTTTTCGCACGTGATGCGGAATATGATTATAGGAAAGGATTCCCGCTTGCGCGGAAAAGACATTCGATATCGCATAGTAATTGCTCTGCTTCTCCTCTCGGGTATTATTACTACCAACACTCTTTTCTCGCAAAGTGAATACACTCTGCGCTTCTTACCCGGAGAACATCAATTCCGTTCGCTCATTGCAAATCCACAGGAAGCGCGGCTCGGGCTCTGGAAATTTTTTACTGCCGAACAAATGAAAGTGGAAATGGGCGGCGTTCTTGATTTAGTTACAGTAAAAAATCACACACACACACTCGCACTTGGCATTGAATTTTTCGGCTATGCAAATGTTACCGGCAACAACGGCTTGCATTTGCAGATAGACGCGCTTGATGGTTTCTTTGGCGGATATTTCTCTTTGATACCTGCAAATGAACACTCAACGATATCGTTCCGATTGCGGTTGCTGCATCACAGCGCACATTTAGTTGATGGTAATTGGTGGGCGCATACATTTCCTCGCGATTGGACAAAACCTGGCGGTCCTATTCCATTTACAAGAGATTTCGGCGAGATTGTCGCCGCAAGACATTTTGATATTTCTAATGTATCAATGCGTTTATACGGTGGAGTATCATACGCTACATTCTTTCGTCCCGAAAATATAAAGCGACTTGCATATCTTGCGGGAATGGAAATTCATTCCTCTGCAATTACCGGAACAGTGATGGAGAAAGAAACCAATCTTTTCACCGCAACACATATTTCTTTGATGGGAATTCCGGATTATACAAGTTCAGTGCAAACCAAGTTTGGCATAAAATTCGGCGAGTGGAACAGCACGGGAATTATCTTATATGTTGCAACCAATAACGGACGCAATTTCTTTGCCGAATATCTCTATGAAAATCTTTCTACGTACGGAATGGGATTTTCGATTGACTTCCCGTAGGATTATTTACCCGCACCGCTTCGAGACCACTGAAAAAGGACAGTTTTGTCATTCCGCACTTGATGCGGAATCTATTTGTATGAGGCGGATTCCCGCTTTCGCGGGAATGACATTTACTGTTTAGAGACTTTTTCAGTGGACTCGCTTCCTCTTTATTACCACTCATTCTTTTTTTATTATATTTATCCTGCGTTTTTGAATGAGAAGAGCAGTATTCTGCACAGTGATGATACCATACATTGTTACAAAATTGCTTTGTATGGTATGATTGACGTTCGTCAGTAACTATTTGGCACTCTATACCATCTCTCGGGCGTTCGTCAGCAAATGTATAACGCTTTACTCCACATATCGGGCACTCGTCAGCAAATGTATGGCACTTTACACCATCTCTCGGGCACTCGTCAGCAAATGTATAACGCTTTATATGATGGAAATGGCAATATTTTGACAAATTACAGGCATTATATAGTGAGGATGGGTATTCCTGCCTGTTCTACAAGGTTTTTGACAGACAAGAATATCTGTCCTGCATCGCAACAGGAAAACAAGTGTAACGGAGCTCATGCCATATTAAATTGAAAAAAATAATAGAATGATAGTAATTTTTGACACCCTATCGAATTCAGTGGGCTCCGTTTATTATTTTTAGCGAAAATGAGATATTGGAATCCATACCGTATGGATAAATATCAACACATACCCTCCTATATGTGTATGATTAATCAGAAAGTGTGGATTCCATTTAATAATAAGTTTTTTTTTCAACTATTATAAATCAATATAAACATCACGGAGTCAACAATGGCAAAAAAAGATTACATTCCCAGTCGGGAAGAAGAATATCAGACATATCTTAAAACATTTGCAGATAAATTGCGAATCTATAACGCACAATTTGGCGTTCCTAATGAAAAAGTAGAAGCACTTGCGAATGAAGCGATTTCCATAGAAAGCATTTTGCAGGAGACAAAAAGTGCAGAGCAAACTTTTTCTTCGAAAGCGGTAGCAAAACGCACTGCTATAACTACGTCAAAAACTGCGTTGCGGAAACTTATTGGGCAGATAAAATCGCACGATATCTATACCGAAGCGATTGGTATGGATTTAGGCGTTATTGGAGCAGAGGTGAATCTTACACAGGAAGAAATAAACACCGCAAAACCCAAAGTGGTAGCCACGATAGTCGGCAATTATATTATTTTCGATTGGCTCAAGCGTATGTTTGATGGCGTCGCTATTTATCGCAAACGCGGAAATGAAACCACCTTCACCCTTATCGGTCGCGATACCTTCTCGCCGTTTGAAGATGCCATCGGGAACATCACAGAAGGCGCGTCGGAAGTCCGTATATACAAATTTATCTATATTCTCGACGATAAAGAAATCGGATTATTCAGCGACGAGATAAAAGTTGCCGTCTGAATCTTCAGATTTGGTAGAACAGGCATTCCTGCCTGTCTGAATCTTCTCGGACTTGGTAGAACAGGCATTCCTGCCTGTCTGAATCTTCTCGGACAGACAAGAATGTCTGTCCTACCCAAAAAAAACAAAAACCCGAACCATCGTAAAATGATTCGGGTTTATATTTTCCATATTTTTGCTTCACTCTCCCGCGCCTACGGAGCGAAATAATGACGAATTGCAAACTGCAAATAGCCAATTGCCAAAAGCCAACTCCTACATCACACCATTCTTCTTCAATATCTCTTTCGAGATAACAATCTTCTGAATTTCGTTTGTGCCTTCAAAGATACGGTTGATGCGCGAATCGCGGTAGTAGCGTTCTATAGGCATTTCGCGTGAATATCCCATACCGCCGTGAATCTGCACAGCCATATCAGCAATGGTATCGAGCGATTCGGAGCAGAATAATTTTACCGTCGCCGATTGTCTTGAGATAGATTTGCCCGCATCATACGCAGCGGCGGTACGATAGACGATTGATTCCATAGCATAAATGAGCGTCGCCATCTCTGCAAGCATAAATTGAATTGCTTCAAATTGTGCGATGGGAACATCAAACTGTCTGCGCTCTTTTGCATACCGCGCGGAAAGTTCGAGCAGTTCTTTTGCCGCTCCTAATGTTGCCGCGCCAAGTCCTAATCTTCCCGCATCAAGTGTTTTCATTGCAATGAGAAATCCGCGACCATCTTCACCGAGCATATTTTCTTTTGGCACGCGAACATTTTCAAGTACAACGGGAGCAGTTACACTACCACGAATTCCCATTTTCTTCTCGTGTGCGCCCGTGCTGAATCCCTCTGATTTTGTTTCGACTATAAAACCTGTGATACCTTTATCTGTGCGCGCAAAGACGGAAATAACATCTGCAATAGAGCCGTTGGTAATCCACATTTTTTCTCCGTTAAGCACCCATTCATCGCCATCAAGATGCGCTTTCGTGCGAAGATTGAATGAATCAGAACCCGCCATTACTTCAGTTAAAGCAAACGCGCCTATAAATTCTCCTGTTGCGAGTTTCGTTAAATATTTCTTCTTCGCTTCTTCTTTTGCACCGATGTAAATTGCATTTGCTCCGATTGACTCGTGTGCGCCAATAAATGTTGAAGTAGAAAGGCATCCTCGCGCAATTTCTTCCTGCATTATGCAGTAGCCAAGTTCTCCCATTCCTGCGCCGCCATATTCCGGCGGAAATGCAATGCCAAGCAATCCAAGTTCTCCTAATTTTCGCAGAAGCGATTCGGGAATATGTTCTTCTTCATCAATCTTTGATGCAATCGGTTTTATTTCTGCATTGCAAAAATCACGCACCATTGTGCGCAACATCTTTTGTTCATCATTCAATTCAAATTCAAACATTACTTTATTTCCTGTTTATATGATTTGTTGGTTTTATTGTACTCATTCTACGGCGAGAAAGTAAGAATTAAGAAGTAAGAATTGTAAAGGTCTAACTTAACTTGGTAATTTCTTCCTTCTTACTTCCTACTTCTTACTTCTTACTTCTTACTTCTTACTTCTTACTTCTTACTTCTTACTTCTTCCCTACTCCAACTGGTTTGGGCTTTTCTGTCCGATATAATTAACTTTGTCTTCTCCCGCATCCACGCCGATAACATTGCCGGAAATGAAATACGCATCATCTGTTGAAAGCATTGCAATGGCGTGCGCGACATCTTCGGGAGTGGTTGTACGCATTTGCGGATTTTTTCCTTTCGCAACCAGAAGCATACCATTGGAACCGGGAATTTTACGCAACGCAGGAGTATCGGTTACGCCTGCAAGAATAGAATTTGCAGTTATTCCAAGCGGTCCAAGTTCCATTGCAAGTTGTCTGATGTGCGATTCGAGAGATGCTTTTGCGGCGCTTACTGCTCCGTATGATGGAATAGCAGTATGTCCGCCTGAACTCGTCATACCGAAAATACGTCCGCCCTTCTTCATTAACTCGCGCGCCATTATGCCCTGCACCCAATACACTAAACTATGCGCCATGACATCCACTGTCATTTCCATCTGCGCCTGCGTCAATGCATCTTCGCTTTTTTTGGCAATAAAATGTTTGAGCGTTCCGAATGCAAGACTATGCACAAGCACTTTTATTGTATGCGCAGAAGTTTCGGTTGCAAAGCGCTCCTTAATATCGTCAAGTGTTTCGTTACGCTTTATGGAATCTGCGGCATTGATGTTGTAAAACACTGCTTTGCTTCCTGTATGTTTTATTTCTTTCAGTATGCGCTGCACTTCCGGCATTGTTGCCTGTCTGTCGAGATGCACGCCGAAGATATTCATTCCGCGTCGTGCAAGTTCAATTGCAGTCGCACCTCCAAAACCGCTTGATGCCCCAAGTATCAACGCCCATTCATTTTGTGCAAATTTCATTGTGTGTTGTGTGTGTGTCATACGTATATTAAAAAAAATGCGCTGAAATATAATAATTAGTAGTTAGGAATAATAAAGTATTTTCATCTGCCACACAGGTTTTGCAACGAATGTATTTCTTCCGAGAATTTTTGAAAATAATTCTTCCCCAAAAACTTGTTCGCATTTTCCTTTGTGAAATCGTTGTTTTTCTTATCTCATTATTGTAATTTTGTGGTGTAAAATTGCAACTACAATAATAATTCCACTATGAAAATAATTTTTACACTGTTACTGCTTCCCCTACTGCTTCTTCCGCTCTCATCAGGAATTTGCGGTGATATTGAAGTCGGAAAACCTGCGCCGGATTTTACGCTGGATTTTGCTACGAAAGATACAATTATCGGAGATGGTTTTACGCTTTCAAAAGAAATCGGAAAAAGCGTTATCATCCTTGCTTTTTATCCTGCAGATTGGAGCGGCGGTTGTACAAAAGAAATGTGCACCATGCGCGATAATTTCGGAGAACTTTCTGAACTGAACGCCGCCGTGTATGGAATCAGCGGTGATTATCCGTACTCGCACAAAGCATGGGCGAAGGAACATAACTTGCCTTTTGCGTTGCTCAGCGATAATATGCACAACGTTGCAACAATGTATAATTCATTCCATAGTGAAAGCGGATACACAAAACGAACCGTATTTGTTATTGATATGAAAGGAACTATTGTCTATGCAGATTTGCAATACAGCACACGGGATGTAACTTCGTTTGAAAAACTACAAGAAGCGTTACGCACTATTCGATAAATTATTATTTCACAATTATAGCACAAATTTATTTACTTCTTTTTCGGAAATTTTAATTATGAAACACATTTCAATTTTATTCTTCCTATGTATTTGTTTTTCACTTACTACAAATCTCTTTGCACAAGTTGATACCGCTTTGATTGGCGGCAACTGGAACGACCCGCTTATATGGAGCAACGGTATTCCTGATGAAAATACTGATGTGGTAATTATCGGAGGTCCTACTCTTACAAATACTGTTACCATTCCTGCAGGTGATGTTGGTAGATGCAGAAACATACAAGTAAATGGCGCAACAGGAACCCGTGTACTTACAGAAGCAAACGCAAAACTGGAAATTTATGGAACAGTCGGAAGTGATACCGTCGGGCATTCGTTGCTTATTATAGATAATACGAAAGGGACAAATTCTTTTACTGTTTTTAAACGCCAAACGTCCGGTCCGCTGTACGGTGCAAAATGGGATGGCGCACGACCTGCTTATATCCGTGTAATTATTGATGTTCCACAGAATGTAACGGTGTGGGCTGATACAACCTTTAAATCGTTACGCCTCACTGTAACAAGCGGTATTTTTGATTTAAAAAATCACGACATCAGATTGGATTCAACTAATTCAAATTCTTTAAAGGGACATTTATATATTGGTGCAGGTACAACAGTAAAAAATGTACGCGCAATTTATAAATTCGGAACGCTCTCAACGCAATGCTCAACAGTAACGGTTGCCGGTACATTGGAAATTGATTCAACCATTGCGGTTTCCGCATTCAAGTTAATCGGGAAAGGAACAATAAAAACAAAAGCAGTTTCAGCGTTTACAGCAAATCCTGCAGTCTTTGATGCATCGAGTGCAACAGCAAGCGGCAGCGTGTTTGAGTATGCGCGCAGCGGCAATCAAAATATATTCGGCGGCGCATCAGGCGTAACGTATAGCGGGTTAATGCTGAGCGGCTCGGGACAAAAAATTATCGGCGGTACAACACCTGTAACGGTAAATGATTCGTTGATTTATTCCGGTACAGCAATCCACAGCGGAACAATAAATCGCAGTGCAAATATGTGGCTTGTGTATGCAGGAACGTCGCCAATGACAACTTCATCAGAACTTTTAAGCACTTCTAAAAAACTAAAAATTCGCAACACGGGCGGTGTAACAATTGATAAATCACTCGGCGCAATTTCTGATTTGTGGGGACAGGTTGGTACGCTTTCTACTGCATCGTTTTCTGTTTCCATAACATCCGGAGGAACTCTCATCCGTACAAAAGGAACATTCAGCGGTAATTTTACTATTCCTTCTGATATTACACTTATTTACAATAACACCGATTCTATTGTTACGACAAATGAAATGCCGTCTTCTGTGCAAAATCTTAAATTGCAATCTACTTCTGTTGTGCGGCTTGCAAATAATTTAACTGTAACAGGAATTTGTTCATTGCAATCAGGACGACTACAACCCGGCACAAAAACACTGACGTTTTCCAATGCTTCCGCAGTAGCAGCCACCAATGGCTGGATAGATGGCAGTATGACGGTAAATATAAATTCGGTTGGTACAAAATTATTTCCTGTCGGAACTATAAGCGATGCGCATCCTGTCGCAGTGAATTTTTCATCAATAACAAATTCCGGTTCTGTTACTGCGCAGGTAATAACAAGTCCGCATCCCAATACGCAATATGGCGACAGCACATTGAAGCATTATTGGACATTTACAAAGGGCGGCGGATTTACTACGTTCAATGCAACAATGAATTTTACGTATCCAGAAAATGATATTTTTAATGGCGGAGATGAAAACACGTATGTTGCAGGAAAATATGATACGCCATACTGGCAGTTTCCGAATATCTCTGCAAGAAATCCTGCAACAAATTCGCTGACGTTATCTGATGTTACAACGTTTTCTGATTTTGTCATCGGAAAAAATATTCCAACATTCATCGGTTATCCGAGCGCAAAAATTAAAGGAATGAAATTCAACGATTTGAATGCAAATGGTATTTTTGAACTTGGCGAGAATGGACTTTCCGGCTGGACGATAATTGCCAACGGTCTCATCAGCAACGATACGACGACAACTGACGGACTCGGAGAATATACGCTGGATAATTTATACGGCGGAACGTACACGGTGAAGGAACAATTAGTAGCGCCGTGGATTCAATCGTATCCGACTATCGGAACACATACTGTTTCCGTTGTGCAGGATTCCATTGTTACAAATATAAATTTCGGTAATCATAAAAACGGAAAAATCAGCGGATTGAAATTCAATGATTTGAATGGCGATGGCGCAAAAGATATTTCCGAACCCGGCATTGCAAACTGGAAAATAAAATTAGACGGCTCAACGCATAATAATGTTCCTGTCAATGATTCTGCATTTACAGATAATGATGGAAATTATTCTTTCCCTGATGTGCCGATTGGAAATTATTCTGTAACAGAAGAATACTATCCCGGATGGTTGCAAACATATCCCGGCGGAACAGGAATTTATGTTCTCGCAATTCAAAGCGATGCAAATTTAAATAATATCACGTTCGGAAATTTTCTTCTCGGAACAATTTCGGGACATACATTTGAAGATATTAACGGCAATGGAAATCTTGATGCAGGAGAGCCCGGTGTTGGCAATTGGAAAATCCGTTTGAACGGAACCACAACAATCAACACCGTTATCAGTGAATCTACCATGACAGATGGCAATGGCAATTTTCAGTTTACCAATTTGCGCGGCGGCACTTATACGATAAGTGAAGAAATCGCAAGCGGCTGGACACAAACATTTCCTCCGAACACAAGTTACACCGATGCAATTACAAGCGGAAGCAATCTCACGAATAGAAATTTCGGCAATTTTAAAGATGGCGTTATTTCAGGAATTGTGTACAATGATATAAACGGCAATGGAATAAAAGATGCATCCGACATTGGCATTCAAAACTGGCAAATGAAAATTTCCGGCACGGCATCAGATACCGTTGCAACCGATGAAAATGGAAATTATACATTTACAGGATTGCAGGTTGGAAATTATTCTGTTGCAAAAATAAATCAGGAAGGTTGGACACAAACGTTTCCACTCGAAACAGGATATGATGTGCAGATATTGAGCAGCAGTGTTGCGGCAAATAAAAATTTCGGCGTGTTCAAACTCGGTGTTATTTCAGGAATTGTTTTTGAAGATGTAAATGGTGATGGCATAAAAGATAACAGTGAGCCCGGCATAATAAACCGCACCATCAGTTTGAATACGGATTTTAATCAAACACTTTCAAATGCAAATGGTGAATACGCATTTACCGACTTACCCGCAGACCAGTACATTGTTACTGCTGAACCAATTGCAGGTTGGTTGCAAACTGTTCCGAAAGATTTTTATAATGTAAATGTAAAGAGCGGAACAGCGGCAACATCAAGTCATTTCGGATTTTTCAAACTTGGCTCCATTGCCGGATTGGTTTTTAACGACATAAACGGCAACGGAATAAAAGACGGCGGTGAAAGTGGATTGCAGGATTGGAAATTAAAACTTTCCGGTGCACAAGTTGATTCGCAAATGAGCGATGCAAACGGCGCATACAAATTTGAAAATCTTGTAGGCGGTGTGCTTGAACTCAGAGAAGAATTGCAGAGCGGATGGTATCAAACAACTCCTTCTTCCGGCTCGTATGCAATTACAATGAGAAGCCAGCTTGATACGACAAATCTTTCGTTTGGAAATTATGTTCTCGGAAAAGTCAGTGGATTTATTTTTAATGATATCAATAGCAATAATTCCTACGATGCAGGCGAAGGTGGCATTGCGGATTGGAAATTAAAAATAAACGGCACAATGACTGAATCAACAATGACGAACAGTGACGGGTTTTATGCATTTGAACAGCTGCGAATCGGTTCGTACACTATTTCTCAGGTTGTGCAAACAGGATGGCTTAAAACATTTCCCGCCGCAAAAGATACATATCAGGTTGCGATTGTTGCAGGAAGTAATTTCAATGGAAAAGAATTTGGCAATTTCAAACTCGGCATCATTAGCGGCAAAGTATTTGATGATATCAATGCAAACGGCACAAAGGATGAAAACGAACCCGGACTTCAAAACTGGACAGTAAAACTAACGGGCGCATCAACACAATCGAAAGTAACTGATGCAAGCGGAAACTATGCATTTACAGGACTTTTACTGGGAGATTATACCGTAAACGAAAATGTGCAAGCTGGATGGATTCAATCATATCCAGCGAATGGTTCGTATGAAATTTCCGTGGAGAGCGGAACAAATGCAACTAATTCTGATTTTGGCAATTACCGTCTTGGTTCAATCGCAGGAACAAAATTTGAAGATGTCAACGGCAATGCAGTGAAAGATAATGGAGAACCAGTTCTTTCTAACTGGAGAATTTATTTGAACGGCGCAAAAACAGATTCGGCACTCACTGATGCAAGTGGAAATTACCTCTTCGGAAGTTTACCCATCGGACAATATACTGTAACTGAAAAATTACAAACAGGATGGGTACAATCATTGCCGCAAAGTGGAAGTTACGTGTTGAATGTTACAAGCGGATTAAATCTCACTGCAAAAGATTTTGGCAATTATCGGTATGCTTCATTGAGCGGAAGTGTGTGGAATGATTTCAATGGCAACAGCGTAAAAGATGCTGGAGAAACAAATCTTTCCAACTGGAAGATAAAAATTGCAGGATTAAAAAATGATTCCGTCAATACCGATGTGAATGGAACATACACCTTCAGCAATTTATTTGTCGGCACTTATACTGTCGTAGAGGTTTTGCAATCGAACTGGATACAGACATATCCTTCAGAAACACATTTGGTAACACTTGTGAGCGGAGAAAACCGTATAGGAATTAATTTTGGCAATTTCAAATTGGGAATTATCGCAGGTATAAAATTCAGTGATAATGATAACGATGGCGAACAGGATGCAAATGAAACCGGGTTATCAAACTGGAAAATAAAAATGACAGGCCCGATAAGTGATTCTGCAATTACCGATGCAAATGGTCGCTACGCATTTTCCGGATTAATCGCAGGAACATATTCACTCAGTGAAACGCAGCAACTCGGATGGGTGCAATCATATCCGAATTTCAACGGTGGAATTCATACAACGACTGTCAACAGCGGCACCAATGATTCAACATTTGTTTTCGGAAATCATTTACTTTCTTCTGTTCACGGAACAGCGTACAATGATTTAACAGGGAACGGCATTAAAGACGTAGGCGATCCATCACTTCAGGGTTGGAAAATAAAATTGAGCGGAACGTTATCAGATTCTGTATTAACTGATGCAAACGGAAATTACTCTTTCTATTATCTGACAACAGGATTGTATTCTGTAACTGAAGTTGTGCAATCCGGCTGGACAACAACAGAGCCAGTGAGCGGAACGTATTCCATCAATGTGTTTAAAGATGGTTTAATTTTAACGAATAAAAATTTCGGCAATTTCAAATTTGGTAGCATCAGCGGCAATGCCTTCAACGATTTTAATTCCAACGGTATGAAAGATTCCGGCGATGTTACACTCACGGGCTGGAGAATACGTTTGAGCGGACCGAAAAATGATTCACTTTTTACTGATGCAAACGGAACATTTGTGTTTAATAATCTTCCCGCAGGAAATTATACATTGAGCGAAGTAGTACAGGCAGGATGGTTGCAATCTGCTCCATCGTCGCCGGGAACATTTGCAATTACCATTGTTAGTAATTCTCAAATCGAAAATAAAAATTTTGGCAACTATCAACTTGGACAAATTGCAGGAACAGTCTTTGACGACCTTGATGCAGACGGAATAAAAGATGTTGGTGAATCAATGACATCAAACTGGAAAATTTATTTATCGGGCGTAAAATCAGATTCTGTGCTTACTGATGCAAATGGCAATTATGCATTTATAAATCTTACACCCGGAAATTACACAGTGAGAGAAGAGCACCGAACAGGATATACACAGACTCTTCCCTCTGCGCAAAATTATACTCTTGTGCTTTCCAGTGGTTCAACACTTGCAGGAAATGATTTCGGCAATTTCAAACACGGAACAATCAGCGGCGCAAAATTTAATGATGTAAACGGCAGTGGAATACGCGATGCAGGCGAATCGGGAATTCCAAGTTGGAAAATTTACATTGGAGGAGATAGAAATGATTCAATGCTCACCAATGGCGATGGCAACTTTGAATTCAGTGATTTGCTGAAAGGCACATACACGTTGAGAGAAGAAATGAAAAACGGATGGATACAATCAGCTCCAGCCAATCCGGGAACGTACACTGTCAATATTTTGAGCGGCACAAATGCAAGCGACAGAAGTTTTGGAAATTATCAGTTAGGAACTATCAGCGGTTACATTTTCAATGATTTGAATGATAACAAAACACGAGATTTAGGAGAACCGGGACTTCCTGATTGGCGTGTGCGATTAACTGTTGGCGCATTTGATTCAACATTATCTGATAATAACGGATTTTATCAGTTCCAAAATCTGAATCTTGGCTCTTATGAAGTCCGTGAAGTTACACCTTCAACATGGACGCAAACATCACCCGTTGCAGGATTTTATCTTGTAAAAATAAACAGCGGCACAAATGCTTCCAATAAGAATTTTGGTAATATTACCAAAGGAATAATCTCCGGAGTTGCATTTGAAGACATCAACGGCAATGCAATTAAAGACCCGAATGAACCAATGCTTTCCGGTTGGAAAATAAATTTATCCGGCGCTAAAACAGATTCTGCAATTACGAATGCATCCGGCGCGTATGAATTTAACGAATTGGAAATTGGCAATTATGCTGTTTCAGAAATTGAGCAAAGCGGATGGATACAAACATTACCGGTTGCAGGAACGTACAACGTTGCAATTCAAAGCGGAACAATTGCGTCAGGAAGAAATTTCGGAACATATCGAGTCGGAAAAGTTACCGGCACATTTTTCAATGACGTGGATGGCGATGGTGTGCGGGACAATGGCGAAGGAGTGCTTCCGAACTGGAAAGTATTTATTCAAGGCGCGCACAATGATTCTGCCGTTACTGATGCAAGTGGAAATTATTCATTTGGAAATCTTGCCATCGGCGCATACATCATCAGCGAACGCACTGAAAATGGTTGGAAGCAAACTCTGCCTGTTGGTGGAACATATCTTGTTTCCATTCAAAGTAATTCTCTGATTGAAGGAAAGAATTTTGCAAATTACGAACTCGGCATCGTTTCCGGAATTGCATTTGACGATGAGAATGGCAATGGAATAAAAGAAGCAGGAGAACTTCCGCGCATCAGTTGGCAAATAAAAATCGGCGGAGGAAAAATTGATTCCACATACACGAATGATACAGGGTATTTTTCGTTCAGAGGATTAACTGTGGGTAATTACACGGTAACGCAGTTTTTAACAAGTAATTATTTGCAGACTCTCCCCTTCCAGAATTCATATAATGTGAGCATTCTCGGAGGAACAAATCTTGCGAATAAAGATTTTGGTTCATTTGCATACGGATTTATTTCCGGTATAAAATTTAATGATATAAATGGCAACGGAACTCAGGAATTTAATGAACCTCCCATTGCAAACTGGAAAATTAAATTGAATGGCGATAGAAATGATACTGCAAATACAAACAGCGATGGATACTACGAGTTCACAAATATTCATCCCGGCGAGTACACTCTTTCAGAAATTCAACAGAGCGGCTGGAGACAAACACTCCCTGCAAACAATCAGCCGTATAATTTGCTCATCAAGAGCGGCGCACAATTCAATGAAAAGAATTTCGGCAATTATCAACTTGCAACAATAGGCGGAACGAAATTTGATGATATAAACGGCAATGGCGCTTGGGACGAAAATGAACCGGGAATTGTTGGTTGGAAAATTAAAATCAGCGGCGCTTCATTGAACGATTCCGTATTGACGAATAATAGCGGAGAATATTTATTCCGCAACATTGAACAAGGCATGTACACCATTTCAGAAGTTCTCCCCACGGGATGGATTCAAACGTATCCTTCTTCTCCATCAACATACACTGTTGTAATTAATAAAGGCAGTCAGTTTATTACGGAAAAAGATTTCGGTAATTTTAAACTCGGCATTATCAGCGGAATAAAATTCAATGATATGAATTCAAACGGAGTAAAAGATTCGAATGATACGGGATTGAGCGGATGGAAAATAAAATTAAGCGGACAAAAGAATGATTCGATTATTACTGCGGCGAATGGTTCTTATGCATTTATAAATTTACGCGCGGGAATATATTCTGTGAGTGAAGTGATGCAGAGTAATTGGTATCAGTCAATGCCAGCAAGCGGTTCGTACACTATCACTGTTACAAGCGGAGCAAATTCCATAAGCACTGATTTCGGCAATTATCAATACGGCAGCATCGCAGGAATGAAATTTTACGATATAAATGGCAACGGAATAAAGGACAACGGCGAAAACGGATTGAGCAATTGGAAAATCCGTATGAGCGGATACAAAACTGATTCCGTTATAACTGATGCAACAGGAAATTATTCCTTTGCAAATCTTCATCCCGGAATGTATGTTTTGACAGAGCAGCAAAAAGCAGAGTGGGTGCAAACGTATCCATTGCAAACAAATAATTATGCGCACCAGATTGATTTGCAAAGCGGAAATATTTTGACGAATAAAAATTTTGGTAATGCAAAGAGCAGTTCTGTAAGTGGAAAAATATTCAACGATTTGAATAACAACGGAATAAATGATGCAGGCGAACCAGGCGTTCCATTCTGGAAAATTTATGTCAATGGCGTGCGCAACGATTCTGCTACAACAGGCACGGATGGTTTATTTTCAATAAATAATTTATCTCCCGGTTCTTATACACTATCGCAAACTTTGAAAACCGGATGGATGCAAACATTCCCTTCATTTCCGGGTACACACACGCTTACTTTTACAGATGGCTCCGATACAAGCGGAATATTTTTCGGTAATCTGCAATTAGGAAGAGCATCCGGCAATATTTTTGAAGATAATGATGGTGATGGTTTGCGCGACCCGAATGAGCAAGGCATGGCGTATCGTAGCATTAAATTGAGCGGCGCGCGTACAGAAACAATTATGGCAGATTCTCTCGGCAATTATTTGTTTACAAATCTTGCAATCGGAACATACTACATTAGCGTTGTGCCTGATACACAATGGACGCAGACAATTCCGCCAAATCGCTATACAATTGTCGTTACATCAAGCGGACAAAATGAAACAGGAAAAAATTTCGGATTATTCCGCTATGCCGCAATTTCCGGTTTGGTATTTAATGACTTTAATGGTAATGGCAACCGCGAACCCGGTGAAACAGGAATATCCGGCTGGAAATTATATTTCCAAAATGCAGTGCAGTTCGATTCACTTTCCACAAATGAAAGTGGCTACTACTTATTTACGAAAGTAAAATGGGGAACTGCAACACTGAGAGCAGAAAAGCGCGGGAATTATTTACAAACGTATCCCGACTCAGGTTTGCCGCATACCATTCCGAATATTACATCCGGATTTTTGGGCGAGGGATTTGACTTCGCAGAAAAAATATATAATAGTGTGTATGAAACAGGAAACGCTCCGCTGAAATTTGAACTCGCGCAAAACTATCCCAATCCGTTCAATCCATCAACTTCAATAAAATTTTCTGTTGATGAACAGGCAACAACAACACTGAGAATATTCAATATACTCGGAGAGGAAGTTGCAACGCTCTTCAATGATATTGCAGAACCGGGAAGGTATTATTTGGTTACGTTTGATGCATCTTCTTTCAGCAGCGGTATGTACATTTACCGATTAGACAGCGGTAAAAAAACAGAAATGAAACGAATGATGTTGATGAAATAGAAACATATAATTTACAGCAAGGCGATACTGAAATTGTTTGGTATCGCCTTTTTTAATTAGGAAACGAGAATAAAATAATTTTCCGCTAAAAATATTTTTTATCCTTTTTTAATTTATTTTTGCAAAATGCTTGTGCAGAGTTTTTTTTTTTTTTAATATTCACACCAGATTTTTAGCGAAACGTAACTTTTTCAATGTAACAGCATAACTTTTTTTCTCTCCCCGATGGCTTTCACCTGAGGAGAACATATTTTACACGGAATTTTTTTTAATAATTGATTGGATACGACAATGGAACAACAATACACTATTTGCAGGATGCAGATATCGTTCCCTTCCTTGCAGGACACTCCGACACACACTACTGCCGCTGTATCCCCCACTCTTGCTTTGCCGCGCAACTTTTGTACAATCTTGTTTTGTACGCAGTTGCGTTTTTTGTTTTATCTCTCTTGCGCGCTTGCTTCGGTATTGTTGACGGAAGCAAATGCACAGGAGCGTTCAATGCAAAACAGCCCGCCATTTGTTTTTAACAAAGAAGGAAACTGGAAGAATATACCAACACAGGCAAAAACAGATTCCAACGAGTTTCCGGGTGTGTGGGGACCAACGATACGGCTGACACAAGAGGAGGGATATATCCCCAGCATTGCAACACAGGAGAGTAACTATGTGTTTATATCCTGGAGTATAGATTCCCCGGCTGGAAAACTCCGATTAGCTCGTTCAACAAACTTTGGTGAAACATTTGAAATAAAAGATTTTTCAGATAGCGTACGTTTTCCAAGAGGTATTGCTGCTTCAAAGGTCGTTGCAGATAGAAAATATATCTATCTTTTTTTTATTCCTTATAATTCCAATGGGATTGGTTATGCACCAGCGTATGTAATGCGTTCCTACGACCATGGGGTAACATTTGATAGTGCCTATCAAATTACAGATATTAATCTCGCAAGCGGTAATAGACATTCCGCCGCAGTGAATGGTGACACCGTTGTGTTTGTGCAAATAGTGGATTCATACACCAATAATATTGTAGTTTCAAAAAATGGCGGAAAAGCGTGGAAAAAAGTAAAAACATTTAAGGAACGGAAAACGGAAATATTATGGTCGAGAAATATTGCTATTTCAGAAAAAGCATTACACATGGTATTTATGCGCGCTTCAAGAAAATACCCCGGCGGAGAAACATTTTATCGCCGTTCCACAAACCTCGGAAAAAGCTGGAAATCGGAAAGACTTTTGACTGACAGAGATGGCAATTCTTCGTTTGATGCAGTTATTTCAGCATCGCAGAAGGGTGAACTATATGTGGCGTGGAGAGAAGCAAAGTACGGTAGTTATAATGGAAGTGGCGGAAGTTTTGCGCTCCGTAAATCCATGGATGACGGAAAATCGTGGTTGTCGGAGGAAATTCTTACTCAAATACCTGAAGCAGTATTAGACAGACAGCCAATATCTGTTGACCGATATAAAAATAACATCGTAAGCGCGACATGGCTTTCGGACACCACCGAATGGAGTTCCGACGATTCCGTTATCACAATCAAGTCGCGCATTTCCACTAATGGCGGAATTTCCTGGTTGCCGGAAAAGACTCTCTCATCTGATACTCTCTGGTCAGTCTATTCCAATACGTGCGTTTCACCGAATGTGGTTGTGGTAGCGTGGGAAGATGGTGGTTTAGCAAGCGTTTCTGATGGATTCAGAATTTTTGCACGCGTAGCAAGAATCAATCCATTAAAAGAACAGCAGAATACAATAACATCCGTTCCTGCACAGCCAGCGCAATTATTACAAAATTATCCCAATCCGTTTAATCCCGAAACCAATATTGCATTTACTTTGCGCTCTACATCTCTTGTTACGCTCAAAATATACGATGTGCTCGGAAGAGAAGTGGCAACATTGCTGAATAATGAAAAGAAAAATGAAGGGAACTACGCAATGAAATTTGATGCGTCTCAATTGCCATCGGGAACATATTTTTCGCGGTTATTTGCGGAAACAATATATGAAGACCGCTATGCGGAAGTGAGGAAGATAGTTATCGTTCGATAGTTGGTTAGATTGTAGGGAACAGTCGCGACTGTTCCCTACAACAAATAATCCTATCAGACAAAATTTTTTTTATAGCGAGGAGACCGGTGAGAGTACTGTTGCAAGTGTATCACCGGTTCCTCTTGCACTCTGTATCCGTCAGGAATCAGTCGGCTGCCTGACGAACCACAGAGCCATATATAAATGCCGACAAAATATAACGTATTCCAATGAATATTAATATTTTCAGTAAATTAAATATGCTTGCCGCAATAGTGTTCTGCACTGTTGCGTTTTTTCAGTCATTACAAACTCAGACGTGGACTTCATTAAATGGTCCGAATGGCAATGCTTCCGTGCGCGATATATCGGCATCCACCGGAGGAATCATCTATGCCGCCGATGCAATACGGGTTGCAAAATCCACCGATTACGGGGTTTCGTGGTTACAGGAATTTAACTCTCCCACGACTTCTCCTTTGGTAGTTTCTGCAAATGGGACGGACGAAAATAAAGTTGTGGTGGCGAAAGAGAATTCAGCTTGGTATTCAATAATTATAAATAATGAATTACAGTGGACTCAAGTAACAATCAACGGTTACCCACTCCGATTTGCCCGCAGAACGGTTAATCAGGAACAGTTGCGTCTTGGCACTAAATACGATAAAAATGTTGCTAATTTTTCATCGCTTAAAGTTTCATATGATGGTGGCGCAACTATTGCAGATGATGGAACATTCAAACATATAAAGACTGATGTGTATGATATAGCATTTCATCCTACAGCAGATGAAATTTGGGTAGCAGGCAGTAAACTGGAAAATACCAATGCACAAGTACGTGGTGTCTGGAAAGGCATCATTAATAACGGAACACGTGAATGGATTGCAACGACTAATGTTTCTATCCAATTTAATGCCAGCGCAATTGTATTACGGCTCAACAATAATTTACTTGAGAAATACGCTGGAACATTGAGCGGAGAAATCTATGTAAAAATAGAGGAAGGTGTATGGGAGAAAAAAACAACATTAAGCGGAGGAAAAATTTTATCGCTTCAAATATCGGGGACAAAATTGCTTGCCGCAACTGAACGTGGTTTATACTTTCATAATTTTAACGACAACTGGAGTCAATGGACAAAAGTTCAAAATGTGCCACAAGTATCAGTGATGAAAGTTGATAACAATAGTCAGAATAGAGTTTATGTCGGAACACCCACCGGATTTAATTTTGGCGAGTTTAACAGCGGAGGAGGTATCCAGTTTTCAGCGAATAATTACCAAACAAGCCCAACCCCGCTTTCTGTAACATCTGTTTGCGCTGCCTATAATCATTATTTTGCACTTTTTCGCGAAGGAGATTTTTCCGTTTTAAGTTATAAATACAATATAAATGGTGAATGGCAACGAATATGGAGTTCAACGATGAATGCAAAGAAAATTGTTCTTGATTATAAAACACTGACGGCAGGGTATCCCGCTGTTTTTGTTGTGGGGAGTAAGTTGCAAAGCGCAAACCCCAATTTAGTAAGCACTGGTTCCTATGCGTCATTATTTCGCGTAAGTAATGTGAATAATACATGGAGCGGTGAAGTAATATATAATAGCCCGACAAATACAGGACGTTACATTGTTAATGATATTGCCTCTTTTTATGATGATGATACAACACGGTATTTTGTCGGTTCTTTTCGTAACACCACAGGGCAAAAGAAAAATATTTTCAAAATGCAAAATGGCGATATTAACCAAAATATTGGTACTATTGACGGAGAAAATAATATTGTGCATCAAATAGTTGTAAACTCACAATCGTTTAATTACCCCGATGAAGCCAATATGTATTGTGTAACAAAAAATGGATTTAATTATACAACAGATGGCGGAAACTCGTGGGTAAAATCAAATGTCCCTTATAAATATGCAGAAACTGAAATACTAAGTTCTAATGGAGCACATCTGTATTTAGGTTCATCAAAGGAGGTAAGGCATTATGCTGTTGATGGAGATGGTGTTCCAATTTTTCCTCATGACACTTCTAGAAGTATAAATGCAGCACAATTAGCGACAAATTTCAATTCCAGTATCAATGATGGAGTATATTTCGTAAATAAAACAAATGATGATGTTCAAAATATTAGATTCTGGGTGCCATCTTCTTCTACTGCGAGCATACTCCCAAAACCTCAAGGTGTAACGACAATAAACCAAATGGTATTTTCAAATGAAAATTCATCCGCATTATATCTCGCTACTAATAATGGAGCATATTTTATGAGTGCATCAAATATTGCAGAGTTTGAAAATCAACCAATGGAACCTGTAAACGAGAATGAAGTAAATCCCTCCCTCATCCGCGCAGATGCGACAGAATATTTTGATGCAGATTTTACGATTGAAGAAGGAGAATCGTTTACGATAGAATCCGGCGCAACGTTATATTTTGCTCCCGGTGTAAAACTTACCGTCAATGGTACTTTGTATGTAGAAGGAACGGAAGAACGGCACGTGCGATTTCTTGCAGATGAAATGGAAAAATGGAACGGTATTGTTGTCGCAAATGGTGGAAGCATGGCAATGTCGTACGCAGAAATCAGCAATGCGCGATGCGGAATCTTCGCATCAAATGCAGATGTAGAACTGCTGAATTCTTCTGTTGAATTTTGCACTATCGGCATTGGCTTATACGGAACAGGAAACACGCCGCAACTTTTGGCAGATAATAAAATAAAATACAATGGATGGGGAGTTGTGTGTCTGAGCGGCGCAGATGCAGTGCTACAGCATAATACCATTGCACAAGGACAAAAAGGGATTTTGATAGAAGCAAGCAGTCCGCTGTTATTTGGCAATACCATTGACCACAATGAACAGGTCGGCGTAGTAATTTATGGAGGCGGTTATCCGCGCTTCGGCAATATTACTCCAGATAAACCCGGTTTGAATATTGTACAGGGAAATAATTTAACACAGATACTTGCAGTACAAGGGTACGCTTTCCTCGGCTATTTACAACGTGATTGCATTACCCATCTTGGCGGAGATAATTTAATCAGCAATACCGACCCTGATGTGCCGCTATGCGTAACGGTAGAAAAATCAAATCTCGTTGCAATGCGCACTGATTGGGGGCTGGCAACCGTATCTTCGGAAGATTTTATTTACGATGATAATTCACAGATTATATTTGCGTGCCTGCAACAGGAAGCAATAACAGAGCAGGAGAGACTACTATGGGAAGCGCTCGAACAACGCGGGGCAAGTATGTACACAGGCGCAATAGAAAAATACAAGGCAATTCTCGCCAATTACGGAATGACGTATCAGGCATTACAGGCATTAGCAGAATTACACGAAACGTATTGGGAATTGATTCATCAGGAAAATCCGGCGTTGCTCACAAACGAATTAAAATTATATCTCGAATCGCTTGCGCAGTTACATCCCAATGGTGAAATACAACGTGCGGCGACAATATTACTCGCATCAGATTATGAGCGATGGGAAGATGGATTTGCCGCAATGAACACGTACGAAGATGCGCTGACAATGGAACTTGACAGCGATACAAGAATTTCCACATTGCTTTCAAAAATGTTAGTCGAGTTATGCGATTTGCACTATCCGGACCATGCAGAGCAAACATTTGCTTCGTTACATGCGCAATTTCCAGATGATGAGCGGACACAACTTGCAGAGCAAATTATGCGCATCAATACCGGCGATGAAAATTATGGCGGTACGAATAAGCAAGCATTAAAAATTGCAATGCGAAAATTTCCAAAGAAAAATAATACAACGCAATCGAAATTACCTTCCGTATTTGCATTACAGCAAAACTATCCCAATCCGTTTAATCCGAAAACGACAATAAACTATCAATTGCCTGAAGATGCAAAAGTAACAATTAAAATGTATGATTTGCTTGGCAGAGAAGTATTTACGTTGGTAGATGGTTTTGAAAAAGCGGGCTACAAACAAATCGAATTCAATGCATCGCGTATTGCAAGCGGCGTGTATTTCTACAAAATGCAGGCAGGAAATTTTCATGCGATACGAAAAATAGTGTTGCTGAAATAAGTTTTGTTGATAATTAAAGAGTACATAAAAAAACCTGTTCTCTTGCGGGAACAGGTTTTTTTATATTCATTCAGTAACTATCAGAAACTGCGAATGACACGTTCCATATTTTTCAACGCAAGTTCAATATTTTCTAATGAATTTGCATACGAGAATCGTAAATATCCTTCGCCATGTTTGCCAAATGCAGTTCCGGGAAGGCACGCAATTCCAGCATCATTCATCAAAATATCTGCCAGCGTTTTGGAATCTTTTCCTGTCTTTTTAATATTCGGAAATACGTAAAATGCGCCAAGCGGTTTGTGGCAACTTACACCGGGAATTGCATTCAATCCGCTGACAATCAAATCGCGTCTATTCTTAAATTCTTCCACCATTGTATCCACTTCGTTCTGCGAGCCGCGCAATCCAACCGCACCTGCAACTTGTACAAAAGCAGTCGCGTGCGATGTTGCATTGATTTGCATTTTTGCAATGAGTGTTGCATACTCTTTCGGCATTACGCCGTACCCTAATCGCCATCCCGTCATTGCATACGTTTTAGAAAATCCGTTCACAATAATTGTGCGCTCTTTCATTCCCGGCAGTGATGCAATACTTTTGTGAATAAATCCGTCATAGAGAATTCTGTCATAAATTTCATCACTCATTACCATCAGATCATGTTTCTTTGCAAGTTCTGCAACGCCCGCAATATCTTCTTCTGTCATAATTCCGCCTGTGGGATTTTGCGGCGTGTTTAAAATAATCATCCGTGTACGCGAAGTTACAAGCGATTCCACTTCTTTTAAATCAAAGCGAAAACCTTTTTCTTCACGCAATACATACGGTACGGATTTTCCGCCGACAAAATTAATAAGTGATTCATAAATCGGATATGCAGGATTCGGATAAATTACCTCATCGCCTTCATTGATGCTTGCATTAATCACGAAATTAAAAATCGGTTTTGCGCCAGGTGTAATGACCACTTCATCTGGCGAAACATCAATATTGCGTGTGAAAGAGATATGTTCTGCAATTGCCTCACGCAAAGCGGGAAGTCCGGCAGAAGGAAGATAATGTGTATAACCATCATCGAGCGCTTTTTTAGCAGCATCAATAATGAATTGCGGTGTGTTAAAGTCCGGTTCACCTATTTCAAGATGAACAATTTTTTTACCCTGCGCTTCCAATGCCCGCGCTTTGGCGAGCACTTCAAATGCGCCTTCGGTACCTAAATTTTTTACTCTGTTTGCTATGTGCATAATTAATAGTTGTGTTTTTAAAAATATAAAAAAAACGGTCAGCAACATAGTTGAAATCATTTCAACGTACATTTCTGACCGCTGTTACTAAGGAAAAATCAGCATAAAGTTATTGCATCGTAATAGTGTTTGTGGACGCTGCGGGGATCGAACCTGCGACCTCCGCCTTGTAAGGGCGGCGCTCTGAACCAGCTGAGACTAAGCGTCCATTTTTTTTGAGCGGGAGACGGGAATCGAACCCGCGACGTTCAGCTTGGGAAGCTGACATTCTACCGGTGAATTACTCCCGCAATCCTTTTTTTTAGTTTTTTTACATTTTGTACAAAATTCGGTGAGATTTCTGTATCAAAATGCAAGCGAATTAAATTAACGCGGGCAAAATATAGCAACATCCTGCAACTTCACAAAAACTATTTTGCCTTTCTTTGCATCGCGCATCTTTTTGAGAATTATTACTCAATCAATTCAGTGGAGATGGCCGGAATCGAACCGGCGTCCGAAAAGAAAACCACTACAACTACTACATCTTTAGTCGTTATTTAAATTTTATTACGTGTACTCTAACGACACGATTACCACGTAACTATCCCGAAAAATTTCATTCAGCGCATCGGGCATTCACTGAACTATCTTCCTGATTGTGACGCCTTCTTTCCGCTCAGCAAGCGCAGCAAAAAGAAAACGGGTTGCTAAAAATTAAGCAGCCATTGCGTAATTATAGTTCGCAATTATATATTTACCACGAGATTTACGCGCTTATGGTGAGCGCGAGATGCAATTGTAACCATTCGCTTCCCGTCGAAACCATTTCATCCCCAAAAAGTTACGGGTAAAATATACTTTGAAGTAGAAGTAAAAACAAATGAAATTGACTTTTACAAACAGATTTCTCTTCTTAAATTTAAAGCCGATTAATTACTAAAAAATGCCAAAAAAAGAACAAAAACATCTGCTCGCACCAAACAATAAAACTGATAAAATAATTATTCGCGGCGCGCGGGTTCACAATTTGAAAAATGTCAGTCTCGAAATTCCTAAAAATAAACTCGTCGTAATTACAGGAGTAAGCGGTTCGGGAAAATCAAGTCTGGCATTTGATACTATTTACGCAGAAGGACAGCGCCGCTTTGTCGAAAGTCTTTCTTCGTATGCACGACAATTTTTAGAGCGAATGGAAAAACCTGATGTTGATTTTATTCAGGGAATCTCCCCCGCCGTTGCAATTGAACAAAAAACTTTAACGAAAAACCCGCGTTCAACTGTTGGTACACAAACAGAAATTTATGATTATCTGCGCTTACTTTTTGCCCGCATAGGAAATACATATTGCGTACAATGCGGAAGACTTGTTAAAAAAGATTCCGTGCAAACTGTTATTGAACAATTAAACGCGGAAATACAAAGCAGTGAGAAAGTGAAAATTTATGTGCTCTTCCCTCTCTACAATAAAAATATTTCTGATGAAGAGCAACTTACGCAACTTAAGACAAATGGGTTTGTACGATTGTTATGGCACGATGAAATAATAGATATTACAGAATCAATACCTGAAAATTTTCGTGTACAAGAAGCGTTTGCTCTCGTTGACAGATTAGTTTATTCACCACTACAAATAGATAACCGCTTTGCAGATTCTGTCGAAACAGCATTTCGTTTTGGAAGCGGAAAAATGGTAATTCGTTTGTTGGATGAGAAAAAGGATTTATTATTCAGCCAAAAATTTGAATGTCCGTTTTGTAATATTACCTATTCTGAACCTGAGCCGCAAAAATTTTCTTTCAACACACCGTTAGGCGCTTGTCCGACATGTCAGGGCTTTGGAAGAACAGTTGGCATTGATGAAGATTTGGTAATTCCCAACAAAACAAAATCGCTCAACGATGGCGCTATTCACTGTTGGACATTTCCGCGCTGGATAGAAAATTATAATGATTTAGTAAACATTGCATCAATAGCAAATGTACGATTAAATATTCCCTACAAAGATTTAACAGAAAAAGAAAAGAACATTCTTTGGAACGGCTATAAAAATTTTGATGGCATTTATAAATTTTTCAAATTCATCGAAGAGAAATCTGTGTATAAAATACATTACCGTGTTTTTCTCAGCAGATTTCGCGGATACACAAATTGTTTTGCTTGCAAAGGCTCACGCTTGCGCAAAGAATCTTTAAATGTAAAAATCAGCGATAAAAATATCGGAGAAATTGTTCAACTTACTCTTGGTGATTGCCTAAAATTTTTTGAAGAACTAAAACTGACAGATATTGAAAATAAAATTGCCTTTCGGATACTCAATGAAATTCGCAAGCGTTTAAAATATTTAGTAGATGTCGGCATTGCGTATCTCACGTTAGATCGCCTCTCCAATTCACTTTCAGGAGGAGAATCACAGCGAATTAATCTTGCGACCGCGCTTGGTTCATCATTAGTCGGCGCGCTTTATGTTTTGGATGAGCCAACAATTGGATTACATTCAAGAGATACATTGAAACTCATTTCTATTTTAAAATCACTTCGCAATTTGGGCAATACAGTGATACTTGTTGAGCATGATAAAGAAATTATGGAAAACGCGGACTACATCATTGACTTAGGTCCGCTTGCAGGCGCAAATGGCGGAGAAATTATTTTTTCTGGTAAGTATGATGAGATAAAAAAAGATAAACACTCACTGACAGGAAAATATTTAAGTAATGCACTATCAATTCCTATTCCTGAATTTAGAAAGAACGGCAACAGAAAATTTATTTCCATTAAAGGTGCGAGAGAAAATAATCTGAAAAATATTGATGTAAAGATTCCGTTAAATTGCTTTGTCTGCATAACAGGGGTTTCAGGTTCAGGAAAAAGTACGCTTGTTCACGATGTATTATTTGCAGGAGTAAAAAAACAGAAAGAAGAATATGAAGGAAAAATTGGAAAATTTACTTCGTTGGAAGGAAGTCAGCACATAGATAATATTGAACTTGTTGACCAATCCCCAATTGGTCGTTCTTCGCGTTCTAATCCTGTAACCTATCTGAAAATTTTTGACAGCATTCGTGAACTTTTTTCCAATACGCATCAATCAAAGGTACGAGGATTTTCTCCTGGATATTTTTCGTTCAATGTTCCCGGCGGACGTTGCGAAGCTTGCGATGGTGATGGTTTTCAACACATTGAGATGCAATTTCTTGCAGAAATTGAATTACCCTGTGAAGTGTGTGAAGGAAAGCGATTCAAAAAAGAAATTCTTCAAATTCATTTTCTTGATAAAAACATACACGACATTTTAATGATGACCGTTTCTGAAGCAATTCTCTTTTTTAAAAAATCACCGCAAAGCAATAAAATAGCAAATAAATTAAAAATTCTCGAAGAAGTAGGACTTGGCTATATTCGATTAGGACAATCTGCAACAACCATTTCCGGTGGTGAGGCACAGAGATTGAAATTAGCATCATTTCTTACATTGAGCAATACAGAGCAACATACTCTCTTTATTTTTGATGAACCAACAACCGGTTTGCATTTTCACGATATTCCTCCTCTCTTGCAATGTTTTTATCGCCTTCTCAAAGAAAATAATTCGCTGATTATCATTGAACATAATATGGAAATTATTAAATGTGCTGATTGGATTATAGATTTGGGTCCAGATGCCGGAGAATCCGGTGGAGAGATTATTGCAGAAGGAACACCTGAAGAAATTTCAAAAAAAATCAACTCGCATACAGCAACATTTTTATTAAAAGAATTGCTATAAGTAGATTTATTATCAGTGATTTACATCACATCATAGGAACAGCATTATGAATATTTTTAACCCAGATTTTTTGTACGGATTACCGTACAACATTGGCGTCCCGTAGAACAAGGGGAGATTCTACGTGGACGCCAATGTTATTTTTAGTCATAATTTGAGCCAAAACTAAAAGTAATATATAACCCTCCAAATTCCTTCATACTTTTCTTCTTCGTCTGATTTACTAAATTAGAAGGAATTTCAAGACTTTCGATTCCATTGTTAAAAGGTGCAAAGAGAAACCGCACATTAATTCCTAACAAACTTTCCTGCCTGTTTCCAAAATAAGCCCCTGCACCAATATATCCTGCAAATGAATAATACATTTTCCCATATTTAAGAGAAGTGAAAAATTCTTCCTGTGCGGGAGATGAGTAAATCATAGTTAAACCAGCGCCTGCATTTATAAACGGACGAAATGTTCCAACAATCTCCTCTGAAAATAAGCGGTGCTCAATACCAAATAGCAGCGGCATGAGCATAAATCTGTTAATTTTTCCGGGAGAAACAGAATTACCGTAATAATCGTAGTACGTAACTTCATCATCATCCTTCACGCTCGAAATGGAAAAATTCACATTAGCCGATAAATTCTGCGTATAAACTTTGCGATAAAAAATCCCAAGCCCAAACCCTCGCGTTGATGCAAGAACTTCTCCTGCAAATGAGTTTCGCTTTTCAATTTCGAGAGAAATCTGCCTGATTGTTGGCTGAGTTTTTTTCACATTCGTTTGCGAATCCTGCGCAAATACGATTACAGGAATCAGTAAAAATAATATTAATAAGTGTGTTTTCATTTCAGTAAAAATTTCTATCTAAATTAAGAAGAAACGCTATAAATTTCAACTCATTGTTTGATTCAATTTGATTGTATTGTATATTTATTCCAAAATACAAATACTATGACTGAAGAAGCAATTTCGCTAAAAGAAATTCTTGTAAAAAATGCAACGCAAGGTTCATTATATACTACGATTGATGATGATAAAATTGAATGTTTTGCTTGCGGACATCGGTGCAAAATTGGTAACGGGAAAGACGGAATTTGTAAAATTCGTTTCAACCGCGATGGAAAATTATACGTGCCATATGGTTATGTAAACACATTGCAAGTTGACCCGATAGAAAAGAAACCATTTTTTCACGCCTTTCCCGGTGCAAAAGCATTGAGCTTTGGTATGCTTGGTTGCGATTATCACTGCGGCTATTGTCAGAATTGGATAACTTCACAAGCAATACGCGATAACAATGCGATTGCGTCAATTCAAAATATATCGCCCGAACAAATTATCCAATATGCGCAGGCAACAAATTCTGCAATTATTACAAGCACATACAATGAACCGCTCATTACAAGCGAATGGGCGTGTGAAATTTTTAAACTCGCAAAACAAAATAAATTATTTACTTCTTATGTTTCAAATGGAAACGGAACGCCGGAAGTGATTGAGTTTCTTCTCCCCTACATTGATTTGTATAAAGTTGACTTGAAAGGATTTGACGATAAACATTATCGTCAGTTGGGAGGCGTATTGCAAAATGTACTCGATACGATTGATTTACTTTATCGAAAAAATGTTTGGGTCGAAATTGTTACATTACTCGTTCCTGATTTCAATGATTCTGATGATGAGTTGCGGGATATTGCAAATTTCATTGCTTCTGTTTCTTCCAATATTCCCTGGCATGTTACAGCATTTCATCCTGATTATAAAATGGATGATAGAGATTCTACATCTATTACTTCTTTATTAAACGCGGTGGAGATTGGATATGAAGCGGGTTTGCATTTTGTCTATGCAGGAAATATTCCGGGAAAACTTCAGCACTATGAAAATACTTACTGTCCACGCTGCAAAGAACTTCTCATTGAGCGGATTGGGTTTCGTGTAATGCAAAACAATCTCATCAATGGTTGTTGTCCGAAATGTTTGCTGTACATTCCCGGCAGATGGTAACGAGAAATAAAACTAAACTCGTTCTACAATTGTAGCAATTCCTTGCCCTACTCCAATACACATTGTCGCAAGTCCATATTGTAATTCACCACGTTGCATTGCATGAACTAATGTTGTCATAATTCTCGCGCCGCTGCAACCAAGCGGATGACCCAATGCAATTGCGCCGCCATTGATATTCAACTTATTCATATCAATTTCCAAATCACGAATCACTGCAAGCGATTGTGCAGCGAACGCTTCATTCAATTCTATAATATCAATATCTGAAATTTTAATTCCTGCTTTTTGCAACGCTTTTGTTGTTGCGGGTACAGGTCCGATTCCCATATAGCGCGGGTCAACTCCTGCAACTCCTGTCGCAACAATTCTTGCAACTGGTTTTAAATTATACTCTTTTATTTTCTTTTCAGAAACAATGAACACAGCCGCCGCACCATCATTCAGTGTTGAAGAATTTCCTGCTGTTACTGTTCCATTCTTTCTGAATGCAGGAGAAAGTTTTGATAATCTTTCCATCGTTGTATCTTCACGAGGTCCTTCATCTTTTGCAACAATTATCTTTTCTTTTCCTGATGGAATTTCTACAGGAATAATTTCGTTTGCAAAATTGCCTGACACCTGCGCCGCAATTGATTTCTGATGGCTGCGTAAAGCAAATGCGTCCTGCTCTTCGCGTGTTATGAAATATTTTTCCGCAAGATTTTCCGCTGTCTCTCCCATTGCCTCGAGCGGAAATAATTTTTCCAATTGCGGATTCGGATATCGCCAGCCAAGCGCTGTATCATACGCAGTAATATTGCCGAATGTTCCTTTTTGATTTTTTGCTACTGAGTACGGAGCGCGACTCATACTTTCTACACCGCCTGCTATTATCACGTCTGCATCATCTGACCAAATTGCACGTGCCGCAATATTAATTGCATCAAGACTTGAGCCGCATAATCTGTTTACTGTTGAAGCAGAAACTGAATACGGCACACCTGCAAGCAATGCACACATTCGCGTAACATTGCGATTATCTTCTCCTGCCTGATTTGCACAACCGAAAATCACTTCTTCTATACTTTCAATTGGAAATTGTGTACGTTGCAACAATGCGCGAATGGGAATTGCTCCCAAATCATCCGGGCGAATATTACGTAATGCGCCGCCATATTTTCCTACCGGTGTGCGTACGGCATCAATGATAAATGCTTCTGTTCTTTTCATAGTGAAATAAAAATGTCATTGTATCCTTAATGAACACAATGACATTTATGTGTTTATATGTTAAAAAATTATTTCTCTACCACGTTGCCATAAAAACGCACATTCACATTTTTCTGATGCTCGCCGCTTGTTACTAAATCCATTGACTGCGTAACGAATCCCGCCTGTGTTGGAGTATATGTTGCAATCATCTCTGCTTCTTCGCCGGGCGCAAGTTCTTTTTCTGGAATGATTACTGTAATATTTTTATCGTCGCAATGCCACGAAAGTATTTGCACAGGTTTTTCTCCCGAATTTTTCACCTTCACAGTATTCGTTGACGGTACGCCTATTTTCATATCCTTAAAATAAAATTGCTTCGGATTTAATTCAATATCCTGAATAATATTAACACTGAAATGAAACTGCAACGATGGCGTTACAGGGTCGTTGGAAGTTATCGTAATTGCTTTCGTAACTTTGCCATCAAAATTGTGTGAATCAAACGTCGTTTGCAAATAGCCCACAGAATCCGGCGCAATAACTTTTTCTGAAATCAATGCCGCAGTACATCCGCAGGACGCGGCAACATTCGTAATCACCAGCGTATCTTTGCCGATATTCCGCACGGTATATTTGCGTGAAATTTTTTCTCCCTTATACACATTGCCAACGTCAATGGAATTTCCTTCGACGATTTCAATTTTTGCCTGCGCAAAAGTTGTAAGAGAATATGCAGAGAAGAAAAGTATGAGAAGTAGTGTTTTCATAGTCGTTGTTTTTTTTGCGGGGAAAATATAACAAAGGAAAAGTGAACACACAATTTCTTTTTCGTTTCTTTTTTTCATTGTACATTTGTACCGCATTTTTACATTTAACCTAATACAATTATGGCACAACTCGTTATTATCCGACACGGTGAATCGCAGTGGAATCTCGAAAACCGTTTTACTGGCTGGGTGGATGTTGACCTTTCTCCGAAGGGAATCGAAGAAGCAAAAAACGCAGGAGAAAAAATACGTCCGTTCACATTCGATAAATGTTATACATCGGCATTGACACGCGCACAAAAGACACTTGCACTTGCATCAGAAGTTGCCGGCTTTACCAATCTTCCTATCGAAAAAAATCAGGCATTGAATGAGCGGCACTACGGAGATTTGCAAGGATTGAACAAAGCAGAAACAGCAAAAAAATACGGCGATGAACAAGTACATCTCTGGAGACGCAGTTATGATACCGCGCCTCCGAATGGTGAAAGTCTCAAAGATACTGTTGCTCGCGTTCTTCCCTATTGCGAACAAACAATTTTTCCTGATTTACGTAACGGGAAGAATCTGCTTGTGGTAGCGCACGGAAACTCACTCCGCGCACTTACCTTAATGCTCGAAAAACTTTCTCCCGAACAAATTATGAAAGTAGAAATTCCAACAGGACAACCGATACTTTATATTCTCAATGAACAATTAGAAGTTCTGGAGAAGAGAATATTATAGTACCGCAATTTGCTTTTGCAATTGGGGTTCTGCGTTTTGGAGATTTTAGATTTTAGAAGTGAGATTTTAGATTTTTTTTAAACACTTCCTTTGCGTAACTCTGCTCTTCCTTTGCGGACTTTGCGGTAAAGAAGTAGTTGAGTAGATGAGTATGTGAGTAGGTGAGTATTTCAGATTTGGGATGTGGGATTTTAGATTGATTTATTTCTGTCCACAAAACAGAATATGTCATTCTGATGAGCGCAGCGAAGAGGAATCTATTGGGATGATAGCAATTTTGAGAAAAGATTCTTCGCTTCGCACAGAAAGACAGGGTCTTTTTGTTTAAGATACCATTCCTAAAATCGGGAATAGGGCAATGAACATTCAGCGCGGCATTCCCAAAATTGGAAATAGGGGTCTGAACGTTCAGGATGGCATTTCCAAAAGTGGAAATAGGATGCTGAACGTTCAGGATGGCATTTCCAAAATTGGAAATAGGGGTCTGAGCGTTCAGGATGGCATTTCCAAAATTGGAAATAGGGGTCTGAACGTTCAGAATGGCATTTCCAAAAGTGGAAATAGGGGTCTGAACGCTCAGGATGGCATTTCCAAAATTGGAAATAGGGGTTTAAATTCTATCTCTTGCTCTGATTTGTTGAATTTTTAAACAAAAAGGGAAAGGAGTACCGCCAATAGTTCCGCAAACCACGAAGTGTATAAAAAAAAATGCCGATTTCTTTTCAGAAACCGGCATTTTTTATTTTAAAAGAAATAAATTCTTATTTCATTAAGACCATTTTCTTCGTTGTACTGATGCCATTCACATTCAACTGATAGAAGTACATTCCTGAAGGAACAGAAATTCCTTTACTGTTTGTGCCTTCCCATACGATGGAATGATTTCCTGCTTCTACAACGCCATTGATAAGTGTCTGAATTTCGCTGCCGAGAACATCAAATATCTTGATATTGACATTGGAACGATTTGCAACACTGAAATTGATGTTTGTTGTCGGGTTAAATGGATTAGGAAAATTTTGTTCTAAAGTGTAACTAACCGGTGAATTGTTTTCAAATTCTGGAACTCCGGTGGAAATAGTTTTCACAACTGCTCTAACCATAACATCTTGTGTTGCACGAGCGCGATCTACTCCCCATCCGCTTGTAATTTCCCATCCTCTGTTTGAAAATGGTGTTGAATTATCAAGTGCAAATGTATGCGTTCCAATTTCTCCTATATAAAATTTATGCCCTTCTGCAATTTCAATATTTTCTGCGCCAAAATATACTTTATTAAATCCCGTTGTTGGAGTAATTGTTTTTGTTGCTAAAACAGTTCCGGGTGTTCCGCTTGGACCATCATCGGCAACAATAACAACATTGAGTGAACCTGTACCGACTGTTTGAACATACACATACGCAGATTCTATTTTTACAGTAACCGGACATTCAAATTCGTTTCCAAATCCCCACGAACTGTTCCCTGCACCATCTAATGTACCATCATCAAAAGCAAGCGTAGTATTCGAGTTTGGAATAAAATTTAACACATTGGTTTCAGTTGTTTTTGCATTATTCGTTGCAAGAATATCGCCCGTTGCATCAACGGTGAAGCGACTGCTGTGGATTCCTGCTTGTGCTGGTGTAAATGTCTTTGGGAATGTTACCATTTCTGTTGAGCCAGCGGGAAGAGAAGCAATAAAAACAGTATCGCGAAGAACTGTTGTTGCACCGCGAGTGATTGCATGGCGAACACGAACATTACTTAAATCAGCAGTACCCGTATTTTTTACATAACAACTAATTGAATTTACATTTCCATTTTCTAAAAATACAGCGCCATTATCCGCATTGTAACCACCAAGCAATGCAGCATCAACAACTTGATATCCGGTTTCAACTGTCTTTTTAATTTTAACTGCTGTTCCCGGTGTATATCGAGATGGGTCAACAACTCCACCAGCCGCACCATCAACAAAATAATAACTTAAACCAACGTTGCCTAAAAGGTTCTCCATACCGCAAGTAACATTTGATTCCATAGTGAAAAATGCTGGTACTGTACCCGTAAGAGTATCGCCATATTGAAAAGTAATAGAGCTATCGGATTTTGAAATTATAATTTGAAAATTATATCGTGGACGAATACCGGGTATTGGTCCATTTCCAAACCATTCTACTACATCTCTGTAACTAACAATAGCAGAATCTGTATTATTTGTCCAAAAAAAGCAACGTGAATTATATCGTTGAACAAGACTGTCCGTAAAATCATAATCCGTAGTTAAAGGTGCAAGAACATCATTTGGTGCAGTTGCGTTTGGAAATTGTGTAAATGCAGCATTAATACTTGATATTGTATTTTGAAAAGACACCCATCCATTGGAACCAATCTGAAGTTTATTCACAGTGTACCAATAAAATGGAAATTCAAAACCAAGATTAAAAAATCCAATGGAGTTATCGTCGCTTAAGCCTGCGATACGTTGCCATCCATTAGCCGAATCAAGCCAGTTAAATACCGGTCCGCCGGGTTCATCACTGCGTTTCCACGTGTAGCCCCATTGGTCTGGTCCGCCGGAATCAGGGTCTGCCTGCGTGTAGTTATACGATTTTTGTACTGCGTTCACGACATTCTTTTTTGCAAAAGAAATTGGCGCGACAAGTACAACAAACATTAAAGTAAGTAAGAGTTTTTTCATAATATGTACTCCGAATTTTTATAGTGAATTGTTAATAATAAAGTGTGTATAAAAAAGTGGTTAAAAAGTAGCAATAGAAACGGAAAAAAACAAGAGAAAATATAATTATGAATGTTTTTTTATCTGTTAAAATCAGTAGAGAGTTTAAAGCGGAAAATCCGCGATGGTGTTGCGACGTATAAAATTTTATCGGAAAACGCGCCACACACCGGTTCACGAAGCGTTGGAGAAACATCACGCGGATGAATTGACTCCGGTTTGAACTTGCCTTTCCTGTCAAATTTCTTTATGGCATATCCGTTGCTATCTGCAAACGCATTGAAAATAAATACATCTTCCCTGTTCGCATCAATCGTTACACCATTTGCCTGAATGAACTGATTGGGAGAAATAAAATCAACACGCTGTGTCGGAATTGTCGGGTCAAATTTCGGAATCCATCCTGTAAAATCCGATGTGTTCTGATACGACATCCAGATTGCTCCGTAACTAACGCCTTCGGAAGTTTGCGTTACAATAAAATCTTTTCTATTTGGAAAACTTACCAATCCTGTCGGCTTATTTAAAAAAGTAATTGCCGAACCGACACCTGTCTGCAAATCGGAAATCGGTGTAATGAGCGTATCAGTTTTTTTAAACCATAATAAACGCGAATCGGGGTCAATCGGACTGCTGTTATTCGGACCTAATCGCGCAGCAATGTATTGATTTTCCGAAACAACGATGAGCGAAACAAATCGTCGTGCAGGACTTGAGCGTTCTTTCCAGACTGTATCAATGTGCGAGGCAGTAATTTGCGAAAGACGCAAACTTACTTTTGCGAGATGAATACGGAATATTGCTCCGATGGTATCGTTTCCGACAACCATTTCACCGCACACAAGCAAATCCAATCGTGAATCCTGCGCAACTGATGTTGGATGAAGTATGGTAACATCTCCCAATTTTGCGCCGGCAATATTCATTTGAATAATTTTACTTGCGCCTTTATCTGCAACGTACATCAATTGGTCGCCGCCAACAATTACAGATGAGATATGAGTGAATCCTGTAAAAGGCGGTGTCAGTTCAATGTACGAAGTATCATTCACGCTGATATTTTCATCCGGCGGCAATGTAGAAAAATCAAATTTCTTTTCGCAACCAACGAAGAAGAATAGTGCAATACATAGTGCAAACAATGATGAGCGCAAAATATTTTTACCGATGTTCATCATCATTCACCCACGCTCATTGAAATTCTATGCGCATATCCCAGCCGGTTGAAATGCGCAAAAGAATAATCCACATTGACATTCATAAATGCAACAGGAGCAAAGAAACCAACACCCGCAGTGTAATCTTCTGCATTCGTACCATCATCACCAAATATCGGCTGCCCGAATGTACGCTTCAATCCTGCACGAAGAAAAAGCGTATTATTCCACGCAAACTCTGCACCGAGGCGAAAATTTTCTGCATTATCATTCGGATGATTTAATTGTATTGAAGTTGTTAAACGTTCCATATCCGTTTGATACGGTTCAAATGCAAACCCCATTTTAAATAATGTCGGCGGGGAGAACGATTGGAATGTAGAATATTTTTTTCCTCCCAACACTTCCACTGTTCCTTCGGGAAAAGCATTGTCACCAAAATTGGAAACGACAACAGCAAAACGGCTGGTACCAATTCCTGTATGATAGTATGTTCCCAAATCAAACAGCCAACTGCGCATCTTCAAAACATCAAGTGTTTCTTCAACGTAACGAATGGTAATTCCTGTTGAAAATTGTTCCGTCATTTTGCGGGAATATGTTCCTGCAATTGCAATATCACCAAATGTAAAATAACGACCGTTACCAAATGGCTGTGTTTCTGTTGTCTGCTGCATATCATCAAGATGAAGCGATGAAAATGCAATGCCAATCGCATCTGCGGAAGTGAGATGATACACACCGCCGAGAAATTCGTGTTGAATATCCACAAGCCACGCAGAATGTGAAGCAATGAATTGGTTGTTATCAAATTGCGTCAGGGCGGCAGGATTCCAGTACAATGCAGAAACATCATTGGTAACAGCAATGAATGATTCCCCCATTGCAGTTCCGCGTCCGCCTGCGCCGATTTTTAAAAACTGATACGCGGAAATTCCTGCACGCTGTCCACCAAGATTGGGAATAAGTTGCGCATCCATTATTTCAAAAGAAAAAATGAAAATGCACAAAGCAATAATATTTATAAAAATATTCTTCATTAAAATCTCAGCGATACTCCAACACGAAATGTACGCGGATTCAAATAACGCGAAGGATTGTAGGGAAACACAGATATCGGCTTTGTTAAATCTGGCCAGCGCGGGTCATTCCATGAATCGGAAAGCGGCACATCATCGCCGTATTCATACGCATTTCCCGTTACAGGATTAATGATTTGACTATTCTTGTTATTTAAAATATTCTGCATTTCAAAACTGATGACGAACGTGCCAAACGACGCATCAATATATTTTTCAATATTCATATCAACATAAAACCAATACTCACCCAAACCGGTATTGTAGTTTTTCGGTTCATCGCGATAAATTGTTCGTGCAGGAAAATAATTTATGGAATCAATTCCTGCAAACACCCACGGAGAATACCGCTTTCCCGATTGGAAAAATATTTTCGTGTATGCATTGATATCTTCCAATATTCCATCCATACCAAACAGCGGTGATTTTTTTGGCACAGTAAAATTGAGACTTGCTGTTAACTGCAACGGTCTATCCCACACAAGATGATTTTCTGTAACATTCTCGCGCCGCCCTTCTTCCGTTCCCAACAACCCTTCATTTGCACTTGAACTTTTTCCTGTCGCAATGGAATACGAACCTGATATTGTAGTGCGTAACCATTTGCCGATGCGTTTTTTATATTCTGCTTCAATGCCGCGTGTGCGCGCATAATCCTGATTGACGTATGTTTTGTACGTTCCTTTTGAACGCGGTCCGCGGATGGGAACATCAATCGAAGTGATGTAATCAAAAATATCTTTGTAGTATGTTGTAACAGAAAGAACATCGTTCTCTGTAATCTGATAGCGCATACCAAGTTCGTACGCAACGGTTGTTTCAGGATTCAAATTCGGATTGCCGATTGTTTGATTGGATGATTGCGCCGATGAACCAACAAGTTTTGAATAGACAAACTGCGGACGCGGAAGTTTTGAAAAATGTCCATACGAAAAAAACAATGTTTGATTATCTGAAATAGGATGTGAAATACCGAGACGCGGACTTAAACGCGCTTTCCATCGTCTTCCGAATAATGTATATGTTTCATCAAGATATTTTTCGCGCAATACATCTGCAACCAATGATTTTTCCGTACTCTTTGCGGCATCATCCACATATTTTCCAGGAAACCAGTAATCCATGCGCATACCGAAGTTTAAAATCATTCCCGAAATGGTAACGCTGTTTTGCGCAAACATTGCTCCCATTGCAGGTGATACTTTATACTTATCATTATCAATGCCCAATGGTTTAATCCACGGGTCAGAAATATCCACATACTGAATATTCTGAAATTTCATTTCAATGCCGTATTTGAATTTATTCATTTCAGAAAAATGATGCGTCAAATCTCCCTTCAGAGTAAATTCATCAAGCACGTGGTCGCGCCACGTAGAAGGGCTGCCGACATCATAAAATCCATCGCCGGGAATGACACGCAGTGTTTCAGGATTCACTCTGAATGTATCAATCGGAAATGTTACAATATCCTGCGGCTCTGCATAATCATTCCAATCCACAACGCCATCGCCGTTTTTATCAACGCCGTTGTTATCGCCGCGCACGTGCGCATTATAAAAACTGACTTGCAATTCATAAAATGTTTGCGTACTGATGGTGTTTGTAAAACTCAGCGTGTTAAATGTATTCACAGAAGTAAATGTTGCCGCGCTATCGGGAATATTTAAAAAGCGAAACTGAAATCCGGGATTAGGGTCTGCACGTTCCAGTGTTGCCTGAATCGTTTTTGTATCCTGATTGATGGTAATAGATTGCGATGCAGAATATTGAAACTTCTGCGTCGGCGTTGGACGATACGTAAATTTACCAAGCCACGATAAACGGTTTTCACGGCGCGGAGCAAACTGTGAACCGTGAAATATTGTGGAAGTAAGTTTATGCGGTGCGCTTACAAAATATCCAATGGGTTTGCCGTGTTCAACATCTTCTGCCCATCGTGTATAACCATCCGTAACATTTGCATCTGCGCTTGCAAAAAATGTAATTCCTCCAAATAGCGGTCCGCTGAGATTTGCAGAAATAATATCAGAATTAAAAAATGAACGCGAATCCGTATTGAATCCGAAATTATCACTGCGATAATTCAATCCACCCGAAAATTTATCTTTTCCTTCTTTTGTTTTTACGTTAACGACACCGGAAGTTGCTTGTCCGAATTCCGCATTGTATCCGCCGGTGAGCACTTCCACTTCTTCAATCGCATCGGGACTTAACTGCAAACCAAATCCTGAACCAGCGAGTGGGTCTTGTACGGAAATACCATTCAGTAAATATGCGTTTTCATACGTTCTGCCGCCGCGAATATGAATTTCATTATCCGACTGTGTTACGCCAACTTGCAATGCAACAACATCCTGCACTTTTTGAATAGCCGCAACCTGAATATCTTCACTCGTTGTTGAACGTCTGCTTGATGTTTCTTCAATATTAAATAGCGGCTTCTCTCCGACAATTACTACCTCTTGGTCAAGCGTAAGCGATGTTTCTTCCATTTTAATATCGAGCGGCGTACTTTTTCCCTCGCTCACAACAATACCGGTGAGTTGCACATTCTTATATCCAAGCAATGTAACATCCAATTGATATGTTCCGTGATTGATATTCTGAATTTTAAAATTGCCAAACACATCACTTGCCGCACCATAATACGTTCCTTTTATTTTTAAATTCACACTCGGCAACCCTTCGCCGGTTTTATTATCTTTCACTGTACCGGAAATAGTTCCTTTCGTTTGTGCAAAAACAGAAACAATGCTGACGCTAAAAATAATAATGAAATGGAAAATATTATTCATATCAATTCCGTTTGAAAATATCTCCGAATATTTTATTCAAAAACAAATGAAGTTGCCCGTTGCCATTCAGCAAATGCAACGGCGCACCCATAAATACAAAACGATTACTCACATCAATTACACCAACGGTAGGAGAAAATTTCGGACGATTCGGTTCTTTCCTTGAAACAATAGAATCAATTTGATATATATCTCGCGCTGTTGAACGCTTATATAAATGACGATACCAAAAGAAGTTGTGAGCAAATGCACCGCCTCTGAATTTCAACGGCACAAAACCGGTATCAACTCCACTGCCAATTGGTTTAATAACTGTATCAGGATACGCACGCGATGCAGTACTATCATCGCTGATACTCACTGCTTCAATAGGAGCGAAATTCACTAATGAACCGCGCGGGTCGGCGAGGTCGTTTTCAAATGCGGTAGAAAATAATACGCGCCCATGTGTTGCAGGGTCAACTGCATATAAAAATAACGGATTGGACGCAACAGCCCAACTCGGTTCCTGCCCTGCATACCAAAATACATAATCGAATAATTGCAACGTTAATATAAACGCAGGATTGAGATGCGCTTTAATTGCCGCGCTGTCTTTCGAACGCAGACTCATAAAATCAAAATTCGCCACATCAGGATTAACAGAATACGGTCCGTTTGTTATTTGTGCAAATATATCCCGGTAAAATGATTTTACAGAATCGGGTCTATTGAAACCGGAAGTAGAAACATAATCTTCCACTACCAATAATGAACTCACCGGCTTTTTCACATACCAATAAAATCCCGAATCAGGAAGCGATATCAGCGGACTGAAATCTCCTGCAACATCTTTTGCGCGCAAGTATATTCTGTTCGTATCATCAAGTTTCAATCCCTGCACATTGCCAACCAATGGCATATTTCCATACGTACCCGAATGTATTTCAGCAGATACTTCGCCGCTCGCGCTGTTGGAAACACTACGCGGAACAAACAACGTAACAAGCATAGCAGATTTGGGAATGGTTGCCCAACGGCTTGATGAAGTATCATTCAGTGCAATTTCGTAATTCGCAATGGTATTATCGCCATCAGGGTCTGTTGCATGCCACGCAAATGTAATTGCGGTAAATGTTGTCTCCGGCGGCTGTATCGTTTCATTCGCTTCATTGATTTCAAATGCAATGGAAGGAGGAGAATTACGCACAGGAAATTTTTGCGACGCAATTGTACCAAGCGAACGTTTCAAAGTGGGCAACGTCATATCTCCATTTGAAAAAACACCATCAAGATTTTTATCCCAATACGGTGTGGAAGAAAATACAACACGACCGCCATCATTCACTTTCTCAAGGAAGTGATTATCCACAGCGCGCACGAATACTTTAAATGTATCCAACGCAACGAGCAATGGAAATGCAATCGTGGAATCATTCTTTGTTTTAAAACTCCAGACAACATCCGCTTCGTTCTTTGCAACACCGACAAGAAAACCGACAATAAAACCATCGCGGTCTTCTCCCCACCAATGAATTTTTTGTTTAGAAATTCCTGATGCCAACGTATCGCCATTATCAGGAAATATCCACAAAAATGCTTTGGGCGGAATGTTCGCTTTCTCATTTCCCGTCGGCGAATCTTTACAACCGGCGAGAAAAAGTAAGACGATAATAACTATGTAAAAGTGTTGTTTCAAATTTTTTATTATTAAACTACCCTTTGTTACGTTTCAAGTAATCCAAAAAAATACAAACCAATCCGAAATCTGTATCGGAAACGTACAAAATTCTCCATTGCGAGAAAACGAGAATTTATTAACCTTGCCAAAATATACAAATTGGCGTTTTTAGCGTACTTGCCCTATTGTAACTTTTTACAATACCATATTGCCGGTGGCTTTACCCTATTGTAACTTTTTACAATACCATATCGCCGGTGGGTTTGCCCTATTACCACTTTTGGTAATGCTATTTGTTGAAAATTTCTACATATTGTAAAAACAGACAGCATTGAGCAATGAGCGTTCAGCACGTAGTATGAACAGTGAGCACGTAGAAATATTCTCAATGCTCACTGCTAATTGCTTACCGCTATCCGCTAACTTTCTACTTCATCAACAGCATTTTCTTTGTTGCGCTGTATTCTCCTGCGGTTAAGCGATAGAAATACACACCACTCGCAAGTTTCGCCGCATCAAAGGAAATGTTATAACTGCCCACTTCCTGAAAACCATTAACGAGTGTAGCAATTTCTTCGCCGAGTATGTTAAATACTTTCAGCGTTACTAATGACGGACTTGCAAGAGCATACGAAAATGACGTTGTCGGATTGAAGGGATTGGGATAGTTCTGCGAAAGTGAAAATGCAGTAGGAACAACATCCGTGCGCTCCACAATTCCTGTTACGCCGGTAATATCGCTATTGGTGCGTGGTGTAATTTTGTATCGTCGGAATGAGAAATACATTACGCCAACGAGCGATTGAATTTTATCACCCTGATGAAGAATGTGCATACCGAAAATCGTATCCGCTTCTACATTGGAATATTTATTGGTACCATCGCGGCGCACAAGTATAGGACCAGTGCCGTCGTTGATTTCATATTCGGTAATGTCTGCAAATGTAGGATAGACATTCGTAACGGTTACGGAATCGAACTGCACTAATACGCCTTCGTATGGTTCTGCATCGGTATTTCCATTACCTACCGTGGGTCCAAAACGTCCTGTCTTTAATTTGATGGGAATACGTTTGGGATTTCCTGTTGAATTGACTGTTACAGAAGAGACAAATGCAATGCGTGTTACATCATTGCTTTCCTGAATAGAACCTGTTACGGTAATGTTATCATTATTTTTTACAGAAGCAAGAAGTGATTCTGGTCCGACAATCCACATACCATTCCACATTGCGGAACTATCCTGAATATACCACGCGCTTGTTCCGCCGGTTGTTAATGCAGTAAGCATCAAATTAGCAGTATCAGCGGTTACAAATCCTGAAACAGTTGTAACTGCGCCGACATACGCACTGCGTCCGTTTACATACGGTGTATATTGAATATCGCGGATAGAAAGTGCGCCATTATTCACTTTGTAAAAGAAATATCCTTTTGACGTATCAGACTGTGAGCCATCACTTGCCGCGCTGGAAAGAATGGAAACATAATCTGCGTCATCTTTTACTTCGACAAAATAATCTACCCATGTGCCTGCTGTTTGCATTGGTATTGCGGCTTCGTAGGTTGTATCGCCACTGATTGTGGACATTGGCAATTCACTGAAATTTCCGCCATTCGTGCGGTAAAATAATTTTACCGAAGCAATAGTATTTTCTCCTTCTTTCACCGTAACATTTACACGCGGAGCGCTATCGGAAGGAACAATAACAGGATAGCGGCGATGAGAATAGACCTGCGCTTTTACAACACCAACAACAACGTCGCCAATAAATGTCGGGCAAATACGATAGCCGCGCTGATTTTCCTGACCTGATGCAACAGTAATGAAACCGCGTAAAGTATCAATCAACGTTCCCACTTGAATTTTATTCCATAGCGTTGTGTATGACGGGTCGCCGGGAATTGGCGGATTGCCATGTCCGAGCGTAAAGAAATGCGACGCATCATAATCCGAAATACTATTGCCTACTGCGTCAACGACACTGAATGTTCCGCGTGAAGTATTAACACGCGCATTCACAGTAAGATTTGTCATTTCAACATAGACACCTTCGTATTGTTCACCGGTGCTGTAACGTACAGTTCCGTTTGGAAATAATCCTGTATAAAAATCGCCGACAGAAACCGGATGTGGTTTTGGAACATCACCGCTGCCGATGATTTCAAATGCAATACCGGGAATTGGTTGAAATTGCGATGCGCTATTCATACTTGTCGGATTGTTAGGAAATTCTGAAACAAATCCGGTTACTTTTACAATATCACCTTTTTGAATATTGAGAATACCATCCAAGATTGCCTGACCGGAATCTGCTGTATTGCATCGGACAAGTAATCCGCACCATGGTTTCATAATTCCTGATGCAGAAGTATCTGCAAGCAATAAAGTGAAGCCAGATGCAGTGTAGGTAATTGTTTTTGCTGGCGCGAGACACATTCCAACAACGGTAATAGTATCTCCCAAATACGGAGAAGTTTGTAGCGTCCATCGTGCAGGATTTGTATTTTGCAACGTATCTGCGAGCAACAGAGAATCGGGCGAAATGTACTGTACTTCACAGACAGGTACTTCGGTAAAGTTGCGGTATTTTTTTCCTGCAAAAGAAAAATTTGCAACAATAATGATGCTGACGAAAAGGAGAAAATATTTCATAAAAGTATTCCTTGAGATTAATTGAGTTATTTGATTATTAAAAATTTGCCTGTTTTGATTTCATCGTTTGAATTATCTTCCACACTGAAAAGATACAAACCTGTTGCAAGCGCCTGGTCGAATTTTGTTACAAGATTCCACGCATGTTCACCACCGGAGAATACCGGTTTTGCACTTACATTATCATAGCGTTGAAACCATGGAATATCATTGCCATTGTATGTCGCTGCGTCGTGTGTAAACTCTGCAACAACATCGCCTGTTAATGTAAAAATTGTTACGTAGCATTGCGCAGGTAAATTATAGAACACAATTTTACGCTGACGCTCGCCGTTACCATCCCAATATGCATTGACGTAATACGGATTGGGATACACGCCGATTGCTTTTGATTTATCCGATGTTGGTGGCGTTCCGGGAATTACACGCGAAAGTACTTTTCCACTTTCCAGAGGCGGAAGATTATTTGCCGGGTCGCCTTTATCGAAAGCAGAAATTCCGTACAAATATTGCCAGCCATTGAGATGTGTCAATCCGCTGTTCTCTGCATCAATGGGCGGGAAGCGATAGTAAAATGTATCACCGTCAACTATTTTTGGCGTTGCTAATTTTATTTTAGAAAATCCGGTATTGTAGCCAACACTATCATCACTTCTATCAAACTCACCGACGAGCGATAATGTTAAAATAAAATCTTCAGGGTTCTGGAAATCTGCGCCTGCATTGGAGCGATAAATTCTGTATCCTTCAAAATCTTTTTCTTTTGTAATCGGGTCAATGGAATTTTCTGCGGTAAATTTATCCCAGTAAATAACAACATTTTCGTTGTTCACTTCTGAATAAATTTTGGGTTGCTTTGGTGGTTGAGGAAGCACGTAACGGTCTAACACATTATCGCCATCCAAATCTTCACCAGCATCAAGTTGATTGTTACCGTTGATATCTTCGCCATCGTATGCTTTTTGCGCCCAACCTGCGTTTGCATACAAAGTCTTTCTGCTTTCTAATGAATCAAATCGCGCAGGAAGTGTTCCAAATTTCTTTGCGCATACAAATGCTAAAACAATATTCATCGAATCGCCCGGAAGCAATTGCGGAAATGGTCCGACAGAAAGCAGATTGGTATAATTTCCCGGCGCCAATCGTAACGGGTCTATTTTGGGCTTCGGAAGTGATTGACGCAATCGCTGATAACGACCTTCAAACGGCGATGAATTATTATCATCAACAGAGGGATAAAAATATGCAACATCTCCCGAACTGCTGCGAAATCTCCACGCATTATAATACACAGCAGAATCAAGTTCGTTCAAATTGGTAACCTGCTGAAAAAAATTGGAATCAATTGTGTGGCGCGTGTATAAAGGAAATGGAGTAACTCCAAGTAATTTTACGCCAAAATAAGAATCCGCAGGCGGTCCGTATGGCTGTCCGTCAAAATCAAACGTGTAATGCATACGGAGCGAATCCACAAAACCATTGCCCTGATGACGATAAAATTCTGAACCCGATGGATAACCCGAAAGATTGGTATTGCGCACAGCAGGATTTGTCCACATTCCCGTATAGACATTATTCAATGTATCCGTGCCAACATTTTTAATGGTATAATTCAGAATCACAAAAAAATCCGCAAAAGAATAATTCCATGCATATGTTTCAAGATGCACATTCACATTGAGTGGAATATGGTTGATAATTGTATCGCCGTTTGTCGAGCTTGTTCGTGAATCTGTAAAATCGCAGAGAAAATCCTGATGTGAAATGGATGTCGTATCAAAATACGTTCCTGCAAGTGTTGAACGCTCACGAACGGTATCACCAATGCCGTTCGTAAATTCAAAACCTTCTCCTCTGCTCACACTTCCGACATCAATTGCCGCTGTACTTACTGCAGTTACGGCACCTTTTTGCGCGCCAATCCACAATCCGCCGACAAATAAATGTTCAATGCGAGAACCTTTCGGATATTCGCACGATGGCTGACGGTCGCTCCAATAGTTAAATCCGTGTCCGAATGTTCCGTAATTCGTAACTGTCAAACCGATATTACCGGCATTGGTAAATTTTCTATCCTGGTCATCAAATGGAACGGGATAGCCCGGTCCTTTCAGAAACGGAATTTCATCCTGTGCAAGAAGAAATTTGGTTGGAAGTAATAACAGCAATAGCAGAAAAAAAAATTTGCACATTGAAAACAATAGTGTAAAAATTCCTTTGCATTGCGAGGGATATGTAAATTGTATCGGGGAAATATTTGTCTATGTATTATTACGAGAAAAAAATAGTCATTGTGTACAAGATACAATGACATTCAACTCGAGCTGGTGGTCGGACTTGAACCGACGACCTGCGGTTTACGAAACCGCTGCTCCACCACTGAGCTACACCAGCACTGCAAAAAATTGCGGGAAAATATACTAATCTTCTCCTATACACAAAATAGATTTTTGGTTTTAATACAACACCACTCCCGCCGCTTTCATTTTTTTCTCCAGCACATCAACACTGCCGCACACTGCATTGAGTTTATCATAAAAATGTTTGCTGTGATTTTTTATTTGCGTATGCACAAGTTCGTGCAGAATGATGTAATCAATTAATTCATCGGAGAGACGCATTATATGCACGCTCAGGTTAATATTATTTTCTTTTGAACAACTTCCCCATCGTGAGCGCATATTTTTTATTGCAACACTGCGAAATGAAAACCCGAATTTCTTTGCAAGTTCACTCACGCGCTGCGGAAGAAATTCTTTCGCTTCAATGCGATACGCTTCAATCAATCCTTTGCGAATCACTTTCTGCACAACAGGATGGGTTGTGGTAATGTTGTGTGGATATGAAATTTTTATTTCTCCGTTACGAATAGACAAATGCACAAGCGTTCCCTCTATTTGTTCAAATACCACTGTGTGATGCCGTGTAAAAAATGGAAGCGATTCATTCGCAATATTCTTTTTTTCCAGCAAAGATATTTTTTCTTGCTGCTTTACAATCCATTCTCTTTTTAAAAGCACAAACTCTTTTGCTTTTTCAAACGGAATGAAGGGCGAAAAAGAAACCGTAACACCCGCAAAAGGACGAACGCGCAAGACAATATTTTTTGCTCTGCGCGTTCGATAAAAATGGACTACGCCAATGCCTTCAAAGTGAATTTGTTGTTTCAAGAGCGAATGAGTTTTTTATACTTAATGCGATGCGGCTGTTCAACAGAAATTCCCAATATTTTTTTACGATGCTCTTCGTATTCGGAATAATTTCCATCGAACCATGTTACAATACTTTCACCTTCAAATGCAAGTATGTGCGTCGCAATTCTGTCGAGAAACCATCTGTCGTGCGAAATAACAACTGCGCAACCTGCGAAATTCAATAGTGCTTCTTCCAATGCGCGTAATGTATTGACATCCAAATCATTCGTGGGCTCATCAAGCAAAAGAACATTCGCTTCTTCTTTCAGCATTTTTGCAAGATGAACACGATTCCGTTCACCACCCGATAGTTGTGATGTCAGTTTTTGTTGTTCTGTCCCACTAAAATTTAATCGTGCAAGATATGCGCGTGAATTAATTTCTCTGTTGCCGATTTTCAAAATATCTTCCCCGCCGGAAACTTCTTCCCAAATTGTTTTCTTTGCATCGAGTGGACGATTTTGATTCACGTATGCAAGCTTCACTGTTTCACCAATACGAAATGTACCGCTATCTGATTTTTCTTGTCCCGTAATCAGTTTGAACAATGTAGTTTTTCCAGCGCCATTCGGACCAATTACGCCAATGATTCCTCCGGCAGGCAATGCGAAATTCAGGTTTTCAAATAATAATTTATCACCATATCCTTTCGCAACATTTTCTGCATCAATAACAATTTCTCCGAGACGCGGACCGGGTGGAATATAAATTTCTACCTCTTCATCGCGCTTTTCTCCCTGTTCTGCATACATTTTTTCATACGCAGAAATACGCGCTTTACTTTTTGCGTGTCGTCCTTTTGGATTCATCCGCACCCATTCGAGTTCACGTGCTAATGCTTTTTGTCGTTTCGATTCCTGTTTTTCTTCTATTTCCAACCGTCGCTTCTTTTGGTCTAACCACGAAGAATAATTTCCTTCAAACGGTATTCCTTCTCCCCTGTCCAATTCAAGAATCCATCCTGCAACATTATCAAGAAAGTATCTGTCGTGTGTAACAGCGAGAACAGTTCCTTTGTATTGTCCGAGAAAATGTTCCAGCCACGCAACCGATTCCGCATCGAGATGATTTGTCGGTTCATCAAGCAAAAGCACATCGGGCTGCTGCAAAAGTAATCTGCACAACGCAACACGACGTCGCTCACCACCAGAAAGAACAGCAACAGAAGTATCTCCTGCAGGACATCGCAGCGCATCCATTGCTTGCTCAAGTTTGCTGTCAATATCCCACGCATCAAGATGTTCAATTTTTTCCTGCAATTCACTTTGCTGTTGCAATAGCGTATCAAAATCTGCATCGGGTTCGGAAAATTTTTCTGATATGGTATTGTAGTTTTTTACGAGATTCACAATTTCTGCCGCGCCTTCTTCTACAATATCTTTCACCGTTTTTGAATTATCCAGTTCCGGCTCCTGCGAAAGATACCCGAAGGTAATTCCTTTCTGACTTTGAATTGTACCGAGATAATCTTTATCCACACCCGCAATGATGCGAAGGAGAGTTGATTTCCCTGCGCCGTTTAACCCGAGCACACCAATTTTTGCGCCATAAAAAAAAGATAAGTAAATATCTTTAAGAACTTGTTTATTCGGCTTGTGGACTTTTCCTACGCCGAGCATTGAAAATATTATTTTGTTGTCTGCCAAAGTAGTTTAAAAAAAATAATTATAAAAAATAATGTTAAAGGTGAATATTAGAGTATTACTAAACTACACTGAACCATTACAAATAACTTAGTCTGAAAATAAAAAAACAAAATGTTCTTACTTCTCCAACATCCCAATAATTTCCTTTACTGCCCGTAATCCGTTTTTTATCATTGTAATATCTACCATCCCCTGATAGTATGCGCCGATATGAAGATTTTGATAAACGAGTGTAAAATCCGATGACAATTTTCCATTGTATGGAATTTTCTTTTCAATTTGCCAATACTCCTCTATTGATTTTGGCAGTTTATTTGGCGAAACACCTTTTCCCAACAACCATCCATCAAATGCTTTTAATGCAGCAAGATAAGCAATACCAGCACCTTCCCGTACATACTTTGAATCTTCATAGATTTTTCCATAAGGGTCAATAGGGCTTTTTGCAATCGTTTCTTTGGCGTTTGATAAATATCGTTTTGCTTCTGCAATGGCTTGTTCTTTGGTTGCAATGTTTTCGTATTTCTTTTTAACCATATCTGAAATATTGTTCCTATTTTTTGTTTAAAATTTGCAGAAGAAATATAACAAAATTCCGACAGTGAAATCGGAATCTAAAACGCCATAAAGCGATTCACATAAGAAATTTCTACATCTGCTTCCTCTTCTTTTTCTTTATTAGGATGAAGCAATGTTGCTGCGCCGATGGTAATTGTTTTTTTTCCGAATCGCTTATTGATATCGTCTATCGCAGCATTGAGTTGACGACGCTCATCATCTTTCAAATGAGAAAACATATCTGCGCTGACTCCATAGACATCATGCAAATCTGTGAGATAAGCGCCGGATGAGCGATATGCAGTTTTTGGCAGATACAATTCTTTTAACATTTGTTCTACGTGTTGCACAAGAATAATTGTATCGTCTGTAAAATTTTCGAGCGTTTGTACAGTTCCGACCGTGCGGTAATTTTCCTGCATTCGTAAAAATATTCCGATACGTTTTGCTGTCAAATGATGTTCGCGCAGTTTCATTGTTACGTCTTCAAGATGGCGAATAAGTTCTGCAAATAAAAAATCAAATGATGCAGTAAGTTTTGCAAACGTTCTGCTACGCGAAATGGATTTCGGTTTTTTTCTTTCCATCTGCAGCCCGAGCGATGGAATTCCTCTCAATTCAAGTTGTAATCGCACGCCATTGATACCCAATATTTTTCTAATACGCGAAGTGGGCGTGCGTATAAATTCGAGAAGTGATGTGATGCAGTTTCCGTGCAATCGTTCATTATTATGCCGTCCGATGCCAGCAACGTCATCAAGTTTTACTTTTCCTAAAAAAACTTCTCTGCCTTCTTCTGCAACGACAGTAATTCCCATCGGTTTATTATAATCGGAACACAGTTTTGCCATCGTCTTATTCATCGCAACGCCAATCGAAACAGGAAGATTGAGCTCGCTAAAAATTTTCTTTTGAATGTTGCGGGCAATCTGTTCATACGAGCAACCGTGAAATTGCTGCACCGTTGTTAAATCAAAAAATGCTTCATCAATAGAATACTCTTCAACATCCGGTGTGAATGTGCGCAGAATTTCCATCATCGCTCGCGAGTACACAATGTAACGCGGAAAATTTACTGGCTCAAAAGAGATTTCGGGACACAATGCTATTGCCTCCCACGTTGGTGTGCCTGTTTTTACTTTAAATTTTCTCGCTTCGTACGATGCAGAAAGCACAATCCCACCGACGTGCGAAATTACCGCAAATGGTTTTCCGCGCTTTTCCGGCTTGAAAATTGTTTCCACCGATGCATAAAAACAATCTGCATCGAGATGGCAAATGCCGCGTAAAAACGTTTGGGACATACAATCTGTTTTTCAAAAAATAATCGCGCACAATATACTTTCTCAACAGAGAGTATCAAAAAAAAATATAAAGGCGGAAATTTTCCCCCGCAGTGGTTAAACTTCCGCCTTTCTTCATTCACTATCCTATTAAGGATTAGTTCACTTTTACTTCAATCGTACGTTGCTTTGCTTCTTCTTTCTTCGGAACAATCAGCGTTAGTACACCATTGTTATATTTTGCATCAATCTTCTCTGTTTTTGTAGAAGAGGGAAGCGTGAAAGAACGTTCAAAACGTCCGTAGCGTCGTTCAATGCGATGGTATGCATCTTTCTTTTCTTCGTTCTCAAATTTCTTTTCACCGCTTATGGTGAGCGTGCGGTCTTCGAGTGTAACTTTGATATCATCTTTTTGCACACCGGGAATATCCACCGTTACTTCATAGTAATCGTTGTGTTCTGCAATATCCACTGCGAGCGCAAAGGAAGAGAGAATTCCATCATCATTCAAAGTACCGTTTGAGAAAAAAGAATCCATCAAACGCTGCATACGTTGTTCGACATCGAACAAAGGGGAATCATTAAACGGATTCCATCGGGTATTGTTGCGGACTGGTGTCCATCGAGTAAGTGTCATAGATTTTGCCTTTCTATTATTGTTGATTAAATATTGTTGAATTATTATTTATGAATTCACTTCTTATATAATCAAACACCGTGCCAGAATAACTAAACTGCAAAATCAAATAATTTTATAAAAAATTCTTAGATGTAAAATTCATAGGCAGTAATATTGACAGAAGAAAGAAGAAAATATTTCTTACTCTAAAGAAATTATTTCTGAAAGAAAGAAATATTGACAGCTATTTTATAACTGATAGTATTGCTCCAAAATGAGTTTCATTTTTTTCAATGCTTGTCCGCGATGAGAAATAATATTTTTTTCTTCAGATGAAAGTTCTGCAAAAGTGTGTTGAAATCCATCGGGAAGAAAAATCGGATCGTACCCGAAACCTTGTGCGCCGCGTGATGAATGAATTATTTTCCCTGTGCAAATTCCTTCCTCAGTTTTTTCAAAATCTTTTGCAACAAAGGCAATAACCGCTCGGAATTGCGCTCCGCGATTTTCTTCCTGAATATTTTTCATCTCATTTAAAAGTTTGCTGCAATTATCTTGATACGTTACATTTTCTCCCGCATAGCGTGCAGAATAAACTCCGGGAGCATTATTCAGCGCAAACACTTCAAGCCCAGTATCATCCGCAAGTGAAGGAATTTTTGTTGCCGTAAAAATTTCGCGTGCTTTCTTTAGTGCATTTTCTTCAAGTGTTTCTCCATCTTCAACAACTTCTATTTCTTTTCTCAAATCTTTTAAAGTCAGAATTTCTATGGGAAGATTGCAGAGAATGGTTTTAATTTCTTCTACTTTATGAATATTATTTGTTGCGAGCAGCAGTTGTTTTTTCATGGTAGTAATTCTTCCGCCGCTTCTTTTACATCATCAACGCCAATAATAACAATAGAATTTTCCTTGCGTAATTCTTTCATATTATTTTTCGGAACAATGATGCGCTTAAATCCGAGTTTTTCAGCTTCCTGCACTCTGCGCTCAATATTACTTATCGTACGAATTTCTCCTCCCAATCCAATTTCACCAACAGCAACTGTCTGTGCTTCAATTGACTGATTGCGAAAACTCGAAACGATTGCGGTTGCAATTCCCAAATCGCTTGCTGGTTCATCAAGACGCACGCCGCCAGCAACATTAACGAACACATCATACTGTCCGAGCCGCATTCCGACACGCTTTTCAAGAACAGCAAGAAGCATTGATAAGCGACGCAAATCAAAACCTGTTGCATTGCGTTGCGGAATATTAAAACTTGTTGCAGTTACCAACGCCTGCACTTCAACGAGAATTGGTCGTGTGCCTTCCATCGTAGCAATCACAGCAGAGCCATTGCTTCCTCGCTTTCTTTCAGAAAGAAATAATTCGGATGGATTTTTCACTTCACGCAAACCGACATCGTGCATTTCAAAAATTCCAATTTCATTTGTAGAACCGAAACGATTTTTCATTGCGCGCAAAATACGATAGGAATAATGCGTATCGCCTTCAAATTGCAACACCGTATCCACCATGTGTTCAATTACTTTTGGTCCCGCAAGCACGCCTTCCTTTGTAACATGTCCGACAAGAAAAACCGGAATGTTGTATTGTTTTGCAAATTTTGTAAACGCAGAAGTAGCCTCGCGCACTTGTCCGACGCTTCCTGCGGGAGTTTCCATTTGCGCATAGTACATTGTTTGAATGGAATCTACAATTACAATATGCGGTTTGTGTTCTTCAAGCAACTGAATAATTATTTCCATATTCGTTTCTGCAAGAAGAAAAACATTTTTCAACGCAGATAATCCTAATCGCTCGGAACGCAATCGCACTTGCTTTAACGATTCTTCTCCTGTAATATACAGCACTGTTACGTTGCTAATCGCACCGGCAAATTGCATCATCAACGTAGATTTTCCGATACCCGGGTCGCCGCCAACAAGAATGACAGAGCCTGCAACAATTCCACCGCCAAGCACACGGTCAAATTCTTCGATGGATGTTTTGATGCGCGCATTTTCTTCAGCTGAAACAGCATCAAGCGCAACAATATTCGCACTCTCTTTTATTTTGTGTGCAGTTTTTTTAGAAGACGATGCAGTAATTTCTTCAACAAAGGAATTCCATTCATTGCAGTTCGGACATTTTCCTGCCCAGCGCGGTGAAACATATCCGCATGATTGACAGGTATATTTTGTAATTATTTTGGACATAAAAAATATAAAGAAGCCACTACATTCTCATAGAAAAAACATAGTGGCTGTTGTATGAAACATAAGAAGTACATCAATATAAAAACATCGGCTTGCCGAGTAAATGCGCTACTTTCGGACGATATGAAGCAATATCGTACAGCTCATCAACATCCACACGTTTTTTCCCTTCTGTAATGATATTGATAGAAACAGTTGTGTATTTTCCATCGCGCAACGAAACCATTCGTCCGGTGCGTTTATTCAGAAGCAATTCTGCGGCAAGATAACCGTAACTTGAAGCTACCATTAAATCCAATGCATCCGGAGCGCCACTTCGCATTAAATATGCAAGTTGCTGATACACTGTTTGTACACCGGACATACGTTCGATTTCTTTACTTACATAATCTCCAATTCGTCCGAGTTTTTTATGTCCGTATGCATCCGGTTCACCTGTCATTATCATTTCACCACCGATAGGTTTAGCGCCTTCTGAAATAGTCATTATTGCATATTTACTCGGATTTGATTCACGGTCTTGTATCAAAAATTCTGCAAGTTTATTCATATCAAAATCAATTTCAGAAATAATTGCGCGGTCAACTCCTGAAAGATATGCTGCAATCAGCGATGTTTCTCCTGAATAGCGACCAAATAATTCCACGACAGCAATTCGTTCATGCGAGCCGGTTGGCGTACGAAGCGCATGGATGAATTCCACACTTCGTGTTACTGCAGTAGAAAAGCCAATGCAATAATCCGTACCGAACACATCATTATCCATTGTTTTCGGAATGCACACCATCGGGAAACCTTCTTTGTGCAAACGTGCAGCATAACTTAATGTATCATCGCCGCCGATGGCAATAAGTCCATCAATTTTTAAATGCGCAAGAACACGCAAAACGTGCTTTGTACAATCTACTTTTTCTTTTTCTGCATCGAAATACTGGCTTTTTAAAAACGCAGGAATTTCTTTTGTTCTCACTTTTCCGGGATTTGTTCTCGATGTATGTAAATAAGTTCCTCCCGTTCTATCAATCGTTCGTGTATTTCCTCGGTTAAGTGGAATTATCCATTCCTCCTGATTGCGTTCATCATCAGGATTATAATTCAATAATCCTCCCCATCCGCGACGGATGCCGACAACTTCGCTTCCACTATCATTAGCACAAGTAACTACGGCTTTAATACACGGATTTAATCCGGGGACATCGCCGCCACCTGTGAGTATTCCAATTCTCATATATAAGAAACCTTTTTAAAAATTTTATTAAATAACAATTATTTTCCTTAAAACTGAATGAAGTTTCACTCCATTGTATATTCATATTTCAAAAACTGTGCCATCAGTAATGAGTGAAACAATTTTTTCAAAAATATTTTTTTGAAATTAAAAACTCACTCCTTTTTTTGCAATTGCTACTGCGAGTTTCCTTAAATATTCCTGCTTTGAAATCTCTATCGCGCCGAAATGCTGAAGATGCGGAGTAATGTATTGTGTATCAAGCAGTTCAAATTGTTTTTTCTTTAATAGCTCAATTAAGTAGAACAACGCTACTTTCGACGCATTCTTTTCTAAAGAAAACATTGATTCTCCAAAAAACGCCGCACCAACAGCAACGCCATAGAGTCCACCTGCAAGTTTTTCATTCTTCCACACTTCGACAGTATGCGCAAATCCAAGATGATGCAACTCAGAATAACTTCTGATTATTTCTTCAGAAATCCATGTTTCTTCTCGACGCGCACATCCACGAATTACCTGTTCAAAAGAATAATCAGTTCGGATTTCAAAAATATTTTTTTTTAATATCTGCCGAAGACTGCGCGATACTTTGAAATTATCCAGCGGAATTATTGCTCTTGGTTCAGGTGAATACCAGAATATTTCTCCGTCATTCTTTTCTGCCATTGGAAATATTCCCATAGAATATGCTTTCAAAAGCATATCCGGCGTTACATGTGTTATCGAAATAGTATGTTCCCCCATACAAACATTGTTATGCGAATTTCACAAAAAACTTAATGAAATTGCTTACAAATTATTCTTCTCCAAACGTCATTCCTACTGCTTTCGCAGCAAATATCATTTGGTCATCTTCAGAAACTAATCTCTGTTTACCGATAACTTCACGAAGTGGAACTGTAACTATTTTATCACCGCGCAAACTCACCATCGAATTAAAATTATCTTCTGCAATCGCCAACGCTGCCATTGAACCATATTTTGTTGCAAGCAATCTGTCAAATGCAGTTGGACTTCCGCCACGCTGTACATGACCGAGAATTGTCGCGCGGGTTTCTAATCCCGTATTATCCTGAATTTGTTTTGCGATATAATTTCCTATGCCGCCCAACCGAATCGGGTCTGTGCGCTTAATATCTTTTTCTGCAACAATAATATCTCCGCCGCGTTCCTTTGCGCCTTCGGCAACAACAACAATGGTGAACTTTGCGCCTTTGCTTCGTTCAAGACAATAATGATATACTGCCTTCATATCAAAAGGCATTTCAGGGATCAAAACAATATCTGCCGCTCCTGCTATTCCTGATGCTAATGCAATCCAACCCGCATAACGTCCCATCACTTCGAGAATCATTACACGCTTGTGCGCAGATGCAGTCGTTTGCAAACGGTCAACAGCGTCAGTAGCAATTGCAACAGCGGAATGGTGTCCGAATGTAATTTCTGTTCCCATTAAATCATTATCAATTGTTTTTGGAACGCCGACAACATTCAATCCTTCTTTGGAAAGTTTTTCTGCAATGTGCATGGTGCCATCGCCGCCGATTGCAACAAGCGCATCAAGTTTCCATTTTTTATAATTTGCAATTGCTTTTTTTGAGCAATCCTGAATTTCAATTTTTCCTTTCTTCTCCACTGGAAAATGGTATGGGTCGCCTTTGTTGGATGTGCCGAGAATTGTTCCTCCAAGATTAATTATTCCTGAAACATCGCGTCGTCCGAGTTCACGCGCGCGTCCGTCAACCATTCCTTCAAAACCATCTTCAATTCCTACAAGAGTTGCATTCATAAATGACATCGCAGGTTTTGCTACACTGCGAATAACGGCATTTAATCCCGGGCAATCTCCGCCGCCTGTGAGAATTCCTATTCGTTTTGCTTTGTTTTTTTTAAGTGTGTGCATACAATAATTCCTTTATAAAAATAGATTTGTGTGTAGTGAGTTATGCTCCCTCTCGTTCAAATGTCGAATGCATTGGTTTGGGAGGAAGATTTAATATTTCTTCGGGAAAAAAACTTACGACATAATTCATTATGTCTTTTACAGAAACAACACCGACGGGAATGTTTTCATCGTTGACTAACGGAATATGACGAAACCCGCCAATGACCATAGCATTCAAACAAAAAGCAATGCTATCATTTATATCAAGCGTGGTGAGATTCCTCGACATTATTTCCTGAACTTTTACTTCTGCCGCATCGCGTTTTAATGGAACAAACCGACGTGTAATATCTCCTTCTGTAACGATGCCGCTGAGTTTCTTATTTTGTGTTATCAGCATACACCCGATTTTTTTTCCAATCATTATTTTAAGTGCGTGATCCACAGAAACTCCCTCTTCGACAGAGATGGGAGTATTGCGCTGCAGTATTTTTACGGGCTGCATAAAAACATCTGCATTGAAAATTTTTGCGGCATTTGTTTTGCTCACCATTTGCTGCATTTCTTCGTCAAGTATTTCGTCAAGTTCTGCCATAGTTATCTCTTAGTAAATCAAAAATGTGTTTGTGAATTTTGGGCGAATTGTAAAAGTTCGCGGGAGAATATACTGTTTGAAAACGTGATTGCAAAGCGAAGCAATGAAAGTTTTCCTTGAAATAAAGTGTGCATCATTGGAGCAGCGTTTGCTGATGTTCATTGCCAATTGTTGCATTCGTGATGTTTGCAAAACGCTCTTCCACGTGTTGCAATCGCTTATCACTTTCATCATACTTCTTTTTAGCATTTTCAAGATGCGAACCGAGCACATCAAATGACTCGCGCACTTTTGTAAAATCGCCATCAAGCCGATTTATTGCATCGAGAATTTGTTTCGCTGTTTTTTCGACCTGTAAACCCTTCAAGCCCAGTGCTATCACTTGCAAATAGGCATAAAAACTATTGGGTGAAACGGGAACAACATGTTTTTTAGTTGCATAGACCATCAATCCTTCTTCCGTTATTTCATCTTTTATTATTGCTTCGTAATACACATTTTCTGCCGGAATATACATCAGTGAAAAATTTAATGTTCCTTCATCCGGAAGAATATATTTTGTTGCAATTGCGTCAATGTGTTTTTTAATATCAGAGAGAAATGTTTTGCGTAACGATTTTTTCTCTGCTTCATTTTCTGACGCAACTAATTTTCTAAAATTCTCCAGTGGAAATTTGGAATCTATTGTAACAATTCCGCCCGCAGTAAATATTACCGCATCAACAAGTTGATTATTTTTAAAGCGGTACTGCGTTTGGTAATTCTGCGAAGGCAACACTTGTTTGAGCATATCTTCCAACATCAGTTCACCGAAGCCGCCACGAAATTTCGGCGCACGAAGTAAATCGCTCAATGTCGAAACATTCTGTCCGACATCTTTCATTTCCGTTGCAATTTTTGCGAGTTCGCCAAGATTTTTCTGCACATCGCCTATCACACGCGCCGCATTATCAAGACGGCTTCCGACCATTCCGGTTTGCGCTTGCATTTGCTGTGAAACAGCGGTGAGTTGCTGATGCATATTTGAATTTATTTGAGATAGTTGCTCGTTCACTGCATTAGTAACATTCGATAAATTTTGTTGCACAGCATTTGAAGTATTATTTAGTGATTGGAACAACACATCAGAAGTGCTTTTTAAATTTTCGGTAAGGTTCGAATTTGTCGCTTGCAGTGCGCCGCGCATTTCATTCCGCAATCCATCCAACTGCTGTTGCATCAGCAGCATTGGCTGCGAAATATCCTGCGATGGTTGTGATGAGATTTTTTTCCAGAGCAAAGCGATAAGGAAAAGAATACCAATTAGTAAAATAATGACGGGTAATTCCATAGTGCGTAAAAAATAACGGGCTAAAAATAGAAAAATTTGTTTGGAATACGTAAAATAAAATAAATGCGGTTCCATTTTTTTTGAAACCGCATTTGTTCTATTTATCATTCCCTGCCTGCCACTTCAAAGAACGGCATTTTCTACTTCATCAACATCATTTTCTTTGTTTCCGAAAAATTTCCTGCGGTGAGTTTATAGATGTACACACCGCTTGCAAGTTTCTTTGCATCGAAAGATGCTTCATAGAATCCCACTTCTTTTACACCATTCACTAATGTTGCAATTTCTTTTCCGTTGACATCAAAAATTTTCAAAGAAACAGTTGCATCAACCGGTAATGCAAATTTAATCGTCGTTGTCGGATTGAATGGATTAGGGAAATTTTGTTCAACAGAAAATTCTTTGGGGAGGTCGCGTAGATTGCTATTGCGTACTTTCTCTGAGCTAATGTATTGAATCGGTATCACAACAGCATTAGAAGCTCCTGAAACATTATTGCCCATATCAACAATTTTTACCGTATATATAGCATCAACACTTGTGCCATTTCCAGAAGAACTAATTATTTCACTAACATCCTCATAAAATGTCCCTGTTGTAGATGCAATATAGATAGTCGGACCTATGCCTACTTTTTTATAAATCTTATAAATTTGAAAATCTGCTTCCGGGCATGCATCCCACATTATTCTTGGATGTACGCTCATCGAAGGAGGATTAGTCGTATTATAATCTATAACACTTGTCAATGGTTCCGGTGCAATATCTATCTTATACACACCTGTCTTAGATGCGACATATATCAATGCATTATTTGCCGGATCACGGCGGAGATCGTTATAAGGTCGAGGAATGTAATTTGGACCATCAATAGTGTTTACTTCTGTCCAAGATTCCCCGCCAGTTGAGGTACTGATTATTTGGTCATCAATTCCGTTTTCTGGATTAACAATAGCCCATAGGTGCATCGCATCATTAGGATATGAAGGATGGAATAAAAGCTGCTTAACATTTCCAAGAAACCAAACTTGTGTGGGAAAACTTGCAAATTTATCGGTTGTTTTATATAACCAATTATCCGCCATAAAATAAACAGTGTTTGCTAATGTGGGAGAATTAGAATTCACTGCAATAGATGTAATATTGATGGGAACAAAACCAATATCTATTGGTGTCCACGAAACCCCTGCATTTCCAGACTTATATAAACCCTTCCCAAAATCCAACCCTGCGTATATCAATGTCGAATATGCCGTACCAGTTGATGCATCAATCGCGAACGCATTCACAGTAGAATTATTCGCGTTACTGACAAGAACATCTGTCCAATTTGACCCAAAGTTTGTACTGTACGAAAAATTTGTGCCGTTTAAAATTCCTCCTGCATAGACACGTGATGAATTTGCTTTCGGGTCAGCGATAAGTAAAAAATATTTTGTGCCAACCGTACTGCTTACTTTTGCCTGCACCCATCCGTTTGCTCCATCTGAACGGGTATAGATAGCCGCTTTGTTATTAAAAGTGCCGCAGGCAGAAGCATAATTAGTATTGGAAGTATTTATTGCAACATACTCTCCGGAAAATGTCCCGCTTGTAATTGGAATTGGAGAAGTCCCCCATCCTGAAACATAACGGCTGATGCCTGAATACCCTGCAAATACGGCGTGTGCCGTTCCGTTTTGAAAAGAAACGCTCGAGGTATTATACGCCGTTGCACCGGAATTTGTGAACGACCATGTTCCTCCAGATGTTGTTGTACGATAAATACCTTTGGTTGTTGCAGTAAGTAATTTATTGCCGCCCGCGTTGTTCAAATCAAATAATATTCTCTGCGTGTTTAATTCAGCGAGTCCCGTATTTTGTGCCGTCCAGCTAATGCCGCGCGTCGTACTGTAGTATATGCCATTATCCGTTGCTATTACAATGTGCATATAATTTGCAGGATTTACTTTTATGGAGCGTATCTGATGTACGTTGAGGGTAGTAAATTGGTTATAACAAACAGTCCACGTATTTCCCAATTCTGCGGGCGTTGTACTTGTTGATTGATAGAGTATTGCCGTGTTCGATGAAGTGTACACTGCGGCAAATAAGAATTTATCATACGGTGCATTCGGGTTTGCAGAAATACCCATTGCAGAAACATTTTGTTCTCCGTCATTTCCAAAATTTCCCTTAAATGTCCAATTCAGTCCTTCATTCGTGGACCGCCATACTCCTTTTTTTGATACTTCTGTTGGAGGGTCAGACGTTCCGTCTGCAGGCGTACTCATCGGATCTTTTGAACCGCAAGCCCATACGACATCTGAATACGATAGTATATCGTTCACATTGGTTATTGCTTGTGAGAGAAAATCTCCTGCATACCAATTCGCGCCGCTATTGGTACTACACCACATAGACGATTGTTCGTCCACTTTTTCTGTTCCAAGAAAAATAATGTTACTGTTTGTGGAGTGATAATTTAAACGTGTGGGTGTATAAGTAGGTGCAGGGTTTGTAACAGCATTCCAATTATCTCCGCTATTATCCGTTTTCCAAATCTGACCAGATTTTGCCCACGCTGCATATTGAGGATTAGTTGTATAACATCCAACAACAAGAGGAGAAAGTGAATATCCTACATCTGTTGTTGGCTTCCAGCTGACGCCGTTATCAGTGGAAATTTTTAATGTTTCTACATCCGCGGCATAAATTTTTTGCGAAGAACCGCTTTTTCCGCTTGCAAGGTCTTTTACGTTATGGAGGTAATTCGGTCCGTTAGTATATTGCCAATTCTGTGAATACACAATACCGGCGTTAAGCAAACAAAGTACAGCAATCAGCGATAAGAAATTCTTAACGACAGAGCGATTAAATGAAAAACAATTTCCGAAGATTCCGGAAATATTGTTCTTCGTTGTAAATGCGGCTAAATAAAAAGCCACGTTATTATTAGTGTTCATAAATGTGTGTATATTTATGTGTTATTTATTTCACTACATAAAAAAAGAGTGGCGGCAAGATGTATCTGTACGCTTGATAGAGAGTAAAATACGTTCCTGCCGTTATCTCCCTGGAGCGGAGGTAGTGCGACTTCCGCTCCAAACTTTTTTGGCTCTCTGTTTCCTTCTCTTTTTCGATAAGGAAGGAGACGGAGAGTTCATTTTATTACAATCATTTTTTTTGTCAGTACCCGCGATATATTTTTATTACCCGTTACCACAAGCCGGTAAAAATACATCCCGCTTGCAACTCCTTCCGCGTTCCATTCCACGCTGTGCATTCCCGCTTCCTTTTTCTCGTCTATTAATGTCGCAACTTCTTTGCCGAAAATATCATATACTTTTAAGGTTACAATTCCAACAGCCAACAGCGAAAAGCCAATAGCCGTTTGCGGATTAAAAGGATTGGGATAATTCTGCGCAAGCGTTATTTCCTGAGGTAATTCTGAATCTGTTTCATTAACCCGTGTGAGGAATGTGCCGCGCTTATAATAAATTTCAAGATACTCATCGGACGGTTTTTCTTTGTAGGAATACACAACGTGAATTGCTGTCTCTGTAATTGCAACAGAGACATCTCCTATATATGATGGAACAAGTGAACAGACGGGAGACCAGTGAGCGCCATAATCGCGGCTGTAGCGAAAATCCCAGTGATTGTCAGTAACATTTCCCCAATACACGATAATTTGTGATTTATATTGTGCAATGAATGAGCCTACGCCGTTAGGCATTTCTGTCATCAGTACTTCATCACTCCACTGAGAACCGTTATTCGTGCTCTCCTTAAAAATAATACTACAGCCAAATCCGATACAACCATGCTTTGCATCCTTATACGCTGTCATCAGGTGCACTTTCTTTGACTGGTCAGTATATCCATTCAGCATTTGTACTTCTCCCGAATTCATACTGTCATTATCAGATACACGGTGAAAAGAACTCCAGGAATCTCCGAGATTTGACGAACGGCGATGCACGACTTCTCTTGAATAATAATGACTGACATCATCATAAACATTGTGCAAAATGCCATCATATAGATTTATATTATTCCAGTTTGGATACGCCGGGGAAACGGATAGGGTTGTATCCCAATTATTCCCTTGATTTTGTGACACAATAAAACTATGCGGATGGCCGTCCATCAAATCATATTGTAAAATAAGTGTGTCTTTATTTCCAACAAAATCACGATTCGTCTGTGTGCGCGATTTATTTACTACCATTTTCGGATAATCCCAATTTGTTCCGCTGTCGTGGGATTTCAATAAATAAACAAAAAGACTATCTGAAAATACCCATGATGCCGTTGTTGCGATAATAAATACCATCGAGTCCTCAACGACTATTCTTGGGTAAGGAGCTGCTAATCTCCAATTTGTATTAGGTAGAATATTACGGGTAGAATCCCATGAAATACCATTCGTAGTAGAACGCGCATACGGTAACTTATATCCACCGCCCTCCCAGGTAACATGCAATATTTCGCCTGCTGCTTTAATCTGTGTACCCACTCCGATTGTTTCTTTTTTCGAAAGCAGAACGGGCGTGGACCACACAATACCGCAACTGGTATCCTGCGCGACGGCAGTAAAATTCATAAGTGTAAAATTCAGGAGGAGACAGAGGGAGGCACATCGCGCCACAACAGCAA
>CAYHPL010000014.1:0-63450 GCA_964358705.1 uncultured Chitinophagales bacterium
ACAATGAACATATGAATACCGCGCATCTCTTCCGGCTGCCTGATATTCGCGGCGAGAAGGAAATGCACTATTTACTTAGAGAGAGGAAACAAGATGAGATTGAAACACAAAAAAGATTAGAAGCAAATCTGGTACCTCCCCCCGATAAACGACCGTATCTCAGTTGCGACGGCAAACAACTTGAAAACTTCATCATTAAGTTTGAAGATAAAAAACTCCTCACGTACTACCGCGTATCTGAACGGGCGTTGCATAAAATTGATGATGATGATGACCTCAACAATGCGTACGAATTTTTGAAATCCATTGACGAACCCGTTGCACTGGAAGAAATGGAAGACTGGAGAGATGCCATAAAAATAACCGCACGGCGATTTAAATTGAAATATTTTTCCGAAGCATGTGAACCCGCATACGCCTATTATTTGCAGCGTATCAAATTGGGTATTCCCTTTGAAGCCAATAAAATGTCCGATAATTTACTATTTTACAAGAATCTTTCAGACACATACAAGGAGCGTATCATTAAAGGAAGAATACTGAACGGTGAACCGGGCGATTTGAATTTTTAGAAACATAGTTCGCACGTTATTTCTTACAGAAGGAGACCCTTTAAAAAGTCTCTTTCTCATATATATTCCATCATGTTTGCAATCTCTTTCCCTCCTTCCGCATAATAAACACGTACGAATACGCTTCCTTCTATCGCTTCTGCTTTTCCTAAATGTTTAGGAAGAACAAAACCGAAATAGCATTGGAAAGAACTATACACACAACACCCCGCTTGCGTAATACAGTCGGGGTGTTTGTATTATTCTACTGCGCCCAGTAAATCAATCCCAAATCAAAGGGTGAACACATTGCACCGTGTTGAGGAACTACACGCAAACCAATTCCGTGCAAACCGCTGGATCTACACACAATAGCTCCTTCAAAAAGATGATTCCCGTTTTCGAGTGATTTTTTATGCGCAAGCGGAACTATCTTCCAATCAATTATTTGTTGGTTTTTATCCACTAAGCCCTGTATAATTTCTACACTCACATCTTTTGAATCCAATGCACCAAGATGCACTTCAGCAGTTACATTCAATGGTGAATTTACCGGAAGATGTTCCTGTCCATCAGTATGAATTGCATTCACACGAATTTCATTCCAGTGTTTGCGTATGTTTGTTTTCCAATGGGCTAATTTTTTTCCGGCATCAAAATGATTTTCGGCAAGCACTTTGAATCGTTTTTCTGTCGGAACATAAAATTTTTGTGTATAATCCGCCACCATACGATGCGTATTAAACATCGGACAATGCTGTTTGAAATTTTGCTTCATCATTGCAAGCCAGTGATGCGGGATGTGGTCTCGTCCGCGCTCATAATACAAAGGAATAATTTCTTTTTCCAGCAAATCAAAAATCGCATCTGATTCAACTTTATCCTGTAATTCTTCATTATCATACGTATCTAAATTTCCACGACCTATTGCCCAACCGTTTCCTGCTTCATATCCTTCATCCCACCACCCATCAAGTATAGAAAGATTCAGTACACCATTTACTGCGGCTTTCATTCCGCTGGTACCGCTTGCTTCATGCGGTCGTCGCGGTGTATTGAGCCATACATCCACACCGCGCACCATATAGCGTGCAAGCGCAACATCATAATCTTCAAGAAATACCACGCGGCTGTGCAATCGTTCATCACGCACTTTGTGAATAATATCGCGGATAATATCTTTGCCGGGCATATCTTTCGGGTGTGCTTTTCCGGCAAAGATTAATTGTACAGGCTGGTCTTTATGTGTAATAATATTTACTAATCGTTCAAGATTTTTGAATAATAAATTGCCGCGTTTGTACGTTGCAAATCTTCGTGCAAATCCGATGGTCAGCGCTTCAGGGTCAAGCGCAGATGCGGACTGTTCAATTTCAGATTGTGGTTCACCGCGACGTTCCAATTGCATTTTCAAACGCTTTCGTGCGTATGCTACTAATCGCTCGCGTCTTCGTTCATGAGTGCGCCACAATTCTTCGTCGGGAATATTATCAACACGCACCCAGACATCAGTATTTGCAGGGTCATCGCGCCAGTTCGGTCCGATGTAGCGGTCAAACAATCCTGCAATATCCCGCGAAATCCATGTATGGTGATGGATGCCGTTGGTGATATGATAAATGGGAATTTCTTTTTCGGGAACGGTTGGCCATACGTTTTGCCACATTTTTCTTGAAACTTCTCCGTGCAGTTTACTCACACCGTTTGTGTAAGAAGAACATCGCAATGCAAACACCGCCATTGAAAAATTATCTGATTCATCCCACGGCTTTTCAATGCCGAGTTCTAAAAATTTCTCAAACGGAAAATGAAACTCTTCGCAATACTGGCTGAAATATTTCTTCAACATATCTGTAGGAAATTTATCAATACCCGCGGGAACAGGCGTATGCGTTGTAAATACATTTCCCGCGCGCGACATTTCTATTGCTTCTTCAACGGTAAGTCCATGATTGACTTTATATTGTCTGATACGCTCCAATGCAAGAAATGCAGCGTGTCCTTCATTCATATGATGAACGGCAGGATTCATTCCCAATGCATTCAACGCATACATTCCACCGATACCAAGCATTATTTCCTGTTGAATACGCATCTCCAAATCTCCGCCGTATAATCTATCGCATATATCCTGGTCTGTCTGGGCGTTCTGTGCAATGTTTGTATCCAGCAATACCAACGGCACGCGCCCGACATCTGCAATCCAAATTTGCGCAACAACTTTTCTTCCCGGATACTGCACATCAATTGTAAGCGGTGTTCCATCTGCACGGCGTTGTAAATGAACCGGCATATTATAAAAATCATTTGTGGGATACAACTCTCCCTGATAGCCATCAACATTTAAATATTGCCGGAAATATCCGAGTTGATACAAAAGTCCAACGCCAACAAGTGGCAATCCCAAATCAGATGCTGATTTTAAATGGTCGCCGGCAAGAATACCAAGTCCGCCTGAATAAATCGGCAGACAATCTGTAACACCAAACTCCATCGAAAAATACGCGATGTGTTTGGATGAGCCATCAGGAAAATGTTTTTCGTACCACGTTTTGCGTTTCATATACGCATCAAATTGCTGCACGATGCGTTCTAATTGCGTAAGAAATCCATCATCTTCCGCAAGCGCATTCAGTTTTTCTTGTGGAAGTGTGTTCAGCATTTTTACAGGATTAAAATGAGTTTCATCCCATAATTCCTGGTCAATCTGATAAAATAATTCAATCGCTTCATTATTCCACGACCACCAGAGATTGTAGGCAAGGTCTTTCAGCCGCTCAAGTTTTTTCGGAATAGAAGGTATAACGGTAAATGTTCGTAGTGGATGCATAATTTATTTTTTCCCTTTTGTGTTCAATAGTTTATCGAAAATCGGCAAAAACATAGGAAATTATTATGAGACGGCAAACTCATTCTCTGTTATATTTTTTTCTGCGCAATGAAACAAAAAACCCATCCGCAGGAAAGCGAATGGGTTTTGGTAATTCACTCTAATCTAATTTTTATTTTATCAGCACCATTTTCTTCATATCCACAAAATTCCCTGCGGAGAGTTTATAAATATAAATGCCGCTTGGTAAGTTTGTGGCATCGAATTGTACGGATTTGTATCCTGCTTCTTCAAATGTGTTCTTCAGCGTTGTTATTTCTTTCCCGAGAATGTCAAATATTTTAAGCGATACATAAGAATTTTCAGGAATTGCATAGCGTATTGTTGTAACCGGATTGAAGGGGTTGGGATAGTTTTGTTCAAGAGAAAATGTTTTTGGAAGAATTTCTTCTTTTGACGATTGTGATAATATTTTTGCGCTGCTTTGTTGTTCGTTGCCCAAAATGATTTCTGTCCACGCTGGCTCTTGTAGTTTTTCTCGTTGACCTAATAATCGTGTTCTCACAAGAACTTCTTTATTTTCAAAGCCCGTCAGACTCATCGTGAAATTATTATCTATAGCAGAATCGGAAACATTCCATTCAACTACATCCTGTAACATTATTTTATGGACAGTTGCAAGTATCTGCTTCGTGTGAGCATCAATGAGTTCTATTGTTACAAGATATGGATTTATTCGCGTATCATTATTTGCAATGCGAAAGTCATCAAGAATCATTTTATTATTTACGGAAAGAACATCTCCGCTTTCTATGTAAAACTTTTCCGTACAGAGCCAATCCTGTTGTTTTTTGGGATTGATTTTCGCAGAGAACGAAATCTCCTGCGGTTATCCATTTATATTATGTATAAAAGGATTCACGGTCATCCAAAATGTTCCGCTCATCTTGTTCTTTCTATCGTGTAATTTTATTTTTGAAAAATCAACGCTTCCACGACGGGGATAACACTGGTTTTCAAGCGAATCTTTGTCTGTTGTCGAGAAAATTTTACTTTGACGTTTTGGGATAGTAAAATCATACGAACGAATATGATATGGGACTTCCGTTCCTTGCGTCCACACAGCATAAAAACTTTCTCCTCTCGAAACTATGTGAGGTGATTTTGCATTGTCCTGCAATGCAGTTTCTAAACTATGTACGTTACTCCAATTGCCATTCGGTAAAAGTTTTTCGGAATACGCTAAATGGTCATTACACTGCCACAGAGAACGCAAATAATTATTTTCTCCAATAGTAAGAATTGCCGCTGTTGGAGAAAATTCCTGATGAAAATCTCCTCCATCGGAATGTGTAAATTCATCTATTGCAGACCACTCCCACAATTGAACATCAACCAGTGTTCTGTAAAAAATAAAATCTCCACAGCCGAATGATGTTTTGCACGTATTATCTGTTACGTGTGCCTGCCAGAATATATGCGGCAATGATGACGGATATTCATTTCCAGCTTTTCCGTTAACTATTGGCGGATGAAGTACTACAATGGGTTTGGCTGGGTTTTGTATCTCCTGATATTCCTCAAATACAGGAGAAATGTAACTCCAGTCCACACTGTTATTGTCAATATCATACCGCGCATATCCGTAATAAATCATTCCTCGGGATTCAAATGTTACATGGAAATAGAAATAAGTATCTTCATTCCCCGTATTCTGGTAATTTTCTACTATCACCGAAGGATTGGATGCATCATTGTCGGTTCCCGGCACACTTCCATCCAATATTTGTGTATTTCTACCATCACAGCGGAGGTAAAATTTTAGCGATTCATTCGAACGCCATACTACGACTGCTAATTGTTTCGCGTTTATATTTTTTGATAAATTGAGCCCTATTGTTCCACCATACGAAACAGATGGCAGACTGTAAAACTCTTCATTTTCATAAAACTGGTCTATAGTGTCAGTGAATGTTGTGCGCTTGACCAGAATTTCGTGTAATCCTGAGGTATTCACTCGCTCCCACGCAGTAAAATCGCGAAAATTATTGTACCCAATTGAGGGTGTTCGTGCAATTGATGTCTCAGTACGTAACTCTAATACCTGCTCTTGCTCCCAAGGGTCATTTTCCCGTTGTGAAGTTTCAAAAACAGAACCCGCGCTCTCATACACTGAATATACATTTTCTGTTTCAATACTTTTAGCGAGTTTTCTCTGACTGCTTGAAGACGTTGCTTCCGGCGTGGAGGAAAGCAAATGACCTTTATAAAGTGCTGTTACTTCATCGTTTGCATTATTAAATACAACAGGAGTTTCAAGCGATGAAGGGGAAATTATACTTGCTCCGTTACTTTTCCAGTTGAGAAAATATGATGTGAAACCAAGTATATTGTTCGGATGGAACGCTTTGATGGAATAATAAGGATGTTGAAGACTTAGTGTATCACCACCTTGATGTAAAAATACCCCTTGAGAGGATGAATCTTGTGCCCCTGTTGGATAAAAAGGTGATGAAAAGTTTATAAACGTATCCGGTTGAGAACCGTTTGCATACATATACCACGGGTCGCGGAAACCGATATTACCACCTGAAACAGAAGGCGCATCAAGTAATTCATTGCGTATAGTAGTGGAAAATAAATCACGGAAGTGTGCTATTTGGTCATTATTTGAATTTGCGAGAACCGGAAAATTATGTTGTACATTATATTCACTTATCTCGTCATTCCAGTGATGATGTTTTGCCGTGCTGTTAGGGTTAATTCTAAATCTCTCATTGTTTGTTTTTACTATATGATTTGAGAACATAGGAAGATATCGGAATGCGCCAGAAGGTATTATATCAGAATAATCCACTAATAAACTTCCTCCGACATTTGTACTGTTATATTCATTAGTAAAACTCACCGGTATCGGGACATTCTGATATGCAGCCCAAAGGTCGATTAATCCTCTTCCATAACTATTATCATCTCCGGGTGCCCCCAATTCGTGCGCTGTATTGAGCAACAAATATTTTAATTCCGTTCCTGTTAGTTCAGGATTTAATTCTTTCAACAATGCGACTGCACCCGCAACATGAGGCGCGGCAGCAGAAGTTGCTGTCATACGTAGTGTACCGGATATTTTATATGTTGAACGAATGCTATGTCCGGGGGCAACAACTTCCGGTTTGTACATAAGAGAATCTTCATTGATACATCGTGAGGGACCGCGACTGCTAAAATTTTCAATCCGATAATCACTATGTCTTCCGTCGATTGCGCCTACAGTGAAAAAATTTACGTTGGTAACATTTCTATTCTTTGGCGGTGAAATTGTTTGTGCATTCGGTCCATCATTTCCTGCTGACCAGATGACTGCAATTCCTGCTGCTTCTACCGCATCAACGGCTGACCAATAGCCCGATGCACCATTACAATCCGATGTAGGACTTATACCGCCATCTGTAAATGAACAATTAATTACATCCGGAACATCCGACATTGTTGAGAGATTGCTATCAGGATTCATACCCCATTGAAATGCACATAATGCTTTTGTCGTGCTTGCATGAGGAAAAATTCTTGCGGCAATCCATTTTGCTCCGAATGCGACACCAAATGTATCATTTTTTGTCTCTCTACTATCTAATCCACACATTGTTCCCATTGTATGTGTTCCATGCCAGCCTTTTGACATAGATGCGGGGGCTGGAAATATTGAATTCGGATTTGCAACATCATTCCACGCCCATGTGGGTAATACTCCCGGGTCTAATCCACGCCATCTGTTTTGTAATGCAACATTCATTCCTTCAACGCCGGTGTCAATATTCATTACAAGTCGTCCGCTTCCTGTAAATCCCAATGCCCAGAGTTTATGCGCATTGATTATTTTAAGTCCCGGCTGCGCGGCATTTGATTCAGTCTCTTCTGTTGAATCTACTTCTATGGGTTCATCTAATATCATTTCACTATCATAGTATAAGATTTGTACTCCGTTCCACGATGCAATTAATTGCACGTTTGCAGGAATCGTTTTTATTGAAATAATATTTGCAACCCACAATGGAATTACATCTTTATATGTTTCTTGTGTAAATTGATTTATTCCCTGAAGTATTGGTGTTTGCGTTTGTGAAGCAATGGACTGCAATGCGATAATGACGCTTTGATACCGTAACGTTAATGGTATGGGTTCTCCGTACTGTTGTTTCATTGCATCTTCCAGAGTATGTAAATCTACTTGTGCGTCGAGATAAATAATAACAGGCACCAAAGAATCGGGATGCATTACTGCAAGCGTATCCTGAAGCACCTGGTCAATTTCACCCGCACGACTTTGTTCCATATTGAATAAAATAAGAACAGTGAATAATAGTGTGATGAGATTATAGTTTAGGGGAAAAGAGAATCGAAACATAAATGTATCCTTCCTGTTGATAATATTTGTGAGAAAAAAATGTTTGTAAAAAACTCATTGCCGTACGCCTTTATATATTATTCCAGTCCAACGTATTCCATTATAATAGCGCCCTCCAACTGCAACGATTGTGTTACCGCTTATTGCAACACTGGATAAATCGTCTAATGGATTAAACAGTTCAGCGTATCGTTTCCACGTTACGCCATTGAAATGCCATACCATTCCGTCGTCTCCCGCTATAACAATATCGTTGCGGTCGTTACCACGTATGCAGTATGGAAAGTTTCCTAGTGTTAGTGGATTTTTTTTGTACCCTGTTGCTGAATTGGGAGAGTGACGGAATATATTTTTATTCCCCACAACATACGCGCTGTCATTTCGTGGAAACCAGACGCTACTGAATAAATCCTGATAGATGCCATACGGAGGTGCATGTCCATACTCCTGCCAGGAAGTCCCATTCGATGAATGAAGTAAAATACTTTCACTCTGGTCGCCGCGATAACCACATGCCCAAAGATTTGAACCATCGGGACTTCCCCAAATGTCGCGTAAATTAATACTTGTTCCACTCTCAAGTTTCGTCCATTGACTACCATTGAAGTGAGCCATTGAGCCATTTGAGCCAACGATATATAAATTTGAACTTGATATTCCCCACATTCTTTTTATATAACCGTTAAAAATTCCTGTTACATTATATCCTATCCATGATTGCCCGTTCCAATGATGCGGGGCAGTTGTTCCAATCCACACATCATTTGCACTGAAAGCATAAACTGCATAAGCGGGAAAACCTGATGCTTTTAAAAAATTCCATTGCAATCCATTCCATTGTGCAACGTCATATAATGTATCATTATTGTTAAGATGTATTTCTCCTACTGCCCACACATTGTTTTCATTTATAATGGCTACATCATATAAATAGCTTCTGACTCCGATTGTATCAACTGTCCACACAAACTCATGGCTCGTTGTATCCATAGTAGTTGCAAATGCAATTATGCTTGAGTCAATCGTTTTTTTTTTTTTATACGGTATGCTTTGTAGGTGTAGTTGTGGCGGGGTAGGAGTGCGGTATCAAGTAATAGAGTATCAGCGTATGTTAGTACGTTAGTAAAAAGAGTTTGCCCGTCTCTCTTTACAATAAATTCTCTGTTCTTTACACTTTCCGGTATGCTTACTTTCAGAGTAATTTCCGTAACACCGGTATCTTCTACGGAGAGAAATATATTTCTCTTATACAGCGGTGTATCGGGCGGCTCGGGTGGTTTCTCTTTGCAGGTTTGCATTGCAGTAATACACACGAGGAGCAAAATTATTTTCATAAAATTATGGTCTTTCATTTCACTAAAAAAATTTCGGGAGTAATATACGTCAGAAAATTGGCAATGTCAATAGAATAAATATTAAATTTTGTGAAATGACGCTCTTTTTGAATAATATTTTCAACCTGATTGCATCAATGAAATATTCTCTGTGCAGAACAAAACAAAAATCATATTCCCCTTTGCACTCTTTTTCGTAACTTTTGCCCGCAAAATTTTATACACTAACAATACACTTATGGGATTATTTTCCAAACAAAACACAATAACAGAAGAACACATACTCGATGCCCTCCGCATTGTACGCGACCCGGATTTACACAAAGATATTGTAACGCTCGGCTTCGTAAAAAATATAGAAATAAAAAACACCGATGTACAATTTACAATTGAACTCACAACACCAGCTTGCCCCGTTCGCGAAGAATTGAAAATGCAATCGGAACAAGCAATTCGCAAATCGTTTCCGGAAATAAAAAATATTGCAATTGAAATGACCGCAAGCGTGCGCGGCGAAATAAAACCAAAAGAAGCAATTCTTCCGTTTGTAAAAAATACCATTGCCGTTGCCAGCGGAAAAGGCGGCGTCGGAAAATCAACTGTTGCAGTCAATCTCGCAGTCGCACTTGCACAGGAAGGTGCGAAAGTCGGCTTGCTCGATGCGGATATTTACGGACCAAGCATTCCGCTGATGATGGGCATTGTGAACGGACGACCATCATTGCAAAACAATAAACTTATTCCGCTTGAAAATTATGGAGTAAAAGTTATGTCTATCGGTTTTCTTGTTGACCCGATGCAGGCGGTGGTGTGGCGCGGACCAATGGCAAGCGGCGCATTAAAACAATTTATGACCGATGTGGAATGGGGCGAACTGGATTATTTGATTTTCGATTTGCCACCGGGAACAGGCGATATTCAACTTACACTCGCGCAAACACTTCCTTTAACGGGTGCAGTAATCGTTACCACACCGCAGGAAATTTCGCTTGCAGATGTGCGCAAGGGATTTATGATGTTTCAGAAAGTCAATGTGCCAACGCTCGGTATTGTAGAAAATATGAGTTACTTTCTCTGCTCACATTGCGGCGAGCGCGAAGAAATTTTTGCATATGGCGGCGGCAAAAAAGCAAGCGAAGAACTCGGCGTACCGTTTCTCGGAGAAATTCCTATTTCCACCAATACACGCATTGGCGGCGATGAAGGCACTCCAATTGTTTTGAAAGAACCTGACTCAGAGCAAGCGAAAGCATTTTATACTGTTGCCCGTAATATGGCGGCGCAAATCAGTATCCGCAGAATGAACGGCGCAGAAATAAAAATGCCTTCCATCGAAATTGATTTAGGAATGAATTAAAAAATAAATGTACATTCTCTACAATGCACGCATACTGCAATGAATGATGTATTAACACGTATAGAACATGCGCTTGAAACTGCGCGACCGTATTTACGTGCGGATGAAGGCGATGTAGAATTCGTGCGCTTCCGAAATGATGTTGGCGTATTGGAATTGCGTTTGCTCGGCACGTGCGTAATTTGTCCGCTTTCAAAAATGACGTTGCGCGCAGGAATTGAACGCATTGTAATGCACGATGCCCCGGAAGTAAAGCGTGTGGAACAAGTAACATAAAAGAAATACAAAATTTCAAGAGACAAATCCCAGATGCATTCTACTTACAAAATTGTAACAAATATTTTGTAAATGAATTGTAGAATTTATTTGGGATTTGTTATTTACGTTTTGAAATTTAAAAAAGATAAATTCATATCATAACTTAAAATAAAATCAATGCCATTGTACAAAAAAATATTTATCGGACTTTTTCTCGGCTCCGTTGCTGGAATGTTGTGCAACATTTTTTATACGGATGCCCCTGCTGTAGTGTGGATTGTGCAAAATGTTGCAGGACCGATGGGACAGATTTTTTTGCGCATAATTTTTATGGCAGTAATTCCACTGGTAATTGCCGCACTTGCCAATGGAGTTGCAGATATTGGCGATGTCAGTAAAGTCGGACGCATCGGAATTAAAACATTGCTTTTCACTTTGTTGCTTTCATCCATTGCAGTGCTGATTGGTATTGGCATTGTCAATTACATTCAGCCCGGCATTGGTTTGCCGGAAGATGCGCGAATGAAAATGGTGGATATGCTGCAAAGTCAGGGAGCAAAACTCAATACAGAACGCGCAACGCAAATCAAGCCATTCACGCAAATCCTTCTTGAACTCATACCGAAAAATCCCATTGCAGATATGCTGAATGCATTTGATGGCGGGTTACTTGCACTGATGGTGTTTTCATTATTCATTGGTCTCGCAATGTCTGCTGTCGGTGAAGAGAAAGCAGAGCCGCTGAAAAAATTCTTCGAGTCGCTCTTCACAATTATGCTGAAGATAATTGAATTTGCGATGAAACTTGCACCGTTCGGCGTTGCGGGATTAATGTTTTCTGTGACGGCGACAATCGGATTCAACATCATTACGATGCTTGGAAAATATGTTCTCGTGGTAATGACAGCACTTGCAATTCATCAATTCCTGATTTATGGATTAGCAATTAAACTATTTACAAAACGCAAGCCAATAGAATTTTACCGCGCAATCCGCGAAGTAATGATTACTGCGTTTTCCACAAGTTCCAGCAATGCAACACTACCGCTTGCAATGAAAACAGCAGAGGAACAATTGAAACTTCCACGCAAAGTAAGCAATTTTATTCTCACCATCGGCGCAACAGCAAATCAAAACGGAACAGCACTGTATGAAGGAATTACCGTACTTTTTCTTGCACAATTTTTTGGCGTGTCTCTTTCGTTTATGCAGCAACTCACGGTTGTATTGATGTCTATTGCGGCGGGGATTGGTACGGCGGGTGTTCCCGGTGGTTCATTGCCGTTGATTGTTGTTGTTCTCCAATCAATCGGTGTTCCGGGAGAAGGAATCGGAATAATTCTTGGAGTAGATAGATTACTTGATATGAGCCGCACAGTATTGAACGTTACCGGCGATTTAACTATTGCAACATGTGTTGCAGAAACGGAAACCAATATCTGAACACGATGAGATATTGAGAAATGCAATAAATTCTACTTGTAATAAAAAAACCAGATTCTTTTATTGAATCTGGTTTTTAAATCTCATTACACAAATCCCATATCTCAAATCTTCCTACACGTGTTTCGCTGCGTGATATGAACTACGTACCAGCGGACCGCTTTCCACGTGCAGAAATCCCATTTCCATTCCGATTTTTTTGTACATCGAAAATTCATCGGGATGAACGAATCGCTCGACAGGCAAATGATTTTTTGTCGGCTGTAAATACTGACCGATGGTGAGAATATCGCAATGCACTTCACACAAATCCTTCATCACTTGCAACACTTCCTCTTCCCTTTCGCCAAGCCCGACCATAATTCCTGTTTTCGTTTTGAAGCCGCTCTTCTTTGCGCGAAAAAGCAATTCCAGACTTCGCTCATATTTTGCCTGCGGACGTACTGTTGAATACAATCGCGGCACTGTTTCGACATTATGATTCAAAATATCAGGAAATGCATCGAGAACATTGTTCAACGCAAATACATCTCCTTTGAAATCGGGAATCAATACTTCAATAGTTGCTTGCGGATTTTGTTTTCGCACTTCACGAATCGTCTCGGCAAAAATAAATGAGCCGCCATCATACAATTCATCACGATTTACAGAAGTAATTACGGCATGTTTCAAATTCATCAACTTCACTGCTTCGGCAACACGGCGCGGTTCATCTGCATCAAGTTCTGTCGGTAAACCTGTTTTCACATTGCAAAATCCGCAACTGCGCGTGCACACATCACCCAAAATCATAAATGTTGCAGTGCCGCTGTTCCAACATTCTCCCATATTCGGACAGCGCGCTTCTTCACAAACGGTATTGAGTTTGTGCTCACGCATAATATTGAACAACTGCGAATATCCTTCACCAATTGGCGGCTTTGCTTTCAACCATTCCGGACGACGCAAAATTGGTTTGGAAGGAACGTCAATAATGGGAAGTGATGATTCGTGCGGAATTTTTCCTTCAGAAATAACTAATTGCATATTTATTTAACGTGCGAAATTTCTAAATCTTTACATATTTTGTTAGCGAGTATATTACTAATTTCCGTATGTCTTGGAACAGCAGAACGTTTATTTGCTGACGGATTTTTCCACCAAGAATGTCGCGCTCCTTCTCTGACTAATTCACAACCGTGCCCACGGAGATATTTGAGAAGTTCATTTCGTTTCAAACTGCAATCCGCTCTTCAAAGTAATTGTTGCCTGCAAAAACAAGAGCATCGTTGCGATTAAACTCAAGCGCTTCTTCAAGTGTAATTTTCAACGTTTCCAACAGTTCATTTCTGGTACGTTCCTGACAATTAATTCCGGGGATTTCTTCAATCCATCCAATCCACCAATTTTCATCTTGTTTAATAACTGCCGTGTAATTATTTGAAATCATTTTATTAATAATTTTTTTTATAGAATTGTCTAATAATAATTATAGCACACTTTTCGTATCCAAATTTTCAATATTCCGAATTACTGCTTCGAGAAATTGTCCACCAAGTGCGCCATCAATAATGCGATGGTCAAATGACAATGTGAAATAGGAAATCGAACGAATCGCAATTGCATCATTGACAACAACAGGTTGTTTCGTTATTGCGCCAACACCCATAATTGCGACTTGTGGTTGCGCAATTATCGGCGTTCCGAACAATGTTCCGAAAACGCCATAATTTGAAAATGTAAATGTTCCGCCTTCAATATCGCTTGGAGTTAATTTTTTGTTTCGCGTGCGCAATGCTAAATCATTTATTTGTCGTGCAAGTCCAAGAAAATTTTTCTCGTCTGCATTTTTTATCACCGGAACAATCAATCCATTTTCTGACGCGACTGCCATTCCGAGATTGACCGATTTTTTCAGAATAATTTTATCTCCTTCAATCGAAGAATTAACGAGCGGAAATTCTTTCAATGCTTTTACAATCGCATCTGCAATGAATGGCGTGTAGGTAAGTTTAAATCCTTCTCGTTGTTCAAATGCTTTTCCGTTTGTTTCACGAAATTTCACCAAGTTCGAAAAATCACACGTATGCACTGCAAACACGTGCGGCGAAGTTTGTACGCTGCGCACCATGTGTTCCGCCATTTTTTGTATAACATTTGACATTTGCAAAATTTCATATTGCGGCACGGGATATTTTTTTGCAAGTTCGCCACCATCAATGTGCTTCATTGTTGACTCAATACGCGGCGCAACCGGAACGGTATGTTGTGCTGTTGCAGCAGGTGTGTGCGCAATCGTGTGAGTTCCTGCAGCACGTTGCGTTACGTATGCGAGAATATCTTTTTTGGAAACTCTTCCATCTTGACCGGTTCCCGGAATGTGTTCAAGTTCGCTCATCGAAATTCCTTCCGTGCGTGCAATGTTCAACACAAGCGGAGAGTAAAATCTTCCACTCATTTTAGGTTCAATGGCTTTTTGAACTGGAGGAACAGAAACATTGCTACTCGGCTTTGATTCTTCTATTTTTGAAATTGAAGGAGTTGGTTTTACTTCTGCAGGTTTTTCTAAAACTTTAGGAGTTTGCTCCACCACTGCCGCGCTTGCATCTGTTTCTATTTCTGCAATGATAGTTTTTATGAGAACAACTTTTCCTTCTTCAAACAGAAGTTTAGTTACAATTCCCGAAACGGGAGATGGAATTTCCGAATCCACTTTGTCGGTGGAAATTTCAAGCAGCGTTTCATCTTTCTTGATAGAGTCGCCGGGTTTTTTGAGCCATTTAATAATAGTGCCTTCGGTTAAACTTTCACCGAGTTGCGGCATGGGGATTTCTACTTTTGCCATAATGTTTTTCTTTTAAAATGTTTATAAAACTTGTTGTTGAAATTTTTAAGTTATCGAACACTATTTATCGCTTTCGCATATCGAATATCGTTTTCAATTCCTTCCATTTTATTTTTTGGAGGAAACTTTTTCATCGAGATGGCGTAGTTCAGTAGTGAATTCACGATTTTTACGTTCGAGTGGTAATCAGTTTTCGAAGAACGAAGTAAATCAGTTTCAAATTTTTCTAATATTTTCGGATTCTTTATCATAAAATATTCGCCTCAAAACGCTTCCAACTCTCTCAACGCTTTCACTACTTTCTCCGTATTCGGAAGAAAATATTCTTCCAACGTTGGAGCGTATGGAACCGGAGCATCAAGAGCGGCAACACGTTTTATCGGCGCATCAAGATACTGAAAACAATTATCGGAAATCAATGCTGCAATTTCTCCGCCGATTCCCCCGGTTAAACTATCTTCGTGAACAATCAAAACTTTGCCCGTTTTTTTAACGGATGAAAAAATCGCTTCCGTATCGAGCGGCATCAAACTTCGCAAATCCAAAACTTCGACATCAACATTTTCTTTCGATAAAATGTCTGCGGCTTCAAGCGACCAATGTACTGCGCTTCCGTACGTAATTATCGAAATATCATTTCCGTTTCGTTTCACATCTGCTTTTCCGATTTCAACAATGTAATCGCCTTTTGGAATTTCTCCTTTGATGCGGCGATACAAATATTTCGATTCAAAATAGAGAACTGGATTGTTATCGCGAATCGCCGCTTTCATCAATCCCTTTGCGTCGTACGGCGTTGATGGCGCAACAAGTTTTAAACCGGGAACGTGAAAAAACCACGCTTCGGGATTGATGGAGTGATACGGTCCGCCGTGAATTCCGCCACCGCTTGGCAATCGCACAACGAGCGGAACGGGAATATTCCATCGCCAAAAAATTTTCGCTGAGTTATTTACAAGTTGATTGAATCCGCTCGTGATAAAATCCGCAAACTGAATTTCTGCAACCGGTCGCATTCCCACAACTGCCGCTCCCGTTGCCGCGCCGATAATCGCTTCTTCAGCAAGCACGGTATCAATCACGCGCTCTTCGCCAAAGTGTTCGTAAAATCCTTTTGTAACTTTGAATGCGCCGCCGTACGCTCCGATATCTTCGCCGAGAAGAAACACGTTTTTATCGCGTTCCATTTCTTCCCAAAGCGCTTCGGAAATTGCTTCGATGTATGTGAGAGTTTTCAAATTTTAGATTTTAGATTTCTGATTTTAGATTGAGAAAATAAATTTCAACAATCCCAAGTGAATAACATTTATACAAATTGAACAACGTTTACTGGGCGGCGAACAGTGAGTTCTTTTTTGTGAAGTTTCAATCGTTCAACTTCGTGGAGCGTTTCCGCTGTTAAATAACTTTCTCCGCAATGCAAGCAACTCACAACTGGAACATCCTCGATGACAAACATATCTTTTCCTTTTCCGTATGTTCGCGCAACCTTACGGACTTTTGCTGAATTATTTCCACAAATTTTACAAATCATATTTGTTCAAACATAATTATAAAATTGAATTAACTCGAAACAAGAAACTCTAAACTCGAAACTCAACTTGCAAACACTCCCATCACCGCTTCTTCGCCGTTGGGATACGGTTCATTCACTGCAAACTCAACTGCATCATCAATCTGCATTATTATCTCGGCATAAATTTCTTTCTTCTTTTTTTCAGAAAGAATTTTTTCTGCAAATAATTTCTTTTCGTAATTCTCAATCGGGTCTTTCTTCTTCCAGTAGTCCATCACTTTTTTCGGCACATACGAAGCATCGTCGTGAATTGCGTGTCCTTGCATTCGCATTGTAACACTTTCAATCAGCGTTGGTCCGTTACCTTTGCGCGCGTGTTCAATCGCTTCTTTCGTCGTTTTATACACAAGTTCAACATCCGTTCCATCAATCGTAACGCCGGGAATTCCATACCCAATCGCTCGCGAAGAAAGTTTTTCTACAATAAACTGTTTTGCAATCGGTGTTGAATATGCGTACTGATTATTTTCGATAATCAACACAAGCGGAAGTTTCATCACCGAAGCCATCACCAACGCTTCGTGAAAATCGCCAATACTTGAACCGCCGTCGCCTATGTAATTTAACACAACTGCATTTTCTTTTCGCATTTTACTTGCAAGCGCAACGCCGTTTGCAAGCGGAATCATTGCGCCAAGAGGAGAAATGTTTCCATAAATCTTCAACTTTGCATCAGCGTAATGTCCCGTTCCATCGCGACCGCGAGCGGGAGAACTTCCACGCGCGAGATATTGAAGCATAATGTTTCGCGGCGTTTGTCCTTTTACAAAATGCGCTCCGATATCTCTGTGCATCGGAAAAAGATAATCGTGTTTCTCCAACGCAAACGCGCTTCCGATTGCTGTTGCTTCGTTTCCTTCGCTGCTGTATGCGCCGCCAACAACTTTTCCTTGGCGATACAATTTGAACACCGCTTCTTCAAACTCGCGCATCAACACCATAAACGAATACAGTTTCAATTTCTGTTCGGAAGAAAGCGAAGACTTCTTCGCTGGTAAAATTTTTGTAGAAAGTGTTTTCAATTTTGAAATTTATTGATGAAGGTTTCCGCAGATTTAAAAATATCTTTCAATACATTGACATGCTCAATGAGACCTTGATAATATCCGGCGATATGAAGTTCTTTGTAAAGCGAAGAGAACTGTCCAAGAAGTTTTCCATTTTGCGAAGCAAAATGTTTATGAAGAATAGTCCGATACTCTTCGACAGATTTAGGTAATTCCTTTTGAGTGAATCCTTTTTTCTCAATGAGATAATTATCTATTGCTTCAAGAATTGCTAAATAAGCAGTTCCACATGCTTCCCGAACATATTTAATATCAGTGTATCTGTTTTCTTCAATCGGCGATTGCTTAATGAGTTCACGTGCATTTTTCAAATAACGAAGCGCTTCGTGCTTTCCATTTGTATGTTTTACTTTATTCATACAATTCTTTTTAAATTTTTAACTTTTCATTTTAAATTACTTCAATACGCAGCCAATTTCTCCAACGCATTCAAAATATCGTGTGTTTGCGGCAACATATCCATCTCGACTGTTGGCGCATACGGAACGGGAGAATCTTTTGCTGCGACGCGCAAAATTGGTCCATCAAGATATTCAAACGCCTCGCTTGCAATAATTGCGGCAAGTTCTCCTCCAAATCCACTGAATAATGTTTCTTCGTGAACACATAAAACTTTTCCGGTTTTCTTTGCCGATTTTAAAATCGTTTCGTAGTCAAGCGGATTAAGTGTTCGTAAATCCACCACTTCAACACTCACGCCTTTTTCTTCCATTGTTCGTGCGGCTTCGAGTGAACGCTGCACCATCATTCCGTATGTAAGAATGGTAATATCATCACCTTCCTTTTTCACTTTTGCAATGCCAAACGGGAGCAAATAATTTGCATCGGGTTCGGGAGATGCTGCAAAATTCTGACGATACATTCCTTTGTGTTCTAAAAATATTACCGGGTCATCGCAACGAATTGCATATTTCAATAAACCTTTTGCATCTGCAGCATTCGACGGAAATACAACGCGCAGTCCAGGAATATGTGTAAAGAACGAATCAATAGACTGACTGTGATACACACCGCCGTGAATATATCCGCCTGTTGCAACACGAATAACCAACGGACAGCCCCACGCTCCATTGGAACGATACCGCAGCGTTGCAATTTCATTTCGTATCTGCATAAATGCAGGCCAGATATAATCGCCGAACTGAATTTCTACAACCGGTTTAAAATCACCGCGTAGTGCAAGTCCCATCGCAAGTCCCGCAATACTCGCTTCTGCAATCGGGGAATTGAAAACTCTGTCTGTACCGAATTTATCCGTCAATCCGCGTGTTGAAGTAAATACGCCGCCTTTTTTTCCTGCAACATCTTCACCGAAAATTAACATCTTCGGATTGTGTTCTAATTCTTCGGCAAGCGCATGATTGACTGCATCAACAAGAACAATACTATTCCCTTTGTGTTCTGGCTCGACAAATGTTTCTTTTGCAATAACTTCGTACGAAGAATACACATGAAGTTGCGATGTTGATGGCTCCGGCTCTGGAGATTTTTCTGCATACTCTGCCGCTTCATTCACTTCATTCTGAATTTCATCTTTGAATGTTTGCAATCCCTTTTCATCGTAATATTTATTTTCAATAAGAAATTTTTCAAATCGCGGAATAGGGTCTTTCTTTTTATCTTCTTCCAATTCTTCCGGAGTGCGATATTTTTTTTGGTCATCAGAAGAAGAATGTGCAAGCAAACGTACACAATCACTCCAAATCAATGCCGGTCCTTCTCCTTTGCGAAGTTTTGCAACTGCTTCCGTCGCAATATTGTACGTATGGAAAAAATCCAATCCGTTTGCATGATAGCGATGCAATCCTTTGTATCCTTCTGTCAACGTATAAATAGAACCAGTGGTAACTTGCTCGTGCAACGGAACAGAAATTGCAAAACGATTATTTTGAATATGAAAAAGTACCGGGAGTTTATCGCGCGTTGACCAATTAAGCGCCTCCCAAAATTCTCCTTCGCTCGTTGTTCCTTCGCCGGAAGAAGTATAAACAATCTCATCCGTTCCGTTTTTCTTTGCACCCATTGCTGTACCAACCGCTTCAAGAAATTGTGTTCCTGTACAACTTGATTGCGCAGGAATACGTAGCTCTTTTATTCCATAATGGCACGGCATCATTCTTCCACCGGTGTTGCGGTCTTCTGCGCGATGAAGTGCGGCGAGTAAAATATCTTTTGCCGTTTCGCCGAGAGTGAGTGCAAATGATATATCGCGATAGTAGGGATACGCCCAATCGTATCCAGATTTCAATGCCATTCCAACAGCGATTTGTGCTGCTTCATGCCCCGGCGCGCCAATATGAAAAAATTGCTTTCCCTGCTTTGAATAAATTAATTGCTTCTCATCCAATTTTCGTGAGAGAACCATTAAGCGATATGTGCGAAAAATCTGTTCGCGTGTTAATCCGCTCATCAAAGATTCCACGCCGTGTTTCGCTTGTCCGTTTGAATTTTTTACAATTGTTTTTTTCTGTGAATTTGTCTTTGCCGTAATTTTTGATGCGGCTTTTTTAACTGTTGGCATTATGCTATTGTTTCTTTTGTGTTGTGTAATTCTGTATTAAATTCATTTATGTTTTTCACGATTGCTCGTACTTGAAAAACTTCTTCAAAATTCTTGATTACGCTTTCTTCTACTTCGTTCATTGCAATTTTTTTTCCAAAAAGTTTTTCCATTGATGTAACTCCTTTGTGAAAAATTCCGCACGGAATAATTCTATCGAAGTAACTCAAATCCGTATTCACGTTGAAAGCGAAACCGTGCATCGTAATCCATTTGCTTACTTTCACACCGATCGCTGCGATTTTATTTTCTCCGACCCAAACGCCGGTGAAATCGTTGTTTCGCGTTCCTTCAATTCCAAAATCGTGTAAAGTCAAAATCAACACTTCTTCCAAATCGCGCAAGTAACGATGAATGTCGAGATAATAATTTTCCAAATTCAAAATCGGATAACCGACAAGTTGACCTGGACCGTGATACGTTATATCTCCGCCTCTATCAATATGAAAAACTTTTACGCCGTTGAGTTCTAATTCTTCTTCGCTTGCAAGAAGATGATTATCGTCGCCGCTTTTTCCAATTGTGTAAACGTGCTCGTGTTCATTTAAAATCAAAACATCGTCAATTGCCTTTTCTTGAACAAGAGAAAAAATTTGTTTCTGCAAATCCCACGTTTGTTTGTAATCGGTGCGTGAAAGCGAAATTACGTTTACCAAATTATTTTGCTTCATCAATAAATTCTTCAACAGTTAATACGGCGCGTGCAATTAAACTTCGTAATGTTCCGCGAGCAACTTCTGTATGATGAGGAATTGAAAGCGTTGAAATATTTCCTTCTTTAGTCATGATAATATGACTTCCTCGTTGTCGAACAATTTCCCAACCAAATTTTTCACGACATCACGAGGACGTAATAGTGGAACATTTGGCATTAGATGAGAACTTCAATTTGTCGTGTTGCAACGGTCAACGGCATTCCGAGTTCTGCGCGAACTTCAAGACATTCTTTGATTGCATCTTGAATATTTTTTTCCGCTTCTTGTTGTGTTTTACCTTGACTGACACAACCGGGAATTGATGGACATTCTGCAATAAACATTCCATCTTCGTCTTGGAAAAAGGTTACTGTAAATTTCATAAGAAAATTTTTATTTAATTTTACAAATCAAATATGGATCGAATGTCCATAAGCGTTTTACGCGGCAACAAATTTTCCTATCACTGGCAATGTTTGTTTCATTGGCATAGTTTGAAAACGTTTTTCAAAATTCAGAATTGTAAAACCAACGATGTCATTTGTTTTCATATCTCGGCGTATTAAAACATCATCGCCAACTTCTTCAGAAATAGCAGATTGGGGTTCACCAATTGAGATGTCTAATATATCTCCTTGTTCATCATAGAAAAAATTCATTCTTTCATCCATAGAGTTTTCCATCAAAAATATTTGCATGAAATCTGTAATACAATTTTGTGCGCAAATCATAAATACTCTCTTTGATGAAATCCGGTTGTGAAATCGTTCTCTCCATTTCTGGTAACAAATTTTTTACTTCGGGATGTTTTAATAAAATTTCTTGCCAAACTTTTTCTGTAAGAAATACTTTTTCGCCAAATGGATTTACCGCTTGTAATAATTCATCCATTACAACTCACATTCCATATCAAATATGTATCGAATGTCCGTACGTGTTTTCTGCGGCTTCCATTTTAAGCAACCGTTTCAAACTGTTGTGTAACCTTAATGTAATGAGTTGGCTTCTTTAAACCATTTTTCGGTTTGAGTGAAACATCTTTCTCTACAAATTCCAATTCAGAGCCGTCTTTCATTTCGTCTAAGAGTTGTGGGTTTTTCACAACTTCTTTTATAAAATCAAAAGTAAGATTAATGTTGTGTTCTACCGTTTCTTTGTTTGTCATTTCTTAACTTTTTTAAAATATCTTTGTTTGTACCATTCCCATCTATCTTTTAAATCTTGTTCAGCGTAAGAAAGCGCGTCTTCAAGTTGTTCGATAGCAATAATTTGTTTTCTTGTTCTCCGTTTGGGAAAATAATGTCTCGATGAAAAAATCCGTGCGCGCAATCATATAGAACTATCGGTGTCCACTTTTCTTTGTACAGCGTTTCATATTGAACGACAACATCAATGACGTTTCCTTTCTTAAGAGAAATTTTCATTCTCAACCGTTCAATCAAATTCTTATCGAGATATTTGAAGAATTCTTTCTTTTTCACAACCCGAATATTACAAGGTTAAATATGTATCGAATGCCCGTACGCATTTTCCGCTGCTTCCATTATTGCTTCGGAAAGCGTGGGATGAGCGTGCATTGTTCCGAAAATACTTTCGCCCGTTGCTTCGAGTGATTTTGCAACGTTCAGTTCTGCAAGCATTTCTGTTGCTTCACTTCCCAAAATGTGCGCGCCGAGAAGTTCGCTGTACTTTGCATCAAAAATAAGTTTTACAAGTCCATCGGTTTCGCCAATCGCTCGCGCTTTTCCGCTTGCTGAAAATGGAAACCGTCCGACTTTGATTTGATAACCGGCAGCGACTGCTTTTTCTTCCGTCAATCCAACGCTTGCAACTTGCGGCTGACAATATGTACAACCGGGAATATTCTCCCAATCAATTGGCTGCGGATTCTTTCCGGCAATTTTTTCTACACAAACAATTCCTTCTTTCGATGCAACGTGTGCAAGCCACGGCGGACCGGCGACATCACCGATTGCATAAATTCCGTCAACATTCGTTTTTCCAAAATCATCAACTGTAATCCAACCTTTTTCAACTTTTATACCGAGCGTTTCCAAGCCAATGTTTTCAATGTTTCCTTGAACACCGATTGCATTGAGCGCAATTTCCGCTTTCAAATTTTTCTTTCCATCTTTATTTGATACGACAACTGTAACATCATTTTTTCCCGCAGTTACACTTTCAACTTTTGTGTCGGTTAAAATTTCAATTCCATTTTTTTTGAAATTACTTTCGAGCAGTTTGGAAATTTCTTTGTCCTCAACAGGAAGAATATTCGGGAGCATTTCCACAATGGTAACTTTTGTTCCGAATGCATTGTAGAAATACGCAAACTCGATTCCAATTGCTCCTGCTCCAATAATAATCATTGATTTCGGAATTGATTGCAGCGTCATCGCTTCGGAACTTGTGATAACTTTTTTTCCATCAACTGTAATTCCGGGAATTGTTCTCGGTCGCGCGCCGGTAGAAATAATTGTGTGCTTCGATTTTATTTCTTCTGTAACTTTTCCATCCTTGCTGATTTCTATCGTGCCTTTCGATTTCAATTTTCCAAAACCGGAAATATGTTCAATCTTATTTTTCTTCATCAAATACTCAACGCCTTTGGAATTGAGCAACGCAACTTTTCTGCTTCGTTCAATTACTTTTTTAAAATCTACTTTCAAATTGCTGTATGAAATTCCAAATTGTTCTGCGTGTTTAAACTGATTGTAAATTTCAGCATTTTTCAATAACGCTTTTGTGGGAATACATCCCCAGTTCAGACAAACGCCGCCGAGCTGAGCTTTTTCAATAATTGCAGTCTTAAAACCGAGTTGTGAAGCGCGAATTGCAGCAACATAGCCGCCTGGTCCGCCGCCGATTATGGCGATGTCAAATTCTCTTAGAGGCATTTTTAGAAGGTTTTCAATGTAAGTAGTGTAATTTTGGGCGAGAAATATAGAAAAAGCGGAGGGATAAGAAAAATGAGAGGGAAAAAGTCTTGAAATTGGAAGTTTACTGCTAAACAGAAAATTATTTCAAGTGAAAAACGAAAGCGAACCATTTAATAGTTCATAACAACTAAATTTTCTTCAGAAATTGCCGCAAGAGTTCAAAGGCGAATCGCATTCGTGAAAAAAAATGGGATTTGCAATAATCGCGTGTACTTTTAAAAACGCATATCGCAAATCCCACATCTCAAATCAATGTACTAAAAGACTGCTATCGCTCTTTTGTCGCGATGACAGAAATTTCAAAATTTGCATCGCGCGGCAATCGCGAAACTTCGACGACTGTGCGGGATGGAAAATTTTTATCCGGAAAATATTTGCGATAGACTTTATTCATTCGCGCATATTCTTCCAAATCCGTCATATATACAGTCGCGCTGACTATGTCAGCGAAATCGAAATTAGCCGTTTGGAGAATTGCTTTTACATTTTCCATTGCTTGCACAATTTCCTGGTCAAGCGAATCAACTTCAATCTCCAGACTATCAGGATGCAACCCGATTTGTCCGGAAACATACATTGTACTTCCGACCATTACCGCAGGTGAATACGCGCCAATCGGTTTACTCTTATCGGGAGTAATTATCTGCTTTTGTGCAAATGCAAATGTTGAAAAAATAAAAAGAGAAAAGATAAATATGAATTGTTTCATAGAGTTTATTTTTTTGAATTATTGTTTGTAAAAAAATTTATTTATAAAATCTTGAGTTCGTTTTCAGTGTACTCATATCGCAAATCCCAAATCTCATATCGGTTAAAACTTGTAACCAATCTTCCGCAAAAAATCTTTGCGCCACAACTTTTCCGTGTTGTCTTCAATTCCTTTTTTGTGCAAATGCAAATGTTGAAAAAATAAAAAGAGAAAAGATAAATATGAATTGTTTCATAGAGTTTATTTTTTTGAATTATTGTTTGTAAAAAAATTTATTTATAAAATCTTGAGTTCGTTTTCAGTGTACTCATATCGCAAATCCCAAATCTCATATCGGTTAAAACTTGTAACCAATCTTCCGCAAAAAATCTTTGCGCCACAACTTTTCCGTGTTGTCTTCAATTCCTTTCGGAGAAAATCCATCCACAACGCCAAGTATTCCGCGACCTTGTTCTGTTTCGGCAACAATCAATTGTGTTGAATTCGCCGTTGCGCAAAAAATATGCACAACTTCCGAAACATTTTTGATTGTGTTGAGAATGTTAATCGGAAAACCGTTTTCCATAAAAATAATAAACGAATGACCACAAGCAATTTTTTGTGCATTTGTAACAGCAATTTCCATCAATTTAGTTTCATTGCCGGAAAAGCGAATTAAACATTTTCCCGACGCTTCACAAAACGCAACGCCGAATTTCATTTGCGGATTCGTTTGCACAATCGCTTCGTGAATATCTTCCACCGTTTTGATAAAATGCGATTGCCCGAGAATGAAATTCATCTCGGCGGGTTTTTCGATGGGAATTATTTTTAGTTCCATACAATTATTGATGAACAGATTTTGTTTTCGTTTTTTCTTTAGTAGAAGTTGAAACCAATCTCACGTAATCTCCAAAATCCATTTTATTAAGTTCCACTTCACGACGAATGATTTGCCGTGCGATATGAACTTGTTGCAATGCCGGGTCTTCTGGAAATTCTTTCTCAATCATCTTTGTAATTTGCGATAATTCTTTTTTAGAAATTTTTTTCATAAGATTTTATTGTAATAATTCTGCGGGAGTAACAATTTCTATTTGTTTGAGATTGTTGTGTGTATTAACCATTCTTACGGTATCCTTTGTTTTTCTTTTGACAATGTGTTTAAAATTCCAACTTACAACAAAATCCATATCGTAATATGACGCAAGAGCGATATGTCGTGCGTCTATTTTATATTTCTCCGGGACTATTCCTAAACGAACATATTCCGTTGTGATTTGTTCTATTTCACTATTCATCGTTAATCGAAAAAATCCTTCAGATACTTTCATCATTTTGGTGCGTAATACTGTATCTGGTGTATTTTCTATTTCTGCCATTGTAATTTCTGAAACAAAAATTTCAAATAATTCTATTTCACGAAAGAATTGCTCCGTAAGAATTTTTCTTTCGGGGTTTCTCGCATCGTACAATGCAGAAATAACTGATGTATCAAGATAAACTTTGTATTTGTGTTTCACTTTTTATTTACAAAACAAATTCTTCCAGATACAATTCTGTCGCTTCTCGCAAGTTTGCAATTGCTTCTTCAATTGTGAAACCTTGACTTACTGTTCCTACTTCGGGACATTCGGCGACAAACATATCTTCTTCTTTGTGAAGTATTGCTGTGAAAGTTTTGTTGTTCATAAATGATTTATAAAATTTGTAATTTGTTTCTTCGCCTCTTCGTGCGGTATTCCTTTGTCTTGTTTTACTTTTAATTATTTATCACGCAAAGACGCAAAATCGCCAAGTAATTTCTTATGCGTCTTCGCGGCTTTGCGTGATATAAAAAAATTACATCTTCCCAATCACCGCATCGCCAAACTCCGAGCATTTCACTTCCGTTGCTCCATCCATCAAACGCGCAAAATCGTAGGTAACTTTTTTACCGGCAATCGCTCCGTTCATTCCCTTCAAAATTAAATCCGCAACTTCCGTCCATCCCAAATAACGAAACATCATCTCGCCGGAAAGAATAACGGAGCCGGGATTTACTTTATCGAGATTCGCATACTTCGGCGCAGTGCCGTGTGTCGCTTCAAAAATTGCGTGCCCGCTGATGTAATTTATATTGCCGCCGGGGGCAATTCCGATTCCGCCGACTTGTGCCGCGAGCGCATCGGAAAGATAATCGCCGTTTAAATTGAGCGTTGCAATCACATCAAAATCTTCGGGACGCGTGAGCACTTGCTGCAACGTAATATCTGCGATCGCATCTTTTATCAAAATTTTTCCCGAAGCGAGCGCGGATTTTTGTTCTGCATTTGCCGCGTCTTCGCCTTTTTCTTTTTTCGTTTTCTCCCACGTCATCCACGTATAGACTTTGTCACCAAAAAATTCTTCCGCGCATTTATATCCCCAATCGCGAAACGCTCCTTCGGTAAATTTCATAATGTTACCTTTGTGCACAAGCGTTACACTTTTACGATTGAATTGTATCGCATACGAAATCGCGCTGTGCATCAATCGCACGCTTCCCGAATAACTTACTGCTTTTATTCCCACGCCAACCGCAACATCTAATGGAAAATTTTTTGCGCCGACTGAATTCCAAAACGTTTCCGCTTTCTCTTTTGTTCCGAAACGAATTTTTTCAAACTGTTTTGGAAATTCTTTCGCAATAAAATCCAAAACCTTTTGCGCTTCCGGTGTTCCCGATGCATATTCAATTCCTGCATAAATATCTTCCGTGTTTTCGCGGAATATTATCATATCAACTTTTTCAGGACGTTTCACCGGCGAAGGAACGCCTTGAAAATACTGCACGGGACGCAAGCACACATACAAATCCAAAAGTTGACGCAACGCAACATTGAGCGAACGAATTCCGCCGCCAACGGGAGTTGTGAGCGGACCTTTTATACCGACAAGAAATTCCTTGAATGCATCCACCGTTTCATCGGGAAGCCACGTATTGAATTTGTTGAACGCTTTTTCTCCCGCATACACTTCCATCCACGCGATTTTTCGTTTGCCGCCGTACGCTTTTTCGACTGCGGCATCAAAGACACGTTTCGATGCTCGCCAAATATCCGCACCCGTTCCATCGCCTTCGATAAATGGAAGAATCGGATTATCGGGAACGTTGAGTTTTCCGTTCACATTGGTAATTTTTTGTCCGTTGGTTGGGACTGAGATATTTTGATAGTTTGACATAGTTTTGATTTTAGAATTTAGATTTAAAATTATTTTCACTTACATTATTCCTAATTGAAAACTTAGTGCAGTAAGTATTTCTTCATGCAAATAAGAGTCGTTTATTTTCCCTAATTGTTTTATCAATCGTTTCTTATCGAGTGTTCGTATTTGGAAACAAAGAATGATAGAATCATTCTGCAATGTGCTAACACTCGATGATAGGAAAACTTCATTGGGGTAAATTTTTCTTCCTTCTTTTCGTGTTGTTATCGGAAGAACATTTACAACCGGTAACATTTGATTTATTTCTTCTTCACTAATAACAAGAACCGGTCTCATTTTTCCTTGTTCAGAACCAACAACGGGGTCAAGATTCGCAAGAAAAATATTCCAACGGTATTCCATTAGTTTGTCCAATGTTCATTGTCAATACCCGCAAAATCTTCTGCGACTTCTTTTATATCTTGAAGAAACAATGGGTCACTGATGGCGTTTTTTAATTCACTCATTTTTTCCCCGTAATCAGTGTGTTGCTCTTTTACCATAACAATTATTTCCACAGATTCATTTTCCGGAACTGATATTGGAATTGGTATTTGCACAAAATGATTTTTCGGGGTTTTTATCGTATGTTTAATTGCTGTCATATTTTTCTTTCTTCAAAAATGTAATTGTATTTTTTGTTTGCAATGAGAACGCCTTTTTCTGTTACTTTTGCTTCCATAAAATTATTGTTGTTTTAGTTATGGTTTAATTTACTAATTTTCTCGTTCGCAACCTTCCTCGATTGCTTTCATCATTTCATCTGCATCTTCTGGTGAGATACTTCCGGCAAATTGAAGCAAAGTTTTTCCTTCTACTCCCTTTAAGAGTTGGACGTAATAATGATTTAGTAAAATTTAAAACTTGTTGCTGTGTTTCGAGCGGCATTGTTTCAAGTTGGCGTTCTATTTCTTGCATTGTTGCTGTCATAATATTCTTTCTCCAAAAGAGTAATTGTATTTTTGTGTTTAGAACGAAATTGATTTTCGCTCTACATTTTTTTCTATAAAAATCCCGTAGGGATTTGATATTTGTAGAAATGTGTTTGATGCATTATTTGTTCAACGCCGTAGGTGTTGTATATTAAACTCCTACGGAGTTTGTGTTTTGGTTTATGTTTTGTTGCTACAAATATTTTGCTCCTACGGAGCATATTTTTTACCACGTTTAGATGTAGGACACTTTCAAAGTGTCCTACATCTAACTGTGTCCTACATCTATTTTACAAAAAAAATTCTCCTTCTTTTTCTTTAAAAAAGAAAAAGAAGCAAAAAGAAAAAAGCATAATAGCACAAAGTTAATAGGTTAATTAGTCCTCGATAAACGAAACCCGGGGCTGTTGTCACGATTGCCGGGAGTACTGCCGTACCGAAACGCAACACGACAAATAATGTCACCCTCGAAGATGAACGACCCGCCCCGTAACACACGAGCCGATCCACTCGTTGGTCCCGGCGGATTGTTTTGAGGACTTACACTATAATACGTTGAACTATACCAATCGTTACACCATTCAAATACATTACCGCTCATATCATAAATACCAAGTTGGTTTGCTTGTTTTGTTCCTACGCTGTGTGTTGTATAGTTAGAATTACCAGACCACCACGCTACTGCATTTGAATTATTGCTTCCACTGAAAATATAATTATCGCCGGAGTGAATTCCTCCGCGAGCCGCATATTCCCACTCCGCTTCCGTTGGTAATCGGTATGTTGTTGTTCCAAGTTTTTCATTCAAATATCCAAGCCATAATTGTATATCAGCCCAACTTACTGTTTCCACCGGCCTCGTTAAATCGCCGGTATAAGAACTTGGTGTTGCGCTTAATGTTGTTCCGCCGTTTTGCTGTTTCCACTCTATAACATTTTTCCACTGCGCTTGGGTAACTTCATATTTGCTGATATAAAAACTGCTCAAGGTTACACTATGTCGTGGACGTTCATCGCTATATCCAACACTATCCGGGCTTCCCATAAGATACGTGCCGCCTTGCACAAAAACCATTGCAATATCTGTTGTAGTTGTAAAAATCCAAACAGAACTACTCGTAGAATTGCTATGGTTATCTTTTGCAATTACTTTCCAGTAGTACGTTATCCCAGAATAGAGATTACTTCGTGATAGTGTTGTTGCAGTTCGGTTTTGAGATACGAGCGTAGTTGGCGGATTTGTCGTTCCAAAATAAATATCATACGTCAACGGGTCATTTTCCAGGTCGTCGCAACTCCATGATAATGTTACATTGAGCGCTTGTGATGTTGCACCATCTGCCGGACTAGGATTTGATGGTTTATCAGGTGCTTTGTTTTGTGATTCTGTGCTGCTCTCTTTCTTACACGAATCGAATGTAAAAAGGACAAATATGCTGATGGTTAATAATAATATAATTTTCATAAAGTTATTGTTTAAATATTGTGTTAATAAAAAAAATGGTTGAAAAAATATCAATTGTTTTTTTGTAGTAGTCATTCGTTACGCTGCTTTCGAAACCACACCAACAGAATGTGTTGATGTAATTTTTCCTTTTATAGAAACTTTGTCTCCCCAATGAACAACACGTTCATCGAGCGAATTTGCGATGCGTAATAAATCACGTGAGTGTTGTTGCAACAAAACGTTTGTCTTTTTCTGTTCATCTTCCAAATGCTCAAACCTGTTTTCAAGTTTTTCGAGTTTGGTATTTGTCTTTCTGTTTTCTTGCAAAATATCTGCAAGGAGTTCTATTACTCTTTTATCTTCTGGCATAAAATATTTCCTTTCTTTATAATTTTTGTTTATAGTTACAAATAACACTTAATAGACCACAGATTACGCGGATGAAACTGATATACACTGATTTTAAATCTGTGAACATCCGTAAAAAATCAGTGTCATCCGTGTTCTATTACTTTTTGAATCATTCATTATCGCAAACTTCTGATTATTTCAACACAATCATACGGTTCACCCGAATCAAATTGCATTGAGCGCAATTTTTTTATTGCTTTTTCTATAATCTCTTTTGGAACAATACGTTTACTTAATTGATGGAGACGTTTTACTTCTTCATCCATATAAGATGTATCAATCGCTTTTAGGTTCATTCCTTGTTTACGCGAATTTTCTTTTCGTTTTGTTTTTATTGGTGTTGTTGTCGTATTCATAAAAAATATTTCCTTTCATTTTAATTTGCCACTTGTTTCCTAATTATATTCAACGCACCACCTGCTTTGAACCACTCAATCTGCGCGGCGTTGTAGGAATGATTTACTGTGATTTCATCTTTCGTTCCATTGTTATGATTCAAAATTATTTTCAACGGAACATTGGGAGAAAATGTTGTTAAGGCAATAATATCAATTGTATCGTCTTCTAAAATTTTGGTGAAATCATTTTTGTCCGCAAATGTAAGCGCTAACATTCCTTGCTTCTTCAAATTCGTTTCGTGAATACGCGCAAATGATTTTACGAGAATTGCGCGAACACCAAGAAATCGCGGTTCCATCGCTGCATGCTCACGTGATGAACCTTCGCCGTAATTTTCATCACCAACAACGATTGAGCCAATTCCTTTTGCTTTATACGCTCGTTGAACTTTCGGAACGGAATCATATTCGCCCGTCAATTGATTTTTTACGGTATCAGTTTTCTCGTTGAAAAAATTCACTGCGCCGATGAGCATATTGTTGGAAATATTATCAAGATGTCCGCGGTATTTCAGCCAAGGTCCTGCCATCGAAATGTGGTCGGTGGTGCATTTACCTTTTGCTTTGATGAGCAGTTTCAAATTTTTCACATCCGTTCCTTCCCACGCGGCAAACGGGTCGAGCAATTGTAATCGATCCGATGTTGGCGAAACAGCAATTTGCACTTTACTTCCATCTTCTGCTGGCGCTTGAAATCCCGCATCTTCAACTGCAAAACCTTTCGGCGGCATTTCAATTCCGAGCGGTTCATTCAGTTTTACTTTTTCTCCTTTTTCATTTGTCAAAAAATCGGTGAGCGGATTGAATGTTAAATCGCCCGCGATTGCAAACGCTGTTACAATTTCCGGCGAAGCGACAAACGAATGTGTGTTCGGATTTCCATCGTTCCGCTTTGCAAAATTTCTGTTGAAGGAAGTGATAATCGAATTTTTTCTGTTCGGGTCATTCGTGTGCCGCGCCCATTGACCAATACACGGACCGCACGCATTCGCCAACACAACGCCGCCCATTTTTTCAAACGTTTGCAAATATCCATCGCGCTCAACCGTGTAACGAACTTGCTCTGAACCCGGAGTAATGGTGAATTCCGATTTCGCTTTCAATCCTTTATCCACTGCTTGTTGTGCAAGCGATGCAGAACGGGAAATATCTTCATACGAAGAATTCGTGCAAGAACCAATCAAACCGACTTCTAATTTCTCGGGCCAATTATTTTCTTTCACTGCTTTTGCAAATTGTGAAATAGGCCACGCTAAATCCGGAGTGAATGGACCATTCACATGCGGTTCAAGTTCGGAAAGATTTATTTCAATCACTTGGTCGAAATATTTTTCCGGCGAAGAATACACTTCTTTATCACCGCGTAAATGTTCGGAAATTGTATCTGCAAGTTCTGCTACATCAGTGCGCGAAGTTCCACGCAAATATTCACCCATCTTTTTATCGTAACAAAAAATCGAAGTCGTTGCGCCGATTTCCGCACCCATATTACAAATCGTTCCTTTGCCTGTGCACGAAAGTGAATCCGCACCGTCGCCAAAATATTCTACGATGTTATCCGTTCCGCCTTTCACTGTTAAAATTCCCGCAACTTTTAAAATAACATCTTTCGCAGAAGTCCAACCGCTGAGTTTTCCCGTCAACTTTACGCCGATAAGTTTTGGAAATTTTAATTCCCACGGAAGTCCCGCCATAACATCACAAGCATCCGCGCCGCCAACACCAATCGCAATCATTCCGAGTCCGCCGGCATTGACTGTGTGCGAATCCGTTCCGATCATCATTCCGCCGGGAAACGCATATTGTTCCAGCACAACTTGATGAATAATTCCCGCGCCGGGTTTCCAAAATCCGATGCCGTATTTGTTGGAAACGGATGCGAGAAAATCATACACTTCTTTGTTTTTGTTTTTCGCTTTTTCCAAATCTGCATCTGCGCCAAGTTCCGCTTGAATCAAATGGTCGCAGTGAACGGTGGAGGGAACCGCAACTTTTTTTCTTCCCGCTTGCATGAATTGGAGCAACGCCATTTGCGCAGTTGCATCTTGCATACAAACTCTGTCGGGATTGAAATCCACATAATCTTTTCCGCGCTGAAATTCTTTCGACGCAAGTCCATCGGTTAAATGCGCGTAGAGAATTTTCTCCGTGAGTGTCAGTGGTTTGTTTAAAATTTTTCGTGCGGCTTCAACTTTTTTCGCAAAAGAAGCGTACACGTTTTGTATCATATCAATATCGTATGCCATAAGTGTGGTTTGTTAATTGGGAATCGTTCTTCGTAAGTTGATGTAAAATGCGGCGAAAAATTAGCAAAAAACGGAAAGAATATCAAAGGAAAACTGCAACTTCTGAAAGAAACAGATAATTACTTAACGATTCATTAAAAGTTTGTTTGTTTTTGAAAGAATAGCAAAATTCTTCTTATCTTTTGCCGTCAAAAACAGCGCAAACTATTTTTATAACATCTCACTACATTATTGTATGAAAAAATTATTTATACTCGCAACAGCACTCTGTTTTGCAGCGGCATCGCTTTTTGCTTCTGATGTTGCTCCCAAAACAGTACAGACCGCATTCCAGAAAAAATTTCCATCTGCAAAAGAGGTGAAATGGAGTAAGGAAAATACGCACGAATACGAAGCAGAATTTATGGCGGAGGGGAAAAAAGTAACTGCAAACTTCTCTGATGCTGGCAAATGGATGGAAACGGAAACAGAACTCAATTACGCAATGCTTCCGATTGCAGTGCAATCATCATTTGAAAAAATGCACAGCAAGCAGAAATCGGTCATTGCAACAAAGATTGAATCGGCATCATCGCCTGTTCTTTTTGAACTGGAATTTACAAACGGAAAATCAAGCGAAGAAGTTTTCTTTTCAGAAGACGGCAAAATGATTGAACAGAAAAAGAAACTCAGCGAAAAAGATGATGAGGAGGAGGAAGAAGATGACGATGAAGAAGGAAACGATTGAGAATTAATCGGTAAACTTTCTCTATTTTAATTTATACAAAAAGGTGAGCGCTGTACGGTGTTCACCTTTTACTATTTTGAGAATACAATAAATACGCAGATGCCCTCACCTGTTGTCAGTCTTCCGCGTGCGCTTTCCAAACTCGGATTTTGTTCGCGCTCACAGGCAGAAAAATTAATTTTGAGCAAACAAGTTTTTGTCAATGGAAAATGTGAAACCGATGTCCATCGCCGTATTAATCTACATAGCGATAAAATTGTAACAGATGGAAAGCCAATAATTTCTTCGGAAAAATTTTATTTTGTGCTCAACAAACCGCGCGGATATGTTACCACCGTTTCTGATGAGAAAGAAAGAAAAACGGTGTATGAATGTTTTCCAAAATCTGATTTTCCGCGCGTATTCCCCGTTGGCAGATTAGATAAAGCAAGCGAAGGTGTTTTATTCTTTACAAATGATTCTCGATGGGCGGAAAGAATTACTTCACCTGAATTTCATTGTGAAAAAAAATATCACGTGCAGATTGATTCTCTTGTGAATGAACAATTATTACAGCAATTTAAAAAAGGAATTCAAAGCGATAGAGATTTTCTTGTTGTGAAGAATGTTGCACTCTTGCGAAGCGGGCAAAAAAACTGCTGGCTTGAAATAGTTCTTGATGAAGGGAAAAACAGACACATTCGCAGAATGTTGAGCGCATTAGATATTCTGGTTCTTCGCTTGATTCGTATCAGCATTGGTGAAGTCAAATTAGGAACTCTGCCAAAAGGACAATTCCGTACTTTAACAAATGAAGAAATTCTCTCTTTACAAAAATAATTATTTTATGAAAAACTTTTTTCTACTTAATCTTTTATTTACAACGATTGCATTTGCAGGATTTCGTACTCCGAACACCAGCGTGTGGTGGAATCTGGACAGTCTCGTTCTGTTTTCCAACGGAGTAGTGAGCGGAAATTTTCCAAATTATTCCATTAGCGATACGGTTATAATTTCAACAAATGATGTTTTGGAAATAGATGCAGGATGTACGATGCTGATTTCCGGACAAGGCATAGTTGTACTCGGAGTATTGCGTGCAATCGGAGCAGAAAATGAAAGAATAATTTTTTCATCATCAACTCCTGCTCCGGCAAGTTGGAAAGAATTGCGGTTTGAGGAGACATCCAATGATGCGGAATGTATTTTGTATAATTGTGTCGTGGAATATGCGGACAAAAGTATAAATTGTATTAATGCGAGCCCGAGAATTTCTCATTCCACAATTCGCTACAATAATAATTATGGTATCCAGTGTTTTGGCTCCAATGCAACTATTGATTATGACAGCATTTATAATAACGTACAATACGGTATTAATATTACCGTTGATTCTAATCCATACATTGAGCATTGCACTATTTTCAACAACAATACACAAAATACCGGACCAAAAAATCAAATAAGTATCGGCACACAAGGTATCAACTCACCGATAATTCGCTTCAATGAAATTTATGGAAGTACAAATTTCAAAACAGGGGGAATCAGTATCAGCGCATTGCTTGGTGGAAGTGGCAGCAATGCAATTATCGAAGGAAATTATATTCACGATAACAGTTTCGGTATTGTGTGTGCGGGAGCAGATATTAACGCAATTATCAAGAATAATCGCATTGAAAATAATACGCTCAATCCTAATCCATTGCAGGGAGGCAGCGGCATCAATATAAATTACTCTTCGACAAATATGCCTGTTATTGCAGGAAATATTATTCGAGGGAATTTGTGGGGAATTACGATACAAGGAAATGCGCAACCAAACCTTGGCAATCTTTCCAATGAAGACAGCACTGATGACGGAAAAAATGTTTTCATCAACAATGCGCATAATGATACAATTTTTCATTTGTACAATAACACGGCAGGTTCAATATTTGCACAAAATAATTATTGGGGAAGTTCCAACAGTGATTCTATTGCTATGACAATCTTTGACCACACCGATTTTCCAAATCTCGGTGAAGTAATTTTTGAACCGTTTTTGATTGCTGACCCGGCTGTAAATACTGATGAAGCGACGGAATTCTCCCGCACATCTTTTTCTTTGAAGCAAAATTTTCCTAATCCATTTAATCCGAAAACAATAATAGAATTTACGCTGTCGGACGTAAGTAATGTTACTTTGAAAATCTACGATATATTGGGAAGAGAAGTAGCTGCCTTGCTGAATAATTCAAGAACGAATATCGGCGAACACTTAATTGAATTTGATGCATCGCAGTTATCTGGGGGAATGTATTTTTACATCCTTCAAACAGAAAAAATTTTTGAGCGAAAAAAAATGATTCTGTTGAAATAGTGATGAGCACATTATCTTTTTATCTGCAACAAAATAACTGCTGTTATTACGCCAACTGCTCCAAGTGTTTGAATTATATTTAATTGTTCTCCCAATGCTATATAGGCAACAATTATTGCAACAATCGGTTCGAGAATACTGACAATGCCGATGGTGGACGCATCAAGCAATTTCATACTTGCAATAAAAAAAGAATACGGCAACAAAATAGAAACAACCGCAAAAAACCATAACACTCCCCAATCGCCGGCAGAATATCCTTTCGCATATATCTCCATCGGCGTATTGATGAACAGCCAGAATAGTGCTGAAACGCCAAACGCATACAGCAGAATTGTTTCCGAAGAGTATTTACGTGAAAGATTTTTACTCGCAGTAATCATAAATGAATAGCACAGAGCGGAAGCAGGACCACTCACCATTGCCCATCCACGTAATTGAATCTGCGCAATATCTCCGCCGCTGACAGCAAAGTAGCATCCCATTAACGCAAGAATGAGCGCGATAATTTTTACTCCACTCCACGCTTCTTCCCTGCTTATCATTACTACATAGAGCATAACAAAAACGGATGAAGTGTACTGCACAAGTATTGCTGTCGCGACGGTTGAATGTTGCACGGTATAGTAATAGGTAAAATTAGTTGCGGCAACACCAATAACTCCGACGAGAATAAAAAGAATAATATCACTTTTCTCAATGCGGTACATTTCTTTGTTCTTGAAAAGAAAAAACAACGCAAGCAAAATAAATGAAAGCGATGAACGTGTTTGCGTAATAATCAGCGTATCAAATCGTGTTGCAAAAAGATATTTTGCAAGTGAAGCAGAGCCGCCCCAAAAGACAACTGCAATAGCGATATACAAAAAACCGCGAAGTGAATTTGACACAGTAATTATTCTCCGCGCCAATTAATTTTCTCAAAATTATTTCCATCGCTTTCAAAAACGATTGCGCCCTGTTCATCTGTACGATAAAATTGTACCTTACGTTCTTTCAATTTCTGCAATGTTTTTTGTGAAGGGTGGCGAAATGTATTACGAACGCCAACAGAAATCACTGCAATTTCTGGCTCAACGTAATTTAAATATTGTACCGATGTTGATGTTTTACTTCCGTGATGTCCTGCTTTTAGTATGGAACTTTGAAGAAAATCACCGTAGCGTTGTGTAATCTTTTTCTCTGCTTCTTTTTCTGCATCGCCCGATAATAATACGCTTGTTGCTCCGTATATCAATTTCAAAACGACAGAACTATTGTTCCGGTTATGTTCCCTGCTCGTATCAGCAAAATTATCTGTCGGGTGTAAAACATAAATTTTTGACGAACCAAATTGCGCAAGTGAATTTCCGCGTCTCAATACTCTGCGAGGAATTTGCAACGAATCAAGCAAGTGAACATACTCGAAAAATAACAATGATGCAATGGGTGTTCCTGCATCATACACTGTATCAACTCGTATGGAACGCAATATTGACGGTAATCCGCCAAGGTGGTCGCTATGCGGATGGCTGGTAATAACAGCATTGAGGTGAGAAATATTTTGTCTCTTTAAATACGGAACAATGACGCGCTCGCCGACATCGTATGTTAATGTGCGCGGACCCGCATCAATGAGTAAATTTTCGCCCGACGGAAAATGAATATGCACCGCATCACCCTGACCGACATCGAGAAAAGTAACACGTAATTTTTCATCATACGATTTTGCTTCTGCATATACATTGCGAAAAATAATAATGTTGGCAATCGCTAAAACTACAATTACTAATCGCCGCATAAATTGCCTGCTGAATGAATTAAACAAATAGAAAATCGCGCCATAAAATATCAGCGATTCAAAAAGAGAAAAACGTAATTCAATGGATGCAAACGGCACACTTCCTGCAAAATATATTAACCACAGAAATACTTTGGTAATTAGCAACGTTGCTATTGCATAGAATTGCGCAAGGAAAGAAGAAACGGCAGAAATCATAATTACCGTTACGCCTAATGCGAGCAAGACTCCTGAAAGCGGAATGATAAACAGATTCGTAATCAATCCCACTAATGATATTTTTTCAAAGTACATCGTTATAAATGGCAACGTGCCCAGTGTTGCCGCAAATGTAGATGCAAATATCATCCATAAACTTTTCACACCGAAAAATGATTTCACGTTGTCAGGAAAAAATATGATGAGCGATTTTATTTTTGGATAGAAGTATGCAAGAGAAAGCACTGCCGCAAATGACAGTTGAAATCCTGAATCGAATAATTCTTTTGCGTCAACAAGAAGGATGAGAATTGCGGCAACGGCAATAGTATTATAATTATCATGCCCAATCTCAAAGTATATCGCGGAAAGAAAAATCAATCCCATGACCACTGCGCGGATAACCGACGCAGATTCTCCTGTAAGAAAAATATAGGCAACGAGTAAAATAATGAGCGCAATGTACGACAATAACTTTGGGAAACGAAGAGCAGTAAATACCGAACTGAAAATCAGTACGATGAACAGCACATTGGAGCCGCTGACAGCAAGTATATGCATCACTCCTGCATTGATAAAAACTTCCTTCGCTTCCCTTTCAATTTCGCTGCGGTCTCCGAGTATCAATCCTTTGAGAAAATTTCCTTCGTCTCCGCCAATATAATAATCCAATTGCCTGCTCATCCATGTTCGTGATGGAAAAATTATATTGTACAAAAACCAATTTCCATCATTGTGTAAAACAGTAACGTTGGAATCTTTTTTAACAAAAAATGTTGCGGTGATATTGTTCAGTCGTAAATAGTTTGCAAAATCAAATTCCCCCGGATTTCTTGCGTGCGGAGGATGTTCCAGAAAACCTTTCAATAAAATTTTATCGCCGTATCCATATTTTTTTTCTTTGGTACGCCCAGATTTTTTTTCGCGCAGAATCGTTACGAGAATTTCTCCGTCCGTATATTCGTGTGCGGAAAGATATGTAAGTGATTCCACTTCTGCGGTAAACTGAATTCGCTTGCTCCGTATGTTTGGTTGGTCAACTATGGTTGCAGTGAGTGTAACTTCACGATTGGGATTGATAAAATTGGAAATGTCCTCTGATGGAACAAATCGTTTCTCATACGATATTTTCAGAATACCAAAAAGAAAAATCAGAAGAACGATGAATAATGAAGAGAATGAATATTGCTTTTTTCTCCACAAAAAAAAGAGCAGGAAACACAAAGCACATCCAATAGCAACAATACTGAACCAGAATGGAATTGCAACATACCAGCCGAGAAGAATTCCTGCGATAAGCGGAAGAAGAAATTTTACAGCTGGTCTGCTTTGCATTTTTTAAAAAAAAGTATCTCTATTATTTTTCTTTGCTTTCAACAAGAAGCGTAACGGGTCCGTCATTCACTAATTCTATACTCATCATTGCACGAAAAACACCGGCTTTCACTTTCTGTTCACCAATTTCGTTTTTCAATTTCTCAATAAAATAGAGATACAACTGCTCTGCCAAATCGGGATTTGCTGCATCCGTGTAACTCGGACGATGACCTTTGCGTGTATCTCCGTACAATGTAAATTGGGAAATAACCAGCGCGGACGCACTAACATTGAGCAGAGAGAGATTCATTTTTTCATTTTCATCACTGAATATCCTCAAGTGTGCGCAGCGATATGCAAGATATTCCGCATCAGATTGCGTATCATCTGACTTCACGCCAAGTAAAATTAACATTCCTTTTTTAATTGAATTGATGAGAGTATTTTCCACGGAAACGCTTGCAGAAGAAACACGTTGAATGAGTGCGCGCATAATTTCTCTTTTAGTTCAGTGAAGCAATAATGATGCGTTCATATCCGCTATAATCTTTCTTTACGGCAAGAATTCTATAGCCGAATTCTGCAAAAATGTGCTGTACTTTTTTACTTTGATTAAATGCTATTTCTACGGCAACAATTTTTTCTCCTCGCAAAAGTTCCTTTCCTATTTCTGCGATGCGATAATAAAATTTATATCCATCACCGTCGTCTGTCGTTGCAAGTTGAGGCTCATAGTCGCGTACATCAGGAGGCAAAGTTGCAACTTCATCTTTTGCAATGTATGGCGGATTGGAAACTATCATATCAAAAGAATGGACAGCACTTTGCATTGCATTCATCGGCATAAATATATTATGGTGAACAAAATTGATGCGCTCTGCAACGCAATGATACTCTGCATTTTTTCGCGCAACATCAAGCGCATCACGACTGCAATCAAGCGAAACGAGCGTTGCCTCAGAGAGATATTTCGCAAGTATAATCGGAATATTGCCGCTTCCCGTTCCAATATCAAGGAGAGACGGAATAACATCTTCACTACTTTTTTTACACAGCGCTAAAATTTCTTCCACTAATAATTCTGTTTCAGGTCGGGGAATGAGCACGCGATTATCAACAAAAAATTTCAATCCGTAAAATTCTGTCTCGCCGAGTATGTATTGCAGTGGTTCATTTTTCAATTTTCTTTTAAGCAACTCCCTGAACAGCGCAAGTTCATTGGGCGAAAGTGGTTTATCGTAATTTGTGTACAATTGTACACGATTAAACTGCAAGGCATACGCAAGTAATAGTTCCACCTGCAATCGCGCATTCTCAAAATTTTTACTTTGTAAATGATTTGTTGACCATTGCAGTAGCGAAAGAACAGTCCATACTTCGGGAATAGTTTTTTCCTGCATAGTAATTTTTTACGGGGATAATTATGCTGTACGCTTGAAGACAAAAATTTGCCACAGCATGGTGTTGCGCACGTACACGCTGCGAAAACCCTGTGCTTCAATCCATTTTTGCAAGTCGCGGGGCTCGTGGTAGAAGGGAACAAAATTCAATTTGAAAAATTTTGCACAAAAAATGCCAGCGTGAAAAAATGCACGCGCAAAAAAAGATTCGCGCGGAAATGATACGGCATAAATTTCTTTTGCTGTAGCGGCGGAATATTGTATGAGAGTTTTGGGAGACGAATCACAGCACAACACTTTGTCAAGAATAGTAACATCTGCGCGCGGGACAGAATCTTTCATTTGTTCGAAATCACCAAAACGAAATTCAATGCTGTCGTCAACGTGTACTTCTTTTGCAAGTTGCTGTGCGCTCTCCATCATTCCCTGCGATGCTTCTATTCCGGTTGCGTGTGATGCTCCTTTCTGTACAAGACTAATCAACAATCCTCCTGCACCGCTTCCTATTTCGAGAAAAGTTTTTTGTGCTAGACTTTTATTTTTGGAATAAATAGTTTGCGTGATGCCCTCAAAGAGAAATAGCTGCGCTTTGTCCAATCCCTTGCGACGGTATTTTTTTGCATACCGTTTTGCACAGCCTGAAAAAAATTTGTTCTTACCGTCGCTATGTGCAGAACAACAACTCATTTAAAAAATACTGATTGTAATTGTTCCAAATCGCTGACAGTATTGATGCCAAGCACTTCGTGTACATTTTCAGATTTTTGTGCAACCACCGGAAGTGCATTTCTCCAAAAATAATTGAACACGTCTGTCAGATAGTATTCTTTCTGTGCATTATCAGGAGTAATATGTTGCAGCGCAGAAAATAATCGGTGGTGGTCAAAAATATAAATACCGGAATTTATTTCGGTAATTTTTTTTCCCTCTGCCGTTGCATCTTTTTCTTCAACAATGTTCTGCACACTTCCATTCTCATTGCGTACTATTCTTCCGTATCCGGTTGGGTTTTCAACAATAGCAGTTAAAATCGTTGCGATTGCATTTTTTTCACTGTGCATTGCAAACATTTTGCGCAATGTTTTTTCGGCCAGCATTGGTACATCACCAGAGAGAACGAGAATGTTTCCATTGAACAATCGGAGCGTTTGTTCTGCTTGCATTACGGCATGTCCTGTTCCAAGTTGCTCGCGCTGTTCTGCAAAAATAATTTTTTGTTGTAACACTTCCTCGCGCCATTGTGCAGAAACGTATTCAATTATCGAATCTTTTTGCCATCCGACAACAATAATGATTTGTTGTGGAAAAAGACGCAACGCTGTTGCAACGACATAGCCAATCATTGGTGTGTTGTTCAATTCAAACATCACTTTTGCTTTCTCCGGATTATTCATTCGCTTGCCTTTTCCTGCGGCGAGAATAATTACAGCGCGTTGGCTGTTTGAAGATGGAATATCTGTATTCATGAAACTAACACTTCAGCTTTCAACGATAATATTATCAATAAGGCGAGTAGAGTCAAATCGTATCGCAAGGGAAATAAGTATGTTGCAGTGCGGTTGTAATTCAGAAATTTCTTCGAGTGTTGCAGCATTTGCTATGGAAATATAATCAATCGAAGATACTGACGGTTTTTGGAATATCTGTTCCTGCATTGCAGAAATAATGTGTGAAGATTTTTTTTCGCCGCTTGCAATTTTTTCTTTTGCATTTTTCAGGGATGCAAAAATAACAGCGGCATCAACTCTCTGATTGTTATTCAAATATGCATTGCGCGAACTCATCGCAAGTCCATCTGATTCACGAACGGTGGGAGCAACAATAACTTGCAGGTCAAAATTCAAATCATTCACCATTTTTTGAATGACGAAAACCTGCTGTGCATCTTTCTGTCCGAAAACAGCTACGTGTGGTTTCGTAATATTGAAAAGTTTTGCGACAACTGTTGCAACGCCGCGAAAATGCGTCGGACGAAATTTTCCTTCGAGAACTTCACTCACCTTTTCCGGCACAACATAAGTGCAAAAATTCCCTCTGTACATTTCATGCACTTCGGGAGCAAAAACAATATCACCTTTTTCACGCTCAATTAATGCAATATCGCGTTCGCGATTTCGTGGATATTTTTGAAAATCTTCGTGCGGGGCAAATTGCATCGGATTGACAAAGAGTGAAGTAACAACTATATCTGCATTGGATTTTGCGCAACGAATTAACGAAAGATGACCTTCGTGCAATGCGCCCATAGTTGGCACAAGGGCAATTGTTTTTCCATCATTGCGCAACCGCTCTGCAACAGTTTGCATTTCTTTTATGCCTGCAACAATGTGCATCGTCAGATAATTCTTTTTCCGAATGCTGAAAGGGCAAGTTCTACGGCAAGTTCTGCAGATTGATTTTTCACATCAAGAATTGGATTCACTTCAACAATTTCCATAGAAGACATTCTTCCTGAAGATGCAATTGCTTCCATTATATAATGCGCTTCACGATAATCCAATCCGCCGCGAACTGGAGTTCCAACACCGGGAGCAATGTATGGGTCAAGCGCATCCACATCAAAACTCACGTGCAAATGCTCGACGTTGCGCAATGTGTGCAGTGCTTGCTCAATAATTTCTGCAATGCTGTGCTTATCAATATTCTCCATCGTAAAAATATTCATTTTATTTTTTTTGATGATGGATTTTTCACCGTCATCCAAATCGCGAATGCCGATCAGGACGGTATTTTTCGGAGAAATTTTTCTGAACGATTGATAAATTGAAATCAATTCTATCGCACCAAATCCAAGCGAAGCAGAGAGCGGCATTCCATGAATATTTCCCGAAGGCGAAGTTTCCTGCGTATTTAAATCACCGTGCGCATCTATCCACAAAATACCAAGCGTCTTTTTTTGTTTTTTGCAGAGAGAAGAAATTCCCGCAATCGTTCCCATTGAAATAGAATGGTCGCCGCCAAGTATTAAAGGAAAATTTTTTTCTTCCAATATACCTTCGACACGAGCGGCTAAAAGATTACACGCACGCATTATTTCAGGAAGATACCTGAGTTTGGGGTCTATCACTGTTTGCAATTCGGGTACTCGTACAGCAATATCGCCATCATCTACAACGGCGTATTCCAGAGCATTAAGTTTTTCCGATAATCCTGCAATGCGAATTGCAGAAGGACCCATATCTACGCCGCGGCGACCAGATCCTAAATCCATTGGAACGCCGACGATGCGAATTTTTGAAAAATTTTTACTAATCATTCGTGTTAAGTTTATTAAATTAATTGTCGCAACAATGTTGCAACTGTTTTTTTCATTTCTTTGCGATGCACAACTAAATCAAGAAATCCATGCTCGAGTAAAAATTCACTCCGTTGAAATCCCTCAGGCAAATCTCTTCCTATTGTTTGTTTGATGACACGTGGTCCTGCAAATCCAATCAGTGCGCCCGGTTCACCGATATTGAAATCTCCGAGCATTGCAAAACTTGCGGTTACTCCTCCTGTTGTCGGGTCGGTTAAAATGGAAACATACGGAATGCGATGCTCATGAAGTACCGCAAGTTTACCGGAAATTTTTGCAAGTTGCATCAGCGAAAGCACCCCTTCCATCATTCGCGCGCCGCCGCTTGCAGAGACAAGTATCAACGGATTTTTTTTCCGCTGCGCAAGTGCAATTGCACGCACAATTTTTTCTCCGACAACAGAGCCCATACTTCCGCCAATAAAAGAAAAATCCATACAACCGACAACAACAGGTACACCGTTCATTGTCCCTGTGCCTGTACGAATTGCATCAAATAAATCTGTTGCTTTCATCGTTGCCTGAATGCGAATTTTGTACGGCTTTGTATCTTCAAATTTCAAAGGGTCTGCAGAACGCAGTTTCCTCTCTGTTTCGTGAAACGAATTGGCATCAAGTAAAATAGAAATGTATTCAAGACTGCTGATGCGAAAATGATAATTGCATTTTGTGCAGGTAAATGAATTTTCTACTAACTGCGTGCGGTGGATAATTTCGTCGCATCGTTCGCATTTCGTCCACATACCATCTGGCGCTTCTTTTCTGTCAGTCGCATCAGTAGAAATATTTTCTTTATTCCGTCGGAACCAAGACATAAAAATTTATAAACTAAAAAATCTGATAAATTATTGAGATTGAATTCGCTGAAAAAGAGTTGTTGTTTTGACAATAAACTCTTTCATATAATTCGGTTCAAGTGCATCAAGTTCTGCTATATCATTTCGCAACAATTGCTCTTCCCCAAGAAGTGCAATTGCAGCGGCAGAACATTTCATAAAACCATTTTCCGCACAGACAATATGCGGAAAGCGATTGAGAAAAAACATTTCATAAAATTTTGCCGCGCCAACTCCGCATAGTACAATCGGTGCGGAGAGTTTTGTAAAAAAATCTTCTGCAATATCTGAAGAATTTTGCGTCCATAACATCACTTCGGAATTACATATTGTCGCATTTGCTTCTCGCGAAAATTGTGCTACTGCAAATTCATTGCGCTGGATTTCGATAACTGCAACAACTGATTGAGCAGAGTTTCTTTTTTTTTTTAAATAATTTTCCGCTATGCTTTTTATTGTAGAAACTGCAATCAATGGAATATCGGAAGCGTATGCAAGTCCTTTTGCTACACTCAATCCAATGCGCAATCCTGTAAACGAACCCGGGCCAATGGAAATTGCTATGCCATCGAGCTCGGCAAGTTCCATTTTTTGATTGAGAAGAAGTTGCTGCATCATCGGTACAAGAAGTTTTGCATGCACGTACTTTTCTTCGCGAGAAATTTCATCGAGAACAACGCTATTATGCGCAAGAGACACGCCGCACACATCTGTGGCTGATTCAATTCCGAGAACGTACATTATTTTTGTCCTATGTGCTCAATGGAAATGCGACGCAGATTTTCTGTGTTGCCTGTTTCAAAAAAAATAGCAAAGCGGGCAACAGGTAAAAATTGTTCCGCACGTTCCGCCCATTCAATAATGCAAATGCCATCCCGTTCAAGGTATTCTTTAAATCCAAGTTGAAAAATTTCTTCGGAAGATTTCAAGCGATAGCAATCAAAATGAAACACCGGAACATCACCATCATATTCATTTATCAGCGTGAACGTCGGGCTGTAAACATTTTGGAGAACACGTAATCCTTTACAAATGCCTTGCGTGAATTTTGTCTTTCCGCTTCCAAGATTTCCGTACAATGCAACAACATCGCCGGAATGAAGCCGTGCTGAAAATTTTTCTCCGCATAAAATTGTCTCTTCTGCGGATGACGAATTATAAATCTCATTCGATTGCAAAACACTTTCTGCAAACATAACTTTTACTTCGGCTCTAATTTTACTATTGGTAAAATTATTTCTTCCAGTGAAACTCCGCCGTGCTGAAATGTATCACGATACTGCGCTACATAGTGATGAAAATCTGTCGGATAGACAAAATAGTAATCTTCTTTTGCGAAAATATAATTGACCGCAGGTCCGCGTTTGGGTAATTTATAATCGCTTGGATTTTTTATAAAAATACAATTTTTTTCATCGCATTTCAGATTGCGTCCGTACTTGTAACGTAAATTCGATGCCGCTTCTTTATCACCAATAACACGCGCGCTTCGTAAACTACGGATACTTCCGTGGTCTGTCGTCAGTATTATTGAAACATTTTTTTGTTGCGAAAGCGTTTTCAACATTCCGAATAAAGAGGAATGGAGAAACCAAGTTTTCGTCAACAAACGGTACGCCGATTCATCGGGGGCAATTTCTTTCAGCAAATTGGACTCTGAACGCCCATGCGCAAGCATATCAACAAAATTGATAATAATTGATGTCAAACGATTCGACGTGTACGAAAGTATATTTTGCTCAATTCCTTTGCCAAAATCAACATCAAGAATTTTGATGTACTTTTGTTCCGGTTTCATTACAATCCGTCTGCGCTCCAATAATTTATCGAGCATTTCTTTTTCAAATTTGTTCAAACTGTTTTCGTCATCTTCCCATTTTAACCAAATTTCGGGATAGCGTTTTTCAATTTCATCAGGAAACGAGCCGCTGAAAATTGCATTCCGTGAATACGGAGTTGCAGTCGGTACAATGGAAAAATACAAATCGCTTGAAATATTGAAATACTGATTCAGCAGCGATTCAAAAACGTACCATTGGTCAAGCCGCATACAATCCACCACAAAAAAGAATACTGACTTTCCGTTTTGCAATTCCGGCACCAGATATTTATCTGCAATATCTGTAGAAAGTGTTGGGCGTTTATCGGGCGTTTGTTGCAACCATTTCGGATAATTTTTTTCAAAAAATTTTCCAAATTCACTGTTCGCTTCGCGCAACTGGTCATTCAGTGTTTGCCGCAATCCAAGTTCGGGATGTTCATCGAAATCAAGCGCCCAACGTGTCAGTTTGCTGTACAATTCCACCCATTCTTCGGTAGTTAAACCATAGGATAGCGACGAAGAAATGTTGGTGAATTCCTGCACGTAATCTAATTGCAAATGCGCGCCTGAAATTTTCCTTCCTTCGACAAATTTTTTCACAGTAGAAAGTACCTGCGATGGATTCACGGGTTTTGTAAGATAATCGGAAATTTTATCTCCGATTGCATCTTCCATCAAACTTTCTGCTTCATTTTTTGTTATCATCACGATGGGTGTTGCGGGACGAAATGATTTTATTTCCCGCAATACAGTCAATCCGCCTTTACCGGGCATCATTTCATCGAGCAATATTAAATCGTACGAAACCGTACGTGCGCTTTCAATGGCATCTTCGCCATTCGTAACGGTATCTACGTCGTATCCTTTTTCGGATAAAAATTTAATATGCGGGCGGAGATGCTCGATTTCGTCATCTACCCACAAAAGTTTTCCTTTGCGTTCTTTATTTTGATTGCTTGTTGAGTTCATTGTTAATTTTGGGCTGAAAAAATAGACAAATTTACGATAGGAAAAAAACGCCGCGCAGTTGAAAACAGTTTCTGAAAAGCCAAAAGAATTTTTCTTTTTTCATTTGTAGAGAATAAACTCTTTCTCTATTTTTTTGCCGAAAAAATCTCCCACTTACTAAATCATAACGACAATGAAACACTCACATATTTTTATCGCGCTTCTCCTTTCCGTATGGCTCTTTTTCGGATTCGATTCGTACTATTCCTGCATTCAGCAGTGCGGAAGAGTAGGGCTGACAAGAAAAAATGGCAACGGTTGTGTATGCCACAGTGACACACCTTCACCAAATGTTTTCGTAGAAATCGCAGGACCTGATTCCCTCGCGCCGGGAGAATCGGATACTTTTATGGTTGCAATTTTCGGAGGTCCTGATTCTTCCGGTGGAATGAATACCGCAGTTCGCAGCGGAATATTGCATAAAATTGATACGACACTTTGCGAAATAGACAGCGAACTCACGTATGCTTTTCCACATCCGCAACCGATTGATGGCGTGATTTACTGGCATTTTCTTTACACTGCTCCGATGGCAACGGGCTGGGATACAATGTACGCAGTTGGAAACAGCGTTAATCTCAATGGTCTTCCGACGGGCGACCAATGGAACTTCGGCGAAAATTTTCCGATTAAAATTGGCGGTGCTGTTTCTGTAAACGAACCGCAGCAAACACCGAAAGAAATAAAACTTTTTCAAAACTATCCCAATCCGTTTAATCCGAAAACGGCAATTGGCTTTTCGCTCTTGGCTGTTAGTACTGTAAATTTGAAAATATATGACGTTGCAGGAAAAGAAATTGCAACGCTCGTAAACAATAAAAAAATGGATGCAGGAAAACATACGATTGAATTTGATGCAAGAGATTTACCGAGCGGAATTTATATTTATAAATTGCAGACAGAAAAATTTACTGCATCGAGGAAAATGGTGGTGGTGAAGTGATGAAAGGAAAGTAAATTAAAATAAATTTCTATTGCGGAATAAATCAAAAAATTTTTAACCATATTACCGGCGCTGGGAAAATGGTTAAAAAAAATTTGCAAAATGATGCATTGAAACTATTAGTACTTAAAAAGAGTAAGAAAATTGCTGATAAAATAGACGAAGAAGATTAAACATTGAAACATTGCAAGTTGCAATGGAATAAATCAAGTATCAAAAAACAAGTAAAAAATGATTACGGAAATATTATCTGAAATAGAAGATTGCATTCTAACGAATCAATACAAACGTATTGAAAGTGAAATTATTGAACTTAAAAATTACGGACACAAAGGAACTGTAAATTGGGATAGTGTAATGGAATCGGTTTGTGCATTTCTTAATACTGATGGTGGAATTATCATTATGGGAATTAAGGAAGGCGACAAAAGTGAAAAGAAACACTATGAAGTCAAGGGATTTAATTTCAATAATGAATCTTCATTGAAGGAGGCATTGAAAATCTTTAAAGATGATGCAGACCACCCAAAAGAGATTATCCGTTTAATTAAGCTTGATCAAAAAGAGTTCATGAATCAGAAAATAATGATAATGTTCGTTGAGCCTTTAGCTTATGATGAAAAATATGTGTTTTATAAAAACGTTGCCTACCAAAGATTAATGGGAGGTGATGAACCTATTTCTCAGCATGAAATAGAAAGGCAAAAAGAAGAAAAGCAGGACTACATTAATGCAAGAGAACTTCAACCAGTGACTAATGCAACCCTTAATGATTTGAATATTGATAAAGCTAATTTTTATATCAATAAATCCAATGAAGAATCGCAAACGATTAATAATCTGAAATCTGTTGAAGAAGCCATACCATTTTATACTTTCAACGGATTCTATCGGGATAATAAACCTACTTTGTTAGGCATGTTGGTATGCGGTGATAATCTTTCTCATTTCTTGAACTTCAGAAGTCAGGTTGATGCATATGTGGACATACAGGGTGATTTACCACAGAATAAAAAAATAATAACCGATAATGTTATTCCACTCCTTTTAGAAAGCGAAAGATTTATTCTAAGAAACATCCAAACAGGTTTATCTCTTGAAAACGGGGGAACAAAAACATATGAGTACCCTTTGGAACTTATTCGGGAAAGTTCTAACAATGCATTAGCGCATCGTGATTATACGATTGACAAATATGTTGGAATAAACATAGTGCCATTCAAACATATTGAAATTCGGAATCCAGGAAGGTTTAAAAAACAACTTTTGATTCCACCCGATAGCAAACAAGAAATTCCACTTAGACGAATAATAACGAACAATGCGAATCCAAACAATCCAAAACTTGCAAAAGTTTTAAATGTGTTTCAAAAATGGGAGGGCAAAGGAAGAGGGATGAAGAATTTAGTGAAATCTTGTCTTGATGGGTTTATTGATTTACCTTATTTCATTTTTCATTCCCCTGATGAACTTTCATTATTTATTCCTAAAGGAAAATTGGTTGATGAAAGAATGGAATCATTGATAGATTCTTATTCAAAATACATTACTGAAAAACTAAATGGTGAACAACTAACCGAAAAACAAAAAAGAGTATTTGCTTATTTCCATAAATCAGAAGTGGCAAACAAAAATGAAAAGTGGACTTTGTTGCTAACAAAAAACAATAATCATCTACATGCAATTAACTCACTTGAAGAAGCAGGCTTGATACAAAAGCATCCACAGAGCAACGAAATTTATTCCATTTATATTACAGATAGAATTTTTCATAAGAAAAATTTTTATCCTGAGCTGAAAGAATTTTTCGGTAGCCGATTTGATAAACTAAGACAAGAACAAAAAGAAGTATTAAATGCGGTTTATCTGTACAAACATTATTCATTTAAAAATAAAATTAGTGCGAACCTTATCGGAAATTATCTTTTTCATAAAACACATGAAGGCGTAATTGACTTGAAAGAATTTGATTCATACAAGAGAAAGACAAGAACTCAGTTTAATAAATTGGAAGAAACAAATTTTCTTATACCAGTAAAAAATATCACTGCAAAGGGTAACGAAAGAACTGTTGATTACAAAATGAACGAGAATTTAAAGAACGCACTAACATTATTTGAATAAACAATGCTAATTCTATTTCAGAAGAAAAACTTTTCAATACAGTTTATTAATACACAAACAATCACTCAATTACTAACTTTTAAGTAAATAATCATGAAAAAAATAATATCCATTACCATTTTTATAATTACAGTCATGCTTTGGGGCTGTTCGACAGTACCCATATTGAGAGTTTCGCAACCGTGGGTTCGAACACTTAAATCAAACAATATTATTGATCCAGCATCTAACGTAAAAATTGACGTTGTAGGAACAACATCATCTCTCATCGGCGATGAGCAACTATTATCGGATAAACTCAGCATACATCTCAGTAATCTTGTCAAGCGAAGAGGATTTATGATAAACAATAGCACTTATAATTATGTTTTTAAATTATCTTATAAATCCGATAGAGCAGATAAAATGAGATTCTCTTCTACTGTTTCTTCTTCTAACACACAAGCAGTTGCCATTTCTACTGGTTCTGGTGCAGGTGCTACATCCGGTCTCGGTGTAAGCATTGCTAGAGCAATAGGAGCACTTGCTTCGAATTCAACTACTGTTGGAGTGCAAACCACCGAGCAATCAGTGTCATATACACACACAATTTCAATTGAAATATTAACACGTGAAGGAATTAATTTATGGAAAGGTGAATCTACGTGGGATTCAAATGAGCTCAATTTAATAAGCGGAATTATACCGGCACTACAATTGATTTTAAGCGACCTTCCTTCTAATAAAAATATACGTCAAGAAATTCCTGAAGTTAAAGAATCTCACGTGGAGAATTACTATAGATTAGAATGTAAAGATGTATGGTTTACTTGCCCAGCATTGCCTTATGTAATAATGTTTTCTGATAACACTCCAGGATATTCCAATTCTGTTAATATTCCGAGCGGGGTAAAAAATCGTAACGCTTTCCCAGCGTATGTTGATCTGCTTCAAACAGCAGAATTTGCGTTACCCGATGGAGATGAAAAAGATTGGAAAGATCCACTTGAAATTTCACTTTGGAAAAATGTTACTCTCGGTGGACAATATTTTTTAGGTCCTGATAAAAAACAAGTTAATATTATTATTGAACTTACAGGAAGAACTGATGGATATTACATAAAAGAATGTAAAATTGTAGATGACAAAGAATTTTCTGATTTCAATACCTATATCAATAAGTGGCAACAAACACTTATTAATTATTATGATGTTTATGTCAAATAACAGCAGAAATTCCATTAGATACTTCGTCTCCCGACAAGTTGGGATTCTAGTATGACATAGTCTTTTTATTTTTTTATGTGCTACGTATTTCCAAAGTGCGTAGCACATTTTTTATACTGGGAATGCCATAAATCAAACATTTCCTAATTTGCGCCCCTTTGCGGTTCATTGTCATTCCGTGCTTGACACGGAATCTATTTCTTTCCAATGGATACCCGCTTTCGCGGGTAAGACAATGTTTGTTGCGGTTAAATGCGATTTTTCTTAAACACAGAGAACGCAAAGGATAGCGCAGAGTTACGCAAAGGTAATGGCATAAAAACTCTAAAAATCTTCTCCGCGGCGAACTTCTAAAATCTAAAATCCCCATATCGCACATCCCAAATCCAATTTATTTCCCCTTCCCATAAATTCTCTTCAACTGCACGTTTCCTGCAATAATATTGAGAATAAAATTTTTCTCTGCTTCGGAAATAGTATTCCATTGATTATGGAATTGGTCTTTGTCGTTTGCAATGTCAAAGTAGCCGCTTCCTTCCGTATCAGAAAAAACAAACCTTTTCGTGCCGAAATAAATTCCAAATCCTTCCGGCAGCCATTCGCGAATATCGTTGGTGTTGAGCGCGAGTATTATCCGTTCACTATCAACGTTGCGTAATAACGAGGTTCCCGTCAACTTTTGCATTAATTGTTGATTGCTTTCTCCTTCTTCATTCAACATATCAACAACGGTCGGCATAATATCGAGATTGCAGATGTTGCGTGCTTCATTGCGGCGAAGATTTTCCATCCGCTCCGGATATTTTTCTCTCCACAATGGCGGCACACGCATAAAAAAAGGAATATTCATTATTTCATCGTAGTACGAATACAAGCGCGGAACAGCATGCAATAAATTATTTCCTTCTCCGTGGTCAGATGTAATAATAACGATGGTGTTTTCCAGACGGTGTGTTTCCTGCAGCGTGGTAAAAATTTTTTCAATCACTTTATCAAGAAGAAACAAAGCATTTTCATACCGTGTGGAAAAATTCTGTTGCGTTGTCAGCGTTGTACTCGTTTGCTGAAAAGGTATGTGCAGCACATTGGAATTATACACCGCAAGAAAAGATTTTTCAGGCGGCACTATCCGCAGTAAATGGCACAACGTATCCACCACGAGCAAATCATCCTGCCCCAAATCGTTGACAATTGGCGTATTGATATTTTCTGCAGTGATGTGAATTTCCGGTTGCAATGGTGAAAAAAGAAATTGATGGAAATTTACCCAACCAAAACGTTGCGAAGTTACAAACATTGTTTTCATTCCCGCTGATGCTGCCCAATCCCACAGCATCGGCATCCTGTGCAGTTTTTCACTTCCCTCGTACGGTGCGACTCCGGTGAATAATGATGGAATACTGACTTGCGTTGCGCCTGAGTTGGAAAACGCATTGTGAAAGACAAAAAAGTTCTCTCGTTCACGTTCAATCCAACGTTGTAAAAATGGCATGGGATTTTCTTTGTAGCCGTAGCAATGCAATGGCTTTTTTCCGAATGATTCATTGACGATAACAACGATATTCCATTTGTTCTTTTCTTTCGCAAGCGGTTCAACTTTCCATCGTGTTGTCGGATGCAAACTCACGGAATAATTTTTTCGCGCTATTTCTTTTATTGCAATTGCAAGCGATGTATCCATCGGAAGTTTTTTTTCCACAGTGTACAAACGCAATTGATTTAAAACGATTAAATAGAGCAGAGGAAAAATAAGTGCAAGAAGCAACCGATATGAATGTTTTCTTTTTTGCAATTCCATTCGCGGAAACCAAAGCCACAACCACACTGCAAAAATAACGAGAACAAATACGCCCGTCAGATTCAGTAAATAGGTTTGAATGTAATTTAAAAAATATTGCGGATCATCGAGTATAAATTGCAACATTTGCGGCGTTACAAATTGCCCAAATTCTTTGTAGAGATAATAATTAACGAGCAGAAGAAGAGTAATGAATAATGCAATAAGACCGCTGAATATTTTTTGAATAAATATCGGTAGAAAACGAATAATTTCTCCCAGGGAAAGCCATAACAATCCGCTTGCAATAATGCCAGTTCCATAGATAAACCAATCAAAAGAATGTATTGATGGACGAATAAAAGCAAAGCACCACTCGGCAAGAATCAAAACAAAAAATGTTACAAAGGAAGGGAAATACAGAAACAGTATGAGATTTTTCTTCAACGCAACTCTCCTGCAACGACCACGAGACCTTTTGTAGTGAATACATTACTTCCGAACGCATCCACTGCTTCAAGAAAAACAATATATACACCGATGCGTACTATTTTTTTTTCATCATCTCTGCCATCCCAAATAATTTCACCATGTGCGCCGCTTGATTCGTTGTTAGAAAGTTCGCGCACCATTCTTCCTTTCACATCAAAGATGCGAATACGAATGGAAGCAGTGTGTGCAGGAATATTATACGTTATGATTGTATAATCTTCACTTCCATCGCCATCGGGTGAAAACGGATTGGGTGAAAAAGAAACGGATGCAGAGGATGGAAGTACAGAAACAAAAAGACTGTTCACTTTTCCCGGCGTTCCATTCGCTGTTGACGTACTCCAGTTTCTTTTGTCATTGGAGGCAATATCAAAATGAATTCGCTCGAGCGATTTTCCCTGCGTTGTAATTACTTCGGGATTGTGCCAGCGATAAGAATAATGCACGCTGTCAATCGCTGTATCTGTCGCATCAAGTACAACAATATCATCTTCATCATTGTTCAATCCAAGACTTGATTTGTTGATGATAAACAATTGAGCAATTGTTGTATCAACATTTGGAAATTGCGTAAGGAAAGAAGAATCCGCCGCCAGAATGACATAGTGACGAGGATAAATTTGTTGCGAATATTTTGTGAAGAGAAATTCTGTATTCACGGTTGATGAATCACGCGCATCTGAAATTTTCCATTGCTCCACATCAATGGTATCTTTACTGCGATTGTACAATTCGATGTATTCTGATTTTCCGGCAAACGGTTCATACATTATTTCATTGATGACTATGCAATTTATCGGATACGAAAAAATAACAGAAGAAACGAGCGTATCGTTGCTTCTCTTTTGATCGTCTGATAAATGAACAACACCGATGATATTTTTTCTTCCGGAGAAATTCGTATTCCATTGAATAGAAACTTCAGTTGTATCTTTCCAATATAAATTGGTATTGGTAATTGATGTTATTCCAATCAACTCATTCGATTGAGCAACCGAATCATTATTTTCATCATCGAAAAAAGACACTTCAAAAATATTCACTGGTTCTAACCCTTTGTTTTCAATAATTGCATACAACGTGGGTTGATTTCCGCTTCTTGATGAATGTATTCGCTTCACTTTTACATCATACGATAAAGGTGTGAGAGAATTAGTTTCTCCAGGTGTTGAACCAACTTCTGATGAACCCCAATTCAAAGAATCTGGAACATTTATTATAGTATCATTTATATAGAAATTATTCAAGATTCTTTCAAGTGATATTCCATTATTTCCGCCCCACGCTGAATAGTAATGCAGTGAATCTGCAATTATATTGAATTCATCTATAATAATAATTGCATCGCCGCTGTTATTGAGCGAAGGGAATTGAGGTGGCTGAATTATTTTTACATTTACGTTGGGATGCACCGAACGAAGTGCAGACGAATCTTTTGTAATAATTACAAACTGTCCTGGATATAAAATTTCGTCGGAAGTAGAAATGTTAATACTCGTTGAACCATCGCTGAGTGTCCAATTTTTTAAGTTCACTGAATCAGCAAAATCAACATAGAGTTCAATCCATTCCGGCTCGCCATTCAATGGTGCGTACATAATTTCATTGATTAATGTTGAAGAACATTCCCGAAACTCAAAGACTGCTATTTTAGAATTATTTTCTATTCTTTCATCATTTTCAATTTGTACTTTACAAATAAACTGTAGCGTTCCAAGAGCAATATCACATTGAGTTCTGATTGTATCCATCAAAGTATCATTGACTGACAACAACGTAGTGAACGTAATGCTATCGCATAATTCACTTTCCTGTGCGATAGAATCACTGTTGGAATCGTAATATAAATCTACGCGAAAATTTGTAATCGGCTGTATTCCTATATTCGCAACAGAGAACGCAAAAGCAGTCTCCGGATCTATCGGAAGAAAATCTGCACAGAATGGTTCAACGGAAAATTCGCTCATTGCAATATCAATATTCCTCGGCGTGATTGAATTGATTTTCCCCGGCGTACTTCGTTCAACAGCAGTACTGCTTCCCCAATTCATAGAATCATGAGAAACAGAATCGGAAAAAATTCTTTCCAACGATTTTCCTCCTGTGCTTCCTCCCCACTGCGGCAGATAATTCACTGAATCAACTGTTACTTCTCCCGCATCATAAATGACAACGGCATCACCGGAATTATTCAGCGAAGGCAATTGCGACACCTGAAAAAGTATCGAAGAAATATTTGTGTGAATTGTATTGAATAGTACAGTATCTTTTGCAAGCACAACATAACTTTGCGGAGAAAGAATTTTCGATTCTGTCGTAACAAGAATTTTTGTTCCAAAATTGTTATCGGAAATTTTCCAATTTATCAAATCAATAGAATCGCTTGTATTGTTGAAGAGTTCTACCCACTCCGGCTCATCTCCTGTTGGCGCATACATAATTTCATTGACGACTACACTTTGCGGCAGAGTTGCAGTTTGGACGGAAGTAAGAAGAGAATTGTTAGAGAGCCGTTCATCGCCGAAAATTTCTGCGACGGCAAGAAATTTATTTTCTCCCGCTACAATCGTATTGAATTGGGTTTGAAGGAATATTGAATCGCCATAATCTAATATTGATGAAATAACTTGCGAATCAAAAAGTTCCTGCAACTGCGGAAGTGAATCATGGTTTGCATCGTGATAAAATTTGATAGAAATATTTGTGAGCGAATTCAAGCCAATATTTTTTACCAGCGCAGAAACGGAAATATTTGTTTGCGGCAACGGATGAAGAGGAGAAATATCTAATCGGGTAAGTGCAACATCAATATTTCGCGGTGTAAGTGAATTGATTTTTCCGGGAGTACTTCCTACAGAATCTTCACTGCTACTCCAATTTGATGCTCTGTTAGAATTGCTGTCGGAATAAATTTTCTCCAATGATTTTCCATTCCCTCCCCATTGAATTTTATAATGCACACTATCTATTACCGTTCCATTTTCATCAAATAATATGACATCATCACTGTCATTATTTAAAGAAGGAAACGATGATGTTATGAATATTTTTGATGCAACGAACGGATGAACTTCATAAAAACTTTCTGAATCCTTCACTACTACAAAGAATGAATCTTTTTGCAACCAATAATTTTGTTTCGTAATTGTGTGCTTCGATGTCGAATTTTTATCAGAAAATTTCCACGATTTGATGTTGAGTGAATCATCGAATGTATTTACAAATTCAATCCATTCTGGTTCCGGGGACTGTGGTTTAAACATAATTTCATTAATTGCATTAGCATTCCGTGGAGTTGCTACATTCGTAGAAATCAATCTATTGTCATTCAATGAATCCTCGTCATTAGGCAAAGCAGTCTGTATGATGTATTGTAAAATTCCATTCGGGATATTTTGAATGGTAAAAGATATTTCCAATGAATCAGATGGTACGAGTGTATTTGTAATAATAATATTTTGTATTAATTCATTACTTGTTGCATTTGAATCTTCATTACTGTCTCGATATAATTTAACCGGAATATTTTGAACTGCGATTGTTCCATAATTTTTAATCAGTGCCATAATTATTAATGAATCGTGAACAAGTGGAAATTGCGGAGCTAAAGTTAAATAGACTATGCCAACATCGAATTGCGTTTTTGCAGTAATCGAAACATCATCAAAACGTATAGTTGAGGAATTTGTGCCCGTACCATTGCCAAGATTACGCCAACGAAATTGTACGTGCGATTGATTATTCAAAGTTTCCGGCAGTGCAAATGCACGACGCACGTAATTTGTCGTTCCTGCATTTTTTATCGTATCGGAAATATTAAAAGGAAAAGTTGTATCGCCATTGATTGCGGCTTCAAGAAATACGCCGGCATTAAACGCAGAAGTTCTCCGCTCAAAGAATATTATTGAATCGCCAACTATATTTGAAAAATCAAACAATGGCGAGTACAAACTCTGTGCAATAGTTGCATTCGAATCAACAACTGTGTTGGGCAAAGAATGAACTGTGTTTGATGTTGTTTTAAAATCTCCGCTTGGTGAACGGCTTGAAGATGTACTCCAACCGTTTGGCAACTGCGGAACGATTACAGAATCAAAACTTTGATGATACGGAAGAGTAAACGTTTGACTTTCTGCGATGAATGTGCAAACGAATACTAAAATAAAAAGGTCAAGAATAATTCCTGACCTGAAAATGTTATGAGCATTTATTTTCATTCACAAAAATACTATTTTGCAATTATCATCGAACGAACGGATGAAAATTGTTTTCCGTTGGCAGAAGTTCCAACCAGTTGTGCAAAATACACGCCGCTGGAAAGAAATGATGCATCAAATTCCGCTTCATATTTTCCGCTCTCCATTTGCCGTTCGTTGAATATTGTGGTTACTTCTTTTCCTGCAATATCAAATATTTTTAGGGTAACTATACTTTCAGAAGGCAGTGAATATTGTATGCGCGTAGTAGGATTAAACGGATTCGGATAAATCTGAATGAGTTCTGTCTTCAAAGGATGCGATGAATGTATTTCACGAACATTGACCGGTGTATCTCCTAAATACCGGAATGCTCCTGCTGTCGTAAAATTCGGATTCGTTTCGCCATCTTTACTTTCTACTTCACAAATAATACCGAAATTATTTGTAAGATAAATGTAATTGATAGTACGAATCGTATCACGAAAAACGGGGAATATTCCAAGATATGCTGTTACGTAAATTGTATCATTGTGCCGCAAACGCAGTACATCAAATGTATCAATACCCATCGAATTCATTTTCAATTTTCCCCAGCCATCCACGTGAAATTTTACGCGCACATTGGCAATTGCAGAATCATAAATTTGTCCCGCCTGCGTGAGTTTCATTTTTGTGGATGAATTCCATGTTTGATTATACGTTAGTGGAAAATTGACGAGTAAAAATTCTGTGGAATATTTTGCAAATGCAGGCGCGCCTTGTCCTAACTGCACATAGCCGGTGTATGCATATGTTGCAGAAGTAGAATGATAATATCTATATGATGTATCATTCGACCAGAAATTGACATTGCGTTGGCAATAATTCGAAGTTGGAAATGTTGCAGCAAATGGAGTAGATGACGATTGCATATACCGCTGTATCTGTACACTCTCAGCATTGACACTCATAAAATTCCACACCTGATTCGCGCCGGCAGAGCCAAGATTGACAGGTATAGTTTTATCCCAGTGATACGTCATATCCATTCCAAGCGTTGCGCTGATGTCACTTTCAGAAATTGTTATTTGTGAAAACAATTGAGAAGAAAAAAAGAAGAAAAGAAGAAAAAATATTTTGTACATAAAAATTGCCTTCGGGAATCAATAATTCATTGAAATAACTTATAGTTTATTTTTATTAAAACACATCACTCCATTGGTTTTCCCATCGCTGCATTCAGAAGGTGGTCAATTTTTTCGCTGCTGTCTGCTTCGGCATAAAAACGAATCAATGGCTCTGTTCCTGATGCGCGAACGAGCACCCATCCTTTCTCTACACGAAATTTATATCCGTCAAGTTTATCAATTTCCTGCACAGCATATTCACCAAGATAGCGCGGATTTTTTTCGCAACGCTCAAGAATTGATTTTTTTTCTTCTTCCGTTACATGCGCATCCACGCGCTTAAAAAGATGCGTGCCAAATTCATTTTGCAATTCATCCACTAATTCACTCAATCTTTTTTGTCGTTTTACCATTATTTCCGCAAGAAGCAATCCGAGATAAACGCCGTCACGTTCAGGCAAATGTCCCATCACACCAAGCCCACCGCTTTCTTCTCCACCGACAAGAACACTTTTTTCCGTCATCAATCTGCAAATGTGTTTGAAACCAATTGAAGTCGTGTGCAGTGTCAATCCGTATTTTGCGCATTGTTTATCCACCATATCCGTAACCGAAAATGATTTCACTACTTCACCTCGCCATTTCTTTTCCTCCACAAAATATTTTACAAGCAGTGAAAAAATCTTGTGCGAATCAACAAATTTTCCGTTTTCATCCACCGCGCCAACTCTATCTGCATCACCATCGGTTGCAATACCAAGATGAAAATGTTCCTTCGGGACTTTACTCATCAACACACTGAGATTACTTTCTGTCGGCTCAGGATTTGTTCCTGCAAACGATGGATTAAATGTTGCATGAATCTCTGTCGCGGGAACAATTTTATTCATTACGTGCATTCCAGCGCCATACATTGCATCGTGCAAAATACGAATTCCCGAATCTTCTATACTCTTCAAATCAATTTTTGTACTGATATCGTTTAGATACATCGCCGTCATATCAATGCATTCGATGCATCTTTCATCAAGAAGCTGCTTCAGTGATTTCGGAAAAGAAAGCGGCGATTTGCTTTTGAGAATGACCGCAAGTATTTTTTCCACTTCTGCTATCATTTCAAGATGCGCAGGACCACCAAAATCGCCTTTGATTTTGAAGCCGTTATATTTTGGTGGGTTGTGACTTGCAGTAATAACAATTCCTCCTGCGGCATTTAATTTTTTTGTCGCAAGCGACACCATCGGCGTAGAAGAAATTTTATCCGATATAATGACTTTGATACCATTATTTGCAAGAACAATTGCAGAGCGCTCTGCAAATTCTTTGGAAAGAAATCGCGCATCATATCCAATAACAATACCGTTTTTTATTTTCGGATGCGAAGAAAAATAATCCGCAGTTGCCTGTGCAACTTTTTCAAGGTTTGCAAATGTAAAATCATCTGCAATTATGCCGCGCCATCCATCCGTGCCAAATTTGATGGCTGGCTGAATTGTTTGTTTGTTCGTTGGTTTCTTTGTTGTAGTTGTTTTTGCCACTGATAATTTATTTTTTTTAGTATTGTATTGTAATTTTCACAATTAATAAATCTCGATAATCTTCTTCTTCCCACTCATTCCGCTCACTATTTCCACATTCCTTTTTGCAGAGCCAAAATGTTTTGCAAGAAGTTCAATCACTTTTTCATTTGCTTTGCCGTCGTGCGGCGGCGCGTTTACTTTTACAAGAAATGTTCCATCGTCTTGTTGTATTACCTCGTTCACACGCGCATTCGGCTTGACGACAACGCTATATTTCATTATTCATTCAACATTGGAAACGCACCAAATCCGGCATAAATTGCATTCGTATCCAATTCTTCTTCAATGCGAAGAAGTTGATTGTATTTTGCAATTCTATCGGTACGGCTTGCAGAACCTGTTTTTATTTGTCCCGCGTTTGTTGCAACTGCAAGGTCTGCAATCGTTGCGTCTTCTGTTTCACCACTGCGATGAGAAATCACACAAGTATATCCTGCGCGTTTTGCCATTTCAATTGTATCGAGTGTTTCCGTGAGTGTACCGATTTGATTGACTTTGATGAGAATAGAATTTGCAACGCCCTGTTCGATGCCCATATTCAAACGCTCAACATTGGTTACAAACAAATCATCGCCGACAAGTTGAATTTTTCCTCCGAGTGTTTCGGTCATCATCTTCCAGCCCTGCCAATCGTTTTCTGCCATACCATCTTCAATGGAAATTATCGGATATTGATTTACCCAACCTTCCCAATGCTTCACCATTTGCTCATCGGTAATTTTTTCTTTTGAAGATTTATAGAAGACATATTTTCCGTCTTCATACATTTCGCTTGTTGCGGGGTCAAGCGCAATGAAAATATCTTCGCCTGCTTTATAACCTGCATTTTCAATCGCCTGCAAAATTACTTCAATCGCTTCTTCATTGGATTTCAAACTTGGCGCATATCCGCCTTCATCACCAACTGCGGTATTATATCCTTTCTTTTTCAACACACTTTTCAAAGCATGAAATGTTTCCGAACCCATACGCAATGCATCTGCAAACGTATTTGCATTCACGGGAACAATCATAAATTCCTGAAAATCCACATTGTTATCTGCATGCCGTCCGCCATTAATAACGTTCATCATCGGCACGGGAAGATATTTTGCATTTGTTCCGCCGATGTGGCGATAGAGCGGAACACCAATCGAATTAGCTGCCGCTTTTGCAACCGCAAGTGAGACTGCAAGAATTGCATTTGCGCCGAGTTTACTTTTATTCGGTGTACCATCCATTTGAATCATCACTTTATCAATGCCAATCTGGTCTTCCGCATCAAAGCCGATTAACTCTTCGGAAATTTCTCCGTTGATGTTATCTACTGCTTTGCGCACACCTTTGCCATTGTAACGTGCGGCATCACCATCACGTAATTCCACTGCTTCGTGTTCGCCTGTGGATGCACCGCTCGGAACTGCTGCCACTCCGATTGTGCCATCTTCTAATTCGACTTCCGCTTCAACGGTGGGGAATCCGCGCGAGTCGAGTATTTCTCTGCCCCAAATATCTACTATTGTAACCATAATTATTTTCTTATTTTAAGTGTGTATAAATTTCAAATGCATCAATTCGAGCATCTCTTTTTTATAAAAATCTGTGCATAAGTTAAAGCAAAAGAGTGAACAAAACAAGAATGTGAAAAGAAAATTTTTTCTCTAAAATATGACCGCTCTTCTCTTGTTGTATTGAAATACAAACGCCGCTCCAAATGATACCACTGCATCATAAAATTATTTCATTGAAAGACTCTGCTTCTTCAATACGATGTTTTCCAAACAATAAAATTTCCTTTATGTAAATTTTGGGATACAGGCATCACCTATAGGATGTTAATAAAATTGCTTTTATAAATGGAGCGAAAAAATTTGCATAGCGTTCCTTAATTCCGATGTTTGTTATTAGAAATTAGTTGTAAATTAGATAAACCTGAAATCTCGTTAAAAAAGGCATTTTGCCAATGTATAGATTTCTATACTGGCATAAATCAGACTTATCACTCCTTTTCATTTTTGAGAAAGCCATCAATCAGACATTTCTCTCTCTGTGTGCCTTTGTGATTTGCTTTGCGAACCTTTGCGGTGAATAACAATCTTTCTTAACCGCAGAGAACGCAAAGGATGTT
>CAYHPL010000014.1:63550-104453 GCA_964358705.1 uncultured Chitinophagales bacterium
CTAAAATACTCACGACTCAACTACTCATCTACTCAACTACTTTTCGGAAAGCCATCAATCAGACATTTCTCTCTCTGTGTGCCTTTGTGATTTGCTTTGTGAACCTTTGCGGTGAATAACAATCTTTCTTAACCGCAGAGAACGCAAAGGATGTTGTACAAATCAATCTAAAATCTTACTTCTAAAATCTAAAATACTCACGACTCAACTACTCATCTACTCAACTACTTTTCGGAAAGCCATACATCAGACATTTCTCTCTTTGCGTGCCTTTGTGATTGCCTTTGTGAACCTTTGCGGTTCATAACATTCTTTTTTAACCGCAGAGAACGCAAAGGGAATACTGTTAATAAATATAGTGATCCAAAAACTTGTAGAGTTTCAGTTCCTTCTTCCAAGTGCAATAATACCTCGAGCGACATTTTCTCCAACCGCAATGGCAAGATTACCCCGAACGGTAACAGAATAATACACTCCGTAATTTAATGTGGTTTGTACACGATAACTTTTCCATGTGGTTCCATTAAAATGTAAAAATTCTCCAAAGTCTCCGACAATAGATATATCATTTATTTCGTTGCCTCTTATGGATTCCAAATAATAATTAGTAATTCCAAAAGGAATATTTTGCCAATTCTGTTGATTGTTTAACGAATGAGTATAATACAACTTTCCTCCTGTCGTATAATAGCCATGTCCCGAAATAAACCAACAACCGTGTAAATTAAGAGGCAGCCCTGCATTTGACACTTCACTTACATCTAAGTTATTCACCACAAATAACTTTCTTCCCGAAGGTAATTCAAAACCCTGCGAGGCAAGTGCGATAATTTTAAACTTATTCGTTTTTTGATTTTTACTTCCCCAAATATCTTTGATGTGTATTGTCGTCCCGCTCTCAATCTTTGTCCATGTACTTCCATTAAAATGTACAATTGTGCCATTATCTCCAACCATATAAAGATTACTGCTCGATGTTCCCCATATTTTATTTATTCTGCCGTCTGTAAAACCGGTAAAATTATATTCAATCCATTCTATGCCATTCCAATGTGCAGGACCTTCAATCCAAATATCATCAGGAGAAAAAGCAAAAATCGCTCGTCTCGGTGCAGTCCCTTGTACTCCTCCTGCATGCCAATATACTTTTTCTAACTTCCATTCCCTTCCGTTCCACTTAACAATATTATACGGTTCAATTTCGAAATTCCCTACACTATCTTTCAAATATATTTCTCCCACTGCATACGCAAGCGTATCATTTATTATCGCAACATCATACAACACACTGGAGTTACCATCCCCCAGCGTATCAATCTCAAATGTAAAATTATGGCTTGTCGTATCCATCGTAGTAATAGTCAATAATGCACTCGAATCAGTGGTTACACTATTATTAAGCGCATATACTTTGTACTTATATGTATGTTTCGGGAGAAGTTGTTCATCAAGCAAGAGAGTATCTGCACCCGTATAATGAGAAGTGAGAATAGTTGCACCGTTGCGTGTGAGACGAAATGCATCATGTTGAACATCCGGCAAAATTCTCATTCGCAAATATGTTTCCGTAACAGCAACATCTTCCGAAGAGAGTTGTACATTTTTTTCTTCCGGTTCATGCGGTGTTCGTTTACACGTCTGCAAGATTGCAACGCACATAAGCACTACTATTATTTTCATTCCTGTTTGTGTATTCATTGTCAGTATCGTTCACCAAAAAAATTATTGGTGCAATATACGTGAGCGTTTTTGTATTGTCAAGAACTTCTTCTTGGCTATAAAAAAAGGCAATACGTTTTACCATATCGCCTTTATAAAAAAAGTGCTAACTGCTAACCGCTAATAGCCAACTGCTTCTTCTTACTTCATCAATACTATTTTATTCGTAACAGAATATTCATTCGTTACCAATCGCGCAAAATATATTCCTGATGGTAACGACGATGCGTTAAATTCTATCTCGTGTTCTCCTTCTTCCAGAGGCGCATCATGTAAAAGTGTTGCCACTTCTTCTCCCACCACATTGTAAATCTTCAATGTTACATTACCAAAAGCCAATAGCGAAAAGCCAATAGCCGTTGTCGGATTGAATGGATTCGGATAATTGCTCAGTAATGTTCTTTCTTCCGGAATGGCGGGCGACATTCTTGCCGTAAATTGCGGCATTAAAATTCCATTGGAATCAACACGCAGGAATCCTACAGTTGCAGCAGTACGCACGCCTTTCAGTCGCAATTTCGTTGCAAATGAAGTGGTATCAATTTCTCCGATAAATGCTGCATTGACACGCCGCAACGTTGTATCGAGCATCGTATAAGTTCCCGTATCAACTCCACTCGGATAGGAAAGAATACTGTCTGCTTTGCTCACAATTTCATACACACGCTTTTCGTGCATCGGATGTCCCGATTGACGATATTCCAAAAATGGAAATCCACCCGGAAATACGCCCTGCAAACTTGCAATCATATTAAACTTTGCGGTTAATACTTCTGCCGCAAATTTGTTATTATACTTCGCAGATTTCGGGTCTTTCTTTGCTTTTACAAAATCAAAACCTCTTGGAGTTCCTGTTTGCGGGAAAAATGTTTTCAATGTTTTTGCTTTGGAAATGACTAACCAGCCATACACTTTTTGTGTTGCTTTCGGCTGCTCGATTCCCACAACAATTCCCGCAGGTAATGTTTTACTATTAAAAATTCCTGCAATTACATTTGCTGCATTGGGCATTCCGCTTCCCGCAGTAACCGCAGTTGCAAGCGATGCAAGACTATCGGCAGGAAACGTGCGGAACGATGAAGTATAGAAATTGCTATTGAGCGCGGCAATGGATTCTGCATGCGCGGCGAGATAGTTTTTAACTCTCGTACCAAATGTAAGCGTGGACGAAGAATTCAAATGGCAATAACTCATTATTGTTCCGATACGTGGAACAGTTGGACCCGTGTAACAACTTCCCTCAATTTTATAACACGAATCTATTGGCGGATTCCACACACAGTTATGCGTATGTTTGGAACCAAAATTGTGTCCGATTTCGTGTGTTACAACACTTACATCCCACGAATAAATCGGATAGGGCTGATAATTTTTTTGAATCTGACTAACGCCGTACGCAAATTCATTTGCGCTTGCATCAAGAACGTCAACATACGCAAGTCCGCCATACGAAGATGCACCGATTGCTTTTCCTGAAATTAAATGTGCTATCGTGCGCTTCACTCCTCCCATATAATTATTATAGAATTTCAGTAACTCGCTCAATGCTTTGGATGTTGTTTTTCCTCCCCACGGGTCTTTTGCTGTTGCCCAAATGCGCAGATAGGAAATACGCACATCAACATCAACTTCTTCATCATAAATAGAAGCAACAGTGCCAAATAATGTCGTTAAATATGTTGTCGCGGAATCAACGGAATAGTTGCATGCTTTATAATATTCGTAATCACTCTCTACGGCAACAAAAACACGACGACCAACTTTGGAAATTTCTCCGAATTGCATTCTCGAATCGCGTTGCAATTGGCGGATATGTTCAGGAATACCTAATTCATCGGAATCACAATCGAGCGGTGGACGAACACTTGCCAAATCTTCCTCTCGATAAATAATGTAATTTTTATTTTCAGAATCTTTCTGCGGAACAATAACGTAACTGAATTGCCTGTCATCAACTATTGCATAGAGTTGCTCATTGACAATGCTGAAATATGCAAACGAATTTTCTGCACCGGCAATTTTTCCGCGTAACAGTAATGCTTCGGGGCGTTGAATTGCTTGCTGACCGTTATCCGTTTCTACAACTAATGTTGCATCGTCATCAAATAATTCAAATTGCTCAAGATGCAATTCTTTGGAAATATTTTCCGCAACGGGAATAACAATGGAAATTCGTGATTGCTTTGTATTTTTAAGCAACAATAATTCCTTCACATTCACATCAAGCACAACAACCGGAATACGATTATTATTCACATTGATGGAAAGCGCTTGCGTTTTCTGTGCATTTATAGAAAACGGAGAATAGGTTGCTGCGGTTACAAACGAAAATGTACACACAACAAACAGAGCAGTTAATAATAAGTACGAACGTAACATAGATATGCCTTTCATAATAAGTAAGTGAAATACAGCGAATTTTGCGGAGAGAATATTGGAAAACTTTATTGTTTCTCCAAATGAAATGAATGAAAATTTTGAAACTATGATTTTCGCAACGCAAAAATCAACGTGTAAAAATATGGTACAGCATCAGATAAATAATGACGCCGGTAACGGAAACATAAAGCCAAAGAGGAAATGTCCAGCGTGCAATTGCTTTGTGTGATACAAATTTTCCTTTAAAACCAAAACGAAGTGTAATAATTGCAACCACCGGCATTATCGCCGCAAGAATGACGTGTGTAATCAGAATGACGAAATAAATTCCCCGCCATATTCCTTCTCCCTGAAACAACGTATTGTACGAGCCGGTTGCATCGTACAATAATTTTTTATGCAGTACATAGCAGCATAAAAAAAGAAGTGAAACAAAAAATGCACTGACCATCATTATTTTATGCCTCTCTTTCTCTCCCGATTTTATAAATCGCCATCCGCGAAGAAGAAGTATTGTGCTGGTTACATTCAGCAAAGCATTCACAGTGGGTAAAAATTCAACCATAGCAGAAATTATTTTTTGGCGTCAATTATTGCACGAATGGTGAAATATAATTCTTTCATTTTCGCTTCGTCATCGTAATCGTAGTAGCCGATGATTTCTGTTTGCTCATTGAGCAAGACAAATTTTGCGCTGTGCATTATGTATTCCTCTGCATTGTCCGCATTGTCTTCAAATGCAAGTTTAAAATCTTCACGGGTTAATCGTACTATTTCTTTTCTCTCTCCTGTAACAAATTGCCATTTCGTAGAATCTTCTTTTTGCTGTCCTGCGCTTACTCCGTACCCTTCTGCATATTTTTTGAATATTTCCGGCGTATCTGTTTCCGGGTCAACGGATACGGAAATAAAATGCACATCTTTTTCATACTGAAACATTTGATACAGTTCCAGCATTTTGGTTGACATCAAAGGACATTGTCCGGCGCAACTCGTAAAAATAAAATCGGCAATAATTATTTTTCCGCGTAAATTATTTTTGGAAATTTTCACTCCATATTGATTGATGAGAGAAAAATCTTTTATCTGCAAACGAAAAGCAGGCGTAGTTCTTTTTGCTTTTTCTGTTTCATTTATTTTGTTCCAAACGCCGAGAAAAGTTACGCCGAGTATTACCAGCAATACGGTCGTCCACAGTGATTTTTCTATAAATGTAATTTTTCTCATTTCTTTTTTACTGCAAGTACGGAAAGATAAAACATCACAAAGCCAAATAACAATGTAACAGCGATGGAGAGATTACAATTTAACAAATCTACGGTGCGCGCTTCATTATTCCAGTACAACACATACCGCAACCAATCCAATCCGTATGACAATGGATTAAGATGCATAATAACAGAAAGCCATTTTGAAGAACTGTTCATCGGAAAAATTGCGCCGGAAAGCAGCCACAACGGAATAAGGACAAGATTCATTATTGCGTGAAATCCTTGTGTAGAATCCATCTTCCACGCAAAGAAAAATCCCAGCGACGAAAGACTGAATGCAATAAATATGAGTGTAAGAATTGCAGAGAGAAATGAAAGAATTGAAAATTGAATTCCGACAAATCCGGCGAGCAATAAAAACAATGTGCCTTGTAAAACAGCAAGTGTCGTAATGCCAAAAATCTTTCCAAAGACAATACTTGTGCGCGATGCAGGCGAAACAAGCACTGATTGCAAAAATCCTTCGCGCCGGTCTTCAATGGTGGAAATAGAAGAAAAGATTGCTGTAAAAAGTACGATAAGCAAAACTGTTCCGGGAAAAAAGAATTCTAAATATCCTTCGCCATCCATTCCGGGCAATCGGAATGAATTACCAAAACCAGAGCCGATGAGAAACCAGAATAATAACGGAGAACCAATCACGCCAGCGATTCTGCTTTTCTGCCGATAGAAACGTGTTTGCTCGCGCTTCCATAATGTATATGAGGGAAGAAAAAAATTCATTGTTGCACTCCGAAATGTTTTCCTGTTTTGTGAATGAACACATCTTCCAATGTAGGTTTCTGCAATGTTACCGAAGTAATATCATCCGGAAATGCAGAAATAAGTTGGGGAATAAATTCGTGTCCATTTTTTCTTTCAATGCGAATATTGGAATCAAGTATCGTTCCGCAATCATTTTCTCCGAAATGCTCGCGCAATTTTTTACACAACTCTTCCGCATTTGCTGTTCCGATGGAAAGAACATCGCCGCCGATTTCGTGCTTTAATTCCGCAGGCGAACCATCCGCAACAAGTGTTCCTTCGTCAAGAATAACGAGACGGTCGCATTTTTCCGCTTCTTCAAGCAAATGCGTTGTAAGCAAAATTGTTACGTTTTCTTTTTCACGAAGTTCCTTCAACAATTCCCAAAGTGTAATACGCGCTCCCGGGTCAAGTCCGGTGCTTGGTTCATCAAGGAGAAGGAGCAACGGTTTGTGCAGAAGTGATTTTGCAATTTCCACGCGCCGCTGCAATCCTCCGGAAAGTTTTTCTGTAAAATCATTGCGGCGTTCCGTTAATCCGAAACGTTCGAGAAGATAATTGATTCTTTCCTGAAGTTTTTTTCCGTGCAAATTATAAAGATGTCCCTGATGACGAAGATTTTCTTCAACCGTCAGTTTTCCATCAAGACTTGGCGATTGAAATACGACACCGATGCGATTGCGTATTTCTTCCGGTTGTTTCAAAATATCAAAGCCGAACATTGAAACGGTGCCGCTTGTCGGAAAAAGAAATGTGGAGAGAATTTTAAATGTTGTGCTTTTGCCGCCGCCATTCGGACCGAGCAAACCGAATATTTCACCTTCTGCGACAGAAAAGGAAATTCCCCGCAATGCAGTTTTTTTTTCGTACGAGTGGTGGAGGTTTTGGATGTGGAGTAGATAAGTTGTTTTCATTTTTCGGGGAAAAATATACAAAGAAGAAAGAAAAGTATGTTAGTGCAAGGGCATTTTGATTTGGGATGTGAGATATGCGATATGAGCTCGGTACGACGAATAAGATTTGGGATTTGATGCTCCGCAATCTTATTTTGTTTTATTTTTATATCTTTTGCCCGCGAAGTTGAAATAGAATCCACAAAAAAAAATATATCATAATCACAAACAATTGAAAGCACATCAATGAAAAAACTTATTCTGCTCGCAGTATTTCTTCCCGCGCTTCTTTTTGCGCAAACTTCAAAAAAAGATAGTCTGTGGCTTCCGTTGCAATCGTTCATTGGCAATTGGGCTGGTGAAGGCGGCGGCGAACCCGGCATCGGAGCGTATGAACGAAGTTACCAGTTTTTCTTCGACAAAAATTTTATTGCAATAAAAAACAAATCAACATATTCTCCGACTGATAAAAATCCGAAAGGCGAAGTGCATGAAGATATCGGATATTTTAGTTACGATAAGAATCTGAAAAAATTTAAACTCCGCCAGTTTCATCTTGAGGGATTTGTTACTGAATTTACTCTTGAAAATATTTCGCCTGATGGAAAAACATTAGTATTTACAACGGGCACGATTGAAAATATTCCCGCTGGCTGGCGTGCAAAAGAAACGTATCAACTCCTGAACGAAAATGAAATGGAAGAAACGTTTGAACTTGCTGAACCGCAAAAAGAATTTGAACTGTACACGAAAGTAAAACTTGTACGGCAAGAATAACACAGTGAAATGGTATTGATAAAAATCTCTTTCCTTTCAATATTCTTTTGTGTCTCATTAAATTTCTCCACTTCGCAGGACGTAAAAACTGTCAGCGAGATGAGAAAGGTAATGCGCGGAGAAGATTTATCTGCGCATTTGCGATGGGATAGTATTCCTAAAAAAAATCTGTTCGCCGTTTGTCCGCTTGGCAGAATTGAAGGGGAAATAACTATTTTAGACGGGAAAATATTTACTGCAAAAGTAAATACAAAAGGAGCAATTGCAATTGATACAAACTGGAATGTCCAATCACCGTTTGCAGTGTATGCGTATGTCGCGCAGTGGCAGAAATTCACTGCTGAAACAGCAATTCATACGGAGAGCGAATTGCAAAATGTGATTGATAAACTTGCGGCAGAAAACGGCTACGATATTGCAAAATCTTTTCCTTTTAGAATTATTGCAGAGTTTGACAGCGTAGGTTTTCATATTATTTCAAAGCCCAAAAATGAAACGAAACACAGTCATCAATTACACGAGAAGGCAAAGAAACATTTTTCTTTCAGGAAAATCAGCGGAGAATTATTAGGATTTTATTCGCAACATCACGAAGGAGTTTTTACACACAAGGGGCAATTTATCCATACGCATTTCATTGATACGAAGCGTAAAAATATGGGGCATCTTGAAAATGTACTGCTTACTAAAAAATATACAATTTTGTTGCCGGGGATTGAAAGCGAGTAATTTTTTTCATACTCAACTTCATAAATAAAAAATCCTGTTACCGCTTTGCGCAATAACAGGAAAATATTTTTTTTTTTCTTCTTTAATTCTGAAACACGTGCTTTGTGAGCAGCGGAGAAACGTTCAGCGAGTGAAATTTTTCGTCGGGAATATCGTTGATGAAGTGGTAGTAGTACGCAAGACGGAAAAATTCTTTCATCCCTTCAATCTCTTCATCCGAAAGTGTGTAACTGAAATGCGAAAGATAAAATCTGTGTTCATCTTCGCTCTTTATTTTTTCCTGCGCGTGTGTTCCTGACGATGCGAGAGTTTGAATCTCTTCCAGCGTTAAAGAATCTTCGGGAGAAGCAAGCACGCCATAGACAAATGGAATTTCAAACATATCCTGCCAGAGTTCTACCAAATCGAGACTTTCCATTTTATCTTCATCGGAAATATTTTTATCGCCGACAACTAATGCCGCATCTGCTTTTTCCAATAATGCGTGCGCGTTTCCCTGTGCGGGAATTATTTTTGGAAATGTATCGTAATTTTCTGCGAGCAGAATTGATGCAAGAACTATTTCTGAAGAAAAATTCGGATCGGCAGCGAGAGTAGTAATGCCGTGCAGTCCTTTGTTAAAATGCATGCGTACTACGCTTGCGCCTTCATTGGAACATACACCAACATTCGGAATAATTCTGTATCCCGATGCCTGACGCGCATATTCTAACGGAGAAATGACACCGCAATGCAACGATTTCTCCCGCAATTGAAGCGCGAGTTGTGTTGGCGTTGAGCGTGTTGTGGAAAAAAGAGAAGAGTGTTCCTGAACTGCGGCGCAAAGAGGGTCGGCATACACCAGTGAAGGGAAGCCGACCTTCTTTACAAAAGGAACAGTGTTACTGGACGACTGCAATTTTATGCTGAATTTTCTTTGAAGCGAGTTCGCGGAAGAAATAAAGTTTTGCACGACGGACGCCGCCTTTTTTCACTATTTCCACTTTCGCAATGCGCGGCGAGTGAAGCGGAAAATTTCGTTCCACACCGACACCGTGCGAAACTTTGCGAACGGTAAAGGTGGAATTGATGCCGTTATTATGGCGTGCAATTACGTATCCCTGATACTGCTGAATACGCTCTTTATCTCCTTCAATAACGCGGACGTGCACATTCACTGTATCGCCGGGCGTAAATTCCGGTAAATCATTGCGCAACTGGACTTGTTCTACGAGTTGGAGTTTGTTCATTGTTATTCTAAATTATGTGTTAACTTTTTTAATAAATCTTTTCGGCGCATTTCTGTTTTTTTTATTCGCTCATTCTGCCGCCACTCTTCTATATCGTGATGATTTCCTGAACGCAATACATCAGGCACTATCATCGAACGAAATTCTGCAGGTCGTGTGTATGATGGTGCGCCAAGTAAACCATCCTGAAACGAATCACTGAGCAATGCCTGCGCATCGCTTATCACTCCCGGAAGCAACCTTGTAACTGCATCTACAACGACTGCGGCGGCAAGTTCTCCACCGGTGAGTACATAATCGCCGATGGAAATTTCTTTTGTAATTAAATGCTTACGAACTCTCTCATCAATTCCTTTGTAATGTCCACAAAGGAGAAGCAGATTTTTTTTCAGCGAAAGTGCATTTGCCATTGTTTGATGAAACGTTTCGCCATCTGCTGTGAGGTAAATTATTTCATCATACTCACGTTCGTTTTGCAGTTTTTCGATGCATTCAAAAATTGGCTCAGGTTTCAGCACCATTCCCGATTCACCGCCATAAGGAACATCGTCAATTTTTCTGTGCTTATCGTGCGTGTAATTCCTCAAATCGTGCAGATAAATTTCTACAAGTTTCTTTTCCTGCGCTTGTTTCAGAATGCTTTCCTGAAACGGGCTTACGAGTAAATCCACTACGCCACTGAGAATATCAAAACGCATTATTCTTCTGTTTCTTTCAGATTTACTAATCCTTCGAGATAATTGAGCGTGATGATTTTGTTTGCAATGTCAACCGAACGTACAATCTCTTTCGCAACCGGAATTAAAATTTCTTCTTCATTCACTACAGACCGTACCGACCACACATCTTGAGCGGGAAGTTTTAAAACGTCGGATACGCAGCCGATAAATTTTTCTTCCATAAAGACGCGGCAACCGATAATGTCATCAACAAACCATTCATTTTCCGGAAGTTGAACGCGCTCTGATTCAGGCACAAATAACAATTTTCCTACGAGCGACTCTGCATCGGTACGCGATAAAAAATCTTCAAAATACAATAGTGTATCTTTTATTCTATGCTCAACTTTGGCAATGCGCATTGGGGAAACATTCTCATTCGTCTTTCCAATAAAACAATTTTTAATTTCAGAAAAACGTTTAGGTGAAGAAGTCAAAGGAAGAATTTTGATTCCTCCGCGCAATCCGACACAATGGAGAATTTTTCCTACTGCGATGAGTGGAGTAATCAATCGTCTGTTTGCGATGACTGCTCATCATTATTATTCATCTGCGTTTCATCAATAACGGAAAACCGCACGTCGCGTTTCATTTTCTTCCCGTACGCAGTAATGAGAATACGCATCGCACGCGCATTGCGTCCTTTTCTGCCAATGATTTTTGCCATATCGTTTTTTCCCACTTTTAATGTGAGAACGAGAATCCCGTCCTGTTCATTTTCAATCACAAGAACTTCATCGGGATAATCAACTAATTGTTTTGCTAAATATTCTACGAATTCTTTCATTATTTTCTCCGGAGTAAGAAGAGTAAAAAAAATCAGAAAAAAAATCGTTTCGTACAGATTTTAATCTGGACGAAAAAATAGTTATGCAGCAGCCGTTTCCTGCGCGGCTTTCTTTTTCGCTACTTTGCGTCGCTCTTTTTTCGCTGATTCACGGACTGCTTTATCAACCTGAATTCGATTCCATTCATCCATTTTTGTTGTAATGAATGTTTCATCCGAACCGCGCTTCACCAACGCCCATTTCAACCACAATCCTTTGCGGCGAAGCAAACTTCTGACGGTATCAGTCGGTTGAGCGCCGTTTTTCAGCCATCTGAATAATGCAGTTTCTTTCACGTCAATTATCATAGGATTCATATTTGGGTCGTACTGCCCAATGGATTCTATGAATTTTCCATCACGAGGCGCGCGTGCATCTGCGGCTACTATTTTGTATATCGGTTTTTTCTTTTTGCCCGCTCGGGCTAAACGTAACTTTACCACGTAGGTGTCCTATTGTTAAATTGTATTAAGTTGTAAAATAGTTGATTGTTAAAAATCTTTTGTCTAATTCGGCATACGTAAATTGCGAAACATTGCAGGCATTTTTCCTTTTGCTATTGTCTTCATCATACGTTGCATTTCTGAAAATTGCTTCAGTACTTTATTGACTTCCTGTACTGATGTTCCACTTCCTGATGCGATGCGCTTTCTTCTGCTGCCGTTGAGAAGATGCGGCTTGCGTCGCTCTTCTATTGTCATTGAACGGATTATTGATTCAACGCGCACTAATGCTTTTTCATCTATATTCATTGAATCCGCTGGTAATTTATTCATTCCCGGCAACATTCCGAGTATGCTACGTAGCGGTCCCATCTTTTTTATCTGCTGCAACTGGTCAAGAAAATCTTCAAAGGTAAATGTAGATTTCCGAAGTTTTTCTTCGAGTTGCATCGCCTTTTTTTCATCTACCTGCTCCTGTACTTTCTCGACAAGAGTAACGATGTCGCCCATTCCGAGAATACGCGATGCCATTCGTTCGGGATGAAAATGCTCAAGCGCATTCAGTTTTTCACCATTACTGATGAATTTTATTGGTTTTTCGACAACATGTCGTATCGAAAGTGCAGCGCCTCCTCGTGTATCTCCATCAAGTTTCGTGAGAACAACGCCGTTAAAATTCAATCTGTCATTGAAAACTTTCGCAGTATTTACAGCATCCTGTCCCGTCATTGAATCTACGACGAACAGAATTTCATGCGGGTTTACTTTCTCTTTGATGGCAGTAATTTCATCCATCATTTGCTCATCCACATGCAAACGACCAGCCGTATCAATAATTATTACATCGCGAACAGATTTTCTTGCCTGCTCAAGAGAATCAATTGCTATTTTTACAGCATTTTTTTCATCACGATTGTGAAAAACGGGAATATTGATTTGCTTCCCTAATGTGATGAGTTGGTCTATTGCTGCAGGACGATATATATCTGCCGCGACTAACAAAGGATAGTGTCCTTTGTTTTTTAAGTAATTTGCAAGTTTTGCGCTTAATGTTGTTTTTCCCGACCCTTGAAGCCCAGCTATCAATATTATTGTTGGCGGATGAGGCGCATACGAAATATCGGCTTTTGTTCCGCCCATCAATTCAACTAATTCATCATAAATTATTTTAACGATGAGTTGTCCGGGCGTGATACTTGTCAGAACTTCCTGACCAAGCGCTTTTGCAGTTACATCATCAATGAACTGCTTTACAACTTTGAAATTGACGTCAGCATCGAGAAGAACACGGCGAACTTCACGCAAGGAATCAGCAATATTTTTTTCGGTAATTTTTCCTTCGCCGCGTATTTTTTTGAATACGCCTTCAAGTTTTTGGCTCAGTTCTTCAAACATATTCTCTGATAACGATAAAAAAACGCCCGCAGAATCAGCGGACGTTTAAAATTGCGGGCTAAATTTACAGAAATTTTTTCCTAAGAAAAAAATGCACCATCCATTTCTGAAAAAACTTCTTTTCAGAATTTTACAATCCATAAATTGCTTTTAAGAAATTTACATAGAAAAAAATGGTTGACATTTTTCTTTCGCGATTTTTTCGATTGTTTCAAAAAATACTTTTCCTACTGTGGAATTTTTTTCTATATTTTGCCCGCTTTTTTGAAATATCTCTGCATTTGCGCGTTCGATGTCATCGTCTAATTTTGCTAAAAAGAATGAAAAACGTGAGTTTACAATAGTTGTTATCGAATCAGGAAATGAGACGACACAACGAACGTTCACTTTTTCACGATGGAAACTAATAAGCGCTATTGCAGGCATTATCGGAGCGCTTACTTTTGTCGCTTTGATATTGATTCTCTGGACGCCATTGGGAAAATTAATTCCAAATGTGCATAGTTCAGATTCAAATGAGAGCGAATTAGTAAGCGAATTTCAGAAAAAATTCCTGTCTATGACGGAAGAACTGAATGCATTGCGCGAATATAATATTCAAATGCGTTCTATGCTCGGGCAAGAAATATCGTCAGAAGATTCAATATTTCTTTTCCAGCAGCGCAATATTCCGGAACGTGAAGAAGCAATTATCGAAAAGGCGCAAGACGAATTATTGAATGAGCCGCGTGTCTCAATGTTCGGAAAAATTCCAACTGAACCAATATCTACATTGTTGGAGTTTCCATTAAACTTCCCCATCGAGGGATTTTACTCGAAACCGTTTGATGTGCAACAGCGACATTTTGGTTTAGATATTGTTGCCTCAGAGGGAACTTTGGTAACTGCGCCGGCGGACGGGTATGTTATTTTTTCCGGATGGACATACGACAACGGCAACGTAATTATTATACAACACGACGGCGGCTTCGCAACCGTGTACAAACATAATGAAACATTATTACAATCGGCATTTACTTCTGTAAAAAGCGGAGATGCCATTGCAACATTGGGCAATACGGGATTGTTAAGCAGTGGACCTCACTTGCATTTTGAAGTGTGGAAAAATGGAATTCCACTTAATCCAGAACAATTTTTACTTTCCTCTTCGAAAGGAATAACACTTTAATGTTAGAAAAAATGAAATCCAACGGCGATAAAGATTTAAATATTATCGGACCGGGAACAACAGTGAAGGGAAATGTAGATTCTTCCGGTTCGTTATTGGTGCGCGGAAAAATTACTGGCGATGTACACGCATCAGATAATATTGAAATCGGCTCGGGTGGAATAATAGAAGGAACTGTTCACGGAAAAACGGTAAAAATTGCAGGAAATGTACGCGGAACAATCAGTGCAACTGATACTTTATGTTTTATAGGAAAAGCAGTAGTACAAGGCGATATCTCTGCATTGAAACTTATTATTGAAGAAGGCGCACGGTTTAACGGGAAGTGTACAATGAATGAACAATCCGCGATGCCTCCGAGAGCGAAAGAGTAAATTAATGCTCCCCGAAAAGTTTTTAAAAGAAACGGGGAATCATGCAAAATCGTATTCAGAATTTGCAAACTATTTAGGATTAGGATTGCAACTTGCAGGCGCAGTAGTACTCTTCTTCTTTATAGGAAAATGGTGCGATGAACAATTTGGTACAGCGCCTTGGTTAATGATTATTGGACTGCTTCTGGGTTCAGTCGGCGGATTTATCTCTTTTTTTAAAAAAATATCGTCGCTGACGTTGCAACAAAATAAGAAAAAATAGAAATGAAATTATCGCTGCCTTTTCAATTTTTGATTGTACTGGTTGTTTCATTTTTAATTGCATGGTATCCGCTTTCCATTTTTACAGACGAAAATTTTATTCGCTCGGTAGAAATTGCGGCGCTCGTTATGACGTTCAATGCAATGCTAGGCTATGTTGCTATTGAAAAATCATTCTTCGGAAGCAATAGTCAATTTATGGTAATGGTGCTCGGCGGAATGTTTGTGCGGCTGATACTTTTAGGATTTATTTTATTTGTCCTCATAAAAGTATTTCACGCAAATATTTTAGCGCTTTTATCCACGATGTTTTTTTATTACATCGTTTACACAATTTTAGAAATTATTTACATAACTCAGAAAATTACAACAACTAAAAAATCGTGACAGATTTTTTGGAGAAGAAAAAACAATTTCGTGTTTCAACATACAGAACATACATCAACAATAACAGATACTTTGAAAGCAACTGCGCACAAAAGCAGTGAAAAAGTTGATTTCAATGAATTACTTCATCACGTTCAGAATTCCAACGAACTCGAATTGCCGTTTCTCGGACACGTCCACCTCCCCCATTTTGAGCCCGTGCAGATTTTCGGAATAGTGTTTGATTTTTCTCTCTCCAAACATGTTGTTTTTTTACTCCTCTCTGCTTTGCTATTATTCATTGCAGCAATTGTAGTTGCGCGGGCAAACAGTAAACGGAAAGTTCCGCGCGGATTTGGCAACTTAATAGAAGTATTTGTGGTCTTCATTCGCGATGAAATTGTAGTGCCAAATATGGGAAAAGCGGGATTGAAATACCTTCCTTTTTTCCTTACGACATTCTTTTTCATTCTCATAATGAATCTCTTTGGCTTGATTCCTTACGGGGCAAGCGCAACAGGAAACGTGAGCGTAACAGCGGGACTTGCAATTTTTGCATTTCTTATGATTCAGTTTTCTGCAATTCGCGCACAGGGAATAGGACACTATCTTTTGCATCTTACTGGCGGAGTTGCGTGGTGGCTCTGGCCTATTATGATTCCGATTGAAATTCTCGGATTGTTCACAAAACCTTTTGCGCTTTGCATTCGTCTTTTTGCAAATATGACCGGCGGACACGTTGTTATCGTTTCGCTGCTCGGATTGATTTTTATTTTTAAAAGCTGGATAATTGCGCCGCTTCCAGCGTTGTTTGTTGTCGGCATCAATCTTCTTGAATTATTCGTCGCATTATTACAAGCGTACGTATTCATTATGCTCACCGCAATTTTTATGGGAATGGGAATGCAGGGCGGACATGAAGAACATCACGAAGCTCAGGCACATCATTGACTTTTTTATTAAAACATTTTTTATCACACTATATTATCAACTATTAACTACCGGAGTTCACTCTCAATGGAAAATTTAAATTTAGGTCTCGGATATCTCGCTGCCGGTCTTGGCGCAGCAATCACAATCATCGGCGCAGGATTTGGTATTGGAAAACTTGCCGCATCCGCAATGGAAGCATCAGGTCGTCAGCCCGAAGCCGCGAATAATATTCGAACATCAATGATTATTGCAGCAGCGCTTATTGAAGGAGCAACTTTCTTCGCTCTCGCTATTTGTATCATTCTTGCTACGAAGTCCTAATTTCACACAACGTTCGATTTTGAGAGATGACGTGTTGCAATACGCACGTTCATCTCTCTTCGTATTGCGTTAATAAAAAATTATATATTCTCAACTTTTTTCAACAATGTTAGAAATTAATCCCGGTTTAATTGCGTGGACGCTTCTGGTGTTTGTGGTACTGCTCGTCTTACTCAAATCGGTAGCATGGAAACCAATTATAGAAGCATTGCGCAAGCGCGAAGAGAGTATCCACGAAGCGCTGGATACTGCCGCAAAAGCGCAACGCGAAGCAGAAAAATTACTTGCCGAGCATCGCGCACAATTAGCAAAAATGAACGATGAAGCTGCCCGTATTTTGCAGGAAGCAAAACACAATGCAGAAAAAATGAAAAGCGAAATTATCAATCAAGCGCATGCAACAACGCATCAAATGATTGACCGCGCAAAAGAAGAAATCAGCCGCGATAAAGATGCAGCGATTCAATCGTTGCGCAAGGAAGTTGCCTCGCTCGCAATTCTTGCTGCCGGAAAAATTCTCGATGAGTCGCTTGACGAACAAAAGCATCGCCACATCGTAGATTCTTTTTTAGAAAATTTACCAAAGAATTAGGAAACTACTGTGGCAGAACGTGCAGCATATCGTTACGCAAACTCTATTTTGCAACTTGCAGTTGAAATGAATCAGGTTGAAATCGTCGCAGAAGATTTTTTGCTTCTGCACAATGCGCTTGCTTCTTCGCGGGAACTTGCATTATTTTTATCGAGTCCGATTATTCAGCGAGAAAAAAAGAAAAAAATAATTCGCGAACTTTTTGCATCAAAAATTTCAACGATGACATTAAATTTTCTTTCTCTTCTTACTTCAAAAGCCCGCGAAAAGTTATTACCCGAAATCGTAACAAATTTTCAGCAACTGAATGATAAGAGGCAAGGAATTGTCAATGCCGCAGTTACAAGCGCTACTGATTTTACACCGCAACAAACGGAATATCTTTCTTCTCACTTCAATCGTTTGACAAAAAAGAATGTAAAAATTACTTTTTCGAAAGATAAAACTCTCATTTCAGGATTCGTAACACGCATTGGCGATACGGTATGGGATGCAAGTGTGAAAAGACAGTTGCAACTTCTCGAACAACAGTTTATAGGAAAATAACTCCATAACAAGTTTACACAACTTCTGAAAATTACAATTACTACTACAAAACACAAATAAAATATGCCCGAAATTCGACCCGATGAAATCTCCGCAATCTTGCGTCAACAACTTTCCGGATTTGAAAAAGAAGTGGACACGTACGAAGTTGGCACTGTTCTCCAAGTCGGAGATGGTATTGCCCGCGTGTATGGACTTTCTAATGTTATGTCCAGTGAACTTGTGGAATTTCCCAATGGAGTGTACGGAATGGCACTCAATCTCGAAGAAGATAATGTTGGGTGCATTCTCTTCGGTGAAAGCACTCTTGTCAAAGAAGGCGATACGGTAAAGCGCACAGGACGACTTGCATCAATGCCTGTCGGCAATGGAATGTTAGGACGGGTTATCAATGCTCTCGGACAGCCGCTTGATGGTAAAGGCGCTATCTCAACTGAAAAATTTTCCCCCATTGAGCGAAAAGCGCTTGGTGTTATTCAGCGTCAGCCCGTTAAAGAACCTTTACAAACTGGTTTGAAATCAGTGGACGGAATGATTCCGATTGGACGCGGACAACGAGAATTAATTATCGGTGATAGACAGACAGGAAAAACTGCTGTTGCAATAGATACTATCATTAATCAAAAATACACACACACGGAAAGAGCAAAAGAATTAGGCGTAAAACCTGTCTATTGCATTTATGTTGCAATCGGACAAAAAGGTTCCACTGTTGCGCAAGTGTTTGCAAAATTAGAAGAGCACGGCGCAATGGAATACACAACCGTTATTTCCGCAACAGCAAGCGACCCTTCACCCATGCAGTTTATTGCTCCCTACAGCGGCGCAACTCTCGGTGAATATTTCCGTGATACAGGCAGACACGCACTTGTGGTGTATGATGACTTATCAAAACAAGCAGCTGCATATCGTCAGGTTTCTCTTTTACTACGTCGTCCGCCTGGTCGCGAGGCATATCCCGGCGATGTATTCTATCTCCACTCACGCTTGCTGGAGCGCTCATCAAAACTCAGTGAAGATTTAGGCGGAGGAAGTCTTACTGCGCTTCCTGTCATTGAAACGCAAGCGGGAGACGTTTCTGCTTACATTCCGACGAATGTTATTTCAATTACAGATGGACAAATTTATCTTGAACCGAATTTATTTAATGCAGGTGTGCGTCCTGCAATCAACGTGGGAATTTCTGTTTCGCGCGTTGGCGGTAATGCACAAATAAAAGCGATGAAAAAAGTTGCCGGACGTTTGCGTTTGGAATTAGCACAATATCGCGCATTGGAAGCATTCGCAAAATTTGGTTCTGATTTGGATAAATCAACACAGCAACAGTTACGTCGCGGAGCGCGTCTTGTTGAAATTTTGAAACAAGGGCAGTACGAACCAATGACAGTAGAAAAACAAGTTGCAATAATTTTTGCAGGAACAAACGGCTATCTTGATGAAATTCCCGCTGTACAGGTAAAAAGATTTGAAAAAGAATTTCTTGAAACGATGGAATTGCGTCACAAAGATATTCTTGATACGATTGCAAAAACAAAAGACCTTTCAAATGAAACGGTAGAAAAACTGCATACAATATTACGGCAGTTTTCTGAGACTTTTAAAACGAAGAAATAAATGGCAACCCTTCGTGAAATACGACAGCGCATTTCTGCGGTAAAAAATACGCAGAAAATTACACGCGCAATGAAAATGGTTGCAACTGCAAAATTGCGGCGCGCACAGGATGGCATTGTAGCAGCACGACCATACGCGCGGAAAATTAAAGAAATTCTCCAGCAGTTATCAACTCAAGAAAAAGATAATGTGAATGCACTTTTCCAGGCACGCGAAAAAATTGAACATGTTGCGATTGTTACTATCGCCTCCGACAGAGGTTTGTGTGGCGCATTCAATTCCAATATTTTCCGCGCAACGGCTCAATTGGTTGAACAAAAATATGTTGAACAATTTAAAGCCGGAAAAGTAGAACTCTTTTGTGTTGGCAAAAAAAGTTTTGATTTTTTTTCAAAGCGCAATTACGAAATTGCAGGAAAAAATGTCGGCATCTTCAATCATCTTGAATTTGTGCACGCGCAGACAATTGCTTCAGAACTCGTGGAAGGATTTCTGAAAGGCGAATATGACGTTGTAGAAATTGTTTATAATGAATTCAAATCAGTTATATCGCAAAAAGTTTCTGTAGAACAATTTCTGCCGATTGTTCCGGCAACAATTGCAGGTGAAAAGCAAGAAGCAGCCATTCCTGCAGAAATGTACATTTACGAACCTGACAGAAAAAAAATTCTCGATGCGCTTATTCCACGGCATTTGAATTTTCAGATCTGGCGCGCATTGCTGGAATCCAATGCTTCTGAACAAGCGGCACGAATGACGGCAATGGAAAATGCAACGACAAATGCGCAGGACTTAATTTCATTGTTGCAATTAAATTACAACAAAGCCCGACAAGCATCAATTACCAAAGAATTGCTTGAAATTGTTGGCGGCGCGGAAGCACTGGCACAAGCAAGTTAGTGTTTATTTTCAATGCTTTTAAAACCCGATTTTTATTTTAAAAATCGGGTTTTTTCTTCTTTAAAATGAATGGTGTTTCCGTTTGCTTCTCCTCCTTTTTTCGTTATATTTTGTCCGCTTTTTTCGTCAGTATGGCGAATGTTCTAATTTTTAAAACTGCAAAATTAAGACCATAAGAAAGGATTGTACTACAATGATTATCCAACTTGCAACGCTTTCGGAAGGAATACACGAGTATGATTTCACCGTCAATCCGTCAGAAATTTTTCGCAGTAAAAAATTATCGCCTTCGCATTTTCCTGATGAAATAACGTTTGAGCGCCCAATCCAAATTTCTGTTTCGTTAGATAAATCGTCGAGACAAATCCGGTTGCGTGCTACAATCAGTACGGAGCGCTCTGCACTTTGCGACCGATGCACAGACGAATTTTTATTTCCTGTGCGCGGAAAATATGAAACGATATACGTATTCGACGAGCAACATATTCCTTCATCAGATGATGAAATAGAATATGTTTTTTTATCCGAAGACAAATTGCAAATTGATATTGCAGAAGATGTCCGACAAACGTTGCTTCTCTCCATTCCAATGAAACTTCTTTGTAAAGAAGATTGCCTTGGAGTATGTTTGCACTGCGGAAAGAACCTTAATCACGGTTCCTGTTCGTGCGATACGCAAATAAAAGACGAGCGGTGGAGCAAATTACAAAGTTTAAAATCAATATTATCAGAATAACAATATTATGCCAAATCCTAAGAAAAGACATTCCAAGCAGCGCGGACGAAAACGCCGCACACACTACAAAGCAACGGCGCCCTCTACCGGAGAATGTCCGAATTGTCACGAACAAAAACTCATGCACCGCGCTTGTCCCAACTGCGGACAATACAACGGTCGCGTAGTAGCGCTTCCGAAAGAAGCGTAACGTAAATTTCTGCGTATGGAATTTAGAATGAGAAAGAAAATTCTGTTCATTCTGAATTCCATATTTCGTTTTTTTATCGTCTTTGTAAATCCATCTTGATGAATAGCCACACAAAACACATCCGCATTGCAATTGATGCAATGGGAGGAGATTATGCTCCCAAAAATGTTGTGCGTGGTATGTTGGATGCTTTGAGTGAAACACAAAACCGTTTCGAAGTAATTCTTGTTGGAAAAGAACATGATATTCGGAGTGAACTTTCTTCGCACAAAGCGAGTAGCGGAAATTTCTCCATTGTTCATGCAGATGAAGTATTAGATATGCACGATGCTCCGACAGCAGTTTTAAAATCGAAAAAAAATTCTTCCATTGCAATTGGCACTACGTTGCATAAAGAAGGAAAAGCCGATGCATTTGTAAGCGCAGGAAATACCGGCGCGGTAATGTCTGCCGGAACTTTGATTTTAGGAAGAATAAAAGGAGTGAGCCGTCCAACAATAGGAACATTTATTCCAAGCGAGACGGGGCAAATTCTTCTTGTTGATGCAGGAGCAAACGTAGATTCGCGTCCGCAACATCTTTTTGAATTCGGGCTGATGGGAAGTATTTATGTAGAAACTATGATGCAGAAGGAAAAAGTAACGGTGGGCTTGTTAAATGTTGGCGAGGAAGAAACGAAAGGCAATGAAGTTTCTCTCGAAACATATAAACTCTTCACACAATCATCAATGAATTTTGTTGGCAATGTGGAGGGACGCGATATACTGAAAGGCACGGCACAGGTTGTTGTCTGCGATGGGTTTGTCGGAAATATTGTACTCAAATTTGCAGAGAGTGTTCCTGCTTTTTTGAAAAGCAAATTCCGCGAATATGCGTCGCAGGGCGTATTGAAGAAATTGCTCATCGGAGCGTTGCGCAACACTTTAAGAAAAGTTTTCAAATCGCTTGACTATGAAGAATATGGAGGAGTTCCACTTCTCGGAGTCAACGGAGTAGTTATTATTGGTCATGGCGGCTCAACACCAAAAGCGTTTAAAAATATGATTTTAAAAGCAGAAGAGACAGTACGAAAAAATGTGAATGAACGTATTGCACAAGGTTTTGCAACAACATTGCTTCCTTCTTCTGCTGCTTAACATTTTAAAATTTTACAAAAAGCAATTTCTTCTTTGATAAATAATACAATTCGACGCGCTACGATTACAGCCGTCTCGCACTTTACACCTGAAAAAATTCTCACCAACGCTGATTTTGAAACGATGGTAAATACCAACAGCGATTGGATAGTTGAGCGAACAGGAATCCGTGAACGGCATATATTAGAACATGGCGCTACATCCGACCTTGCAATTCCAGCAGTACAAAAACTTTTAGAACAACGCGGAATTTCTGCAAAAGAAATTGATGTCATAATCGTAGCAACGGTAACGCCCGATATGTTTTTTCCATCCACGGCTGCAATAGTGCAGGAAAGAATCGGCGCAATAAATGCGTGGGGATTTGATATGGAAGCAGCGTGTTCGGGATTTTTATTTGCACTTATGACCGGCGCACGCATGATAGAAAGCGGCGGCTCAAAAAAAGTGCTTGTTATCGGCGCGGATAAAATGAGTTCGATTGTAGATTATACGGATAGAAATACTTGCATTTTATTTGGCGATGCAGCTGGTGTTGTCCTTCTTGAACCAACAGATAATACCGAAGAAGGAATACAGGATTCCATACTGCGATTGGATGGAAGCGGTCAGGAATTCTTATATATGAAAGGCGGCGGCAGTTTAAATCCACCATCGCACGAAACAATTGATAAAAGAATGCACTATCTTTTTCAGGATGGAAAAGCAGTATTTAAAGTTGCCGTAAAAGGAATGGCGGATGTATCAGCAGAAATTTTAGAAAAAAATAATCTTACCGGCAATGATGTGGACTGGCTCGTTCCGCATCAGGCAAATCTACGCATTATTGATGCTTGCGCAGAACGCATGGGACTTGAACGCTCAAAAGTTATGATTAACATTGACCGTTATGGCAATACGACAGATGCTACAATTCCTATGTGCTTATCTGAGTGGTGGCTTGATGGAAAATTACAAAAAGGACAGCGCATTGTACTTTCGAGTTTTGGTGCGGGATATTCGTGGGGAGCAATTCTTGTGAACTGGTCTATGGAAAATGCGAAATAATTATTCCCCATTTTAATAATGAGTAAAACAGCAATTGTATTTCCCGGACAAGGTTCGCAATATGTGGGCATGGGAAAAGATATTTATGAAAAACATTCTCTTGCAAAAGAAATGTTTTTACAGGCAGATTCGATTGTCGGCTACTCGCTTTCCACTATTTGTTTTGAAGGACCGGAAGATATACTTCGGCAAACAAAGCACACGCAGCCAGCAATTGTTCTTCACAGCATAGTGCTTTCAAAATTTTTATCGCACATACCATTTGCTGTTACTGCGGGACATTCTGTTGGAGAATATGCCGCATTAGTTTATGCAGGCGTACTATCTTTTGAAGATGGATTGCAACTGGTACAGTTACGCGGTGAATTAATGCAGAAAGCAGGAGAAATCAATCGCGGTACAATGGCAGCAATTGTCGGACTTGATGCAGTGATAGTGGAGCAAGTTTGCAACGATGCTACAGATGCTGGCATCGTCCAGTGCGCAAATTTTAATTCACCCGGACAAATTGTTATTTCAGGAAGTGTTGGTGGCGTAAAGAAAGCGATGGGCATTGCAAAAGAACGCGGCGCAAAATTAGTAAAAGAACTTGTTGTCAGCGGTGCGTTTCATTCTCCGCTTATGCAACCTGCGTACGATGGATTGCATAATGCGCTTGCAGATATAAAATTCTCTGATGCACGCATTCCTGTGTATGCAAACGTAAATGCACAACCAGTTACAAAAGCGAGTGAAATACGTTCACTACTTGAGCAACAAATTCTTGCGCCGGTGCGATGGGAAGAATCAGTAAAAAAAATGTGCGATGATAATGCAACATATTTTGTAGAAGTCGGACCCGGAAAAGTGTTGCAGGGGTTAATAAAACGCATCAATCCCAATGCACAGATTTTTGGTGTTGATAAAGAGCAGGAAATTAACGGATTAACTATTCAATGAGCAGTATTTCATACAAAGCAGAAGAATTAACGATTGACCCTTTTTTAAATGAGCACGGTTATAAAGATGGTTGCTCTCCGTTTCAATGTAATGGAACGTGTTGTTCTTTCGGCGTGTATTGCGATGTAGAAGAACACAAAAAAATACTTGCAAATGCAGAGCGGATAAAAAATTATCTTGATGAAACACAGCCGCACGATGTTGCGTTGTGGTTTGAAAAAGAATTTGTTGACGATGCAGATTTTCCTTCCGGTAAATGCATCGGAACGGAAGTATATAATAACAAGTGCGTATTTTTAAATAAAGAAGGGAAATGTTCGCTGCAACTTGCAGATATTACCGAAGGAAAATTTCAATGGGATTTAAAACCATTTTACTGCATCGCTTTTCCGCTTGCAGTAATTAATAAACGCATTGAATGGGACGATATGATTGACGGACAATTGCCCTGTTGCACAGCACATAAAGAATTTACCACATCCATTGCTGATGCATGCAAACTGGAAATGGATTTTATACAGGGAAAATAAGAGAACAATTTTTTTGACAACGCTTTGAAACTATCATTAGAAAATAAAATTGCACTTATAACCGGCGGTTCACGCGGCATAGGAAAAGCGATTGCCATTGCACTCGCACAAGCAGGATGCAATATTGCATTTACTTACCGCAGCGCACAGCAACAGGCAGAAGAAGTTGCAGAGGAAATCCGCTCACTGAATCGCGACGTAAAAATTTATCAGGCAAATGTTGCAAGTACAGCAGAAACAAAAACAGTAGTGGATGATGTGGTGAAAACATTTCAACGATTGGATATACTTGTAAATTGCGCAGGGATTACAAAAGATGGTTTACTGATGCGTATGAAAGAAGAAGATTTCGATGATGTAATTGCAACAAATTTAAAAGGCGTTTTCAATTACACTCAAGCAGCGAGCAGACAAATGATGAGTCAGCGCGCAGGAAAAATTATCAACATAACATCCGTTATCGGATTGATGGGGAATGCTGGGCAGTCAAATTACGCTGCATCAAAAGCAGGCATCATCGGTTTTACAAAATCCATTGCAAAAGAACTTGCGTCGCGCAATATACAAGTGAATGCCATTGCGCCCGGTTTTATAGAAACAGAAATGACCGGCGCACTAAACGAAGAACAACGCAAACAAATACTTGATAAAATCCCGCTCAAACGTATCGCGCAACCGCAGGAAATAGGAAACGTCGTATGCTTCTTAGCTTCTTCTGCGGCAGATTATATTACGGGACAAACGTTGTGCGTTGATGGCGGTATGGTAATGTAATGCAGATTTTATTAAAAATTAAATTCAGTTTTTTTATACAACATATTTCTCAAAATTAATTTCCGAAAGGTACTATATAAATGGATATCGAAGCAAAAATCAAAGAAATCGTAATGAATAAACTCGGTGTTGATGCCGCGCAGGTTGTTACCTCCGCATCATTCACGAATGACCTCGGCGCTGATTCACTTGATACAGTTGAACTCGTTATGGAATTTGAAAAAGCATTTTCTCTCTCTATCCCCGATGAAGATGCAGAAAAAATTTCCACCGTGGGTTCTGCTGTTGAATACGTAAAATCGAAAATGCAGTAACTATTCTCTGCGCTCGTGAAGAAAGACGCACATGGTCTTTCTTCCTGATTGTTAACACTACAGGTGTGTGTAGTGTGTTTTCATATATGCTCTGCTGATGCAGAATTACTCACACATATTTTTTAGAAAGAAATTCTATGGCAAAAGGTACAAAAGAAAGATATATACGTCGCGTTGTCGTAACAGGAATGGGTCCGGTAACGCCAATAGGTATTGGCATTGATAATTTCTGGAGCGGATTAATGGCAGGAAAAAGCGGCGCCGCTCCTTTAACGCGATTCGACGCATCACGTTATGATACACGCATTGGCGCTGAAGTGAAAGACTTCGACCCGCTCAATTATATTGACCGCAAAACGGTGCAACGAATGGATTTGTTTGCGCAGTTTGCAATTGCTGCTGCGGAACTTGCAGTAAAAGACAGCGGGATAAATCTTGATACATTGAATCGCGAACGCATTGGCGTGGTGTTCGGTTCGGGCATTGGCGGGATGACAACATATTTCAAACAAGTGCATGGCGTTCACGAGATGCAAGGACCTGAGCGGATAAGTCCTTTCTTTGTTCCGATGATTATTTCAGATATTGCGGCGGGATATATTTCCATTCGGTTTCAGGTGAAGGGACCGAACTATGCAACAACATCTGCATGCGCAACTTCAGCCCATGCATTAGCAGATGCAAGAATGTTAATTGAACGCGGCGATGCTGATATTATTATTGCCGGCGGTTCTGAAGCGGCAATTATGGAAATGGGAATCGGTGGTTTCACCGCAATGAAAGCAATGACAACACGCAATGATGCTCCCGAAAAAGCAAGCCGTCCCTTTGATAAAGAACGCGATGGTTTTCTCATTGGTGAAGGCGGCAGTGTTTTGATCCTTGAAGACCTCGAACACGCAATGAATCGCGGCGCAAAAATATATGCAGAATTTACCGGCGCGGGTCTGACGGGAGATGCTTATCATATCACACAACCCGCACCGAATGGAGAAGGCGCAGTACGTTCAATGAAATTATGTATTCAAGATGCGGGATTGCAACCGACAGATATTGATTACATCAATGCGCACGGAACTTCAACACCGTTCAATGACAAATCGGAAACTGCGGCGATAAAGCAGGTATTCGGAGATTATGCGTATAAACTTCACGTGAGTTCTACAAAATCTATGACAGGACACCTTCTTGGTGCAGCAGGAGCAATGGAAGCAATTGTTTCGATTCTCGCAATTCAAAATGAAAGACTTCCGCCTACAATTAACTATGAATTCCCTGACCCTGAATGTGACTTGAATTATGTTCCGAATGTGCCTCTTGATAAAAAAGTAAATGCAGCAATAAGTAATGCGTTCGGATTTGGCGGTCATAATGCATCGTTGCTCTTTGAAAAATTTTCGCAGAATCGCTCGGTATAAATTCTGATTATGTTCAGATGGATTAAACTGCTTTTCCATCGTCGGCGGGGTATGGAAGAAATTCCATCTCCACTCCGCACGCTCTCCTCAATTATTAATGTTCCCATCACAAAGCCGCAGTTGTTTTATGAAGCACTGCGGCATCGTTCCTATATCCATCTTGTTTCCAATGCACACAGCGGACTTTCTTCCAATGAACGGCTGGAGTTTCTTGGCGATGGGGTATTGAATCTCGTCGTTGCAGAATATCTTTTTGCGCACTATCCCGATATGAATGAAGGCGAGTTGACAAAAAAACGTTCACGGATGGTGAATAGAAAAGCGCTTGCGGTGTTTGCAAAACAAATTCATCTGAAAAAATTTATGCAGGTAAATCCTCCCACTGCAAATGCCTCTGCGAAAGGACTTGATACCATTCTTGCAGATGGATTTGAAGCGTTGATTGCAGCCGTGTATCTCGATGCAGGTTTTGATGCAGCAAAAAAATTTATCATTACGCAACTGGAATTCGCATTACAATGTAATACACTTGATATTGCAGATGAAAATTATAAGAGCCAGTTGCTGGAACTTGCACAGGCAAACAGTTGGGGAATGCCTGAATATTCTGTACTGCACGAAGAAGGTCCCGACCACGACCGTACATTTGTTGTGCAGGTAACAGTGAATACCAACGGCTACGGTATCGGCGATGGAAAGAGTAAAAAAGATGCGGAACAATTAGCAGCGGCACGCGCGATTGAACATCTTTTAGAAAACGGCGTCAATAAAAGTGAAACCTCACCTGATAAGGTGATGGATAAGGGAGATGAGGAGGTACGTAATTGAGGAGTTGTACAGATGAGTATGGGAGTATCTCACGAATTTATTCGTCGTGTGCTGTACGGTCTCATTACGCATACCCTTCTCCTGAATTACTGCCCTATTTCCCTCATAACATACTTCCTTCCCCTCAATAACTCAACAACTCAACTACTTCTTTACTCAACTACTCTTCATACAACGTTCCTTTCTCTTAATGCGTATCTCCTTTCCCTCAATGCGCTTTTCCTTTCTCTCAATGCGTATCTCCTTGCCCTCAATGTGCTTTTCCTTTCCCTCAATAACTCAACTACTCAACTACTTATTTACTTAACTACTCTCTATACAACGTTCCTTTACGCAGATGAAACATATATAGACGAGAAGGAAGCATACATATACATTAAGGAAATACATACGTAGGTTAAGGAAGACCATACGTAAGTTAAGGAAGAGTATATGTAGGTTAAGGAAATACATACGTAGTTTAAGGAAGAGCATACGTAGGTTAAGGAAGCATTTATTGACATTAAGGAGACGCATAATGACCCCCTTTACACGTTCATAGAGATATATTGAAAATTGAAGGTGGTGAAGGAAAAACGCACAGAGAACACTTCTATACTCATTAAAGAAGCGCAGCGTATGATACAGCGCATTTCTTCTTTCAATTTTCATACGATGCATAAACTCTTTCAATATTTTTCCGATATTTATTTATAAATTACTGAAACGTATAGCACATTATAAGAAATGAAATAGTATGAAACCGCACCACACAATAATTATTGCCGCACTGCTCATAAGTTTTATCGTACCATTGTGGCTCATCACCTCATCATCACCAAGCATCATCAAAAAAGAACACGAGCAATTCCCCAATGAATGGTTTTGGCAACAACGTGCATATCCCTTTGAAGATATTAACTTCACCGCATACACCACTGCTCTTCAACAAGCAAAAACAATAGCATCGGCATCAAAGAGAACAATCGGAGAGTGGGAGTTAGCGGGTCCAATCAACATCGGAGGGAGAATTAATGATGTAGAAATGCACCCATCAAGTACAGATATTATGTATGTCGGCGCTGCATCAGGAGGCATTTTCAAATCTACATCGGGGGGAGAAAATTGGTTTCCGATTTTTGATTCTGCGATGAGTCTTTCTATCGGCGATATTGCGATTGCACCAACAGATGCAAACATTCTCTACGTTGGTACAGGCGAACCTAATTGCGGTGGCGGTTCACTTACCTATCCGGGTGTTGGCGTGTATAAATCAACTGACGCGGGAACTCATTGGACGCACATTGGATTGGATAGCACGATGTTCATCGGCAGAATTGTTGTTGCACCGAGCGATGCAAATGTACTCTATGTTGCAGCAATGGGTTCGTTATTCGGAAAGAATGAACAACGGGGAATTTTTAAAAGCACAACAGGAGGAACTACGTGGGAAAAAGTTTTATACATTTCCGATTCCACCGGATGTATTGATATTGTCATTCATCCAACACAACCGAACATCTTATATGCGGCAATGTGGGAACGCACACGACGACCCAACGGCAGAACATACGGAGGCGTAACAAGCGGAGTATATAAATCCACAACCAGTGGCAGTTCGTGGTTTAAATTAGAGAGCGGATTACCCAACCCAACATCATCACCATTTAACGGACGCATCGGATTAGCAATTGCACTATCAAATCCACAAGTACTGTACGCAAAATATGCTGATGATATCGGATATTTTGCAGGAGTATATAAAACAGTAACGGGCGGAGATTCGTGGACAAGAACAAATGACGGAGCATTAGCAGGAATTGATGCATCCTATGGGTGGTGGTTTGGCAATATTCGCATACACCCTGCAAATCAAAATATCATCTATGCTCTCGGCTACGTCTCCTACAAATCAACAAATGCGGGGGCGGATTGGAACAGCACATTCGATGCAATGCACGTTGACCACCACGCCTTGTATATACATCCCGCTTCTTCCAATATTATGTTGGAAGGAAATGATGGCGGCTTGTATATTTCCGATGATGGCGGCGGCTCGTGGACTCATAGTGAGCAACTTCCTATTACACAATTCTATACTTGCGAAGTGGATTACCAATTTCCTGAACGAATGTACGGAGGAACGCAAGACAATGGCACGAACCGCACTCTCACGGGAAATTTAAATGACTGGAGTAGCATTTTTGGCGGCGATGGTTTTGTTGTCCGCGTTGACCCGACCAATAGCACAAACATATATGCAGAATATCAATGGGGAAGTTTCGCACGCTCCACAGATGGAGGAAGTTCTTTCTCTTACGCAATGGAAGGAATCAATACCGCAGACAGATTTAACTGGAACACACCCTTCACACTCGATAAAAATAATCCCTCGACATTATATATAGGTTCAGAGAAATTATATAAATCCACCACTCGCGCAGAACACTGGGATTCCATAAGCAACGACCTCACCAATGGCAATCACGGACACGAAGTACCATTCGGAACAATAACGACCATAGATGTCGCACGCACAGATACAAATTATATACTCGTAGGAACAGACGATGGCAATGTTCAAATTACAAAAAACAGCGGCGCGGAATGGATAAACATCTCTTCCACTCTTCCCGATAGATGGATTACCCGCGTATGCTTTGATGAGCACGATAAAAACACTGCGTACGTAACGCTCTCCGGCTATCGCTGGAATGAGTATATCGGACACATTTACAGAACAACAAATGCGGGAAATTCGTGGAGTGATATTTCTGCAAACCTTCCTGAAGCGCCAATCAATGATATTATCGTTGACCCCGATATTGATTCTGCACTGTACATTGCATCGGATTTCGGCGTGTTTTATTCATTCAATCTCGGAAGTTCGTGGAGTATGCTTGATAATACATTGCCCAATGTTCCGATTACGGATTTAACATTTCATCAGCCATCGCGCACTCTCATAGCCGCAACGTATGGAAGGTCTATGTACAAGGCAGCAATAATTATCAGCGATGTAAAAGAAAGCAATGCGCAATTTGCAGCGAAACAATTTCAATTGGAACAAAATTATCCCAATCCTTTCAATCCGCAAACGACTATTGGCTTTTCGCTGTTGGCTGTTAGTAATGTAACATTGAAAGTGTACGATATATTAGGAAAAGAAATCGCTGTATTGATTGATAATGAAAAGAAAGAAGCAGGCAGATACACGGTACCATTTGATGGAACGAATGTACCAAGCGGAATGTACCTCTGCAAACTCACAAGCGGCAACGCATCATCAGTAAGGAAGATGCTATTGATAAAGTAACGCAGCAATTGTATTCAACTACAAACCAATTGTTTTTCCGATGACACATTCTTTGCAACGGTCTTGCGTACAATAAAATTTATAGAGTTGAATCGCCCCTTGCTGTAACATTGATGAAGCGAGCGGAAGCGTATTCGTACACAGTTGCTCCTGCATTTTACGTGTAATAGTATTTTCTGCAGATGAAGGAAATGCTGCAATTACTTTCAATGTCTCATTGCGCAACGCAGTATCTTTAAACAAACGCGCATACAATAAAAGCACAGGAAACACCACATTGAAAATAATATCCCGCGCTCTGTCTTTGCCGATAAATGTTTTAATTCTCTTCGAAGATTCCGCACCGAAACGATAGCGTGTTTCAAAAAAACCGCGCCCTTCAACAATAAATATTTCCTCCAACCGCTTTTGTTTTTCCTTTGCACTCACCGATGTTGATTTCAGTATTTCCGTAATTTTTTTCAGATAATCATTACCAAGAAATCGCGCAAGAATTCTGCTTCCGCCTGCAATGCGTATGGTCGGAAAATTTTCCGGATGAAGCCGGAAGAATTGCCATGATGCTGTTTCCATTTTTTCAACCGGAAATACTGCGGAATATTTTTTCCACGCTTTACTGCTCTGCTCAATATAATTCCATTCATCATCATCCCGCGTTTTCGCAGGAATCAGATTCGCCGCTGCAAGAAAAAAATATTCAATGAATTGCTCCTTCTCTTCCAGCGAATATTTTTGCAACGAGAAAAATGTTTTCAGTGATGAAAACGAAACACGTTGCGCAAGTTGCAAAAAGTTTTCCTGATTCTTTGAATAGCCCAATGCTTCAAATATTCCTTCATACAGCACAGTTACCCACAGCATTTTATCGCGAATATCCTGCTTTGTTAACGCCGAGTGCAGATGGGGAATTTCCTCAGGTCGTCCTTCATCTTCCACTTCGTTATAAATATTCAATGGCTCGTGTACGGCAAAAGTATTTTTCGCGACGATGGATTTCATCCGCTCTGCATAGCGTCGGATTTTAAATTCCATCCGCTCCAGCGCAAGTTTATCCAGCCACTGCCGTAATAATTTTTCATCACATCCGTCGTTTTTTCCCGCACAGCGAATAATTTTCAACGTATTGTGCGCATTGCTTTTTTCAAACGCTTCCCAGATTTTGTGAAGAAAATTTTCCAACGAGAGTACGGGAAGTTCACGAAATGATTGTGTGCGTGTATTGATTTTTTTTCCATTATCCGTAAGTATCACGTGAAGAATAATGCTGTTGTAGCGCGGGTCGTTATCGTGGCGATGATTTTTCCAATCCTCCGGTTGGAGATGAAATTCAATATCGCCGACATACGTTACGCCGCCGATACGCAATTTGGCTTTGAGAAAATCAGGACCCGCATCGGTATTATGGATGCCGCAATGCAGAATTTCAATACGCTGATTATCAAGAGTTGCAAGCGGGAGCGCAGTAAAGAATTTTTCTTCCCACAATCGGCGGAGAAATGATTCGGGAATATGGAGAGATTCTTTGAGCATTTGTAGAGTTTGTTTTTTTGGCGGGCAAATCTATAATTTTTTTCTGAATGGAAGAAAGAAAAGAACACATTTTTAAGAGAACTTTATTTTCTTATTTCTGTCCTGTAATAAAAAATAAATTCGGCAACTATTTTTTTACGACTGTACGAAAAAGTAACTCTTACTTCTTCATTCGTATCGAGCGCTCCATTGTTTCAATTGCGGCATCGGCGGAACGTTCCCAATCAAATTTTTTTGCCCACGCAAGCGCATTTATTTCGAGTGTTGTTCGCATTGTTTCATTCTTCAGTACGAGCAGTATTTTTTCTGCAAGTTGCTGAATGTTGCCATATTCGTAGAGTAATCCTGTTTCGCCATTCACGACTGCTTCGCGCAATCCCTGCACATTGCTCGCAATGCAACTCACGCCGCATGCATTTGCTTCAACAACAGTCAAGCCCCATCCCTCTTTCGCAGAAGGTTGTACAACAACATGCATTTGTTGCAGCAATGTTACTTTTTCTTCTTCGGAAACAAAACCGGTAAAGTGAACTGCATTCTGCAATTGCAGCGATGCAGTGTATTTTTCAAGTTCCATTTTATAATCACCATCACCGACGAGTAAAAACTGCACATCAGGAATTTCTTTTTTCACCAATGCAAATGCCTGCAACGCATGTTCCACGCTTTTATATTTTTTTAATCGCCCGAGAAATCCGATAAGCGGCGTGGAAGATTTTGCAATTCCAGTTTGCTTAAACTTATTATGGTCAACGCAATTGTACACAAATGAAAAATTATCCCGCGCAAATCCGAGCGCTTCAAGTTCGTCCGCAGTACTTTGCGAAACAATCATCATCGGTGTTTTTTTATACACGAACGGTAATAATTTTTCCGCAAGCGCAACATACGAAGCAGGAATAATTCCCGCTTCGAGAAAAATACTTTTGCCAAACAAATGATGTATAATGCCAACGAGCGGTTCCCTTACAAACAGCGGCGTGTAAAATGGAATCTTGTTTATATCATCCACCACAACATCAAAATGCTGATGGCGAAAATATTTTTTGTAGTAGAGCGGCACAAAAAAATTAAAAAAATTCCTTCCTCCTTTGCGGAGTATTTTTATGCCGTCAATTTCTTCCCGTTTCTGCGCTCCGTCAAATGCTGAGCAGAATAATGTTACTTCGTGTCCGCGCTGCGCAATACGGGAAAATATTTCGTGGAAATGCACTTCTGCTCCGCCGCCAAAGGGATTTTTTATATCCTGCCAGTTGAATACAAGAATTTTCATAATAAATTTTTTCAACAAAAAAAATAGGGAACAGTTCTCACCATTCCCTATGACTTTTGTTATTATTTCATTGATAATTATTTTGCGGAATCATCCGATGGCATTTTCTTTTGCGCTGCCATTTGCGATTCAACAGTGCGAATCTGACTTTCTATGGATTTATCGCCGGGACGCTGCAATTTCATTGTGTTGAGTAAATCCAATGAGTTCTGAAATTCTTTGCGGTCGTTATAAATTTCAAGCAGAATGCGGTACGGATTGTAGTATCCTCCCATATCTCCTTCGTTACTCGCAATGATTTCTTTGCATTTTGCAACTAAATCATCTGCATACGAGTCTGCAAGTTTCGCGTTTCCTAACCGTGAGCAGAGTACACGAACATCGCCCATCAATCGCCAATCCATCGGAATAACATTGCGCGGCAATACTTTTTCCATTCGCTCAAGTACCTGATTTGCTTTTACGTTGTCATTACTCGTTTGGCTGTATTCAATTGCAAGCCGTAAAAATGCGGTGCGGTAATTCTGCACCATGCGCTTCTGATTTTCATCGTAAAATATATTCGTGTTATCAAGGTTCCGATAACGGTATCCATACGCAGGAGTTTTTGAAGGCGTTGCAACTTCCGTCATTACCTGTTTTTCAAGAATCGGTAAATCAATTCCTTCGTCTCCTCCCGGTACTTCAATCGGACGCAATTCCCATCCGAGCCCTTGATACCAGCAGTAATTATCCAAACCGATTTTACTATCCGGTGAAACTGTTACTGCAAAAATGATGGGGCGTTTCCAGTTGTTTGAGCGCACAATATCGTACACCATTATATCCTGAATGCGAATTGCTTTTATATCGCCGGCATCCATTGTCGGTTCCAGTTTGAATTTCATTTCGCCGCTTTTTATTATTGCAGAATCAATGAAGCCATACGTTTGCGCGACATCGGGAGCGGAATATTTTTGCACAGCATCAGAAGAAATCGGAATGGACATTTCTTTTGTTTCCCAACGGATTGGCTGGAGTTCATTTACTTCATCATCGGTAAATGAAATCGCTACCGGTTTTGCTCCGTGAGGAGAATTATTTTTCAATTGTTTGATGTACCAATCTGTATTCACCAAACTTAAATTCACAATGCGTACATCGCGGCGTACACCTTCCACATCCTGCAAATACCACAGCGGAAATGTATCGTTATCACCATTGGTAAAAAGAATTGCATCGGGCGGACACGATTGCAAAATATTGTATGAATAATCCCACGCAATATAATTACCGGTACGATTGCTGATATAATAATTTTGACGGGCAAGAGTTACAGGAACGCCAATCGTAAATATGCCTACACACGCCATTGCAATTCCCGTTGATGTTGCAGTTTTTTTCAGCAAGGAATGTACGCCATCAATGACTGCAATAACACCAATGCCAACCCAAATTGCAAAAACAAAATATGCGCCGACATAAAAATAATCACGCTCGCGAGGCTGCGGCTGTTGCTGATTCTGGTACAAGGCGAGAATTACACCTCCAATCACAAAGAGCGTGAACATTGTAATTGCCATTTTCCAATCTTTGCGGAAGTGGTAGTACATTCCAAGCAAACCGAGAAAGAAAGGAATACCGAATGTATATTTCCATTGAATGCCGCCATCCTGTTCATCACCATTACGACCGATGAAATTCCATTCCAAATACCGATTGAACATGTGGTCAATCTGATATTTCCACATAAATTCCGTATCGGTTTTATAGTTGGTATAAATTCCCTGGTGCTGCGGTTCCTGACTCCATCTGCGCGGCATAGCTAACGGCTGTGAACCATATTGTTCGCGACTGATGTAGCGCACAAGTCCTGCTAAATCGTCCGGCTGATTTTCATTCATCGGCATATTCGGAACATTTGCGCGCACAAGAACAAGCGTGTATGTCGAATATCCAAGAACAATGAGTAAAAAAGAAACACAAGTGAGATGAACAATCTTATGTTTTGTTTTATGCGCCCAATACACGCCATACATTGCTGCCGCAACAATAAGAAACGGAATAATCTGCCATACAGTGCTTCGCGACTCACCCACTTGTCCATCAAGCAATTCAGGAAATCCCATAACGACGCCTTTGTAGATGATGAAAAACGTACCGACAGCAAGCGCAAGCATTGCACCAAATTTGCGAATGGACATATAGTTTGCAACCACAAACACCAGTGCAATAAGCACCATAACGCCGAGCCATCCCAATACTTCATTTTCGCCAAGGAACATTAGGATTGTTCCAATGAGTGCAAGTGAACCAGCAGTAATTCCAAAACTCTTACTCTTTTCTTCGATAACGGTTCTGCGGAAATACACAAGCATCAAGACGCCAAACAACATCAGCACTGCGCCGAGATGAATTCCGACAGAAAGTCCGATGAGATATGCAACGAGAAAAAGATATTCTTCATTTTGCGGTGAATCTGCACGTTCCCACCATCGTACTGCAATCCACATTATCAGAACGGAAAATAATGCGCCGGTTGCATATACTTCTGCTTCCACAGCATTAAACCAAAATGAAAATCCGAATCCGAGAGAAAATGCCGCAATAACCGATGAGCCGTAGTTGATAATCTTTTCCGCAGTTGTTACTGGTTTTCCACGAAACATAGTTACTAATTTCACCGTTGTCAGATAAGTGAACATTACTGCGAGCGCACTTGAAACTCCTGAGACTAAGTGCATACGCATTGCAAGGTCAGCGGCGGTGGGAAGCATAGAAGCAAGATGCAACACTAACAAAAACAGCGGCGCGCCGGGTGGATGCGGCACTTGCAATAAATATCCTGCCGCGCAAAATTCACCGACATCCCAAAACACCACTGTTTTGGATAATGTCAGTAAATAAAAAACAAATGACACGGCAAAAACGCCGAAGGCAATAATTCGATTGGTACTTTTTAACACGTTGATTGTAGCTTTAAATAAATTCAGTGAAATAATGCTCACCAAAAACACTTCTTTTTTCAAAAAAATTCCGACAAATATAGGCAAATGGCTATGAGTACAAAAAAGAAAATTCACGGGATAGTATCAAATGCCTTCTGAAACTACAAAGGGCTTCCCTGTTATAGAAAGCCCTTTGTTTTGGATAGAAAATTTTAAGTACAATTTATTTCAGCAATACAAATTTCCGTATGGATTGAAAATTTCCTGCGTGCATTTTATAAAAATACACGCCGCTTGCAATACGCGATGCATCAAACTCAACTTGTTTGTAACCTGCTTGCTCAAATCCATCTACCAACGTAAATACTGTTGGAGTTTCGATGTTCAGACTATTTCCTTTTTTCGGGAAAGCACGCATCGCAATCTCTTTAGTCAGAAAGAGCAATGGCATCCTGTTATTCACCGGGCGAGGACAGTAGTAGCTGTACTGTCTCCTGCTTTTTATACTTGTTTTTTCTATTTCATTAAAATCATTTTGTTAGTTGTAAAATACTCATCTCCCTCTTCTGTTCGCACAAAGATCCGATAATAATATATCCCACTCGCTAATGTTGAAGCATCAAATTGAACGTCGTGTTCCCCTGCGTGCTTATCTTCATCTAGTAAAAGCGCTACAATTTCTTGCCCTATTAAATTATAAATTTTTAGCGAAACATTTGAAGCATGATAAAGTACAAAGGTTAACCTTGTTTTTAGATTAAATGGATTCGGATTATTCTGTAGTAAATCAATGGTTGCCCTATCTATTAATACCTTCCTTTTTAGGTACGTATTTTGTTTACCAGATGAATATCTAACTGTTCGTACAAATTGATAGAAATCATGTGTCAATGCATTCCGTTCTTTCCATCCAACAATTACTCTATAATTATTAGCAACAATTGTTGGATTTATTGCATAGTCAGAATTTGGTGTCACAAATATCTCAGGACACCATTCCGGCTTATTCATTAAATTTATCCGTGTCTTTATTTTATATCCAAAGCCCGGTACTGAATCATCCATATTCCATGATACCGCTAAAGAATTACCATTTTTCACATCAGAATCAATAACACGAAAATAAGGAGAGAAAGGCCAGCTTGCATCAGGACGTTGCGTCAGGACATTTTCCTGACTCCACGTCTTTCCGTTATCGTAGGAGTGCCTCTCAATCGCACTGAGTCCCCAACTAATACTGCCGTATTTGCCGTCTAACCACACGACATATACCGAGCCATTGCGCGATGTTGCAATACTTGAACTGAACGATGAATGACTATCCGGCAACGAAAGAATATTTTCTTTCTTCCAACTTTTTCCGAATGGCGATAGACCAATTCACCTCCGACAAATTTCTTTTTTCCATACTTTACATATACAAGATGGAAATAGCCCGGAGTTATTCCTATACGGTACTCGCTGCCTTTCGGGAGTTTTGCCTTGGTCGGTTTCCAATTCTCGCCCGCATTCGTGGAATAGAGTATCGTTAAATTATCTCTCAGCTTTTTGGATGAATATAGTAAGGCAATGGTATCGCCGGAGATTGCCGCTTGATGTAAATAATCCGTGGAATCCGTGCCGTACAAAATCGGTCGTGGATTTTCCCAATGCGCTCCGCTATCCGCAGAACGCATCATCCAGATGGGACTGTAAAACGGACTCTCTTTTCTTCCCCCTCCCTCAAAAAAAAGATACACATATTTCTCGTTGGTAACAAGATTTTCTCCGTCAACTCCGCTTCTATAGAGCATGCTATCCATCAGGATATTGCGCGATGAATCGTACGTAATTCCTCCATCCAGAGAGCGCGCATACATCACCTTTCGACCAACAGGAGAAAAATCAGTTTCCGACCATGTGATATGAACAATATTATCTCCCTGTGCCGCAAGGCGTAAATACGAACTGTTGTTGAAAGATAACTGATGTATCGGCGTCCAGTCACTATCGCAGGGGCAGCCGGTCGTATCTGTTTGTACGGTCGGCATATTTGTTTTCCATACTGCATCGCGGTTAAAGTAAAAGGGTGCGTGGTATTTTGTATCAAAACGTACATCATCCACGCGCTGTGTGTGCGCAATATTTATTTCACAAATATTGTAAAATATGATACTAAAAACTATTATTGAGTAACGCATAAAAAATCAAAATTGTAAAAAACTGTTTTGGATACTTGTTTTTATTTTAAGAGAACCAACTTTTTTACACTCATCATACTTTCTCCATCATCTGTCTGCACAAAAATTCGATAATAATAAATTCCGCTTGATAAAGATGAAGCATCAAACTTCATCTCATGGTTTCCTTTATTCAGTGATGCATTATTCATAAGAATTGCAACTTCTTCCCCTACTACATTATAAACTTTAACTGTAACTACAGATGAATTCCCAATGTTAAATGATAATGTGGTCGTTGGATTTGCCGGATTCGGAAATGCTTCTGCAAGTGCAACATTCTTGCTTTTCAACACTTTGTTGTTTTGTTTCTTTACAGTATTAACAACAGGCGCTGAACGGAAATATATTTCATCATAACCAATTAACCCATCATCAGCCCACGCAACTAAAATCCTCTTCCGTGTTATCATTATTGTTGAGCCGCCGGCGTACTCTGCATCAGGCGTTATTGTCGTTACATCACAGAATGTTTCTCCTCCGTTAAGTGATACTCGAACTTTTACTTTGTAAGTACTGTACGCCGTATCAACAGCCCACGTAAACCCTATTGGTTTTCCCTGTTCAAATTCTGCACTGAGTGTTCGGGTAGAAGGCGATTGAGGCCATGAGCCTTCGGGTATTTTTGATAGAACTTGTTCCTTATTCCATGATTTTCCTTTATCACGGGATTGACGATAAATTACACTTGCCCCAAAGCCATTGTAACTCCCATACTTGCCATCTCTCCACATTACAATAACATCACCATTTTTTGATGCAGAGATATCTGGTCCGATTGAAGAATATCCTTCTGCGGTAGAAAGCAGTTTCGATGTTCGCCAGCTCCGGCCAACATTCAGACTTCTGCTGTACATCGTCTCCCCCCCGCGATATCTTCCATTTGCAATTTTTTCATACGCCAGATGAAGAATGCCCGGTGTAATTGCAAGACGGTAATTCCAGCTTGCTCCCTTCGGTAATTTTTTCTTTTGCACCGTCCACGTGTCGCCGGAATTTGTACTGGTCAATAGAATTCTCTTCCCAACTCCCAATCGCACTGATGTACATATTATCCCAAGTGTATCTCCGCAGGCAGCAACATTATCTACAAATCCAGTGGAATCATCTCCAAATAATATTTTTCTTGGGACGCTCCACGTTTCTCCTTTATCAGATGAGCGAAGCATCCATAATGGTCCGCTTGCAGCCCTATAGACAAAAAATACAAATACATAATTTTCATTTGCAACTATACGTTGATGTGAACCCCAGGCTTTAATTAAACTAGTGTCGGTAATCAAATCTCTTGCCGTGGAAAAACTTTCACCAAAATTTGATGACCTGGCATAGGGAACTTTCATTGTTCTATTGATCGAATATTGCCACGTTAAATGCACGATACTGTCACCCTGAGTTGCCATTTGTGCACCGCTTCCTCCCGTGGTCGAGAGTTGTTGTATCGGTGTCCAGTCGGAGTCGCAGGGGCAACCGGTCGTATCTGTTTGTACGGTCGGCATATTTGTTTTCCATACTGCATCGCGGTTAAAGTAAAAGGGTGCGTGGTA
>CAYHPL010000015.1:0-98567 GCA_964358705.1 uncultured Chitinophagales bacterium
TCGCAACCGCGTGGAATCCGAATATGAGTGCTGCGGGTACTTCAATGGTTGTTTCGGGAAATACTGTTTATGCGGGAGGTTATTTTACAACGGTTGGAGATTCCGCGAGAAATCATATTGCGGCAATTGATAAAACATCCGGCATTGCAACAGATTGGAAAGCAAATGCAGATGAACCTGTATTCGCTCTTGCTAAATCAGGCGCAACAATTTACGCAGGCGGAGATTTTTTCAGCATCAATGATTCTGCACGAAATAAAATTGCGGCAATTGATTCTGCGACCGGAAATGCAACAACATGGAATCCTTCAATAGATTTATACGTACAAGCAATTGCTGTTTCAGGAAATCTTGTTTATGTTGGCGGCGGTTTTTCGGAAGTAGGAAATTCTGCGCGGGATTATCTTGCGGCAATAAATACTTCTGATGGTATCGCAACAAGTTGGAATCCTGACCCGAACAGCGATGTGTATGCGCTTGCAATTTCCACTACGCAAGGCAAAGTGTATGTTGGAGGCGAGTATGGAAGTATTCTTGATGAAAGCCGCGAAGGATTTTCCGGATTTGACGACCCGTATCAATTGCCGTACACTGTTACATCGAGCGTTATTGGTGGTCTGGAAGGAAATGGAATAATTTCTCCGCTCGGCATTTATTCCGTTGCTGCAAATGCAAATAAAACTTATTCCATTACGCCGTCTAACGGTTATCCGGGTTACCATATTGACAGTGTATTTATTGATGGAATAAACGTCGGACCATATTCGCAATACACTATTGCAAACATTACATCAAACAAAACTATATCTGTAAAATTCGGATTGAATGATACAACCAAATACCGTTCGTTCAAAAGCGATTCGCTTCTTTCTCTCAAATCCATCAGTTTAAAACGCAAAGCGGGACAATCTGCGCTTCTTCCGCTTAAAGCAAACTGGCGTGATACAGTAATATTCCGTTATGGCGGTAAAAAAGGAATCACTCTCGGATTGCCGCAAACGGATAAAGTTCTTGCAAAACAATTCAGTTGGGTGCGCTATGGCAAAGGCGGCGATATGGCAAAGTTTTATACTGCAATGCAAAGTGATTCGATGTACAATGCGCCGTTGGATAGCATTCGTTACAAATTAAAAAAATCTAAAAAGTTAACGAAAGAATTTAAGCCTGCTGCAAAAACATATTACAATCCGTTGCTACAGGAGTTCGGCGTGTTCAAATTAAATTTATATTCAAGCAAAGCAGGAATTACGCGCACAGGATTGGATTCACTTGTGTATTGGGTTGGCGGAAGTCCGTGGACAGGAATGACGCTTTCGCAAATTGCAAACCGCGTGGATACCGTATTAACGAAATATGCAACTGATTCACTCTATGCAGGAAGCAATGCGCGTGCAATTGTTGGTTCTGCGCAATTAGAATCGCTGAGAAAACTCTTTGCATTAGTCAATAATGCTTTCGATGATACGATTGCATTTGCAAACGGTGATTCCGTTCGCGAGAAACGATTGTATTTTGGGAGTACTGTTTCATTAGCGAGTGCGCCGTTTCTCCGAAAAAATACCGGCGCAAAAGTGGAAGCGTTATCTGGAGAATATTTTTCCGAACAGCCGCAGGAGTATGAACTCTTTCAGAATTATCCCAATCCATTTAATCCAAGTACAGCAATTAGCTTTCAGCTTTCAGTAGCCAGCAATGTTTCATTGAAAGTATATAACGTATTGGGGCAGGAAGTTGTAATACTCATTAACAACGAAACGCTCGAAGAAGGTACGCACGAAATTACATTTGATGCAAGTGGATTATCGAGCGGCGTGTATTTTTACCGCATTGCAGTTGATGGACAAAAGAATTTTTCCAGCGTAAAGAAATTGATGTTGTTGAAGTAAAAAAGCGATGAGCATATAACAATCAGCGGTTAGCAAGAATTTTTTACATCATTCCGCTCGGGTCAATATCAATGAGCATTACAACTTTTTTTGATTTTCCGTACGGAGTTTGTTTGAACTCTTCAATTGCGTTGCGCAAAACGGTATGGAGATAGTTGCCTGATTTATCTTTTTCTTTATCGCTTTTCAGTAAAATGTGGAAGCGAAAAAAATTCTGGATTTTTTCTATCGCTGCAGGAGAAGGTCCTAAGACGGAAACAGTGCCGTTCAAATGTTTGAGAAAACGAGTGAAGACTTGCGCGGTAAGCAGTGTTTCATTTTCATCGTGACCTTTAAATTCAACAACAGCAATGCGCGAAAAGGGAGGATAGAGTAATTGTTTTCGATGAAATAATTCCACGTTAAAGAAACCAACGCTGTCGTGCTGCGTAACAAAATTCAGGCAGTAATGTTCCGGCTGATATGTTTGAATGACGACTTCGCCCGCCAATGCGCTTCTTCCTGCACGACCTGCAACCTGTGTGAGAAGTTGAAACGTTCTTTCCGCCGCACGAAAATCAGGAAGCAGCATTTGTAAATCCGCATTGATTACGCCAACGAGTGTAACGTGCGGAAAATCCAATCCCTTCGCAACCATTTGCGTTCCGAGAAGAATATCAATTTCTTTATTGCCGAACGAAGAGAGAATTTTTTCGTGCGCGCCTTTTTTTGTTGTCGTATCAAAATCCATTCGTACGGTTTTCGCCGCAGGAAAGAGTGTTTGCAATTCTTCTTCCACACGCTGCGTTCCCACTCCTTTGTATAATGAAGAAGGACTGCCGCATTTCTCGCACACCAAAGGAAGTCTTTTTGAAAATCCACAGTAATGGCAACGCAGGAGATATTTCGTTTTATGATACGTCAGTGAAAGTGAACAGTTGCTGCACATCTCCACAAATCCGCACGAAGGACATTCTACAAAAGCAGAAAACCCGCGACGGTTTTGCAAAAGAATTACTCCTTCTTTTTTTTTCAATCTCTCTTCGATGTGTTCAACGAGAAATGGAGTGAGTGAAGAAAACTTTTTTTTCTTTGGAGGTTCCGGTTGTGATGCAATAGTAGCATCTGTTGCTTTTCCCAAACGCATATCAACAATAAAAATTTTCGGGAGTTGCGCGTTATCGGCTCGTTCGGGAAGTTCGAGCAGAGAATATTTCCCGCTTTTCGCATTTGCGTATGTTTCAACAGATGGCGTTGCAGAACCAAGAATGACGACCGCATTATTTTCTTTTCCGCGCATTATTGCAACATCTCTTGCGTTGTAGCGCGGCATCATATCGTATTGTTTGTACGAAGATTCCTGCTCTTCATCCACGACAATCAATCCGAGATTTTTCAACGGAGCAAAAATTGCAGAGCGCGGACCGACAACAATTTTATACACGCCGGATTTGGTCAATCTCCACGAATCGTATCGCTCACCTTGCGACATTTGAGAATGAATCACCGTTACCATTTCACCAAAACATAATTGAAAGCGCCGCACCGCCTGTGGTGTTAAAGAAATTTCCGGCACGAGAACAATTGCAGTTTTTCCTTTTCGTAATACTTCGCGGATTGCTTCAATATATACTTGCGTTTTTCCGCTTCCCGTTATGCCGAATAATAAAAACGGATGAAAAACATTTTCCACAATTTCCTTCTCGATAGTATCGTACGCTTTTTGCTGATGTGCATTCAGCGTAATATTGAGAATTTGCTTTTCGTGTTCGCTGGGAGGATACTGTTCTGCGCGGATAACCTCACGGAAAGATATTGTCAGAAAACCATGTCCGTGTAGAGTTTTGATGACAGCATCAGTAACGTACGCATGTGTTTTCAATACATCAAGTGAAATGAAACCTGATTCACTTTGCAGTAAAACATCAAATACTTGTTGCTGTTTTGCTGTCAGTTTAATATTTGCAAAACCATTTTTCCATTGTTCCCATTCGCGTTTTTTTTCATAGGAAATAACAATACCGCGCTCAGTTTTTATATTTGGTTCTTTAGTTGTAAGTCCTTGTGGAAGCGCAGATTTCATTACTTCTCCCAATGGCGCAATATAGTAATCAGCAATCCATTGGAGAACATTCATCATTTCTGTCGTGAAGATTGGTTCTTCGTCAATGATTGTAGAAATGGGTTTTAATTTTTTTTGTGGGGAAGTTTTGGAAAGACGAATGACAAATCCTGTCATTGTTCTTGTGCCGAAAGAGATACGTACATGCTGTCCGCATTGAATACGTTCTTGTAAATCAAGCGGAACGCTGTATGTGAACAGCATATCCACTGCCGCAGGGATGGCGATTTCGGCGAACAAAGACATTCGTTGTAAGGGAAAAAGTGAGAATTAAAAAGGAAGAATAAATAAGCGCATTGCAGAGTTTTCTTTTTTCAATTCGCTTTTTTATTTTTTGCACCGCCGCCTTTTCGTTTTCCTACTTTCACTGAAACCATCCCATCAAAGCCGTATTCGTATCCGCATTTTGCTATGAAAAGAAAGAGCAGTGAGACGATTGTGAGTAATCCGTATGGGTCGTAGAGTATATCTGTCGAAAAAATATTTCCGTTTGCGGTATTGAAACTGAGCGTCATCAACATTCCTGCAATGAGAGAAACATTTGTCAGTAATCCGATAAGTAACGAAATACCGAGAGCAGTTTCGCCGAATGCAATAAACGGCGACCAAATACCGGAATAGGGTATCGCGACTTTTTCGAGATATGTTTTGTGAAATCCTGATGCGTTATCGTGATAGTTGGAGAGAACGCTGTTCAAACGCTCGTTGGAAGTAATCCAGCCGCCTTCCATTTTGCGCACGCCATGCATAATAAAAAACAGTGCAACAGTAATGCGGAAAATTAAAATAGTAATTTCAGAGTGTTTCATAAGTAGTTCAAATTTTTTGCGCGAAAAGATACGCAAAGGGAAAGAAAAAATGTTACGATATGTTTCGCAAAGTTTTTACTGCTTCTTTTTCTCCCTCTTCTCCTTTTCACTATATTTTTCGCGAAAATTATGACAACACGAAATAAATCTCCCGAAGAAACAACCGTAGTAGTTGCGATGAGCGGCGGAGTGGATTCCTCCGTTGCGGCGGCTATTCTTGCTGAACAGGTATACAATCTCATCGGCATTACGCTGAAAACGTATCGCTACGAAGATGTCGGCGGAAATATCGGCAATGATTCTTCGTGTTGCTCGCTCGATGGAATTAATGATGCGCGTCTCGTAGCATCGCAACTTGGATTTCCACATTATGTGCTGGATTTCTCCGAAGTATTTGCGCGTATCGTCATTGATAAATTTTCAGAAGAATATTTGAGCGGAAGAACGCCAAATCCTTGTGTGATTTGTAATCGCGAAATTAAATGGGCTGAACTTATCAGAAAAGCAGAAGCACTTGGCGCTGATTTTATCGCAACAGGTCATTATGCAAAAGTTCGTTTCGATTTGGCACGAAACAGATTTGTGCTTTCGCGCGGAAAAGATTCAGCAAAAGACCAATCGTACGCGCTGTGGGGATTAACGCAACATTCGCTTTCAAAAACATTATTTCCGCTTGCAGAATTAACAAAACCAGAGGCGCGGGCAATCGGCGAAAAGCATCGTTTAAAAGTTGCAAAAAAGGGAGAGAGTTACGAAATCTGTTTTATACCAGATAATAATTACGAGCGTTTTTTGAAAGAGCGATTCACAAATTTAGAAGAAGATGTGCGTGGCGGAAAAATTCTTTTTGAAGGAAAAGAAATAGGCGAACACAGCGGTTTTCCTTTTTATACAATAGGACAACGCAAAGGATTAGGCGTTGCAGTCGGCGAACCGATTTACGTTACAAACATCAATGCGCAAACAAATACAATAACAGTCGGGCGTGATGAAGATTTATTTCATCGCGGATTAATTGCCAGTAACGTAAATCTGATTGCCTACGAAAATATCAATGAGCCGCGCAATGTTACCGCAAAAATTCGATATGGAGATAGTGGAGCAAGCGCAGAAGCATTTATTGATGAGCGCGGAAAACTCCATGTATTATTTGATGAACCTCGTCGCGCAATTACTCCCGGGCAAACCGTTGCCTTGTACGAAGGAGATGACCTCATCGGCGGCGGCGTAATAGATACCATAATTGATGACTAATGACTGAATCAAAAAAAATATTTATTGTTGGCGAAGAAAAACTTGTCAATGAATGGACAGCATTGTGCAATTCCAAGGGATTTATTGTCGAAAAAAAAATAAATGGGGAAAGAGGCGAAATTCAATGTTCATCAGATGTGTGGTTGTGCATGGAACTTTCTTTTTTTGAAAAAGAGCAAAAGAGACACAATGTAAAAACCATCCGTAGCCAAAATTCTTCTTGTACTATTCTCTCCTCTTCAGTAACCATTACTGCAACAGAGCAACTACTGTGGCTGAAGAATGAAAAAAATCTTTTAGGAATCAGCGGGTTTCCAACATTCATTGATGCACCACTACTTGAATTAGCAATTCCTTCTCCCGTTCTTCGTGAAAATATTCAGCGTGTCGAAGATTTTTTTATCAATACGGGAAAGCAATTTTCTGTCATCCAAGACCGTGTCGGAATGGTGATGCCGCGTATTTTGAGTATGCTGGTGAATGAATCTTTTTTTGCCTTGCAGGAAGAAATAGCAACACCCGATGCAATAGACACAGCAATGAAACTCGGTACAAATTATCCTTTCGGACCGATTGAATGGGGAGAGCGCATCGGCTATGATTATGTTGTAAAAACATTGCAGGCAATTAATGATGAATACGGAGAAGACCGCTATCGTACCGCGCCGCTTCTGAAACAATTCATGTTCACACAAAAATTATAACAACGACACAGTGGAACCAACAACCTTTCGTGCAGGATATGTAGCAATTCTTGGAAAACCCAATGCGGGAAAATCAACACTCCTCAATACGTTACTTCAGCAAAAGATCTCTATCGTTACACCCAAACCGCAAACTACACGACACAAGATTTTAGGAATAGTCAACAGCAGCGACTATCAGATTTTATTTCTTGATACTCCCGGGCTTCTTCAGCCAAAATACAAACTACACGAAGCAATGATGAGTGCTGCATATTCTGCCATTAATGACGCAGATGTTGTGTTGTTGTTGATAGATGGCACAGATTGTAATCTGGAAGAAATAGATGAAGATATATCGTTGAAAATATTAGAAGGTTGTAAAAAGCCGGTATTCCTTCTTATCAATAAAATTGATGTTCTTCAGAAAGGAAAAATACTTCAATTGATTTCAAAATTTTCTGAAAAGTTTTCTTTTACAGAATATTTTCCTCTCTCTGCATTGAAGGGAGAGAATGTATTACAAATTGTTGCCACCATTGTTCCGCTTCTTCCCGTACATCCGCCGTATTATGAAACAGAACAAATGAGCGATATGTCGGAGAGATTTTTTGTCAGCGAAATAATTCGCGAAAAAATATTTGAATTATGCAGACAGGAAATTCCGTATTCGACAACAGTTGATATTATAGAATTTAAAGAACAGGAAGGCAAACCGGATATAATCAACGCAGAAATTATTCTTGAAAGAGATTCGCAAAAACGCATAGTTATCGGTAAGAAAGGAATAATGCTGCGCACCATCGGTATAAACGCACGTCAGGATATTGAAAAATTTTTAGGACGTTATGTCTATTTGGAATTATACGTCAAAGTTCGCGAAGACTGGCGTGAGAGCGACAATTTTTTGAAGCAATTCGGCTATAAATAATTTTCCGGATTGTATGACACCAATGAAAAAAACAACACACACATTTTATGAATATTAAAGGACAAACCGTATTAATTTTTGGAGGATGGGGGCTTGTCGGTTCAGCCGTATGTCATCGCCTTCTCGAAGAGGAACCCAAAAAAATAATAATTACATCGTTGAAAAAAGAAGAAGCAGAAGACGCTGTAGCACAATTACGAAAAGAATATCCTCGTTTACCGAAAACAACATTTCAAGCATGGTGGGGAAATATTTTTGTACGCAATGCTTTGAAAGATTTATCGCGGGATGAAATTCTGACGAATGAAAAATATCGTCGCATAATGCTCGACGATATTTTAAACGAAATGACCGCAGAAGTGCTCGAACAATCTGCAATTTATCAGGCATTGCACAAATTTAAACCAAGCGTTGTCATTGATTGTATCAATTCAGCAACAGCAATTGCATATCAGGATATTTTTCAAGGTTCACGAAATGTATTGCAGGAATTAACAAAAGCAAAACAGAGCGGAGATTATAACAATATTGCTGAAGTTGTAGAGCGTTTATTGTGTACGCAATACACACCGCAAATAATACGCCACGTACAATTGATGTATCGTTCAATTCAATTAGTCGGCGCAAAAATGTATGTAAAAGTTGGGACAAGCGGTACAGGCGGAATGGGATTGAATATTCCGTACACACATAGCGAAGAAAGACCTTCACGTGTTTTATTGTCTAAGTCATCCGTTGCAGGCGCACATACGTTGTTGCTCTTTTTGATGGGAAGAACTCCCGATACGCCAATCATAAAAGAAATAAAACCCACCGCCGCAATTGCATGGAAAAAAATTTCGTATGGAGAAATTAAGAAGCGAGGAAAAGCGGTTGCGATGGTTGATTGTTCTCCCAAACAAGGAATGACATTGAAGAACTCACTGAAAATCCGCGATGAAAAAATGGGTACAGCGCTCAATGAAACACTTCATTCTGTATTTATTGATACTGGGGAGAACGGATTATTTTCCAAATCGGAATTTGAAGCAATTGCAACACCGGGACAAATGGAATTTGTAACACCGGAAGAAGTTGCAGATGCAGTCGTTGTAGAAATAAAAGGCGGCAATACAGGGCATGATATTGTGAACGCGCTGGATAATTCTGTTCTTGACCCGACGTACCGAGCAGGATATTTACTCCATACTGCTCTTTTACAATTAGATGCACTGGAAAAGAAACACAAAGTGGATAGCATCGCATTTGAATTACTCGGACCGCCGCGCCTTTCCAAATTATTGTTTGAAGGATATTTATTGAAACGAAACTTTCGCTCAATGAAATCATTATTGAAAGCAAGTCCGAAAACAATGGCACAAAAACTGATGAAAGATATTTCGAATAATCAAAAATTACGCTCGCAGATAATTTCAGTCGGTATTCCTATTCTTTTAAGCAATGGTGCAACATTACTACGCGGACCGGAAATAAAAATTCCTGCCTATCTCGGTGAAAATGAATTGCAGATAACGAATGAAAAAATCGGTACGTGGGCAAGAGACGGTTGGGTGGATTTACGCATTGCGAATATGGAAATGTGGAAGCAACGTGTTCTTGCGATAATGAATTATGCAGAAAATATTTTGGAGAATGAAACAAGTTCACGCTATTTCCGTAAAAAAAGTTACTGGAATAATTTTGAAACAATTGAGCCGGGAAAACTTGCTGCTTGGATTTTTACGGTAGAAGAAAAAGGAAAACGAGGAAAAGCGTAATTCAGTCGTGCAGGAAATCAATCGCATTCTTGTCGTACGCACGGATAGAATTGGAGATGTCATTCTGACACTTCCTGTGATTGCAGCATTGCGGCGTAAATTTGTGCATGCACATATTACATTGCTGATGCGACACTATACTGCTGATATTGTTCAAGGTAATCCGGGAATCAATGAAATAATTTTTGATGACGAAGGTGATAAAGAAATCCCACTACTGCTACAAATACAAAATATTCGCTCCCAAAAATTCGATGTTGTAATTGTTGTTAAACCATCGTGGAGATTGGCATTATTATTTTTTTTTGCAGGAATACCTTTGCGTATTGGTACTGGCTATCGTTTGTATTCATTTCTTTTCAATAAAAAAATTTATGAACACAGGCGATTAGGTGAGCAACACGAATCAGAATATAACTTAAGTCTGCTTCAACCGTTGGGGATTATTCCTTCGGAAAAAATTTATCCGCAATTATTTCCTGAGAGAAATTCCGTTGATGAAATACAAGAACTTTTGAAGAAATATAATGTGAATGATACATTCATTATCATTCATCCGGGAAGCGGCGGCTCATCGAAAAATTGGTCGGCAGCAAATTTTGGCGCATTAGGGAAAAAATTATCAGCTGAAAATAATGTACAGATTTTGATAACGGGAGGGAGAAATGAAACTGAACTTGTGCGAAATGTCGCCGCATTCATAGGAAAAGAAGCAATTGTACTGCAGGAACATTTACCATTGCAAAAATTTATTGCTTTGATTTCTCTTGCGAAATTATTTATTGCAAATTCAACCGGTCCGCTGCATATTGCGTCAGCGCTTGGTATTTATGCCGTGGGATTTTTTCCGCAACATCCCGCAATGGGAAGTAAACGCTGGGGACCGTATGCAGAAAAGAAATTGATTTTTAGTCCGAAAAATAAATCTCGCAATTGTGCAGACTGTAATTATCGCTCTCACTGCGATTGTATGAATTCAATCTCAGTTGATGAAGTATATGCTGGCGTACAAAATATTATCCAAAGTAATTTTCTGTAAATGAAATTAACATCAGTAATTTTGAATTTCCATTTTATTATTTTTTCGATAGTATTTTCACTGAATATTATCGCGCAAGAAAAGGAGCCATTTATTTATCGCAGCGTACCGAATCCATCGTTCAACGTAAAAGAACGGCTTGTATTTGATATTCGCTATGGATTTATAACAGCAGGAGAGGCAATAATGGAAATAGAATCGTTAACATCGTATAAAAACAGGCAATGTTATTTTATTTCTGTTAAAGTAAATTCTGCATCATCTTTTGATTGGGTGTTTAAAGTACGAGACCGCTATGTTTCTGTCGTAGATAAAGATGGAATTTTTCCTTGGCGATTTGAGCAGCATATTCGCGAAGGAAATTATAAGCGGGATTTTATCGCGCTTTTTGACCATCCGTTAAATACTGTCGCAACTTCTGCAAAGAAAAAATATCCGATAGTGCCATTTATTCACGATATTGTTTCAGCATTTTATTTTACGCGCACAGTGAACTTTTCGTCAATGAAAAAAAATGATGAACTGCATTTGCAAAATTTTTACAAAGATTCTTCTTATGCGTTGGATGTGATTTATCTTGGAAAAGAAGATATTGAAGTTGACGCGGGAAAATTTCATACAATAAAAATTCGCCCTGTTGTGCGTGAGGGAGGATTATTTAAAAACACTGATGCTATGACGGTATGGCTCACAGATGATGAAATAAAAATGCCGGTTAAAATGTCATCAAAAATTATCATAGGCGCAGTCGTTGCGGAACTAACGACATATTCCGGAGCGAATGGAAAAATTACAGCAAAATATAAATAGTGCAATGGCAAAACGTAGTTCACAATACCAACAAATATCCCTGAATAAAATTAAAACGATTTCTATTTTGTCAAGAAAGAGTAAAGTGCAACCAAAAGATTTTGCACATACTTTCGATACAGATTCGGATTCTTTTGATGCATTTTTGCAGTCATTTCCAAATATTTTAATGAGCGAAAAATTGCATGAATTTGTTCTGCATGTAGTGAATGCGCGAAAGAATAATTATCCCGTTATTATGATGATGGGAGCGCATATTATTAAAACAGGTTTGTCGCCCCTCGTTATAGATTTAATTCAGCTTGGAATTATTACTGCCGTAGCAATGAATAGTGCGGCAGCAATTCACGATGTGGAAACAGCAATATGGGGGCAAACGTCAGAAGATGTTGCGGTAAATTTGCTTGATGGAACGTTTGGAATGTCGAAAGAAACGGGTGAATTTATCAATGGTGTATTGAATGAAAATTTTACAAACTCCGAATTTGGATATGGAGAATCATTAGGAAATTCTCTTATGAAAATAAAAGCAAAGAATCTTCGCTACAGTATTCTCGCTAATTGTGTAATGGGAAAAATTCCTGTTACAGTCCATGCTGCAATTGGAACAGATATTATTCACCAACAACCAACGATGAATGGCGCAGCGACGGGAGAAATGAGTTTTCGTGATTTTAAAATTTTTGCAAATACTGTCAAAGAACTTACTGGTGGCGGTGTTGTAATGAACTGGGGTTCTGCAGTAATTTTGCCGGAAATATTCTTGAAAGCGCTAACAATTGTGCGAAATCTTGGCTATAAAGCAAACGGATTTACAACAGCAAATTTTGATATGAATGCTCATTACCGTCCGCTGCAAAATGTTGTGCAACGACCTACACAGGATGGAGGACAGGGTTATTATTTTATCGGTCATCATGAAATTATGTTTCCGTTAGTTTCTGCAATGATTAAACAGAAGTACAATGTTCAGCGAAGAAAAAGAAAATAATTATTCTGAAATTTCTTCAGTGCAGAATTTTGAAGGAAGTTATTCTCCGCCGCTTATTGCAAATACATTTGGATTATCAACAACTGTCTTCGCTGTAATAATTTTACTTGTTGTTTTTTTTTCTTATCAAGTACTTGGCGCATTATTTACGTACTTGATTTTTGGCGCAGAATTTTATGAACATCCGTTTCAGTTGCGGCTTGGGACGATGTCAGCGCAATTGCTTTTATTGCTTGTACCGACAATTTTGATTACCAAATTTGAAACACGCGATATTAAAACATTTCTGCGTTTGAAGCCGCCTAAATTTTCTCAACTTGTGCTTTCGGTAATCGGCGTGTTTTCCCTCGGACAAGCGTTGCAGGTGATTGTTTTATTGCAGGAAAAAATTCCATTGCCATCTTCAGTTCAAACAATGATTGATGATGTTCAAAAATTAATGGAGCGTGCGTTTGGTGTATTAGTGAATTCTGACTCAATACCTGAATTACTGGTTGTCATTTTTATTGTTGCCGTTGTTCCATCGTTGTGCGAAGAATTATTATTTCGCGGATTAGTACAACGCAATTTTGAAAATAGTTTTTCTGTTACAACAGGATTTATTATTACGGGAATTCTGTTTGGCGCGTATCATCTCAATCCGTTTTTATTTATTCCCTTGTCAGTGCTCGGCGTGTATTTTGGTTTTTTAGTTTCACGTTCAGGAAGCATTTGGGTTTCTGTATGCGCACACTTTGTCAATAATGCTCTTGCTGCAGTCGCTACGTATATGCATTTAGGAGATGATTTTGTTGTTGCAGGGAATCCTGAACAATTGACTGGCTCAGAATTATTTTCAACATTTGTCGTTTCGAGTTTTATATTTTTTGTATCAACATATTATTTTTTGAAAACGGTAGAACAACCCGTGCAATATATTTTTACAGACTCAGGTCAAAGGAATACTTATGAGTAATTTGATGTATCGTATTTTAGTTTCTGTGGTTGCAATTCCCGCAATAATATTTATTACTCTGCAAGGAGGACTGGTATTTCTGTTTTTTGTTTTACTTTTAACAATTTTGGGAATGAGAGAATTTTACAAATTTGCAGAAGTAAAAGGAATACTACCAATTCGCTGGCTTGGTATGTTTTGCGGAACAAATCTTGTGGCAATGTTTTATTCATACAACGCAAATGGTATAATGCTGTTTCCCGTGCTCGAATCAGGTTTTTTTATTTTGTTGCTCATTGCAGGAGTCATTGAATTATTCAGAAACAAACCATCACCGCTCAATAATCTTTCTACAACATTTTTCGGAATTTTATATGTCGCAGGATGTTTCGGAGCATTAGTTGGATTGCGCGAAATGAATTTATTAGCACCGACAAATGCAAACAGTTACATCATAATTATGCTCTTTGCAACAATTTGGATTTGTGATTCCTCTGCCTATTTTGCAGGAAAATTATTTGGAAAACATAAATTGTTTGAGCGTGTAAGTCCGAAGAAAACATGGGAAGGAGCAATTACCGGGTTTTTGATGGCGGTTCTATTTTCCATTGTTGCTCGAAATAATTTTTTGCGCTTCTTATCTATTTATGATGCAATATTTATCGGAATTATTGTCGGTGTTATTGGACAAACGGGCGATTTATTTGAATCACTTTTGAAGCGCGAAGTGGATATAAAAGATTCTTCAACAATTATTCCCGGTCATGGCGGTGTATTGGATAGATTTGATAGTCTGTTGTTTGTTGCACCAGTTGTCTATGTGTATTTTAAAGTGATATCGTAATTACCTACTTGTGAAAATTAGAGCAAAGCAAAACGGAAAAAATAACAGCGTACACGTACAATCGCTTGGGTGCGCAAAAAATTTAGTTGATTCAGAGCAGTTGATGCGACAGATAACAGGCAACGGAATGGACGTTGCAGCGACAATTGACGATGCTTCCGTTGTGGTAATTAATACGTGCGGATTTATTGGTCCTGCGAAAGAGGAATCTGTAAATGAAATTCTCTCCGCAGTGCATCGCAAACTTAATGGCAGATTGGAAAAAGTATTCGTAATGGGCTGTCTCTCTGAACGCTATCGTGATGATTTACTGAAGGAAATTCCGGAAGTGGATGGCTTTTTTGGTACAAAAGAGTTAGGCAACGTCATTAAAGCGCTCGGAGGAAATTTACAATATGAATTGCTCGGCGAGCGTATGTTGCTTACACCAAAATATTATGCATTTTTAAAAATATCAGAAGGGTGTGATAATCCTTGCTCTTTTTGTGCAATTCCAATAATGCGCGGAAAGCATATTACCAAACCGATGGAATCATTGATCCACGAAGCAGAACATTTGGCGCACAACGGTGTTAAAGAACTTGTGCTCATTGCGCAGGACTTAACTTACTACGGTATGGATTTGTACCATAAAAGAGAGTTGAAAACACTTCTGCATAATCTTTCACAAATAGATGGCATAGAATGGATTCGATTGATGTATTCGTATCCTGCAAAATTTCCACGCGAAATTCTGGAAGAAATTGCGGATAATCCAAAAATCTGCAACTATCTTGATATGCCTGTCCAGCACGCATCAGACAATGTTTTAAAATCAATGCGGCGCGGAATTACCAATCGCGCAATGCGAGAATTGATTGATGATATTCGCAAAGCAATTCCTGATATCACGCTTCGTTCAACGTATATTGTCGGCTATCCGAATGAAACGGAAGATGATTTTGAAGAGTTATGCGATTTTACAGAATATGTGCAATTCGACAGACTCGGCGTATTCAAATATTCCATTGAAGATGATACGACTGCATATTCTCTTGGCGATACCATTCCGGAGCCAATAAAGCAAGAGCGATACAATACAATAATGGCATTGCAGCAAAATATTTCATTGAAAAATAATCGTAAAAAAATCGGAACATCGCAGCGTGTATTAATAGAGCGGAAAGAGGGGAAAAAATATATTGGTCGCAGCATTGCAGATGCGCCGGAAGTTGATGGACAAGTCTTTGTTACTACACAGAAAAAACTCGAAGTTGGTAAATTTTATGATGTAGAAATTACAAATGCAGCGCCGTATGATTTATTCGGAACAATAGAAAAATTATAAAAATCATTTTTTAAAAAATTCGATGAAAAGATATTGGATAAGTTTTATACTGTTTTTCGCAGTACACTCTCTTCACGCACAGATTGATATGCAACCGCCGGAACTTCTCGATGTTCCGAAATTTAATGTAGCTTCATTCAGTTATGCAGATGATTCTACACAAAATGCGCGTGTGGATGTTTTTTTGCAAATTAAATATTCCTCTTTAAAGTTTATAAAAAAAAGTGAGAAATTTGATGCGTCATATTCAATACAAATTTCTGTATTCAATAGCGAAAAAGAATTAATTACGGAAAAACAGTGGAGTGATGCGTTGCAGGTTACAACATTTGAGCAAACTGTTTCCAATAAATTGCAGTCAACGCATTATCAATCGTTTGTGCTTGATTCCGGCGCGTACAGTATTATTGTGCAACTGCGAGATGAGGAAACAAAAAAATCATTTCGTAAAGAAGAAGGCATAGAAGTTCCGTCATTCAAACGTAATGAGTTTGATATAAGCAGTTTGCTGATTGTAGATGACATAATTCAAAAAGATGGAAAGGAAATCATCGTTCCAAATTTAGACAGAGCGCAACGCAATTCCTTCGATTCTTCGAAAATATTTTTTGAATTGTATAATGGGATTGGATTTGATTCAGCGATTTTTATTTCAAGAATTTTAGGGCAAAAAGGAAATGAAATTCGTGTGGATACATTTTATAGAAGTATTTCCACAGGTAAAAACAGAATATTGTATTCCATTCCAAAAGTGAATGCACCAATGGGAATTTATACCGTTGAAGTAAAAGCAAACGCAAATCATACTGTACAAATTTACTCATCGTTGCGGACAACTCTTATTTCTTTTAAGTGGGATGGCGTGCCTGATAACAGCCCTGATCTGGAAACCGCAATTGCACAATTACTTTATATTGCAGAATCATCTGTGTTAGATTCAATGAAAGATGAAACAATTTCTTTTGATGAAAGACAAAAAAGATTTATGGAGTTTTGGAAGCGACGAGACCCTTCTGTTTCAACAATTCGCAACGAATTAATGGAAGAATATTATAATCGTGTCGCATTCAGCAATAGAAATTTCGGAAATTACGAGCCGGGATGGAAGAGCGACAGAGGAATGGTGTATATTATTTTTGGCGCGCCGGATAATGTTGAACGACATCCGTTTGATATTGATAAAAAACCATACGAGGTGTGGTATTATTACGAACAGAATCGCGACTTTACTTTTGTTGATTCTTCAGGATTTGGTGACTACAGATTAGTAACGCCGTTGTGGGATATGTGGGGGAGAAAGCGGTAAAATTTATTTGAGAATCTGCGAGAGATTTAACGGAGCGAAATCTCTTTCAAACAATTCTTTTTTTGTTGGGTCAAGTGCAATGGATTTAAGAAGTGATGCAAGCGCATCTTCTGTTTTACGGAGGAGAAAGAAAATTTTTGCGCGAGTGTAATACGGTTCAGCCCAATCAGGAATGAGCGCTATGCTTTTTTCAATCGCTTTTTGCGCGCCCTGATAAAATCCAAACTCAAATAGCGTTTCTCCGTAATCGAACCAGATATCGCCGTTCTCAGGTTCAAATTCAAGCGCTGTTTTATAACTGGAAAGCGAATCTCTCCATTTTCCCAAGCAATATTCCACTTCTGCTTTTGCGTACCAGATTTCTCCGTTATCGTTGCAGAGAGAAAGCGCTTTATTATAATCGTTCAATGCTTTTTGATGTTCTTCGAGCGCTTCGTTGCAACAGCCTCGTGCAAAATATGAATCCCAATGCTCAGAATCAATTGTCAATGCTTCGGAAAAACAACGTATTGCGTCCTTAAATTGTCCAAGTTCATCGTACGCATTTCCTAAATTAAACCACACGGATAAATCTTTTGGTTCAAGTGTAAGCGCTTCTTTATAATTGTCGAGTGCATCAACCAATTTTCCTAAATTTGCGAGCGCATTTCCCTTATTATAATATGCAGAAGAAAATTTATCATTTATCGCTAACGACATATCGTAACTTTCAATTGCCAGCCCGAACTTTCCTAATCTGCTCAAAGCAATTCCACGATTATACCACGCTTCAGCATCAAACGGCGCAAAATTTATGTACGTATCGTAACTTCGTATGGCATCTTCATAGCGCTCCATCAAATCGTAACAGAATGCAAGTTCATACCATGCTTCGCGATGCTCCGGATTTTTTTCAACAAGTTGTGTGAGAATTTCTTCTGCGTGTGGGAATTGTTCGAGATGCTCTAAGGATATTGCTTTGTTAAGCAGTGCATCTTCATTTTCATCGTCGAGGATTAGAGCGTGGTCAAAATTATCTATTGCTTCCTCATATTGACGGAGATTATCAAGCGTTAAGCCGCGATTGATATAAATAAATGCATCGGTGGGGTCAATGGTATTTGCCTGAGTAAAACACTCAAGCGCTTCATTATGGCGGCGCATACTGTTGAGTATCATTCCCTTGCGCATCCATGCTTCTGCGCTGTAGGGGATAAGTTTGAGAACATCATTTGCCATTCGCAACGCTTCTATATATTTATGATGCTCAAGATAGAAATTTGCAATTTCTTCCAATCCTTCAATGCTGGACAAGTCAATACCTTCTTCAGTCAGCCGCTGTTTCAGCATATTGAATTCATCCTCAAACCGATTTTTTTTCTTCGGTTTCGGGTTATCGTTTTCGAAATTTTCCTGACTTGATATGTTCATTGTAAATTTGCGGGTCTAATAAAGCAAAATTCTTCATTTTTAAAAAATGAAACCTGCTCGGACTGCAAAGTAGTAATAAAATAAATCTTCTTTTTATTTATGCAAACTGTGAGAATTTGTAAATTCTGAAAATTTTTTTGCTGTACAAATGCCTGAACAACCAATCCAATCCACTCCAACAACTTCACGATTGCAGTTTATTGACTATTTTCGTGGTTTTGCCGTGTTAATGATGATAGAAACTCACGTCGTCAATGCACTATTGCATCCATCGTTGCGGGATTCCGATTTTTTTAAAGTGCTCACATTCATCAATGGATTAGTTGCTCCATCGTTTCTCTTTTGTGCAGGATTCGCGCTGGCAATAACATTAACTAAAAAGCACAGTGATTTTTTTGCAATGAATTCTGTCTTCCGGAAATATATTTTCCGCATTACTTCCATCTTCGCGTTTGGATATTTGCTGCATCTGCCGGTCTTTTCGTTACGAAAAATGATACACCTTTCCGATGATAAGCAATGGATGTTGTTTCTTCAATCGGATATACTGCAAGTTATCGCTCTGTCACTTATTTTCTTAACACTTTTTTTTCTCATTGTAAAAGAGGAAAAAAAATATTTACTGCTCATCACTGCAATTGGATTGTTTGTTGTTTTTGCAAGTCCGATAGTGCGGGCATTCAATTTAGATGATTTTCCAATGTGGTTTCGTCCATATTTTACGCTGAAATATAAATCGCAATTTCCGCTATTCCCTTGGTCTGCGTTTGTAATTGCAGGAGTTCTCTTTGGCTATGGATATTTATTTGTAAGAAAGAAAGAAAATGCGCAACAATATTTTTCCCGATTGCCGTTTTACGCATTGGGTGGAATACTGTGTTCATTGGTGATTGAACTATTGCCGCTTACTCTGTATCCATCGCACAATTTCTGGAATGCAAGTCCGGAATTTTTCTTTGTACGCATTGGCATTGTTGTTGTTTTCTGTTATGCTTTTTGGTGGCTCGAAAATAATTTGCAAACTATTAACGTATCGTTCAATGTTTTAGCCAATAAGATTTTTGATTCATTCTTTCTTTTCCTTGTTACGTTGGGAAAGGAATCTCTATTAGTCTATATAACGCACTTGCTTATCATTTACGGGTTTGCAAATTTGGGAATGAGTTATTTTGCCTACTTCGGAAAGAATATGAACTACGCGCAGTGTGTATTACTTACGCTGACTCTTGAAGTTGCAATGTTTGCGTTGGCGTATTACTGGGGCTGGTTAAAAGCAAATAAAAAAGGAACGTTCGCAAAGTTGCAATTTGCAACATTTATAGTTGCGTTGATTTGTTTTTTGGTGATGTAGAGAGGATGGAATAAAAATAAAAAGTGTCTGCGAAGCATGGAACCTCGCTTATTGCAAATGTGCTGTTAGCGACTGGCAAACTGTTTATCCAACCGTTCAGCAAGTTCTTCAATGTCGTCATACTTTGCTATTTGTTTTATCCAATTCTTTGGAATATTATCAAGTCCGTAAAGCAGTCCTGCAAGACCGCCCGTTACTGCTCCTGTTGTGTCTGTGTCCTCGCCTAAATTTACTGCTTTCAAAACTGCGTCTTTGTAATTGTCAGTTGTCAACAAACACCAAATACTTGCTTCAAGTGTGTGTAATACATAACCACTACTAAAAATATTTTTGTCTGACAGTTCGTGAATATCTTGTTTAAGTAAGCGGTCAAACAACGCAACTTCTGTCGGGTTTATTGATAACAATGTCAAGTAATTTGCAATTTCTGTTTGTAGGTTTTTATAAATTTCAAGCTTGTCTTTCTGTTTATAAAGTTGTCGGGCAAATTCAAGATAATAGAAGCAAGCAATTACTGAACGGACGTGTCCGTGAGTAATTGAAGAAACTTGTTTTGTTATTTCGTAGCGTTCGCTAATTGGCTTGTCCAGCAAGTAGAAAAGCAAAGGAGAAATTCTCATTAGTGAACCGTTGCCGTTTGACGAAACATCAAAACCTCCGGCTAAATCTGGTCGTTCACCTTTTGCAAGTCGGTCAATTACTTGTCGTGTTGCAATGCCAATGTCAAAAACATTTCCTCTCGGTGTCCAATAGTTATTGTAACACCACTTTACAAAATTTTGTCCGATTGTGTTCAGGTCAAACTTTGCTGTTAGTGCTTCGGCAAGGCAAAAAGTTAGTGAACTGTCGTCAGAAAAAGTTCCTGGTGGTAAATTGTATGTTCCATAACCAATCATGTCCGTTACAGGATTTTTGCGAATAACTTGTCTGCTCTTAAATTCAACTGGAACTCCAAGTGCGTCACCAACAGCAACACCCAATAGAACCGATTTTATTTTGTTGAAATTCATGTCGAAATTATGTCAGTTTATATTGTTCGTTCAAAGCAGAAATGTTCGGGTTAGCAGTGTCCCCTTCGCTTATCCGCTTACCGACATAATCAAAAATTTCTTCATCAACTTTAATCCAGTCGGTTTCTCCATTCAGTCCTGCTACAAAACCTTTGTTAGCCGTTCGGTTTTCATTTTTTGTATTTCTCAAATTTACTCAAATCTATTTTTCCCACAATTTTCAGTCCGCCATTTTGTTTAGTAACTTCCGCTTTTACAAAATTATTTTCTGTTGTCAAACCGTCTGTTTTATGTTCTTTTAAATTTCTTAATTGTATGTCTATTGCTGTGTCGTTGGCTTTGATAAAATATTTCATTTCAGAAAGCCCAAAAACGTTTACGTTGTCGTGTCCCGAAACATAACTGTTGTTTTCTATGTAATTTTCGTCATTAAATAATGTCATTTCGATGTCTTTGGCACTCAAAATTTTTGTATTGTCAAAGTTGCTTTTATACGAATGACCAATTTTATTGATGAATATGTTGTTCGGAATAGCAGTGTATGGGTGTAAAACTACTAAATAATCTTTCGCTCTGCTGATTGCCACATTGTAAATGTATTCTTTTGAGAGCAATGCTTTTTCGTGTCCTGAATAAAAATAGTTGTTCGGGTTGCAAACAAAAAACACAATATCACATTCATCGCCTTGAAAACCGTGAACCGTGTCGGAAAACACTTTTACATTTTCAGAAATACCGTAAGATGTTATCAATTTATTGAGCAAAATTGCTTGTGCTTTGTATGGTGCAATTAGTCCGATTGTCCATTGTTCGCTTTTGTTTACAGAGTCAAAATACTTGATGATTTCTGAAACCAGAATTGCACAATAGGTGTGATATGAACTGTAAAACAGTTTGTTTACTTTGTAAATTGAATTGTCTTGGTTTAGCGGAATATCAATAAACGTTACGTTAGATGAAATCAAGTTTTTAAACTTATCGGGCAGTTGTTTTGCTTCTTTTCTATTTGTTGCTCTGTCGTGTTTTAATAGACTTGAGTATGAAAGTTCACTAAAAAGTTGTCCGATTTGTGGAATACTTCTGTATTGCGTATCAAGATTTTGGATTGTGTCATTTTCTCTAATTGTTTGTTCTTTTGGAACAAAACTTTCAAGTTTCATCATTTTATAAATGTTTTCGTCTTGAAAGTCAAAATTTTCCAACTCTTTTTCATCTATCTCAATAACAGGTGGAATTTGTTTCGGGTCGCCTGCAATGATGAAATTTGTATTCAGATTTGTTTTGAACAAAGCCATTATTGCAAATGTGATGTAATGTAAACCTGTCATTGATGATTCATCAAAAATTACATAATCCCATTGGCGATATTTGAAAAGTTTATACACAAATTGTTCTCCGTCCTTTTCTCCATTTATATCAAAATAGGGTAAACGATGAATGGTTGAAGCAACAACGTTTATGTTGTGTAGGGATTTATTATCTAATGAATCTACATAAATACCACTTTCTTCTAATTCCGGGTCTGTTGGGCGACTTAAACGAACAGTGTAAATATCAGCATTGATGTCTTGTAATTTTTTACAAACTACGTCCGCTGCTTTGTTAGTTGGCGTAAGCACCAAAAATTTCGCATTTGGATTTTCAGCTAAAATGTCATTTATTTTATTGCAAAGTGTTGTTGTTTTACCTGTCCCTGGTGGTCCATAAATGAAATTCAAAGAAGGTATTGCTTCTTTAATGTTTTCCCACTCGTCAATATAATTGTCGTTCGTGAACGCTTTGTATAATCTGTCAAGTAAATCAATTACAGGTGTAAAGTTGATTTCAACTTTAAAGATGTTTGAAAGTCGGGGAAGTGTATTGCTTGACAATGGCTCACGGCAATAAATCAACAAATCTTGCCCTTTTTTAGAAACACCTTCAACAGTTATGTTTTCTCTTTTGCCACTTCCAAAAACAAGTGAAACTTTAAAATCATCTGCATTTTCAATTTCAGGTGATATATAACTACTCGCACCGCAAAGCAAAAAGTATTTATTATCGGATTTGTAAGGCTTAATTTCTTGAAACGAAATTGATTTTTGTTTCTGCGTGTCTTGCTTTTCTCCGTAAGTAGTAAGCAACTGTAAATACGCCTTAAACCAATCGTAGGAATATTTAACGCTCTTGTTGATGTTTTCAGCTAAATCAACTCTGCTTTTTTTGATTTCAAGTTGCTTTTTTAAATCTTCAATTCCTTTTGCAAGTTCTTCATTTTCGTCAAAGTCATGTAATACATTTGTTTTTTCATTTTCAGTTTTCGGTTTTGTTACAGATTCCGAAAGATTTTCTAAACTTTCAATCGCACCTTCTAAATCATCTGTATCAATCTCTGTATTTGTTCCTGATGTTTTTCGTTCTGTCTTTCGTTTTTCCTTTTCTCTTTTTTCTTCTAATGCTATTCTTGCTTCTTCCGCTTCTTCTTCGCTTTCAAATTTTTGAGCAATTCGTTCTGCTTCTGATAAAATAACAGCCGGCCTAAAACCGAGTAAGCGTTCTAATACTAAATTACTTTCGTATTTATTCACTAATTCATTTATGCTAATTTCGTTTGGTGCGACAAATTCATCATTGTTTGATAAAAGCCATTTTCGTTTTTTTAATAGGGTTAATGTAGTAGATTCAAAGGATTGATATTGTTGTGAATAAGAAAAATATTTGTGTTCACCTTTTAATTCTGCAATTTGTAGTTTGCTTAAATAACGCCATAACAACATTGATTTATCACTGTCAATGTTTTGTATTATTTCGATACATCCTTCAATGATTTTATCGGTAGTTGTGTTCCTGTCAGAATAACCATAAGTTGATTGATTAAGATTTAATTTTTGTTTTTCCGACGAATCTGTTATTTCTCTTATTAAAATTCTCGGCAACATACTAACACCCAATTTTAACAAAAAATCTTTCAAAATTAGTTGGTCTTTGTCGTCCGTAATAAAGGTGTAATAATCTTCTAAATCGACAAATTTTGTATCGGGTTTTGCTTCAAAATACTTTTCTAATTCTGCTGATGGATAGTAAATTTCTTTTCCTCTACCACGATAAGTTGTTACATCTTCTATCGTTTTATAAGATATAAACTCTTTATCTTTTACCAACGCAATAAAATCTTCGGGGCGACCTTCTTTTTTCCAATAGTTGAAAAACTTTTTGAAGTGTGTTTCGGTATCTAAGTCTCCGTCTTTTTCATACAAAGGCAATATGTAATTGTAAATTTCATCTTTCAAACTCGGTTTTTTAATTCCGAAGTTTTCAATAAACTCCTTTGTCTTTTTATTATTCAGTAAGTCTGGTTCAATGGTTTTGTAAGTAGAATTTGTTTCATCTAAAGGTAAAAACAGGATACTGTGTAACTCTTTTCCGTTTAGCTCAAATGCGGCAACGGCATTTCCTTGAATATCTTTGAAAATGGGCTTGGTTTTGAATTTATCCTGATAAGATTTTCTTTCTGACAAATATTCATAGAACTTATGCAGCCATTCATTCGATTGGTTCTTAATAAAATAGCTTGTTATTAAGTCGGAAATTTTATTTTCAAAATCCATATTTGCTTTTATCAAATTTGGCTCTTTTCTTTCCCAAGACCTTTCAGAACCACCGTCAATGTAATCCGTAATTTCCTTGTTTTTTGTTCTGCCTATTGTTGAGAAAACCCATTTGGCGTTTTTGTTTTTAACTAATTCCGAAAGTTGTTCGTTAGAAAATAAGTTTGCCAAATCAGGTGAATCTGCCCAATAGGCATTTTGCTTATTGGCAAAGGTTTTGTCTTTTGCAGGTAGTATTTCGTCGGATTTTAGTTTTTGCTTTATTGTAGAATAGAATGGTGCAAAAAATTCTTTAAGTTCTTTGTATGGAATTATTTCAAGAATGTCATCGGTTATTAACTTTAATTCTTTTAAAATTAGTAAACTGTCGGCAGAGAGTTGCGCAAGAAACTCAACCATTTTAATATTATGTTCTTCATAGCGTTTTATGCCTTCTCTATTGTCAGTAAGTAAGAATGGTGCGTGAAGAATAAAATTTAAGTTTGTTGCTTCTTCGGTAGGGAAAAAACAGAATGGAGAGAATTGTTTTGGTGTTAGTTTGTTTTTTTCGTCAAGAAAATAACCAATGGAATAGGCGTGATTGTGCTCTTCCGTGAAACGAGAAAATAGGTATAATTCTTCTTTGGTTTGTTGTAGTCCAATTTGCTGATTGAGTTCAATTTTTTCGTAAGTAATGTCGTCCGCTTGTTTCTGTATGGTGATTTCTTTAGTGTATTCTCCCGTTTCGTTTTCTGCTTCCCATTTTACTTCTTGTAAGTCCGATAAAAACAAAGTTGGATAAATCAATTTTTTCAACTTTTCCAAAATGTCCGAATGTGCTTTTTCTGCGGACATTTCTGTTTTGTTGAACGGGAAATAAAAAACAGTTTCATCTTTTTATCTGTTAGGTAAATCGCTTTCTAACTTAACTGGAATTATAAATCTGTCAATTTTAAATTGAAAATTTGGGTCGTAAATGTGTGGTGTTTCTGTGTATTGAAAAACTGCCTTAAATCCAACTCCAAATTTTCCAATTGACGATTCTGTCTTATTGCTGTTGGCAATGGCTGTAATTGAATTGATGTGCCCAAGCTTATTGTTATCTTTGTCTTGGTCTTCTGTGTCAGGATTTGATACACTAAAAGAAATTTCGCCGTTGTGTTTAAAGTACAAACCGTCAATAGATAATTCAAATGAAGATTTAGTCGCTTTTGCGTCATTTGCATTTTGTAAAAGTTCGTAAATAAAATGTGCTTGGTCGCTATATTTTTCTACAACGCTATTTTTAATTCCACGCATTGAAGGTTTTTCAAGCGTTGTGGCACTATCTTCTCTGTCTTTTGCGAGTTTGTCAAACCAAATTTGGTGTTGTTCTGTCATTTCTTTAGTCTGTTCATAGTTAAAGATTGTCCACAATGGCTGCAATAATTTCCTGCACTGGAAAAACCGCACGATGTGCAATGAAGGAGGGGCACAGAATCTTTCATAAGTATGTTGGGCATATTAAAGTTTGGTTGTCATAGTAAGGTGTTTAAGGATGACTCACATACACCTATTATATTCAATAAACATTGCGAAAAATTTTTTTGCAGGCAAAAGATAAGAAAATATATTTACAAGTAAGAGTAAATGAAAAAGAATCACATTGTGCGAAAAATTTATTTCATCAATCTAAATTCTATGCAGAATACGTGTAGGTTTTTTCCTGTAGATAATTATTACATCAATGAACTTTTAAAGAATACATATTCTCAAATCTGAATAGTAACCCTTCCAATTTTCTCAAAATTGAAACATCAATAAAGAGTAACAATTGATTTTTAAGTAATTTACTGAAATTATTTAAAGGATAAACACATCTTATTTTTGGCATAGAAATTGAAGAGGAGAAAGAAGTCTAATTTAAAGAAGATTTCCTATGCTAAAGAAAAATATTCTCAGCAAGTATCAATTTTCTGATACACTCCTGAAAATGAAGTATTGTTTTTTTGTGTTGCTGCTATTTTCAACACAACCACAGTCTCTTTTTTCGCAGGAAGCATCAGATTTTTTTCGTCAAAACTGTATGAGTTGTCATACGATTGGCGGAGGGCGACTTACAGGTCCTGATTTAAAAAATGTAAATGAACGAAAAGAGCGTGCGTGGCTTATTCAATTTTTAATAGACCCAAAGTCAAAAATTGATGCAGGAGACCCTTATGCGTTGCAATTGCAATCTGAATCGCGTGGCGCGATAATGCCTGCTGTGGTCGGGATGAATAAAGCGCGTGCAGAATCACTGCTTGATATGATTATCACAGAATCAAAAATGGAAAAATCCAATTTTGCAGGATTGCAAGTAAGCGACCGCCCATTTACAGCAAGAGATGTTGAGATTGGCAGAGAAATTTTTATGGGAACGTATTCGCAAAAAAATGGCGGTCCATCCTGCATTTCGTGTCATAGCGTTCACGGGTTGAGTGGATTTGGAGGTGGAGCATTGGCGCCGGATTTAACTACAGTATTTGAACGCTATCAGGGAAGAAAAACTCTTGCAACGTGGTTATCCGCTCCTGCTACTCCAACAATGCAATCCGTGTTTAAAAAACAATCTCTCGACCCCGAAGAAATTTTAGCGCTCACCGCTTTTTTCCAATCTACTTTACAGCGAAACCCCGAAGACGCATCTACTGCTCGACTGAATTTTATTTTATTTGGTCTTGGCGGGACATTATTAGTTCTCGGCATTTTTGATGTCGTATGGAATAAACGTTTCCGCGCAGTACGTCGTCCACTAATTGAACAACGAAAATCAGAAATCATCAATGAGTAATACAGGAAATTTACCTTGGATAAAGGATGAAACAGACCCAAAACTTAGAAGTTGGGAAGAATTTTATCGCAACCGTTGGCAACACGATAAAGTAGTTCGCAGTACACACGGCGTAAACTGTACAGGAAGTTGTACATGGATGATTCACGTGAAGGACGGAATTGTTACATGGGAAATGCAGGGCTTGGATTATCCTTTGCTTGAAAAAAGTCTTCCCCCTTATGAACCGCGAGGATGTCAGCGAGGAATTTCGTACTCGTGGTATTTGTATAGCCCGCTTCGTGTGAAGTACCCATACATACGCGGCGCATTACTTGATTTGTGGAGAAAAGCGCGCGCAGAATATGAAGACCCGGTTGATGCATGGAAATCACTTGTTTCAAATCCTGAAAAGAGACAGCGATGGCAAAAAGCAAGAGGCAAAGGTGGATTGCGACGAGCAAGTTGGAGTGAAATGTTAGAAATCATTGCTTCTGCAAATATTCACACCATTAAACAACACGGACCTGACCGCATTGCAGGATTTTCTCCCATTCCAGCAATGTCAATGGTAAGTTATGCCGCAGGCGCACGATTGATGCAATTGATTGGCGGCATTTCGCTTTCATTTTACGATTGGTATTGCGACCTTCCTTCTGCATCTCCTGAAACGTGGGGAGAACAAACGGATGTGAATGAATCTGCAGATTGGTTCAATGCAAAATTACTTGCTGTAATGGGAGCAAATTTGAATATGACGCGCACACCTGATGTTCATTTTGCAGCAGAAGCAAGACACAACGGTACAAAAATGTATGTGTTTGCGCCGGATTTTAATCAGGTTGCAAAATATGCTGACCATTGGATTTCTATTAATGCAGGACAAGATGGCGCATGGTGGATGGCAGTGAATCACGTATTACTGAAAGAGTTTCATCACGAAAAACAAATTCCGTATTTCATCAATTATACAAAAAAATATACTGATGCGCCTTTCTTAGTAGAACTTACCGAAGATGGCAAAGCATTTGAATCAGGTCAACTTCTTCGCGCAAACCGTTTACAGAAATATGCAAATACTGAAAACGGCGACTGGAAATTTTTGATGTGGGATGAAACAACATCCGATACAAAAATGCCAATGGGTAGTGTCGGCGATAGATGGGGAACAGAAAAAGGGAAATGGAATTTAATTTTAAAAGACGGACAAGATGGTACTGATATAAATCCTGCAATTACATTTATTGAAAAAAATGATGGCGTTGTAAAAGTGCGATTTGATGATTTTGGTGAAGGAAGAAGTGTCGTACGCGAAGTGCCTGTAAAAAAGATTCAAACTGCAGACGGCGGCATGGCAACGGTTGCGACTGTGTATGATTTATTGATGGCACAATACGGAGTTTCACGCGGATTAAAAGGCGATTATCCTGAAAATTATGACGATGAAAATTTTGCATATACACCAGCGTGGTCAGAAAAATACACAGGAATAGGAAGAAAAGATTTGTTGCAGTTCGCACGCGAGTGGGGAAGTACTGCAATGCACACAAATGGAAAATGCACTATCATAATTGGCGCAGGAATTAATCACTGGTATCATGCAAACCTAATGTATCGGGCAGGAATTCATGCTTTACTATTCTGCGGTTGTGTTGGTGTTAATGGCGGCGGACTTGCGCATTATGTTGGGCAGGAAAAACTCGCACCCGGTGAACCATGGGGTGCAATTGCATTTGCAAAAGACTGGTATCCTGCTTCACGACAACAAAATGCACCAAGTTGGCACTATGTAAATACCGACCAATGGCGCTATGAAAAAGAATTTACAGATTATCATACCGTTCCTGAAAAACAAACGAAAGGTTCGCTTGCGCAGGGACATACGATGGATGTACAAGTAAAAGCAGTTCGTAATGGATGGCTACCGTTTTATCCACAGTTTGCAAAAAATTCCATTGAACTGACGAAAGAAGCAGAAGAATCGGGCGCGAAAACAAATGAAGAAATTATTAAATATACCGTCGAACAATTAAAATCGCGCAAGTTAAAATTCTCAGTTGAAGACCCTGATGCACCGGAAAATTGGCCTCGCGTGTGGTTCATCTGGCGTGGTAATGCGTTGATGTCGAGTGCAAAAGGGCACGAGTATTTTCTGAAACATTATCTCGGAACGCACACCAATACCATTTCGCAAGACCTTGCGAAAGACCACGTGAAAGAAGTAGTATGGCACGAAATTGCTCCACAAGGGAAAATGGATTTAGTTGTGGATTTGAATTTCCGTATGGATACTTCTGCATTGTATTCAGATATTATTTTGCCTGCTGCAACATGGTATGAAAAAGCAGATTTGAATTCCACTGATATGCACAGTTTTATTCATCCGCTTTCTGCCGCAGTTCCACCTTGCTGGGAATCGAAAAGCGATTGGGATATTTTCAAAGCGATTGCGAAAAAGTTTTCTGAACTTGCTGCAAAGCATTTCCCTGAGCCAGTGAAAGATTTGGTAACGACAGCGCTTGCACATGATTCTAATGCAGAAATCGCTCAGAAATCAATTCAACACTGGATAGACGGAGAAGTAGAAGCCATTCCGGGAAAAACAATGCCGGGAATGTCAATTATGGTGCGTGATTTTAAAAACACGTACAACCAATATATCTCTTTCGGTCCTATAGTTCGAAACAACGGACTCGGCGCGCATGGAACAAAATATGCTATTGATGATTTCTATGACCAAATGCTCATCACACATCCGACAGTAGAATTTGATGGAAAGAAATTTCCGTCGCTGAAAGAAGATGTTCATGTGTGCGATACAATTCTTCATCTTGCTACTGTAACGAACGGAGAACTTGCCTATCGTTCCTATAAAAATATGGAAGAAAAAACCGGATTGCCGCTTGTTCAGTTAGCAGAAAAAAATCGCGGTGTGCGAACTAACTATAAAAATCTGCAAGCGCAACCGATGCGATTATTGAACAGTCCGATGTGGTCTGGCATTACTGAAAATGGACGCGCGTATTCCCCATTTACTTATAATATTGAAACAGATGTTCCGTTTCGAACATTAACAGGAAGACAGCATTTTTATCTTGACCATCCGGGATATATTCAATTTGGTGAGCATCTTCCAACGTATAAACCGAAACCGCTTCCAACAATGTATTCAGATTTAATATTTAGCAAAGAAGTTGGAAAAACAAAAATGCTCAACTATCTTACACCGCATGGGAAATGGCATATTCATTCTACGTATGGAGACAATCAACGCATGACAACTCTTTCTCGTGGAGTTGAACCATTCTGGATGAATGACAAAGATGCAGAAGATATTGGAATTTTCGATAACGATTGGGTAGAAGTGCACAACGACCACGGAGTTGTTGTTACACGTGCGGCTGTTAGTGCAAGAATACCTCGCGGCATTTGTATTATTTACCATTCGCCTGAACGAACATATTCCGTTCCGAAATCTCCCTTGCGCAATAATAAAAGAGCAGGAGGGCACAATAGTTTAACGCGCACACGATTGAAACCGAATTTAATGATTGGAGGCTATGGACAATTTACATTCCATTTCAATTATTGGGGTCCAATCGGCTGTAATCGTGATACGCACGTGTTAGTTCGAAAACTTCCGGAATTAATCTGGTAAAAAATTTTACAGGAAATAAAAACATGAATGTACGCTCTCAAATTTCAATGGTGTTTCACCTCGATAAATGTATCGGTTGCCATACGTGCAGTATTGCATGTAAAAATATCTGGACAGACCGACGCGGTACCGAATATATGTGGTGGAATAATGTCGAAACGAAACCCGGCACTGGTTTTCCAACACAATGGGAAAATCAGGAAAAATATCGCGGCGGATGGAAAGTCGAAGATGAAAAGTTAAAATTAAAATCCACGAGCAAAGCGCGTGTGATTACAGAAATTTTTCATAATCCATCGCAACCAAGTATGGATGATTACTACGAGCCGTGGACGTATAAATACGACGAATTGTTTAATGCTCCCGAAGGTTCCGACCAGCCAACTGCACGTCCTATTTCAATGGTTACCGGTGAATACATCAATGTTGAATCCGGTCCGAATTGGGATGATGATTTAGGTGGTTCACGAATCTATGCAGAAAATGACCCGAACTTAAAAAATCTTTCAGAAGAACAACGACAACAATTATTTGCAATTGAGCGATTAGTGTTTTTTTATTTTCCTCGTATTTGCAATCACTGTTTAAATCCAAGTTGTGTTGCATCCTGTCCATCAGGCGCGTTGTATAAAAGAGGAGAAGATGGCATTGTTTTGATTGACCAAAAACGATGTCGCGGATGGCGTGCTTGTGTTGCGGCGTGTCCGTACAAAAAGACATTTTACAATTGGTCAACAGGAAAATCGGAAAAATGTATTCTCTGTTATCCGCGTCTTGAGACTGGTCAAGCGCCGGCGTGCTTTCATTCATGTGTCGGAAGAATTCGCTATTTGGGAGTATTGTTGTATGATGCGGATAGATTAGCTGAAGTAGCGAAATTGCCCGATGACCAATTAGTGGAAGCACAACGTTCATTGATTTTAAATCCGAATGACCCTGCAGTAATTGATGCGGCATTAAAAAACGGAATTCATGAATCGGTGATTGAATCAGCCCAAAAATCTCCTGTATATAAATTTGTCAAAGAATGGAAAATTGCATTGCCGCCGCACATAGAATATCGCACATTGCCAATGTTGTTTTATGTTCCACCGATGTCTCCCGTGATGGCAAACCGCAATGATGATACAGTGGAAAGTGTTTCTGATAATTTCTTTCACGATATAGAGCAGGCACGTGTGCCATTAGAATTTCTCGCCAATCTGTTTGGAGCAGGACATCAGGCAAAAGTAGTATATGCACTGAAGAAACAAAAAGCAGTGCGTATGTATCGTCGCGCAGTTACCGTCGGTGATATTGATATGAAAACAGCAGAGAAAATTTTGAAAGAAGCAGAGTGTTCCAAAGAAGAAGCCGAAATGATTTATCAATTAACATCGCTTTGCACTTTTGAAGACCGGTTTGTCATTCCTCCGATGCATCGTGAAGAAGCAATTGAAATGATGAAAGAACCGCACGAGCATCGCTCATCAGTTGGATTTGGTTTTGTAGATGCACCTAAACGAGGACTGTAAATTGAACACACTCACTGTTTGTTACGATACATTTTCGAGAATGTTTTCATATCCGGATTATCGTTATAGAGAAATTTTGAAAGAGTCACATGAAGTGTTGAATACTTTTTTTATCAAAAAGGAAAGGAAACAATCAGGCAGTGCAGAAACAAAAGTGCAAGTTGAATTATTTTTTCAACAAGTGCAAAAATTTTCTGATACAGATTTTGAAGAATTATATACTCGTACGTTTGACATCAATCCTGTTGCAAATCTCGAACTTGGCTGGCATTTGTATGGCGAGACGTATGAACGTGGTACATTCTTAGTAATGATGCGTGACTTTCTTCGACGTTGCAATATCGAAGAATCTACAGAACTTCCCGACCATCTTACGCACGTGCTACTTGTATTAGGCAGAATGGAGAAAGAAGAAGCAGATTTTCTTGCAGAAAAATATGTGTTGCCATCTCTTATAAAAATTTCAGAAAGTTTTAAAGAAAAAGAAACAGAAAATCCATATCAGCATTTATTACTTGCTTTACAACATTTTATTGAACAACATCATTTAACCGGAGTAGAAATCTATGGTTAGTTCCAATCCTTTTTTCCTCGATTCAGTTCTTTTTATTGTCCTGCCGTATTTAGCATTCGCGCTGTTTCTGCTTGTTTCCATACGAAGATATTTGCGCGAGTCATTTACGTTTTCAAGTTTATCTTCGCAATTTTTAGAAAACCAACATCACTTTTGGGGCGCGGTACCGTTTCACTACGGAATAATTACCATTGTAACCGGACACTTGATTGGGTTTTTGATACCGCGTGAAGTTTTATTGTGGAACAGCGCGCCATTGCGATTGTACATTCTTGAATTGGCGGCATTCGTTTTCGCAATACTGACTCTCGTAGGTTTAATCAGTATCATAGCACGTCGCTTAACAGGAGCAAAAATGAAAATGGTAACAAGTAAAGCAGATTGGGTCTTATTCGGAATTTTCGTGATTCAAATTCTTACAGGAATGTACACCGCTGTTTTTCACAGTTGGGGCACATCGTGGTTTGCATCAACAGCAGTTCCGTATTTATGGTCGCTATTTTCACTGTCGCCTGATATTTCATACATCACTGCAATGCCGTGGATGGTAAAAATTCATATCATTTGCGCATACGTAATGATTGCTTTTTTTCCATTTACTCGATTGGTTCACGCGCTTGTTGTCCCGAATCCGTATTTATGGAGAAAGCCGCAGGTTGTGCGATGGTATGGCGTATGGAAAATGAGAAGAATGAATTAATTTTTTTTGGAGTAAACAATAATGCTTTCCGGTCGTATTAAAAATTTCTTGCAGTCAGGTCACACGCCAACGTTGTTTGCGGCGTTTTTGTACTTTGATTTTTGTTTTGCAATTTGGGTGCTGAATGGAGCAATGGCGCCATTTATCAGTGAAGAGTTCGGACTTTCACCGGCACAAAAAGGGTTCATGATTTCCGTGCCGATTATTGCCGGCGCATTAATGCGTTTTCCTCTTGGTGTTTTAGCACAGTATATTGGAAGAAAACGCGCAGCACTTGTGGAAATGAGTTTGATTATCATTGCAATGTTGTATGGATATTTTATGGTTGAAACATACAACGATGTTTTGATAATGGGCGTGTTGCTTGGCATTGCAGGCGCAAGTTTTGGTGTCGCGCTTTCACTTGGCTCAGGTTGGTTTCCTCCGAAATACAAAGGTCTTGCAATGGGAATTGCAGGCGCAGGAAACAGCGGAACTGTTTTAGCAGTTTTACTTGCACCTCCTCTTGCAACAATATACGGTTGGAAAGTGGTGTATGGTTTTGGCGCACTATTTATGCTGTTACCAATTATTGTAATGATAATTTTTGCAAAAGAGCCACCGGACAGAGAACACCAAACAATGAAAGAGCATATTCAATGTCTTTGGGAAAAAGATGGCTGGGTATTCAACTTGATTTACATTGTAACGTTTGGTGGATTTATTGGACTGAGTAATTTTCTCCCGACATATTTTCACGACCAGTTTGGCGTATCAAAAGTAGAGGCAGGTCAGTTAACGATGCTTGCGGCGTTGATGGGAAGTGGTATTCGCGTTATTGGCGGACACGTTGCGGATAGAATGGGAGGCATCAAAGCATTAACACATGTTATTGGTGTCGTAATATTTATGATGGTTATTACCGGATTTCAATCAAGTATTGTAGCGTCAACAATATTTTTTATGGTTTGCTTTGCAATGCTTGGAGCAGGCAACGGCGCACTATTTCAACTTGTCCCTTTGCGGTGGGCAACAACAACAGCAGTTGCAGGAAGTATGATTGGAGAAATCGGTGCTCTCGGAGGTGGTTTTATTCCGAATGCAATGGGTCTTTCAAAACAATATACGGGTTCATTTTTCTGGGGATTCGTTGCGTTTAGCGGCATTGCAATTATTGCATTTATTGTTCTTCGCATTTCGCAAAAAAAATGGACGCGTACATGGGTTGGTGAAGGAGGAAAAGCACGAATAAAACCGCCAGTCGAAACTATTACGGTTTCAACAGATGGGGAAGCAATACCAAAATTCTTGAAAACAATTATTTATCCCGTTGGCAATTCCGAGCTTGCAGAAAAGGCAACAAATATTGTCGGTAATCTTTGTAAAATTTCCGGAGGAAAAGCAGTGCTTGTGTATGTGGAAGGCAAATTTCATAATTCAGGAATGATGACGGATTCGAAAGAGTGGGAGCAAATACGGGAAAACTGGATTGTTGAAGGTAAAAAAGTACTTGAACGTGAATCGCAACGTTTGCAGGCTATGAATATTCAAAATATTGAAATTGAAATTCGCCACGGAAATGTCTCTGATGAAATCGTTGCTGCCGCAGATGAACGAAAAGCAGATATGATTATTCTTGCAAGTCATCATCCGTCTCCAATGGGAAGTTTGCTGATGGGAAGCAGAACGTACGATGTATTTAAAAAAGCAACGTGTCCGATTCTTCGAATTGTTCGATAGAATTTTTAATCACTAAAAAAATCAAATAATATGGCAACATGGCTGAGTCAGTGGGAACCTGAAAATGAACAGTTCTGGGAATCACAAGGAAAAACAATTGCATGGAAAACATTGTGGGTTACAACAATTTCACTAACGCTTTCATTTGCAACATGGTTTATGGTAAGCGCTATCGTTGTAAAACTGCCGGGTATCGGTTTCAAATTTACAACGGGACAACTATTTTGGTTAGCTGCAATGCCGGGACTTGCAGGAGGTTCACTTCGTATCATCCACACATTTTTATTGCCTATTTATGGAACGCGGCATGTCATTACTTTTTCAACACTCATAAAATTAATTCCGTGTGTTGGTTTGGGTTTGGCAGTAATGGATACTTCTACGCCATTTTGGGTATTTATGATTCTGGCATTCACAGCAGGATTTGGCGGCGGTGATTTTTCATCATATATGCCAAGCACAAATTTATTTTTTCCAAAAAGATTGAAAGGAACTGCACTTGGAATTCAGGCAGGTATAGGAAACTTCGGAGTGAGTTTAGCGCAATTTATGACGCCGCTTGTATTAGGAATTTCGATTTACGGTTCATCACAAGTATTTACCAAAGTAAATTCAAAGACAAAAGAAATTCTTGGCACATCAGATATTTTTTTACAGAGCGCCGCATTTTGGTACATACCTTTATTAATTATTATGACGGTGTTGTGCTGGTGGATTTTACGAAGTGTTCCAATCAAAGCATCATTTAAAGAGCAATTGGATATTTTCAAAGATAAACATACGTGGTTCTGTACAATTACTTATATGATGACATTCGGAACTTTTTCCGGACTTTCTGCCGCGTTTCCTATGATGATGAAATCGCTGTATGGAAATTTTGCTGATGCGCCAGACCCGTTAAAATATGCCTTTTACGGTCCGCTCATTGGTTCTGCAAGCCGCGTACTTTTTGGATTTATTTCAGATAAAATCGGCGGGGCAATTCTCACTACGATTACCGGTTTCGGTTTAATAATAGGCGCTGTGTTAATGTTAACTTTGGGATTAATTGCGCCAACAGGAATGGAACAATTTCCAATGTTTGTAACCATAATGCTTGGAATGTTTTTCTTTGCAGGAATTGGAAATGCCGCAACATTTCGTCAGTATCCGATTATTTTCGGACACAATCCAAGACAAGCGGCAGGAGTAATTGGTTGGACATCTGCGATGGCTGCATACGGACCATTCATTTTTTCTGCGATAATTGGCGCAGTGGTAGGTGCAACAGGAAATGCCAATAATTTTTTCATTGGTTTGATAGTATTTCTTGTCTTTGCCACGTGGATAAATTGGTGGTATTACGACCGTAAAGGATGCGAGAAACCAAGCTAATTTTTTTGAACTAAATTTATTTTAAAAAGCACACTTCTTTATGCGAAGTCGCTTACTGACAGTATTTCTCTCCATAGCACTGCTTTTGAGTATCAGTGTTTTTTTAAGTTCGTACACGAATAATGTCCGTTTGCCGGATAATCATCAGGGTTACGAACCGGTGCAACCGATTGCATTTTCACATCGTCTCCATGCTGGTGAAATGGGTGTTGCATGCTTATACTGCCATTTCGGCGCAGAGAAAAGTAAGCACGCAGGAATTCCTCCAGCAAACGTATGTATGAATTGTCATAAATACGTATCCGCGCCATTTCTTGAAACGAAAGCAGAAGAAAAAATTGCCGAGAAAGAAAAGCGAAAGCCACGCGCAATTATTTCACCTGAAATTAAAAAACTCTATGATGCATTTGCATGGAATAGCGAAATGAAACGCGATACAACAAAAGAAATGCTACCAATCCAATGGAAAAAAATTCACAATGTTCCTGATTACGTGTACTTTGACCATCGTCCACATATAGGAGCAGGAGTTTTGTGTCAAAGTTGTCACGGCGATATTGAAACGATGGAGCGCGTGCGTCAGTATTCTGATTTGACAATGGGTTGGTGTGTTAATTGCCATCGCGATGTAAATAAAAATGGAGTGAATGGAAAAGCAGTTCACGCGGCGATAGATTGTTCCACGTGCCATTACTAATTGAGTTTTGAAATTGATTTGAATAAAGAATGAGTGAACATCATCATCATCACGAAGAAATTCCAACACGCGGATTGAAGCGTCGGGATTTTCTTAAACTCGCGGGATTTTCTCTGTTCGGAACATCACTGATTGGATGTTCAAAGGCAACAGTTGAAAAAGCAATTCCATTTCTCATTAAACCCGAAGAAATTACACCGGGATTTGCGTCGTGGTATTCAACTACGTGCGGTGGTTGCAGTGCGGGATGCGGCGTCTTTGCAAAAAATCGTGATGGGCGTCCGATAAAAATGGAAGGCATTTCCAATCATCCAATTTCACATGGCGGGCTGTGTGCAGTTGGTCAAGCGCATTTACTTGGGTTATATGATTCTTTGAGATTGAAGAATCCCGTTGCAAACGGAAAAGAAACAACGTGGGAAAATATTGATAGCGAAATTTCTTTAAAAATAAATTCCATGAAACAGAGCAATGGTTCTGTTCGTTTTCTTACGGGAACGATTACAAGCCCGACGATAAAAAAATTGATTAGAGAATTTCTTGCTCAATTCAGCGATGGAAAACATATTGTGTATGATGCGCTTTCTGTTTCCGCAATACTTGATGCTCACGAAAAAACTCATTCCGAAAGAATTTTGCCGCATTATCGTTTTGATAAAGCAGAAGTAATAGTCAGTTTTGATGCTGATTTTCTCGGCACGTGGATTTCACCTGTAGAATTTACTGCACAATATAGTGCAGGCCGAACATTGCAGCAAGAAAATACTTCAGAAAAAAAATCTCCGAAATTTTCTTATCACGCACAGTTTGAATCAAATGTATCACTCACCGGAAGTAATGCAGACAAACGAATTGCCGTTGCACCGGATGAACAATTTTCTCTTTTACACTGTCTTGCAGCACTTCTTTCACAAAAAGCCAATACCAACAATCCATTTGGTGAATGTGAACCAACGCGTTGTGATAGTACATTGAAAGATATTGCTGAAAGATTATGGAATAAGCGTGGTGCGGGTCTTGTTGTTTGTGGAGTGAATAATTTGGATATGCAGATAGTTGTCAATTTCATAAATAATCTGCTTGGAAATTACGGAGCGACGCTTGATATTCAGCAACCATCATATCAACGACAGGGTAATGACAGAGCATTAGCAATGTTGCAGCAGGAAATAAATGATGGAAAAATTTCCGGATTATTTATTTCCGGTTGTAATCCGGTTTATGATACACCGAATGGAGATGCGTTCGGAAAAAGTTTAAAAAATATTTCTCTCGTGGTAAGTTTTGCGGAGCGCGTTGATGAGACATCTTCGTTCGCTCATTATGTTTGTCCCGACCATCATTCCCTTGAATCTTGGAATGATGCAGAAATTTTCGATGGCGTTTATACGATGACGCAACCAACAATTCAACCATTTGGCAATACGCGAGCGTTATCAGAAAGTATTTCTAACTGGAGTGGCGCTAAATTATCTGCGTATGCAATTCTTCGGAATTACTGGCAAAGCAATATTTTTCCACAACAAAAAAAATTTACTTTGTTTCAATCTTTGTGGGATGCGACAGTAGAGAAGGGGTTTTTTGATGCAGAAAAAAAATCAGAGAAGAATTTTTCTTTTGATACAAACGGATGTAATCAAACGAACACAACCGTTTCTCAACTATCGGAAAATGATTTGCGTTTAGTTCTCTATCCAACAATTGCTCTTCTTGATGGAAGACACGCGCACAATCCGTGGCTGCAGGAATTACCCGACCCAGTTACAAAAATAGTGTGGGATAATTATGCTTCTATTTCATCATCAACTGCCGAGCGATTCAAAATAGAAGAAGGAACGATTCTTAATATTACAAGTGATGATGGAAAAGAGATACTTGCGTTGCCAGCACATATTCAGCCGGGACTGAATAAGAATACGGTTGCAATTGCATTGGGCTATGGAAGAAAAGGAACGGAACGATTTACCAATATTGGACCGGAATGGCTCGAAGCAAAACCAACAGTGAATCCCGGAAGCGTTGTCGGAAAAAATGCAGCGAAGTTTTTACAATTTGAAAATTCACAATTAAAATTTTCCGGAAGAAAAGTTTCACTTACATCAACAGGAGAAATTTATACACTCGCATCTACACAAATTCATCACTCGTTGAGTGTTCCTGAAAATGTTGCGCCATCAGGAGAAAATAGAAGAGAAATTATTCAGGAAACTTCGCTTGAGGAATTTTCAATGAATCCTGCGGCTGGAAGTTTTGCTAAAACTCCTCCGATAACAATGTGGAATGATGACCACAAATACACCGGGCATCATTGGGGAATGGCGATTGATTTGACAGCATGTACGGGTTGTTCTGCGTGCGTCATCAGTTGTCAGGCAGAAAATAATACGCCAAGTGTAGGCAAAGATGAAGTCTTTCGTAATCGTGAATTGACGTGGTTGCGAATTGACAGATATTATGAAGAAAATAATGATGAAATAAAAGTTGCGCATCAGCCGATGATGTGTCAGCATTGCGGAAATGCACCTTGCGAAACTGTGTGCCCTGTTCTCGCAACAGTGCATAGTTCAGAAGGATTAAATCAGCAGGTGTATAATCGTTGTGTTGGAACGCGATATTGCGCAAATAATTGTCCGTACAAAGTGCGTCGCTTTAATTGGTTTGAATATGAACACGGCGATGCAATGCACAAACTTGTATTGAATCCCGATGTTACAGTTCGTGAACGCGGCGTAATGGAAAAATGCACGATGTGTGTGCAGCGCATTCAGGAAGGAAAAATTCTTGCAAAGAAAGAGGGAAGAATTTTGAACGATGGTGAAATACAACCTGCATGTCAGCAATCTTGCCCCGCAAACGCAATAGTATTTGGCGATATGAATGATAAACAAAGTAAAATTGCATCTATAATGAAAGACCCGCGATATTATCGTGCGCTGGAAGAAATTGGCGTTCAACCTGCTGTCGGATATTTAACACTCGTACACGACAGAGAAAATAATGAAGGAGAAAAGCACAATGGCTGAATTGTATTCCATACTCAGAAAGCCGCTCATTCTCGGAAATAAATCGTACGCAGATGTTACAAATGATGTAAGCGCGCCACTTGAAAAAAAATCATCTCTTCTTTGGTGGTTCGGATTTTTGTTTGCAGTGTGTTGTTTATCGGTTGGAGCAGTTGCAGTAACGTACCAAATTGAAACAGGAATAGGCACGTGGGGTTTGAATAATACTGTCGGATGGGCCTTTGATATTACGAATTTTGTTTTCTGGATTGGCATTGGACATGCAGGAACATTAATTTCAGCAATTCTTTTTCTGTTCAGGCAAAAATGGAGAACATCCGTCAATCGTTCCGCCGAAGCAATGACGCTTTTTGCAGTAATGTGTGCGGGAATTTTTCCAATTATTCACATGGGCAGACCATGGCTCGGTTTTTGGTTTTTTCCCTATCCGAATATGAGAGGACCGTTGTGGGTAAATTTCCGCTCTCCGCTTGTGTGGGATATGTTTGCCATAAGCACGTATTTTATTATTTCATTAGTATTTTGGTATATCGGATTGATTCCTGACTTGGCAACAATCAGAGATAAAACAACATCAAAATTAAAGAAGAAAATTTTTGGCATAATGAGTTTTGGATGGAATGGCTCGAATCGCATCTGGTCGCATTATGAAACGGTGTATTTATTATTAGCAGGATTAGCAACACCATTAGTTGTTTCCGTACATACAATTGTCAGTTGGGATTTTGCGACTTCAGTAATTCCCGGATGGCATACAACTATTTTGCCGCCATATTTTGTTGCGGGTGCTGTGTTTTCAGGTTTTGCGATGGTGCTAACATTGATGCTTGTCGTGAGAAAAGTTTTGCATTTTGAAGATTACATTACGAAACATCACGTGGAATCAATGTGCAAAATTATCATTGCAACAGGTGGTATTGTTGGACTCGCGTACATCACTGAATTTTTTGTCGCAATGTATTCAGGAAATAAATACGAGCAATTTACATTTATCAATCGCGCTTTGGGTCCGTATGCGTGGACATATTGGACGATGGTACTTTGTAACGTAGGATTTCCGCAGTTGCTGTGGTTTAAAAAAGTAAGAACAAATTTAGTGTTCGTTTTTATTATGTCTATCATTATAAACATTGGAATGTGGTTCGAGCGATACGTGATTGTGATGACAACGTTAACGAGGGATTTTTTACCATCAAGTTGGGCAATGTACTCTCCGTCATTAGTTGAACTTGCGACACTGCTTGGAAGTTTTGGATTATTTTTCACACTCTTTTTATTGTTCTCAAGATTTCTTCCGATGATAGCAATCGGTGAAGTGAAAGGTGTTTTGAGTTATGGGCTGCAAACGGAGGGAAAGAAAAAATGAGCAGAAGATTATTGGTAAATTATTTTTCTCATGAAAAAGATATTCTTGGTGCAACACGAACTGCACGAAAACAAGGATACGAAATTGTAGATGTTTATACGCCGTATGCTGTGCATGGAATGGATGAAGCAATGGGATTGAAAAAATCATTTCTTCCTTGGATTTGTTTTATACTTGGTGTATTGGGAGCCGTCGCAAAACTTTCGTTCCAAATCTGGACTTCTGCAACAAGTTGGGCATTAAACGTAGGCGGAAAACCCTTTCGTTCTGTTCCTGCATTTGTTCCTGTAACATTTGAAATAATGGTTTTGTTTGCGGGTGTCGGAACTGTACTTACGTTTCTTTTTGTAGGGAAATTACGCCCCGGAAAAAAACCAAAAATTATTTACGATGGTGTTACTAATGATACATTTGCTCTTGTACTTGTGCAGAATGATGCAGCATTTGATATTCAACTTGTAAAAAAAATGTTCGAACCGTTTCATCTTCTGTCGCTGGAAGAACGCATTGAAAAGGAAACAAACTAATGGATAGATTTACTCTTAATATTTTGCTTCTTATTTTAACAATTGCAGTTATTTCTTTTATCGTCGTTTTGCCGCGCGATTATACAGAACGAAATACGGAATTTTTGCCCGGAATGTTGTCTTCTGTACCGAGCAATGCTTTTTCTGAAAATGTAAATTTCAGAGATAAAAAAACATTACAACTTCCACCATCGGGAACTATTGCGTTTGGTTTCGCACCGATGGAATATAATGCAACACCGGAAGATGCAATTCGCGCAGGAGAAGAACTTAACAATAAATTTTCAAAAGATAGCACAGATGTTATTGAGCGCGGCACAATCGTTTTCGCAACTTTTTGTTCACCGTGTCACGGAGCAGGCGGAAACGGCGATGGGAATGTTGCACAACGAGGATTTCCGCCGCCGCCATCACTCTTTTTAGAAAATGCTATGAAAATTAAAGATGGTCAAATGTTTCATATCATTTCGTTCGGAAAAAATGCAATGCCAAATTTTTCTTCGCAAATTTCGCGCGATGACAGATGGAAAGCAATTGCATATATCCGTTCTCTTCAGGAAAAGAAATTAGTAGCGGGAGTTAAATAAATTTATGAAACAAACTAATTTTCCCGCTCGATTTGCTCCCTCTGCAACGCTAATGAAAAATTTGCTGACTGTCTCAGTTATTGGCGTAATTATTATTCTCTTCGGATTTTTTGCTGCGCCAACCCGCACATGGATAAATCTTTTACTTGCTAACTATTATCTTCTCAGTTTAGGCGTAGCGGGAATTGTCTTTATTGCATTTCAATATATTACGAATGCAGGTTGGAGCGTTGGTTTGCGCCGCGTACCGGAAGCAATGACGAATGTTCTTCCTGTTGCAGGATTAGTGATGCTTGTCGTTTTATTCGGCATTCATTCAATGTATGAGTGGAGCCACGATGAAGTAGTTGCAAAAGACCATTTATTGCAAACGAAAACGTGGTGGTTAAATTCTACATTCTTTTCTATTCGTACAATTTTTTACATCGGTTTGTGGATACTGTTTGCATATTTACTTCGGAAAACTTCACAGGCGCAGGATTACTCAGCAGAAATTTCATTGACAGATAAAAACAGAAAAATTGCAGGAACATTTATTGTCGTTATTGCTTTAACGTTCACGTTTGCAAGTATTGATTGGATAATGTCGCTCGAACCGCATTGGTACAGCACAATATTCGGTTTATATAATTTCACGGGAATGTTTTTAAATGGATTGGCAGCGATTACAATTCTTGCAATTCTCTTGAAAAGAATGGGACCATTTCAAAATGTACTCAACAGCAGCCATCTTCACGATTTAGGAAAACTCATTTTCGCGTTCAGTACATTTTGGATGTATCTGTGGTTCAGTCAGTATATGCTGATTTGGTATTCCAATATTCCCGAAGAGACAACATATTTTCTTGCACGTCTCAAAGGCAGTTGGACAATTTTTACATTACTGAATTTACTTTTTAATTGGGCAATTCCGTTTGTTGTGTTGCTTCCGGTTTGGACAAAGAAGAATGAAGGATTGCTTCTGAAAGTTTGTATCATAATAATGATTGGGCATTGGATAGATTTATTCTGGATGATAATGCCGCCATTTATGAACAATGAACCACTGTTAAATATTTGGGAAATCGGACCCATTGCAAGTGCTATTTCAGGATTTTTTTATATCACTTTTAAAGCATTTTCACAAAAAAATACAATCCCTGTCAATGACCCGATGTTAGTGGAAAGCATAGCGCAACAACATTGATTTGAAAACAATTTTTTTAAATTAAAGAGCCGGATTTTTTCGGCTCTTTTTTATTTTAAAGGAAATCCGCTTTTGCTCTCCTTCCAAACTTTAGTATATTTTCCCCGCAATTTTTTACAACGCAGGTGTAGCTCAGTTGGTTAGAGCACCAGATTGTGGATCTGGGGGTCATAGGTTCGAGTCCCATCACCTGTACAACGATGTCGGTCGCGTCTCTACTGAAGAGTTCGAGACCGACATTTTCTATTTTTTTTAAAATTTTCAACAATGGAAAACCAAAACAGCATTGAGCCGCGCACAGTAAAAGGTTTGCGCGATTATCTTCCGTCCGTAATGATTGCGCGAAGAAAAATTATTGAAACCGTCCGCACTGTTTTCGAGCGTTATGGATTTGTTCCGCTTGATACGCCTGCGCTTGAATATGTAGAAACGCTCGTCGGGCATGGCGATACTTCCAAAAATATTTTCCGTTCAAAAAGTCCCGAAGATGAAGAACTTGGACTGCGCTTCGATTTAACTGTTCCATTGGCAAGAATTGTTTCCCAGTATCCCGAATTGCCAAAACCCTTTCGACGGTATCAGGTTGCAAGCGTCTGGCGTGCGGATAAACCTGACCCCGGACGGTTTCGTGAATTTATTCAGTTTGATTTGGATACTGTTGGCAGCGCTTCAATGGCGGCTGATACTGAAATTCTGTGTGGAATGTACGATGTGTTTCTTGCGCTGCATATTCACAATTTCCGTATCCGTTTCAGTAGCAGAAAAATTCTCGATGCGCTTCTTTCATTTGCAGGAATTTCAAAATCTCTTGCTAAAAATGTATTTCGGATTCTTGATAAACTCGATAAGATTTCGCTGAGAGAAGTTGAAATGGAACTCATGGGCGGACGTACAGATGCTTCGGGTGATAAAATAAGCGGGTTAGCTTTACAGAAAGAGCAAGTGGAAAAAATAAAAGATTTTCTTGCTTTGCCGCACACAACGCGGAAAAAATCTCTGGAAAATATTGCGCACCTCTTTGCAAATATTCCTGAATCCGTTGGCGGAATTTCTGAACTCAATGAAATCTGCACATATCTTGATGTGTTGAAAATTCCTGAAGAAAAAATTGCGATAGATTTTTCCCTTGCTCGCGGATTGGATTATTACACGGGTACTGTCTTTGAAGCAATTCTTCTTGATGCACCGGAATTTGGCTCTGTATTTGGCGGCGGTAGGTACGATGATTTAGTGCAGCGGTTTCTCGGTAAAAGTATTCCCGCTGTTGGCGTATCAACCGGTGTGGATAGATTGCTCGCCGCTCTTGAAAAACTGCAACTCATCAATACTGTTCCTTCGACAGCGCAAGTGTTGGTTACGGTGATGGAGCGGAACAGAATGGAGGAGTATGTTCTTCTCACGAGAGAATTACGCAACAATGGCATCAATACAGAATTATATATGGGCGAAGAAAAAGGATTGGGAAAGCAATTGCAATACGCCAACAAACAGGAAATTCCGCTCGCAGTAATTATTGGTTCGAATGAGTTTGAAAAAAACGAAGTAACTATCAAAGATTTGCGTGCGGGAAAAAATATTGACGCATCGAATAAAGAAGAATACATCAAAGCGACAAAACAGGCGCAGAGGACGATTGCACAGTCAGAATTAATTCAAAATATAAAACAACTACTATGAAACAACTTGAAATAAACGGCAAATCACTTACCATCGAAGATGTCATTTCTGTCGCGCGGAATTTTCGGGAAGTGCAACTTTCTGATTCTGCAAAAGATAAAATGCTCCAATCGCAGCAATGGGTTGCAAATGCAGTGAAAGAAAAGAAAAAAGTCTATGGCATTACAACTGGTTTCGGTGCGTTTCAGGATAAAATTTTGGAAGAAAATGAAGTAGAAACATTACAGCGCAATTTAATATTGAGTCATTGCGTCGGCGTTGGTGACCCGTTTGATGTTGAAGTTGTACGCGCAATGATGCTTTTGCGCGCAAATGCACTTGCAGCAGGATTTTCTGGTGTGCGCATTGAAGTTGTAGAAATGTTGCTTGCAATGTTGAATTTACAAGTGCATCCGTATGTTCCAACAAAAGGTTCTGTCGGTGCAAGCGGAGATTTAGCGCCGCTCTCACATATTGCGGCAGTAATGCTTGGTGAAGGAGATGCAACTGTTTCCGACGGAGAAGAAGTAATCAGCGGCGCAGATGCATTGGAAGATGTTGGACTTTCTCCGATTGTGTTGCAAGCGAAAGAAGGACTTGCATTATTGAACGGAACACAAGCAATGCTTGCGGTAGGAATACTTGCTCTTGCAGATGCTGAAAATCTTGCACATTTTGCAGGTGTTGCAGCAGTACTTTCATTGGAAGCATTGAAGGGGAGAAGTGCAGCGTTTGCAGAAAAAGTTCATCATCTGCGTCCGTTTGTGGGACAGCAGATTGTAGCCGCACATATACGCGAAATGTTCAAAGGAAGTACGTTCATTGATTGCAACGACAGCGATACAGAAAAAGTGTTACAGGATTCTTATTCTTTGCGGTGTATTCCGCAGGTACACGGCGCTTCGATTGATGCTATTGCGTATGTGCATAATGTAATAGAAACTGAACTCAATGCTGTTACGGATAATCCGCATATATTCACTGATGATAACGAAGCAATCAGCGCAGGAAATTTTCACGGACAACCCGTTGCGCTTGCAATGGATTTTCTCGGACTTGCAATTGCTGAACTTGGCAATATTTCTGAAAGAAGAATTGCAAAACTACTCGATAAAAATCATAACAAAGGATTGGAAGCATTTCTCATTAAGAACGGCGGCATCAATTCCGGTTTGATGATTACGCAATACACCGCTGCATCGCTTGTTTCAGAAAATAAAACATTGATACATCCTGCAAGCGGTGATTCTATTCCGACTTCTGCAAATCAGGAAGACCACGTAAGTATGGGAACAATTGCCGCACGACACGCTGCGGAAATTGTAGATAACGTAGAATATATTATTGCAATAGAATTACTCTGTGCATCGCAGGCAATTGATTTGCGCTTGCAAAAAGATTCCGATGCAAAACTTGGCGAAGGAACAAAAGATTTTTATAATATTATTCGCGAAGGATTGAACATTACATTTATTGAAAGCGACAGAGATTTTTCTCTTGATATAGAAACGCTGAAAGAGTTTATTCACTCAGGTTTGGGAGGAGCGGAAGAATAATGCGTGCGTATTTATCTGGCGGGATGGAATATGCCGCAAACGATGGGGGAGACTGGCGAAAAGAACTTGAGCAATTTCTTGTTACAGAATTACATCATGAAGTATTTAATCCCACAGAAAAGAGCAAAGAACTTTTTGCAACAAAATATGAGAACGTAGATTTTCGCAAACTAAAATTTGAAAATATCAAACGCTACACTGAAATAGTGCGTGAGTTAGTGGAAATTGATTGCGAGGAAATTGCGCAACGAACAGATTACGTAATTTGCTATTGGGATGAAAGCGCGGCAAAAGGCGCAGGAACAAAGGGCGAACTGACGCTTGCAAAATATTTTGGCAAGCCCGTGTATCTCGTTACAGAAATTTCATTGCAGGAAATTCCCGGCTGGGTGCTGGGATGTTGCACGGAAGTATTCGGGAGTTTTGATGAGATGAAGAAGTTTATTATTTCACCAATCAGATACTGAGATTGTATGAACGGAGAATCTTTAAACATAACGCAAGACAATTTGGACAAACTCCAAACCCTTTTCCCTGATATTTTTTCCGAAGGAAAAATTGACATGGAAAAGTTCAAAGCAACTTTTTCAGACGACATCAATTTCGTAAACGAAAGATATGTTTTGAATTGGGCTGGTAAAGCCGATGCTTTCAAAGTGCTGCAAATACCAACAACAGCCACACTCAAACCCCAACCCGACCAATCCATAAATTTTGACACCACACAAAATGTTTTCATTGAAGGTGAAAATTTAGAAGTATTGAAAATATTGCAGAAGGCATACTATGGAAAAGTTAAGTGCATCATCATTGACCCACCATATAATACAGGCAGCGACAGTTTTATTTATCCCGACAGTTTCAAAGAGAACAAAGCCGAATATGAAAAACGCATTGGTGACAAAGACGAAGAAGGATATTTAATGAAAGAAGGTTTGTTCCGAAAGAACAGCAAAGACAGCGGACACTTTCACAGCAATTGGTTAAGCATGATGTATCCCCGTTTGTTCTTAGCAAAAAATTTGTTGCGGGATGATGGAGTTATCTTTGTTCATATTGACGATAATGAGGTGCATAATTTGCGGATGGTGATGAATGAGATTTTTGGAGAGGAGAATTTCGTTGCAGAAGTAGTCTGGGAAAAAATGTACACTACAAAAAATGATTCGAATAAACTTTCTGATTGTCATGAATATATTTTGATTTATGAAAAAAACAATCTTAATAGTGATATTTCTTTACTCCCAAGGACAAAAGAAATGGATGATAGATATAAGAATATAGATAATGACCCCAGAGGACCATGGAAACCTATTCCATTGTATGCAAAAGGAGAAAGAAAAAATGGACGTTATATAATTGTTTCTCCAACTGGTAAAAAATTTGAACCTGAGCCAGAAAAACATTGGCTTTATCGAGAAGAAGATACCTTAAAATTAATTGAAGATAATAGAATATATTTTGGTAAAGATGGAAATTCACAACCAAATATAAAAAGGTTTTTATCCGAAGTACAACAGGGATTAAAAGCAAAAACTTTATGGAAATATGATGAGGTTGGAAGTAATGATTCTGCAAAAAAAGAACTTAAAGAACTCTTTAAAGGTAGCGTTGTTCCTTTTGATTTTCCGAAACCATTTACTTTAAGCAAAAGAATTTTGCAAATTTCAACTCAGAATAACAGCGATGATATTATTATTGATTTCTTCGGTGGTTCAGGCACCACATCCCAAGCCGTTTTAGAACAGAACAAAGAAGATGGAGGTAACAGAAAATTTATTTTGGTTCAACTACCTGAATTGTGTGATGAGAATAGTGAGGCATTTAAAGCAGGGTATAAAACCATTGCCGACATTGCCAAAGAAAGAATCAGAAGAGTAATTGAAAAAATAAAAAAGGAAACTGCACAGTTAAAAATTAGCGAAACCAAATTACCTACTACTGCTGATTTAGGTTTCAAAGTTTTCAAACTCTCATCATCCAATTTTAAAATTTGGCAAGGTGCTGAAATCACAGAAGAAAACTTAATTTCTCAATTAGATGCTTTCACTAATCCAGTAAAAGAAGAAAGTAAGACAGACAACATGCTTTTTGAATTGGTTTTGAAAGCAGGTTACTTGATTACTGATTCAGTTGAAGTAAAAGGAAAATTTTATTCAGTAAAAGACGGTGAACTGATTATCGCATTAGAAGAAATGAATCAGAAAATTATTGATAGTATCATAAAAGCAGAACCCCAAAAAGTAATAACCCTTGATAATCTTTTCACAGGCAACGACCAACTGAAAACAAATACAGTGTTGCAAATGAAAGATGCAGGGATAGATTTTAAAACGATATAAACAAGGAAAATAATATGAAAGGAATACAAGACACAACAAGTTTAACGTACCGTCAACTGATGGGAAATGGTATGCGTTATGAAATTCCTAAATTCCAACGTGACTACACTTGGGAAATTGAGCAGTGGGATGACTTGTGGTACGATATAAATGCACTCAGAAGAAATGAAGAATCAGACCATTACATGGGTTATCTTGTCCTGCAAACTTCCGATAACAAGAATTTTCAAATTATTGATGGGCAACAACGACTTACAACGCTTAGCGTTATGATTCTTGTTGTTTTAAAATGCCTTAAAGATTTGGCTGATAATAATACTGATGCTGATAATAATTTAAAACGTATGGAGGCCCTCAGAAGTAGTTACATTGGTTATCTTGACCCGGTTACTCTCATTTCAAACAATAAACTCATGCTGAATAGAAACAGTAATGATTATTACCGACAATATTTGGTGCTATTAAAAGAACTCCCGCTGAGAAATATTAATTCATCCGAAAGACAGATGAGAGAATGTTTTAACTGGTATTATGGTAGAATAAAAAAAGAGTTTACTACGGGAGAAGCATTGGCTGCCTTCATTGATAGTCTTGCGGATAAATTATTCTTTACGAGAATTAGTGTTTCCGATGACTTCAATGCATTTAAGGTTTTTGAAACACTGAACGCAAGAGGTGTTCAGTTATCTGCCGCAGACTTATTAAAGAATTATTTATTCTCTGTCGTGGATGCATCAAAACCGCATAAATCTGAAATTGAAGAGTTAGAACTGCTTTGGAGTAAGGTTGTCGGAAAACTCGGAAATCAAAAATTTGAAGATTACTTACGATACTATTGGAATAGTAAAAATAAAACGGTAAGAAAAACTGCTTTGTTTAAAACAATCAGAAAAAATATCTTGGATAAAACGCAAGCATTTGCGCTTATACGTGAATTAGATGATACGGCTGATGTCTATATGGCTTTTCAGAACCCCGAAGATGATTTATGGAATGGTAAACCGGAAATCGTAAACGCATTAAGAGAATTACGACTGTTTCAAATTAAACAAACACTTTCACTTTTTATTGCTGCATATTACAGTCTTGATGAAACAAGTTTTACTAAGTTAGTGAAAGCATGCTCAATTGTTTCTTTCCGATATAATATTATTGGAGGATTGAATCCAAATGAACAGGAAGATGCTTATAATTCAATTGCACTAAATATTAATAAAAGCCAAAAATTTAACCCTTCTGAACTAAAGAGCGTATATGTTTCGGATGAGAATTTCGAGATTTCTTTTTCAAATAAAATTTTCAAAAGTGCGCCAAGAAACCACAAAATTGTGAAATATATCTTAAGCAAATTGGAAAAATATAAATACAGAAATGATATTTTCCCCGATAGTGATGTTTTAACTATTGAACACATTCTTCCGGAAAGTGCTGATGAAACTTGGGGACAATTTGATAGTGAGGCAATCAATCGTTCAGTGTATCGTCTTGGTAATCTTACACTTCTTGAAAAGAAATTGAATAGAGATGCTGATATTCTTAAGTATGAGGAAAAGAAGCCATTCTATGATCAAAGTAATTGTAAATTGACAAAGACACTCATTGAACAATTTAACGAATGGAATGAAGCCAATTTGTCTGCAAGACAAAAGGAACTTGCAAAAGATGCTAAATCAATTTGGCGGTTGCAATTTTAACAAATGAAACTCCACTTTGACAGCAATCAATCTTACCAGTGGGATGCACTAAAAGCAATCACCGACATTTTTGAAGGGCAACCTTTAAGCAGTGGAGATTTTGAGTTTTCAGTTTCCGAAACAGGTGCATTACTTTCTGAAAACGGTTTCGGAAACAATCTCACTTTGTCAGTTGAACAGATTTTACAAAATGTAAAATCCATTCAGCAGCGCAACGAAATAAAAAACAAAGTTGTAGAATTGCAGGGAATGAATTTTTCCATTGAAATGGAAACAGGCACAGGAAAAACTTATGTGTATCTCCGCACAATTTACGAACTCAATAAACTTTACGGCTTCAAAAAATTTGTAATCGTAGTTCCGTCAGTTGCAATTCGTGAAGGTGTTTTAAAAAATCTACAAATCACACACGAACATTTTCAATCGTTGTATGATAAAACGAGTATCAACTTTGATATTTACGACAGCAAAAAAGTTTCAAACCTTCGTGGCTTTTCATCGGGCAATGCCATTCAGGTTTTAGTAATCAACATTGATTCGTTTGCAAAAGATGAAAACATCATCAACAAGCCAAACGACAAACTCACAGGAAAGAAACCGATAGAGTTTATACAAAGCACAAAACCCTTTGTGATAGTTGACGAACCGCAGAACATGGAAACCGAGATTCGTAAAAAAGCAATTCAGAATTTAGAACCGCTTTGCACTTTGCGTTATTCGGCAACACACACCAACCTTTACAATCTCATGTATTCACTCAATCCAGTCAAAGCGTATGATTTGGGATTGGTAAAACAAATTGAAGTGGATAGTGTAATGAGTGAAAATGATTTCAACGACAGTTTCATTCAGTTGGAAAGTGTAAACAGAACAGGCAACAACATCACTGCAAAAATTAAAATTGATGCATTGAGTGCATCTGGTATAAAACGCAAACCTGTTACTGCCACCAAAAACAAACTTGACCTTTTTGAATTGAGTGGCAAGAATGAAAAATATGAAGGACTGAAAATTTATGAAATAGATTTTGGCAATCAGCAAATAGAACTTACAAACGGAATTGTTTTGGCAGTCGGAGAATCACAGGGAGGAATGAATGATGAAGTGATGCGATTTATGATTAAGAAAACAGTTGAGGAGCATCTAAAAAAAGAAAGAGATTACAAAGCGAAAGGAATAAAAGTGTTGACTTTATTTTTCATTGACAGGGTGAAAAATTATCGTGAGTATGATGAAAGCGGAAATGCAATTGGAGGAAAGTTTGCAAAATGGTTTGAAGAAATTTATGCAGAAGAAATAAGCAAACCGAAAAATAAAAATCTCATTTCGTATTCAGTAAATGAAATTCACAACGGATATTTTTCGCAAGACAACAAAGGCAGAGTAAAAGATACAGGAGGCGAAACGCAAGCGGATGATGATACATACAAACTCATCATGCAAGAGAAAGAAAAATTGTTGGACATGAACACACCGCTTCGTTTTATTTTCTCTCATTCTGCTTTGCGTGAAGGTTGGGACAATCCGAATGTGTTTCAGATTTGCACATTGAACGAAACAAAATCAGAAATTAAAAAACGTCAGGAGATTGGTAGAGGTTTGCGTTTGTCAGTGAATAAAAAAGGGAAAAGAATTTTTGACCAGAACATAAACCGCCTTACAGTTATTGCAAACGAATCTTATGATGATTTTGCAAAAGCATTGCAAAAAGAAATTGAAGAAGATTGTGGAGTAAATTTCACTGGCAGAATTAAGAATAAAAATCAGCGTGAGAAATTACTTTACAGAAAAGGTTTTGAGGCAGACCCAAAATTTTTGCAGATATGGGAAAAGATAAAGTTCCATTCAAAATATAGTGTTGCTTATGAAACAGACGAGTTGATTAAGAAAGCAGCAAAGGCAATGAAAGAAATGCCTGATACAAAAAAGCCAAGTGTTCGCAGCACAAAAAATGTTGTGGTGATGGGAACGGAAGGAGTAACAGGAAAATTATTGAGTGATACAGTTGCACCCGATTACGGAAAACAATTTGAAATTCCTGATATGCTTGCATACATACAAGGTAAAACGGAATTGACACGAACAACAATTTTAGACATCGTAAAGAAGTCAGATAAAATTTCGGAGTTGCTTATCAATCCGCAAATGTTCATGGACAACACAACCAACACAATCAAAAATGTTTTGCATGATTTGATGATTGACGGTATTAAGTATGAAAAAATCGGTAGCAAGTTTTATGAAATGACTTTGTTTGAAGATAACGAACTGGAAATTTATCTTGACCAGTTTACTCACAAAGTTGGCAACGCTGATAAAACTATTTACGAAAATTATATTCCGTTGGATAGCGGAGTAGAAAATCAATTTGCAAAAGATTGTGAGAGCAGTGAGAACATTGAATTTTATTTCAAGCTCCCCTACTGGTTCAAAATTCCTACACCCATTGGCAACTACAATCCCGATTGGGCAATTGTATTTAAGCAAGAGAAGAAAATCTATTTTGTTGCCGAAACCAAATCCGAAGGCGAAGAATTACGAGGAAGTGAAAAGCAAAAAATTCAATGCGGCACAGCACACTTCAAAAACTTTGAAGATGTAGTTTACAAAAGAGTTTCTTCAGTATCAGATTTAATCTAAAAAATTATAGTGGATTTCTCCGCCTTTCACTTCAACCACTTTTCTTTCTTATACCAATCTACGGTTCTCTTCACGCCGCTTTCTAATGTAAGATTTTGTTTGTAGCCAAAATCTTTTTTTGCTTTTGCAGCGGAACACGTCCAGTATTGTTGTGTAACATCCCTCGCCTTTTCCCAATTAATGATGGAAGGTTTGGCACTGAACTTTCCTGCAATTTCTCCTAAACCAAAAATTACATACACCACCCATTCGGGAATCGGAATACGGATTGCTTTTTTCCCCAATACTTTTGCAGTTACTTCGCCTATTTCATTCCACGAATACGTTGCTTCGCTTGCAATAAAATATGTTTGTCCGATGCTGTTTTCCGATTCACCGGATTGAATAATACCATCTACTAAATCCGCAACGTGAATCAGGGAAACTTTTTTATTGTTGAAACCAATCAGCGGCTGAATTCCACTGTTCATTGTTTTAAAAAATTCAAATACATCTTTATCACGTTCGCCGAATACAGCGGGTGGACGACAAATGGTAATCGGCAATTTATCAAGAAATTTGTGACATTCTTTTTCTGCTTCCATTTTACTTCTGCCATACGTTGTGATGGGATGAAACGGCACAGTTTCATCAATTGGCATTTCGGAAAAACTTGGTCCGACGGCGGCTTGACTGCTGATGTGGATAAATCTTTTCAGCGATGGATTGCAGCGTAGAGTTTGTTCGAGTATATTGCGCGTAGCGAGTTGATTTCCACGAAAATATTTCTCTTTCGTTTTTGCTTTTGTTAGTCCTGCGGAATGAAATACCACATCAACATTGTGCAATGCTAGTTTCAAAACGGAGTTATCAAATAAATCTCCGTAAATAAATTCAACCGGTAAATGTTGTACCCATTTTAAATCGCTTGATTTCCTGACGAGGCAACGAACTGTATAATTTCTTTGCAGCAGATGTTCAACAAGATGGCTTCCGATAAATCCGTTTCCGCCTGTTACGAGAGCGAGCATAGTAGAGTATGTAGTAATTAGTAAAGAGTAGGGAGTAAAAAAATCGTGTGAAAGATAGGGAAAGAAACAGAGTAGAGAAAGTAATATCACATCAGTTTAAATTAGGACAATAATAGTTTTCATTTGAAATCAAGAATTTATACTTTTACACCGTATTTATCCACAAAAATTATTTATAAATCAATTTCCCTTATGAAACATATTCTTTACTGTTTGATAATTCTCTTGTGTGCGGAAAACAAATTATTTGCTCAAACATACAATACGTTGCTTATTCCCGATACAATTGCGGGAACGACATTCAATCTCATTGCCGATGAATCAACAAAACAATTCCGTCCGGGCAATCCGACAACTACTGCCGGATATAATGGCAATTTTTTAGGACCGACTTTATTTTTCAAACGAGGTGATACTGTTCATCTCAATGTTACCAATAATCTTTCCGATACAACTACTGTTCATTGGCATGGAATGCATTTACCTGCTATAATGGATGGTGGTCCTCATCAAGCAATTGCACCGGGAACTATTTGGCAACCGTTTTGGAAAGTAACCAATTTTGCGGCGACATATTGGTATCATCCGCACTTGCATAGAACAACTGAGAAACAAGTAACGTCCGGAATGACTGGTTTTATCATTGTTCGTGATGCAGAGGAATTGGCTTTGAATTTACCGCGAAAATATGGCATTGATGATGTTCCGCTGGCAATTACCGATAGAAGATTTTCACAAACAAATCAATTTGTTATCGGACCCTATGGCGATACGGTATTGGTGAATGGAACACTGAATCCTGAATTTACTGCGCCTGCGCAAGTTGTACGCTTCCGATTGTTAGGTGCGGCAGTTCAGCGTTCATATAATATTGGTTTCAGCGATAACAGAACGTTTTATGTTATTGCTACGGACGGCGGATTGGTTAACAATCCTATTCCTGTTACTCGCTATTTAATTTCTGTCGGAGAGCGTGTGGAAATTCTTGTCAACTTTACGAATCAGGTGGGACAAACACTCAATCTTGTTGCATATAATTCAACGCTTGCGCAAGGTATTCCCGGATTTGAACCAGTGAATGACCCGGGTAATGCCGCAAATGCACTTGGTCATCGTGATTTTAATTTGCTACATCTCACCATCGCTTCACCGACTGCGGGAATGATTTCCACTATTCCCAATGCGTTAAAATCAAATACCTTTATTCCTGAAAATACTGCTGACCTTACACGCACATTGCTCATCTCTGATACCGTTGTTGCTGGTCGCATATTGCATTTATTCAATCATCAATTATTTGACCACATGCGCAATGATTTTACTCTATTGAAAGATGCTACGGAAATATGGGAAATAATAAACACCTCTCCGATTTCACATCCTTTTCATATACACGATATTGAATTTAATGTATTGACAAGAAACGGACAACCCGCGCCGAACTATGAACAGGGCTGGAAAGATGTTCTCCTTGTAAAACCAAATGAATCCGTGCGCTTCATTGGCAAATTTGATGATTACGCAGACCCTGAAACACCTTTTATGTTTCATTGCCATATTTTAAAACATGAAGATGATGGGTTAATGGGACAGTTTATTGTCATAGATAGTTTGCCGCCGGTAATACCGATGTACAGAACATTTTCCGTTTCTACATTAATGAGTGCAAAACCAAATTCATTAAAGCAAAAGAAAAAAGAAACAGCGAAACTTCCGAATATTGCAAACTGGCGCGATACAACAGTTGCGCGCAGCGGTGGAAAAGATGGCGTTACAATTGGCATAAAGCAAACGGATAAAACGCTTGCAAAATCTCTTGGTTGGATTCGCTATAAAAAAGGAATGAATCTCGGAAAAATGTATGGCAGTCTTCAAACAGATTCTACATACAATGCCCCGTTTGATACAGTGAGAAAACTTGGTTCAAATAAAAAGAAAATATTTGTAAAAGAACTTGCTCCATCATCGGATAATTATTACAATCCATTGTTGCAAGCGTTTGGCGTATTCAAACTCAATCTCTTATCAAGTCAGGAAGAAATAACGCCGGTCGGATTTGATTCGCTTATTTTTATGGGCGAAGGAAGTCCGTTCAGTGAATATTCATTACTTGCAATGATGAATGTAATTGATACCGTATTGACATTGTATAAAACAAAAACATTGCCCGGCGGAATTTCTGCATCAGTTGGAACAACGCAATTAGAACAAATGCGGAAAATGCTCAACCAAATCAATGAAGCATTTGATACAACGATTGCATTGGCAAACGGCGATTCTGTTGTTACAGGTAAAGGATTGAAATTTACCGGACTTATTCCACTTTCAGACGTACTATTCTTGCAAAAAGAAATGCACGGAAAAAATCAATCGGTAGTAAATTTTTCTTCTGATGTAAAAGGAAAATATATTTCGCTCTTGCACAATTTTCCCAATCCATTCAATCCAACAACGGTTATTGGCTTTTCGCTGTTGGCTGTTGGAAATGTTACATTGAAGGTGTATGATGTGTTGGGAAGAGAAGTACAAACATTGCTGAACAATGAATCAATGCAGGCAGGCGTACACGAAATACAATTTGATGGAAGCGCGATGACGAGCGGCGTGTATTTTTATCGGATAAGCGTAGAGGGAAAATTTTCCGCAACAAAGAAATTTGTATTGATGAAGTAACGAATAAAACCTACAAGGTTTTCAAAACCTTGAAGGTGTATGTACTTGAGTATTATTCATTGAATGATAAATGCCGCGTGTTGTAAAAGATACGTGGCATTTTTATTATAAAAAATAAATGAATGAAACGTTTTTCATCACTCACAATTTCTAAATCCAACATTCCACAATGCGTATCCCTTTTTCATTTTTTTTTTATCCTTTCTGAAAGTATATTAACCCCGAAATTTTACTATTTTTTACCTTATAACTGAATGAGTCAAGATACAACCACATCAAATACGGACAAGAAAAAAGTTGATTTATTTGAAAAAGCATATACATTTACCCGCGCAGATGAAGTAAAAGCCGCCGGATTTTATCCCTATTTCCGCGCCATTGAAGCGAATGAAGGTCCTGTCGTACAAATCGAAGGGAAGAAAGTCGTAATGGCGGGTTCTAATAATTATCTCGGACTCACATCTCATCCGAAAGTAAAGCAAGCCGCACTCGATGCTGTTGCAAAATACGGAACAGGTTGTTCCGGCTCGCGTTATCTAACCGGAACGCTGGATTTGCATAACGAACTTGAAGCACGCCTCGCAAAGTTTTTCAATAAGGAAGCATGTCTGTTATTTTCTACCGGCTATCAGACAGCACAGGGAATAATTCCCACATTAGTGCAGCGCGGCGATTATGTCGTAACGGATAAAGATAATCACGCATGTATTGTCGCGGGAAATTTAATGGCAAAAGGAATGTTTGCGGAAGTAATTCGTTACAAGCATAACGATATGAAAGATTTGGAACGACAAATTTCCCGTTTACCAATGGAAGCCGCAAAACTTGTGGTGAGCGATGGTGTGTTTTCCACGACGGGTGAAATTGTGGATTTAGTGCATCTCAATGACATTGCGAAAAAATATAATGCACGCATACTTTGCGATGATGCTCATTCTGTCGGAGTAATAGGCAAAGGCGGACGCGGAACTGCAAGTTATTTCGGCATTGAAAAAGAAATTGATATGACGATGGGAACATTCAGCAAGACATTTGCATCACTCGGCGGATTTGTTGTCGGTGAAGAGCGTGTCATCAATTTTATTAAACATACTTCGCCTGCCCTCATCTTTTCAGCAAGTCCTACTCCTGCATCTGTTGCCGCCGCATTAGCCGCGCTTGATGTGTTGGAAGCAGAACCTTGGCGAGTTGATAAACTTATTGCGAATGCAAATAAAATGCGTGCAGGATTCAAATCATTAGGGTTTAAAATTATTGAAAGTAAAACTGCAATTGTTCCCGTTATTGTCGGTGATGATTTACTTGCGTTTCAATTCTGGCGAGCATTGTACGATGCAGGAGTTTTTGTCAATGCTTTCATCAGTCCCGGTGTGCCGCAGGGATTGCAAATGATGCGGACAAGTTTTATGGCATCGCACGAAGATGAGCATTTGAATAAAATTCTGGATGTCTTTGGTGATGTTGGAAAGAAATTAGGCATCATATAATAATTTTTAGATTTTAGAATTTAGATTTTAGATTGTATTTACAATGATTACAGTTCGTCCTGTTCGCACATCGTCCGATATTAAAAAATTTATCAAAATGATGTGGCAGATATACAAAGATGATATGGTGTGGGTGCCGCCGCTCATTATGGATAGAAAAATGTTAATGGATAAAAAAAAGAATCCATTTTATAAACATGCAGATGCGGAATTTTTTCTTGCAGAGCGAAACGGGGAAGTGGTAGGAAGAATTGCTGCAATAATAAATCATGCACATAATATATTTCACGAAGAAAATATCGGGCATTTTGGTTTTTACGAATGTATAGATGATGTTGAAATTTCATCATTGCTTTTTGATACTGCCAAAAAATGGCTGAAGCAAAAAGGAATTTCTAAAATGCTCGGACCAATGAATCCATCAACCAATGATGAATGTGGCTTGCTTGTGCATGGATTTGAATTGCCGCCAATGGTGTTGATGACGTACAATCCGCGTTACTACGTTGATTTGTTTGAAGCAGAGGGACTGCAGAAAGAAAAAGATTTATACGCATATTTTTTAGATGGCAAGGATGTTTTTTCCGATAAGTTAGTGCGCGTTGCAAAAATGGTGGAGCAGCGAGAAAAAATAACATTTCGTTCCATGAATATGAAGGATTTTGCGAACGAAGTGAATAAAATCAAAACTGTGTACAATAATGCGTGGTCGCGCAATTGGGGATTTGTTCCGATGAATGATGAAGAGTTTGATTACCTCGCAAAGCAATTAAAACAAATTGTCAATCCAAAACTTGTCGTTATTGCAGAAAAAGATAATGAACCAATAGGATTTGCACTCAGTTTGCCGGATATAAATATTGCATTGCGGTACAATAATCGCGGCGGATTAATCGGCGGCGTGTATCAATTACTGCGCCGTAAAAAAGAAATTAATCAGGTGCGTGTCATTACACTCGGTGTTGTCAAAGAATATCAGTCAGGCGGTGCGGCAAGTGTATTATTTTATGAAACATCAAAACGCGCAGTTGAAAATGGCTATCTGTGCGGCGAGGCGAGTTGGATATTGGAAGATAATCTGATGATGAATCGCTCCGCAGAAATGCTGCACGGACATCGTTATAAAACGTACCGCATTTACCAAAAAAGTTTTTAAAGTACAATAAAGAGTTCCGCTCTTTATTTTTATATCAAAAAAATATTTCTGATGGTACTGTCAGCAATATATTTCAACAATTAAATTGAATGAGAAACTATGCCAATTAAAAAAGCATCTAAAATCTGGATGAATGGAAAACTCGTCAATTGGGACGATGCAAACATTCATATACTTTCGCACGTAATTCATTACGGCTCTTGTTGGTTCGAAGGTATTCGTTGCTACAATACGAAAAAGGGACCCGCAGTGTACCGCCTGAATGAACACGTAAAACGACTTTTCGATTCTGCCAAAATTTATCGCGCAGAAATTCCTTTCACTGTTCAGCAAATAGAGCAGGCAATCATTGATACAATCAAAGCTAATGATTTTAAAGAATGTTATATCCGTCCGTTAGTCTATCGCGGCTATGGTGAAATCGGTGTGAATCCGCTTAACTGTCCGGTTGATGTTGCCATTGCAGTGTGGGAATGGGGAAAATATCTCGGTCATGCGCAGGATGAAGGCATTGATGTGTGTGTGTCTTCGTGGCAGCGCAATGCAACGAACACAACACCTGCACTTGCAAAAGCGGCAGGGAATTATTTGAATTCGCAGTTGATAAAAATGGAAGCGATACAAGGTGGTTTTGCAGAAGGCATTGCGCTTGACAGAAATGGTTTCGTGAGTGAAGGAAGCGGAGAAAATTTGTTTGTTGTACGCAACGGAAATTTATACACTTCGCCTGTTGCTTCCGGAATTTTGCTTGGAATAACACGTGATTCCGTTTTGGAATTTGCGAAAGAAGAAGGTATTAGTATTCGTAAAACACAGATTCCCCGCGAGTTTCTGATTATTGCCGATGAATTATTCTTTACTGGCACAGCAACGGAAATAGCGCCGATTCGAACGATTGACAGAATGAAAGTCGGCGATGGAAAACCGGGAGCAATTACGAAAAAAATGCAGGAAAAATTCTTCGATATTGTGCGGGAAGGAAATAACGCGCACAATTGGCTGCGATTTATATAAAATAAACATCGTAACAAATGGCTAATGTATGTGTACAGATTTTGTAACAACATTAGTCATTTGTTTTTTAAACACACAAATTTTTTGATGAACTATGAAACTTTATGATGTCGCTGTTGTCGGTGCAACAGGGCTTGTCGGAAGAAAAATTATTCAAGTGCTCGAAGAACGAAATTTTCCTGTCGGAAGTTTGCGTCTGTATGCTTCTCCAAAATCACACGGAAAAGAAATGTTGTTTCAAAACAGATTAGTGAAAATAGAAGAACTCTCTGCAAAGGAATTTCATTCACACGAGTTAGTGTTCTTTTCTGCTGGCGCAACCATCAGCAAGGAATATGCACCGCTTGCAGCAAAAGCAGGCGCAACTGTTATTGATAACTCCAGCGCATTTCGTATGGAAAAAAATATTCCTCTTGTTGTTCCCGAAGTAAATCCGCTTGCATTACTGCATCACAATAATATTATTGCCAATCCGAATTGCTCCACTATTCAAATGGTGGTCGCGCTGAAACCATTGCACGATAAATATAAAATCAAGCGCATTGTGGTTACTACTTTTCAATCCGTAGCAGGCGCAGGGCAGAAGGGCATTGACCAACTTGATGATGAGTTGCAGAATTTATCTGTGCGTTTCCATAAATTTCCACATCGCATTGCGCACAATGTCATTCCGCAAGTGGATGATTTTATGTATGACGGATACACAAAAGAAGAGCACAAAATGATAAATGAAACGCGGAAAATAATGAATGAACCGCTTATGCACATTTCTGTTACTTGTACGAGAGTTCCCGTGTATCTCGGACACAGTGAATCCGTCAATGTGGAATTCAGTAAAAAAGTTGATGTAGATGCGGCGCGGGAATTATTGCGAAAACAACACGGCGTGATAGTTGTAGATGAAGTGGAAGATAAATACTATCCGATTGCAACAATGTGCCACGACAGAGACGAAGTATTTGTCGGACGCATACGAAAAGATACTACCGTGAAGAACGGATTGAATATGTGGATTGTAGCAGATAATGTTCGCAAAGGCGCGGCGACAAATGCTGTACAGATAGCAGAAGAATTGATAAAGCAAAGAGCGTAGTGCATAGAGCAAAGAAGAAGGAGAATTTTTAAAAATAGTGTATGGGAAAAATAAATAAATACATACTATATCACGTAGTATATACTTTATTATTGAATTTGAGTGTTTACACACAGGGAGTAATTAGTGTTTCACCATTGCAAAATGCGCTGAACATTACGGTGAATACTTCTATGTCTGCGTCTTTTAATGTTCCTGTTGCAAGAGCATCAGTAAATGACACAACAATAAGAGTATGGGGCTCTATAAGTGGTTTACATCAATGCACTTTTTCTTTTGAGCATAATGATAGCACGGTACTTATCAATCCTATTTCTTTGTTTAGAAATGGTGAAAAAGTTCGTATTACATTAACAGATGATATATTAAGTATCTCTCAGATTCCTTTTCCAAAATTTGCTTGGGAATTTACCATTAAAACAAAATCGAATTTCACCTCTTCTTTTGATGTTACATTTTATAAAGATACTACATATTTATTAAGTAATGCGCCTCATTCAATTTGTGCGGGAGATTTCGATAAAGATGGAAATGTTGATTTATTGGTAGCACAGAAAAATAATAATTCACTATCTCATTTCACTAATGATGGCAACGGAAAATTCACAGTAATAGAAAATTCAATAATTTTGCCAAGACCTGAATTTGTTACATCCGCTGATATTGATAATGATTATGACCTCGATATTATAGTGTTACAGCCAAGAGCGGATAGCTTATCAATTTATAAAAATGATGGTTTTGCGAATTTTACATTATTTTATGTATTCGTTGAGGAAAATCATTCAATGTATTATGAGCATATTACGGTTGATGATTTTAATAACGATGGATTTAGAGATATCGTTATGTTTCGTTCTCCTACCCATGAAATTGTGAAAATAACAAACCATAACGGAGATTATTTTTCTTCGAGTATTTCGCCCTCAATCGGAAATGGAATTCATTTTGGCGCAACTGGTGATATAGATAATGATGGTGATATTGATATAGTTGTTTCAAATACACAATCGATATTTGCAACGAGATTATTAAATGATGGAAATTTGAATTTTATAGCAGACTCAATTAATTTTTTACCACAATATCCACGTCAACAAACATCGGCACAATTAGCTGATTTTGACAATGATAATAATATTGATGCTGTAGTTAGTACTATTAATCCATACGGAACTGTTATATTTAAAAATAACGGTATTGGAAATTTTGTATGGTTAAACTCAAATCTATATAAAGTAAAATACCCACGGGAAATTAATACGTTTGATTACAATGGAGATAATACAATAGATTTGCTTGTTGCTAATCAGGATAATAATTACGTCACTTATGGTCCTAATACTGATGGATTAGGCGGGTGTGGTTACGGAATACAATTATGGGGATATGGAGATTCAATACGCTATGTTACCTCCTCAGATTTTGATAATGATGGTGATATTGACTTTGTAACATCGAATTATGGTTCTAATAGTATTACACTGGTTAAAAATAGAATTTCACTTATTTCCGTAATGAGTGAAATAAATATTGGTGATGTATTTATTCAATCATCGCGTGATACATCAGTAATTCTTTACAATTATACTTCCCAATCTATCACGGTATCTGATGTAGAGATAACAGAAGATTCTTCATTTTCAGTATTGGGAGAACATAGTTTTACTATTCCTCCACAGTCATATTATAATGTTTCTATTCGTTTTTCACCAAAGAAATTATCGCAGTGTATTTCTTACTTGTGTATTACGGCTTCAACTTTGAATGAAAAAGTGAAATTAATTGGGAATGGAATAAATCCTATTGAAAGTAAATTATTGATTGAATTTGATTCGACTATAATAGGATTAAACAATGAAAAGTTATTGAAACTAAGTAACATTTCATTAAATCCGATCTCCATTTCTAGTTCACTGATAGGAGATTATTTTTCAATGTTAAGTTCTGGTAACTTTATTATTCCTCCTTTGGATTCACACTTTCTTCTTATTCGATTCAATCCAGTACAACCTACATTGGATTCAGCATATATATATTTCTATCATAAAGAACAATTTCTTGTTTCTGCAAGTAAATTAATGGGCAAGGGAAGAATAAATTTGAATAATTTGAATATTTATCCTTCTTCTATTGAATTTAACTCTCCCATTGGAATTACTGATACAAAAATATTGACTTTCAATAACTTAGGGAATACCACTATTCAGATTGATAGTATCACGAACTCAAATGATAAGTTTTCTATTCAACATAATCCATTCATTCTTAATTCTGAGCAAACACTATATATCTCCGTAAAATTTAAGGGCGAAGTGATTGCTTCATTTACTGATACTTTAAAAATATATTATGATTCTAATTTAATGTATCGTCAAGTATTTTTATATGGCGTATCATCATTTGGTAATCGTCCTGAAATTAATTATACACCACTCTCTTATCAATTTGATTCAATTAGTTGGGGAGATGCTGATACGATAACAGGATTTATTTATAATCATGGTAATGCAGTTCTGGATGTAAGCGGGAATGCATATCTCCCAGGAAATTTTGAGTTATTATTCGCACAGAATTTCACATTACAACCCGGTGATAGCCAAAGAACTAGGATTCGGTTTACGCCCAGGGGTATATTAACTTTGACAGATACGGTTAAACTGTATAATAATGATATTAGCGAAAATCCTATAAAAATATTATTAAAAGGGAAAGCAATAAATAATTCTGATATTTTTATTCATCCCAAAAGGTTGATGTATGATTCGACAAGAATTGATTCATTTTCATTAGAAACATTTTGGATATATAACAACGGCGGCTCAAATTTGATAATAAATAACTATTCTCATACAAATAACGCATATTCGGTATTAAATTTAACTACTCCTCTGTTACTTGAGCCTGATGATAGTACAACTATAATTGTCAAGTTTGCTCCTCCGAGTATTGGTTTGTTTTCAGATACATTGAAATTATTCAGTAATGATATAGATGAAAAAAATAGTTATGTTTACTTATCAGGTGTTGGTATTAATGTTACAGGTGTTAAGGAAAATTATCCTTTGCAGTTTATGTTATATCAAAACTATCCTAATCCATTTAATCCGACTACATCAATCAAATATTCATTGCCTCGAGTTGCGTTTGTAAAATTGCAATTGTTTAACATTTACGGACAACTTGTACAAACATTAGTCAATGAACAGAAGATGCCGGGAACTCATGAAATAAAATTTAACGCTTCACAATATTCCAGCGGCGTTTATTTTTATCGTTTGCAGGCAGAGAATTTTGTTACAACGAAGAAACTTCTTTTAATCAAATAAATGATAATGAACAAAATCCATATCACCCGTTTTACACACTCACACGATATTCCGTTGCCATCGTATCAAACGATTGGTTCTGCGGGAATGGACTTACTTGCGGCTGTGGAAAATGAAATTATGATTGCGCCAAACGAAATTGCGCTTGTTCCGACAGGTCTCGCAATTGCACTTCCTAATGGATTTGAAGCGCAAATTCGCCCTCGCAGCGGACTTGCGGCAAAATACGGAATAACAATTCCGAACGCGCCCGGCACAATTGATTCTGATTATCGCGGCGAAATAAAAGTTATTCTACAGAATTTTGGGAAAGAAAATTTCGTTATTCATCGCGGGGATAGAATTGCGCAAATGATAATTGCAAAGTATGAACACATTGAATGGTCTGAAGTTCCTTCACTGGAAGAAACGTCGCGCGGTGCAGGCGGATTCGGACATACTGGTGTGAAGTAAATTTTTAAATCAAAATTTTGAATTAAGTATGGAAGAAAATTCTGTTACAAAATTGCCTGCGTCAGAAAACACTTTTATTTTTTTTGCAGCGGCATTACTTGGCTTGTTGTTTTTTACAATGCAAACAATTATTTCTCCGTTTATTATTACAGCGGCAATAATAATTTTTCTTTTTCCATTCAGAATAAACATTTACGGAAAAACAATTTTAATCCTCACCGGATTTATTTTTACTGCGTGGATTCTTCACGAACTGGCTAGTGTTTTGCTGCCGTTTTTTGTTGCATTTCTCCTCGCATATTTATTAAATCCGATTGTCAATCGCCTCGAAAGGTTTTCATTTCCGCGATGGGTTTCTTCCCTACTTTTACTATGTATTGTTGTTGGAATAATAGTCGCATTGCTTGTATCAGTTGTGCCGCTTGCCATTTCTCAATTCGATGATTTGCTTCTTGTCGCAACACAACTTTCGAATGATACGATGCAAATGCTACAGAGCGGACCATTCGCAGAAACGTTGCGCAAATTGAATATTCCCGTTGATTCAATTCAGGAAAAATTATCTGCGTATGTTGCGCCGAATGTACAAAGTATTTTGCAAAAACTTCTCTTTGGTGCATCAAACTTTTTTACTTCGCTGACATCGCTTGTTTCGCAAATAGTAAATGTAGTAATCATTCCGTTTCTTACATTTTATACATTGAAAGATTTTCCTCGTCTCAAAGTATTCATCAAGGAAATTCTCCCGAATGCGCATCGCGAAATGCTAATTGAAAGCGCACAGCGTATTGATACGCTTGTCGGAAAATATATTCGCGGATTATTTATCGTCGCAACAATTACAGGATTTCTTGTTGCAACGCTACTTTCAATTTTTGGCATACGTTACGCGATTGTACTTGGATTTGTTGCTGCCATAATGGATTTTATTCCCTATTTCGGCGTGTTGATTGTTGGAACGCTTTCTGTGATTATTGCAATGTTCAGCGGAGAGCCGATGATTACAAAAATGATGCTTGCTGCAGGAACTATTATCACCGTGCAGATTCTCGAAGTAACAGTTTATCAACCGAATTTTATTGGAAAAGTTGTCGGATTGCATCCGGTATTTCTTGTCTTTGCGTTGTTTGTGTTCAGTTATTTTCTTGGTTTTGTGGGATTGCTTATCGCTGTTCCAGTAACAGCAATTGCAATGCTGTTTTTCCACGAATGGAATTCTAAACGTATTCAGGAATGGAAAAACAGTATTCAGTGAAATGCGTTGTTTAAGTAAAAATGAAAAATAATACAACCGGGATTTTGTATCTCGTTTCCACACCGATTGGCAATTATGATGATATTACATTTCGCGCGTTGAAGATTCTGCAACGTGTAGATATTGTCGTATGCGAAGAGCGCAAAGAAGGTTTAAAAATGCTCGCGCACTACAAAATAGAAAAATCTGTGGAGTGCTTAAATGAGCATAACGAAAGTCTTGTCGCCAACGCATTAGTTACTGAATTAAGGAACGGAAAAAATATTGCACTTATTTCTGATTGTGGAACTCCGGTATTTTCTGACCCGGGATTTATTTTAGTACGTAAAGCAATTGCTTCACACATTACGATTGTGCCAGTTCCGGGCGCATCGTCATTATTGCCTGCAATTATTGCATCAGGATTTGATATCAAACAATTTTTATTTTACGGATTTCTTTCTCCCAAACGCAACAGGAGAATCGAAGAATTGAAAAAATTACGTGCAGAAAAAAATACTTTTATTTTAATGGATGCGCCGTATCGCCTGTTGCAAGTGCTGAGAGATATTGCAGATATTTTCGGCGCAACAAGAAAACTTTCCATTGCTTTTAATTTAACTATGGATGATGAAAAAATTGTACGCGGATATGCTAATGAATTGCGCAACCATTTTGAAAGAGAAAATGCAAAAGGAGAATTTGTTATTGTAGTTGAGCAGTTACCACAATAATTACGAATTGCACGAAAAATTTTATTTATGAATTTGCCTGTAACCTTATTTTTAAAAGAATCATCCATTCATCATCTTGGATGTTACACGGAAAAATTTATTCCAGAAGGTACATTCATTATTGAATATGCAGGAGAAAAAATATCTGCAAATGAAGCAGTACTTCGAGAAGAAGATTACTCGCGTGGAGGAATTTATACGTTCTGGTTGAGTGATGAATGGGTCATTGATGGATATAAAGACGGCAATGAATCCAAATACATCAATCATTCCTGCACGCCAAACTGTGATTACGAAATTACCAATGACAAAATTTTTATTTTCGCACTTCGCGATATTCAACCCGGCGAAGAACTGACGATAGACTATTACTATGATGCGGATTCTGAATTAGTGCCTTGCTTGTGCAGTTCTGCTGATTGCCGCGGCTTCATAAATACTTCCGACGAATTTTAATCACCTTCTGCTCACGCAGAAATTTTATTTCACTAACCAAACACAAACAATGAACTATTTCCTTGTAATACTTTTTTGTTGTATGATGACAGTAACATTTGCAAACGAAAAAAAATATTTTTATCCCGCTTCAAAAATTGAAATTGTAAATGATACAATGCATGGTAAAATAATTTCCGACCCATATCGTTGGCTTGAAGATGAAAATTCTTCCGAAACTATTGAATGGACAGCGAAACAAAATGAATTCACGCGCTCTCTACTTGATAAACTTAATAATCGTGATGAGATACGCGAAAAACTTACAAAACTTTTATCACTGAAATCAGTCGGAACTCCGCAACCGTATGGAAAAAAATATTTCTTTACACAACGCGAAGGAAATCAGAATCAGTCATTGATTTATGTGCGCGAAGGTTCATTTGATGCATCTCCTCGTTTGCTTCTTGACCCGAATACATTAAGTACTGATGGCACTGTTGCAATAGATTGGTGGTCGCCTTCTGATGATGGTTCGCTGTTGTGCTATGGAACTTCTGCAGGCGGAAGCGAAGTAAGCATGCTGCACATTCTTGAAGTTGCAAGCGGAAAAATATTGAACGATACTATTCCATATTGCCGTGCAGCAAGTATTGCATGGCAAAAAGACAGTAAAGCATTTTATTATTCAAAATATCCGAAGCCGGGAAGTGTTGCAGAAGGAGATGAAAAATATTACCGTCGAATTTATTATCACACCATCGGAACAAATCCAAATGATGATATTCTTGTGTGGGGAAGCGAGCGACCAAAGGAAGAGTGGCTGAGTTGTAGTATGTCCAATGGAGGAAAATGGCTGATGTTGAGCGGTTCTCTTGATTGGTCGAAGAATGATTTGTATGTCAAGGATATGTCGAAAGAAAATGCAGAATTAATTACGATTGCAGAAAATAAAGAAGGAACATTTGGCGGTGATGTCGTTGGGCGCGTACTCTTTTTGCAAACAACATACAAAGCGCAACGCGGGAGAATAGTCGGAGTTGATTTGAATGACCCGGAAGAGCAGAACTGGTGGGAAATTATTCCTGAACAAAAAGGTGTCATACAGGGATTTTATCTTGTGAAAGGTAAAATGATTGTGAACATACAGGAAAATGCAACTTCAAAATTATTCGTGTATGATTTAAACGGGGAATTGTTAGAAGAAATACAGTTGCCGACACTTGGAACTGTCAGCGGCATCGGAAGCCAGATTTCCAGTGCTGAACTATTTTTCTCTTTTACTTCGTTTGTGTATCCGCCAACGATATTTCGCTATGATATTGCAACACACGAAATGAAACAAATTGAAAAACTTGATGTGGATATGGATTTATCACAATATGAAGTCAAGCAGGAATGGTATTCCTCCAAAGATAATACGAAAATTCCGATGTTTGTTATCAATAAAAAAGGGTTGACGAAAAATGGAAATAATCCTACCGTGCTGTATGGTTACGGCGGTTTCAATGTCAGTATGACGCCTTCATTCTCAGCAGGACTTTTTTCCTGGCTGGATAAAGGAGGAATTTATTGTGTTGCAAATTTACGCGGAGGAGATGAATTCGGCGAAGAATGGCATCAGGCAGGGAGAAGAGATAAAAAACAAAATGTATTTGATGATTTCATTGCCGCAGCAGAATGGCTGATTGCACAAAAATACACAAGCAAAGATAAACTTGCAATACGCGGTGGAAGTAACGGAGGACTGTTGACCGGTGCAACATTAACACAGCGTCCTGATTTATTTCGTGCTGCGATAGTTGCGGTACCACTGCTTGATATGCTGCGCTATCAGAAATTTCAAATTGCACGTTTGTGGATTCCTGAATATGGTGACCCTGAAAAAGAAAATGAATTTCAGTGGCTCTACGGATATTCGCCGTATCACAAAGTGAAAGATGGCACAAAATATCCTTCAGTTTTACTGATGACGGCAGAAAGTGATACACGTGTTGACCCAATGCACGCAAGGAAAATGGCGGCGCGATTACAGCAAGCAACATCAAATGATTTGCCGGTTATTGTTCGTATTGAAAGTAAAGCAGGACATGGTGCAGGAAAGCCTGTTTCAAAAATTATTGATGCGGCAGTTGACGAATGGTCGTATTTGATGTGGATACTCGGATTGTAAAATAGATTCAGGAGAATTATTTGTCGAAAAATATTTTCAATTGGAAATCCATTGCAAAACTTTTACTGACATCACGTTTCATTGATGAAATTGAAGAACAAGAACTTGTTCCACAGAAAAAGGTAACGTATCAGTTTTCTGCAAAAGGACATGAACTCGCGCAGATTTTACTTTCGTCGCTTATCTCAAATAAACATGATGGAGCGAGTGTGTATTACCGTTCGCGTCCGTTTGTGCTTACACAAGGATTAACGATAGAGGAAGCGTTTGCAAGTTCAATGGCGAAAGAAAAAAGCATCAGCGGAGGAAAAGATATTGGCGTTGTGTTCAATATGAAATCGCGAGGGAAAGCAACGATACTTCCAACGTCCGGTGATGTTGGTTCACAATACACTCCTGCAGTTGGTTGGGCGCAAGCGATTCAATATTATCAGAAAGTTTTAAAAAATAAAGAATGGAATAATGCAATTGCAGTTGCGTGCGGCGGCGATGGTTCTGTTGCAAGCAACGGATTTTGGTCTGCGCTGAATATTGCAACAACCTTAAAACTTCCGATTCTTTTTTGCATTGAAGATAATAGTTATGGAATTTCCACGCCGAGCGTTTTGCAAACTCCGTACGGAAATATTTCTGCAAACTTAAAATCATTCGGAAATCTTTTTGTTCTTGATGGAGATGGAAATGAACCGAAAGAAGCATCGCAACTCATTGCAGAAGCAGTAGAATATGTTCGCGAAGGAAATGGTGCGTGTTTACTTCATCTCAAAGTTCCAAGAATTATGGGACATTCCTTTGTTGATACGCAATCGTACAAGAGTGAAAAGCAAAGAAAAGACGAACAACAACGTGACCCGCTTTTGAAACTCAGAAAATTTCTTGTTCCGAAAATTCTTTCGGAACAAGATTGGAAAAAATTAGAAACAGAAACGTTGAAAGAAGTTCACACTGCTAAAGAAAAAGCGTTGGAGCAGAGTGAACCGGAAATAGCAAGTGGGAAACAATTTGTCTTTGGTGATTCGTTCGTCGTGAATTGTGAATCGTCTTTGAATGCAAATCCCACATCGCAAATCTCAAATCGTGTTACAATGATTGAAGCAATTCGCCGCACACTCGAAGATGAAATGCAACATAATTCTCGCGTTGTAATTTTCGGAGAAGATGTTGCGGTGAAAGGCGGAGTTCACGGTGCTACGGTGGACTTGATGAACAAATTCGGACGCGCACGGGTCTTTGATACATCGCTTTCAGAAGAAGGAATTATCGGTCGAGCAGTGGGAATGTCGCTTGCGGGATTGAAACCTGTTCCGGAAATTCAATTCAGAAAATATGCTGACCCCGCAACAGAACAAATTAACAATTGCGGAACAATGCGATGGCGAACAAATAATAATTTTTCTGCGCCAATTGTTGTGCGTATTCCCGTTGGTGTTGGGAAAAAAACCGGAGACCCTTGGCATAGTGTTACAGGAGAAGCAATGTTCGCTCACTCGATTGGATGGCGAATTGCGTTTCCATCCAATGCGGAAGATGCGGTTGGTTTACTGCGTTCTGCGATTTGTGGAAATGACCCGACAATGTTTTTTGAACATCGCACATTGTATGATTCACTCAGTGCGCGGCGACCTTTTCCCGATGAAAATTTTATTCTTCCGTTTGGAAAAGCAAATGTTGTGCTGGAAGGAAATGATGTTACCATTGTGAGTTGGGGAGAAATGTTGTATAGAAGTATTGAAGCAGCGAAATTATTGAAGGCAAGTGTAGAGATAATTGATTTGCGAACAATTATTCCTTGGGACAAAGAAATAGTTTTAAATTCGGTAAAGAAAACCGGAAAATGTTTACTCGTTCACGAAGACCAAATTACCGGAGGGTTTGGCGCGGAAATCTCTGCAACAATTTCTCAAGAAGCATTTCAATATCTCGATGCGCCGATTGTTCGTGTTGCAACTTCCGATAATCCGATTCCGTACAATTTGAGTTTGATGGAAGAAGTTGTGCCGAGTGTGGAAAAGATTAAAAGGGAGTTGGAGAAGTTGATTGCGTTTTAGATTTAAGATATGGGATTTGCGATGTGCGGATATTTGTTGAGAAAATTTTAGATCAAAACAATTATGATAGATTGGCCACAATTTTAAAATACGATATGGCAAAAAATGAAACAATAAAAGTTGAAAATTTTGAGATTGTTCTGTACACACAAAACAATGAGGATTTCATTTCTTTAACCGATATGGCACGATATAGAGATTCAGAAAGGACAAACTATATTATTCAAAATTGGTTACGCACCAGAAATGCAATTGAGTTTTGTGGATTATGGGAGCATATCAACAACCCATTTTTTAAACGCATCGAATTCGATACGTTTAAAAATGAAGCTGGTTCAAACAGTTTTACACTTACACCGCAAAAATGGATTGAAACTACAAATGCAATTGGTATGGTTTCCAAATCGGGAAGATATGGCGGAACATTTGCCCATCGGGATATCGCTTTTGAATTTGCTTCGTGGATTAGTCCGGAATTCAAATTGTATTTGATTACAGAGTTTCAACGGCTTAAGAAAGAGGAAAGCAATAATCTTAAATTAGAATGGAATCTGCAACGCACGTTAGCAAAAGTAAATTACCACATTCATACGGATGCCATCAAAGAAAATCTGATTCCGAAAGAACTCAGTAAACAAGAAATAAATTTTGTGTATGCCAACGAAGCGGATATGCTGAATATGGCTTTGTTTGGTATGATGGCAAAACAATGGAGGACGCGAATACAAAAGCAGAAGGCAACATTCGTGATGCGGCAACCATAGAGCAATTAGTAGTATTATCAAATATGGAAAGCATCAATGCAGTTTTGATACGACAAGCATTACCACAAAGTGAGCGATTGAAAAAATTAAATGAGATTGCTATTTCGCAAATGAAATCACTTTTGTTGAATACGAATTTGAAGAAGTTGAAATAAAAAATTGAATCCCGTAGGGATGAAATTAACACAATCATTTTGTAAATTTCACCCGCAATTTTATAAATCAAATGAGAAAGGTACCAAATATGCGTTCCATAATATTCACAATTATTTTTGCTTTCATAGTATTTTCCGGTTGCAAAAAAGATTCTCCAACTAACACAACAGACCCAAGTATTGCAACTCCTTCTATGCTGCAAGTACTTTCGTTTGAAGAAACTGCTGTATCATTGCAATGGCAAGATAACAGCAATAACGAAGACGGATTTGACATTGAGCAGAGAATAAACGACAGCGCGTTTGTCAAAATTAAAGCACTCGACGCTAACAAAACAAGCGTTACCATTACCGGTACGTTTCTTGCGACGAATGTGTACTCTTTTCGTGCGCGCGCGTACAAGGGCTCACGCAAAAGCGAATACACGAACATTGTTTCTGCGCAACTCACAAAACCCGTAGCGCATATTCTTTCGCCGCAAAATAACGCTGTGATTACCGATAGCACAACAATAGAAGTTGCGGCAAGCGATAACAACGGCGTCGTACGACTGGAAATCTACATTGATAACCAACTTGATTCTTCGCGCATCTTTGTTGTTCCTCCGTATAAAACAGCGTGGTTTGTGTACGCGTATCTTCCTGCTGTTCATACGATTTATTCGAAGGCATACGACGGTGATGGCAATATAACAAGCACAGCTGTACTGACTGTAACAACACAATTAAGTGCATTTACGCCTACAAATCTGACTGCCGAATTTCTTGCCGATACTTCCATTGAGTTACATTGGCAAGATAATTGCCGGTTTGAAACGGGATTTGAAATTGAAAAGAGTGTGAACGATTCCAACAACTTTTCTCTCGTGCAAACAGTTGGGGCGAACGTAGCAACGGCAACAATTGCGGGAGTTTATAATACTGCTGATATTTATTATTTCCGTGTGCGTGCAATTTCATCAGTGAATAGCAGCAGTTATTCCATTGTTGCAAGTAACAGTTTATATCCATTCTTTAATTTTCCATTCGTGAATGTACTGGGTGGTGTGTTTACAATGGGAAGTCCGCTTGGCGTAGGCATTGACGATGAGCATCCACAACATTACGTTATACTGAGTAATTTTTCAATTTCTCAATACGAAGTAACGCAAGCAGTGTGGAAGCGTGTCGTTATGTGGAAACAAAGCCACGGCGGCACATCGCTTTCACCAACACCAAGTTATTTTGCGGGTAATAGTTTGTTACCTGTGGAAACAGTAAGTTGGAACGATATATCGTTGTGGCTCGGTTATTTAAATGAAATACTCGGAACCACAACCTATCGTTTGCCGACGGAAGCAGAGTGGGAATACGCGGCTCGCGGAGGTACGCATTGGAACGATAATTTTACGTACAGCGGAAGTAATAATCTTGATTCCGTTGCGTGGTATTATTCTAACTCGGGAAATAAAACACATAAAGTAGGAACGAAAGGAGCAAACCAACTTGGCATTTACGATATGAGCGGGAATGTATGGGAATGGTGCAGCGATTGGTACGGACCGTACAGCAGCACTACACAAACAGACCCACAAGGACCGACAAGTGGGTCGTCTCGTGTGTTTCGGGGCGGGTCGTTCGTCAGTAGTGACTTCAATTGTCGTGTTGCGGTCCGGAACTACGGTACTCCCGGCTTTCGTGACTTCGGCATCGGGTTTCGATTATCGAGGACTAATTAACCTTTTGTCTGTGTGCTATTATGCTATTTTCTTTTTGCTTCTTTTTCTTTTTCAAAAAGAAAAAGAAGTTTAAAATTTTTTTTGTGTCAGAATATATTGCCACTACATTTATGTAGTGGAGAAAAGAAAAAATGAAATCCATCATTGATATTCGGCTAAAGCCAACAACTCAGTATTATTTATTCTCCACTATCTAAAGATAGTGGCAATGAAAATAATGTCAGCAAAAGAAATAACAATATTACCGGTACTCTACGATTTGTTTGTATGGTATAGAAAATAAACAACAAACTTTTATGAACAACTTAATCCAACAACTCCAATCCAAAATACTCATCTTTGATGGCGCGATGGGAGTATGGTTGCAAAACATTGTCATAAATGGCAATGTTGTACAAAAAAAGAATCATAAATGATTCTAATGCAATGAGAGCGATTTATCGTTCTTTCTTTGACCAGCAATACCATTTATGGTATTGAAAATAAAAACAAATTTTTATGAACAACTTTCTCCAACAACTCCAATCCAAAATCCTCGTCTTTGATGGCGTGATGGGAGTATCGTTGCAAAACATTGTCATAAATGGCAATGTTGTACAAAAAAAGAATCATAAATGATTCTAATGCAATGAGAGCGATTTATCGTTCTTTCTTTGACCAGCAATACCATTTATGGTATTGAAAATAAAAACAAATTTTTATGAACAACTTTCTCCAACAACTCCAATCCAAAATTCTCGTATTTGATGGTGCGATGGGAGTGTTGTTGGAAAACCAAAAATTATCAATCATATAAACAGAAAAGAACTATGACACAAGTATCTAAAAGTTCTCAAAGTATTTTTGAACAAATAAAAAAAAACGACAACAAGAGAAATGAATATTGGTCGGCGCGCGAACTCGCAAAAATATTAGAGTATTCAGAGTATCGTCACTTTAAACCCGTTATTGAAAAGGCAAAAGAAGCGTGCAAGAACAGCGGACAAAAAATTGACGACCATTTCGAGGAGGCGCTCGATATGGTTCTCATCGGCTCTGGTGCTGAGCGAGAGATAGATGATATGAAGTTATCTCGCTACGCTTGTTATTTGATTGTGCAAAATGCAAGCCCGGAAAAAGAAGTGGTTGCATTGGGACAAACATATTTTGCAGTACAAACTCGTATGCAGGAAATACTGCAAATGCAGCAATACAATGAACTTGATACCGAGAAAGAAAAGCGTTTGTTTTTACGAAGAGAACTCGCCGAACACAATAAACAACTGGCTGATGCCGCAAAAGATGCCGGCGTTATTTTACCGATGGATTATGCTATTTTTCAAAATCACGGTTATATGGGATTATACGGCGGACTTAATGCAAAGGCAATTCATACAAGAAAAGCGTTGAAGAAAAACGAAAATATACTTGACCACATGGGGAGTACAGAACTTGCCGCTAACTTGTTCCGAGCAACACAAACCGAAGAAAAATTACGGCGCGAAAACATACAAGGAAAACAGAAAGCCAACAAAACACATTATGAAGTTGGCAAAAAGGTCAGAAAAACAATTGAAGAATTAGGAGGAACAATGCCCGAAAATCTTCCGGTCTCTGATAGCATTAAAAAATTAGAAAAAAAAGAGAACAAGGAAATTACCGGAAGGAAGAAAAATAAAGTATGAACAACTTTCTCAAACAACTCCAAACAAAAATCCTCGTCTTTGATGGCGCGATGGGGGTATCGTTGCAAAATCAGAATTTATCCGTGGATGATTTCGGTGGAAAAGAATTTGAGGGCTGCAACGAGTATCTTCTCGTATCAAAGCCAAGCGCAGTGGAAAAAGTGCACGAAGGATTTCTTTCCGTTGGTTGCGATGTGATTGAAACGGATACTTTCGGCGGCGCGGGAATTGTGCTTGCGGAATATAATTTGCAATCACGTGCGTACGAACTCAATTTCAAATCGGCACAACTTGCTAAAAAAATGGCGAATGGTTTTTCTACAAAAGAAAAACCGCGATTCGTTGCCGGTTCTATTGGTCCGACAACAAAACTTCCTTCGCTCGGACATATTACGTTTCGCGAAATGCAAAAATCATTTTACGAACAAACTGCCGGACTCATCGAAGGCGGCGTTGATGTGCTTTGCGTGGAAACGTGTCAGGATATATTGCAAGCAAAATCTGCGCTTGCGGCGATGTACGATTATTTTTTGGAAAAGAAAATTCGCATGCCCGTGATTGTTTCTGTAACGATTGAAACAATGGGAACAATGTTGATGGGAACGGAAATTTCTGCCGCGCTTACTGCAATCGAGCCGTATGATATTGTTGATGTAATCGGAATGAATTGCGCAACGGGACCGAAAGAGATGGAAGAAAATGTTCGTTACTTGTGTCAAAATTCTCCGAAACATGTTTTCGTAATGCCGAATGCCGGACTTCCGGAAAACGTTGGCGGCAAAGCGTGTTATCATTTATCTCCCGATGAGTTGGAACATTGGATGAAACATTTTGTGAATGATTTGGGAGTGAATATTATCGGTGGTTGCTGTGGAACAACGCCGGAACATATTGCGAGGTTAGTAAGGATTGCAAATGAGAAAAACGGTTTGGGGTTGGAGATTGGAGGTTTGGGAGAGAAACCACAAACTACAAACCACAAACCTCGAACCACTTCATATATTCCAAGTTGTTCTTCAATTTATTCTTCACAAACTTTACACGTTGAGCCAGCGCCGCTATTGATTGGTGAACGATGTAATGCAAACGGTTCAAAAAAATTCCGTGAACTTTTGCTTGAAGAAAATTACGATGCAATGGTGCAAATGGCGAAAGAGCAAGTGCAGGAAGGAGCGCACGTTCTTGATGTGTGCGTGGCGTATGTTGGTCGTGATGAAGTGCGTGATATGCGGGAAGTGATGAGACGATTCAATACACAGGTTACGATTCCGATGATGATTGATTCGACGGAAATAAACGTAATTGAAGAAGCATTGCAGCATTGCGCCGGACGTGCGATTATTAATTCCATAAATTTGGAAGATGGTGAAGAGCGAATGGCGCACGTTCTTCCATTGTGTAAAAAATACGGCGCGGCTGTTGTTGCATTGACGATTGATGAAAAAGGAATGGCGAAAACTGCACAAGCTAAATTTGAAATTGCAAAGCGGATTCGTGATTTAGCAGTTGATAAATACGGAATGCGCGATGAAGATTTAATTTTCGATACGCTTACATTCACACTCGGAAGCGGCGATGACGAATTTCGGAAATCGGCTATGGCAACGATTGATGCAATTCGATTGATTAAACAAGCGTATCCGAAATGCTACACAAGTCTCGGCGTTTCCAATGTTTCGTTTGGACTGAATGCGCATTTGCGTCATGTTCTCAATTCTGTTTTTCTACATTACGCAATCGAAGCGGGACTTGATATGGCGATTGTTCACGCAAGTAAAATTATGCCGCTTTATAAAATTGAGGAAAAGGGGAGAGAGTTATGCAAGGAATTGATTTTTGATGAGAGAAAGTTTGAAGTTGTTTGAGTTCATAGTCGCCAGTTTACAGTTGCTATAAATGAGCAATCGCAATTATTATTTGTTACTCGCATTCGCATTGTTCATTGCGGTTGTTGTCCATATTATTTTTCTGTTGAATGGGTTTTATGCGATTTCAGCAGACGAGTCCGGTCGAACGCTTGATGCATACTTCTGGATAACAAATAACTCTCAACAATCCGATGTGTGGCTTCCGTTCTATCGCATACTTATCGGAAATGCGTTACTGCTTCATCACGATTTATTTATTGTTCCGAGAATAATTTCATTTTTCTTTGGCATCGGTGTAATTGGAATAATTGTTTGGCTGACGAATGAACTTTTCCAAAAGAAAGAAATTACAATTGTCGCGGCATTTCTTACGGCAATATTTCCTTCGCGAATCATTCTTGCCGTTGTTCCGCTTACGGAAATCATTTTTATTTTTTCCGTTCTTTGCGCTTTCGCCTTTTATATTCGTTGGAACAACTCACAGAAAACTCCATCGTTATTTTTTGTAAGTATTTGTTTTGGAATATTAACAACAATTCGTTATGAAGGATGGCTCTTTGCTTTTGCATTCCTTTTGTTGCTGGCTTATAAAAAAATAATTACCAAAGAGTTGAAATTATCTTTTGCTCCGCTTTTATTAGTTTGTTTGTGTGTGTGTGGATTCCCGGTATATTGGTTAATTGATAACGCGCTACGAGAAGGAAGTCCGTTATTTTTTCTTGCGCAAACATCTGCCAATTATGACCGCGTACCAACATCGTTTATGAAACTTGTTTGGAGAAATATTGCATCGCAGTTTTTTCTCTGGAATATTCTTTCGTTCAATATTATTGGTTTGTTTGCGCTATTTACAATGGCGCGGACACATTTCATCGCAAAACAATTAGTCATTCTTTTCGGAATTCCATTTCTCTTTCTTTCTTTCCTTCAAGTATTTGGTCACACACTTCCCACGCACAATCCCTGGCGAATTGCATCTGTGTGGAGCGTATTGCTTCTTCCGTTCACAGGATATTTTTTGTGGAAAAAATTATTTTCAATGCACAAAAAATATTTTAGTATTGCATTTTTGGTCATTGTTTTCTGTTTCGCACAAACATTGTATTTTGTTCGCCATTCGTATTTCACAGAAGGTGAAAAAAACGCCGGCGAATTTCTTGAACAGAAAAATCTTATTGAAAGCCATAAAAATGTTCTCATTGAAAACCCCGATTGGTATTATTTGAATATTATGATTGCTTCGCAGTATCCGGAAAAGTTTATATTCAATTCCGGTTTTAACCCGTACGAACCGAATCAGAAAATCATTGATACAGAAGCAGCTTTGAGTGAATCCATCTTGCAAGAAAAACAGATTGGCATTCTCGTAATGAAATCCGCTCGATACAAAACCTACCTTTCCCGATACTCCTTTATTCAAAAGGAAAAAGATTTTGGTGAATGGAGCATTTATAAACACATAAAAGAAAATAAACAATGAATAAAATTATTTTAAAACCCGAACGCGAAAAATCGCTACTCAGAAAGCATCCGTGGATATTTACCGGTGCTATAAAAAGCGTTGATGGAAAACCAAGCAACGGTGAAACAGTCGAAATATTTTCTTACGATGGAAAATTTCTTGCACGTGGCGGATATTCAATACAATCACAAATTGCTTGTCGTGTTTGGTCATTCGATGAGAATGAAAACATAGACTCAAATTTTTTTCACAAGCGATTGCAAAACGCGATTGCACTTCGTGAAGATTTGAAAGAGAAAATAAATTCAAATGCGCATCGTTTAGTAAATGCTGAATCCGACGGATTACCGGGGGTTGTCATTGATAAATATGATGAATTTCTTGTGTGTCAATTTCTTACAGCGGGAGCGGAGTTTTGGAAAAAAGAAATTGTTGAGCAAGTGAGAAAACTTGTTCAACCTATAGGAATATACGAGCGCTCCGATGTTGATGTTCGCTCAAAAGAAGGATTGGAAATTTCTTCCGGAGTTTTATTTGGTGAAGAGCCGCCGGAGTTTATTCAAATTGAAGAAAACGGATTGAAATTTTTTGTTGATATTAAAAAGGGACACAAAACCGGATTCTATCTTGACCAGCGCGCTAACAGAAATTTTCTTTCCACGTTTGCAAAAGGCAAAAGTGTGTTGAATTGTTTTTCGTACACGGGAGCGTTTTCTGTTCACGCATTGAAAGGAGGAGCAACCGATGTTACGAATGTTGAATCTTCAATGAACGCTTTGGAGTTTGCGGAAAAAAATGTTCTGCTCAGTGGATTTTCTTCCGAGCAAGTTGATAATGTGTGCGGCGATGTATTTCAATACTTGCGACAATGCAGAGATTCACGAAAACAATTCGATGTGATTATTCTTGACCCGCCGAAATTTGTTGATTCAAAAATGAATGTGGAAAAAGGTGCGCGCGGTTACAAAGATATTAACTTGCTTGCATTCAAACTTCTGAAGCAAAATGGAATTCTTTTTACATTTTCCTGCTCGGGATTAATGCCTACGGATTTGTTTCAAAAAATTGTTGCAGATGCCGCACTTGACGCACAAAGAGATGCACAATTTCTTTTTCGACTTTCGCAATCGTGCGACCATCCTGTTGCAACTTCATTTCCTGAAGGAGAGTATTTAAAAGGATTTGTGTGCAGAGTTAATGGATAGTTTACAATTGGTAATGATTAATAGAAAACAATGAAATACAAACTTACTATAGAATACGACGGCACACGATACAGCGGATGGCAGGCGCAGAAAAATTCGAGAACAGTACAAGGTTCAATAATGACTGCCGCAGAGCAGTTGTTTGGAACTGTTACAGAAATTCAAGGCGCAGGAAGAACGGATGCAGGAGTTCATGCGCTTGCACAAATTGCACATCTATCCGTACACAAAGATTTGCAACCCATAAAAATTCAGTACGGGTTAAATGATGCACTGCCATTTGATGTGAATATTTTAAAAGTTGAAAAAGTAAATGAGCGTTTTCATGCACGGCACAGTGCAATTGCAAGAAGTTATGTGTATCAAATCTCAACAAGGCGTACAGCGTTCGGAAAGCAATTTGTGTGGTGGTTAAAGGACGCATTGAATTTTGAGAGAATGAACAGTGCATCGCAATTATTTATCGGAATGCACGATTTCATTTCTTTTGCAGATAAAAAATTGGAAAAAGGAGAAACGCGATGCAAAGTAGAAAGTATAGAATGGGCAGTGGATGGAGAATTGATTTTAATTCGTATTCGCGCATCGCATTTTCTCTGGAAAATGGTGAGAAGAATTGTTGGCACACTCGTGGAAGTCGGGCGCGGAACTATTTCATCAAAAAATATTGAATCCTATTTAACAAGTTTCTCTGAACAGCCCGCGGAATGGACTGCTCCTCCATCAGGTTTATTTCTTGAGCAGATTTTATACGAGAATGAAAAATGGTGCGTTGATTTGAAACCAGCGTTGCCGCTTGCATCACCGAGGGTATAAATTAAAATGAAGTGTATTTTCGCTGAAACCTTGACTTCACAATTGAAAAAATGTATATTCACGCAGAAAATTAACAAGGGGGAGATGTACTTGTATTTATTTTAAATAGAAAGGAATATCAATGCGCAGTTTATTATTAATTTGTACGATTGTATTTTTTACTGCAACAGCAAATGCCGGAATCACAGGAAAAATTCGAGGAAAAATTGCTGACAATGAATCAAAACACTTTGTTGCAGGCGCTTCAGTTCTTCTTGTGGGAACAACTTTAGGAGCGGTTGCGAATTTTGACGGTGAATATTTTATACTCAATATTCCCGCAGGAAAATATTCTCTGCGTGCTTCTGCTGTTGGATATAATTCCACTGTAACACAAAACGTTCAAGTCTCAGCTGACCTCACGACAGAAATTCACTTCACACTTACTCCAACCTCCATTGAGCAAAAAGAAATCATTGTTACTGCACAGCGACCACTTATACAACAGGATATTACTGCGGCAGTTACCGTTGTAGAAGCAGAACAATTGCAATCGCTCCCTGTTACTTCATTTACGCAGGCGATGATATTGAGCAATAGCGTTGTTGAAACAAAAAACGGCACGGGAGAAGGAATTCATTTACGCGGCGGTCGTGTGCGTGAAACAAGTTATTTAATTGATGGCGTTCGTGTTGATAATATTTTATTCAGCGGTCTCGCTTCCGATGTTCCGCGATTAGGCGTTTCTTCTCTTTCTGTAATGAGCGGAACATTTAATGCCGAATATGGACAAGCACAGTCGGGAATTATCAATGTAATAACGCAGGATGGAACTGATAAATGGGAAGCGACAGGAAGATATTCGAGCGATGCATTCGGAGGAGATAGAAATAATTGGGGTTCGCACAATACAGAATTTTCTTTAAGTGGTCCGCTTGAGCAAGATGTTTCCTTCTTTTTTAGCGGTGACAGACAGCAAACGAACACCTATCTTAATTCCTCTGATGGACCAACATATTATTCACCCGGAGGAAGAAAAATTCAGCATCATTTTATTTTTGATTTATTTGACGTAAAGAATCGCGCACAGGCAAAACTTACATTTCGCCCGCTTTCAGAATTCAAAATTCAAGTTGGCGCTGTTTATTTTCATCGAAAATATCGGGAGTACGACCAATCGTTTAAAGAATATCCTCAATTCAAAGGCAAAAAATTGAATGAAAGTCTTTTAGGAAATTTTTCTTTGACACATACAATTTCTCAAAGCACATTTTACGAAATACGGTATTCATATTTTGATTACAACGAAAAAGAATACACATTTGAAGAGCAATTGAATGGCGACCATCGGAGGGTATTTACTCCCGTGCTTGGAAATGTGAGTTTTGACTCAACATCAAATTATATCTTTTATGCGCCGTATTATTCTTTTCTTATGCTTGATGAAGCGCTCCGGCAGGGATATACCAATATGACGTTGGCAGATACATTGCACATCACTCTTGCTTCCGGAGATACAGTATTGGAAGAGGGAAGCGCAGTGAATGCAAATTTGTTTCTCTTATTGAATGAAGGATACCGGAATTATAAAAAAATAAAAGTCTCTCTTAAAGTAAATTCCATTGATGATTCTTTCCGAGATGCGCGAACAATTTCCAATACGTTTGCAATGAATTTTACAAGTCAGTTGGATGATAACAATAACATAAAATTTGGTATGGAGTTGAAACAGCACAGAATAAGTGATTATTGGATAAATGGGGTGAATACATATTGGGACCACATAGACCCATCCGTTCAATTTGAAGGAAGGCATTACGATATTACGGATTACACATTTCGCCCGCTCCAGTTCTCATCATTCATACAAGATAAATTTGAATACCGCAATATGGTATTTAATATTGGACTTCGTTTTGATTACTTGAATGTACAGTCGCCTGATGTGTATGAAATGATTAATCTGAATCCATCGGACCCTCGGGATAGCTCAGAACTGGTGAGAATTAAGAGCGATAAAGTTGCTCCTCGTTCAAAAATTTCCCCACGTTTCGGGTTTGCATTTCCAATTACTACGAAAGCCAAAATTCATTTTTCTTACGGACATTTTTTTCAGTATCCTGATTTTAATTTTCTCTACAGAAGATTTCGCCAGCAAAACCCAAACTATCTTTTTTTGGGTGTAGGCAAATCAACGGATGCGATAGGTAACCCGAAATTGAAACCGGAAACAACGCATGCGTATGAACTCGGAGGCGAATATATTTTGAATGAAAATATGGTGCTGGGTGTACGGATGTTTTATAAAGATACATACGATTATATTGCTACACAGCCGTTGTTTACTCCCGATAATCACACACGCATCGCAAACCTTGATTATGCAAATTCGCGCGGTATAGAAATTACGCTTGAGCGGCGTTTTGCTAATCATTATTCATTTGGATTAAATTATACGTTCTCGCGCGCAGAAGGAAATGCAGATGTGTGGTCAACTCATTCCAATGAAGTATGGAATGCATCTGTGTATGGATATGTTCCGGCAAAAAAAACGGTTACGCTTGCGTGGGACCAGCCGCATACATTAACGATGAATTTTCGACTTGACTATGATGTGTGGGGTGGAAGTATTCTCGGAGATGTTGGAAGCGGTTTGCCTTATACACCACGGGAGCCACGCGGAAAACCTCTTGGAGATATTAACAGCGGAAGGCAGCCGTGGACAGGAAATTTTGATATGCGCATCTATCGTAAAATTTCATTCAATCCGTTTAACATAGTATTTTCTCTTGATGTTGAAAATATTTTTGACAAAAGAAATGTGTATAATGTTTTTGACAGCACAGGAAAACCAGACTACAATTCCAATCCAAGTGCGACTGCGGAATCAATGGATAATCCTTCTTTCTTTGGTCCCCAACGACATTTCATTCTTGGCGTAGAAATTCAATATTAGGAGGAAACAATGAGAAAAAATTTTATTTTAATTATTACCATAAGCATTTTGTTCTGTTCCGATATTGTTGCGCAAAAAAAAATAACTATGACGAAGGAAGAATATTACAATAATGTTATCGCACCTCAGCGAGGGTATTCTTTACTAAAAAACAGTCCTGTCAATAGTTCTTCTTTTGCAGACAGAAAGCGTTCAGCATTGAATATTGGCAATGTGTGGGCGATAATTTCCAATGCCGCGACACTTGGTTACGACCGTTGGGGATTATGCTATGAATTTCCTGCGCGAAGCGGAATTACCTATCGTTGGACGATGGCGCCATTAATTGGAGCAATGAAGCGAGATACGGCAACCGGTTTGATAAGCAAAAAATTTGTAGCAAGCGGAACGCGCGGTGCTGCACGTTTCAGTGAAGAAGAATTTCAACCATTGCCCGGCTACGATGCAGGAATTGTTGACGAGAGAAAAAATATTGGTATTGCATTCAGTGATATTCCAGAATCCTGGCCTGATGATTGGCCAACTGGTCCTTATGAAATGCCGAAAGATTCTTCCTTTTCTGAACCATGTTTTCCAGGAATCGTCAATGGGAAAGTAAAAGCGCCTCGGGAAGCATATTTTGTGGTAACGGATAATGATGCAGAGAATGGAAATAAACCGTATCCGATGGGAATCCGCATAGATGTATGGGCATTGCAGTACGATGATATTCTGAACAGAAATTATATTGTCTATAAACAACTCGTGCGCAATATCAGCAGTGATACATTGTTTAACGTTTATGTTGGCATTCACGATGACCCCGATTGTCCTGAACAAGGCGCGGCAGAATGGACAGATGACTATGCGGCATTGATTAAAATCGGCGATGATGTTTCTGGATATTCGACAACGCAAGACTCATTACTCTGGAATTTTACTTATTTGTGGGATGGCGACGATAAAGCGCAGGGATTTGTTCCAAAAAATGTTGGCTGGGTTGGATTAAAATTTCTCGAAACACCTGTAAATCCTTCAACAGGGCAACGAGCAGGCGTTACGACTTTTCAGGTGTTTGAATACTCCGCCGCACCACAAAACGAAGAAAGTGAATATGACCAACTTGCCGCAGGCGTAATGGCGCCATCGAACATTATTCCACATTCCGGTGATAACACACAAACACCTAATTCATACGGACCGGATGTTACGTATGTTGTAGCGAGCGGACCGTTTACACTTGCACCCGGAGAAGCGCTTCCATTTGCGTATGCGACAATACACGGAAGTAACAGAGCAGATTTATTCAGCAGCGCAATGCTGTGTCAGTTATTGTATAATGCAAATTATGAATCAGCAGAATCACCTCCCGAACCAAATGTTACTGCGGTTGCAGGAAATAAAAAAATAACGTTGTATTGGGATGACCGTTCAGAGAAAGGAATTTACAGAAGAAGTAACGGAAGTATAGACCACATCAATGACCGATTAACACACACCAATTCATTTGAAGGATATAAAATTTTCAAATCTACTGACCGCGGAGTTTCGTGGGGAGAGAAGATACTTGATGTTAGTGGCGCAATGAAATACTGGCGTGCATTAAAGCAATTTGATTTGGTAAATGGAATTACAGGAGAAAGTACGCATCCACTCGGAGAATATTTTTTACTTGGTGATGATACCGGCTTACAACATACATTTGTTGATAATGATGTCAACAATGGCTATGAATACTGGTATGCAGTTGTCGCTTATGATCACGAAGATGGAGTGCTGCCGCCGCTGGAAAATTCTACTAAAAGTGAGCCGGAAAAAAAAGGTGATAATACTGTTGCAGTTGTACCGTACGCGCCGCCATCTGGCTTTACGACAGGAAAATCAAATCAACCGCATTTAACAGAAGGACGATGCACGATAGAAAGTTTTCCTGTAACATTGATTGATGCAAATAAAGTTACCGGAGATTTGTACAGAATTACATTTGATACAACGTTAGGGAATAAAAAATATTCTGTGAAAAATCTTACCACAAATCAATTTGCCCGTGCTGTTGATACGGTAAAAATTTACACTTCTATAAGAGGACAGGATTCTGTCGGATATGCGCCATTTTATCTCGAAAACGTACCAATGAATTTGTTCAATCCATTACTCGATAATGCGCCAAAATTTGATGGAATATCTCTGCTTGTGCAAGATACAGTATTAGGTGTTCGCAATACAAAAATGTTCCCGCAAGGCATTACAAGTATAAAAGTAAGCGGATGGGAAGCAATAGCAAATGGCGCTTCGGGATTAACGGACGATTATGAAATTAAATTTGGAACTGACAGCAGTTGGACCGCAATAAAAGGAAAGCAAAGTTACTATTTCAAAGCGCCATTTCAGGTGTGGAATCTGACAAGAAATATGCAAGTCGTCGGTGTCATTGACGCGACAGGGGATTCGATACGTGCTGATAGTACAACATTGGATTTTTATGACGAAGGAATTTCTATTGTCAATCTTGATTATAGTGATACTGCAATTTCTGCAAATGACCCCGCAACGTGGAATTTCAGTTTTGGCTCTTCATTTCAACGCGGGCTGAAAGCAAAAGGAAGCGATTTTAATTATAAAATTCTTTTTGATACCAATTCAGTTTTGCCAGCAGGTGTACCACTCAGTGTGCAGGTTAATACTAATCATCTCATCGGCAATCAGGACATATATGAATTTACAACACGCAAAGCAACAGCGGCAACAATGACCAAAAAAAGTTTGGATGATATCACTGTTGTACCAAATCCGTACATCGTCAGTTCGCCGTATGAGATTCTGAAATTTGGCGTTGAAAGACAGTTACAGTTTCATCATTTGCCGCTTTCGGATTGTACAATCAGAATATTTAACGTCGCAGGCGATTTAGTGCAAACGCTGGAGCATACAAATAAAACACCAATAGAGCGATGGAATTTGAAAACGCTGAACGACCAGGAAGTATCATTTGGTGTGTATATTTTTCATGTCCAATCGGATTTGGGCGAGTACATCGGTAAATTTGCTGTCATTAAATAAAAAGGAAAATGTATATGAAACGAATGATAAATTTTTCAATGATATGTTTATGCGCAGGCATTGTAAATTTCACTTTTTCAGTTGCGCAATTCAATAATGTGGGAACATCAGCCGCCAATTTTTTAAAAATCGGAGTCGGAAGCAGAGGCGCTGCGCTTGATGGCGCTGTTGTTGCCTCCGTTGATGACCCTTCTGCATTATTCTGGAATCCTGCTGGCATTGCACATTTTCAAAATAATGAATTGATGTTTGCACACAATGACTGGATTGCAGATTTGAATCACTCATTTTTTGCAGGCGGATTTCCATTGGAAAATTTTGGTACTATCGGTATCAGTCTTTCCTATCTCTCGATGGGAGAAATGAAAATTACCACGTGGGAACAACCGGAAGGAACAGGAGGAACTTTTATTGCGTACGATTTTGCTGTCGGATTAGCGTATGCAAAAAATCTGACAGACCAGTTTAGCATCGGATTGCAGGGGAAATTTATTTCAGAAGTTATTTCTGAATCAAAAGCAAGCGCGTTTGCCGCTGATGTCGGATTGCAGTTTGATACCGGCATTGAGGGAATTAAACTTGGTGCGGCTGTTACTAATTTCGGAACAAATTTACGTCTCGAAGGACGCGATACACGTTTGACGATTGACCCGTTTCCGACTGTTGGTTCGAATCCGAATGATGTTGTTGCACATCTCGAAACACAGGAATGGTCGTTGCCGCTTGCATTTCATTTTGGAATTGCGTTCGATGCGTTTCGTGATGATATGAATGCCCTGCAGGTGAATGTAGATTATCGTGATGAGCGTGATTACAGTCCTGTTCCGTACATCGGCGCGGAATGGAGCTATCGTGATATTTTCTTTTTGCGCGGCGGCACGAATGTATCGGAAAAAAAGTTTGAAAGAAATTATACCACCAATGCAGGAGCAGGCATTCATTGGGAACTTCCCGAAACAGGAATTATTGCAAAAATTGATTATGCATATTCCGATTTGAATTATCTTCTCGCATCGCACCGCGTCACCGTTGGCTTTGAATTTTAATGAGAACATTTTTTTACACAAACGCCATTCTTCACAGAGAAGGATGGCGTTTTTTTATTTTCTCCTCCTTCGTTTCGTTTGTATATTCTTCACAAAAATTTAGAGCATGATACAAGAACAGCCCGCACAAAAACTTATCTACGACCCGCTCACCGAATTGATGGCATATTATGCTGATAAAAAAAGTGAAGCAAAGGCATCGAAAGAAAAATTTGCAACCATAGAAGAAACATTACAGCATCGCATCATAGACGGAGAAAAAACCGGTTTGCAAAAAGACCTTGATGAAGCGCTCACAAAATATTCTGCACTGGAAATAATTAATTCCATTTTACTCTCAGGAATGAAAGTCGTTGGCGAATTATTTGGCAGCGGACAAATGCAATTACCCTTCGTATTGCAATCCGCAGAAGTGATGAAAACATCAGTGAAATATCTTGAGCAGTTTATGAAGAAGGAAGATTCATCCACCAAAGGCATAATGGTTATCGCAACAGTGAAAGGCGATGTACACGACATTGGAAAAAATCTCGTAGATATTATTCTCACAAACAACGGTTACAAAGTCATTAATCTCGGTATAAAATGTCCTGTGGAAACAATGTTGCACGCAGTGGAGGAACATAAAGCAAACGCGCTCGGTATGAGCGGATTGCTTGTGAAATCCACAGTGATTATGAAAGAAAATCTCGAAGTAATGAATGAACGCGGTCTTCACATTCCAGTTGTGCTTGGCGGCGCGGCATTGACAAGAAGATATGTGGAAAATGATTTACGCGCTGTGTATAAAGGACATGTTGCATACGCAAATGATGCATTTGACGGTTTGCATTTTATGGAAAAAGTAGCAGTGGGAACTTTGGAAGGAGCAAAAGAAATTTCCACAAAGGATAATGAAGCAGACAATGAAGATAATCTTACCGGACAGGAAGCAAAAATATTTCTTTCAGAAAAAGATGCGCCACAAATCTCAACTCTCAAACCTGTTGATACAATTCCAACTCTGCCATTCTCTGGAAGTAAAGTTGTCGAAAATATTTCTCTCGAAGATGTATTTCGATATGTAAATGAAGTTGCGCTTTTTCGCGGACAGTGGCAGGTGCGCAAAGGGAAGATGAGCAGCGATGAGTATCAACAATTACTTGACGAAAAGATTTCTCCTGCATACGAAACCTTAAAACAAAAAGTGAAAGAAGAAAAATTACTCGAACCGAAAGTCGTCTATGGATATTTTCAATGCCAGTCAGATGGCAATGACTTGATTGTTTATACCAATCACGACTCACGATTCACGAACCACGATTCACTCACCTTCTCTTTTCCCCGACAGCGCGATGATAGACATCTTTGCCTTGCAGATTATTTCACTTCAAAAGAATCGGGCAGGTTTGATGTGATTGGAATGATGCTCGTTACGATGGGACAGAGAGCATCGGAATATGCGCAGGAACTTTTTACTTCAAATAATTACAAGGACTATTTATATTTTCACGGATTGAGTGTAGAATGTGCAGAAGCGCTTGCTGAATTGTGGCACAAAACAATGCGGGAAGAATTAGGTATTGCACACGATGATGCGAAAGAGATAAAACGGTTATTCAGTCAGGGATATCGCGGAGCGCGCTATAGTTTTGGTTATCCTGCTTGTCCGCATCTCGAAGACCAAACAAAATTATTCGCATTGCTGCAACCCGAGCGCATCGGTGTTGAACTGACGGAAGAATTTCAACTTGTGCCGGAACAATCCACTTCTGCAATTATCGTGCATCATCCGCAGGCAAAGTATTTTAATGTGAAATAGAAAATAGAGTATATTTTATAGAATTTATGAACCGCATTGTATTTGAAAAAGCCATTTCCTCTCAGAATATTGAATGGAGAAAACATGCATTACAGCGAATGTTTGAAAGAGGAATTAGCAGAGAAGATGTAAAAGATATATTACGTAATGGCGAAATTATTGAAGAGTATTTCGATGATAAGCCGTTTCCGAGCATGCTTATTTTTAAATTTATCAATAATCGTCCTCTACACATTGTTGCATCACTCAATGAGAGTGAATCACAAATATTTATCATAACAGCATACGAACCAACAGTAGAAAAATTTGAATCAGATTTTAAAACCCGGAGAAAATTATGAGTAATACCTCTTGCCCTCTTTGTGGAGGAGTTAAAAAGAGCGCGACAACAACCTTTACCGTTGACTATACGAGCGGTGTTGTCGTTGTACGCAATGTTCCTGCTTCCGTTTGTTCACAATGCGGAGAAGAATGGATTCCTGATGATATTGCAGAAAAATTAGAATCCATCGTTGAATCTGCGCGTATTGGACAGATGCAAGTTGAAGTAGTAAATTTCGCATATACCGTTGCAGCGTAATTCACCTTCGCTGGAACGATGAACATCCGCAGGCGAAATATTTTAATGTGAAGTGAATAAGCAGTTGGCTGTTAGCTTTTAGCCGATTGTTATTCACTATTTTTCTTGGTATTTTCCATCCGCATTTTTTACTGAAAGTATAATTACACATGACAAACATTATAACATACGAAGAAAACGAACTTACTTTTGAAGATTTCAAGAACGAAAACGGAAACTCATTTTGGTGGGCTTCCGATTTGATGAAAATGGTTGGATACACAGATATGAAATCATTCAAGAAAGTTCTTGATAGAGCAACGAAGGCATGTATTACTCTTGGCATCAATCACTACGATAACTTCCGTGCGGAAATGCGTGAACTCAGTGGTGAACAGATGCAGGATTTTAAACTCTCTCGCTTTGCGTGCTACTTAACGGTAATGAATGGCGACCCGAAAAAACCGGAAGTTGCAAAAGCGCAAATGTATTTTATTGAGTTGACAAGACGATTTGAACTCTACATTCAAAACAACGAAGATATTGAGCGATTGTTAATACGTGATGAATTAAAGGAGGGCAATAAATCGCTGGTGAGAGCAGCAAAGAATGCAGGTGTTACTGATTTTGCCCGATTCCACAATGCCGGTTATCTCGGGTTATACAATATGATGAATTGGGACTTAGCCAAACGACGGGACATTCAGATTGATAAACTCATCGAATATATGGGACGAACAGAACTTGCCGCTAATCTTTTCCGCATAACTCAAACGGAAGAACGTATTAAAAACAAAAACATTACAGGGCAGCAAAACCTTGAACAAACTCATTACGATGTAGGAAGAGAAGTGCGGGAGATAGTAAAGAAAAATACAGGAAAATCTCCTGAGCATTTACCGCTTGAAAAGAAAATCCCCGAAATTCATAAAGAACTGAAAACCGGCTATAAAAAGATGTTGAAAGAAGAAAATGAAACGAAGAAAAGTAAAAAAAAGAAGTCATAACGTGTTGTTGTTTCTTCTCATTCTCAACTAAATCTAAAATCTTCATTCTAAATTCTAAAATACAATGAACACTCTCTATCTTGGCGATTGCCTGAATGTGTTGTTGCGAGCAACAATTTTACTTTATTATCTTTGTTGCAGTTATTTTAAAATACAATTACAAACAAACAAAATATTATGGTTACAAAAGAATTACTCAAATCGGAAATTGATAATGTTCCAGAAGAACAATTGGAAAAACTCTACAATTATATTCAAGATTTAGAACAGAGAACAACAGACAAACCAAAAGAAAGCATAATGGAAAAACTCCGCAGGATTCAGATTGATGGTCCTTCCGACCTTTCCGTTAACCTTGATGCGTACTTATCGGGGGAGAAACAACTTTGAAAACTATTTTTCTTGATTCTTCGTTTACCGTCGCATTGATTGACACAACCGACCAAAATCATGAAGAAGCAGTTGCGCTTTCTAAAATTTATGCCCGGGAAGTTTTTCTGACAACATCAGGAGTTCTTTTAGAAATAGGTAACACATTTTCACGAAAGTTCAAAAGTGAAGCATCTAAAACCATTCGTGAACTTCTCAATGCCGACGATGTTCATACGGTTCATATTAACGAAACATTTTTACGACGTGGTTTAGAATTATACAATTCTCGTCTGGACAAATCATGGAGTTTGGTAGATTGTGTTTCGTTTATCGTAATGAAAGAACGAAATATTTCCGTAGCGCTTACGTTCGATACGCATTTTGAGCAAGCGGGATTTACTGTGTTGGTTCCCTCCTGATTCTCATCTTTTTTCATTCTTAGTCGTTTCCATCTTTCTCGTATGAGAACCATTCAACAAAAAGATTTGCAGAGACTTTCCGAATTAATTCTCGAAGTTGAAAACACGACTTCATTCGGAGAATTAATCGTTGGAGAAAAAGACGAAGAGGGAGTAAACATTTTTCCTTATTACGTATCATCGCCGGTTGTAAGTAAATTTCTCCGACTCGGATTTGACTTAAATCTTGACTCGAATTTCGATTGGACGCATTGGGACGAAGGAGTCAAAATTCTAAATGATGAAAATCGTGATTATTCTCTTTTGACGTGTGAAACGCTGTGTAAACTTGTAACAACTATCGTTCGCAAAGACAGATTCTGCGAAGGAGAACTTATTTGTAGTTTTGAAAACGGTGTAATGTTAAAAATTTTGAAAGCATTTCAAAAGCATTTTGAACTCAATCTACAATCTAACTTCTAATGAACACAATCACATCGTCATTCCAGACTATCATATTGTCTTTCCCGCGTAAGCGGGAATCCATAGCAATTTGAAAAAATTATGCACTACCGTTTCTTCGTCTATATCCTAGCAAGTAAAAAAAACGGAACACTCTACACCGGAGTAACAAATCATTTAGTTCGTCGTGTGTATGAACACAAAAATAATGTGGTAAAAGGTTTTACACAAAAGTATAGCGTTCACAATCTTGTGTACTTTGAAGAGTTCCCGGATATTCGTTACGCAATTGAGCGAGAGAAGCGAATAAAAAAATGGCGGCGACAATGGAAGATTGAATTGATTGAAAAACTGAATCCCGAATGGAAAGATTTGTATGAAGAAATTATTCATACTTTGTAATGAATTCTTACGGCACATTTTTTTGTCTTTCCCGCGTAAGCGGGAATCCATTTACATCGTTTTGTGGTTACCCGCTTTCGCGGGTATGACAATGTTTGTCGTTTTGTTTTTTTTAAAAAAATTGATACAATTATGAACACTCTCTATCTCGGCGATTGCCTGAATGTGTTGCGCGACATTCCCAACGACAGCGTGGATTTGATTTACATTGACCCGCCGTTTAACAGCAAACGCGATTATAATATTTTCTTTGATGATAAGGAAATACAAAGCCAGCGCATTGCCTTTGAAGATACGTGGACGCTCAAAAATATTCAGGATTCGCTTGCGGAACTGCATACGATGCAAACGGAAAACTTGTATTACCTCTTGCTCGCATATCAAAAAGTTGCAGACCAGGCATTTCCCTATTTGGCAATGATGAGTTTGCGTATTGTAGAGTTGCATAGCGTATTAAAACCAACGGGAAGTTTTTATTTACATTGCGATTCGACAATGAGTTCGTATTTGAGAACAGGTGAACAACAAGATTACTTTATTATCTTTACCAACATAATTTCATACCAAATTTAAAATGATAGAAACAAAACAGAGAAAGAAAAAGAAATCAAAAGTAATTTATGAAACACGAGAAGTGTACAGCGTTTTAAAAGAAACAAGTACACCATATCGAGTAGATTATTTTCGACACAAAGACGTTATTCTTTTTCAAGGAGACGTATTGAATGAAAGAACTTTCGAGAAAGAGTTTGCTGATTTGATTGTTACTTCTCCACCATACAACGTAGATCTACAATACAATTCTCATAAAGACGATTTGACTTATGAAGAATATTTAGAATTTTCTGAAAAATGGATTTCAAATTGTTACAAGTGGAGTAGAACGCAAACAAGATTTTTATTGAATTGTCCGTTAGATAAAAATAAAGGAGGACAAAAAAGTGTTGGTGCTGACATTACTCGTATCGCTCAAAAAGTCGGATGGAAATATCATTCCACAATAATTTGGAACGAAGGAAATATATCTCGCAGAACTGCTTGGGGTTCTTGGCTTTCTGCTTCTGCTCCATTTGTCATTGCTCCAGTCGAATTGATTTTAGTTTTGTATAAAGATGAGTGGAAAAAAACACATGGAACAAAAATTTCTGATTTTACAAAACAATATTTTATGGATTTGACAAACGGAGTTTGGACATTTAATGGAGTAAGTAAAAAAAAAATTGGTCATCCCGCGCCATTTCCAAGAGAACTTCCTCATCGCGCAATGAAACTTTTTAGTTTTGAAAGAGATGTTGTTTTCGATCCATTCTGTGGAAGTGGAACTACTTTAATTGAAGCAGCAAATAATAATAGAATTGGGATAGTTTAAAATTTCAGAATTAATATTATGAAACTAAAGCAACATAACAATATTAGTGAGAGTCAAGTTGAAGATGCGCTAGTTGCTAATCTTTTTTATTTATCTAAAATCTTACATTTCCAAACAGATTTAAAACTTATTGCACGACAATTGAGATTGAGAAATGGAGAGGAACGAATTGATTTATTACTCTCTAGTGGAAAGAATTTATGTTTAGTTGAATTGAAAGTAACAAAGTTTGAGGAAAAATACTTACAACAAATTCTTGATTACAAAAAAGAACTTGTAAATCTTCAAAATAATGAAATGTTAATTGCTGGAAATATTTTATGTTTTCTTTTGGTAACTAAAGCGACAAAAAAACAAATTGAGTTTGCTAAACAAAGTAATGTTGAACTAACTATTTACAAACCGCTTGATGTTTTAAAAAATTATTTTGAAAATTTATCAGCGATTGCACCTTTTTTAAATATAAAGCCAAACGATTATGGAGTATTTAGTTTAGGGTTAATGAATAGAGCATTAGTTCAATTAAGTAGAGGAAAATCAAAACAAGATGAAATTGCAAATACAATCAATCTATCAAAAGGAAGTGTTCATAACCATTTAAGAGTAGCAAAAGAATTTGGGTTAGTTAGAAAAAGAAACTATAATTATTTTTTAACAGATTTAGGGGATAATTATCTTCAAAATTTCAATGAAGATATTTTTATTGATCGATTGAACAGTAATCAGATTGACATACTCAAGCACTTCATTTCAAAAGATCCTTTCTATTCAAGTTCAGTATTTGGGATTTATTCAATCGTGGAAAGCGCCTTTCTTTTATCAAGAAATTCTTACCCTATTCAACTTTCGGATTTAAGTGAAATGTTTCAAACAATAAGTGGAAAGATAAATGAATGGCAATCAATTAAATCATTAAGTACTGCTACTTATACATTTTTGAACTTTGCTGTTGATTTAGAATTACTTGGAAAGATTGGAAAACAAATAGTAATTACTCCATCTGGTTTTAGATTTATCTTAATGCTTCAGCTTCATAAGAGTATAGAGATGATTGAAAGTTTAACAGAAAGAAAATAACTATGAAAAAAATAGATTTCGATATTGAATGGAAGTTCATTGAGTCTGAAATACGTAAAGAACAACCTAATAAGAACAATTTATTGAAAAGAGAATTATTGTTTATTCTTCAAACTTTACTGCCAGACATTTCAAACAGTTTTCAAAAGAAAATTTATTTGAAATCAAAACAACTATATCTAACTTTCTAAAAGAGTTCTTTATAAACAATCCCAATAGAAATATTGAACACCCCGAAGTTGTAGATTGGGTTACATCAGAATACAAAAAAAGAACGGGGGAGGTGTTCAGAGATCCAGATAGAGGAATTAGAAAACTTGCACAAAGTGGTTTTCTTATAAAAATTTCTAAAGGAATTTATAAATATGTTCCCGAATATGTTCACAACAGAGAATTAGAAGACTTTTCCGAAAAGCAAAAGAAAACAATATTAGAGCGAGATGGCTATAAATGTGTGATTTGTGGTAGAGGAAAAAAAGATGGTGTTGAATTACATGTTGACCATATTAAGCCAAAAGATTTTGGTGGTGAAGCAACAATAGAAAATGGACAAACGCTTTGCTCGCAACATAATTTCTTAAAGAAAAATTTTAAACAAACTGAAACCGGAAAAAAAATGTTTATTCGCCTTTATGAACTTGCAAAAAAAGAAAACAATAAAGAACTTTTAGATTTTTGTACACAAGTTCTTCAAGTCTATGAAAGAAATAATATCAACGGACACATTGTTTGGAAAAGGTAATCCTACACAAAAACCAAAAGCATTATTAGAGCGTATCATCAAAGCGAGCAGTAACGAAGGCGATACTGTGCTTGATGCGTTTTGCGGCTGCGGAACTACGATTGATGCAGCGGAAGGTTTGCATCGTAAATGGATTGGCATTGATATTTCTCCGATTGCTGTTTCGCTGATTAAACGCCGCTTGCAGGATTCGTATAAAGGAAGCGTGAACAAGTTTGAAGTGCGCGGCATTCCCACCGATGAACAATCCGCAGAAAAATTGTGGAAAGAAAATCCGTTTGCGTTTCAGGATTGGTGGATTACGGAGTTTGAAGTTTTTTCTTCCACGTTTGGCACAAAAGGAAGCGACCAAGGAGTTGACGGCATCGGTTTGTATCAAGTGGATACGAAAGGAACTACGGTGCGCGTTGCGTTTCAGGTAAAAGGCGGCGAGCATGTGCAATCGAAAGATATTGACGCGCTGCTTGGAGCAATCGAAAAACATAAATGCGCAATGGGAATTTTTCTTACTGCCGCAGAGCCGACAAAACCAATGCTCGATACCGTTGCCAAAAGCGGATTTGTTTCCGTTCCCGGTTATGAATATCCGAAAGTGCAAATCCTTACGCTGAAGGATTTTTTCGCCGGCAAACGCCCGAAGTTACCGCAAGTGAATATTACATTCAAAAGCGCACAATACAAAGGGAAGAAGCGTGGAGAAGAGCAAACAATTATTAATTACTAATTAGTAATTAATAATTACACCAACACCGTTGACGTAGAATATTTGTAGAAAAATCTCACCCAATCTCAATTTGTCATTCCGTCGGAAGACGGAATCCATTTCGTTTCAAGGATTTTTGGATTCCCGCTTTCGCGGGAAAGACAATCTTCGGGAATTATCATACAGTCTCTGAAAAGTGGGGAAGAGGGATTATAAAACACACAACCCGCACCATCTTGCGATGATGCGGGTATATTCATTAATAATATAAAAAAGGTATTGCTACCTATCGGATGGAACGTTACATTTCGTCCGACTGCGAAATTTTATGTGCGGCAACTGGCAGTAAGAATATTATGAGTATTCCTACATTTGCGGCATATGAATTGCCTACCTAAATAAACAATTCATCACTTCACACAGGTACGTTCCTATCGCCTGACATATATTAAATCACACCAACGCTACCAAACATTGGCGGGCAAAATTTAAGAAGATTTTGTGAATTGCAAAAATAGTATGCATAAGACCTCAGAAAAAGTAAAGTAATA